>CAVRJR010000001.1:0-1705498 GCA_963722095.1 Candidatus Bathyarchaeota archaeon | reverse complement strand
TAGCGCCTTAGAGGAATTTTTTCTTCCGCTAAAAGGTTCGACGCTTATAAAAAGTTTGCTTGAGCGCTAGGTGCTTTCCTAACTCCAAGTTTCAAATTTGAATAATTCGCTTGTTTAAAAAATAGTGTATACGTTTTGCTGGGGTTAAGTGTACATTTTGAGCTGCGAAAGAAGGCTCAAATTTGCTTGTGGATGCCCTGTTGACTATTGCTCTATTAGTATCAACGTTACTGTAGATCGGACTTGATCGGTAGTTCGTATTTTATGTGATACAGCATCTTTTAGCTGATCCATAGTGTCAGCGTTGAGCCTAATTACAAGGTCATAAACGCCATAGGAAACGTAAGCTTCACTTACAATATCAAGGCTCCTAAGCCGTTCCAGCACCTTGCCCTCTGCACCAGGCTCAACATTAAGCAAAATATAAGCTTGCACCATTCAAATAACTCCAGTTACTAGTAACAGACCAAATTAATTAAACTTTTTAGACGCGAGAAACCGCTCCCTAAATTTAAGTAGTTTACTTGAGAAGTCAAAGATCACAGAACGAGCCTTGACCCATTTTTTCTAAGGTGCATTTTCTGAAGCGTTCTTGGATTTCAACAGCTCCCGCAGGGTTTTACGACATTTGCTACAAGCAAACATGGCATTCCCGCATGAAGGACAGAATAATTCCTGCTTCTGCAGAAGCTCCAAAAAAGCCTGTAGCTGCGCAATATTTTGAATGTCACGTGGGCTCTCCGGCTTCTGAGTGGGTACCTCCGCTTTCTCTACTTGAGCGTTTTCGCTGGTTTTGATTTCGCTGTAAACTTTGGCGATGCTTGCTTTTCCTTCGCGTAGTTTTTGTTTGTCGTCTTCACTTGCTTTTTCAAGAATTTTTTTGCCCCTTTCGAAGGTTCGGGTTGAAACACCGGCCTTTCTCGCTACTGCCTCAGTTGCCTTAGCCTTGAACTCGGGCTCAAAGTCATCTGACGCTAACCCCAACTGCAAGTCTCTCCCGTCCTTGCCTCCCTTAATCTGACGCTTCTTCGCAAGCGCTCTTTCAATTTCCAGCAAGGGCACTGCAAGCTCTACGAGCTGAAAATTGTTGAGGTGGCGACGCCTAAGGTTTACTTCGATAACGAATTTCTTCTCAAGCAACTTGTCCTCAAACCTGCGGACCTCAAAATCTGGCTCAATCCCAAGTTCGGTACACGCACGGAGCCTGTGGTGTCCATCTAAAACCTCAAGGTCTTCATTCACAATTATTGGGTAATGTTGACCTTCCGCTTTTATGGATGCTTTCAGCTCGGCGAATTCTTCCTCAGACATCTGTGGCAACAGTTTGCTGTATTCAGGATTCAAGCGTAAGCTCATGAGCATCGCCGTTATCTGAGTCTCTATCTTTTATCCGCCTTATTATTTAAGGTAAAGGGTTAAAGACCCAGAAGAATAGAGTGCATATTTTTGTTATTGTACCGGGTTCAAAATGGCGGTTGAGATAAAGCCACTTAAAGCTAACTGCCTTAAATGTTGGTTGTATGATGCAGTCACATATTCTTTTATTCTCTTAATCAATTAGACTACTGCGCAAGAAAACCCGCATAGTCTGTTTGGCGAATCATCAGCTAACCAAAATGCGGCATGATCTCTCTCCTCGCTCTTCCCAATACTTTTTAGGTAGCCGCATGGGTTAACAAAGCTGGTTCGCCAAACCCTACTTTTCGATTAAAATAGGAAATGCCTAGCCATTATAGTAAAGTTCTCCCTGACTGATGACAATTCAGTCCCTTTTCGTTGTGACGTCCATGCAGAGTAGATGTAAGTGCCCGAGTGCTTGCCAGTTATTGAATTAGACATGCTTACAAACCATTATATCCACATCGCGTGTTAACGTCTACGGCGACGAAGTTTTGGTTGTCTCACGGTACACTATTATATGCATGATAGTTTCCCATTTTTCGTCTGGAATTTTCGCGTACAAGCGCATCCGAGGCGGCCAAATTGAAATCGCAGGGAAAGTACCTTAAATGAGAAAGAAACTTTTGGCGATAACTCTTATATTCAGCATGATTTTGGTTTCAATTTTCTCCCTATCATTGGTAAAAGCGGGTTCTGGAAATATCGTTGTAAATCAGGCGACTGGCACTATTCCTTTTTCAGGGTACGTGTGGAGTGCTGAAAACACTGGTTCAAGCACTTGGGACCCTGGACCAAACCATTGGTCAAGCAGCGCCAACAACGTTTGGGTTGACAGCAACGGCTGGCTCCACGTTCAGCTTACGCACGTAAAAAACAATTGGTACTGCGTTAACCTAAACACTGTGCAAACGCTCGGCTACGGTACATACAGCTATGTGATTTCAAACAACGCAGCTGCCCTCGACAGAAACGTGGTGCTGGGGCTCTTCGCTTACAAAGACGACTCCCACGAAGTCGACATCGAACTCTCAACATGGGGCGCCAGAACTGGAAATAACCTGTGGTACACGGTCCAGCCTGAACCCTACACGGCAGGATACAATCAGCAGTCGCTCAGCGCCAAACTGAC
The DNA here is from genome assembly GCA_963722095.1 of Candidatus Bathyarchaeota archaeon. GTDB lineage: Archaea > Thermoproteota > Bathyarchaeia > Bathyarchaeales > Bathycorpusculaceae > Bathycorpusculum. The sequence continues at coordinate 1,702,968 of CAVRJR010000001.1, read as the reverse complement.
AGGCAGCTACTCAACACATTTCTTCACGTGGTCCACAAACAAGGTGTTCTTCGAAAGCTTGCAAGGAACACCAAGCATAACCAGCCCGCCAAAATCCAGCGTAGTCAGCTCGTTCACCAGCCCAGTCAGCGTCAACGCTACAGGAGCAATGGCTATGATTAACCTTTGGCTGCTAAACGGACACGCACCATCCAACGGGCAAACCGTCGCAATTGTGATAAAAAGCTTCAGCTTCACGCCTGCCTCAACCTAAGATAGGATGGTCTTTCTTAGTGCTTCTTCTCTTTCCTATTAGCCTATTTTCGGAAAACGGCTTAGTGTAAACGTTGATGTCACGGCTGCACTTGTATCAATTCTAATAAGCTGTTTCCAACAATATTCTTTTCAGGATAGTGACGCCGTGACTTACCTTCAGTTTCTTTTCGCCTAATCGCGCTCTGTAGCGAATTGGTATTTCCCTAATCGTGAAGCCCAACTGTGCTACCAGATGGTTCAACTCGACTTCGATGTCAAAGCCCTTGGATTTCAGCTGCCTCCCTCGCAAGATTTCGGCGCGTATTACTCGCAGTCCAGTCAGCGGGTCCTGAAGCGGCACTCCGTTAAGCAAGTTATGTGCCAAAGCCAGCAGCATGTTGCCAATGTGGAAAACATCATGCAAAGCTTCCTTGTCAACTTGCCCGTTGAGCCTGTTGCCGCAAACCATGCCTATAAGCGGGTTTTCTTCGAGCACTTTTATCATAGCTGGAACGTATTCAGCAGGGTAAGTGTAGTCTGCGTCAGTAAGAATGATATAATCCGCGTTTAGGTCGGCATGTTCAAAAGCCTTAGTTAAAGCGTCGCCTTTGCCAATGCCGTCTTGGCAAACAACCTTTGCACCCAGATTCTTAGCTATCTCGACTGTTCGGTCGCTGCTCTTGCCATCTACGACTAAGACTGGAATTTCACCAAGAGTATCCTTCATCTCGGCTATTGTGAGCCCGATTCCTGGCGCTTCGTTTAGCGCTGCAATTATCAGCTGCGCTGAGTAACGCGTTTCCATCTGTTGAACTAGAATCGTCAAATCCTTCCCGCTTCCTTTCTTGTTGCTTGTTAAATCGCAAATATCGCTACACACTATATAAGCCAAGTTTCGAAAAGGCAATATGTCAAAACTCAGAATACTAATCGACAAAAATCCTTGGCGGAGAAGACCAAAGGACATTTCGCCTAAAACGTAAAACCAAGACTCAAACAAACTCTGAACCATGCCCCGCCGAGAAAGCCGCCGCGCCCAAAACCGACAATAACTTCAACATAGACTCAACATGGAAAGTCGCAATCCTCCCATCCGAAAGTCGCAACCCGCAAAAACCTTCAACCCCCAAACCAAAAAAGCAACCCAAAACAAGCTACCCATACAAAACACAAAACGGAAAAATAAGCCGTTGAAGCTCGTGAGAATCAAGTGAAGTTTAGCTTTGGGTATTCCTTCGCTCGCTTATCACCGCTTGCTCGCCTTAATTATTACCTATATGTCACACTTATGAATTAATGCTTACCTGAATGTCACATTGAGCTGTCATTAACGTAACGTTTATAAAAATATTCACGGATATACTTAAGCATAAACTTGAGGATAACCGCAAATATGAATTGAAGGAGAAAACAAAATGGCAAAAAACAAAAACGAAAAAGCCCTGGAAAGCGGACCACTAGAACGCCTTTACAACGGCATAGCCCCAGCAAAAATACTAGACTTCCTAACCCTATTTCAAGACTACGACTACAGTAAAGCCGACATAGCCAAAAACAGCGGAGTAAGCTTCAGACACGCCTTAAGAGAAATAGAAAAACTCGAACAATTAGGATTAATAAAACAAACAAGAACCGTGGGCCGCGCGGAAATGTACAAACTTAACACCGAAAACGCGGCATCCCGACTCCTCCAAAAATTCGCCCTAGAACTGGCAGCCCAAGAATGCCAAAAAATCGCAGACAAAGAAATCGCAAACGAAGAACCAGCCAAACAACCAAAAGCCGAAACAATACCAGCCTAAACACCCTTTTTTCAATTTCTGATGTTGCCGCCACTGCCAGGGCTAGTGCCAATGTCATATTGTCATGGCTGTATTTGGACGGCTGAACAGTAGGTGCCAGTTTTTGGCGTAGATGTGTTGTTGCTTGATTGGCTGATTACTGGGTTCAAAACGATAAACCCTTTTTAGTTGTCATAACGTTTCATCCTGTTAGGCGGGAGCGCTATGACCTATAAAATAAAATATGATGATGACTCTGACGTGCTTACCATTGTTGTTAAAGAGGAAGGTAAGCTTTCTCACGCTGAAGAAGTAGGCGACATGATATTGCACGTTGATGATAAGGGTGAGCCGCTTTTTCTGGAGATTCTTAGAGCCAGCAAGATTGTTCCGCTTATGGTTGAGGGTTTAGCGAAAAAAGAAGTAACCGTCGCCTAAACCGTTTCCTTAAGAGCATCCTCATCTCTCATCTGGTCCAGCATTCTCTTTAGCTCGTCGGTATTGCCTTTTCCGACGCCGCTTCCAGCCAAACTGAAAATGTTTTTGCCCTTCCTAGTCATATTCATGCCATCTTGATCCTATTCAAATCATAAATTCTCTGCTTGTTAAGGTTTTTACGCCAGCCTTCTGCGCCATGGCTGCAAGCTTTTTGTCGTCTGTTACCAATGTGCTTTTGGATTTGTCTGCTTCAGCAAGGTAGGCTGAATCGTAAAAGGATAAGTTAAATTTGCAAGCAATGTCTAACACAGCGTTTCCTTCATTTTCACTTTGAAGCGACGCCACCGTCATTTGCCCCATGATTTCGTATATATCTTTGAGTAAAACTTCAGCTTCCCCACGACTTATTCTTTTGAGCAAAAAGCATTCCCTCCATAATGCGTTGCCAACTTCATAGTAAGCCAAAGATATTGTTGCTCCATCCGCCAGCTTGTCCGCGGCGTCACGTCGAAGTTCCCTTACAAGGGTTAAGATGCTGCTGGCATCAAACAGCAAGGAAGGCTTTGTCATCGGCTGTCCCTGCTTTCTCGGACAGATTGGACGAGTTCATCTTCTGGAATCTTCTGGAGAATTGCGCCAGCTTCATCCGCCAGTTTTCTTAATCGTTCCCGGTCTAAACGCTTAACTTCGGACTGCAAGGCTTCACGCATCAATCCGCTGACGTTAACTCCAAAGTCATTCAGTTTTTTCTTCAGCTCTTTTGGGATTTTCGCAGAAACAGTAACCTGACTACCCATTCAGTAACACCACAATAGTAGTACCATAAGCGCAATAAAAACTTTGCACAATCATAGAAAAATAGGCTCAACCTTTTCTGAATGCGGAAGCATCACGGCACCTGCCCCTGAAGAGGGCACTTGCATGCTGTGTGCCACTGCTAGGGCTAGTGCCCATGTTATGTCATCGTGGCTGTTTTGTGGGTGGCTAAATTGTAGGTGTCCGTTTTTGGCGTAGGTGTACTGTTGCTCTTGAGCTGTTGCATCAACGCCGACCAAGCAAACATTAACATCTGGTTACTCAACGGGCTCGCGTCATCTAACGGAAAAACCGTTGCCGTCGTAATAAAAAGCTTCAGCTTCACCCCCGCAACTTAGCCTTATTTGGCAACAATTCACTCAAGTCAGAAAAAGATGAGTTTATAGGTTCACCACCGTATTATTGTTCCATATGTGATTGGTATGGCTGAAAACGAGGCAATGGTAGAAAGAATTTCCAAAGTCTTAGGAGTTCCGCCGAAAGAACTTGTAAAAAAGGGATTAGAAGAGCTACTTGAGGCGCAGTTAAGGGCTTGTTTTGCTGAAATAACTGAAATAAAGAATAGATACGACGTTAAAAGTGCTTCAGAGCTTGAGGGGAAAATTGAAAAAGGAAGCGTCAACGAGCACCCAGCTTGGGAAGACCTAATCCTATTAGAAAACTTGGAGGAACGCGCCAAGAAGATTAAAAAAGAGTCAGTGGCTCTCAAGCATGCCCTAGCCCCTCTTTAAAAGAGATACTCAATCGGATTTTTGATCTTGTTCTTGCGCAGTTTTCAGACATAGTTATTGATGTGCATCTTCGTTTTAATCCTTCTGGCGCCATCGGAAGGACTCGCGCCTCCAGAAGAACATTTATACTGTATCCTTCCCTTTTTTTGATGCGTCAATTTAATTTCAAAAGTATAAATTTGGTCGTAGTCTTCATTTGGTCTAGCACTCCGCTGTCGATATCGACATTAACCTTTTCGCGTTTTTGCGTTCCCTTTTTTCTTTTTTTGTTGCGAATTTTCTTCTGAGTTTTGTTATGGAGATGGAGGTTTGGTTTGAACCCTCACCGCAGTCGTGATGTCACCCGCACACTTCTCTTTTTTCTCTATTTTTTATTGTAATTTTTTTTGAAATCGAAAATGTTTACTTGGTAACTTTTGCTCAGCATTTTCGCAAGCCGCTCAGGGAGACCGCTTGTTCCTATGTCAATAGCTTTGTCTAAGACAGTGTAGCCCAATCCAGCAAGAAAGCCTCCAGCCGCGCCGATTGGACCAGCAGCGACATTGCCTATTGCAGCCATGGAGAGCGGAATACCGGCTTGAATAGATTTTACCTTTCGTTCCAATGATTTATCGTTCCAAATGTTGTCTAATATTTCAGACAAAGCATCGGATTTTTCTTTAAGCACATCAGGTTTCGTGTTGACTATAGCTTCATTGAGAGACTGTTGCAACTTCCTGAGGTCATATGCGTCGTAATGGTATATGAGTTCCTTGCAAGCATCCAAACTTAAAGGTGCATAAGTCAATTTAGTCATTAAAAATTTTCCAATCTCGTAAGGGAAGCTTATTTCTGATGATTGATACCCTGCTGAAAGGGCTTCTCTGAGCTGGAGGTCGTCAAGCGAAAAGTTACACGAATCACGGCGCATATCCCTTATGGGGTCGGTAATGAAGATCCTTGCGATGGTCAGTAAGCTAAAAGCCTTGCCATAGTCATCAGTCAACTGATTTTCAATTTCCTCAGCAATAGCATGCTTACCGAGTTTCAGAAAGGCATACGTAACCTCCATTGTTACAAGAGTGTAGACCAGCGCGTCTTTGCCTGCTCGGAGCACTACGGGTTGTTGTTTTAGCCAATTAAAGAAGCCAAGATGACCTAAGGATACAAAGCCTTGGCGCACTCGATTGAATTCCTTTTCGGAAAAGAAAACTGTTGAAGGGATTCCGCAGGCGTACGGGGGTTTTAGTTCTGTAAAAATAGGGTCTAAGAAATCAAGGTCAGCATAAAAGGTTGGCGGCGCATTTATCTCAAACTGTAGCCTTCCTGTTTCCTTTGCAAATTCCACCAATTTAGGTATTTCGGAAAGGGTACCGAACTCAGCTTCAAAAGTTTGCTTAGGGAGTGGTGGGATTTGAACAATTAGAGAGCCGCAAAAAGGAATTTGAGGGTACAAAGCAGTTAAGCTTGAGGTCCTTCCAAACGGAATTCTAGCAGTTGGATATTGAATTTTAGGAAATCGCTCATCTGCCGGGTATTTGTCTTCTCCGACACAGAACCTCCCGTCCTGAATATCCTGCAGTAACTTATTATTTTCTGAAAGTTCATGCATTTCGTACTCTTGAAGATATTTTATGTTCAACTGAGTTCAACCGTTAAATTATAGACAATAAATAATAGAATACATTAAAGATGCCTATAAAAAGACGGTTTACAGAATGGGAAATATTCGATGGCGGTTCTGTTTAGCCAACTCTCTCCTGCGCCGATATGTCATCTCGGCACTCGACTTTAAAGCGTTTTGCCTAATTCTTGAAAGATCGTCGCCTGTTTGATGTCGTCGTTTATTGATTATTCTCCTGGCATTGTTTTCTTTTGTCAACCTCAAAGGCATATCGAAGCAGCGGCTTAATTGTTGAGTCAAGTGAATGCGGGTCTTTTGTAAGCAAACTAGTGGCGAACTTATGCGCAAATATCGGCTTACATGCGCTAAGGTTTTCTTCAGCAAGCGATGATTCAACTTCAGCGTAAAGGTCGGCGTCCATACTGCGCATAAACGCTTCAACATCTTTTTCAAAGAAGAAAACTTGATCCTTTGGCGTCGCAAAGGGACCGCCTGAACCAATTATTGTGTAGCTTTTAGATGACCCATATGCCTGAGCTCTCTCTTCGAGGGTCTCCTTGTCATTTCCGTCGCCATCTGCAATCACAACATAGGGGATCTCTAAGCTGCCAAGGAGGTCTTTGTATTTTGGAATGTTATCTTTGCCTCTACATAAAATCACGATGTCTTCATAAGTGTCGAGATTAAAACCAAAGGCTTCTGCCGCAGCTTCAAGAAAATACTTGTCTGATTCGCCTTCACAAAGGACTATATGACGTGCAAAGAATACTCTGCTGTCTAACAAATAAGCAGATTTGTATAGCTGGGCATCAGGCCAAATTTCGTCAGGATTTAACATGCGAATGACGCTTTTGCTATCTGGACGTCGTATGTAAACTGCCTTGGCTCTTCTCTCAAAAAGAAGATTGTGAAGTAGTGAGGGCGAATGGGTGATTACCAAGAATTGGTTCGACGTACCTCCCAGCTTTTGAAAGAGAGCCTTCATTTGGGCGGGATGAAGGTTTACTGCAGGCTCATCGAGCAGGACTACTGACTCCTCTAATCCGAAGAATGCCGTTAGCAGGAACAATGTTTCGGATATTCCTGCTCCGACCTTATCGAGGGAGAACTGTTTCGCATTCCTATCATCAAACAGGATGACACTTGGATATCGAAAATCTTTACTTGGACTTGCAAGCTGACTGGAACTTCTGGCTGTCTGGTAAATAACGTCAAAGGAAAGAGTAGGAAAGAGCGCTTTGAATGCCTCTTGAATAAATCTAAAGCGATTGCGTTCTTGAGAATCTACTGAGTTCTTCAAGTTGAAAAGATACTCGGCGAGATTCCAACCATCAGGCTCTAATGGGGCAGGATTTCGGACAGACTCTCTCATTTGTAGCTCGAGTGTTTTTATTTCATCAGGAACTTGCTCAATCAGAGTTTTCTTCCTGTAGAAAATGGTTCCACCAGTCGAGAAGAGAAAAGCGCAGCTAAGCATTTCCCCTAACAAATTTGAGAAAGATAACCCGTTGCTAGTGTCAGGAGGCAAGCCAGCAAAGACTAAAAGTCTTTCGACGTGTGCTCTGTCCGTGGCGGGATTGGACAGACTACGCAAATAGATTGGGTCTATCGTAAAAGCCCAACCTTTGGAATCCCGTAGGGCTACTGCGGATTGGTGTTCTGGATCCTTGTCGCTAGTTAAGTTGTCTAAGAATTCTGGGAATTTTACTTGTGTTCGGTAGCCATTTTTAAGCGGGAAGTCAGGAGCGATAAAAGCTTGTCCTAGCGGGGTGTTGGTGTGGATTTTCAATCTTAGTTTTTCAAAATGGAAAGTCACTGTTGGAAACAAAGAAGCATAATTTGACGGTTGCCATGTGATTTCCACGCGTAATTCCTTGATCAAATTCAGAATTACCTTCCTGTTTTTGAACTGATGCACAAAGATTAGTGCAGTTGGAGGCGAGACTGGGTCAGCGTAAACGCTCAAGAAATCTAAGAGGGCTCCAGCCTCACTGTCGGATAACACGAACTCTGCCTCTAACTTTGGAGCAGCTTGATTGGAGAAAAGGTCCGAGTCTGAGATTGTAGAACCAAGCCTCACGGTGTCAACGAGCAACTTAATGGCCCTAAAAATGTTTGACTTGCCAGAATCATTAGGGCCAACTATCACGTTGATGTTCGAGAAAGATACCGATTGATCCTTGTCTGCGGGCCCAGTGTCAATTTGATCGTATGAATACAAATTAGAGATTTTTATGCTCAGGAGTCGAACCATGAGAGGCAAATTGTTTGAGTCAGCTTATGAAGCTTGCCCTAGAAATTCTTGCTTAATTCGACCCCGACACGACTTGGTCTCTATGGGAACTGATGCTGTACAACCACTTTTTGTACTGCTTTTCCCCTCTTTTTTTTCTAAACAGTTCTCATATAGCAAGTTTTTTATCCCGATGACACCTCTTGGAAAATGAGGTGAAGAGATGGGTAAAGGTAAAGGTGGGTGGCCGAGCAAGAACCCAGGTAAACCCTCGGGCGGTGGCCGTGACAACAAGCCATCCAAGTGACAAATAATTGCATTTCCTTAATTTAGTTAGTGCCCCATAAATATATCTGAAAATGGGAACAATTCTCAATCTTTGGCGTTTATTTGAAATTAGCAAAGAGTAATAAAATATCCGATGGAGAGTCTGGCTGGTTGGCGAAATGATCGGGCGTTCTCGAATCATTCAAACTCCTTGGCTGAATTATCTTTGCAGGTTTGTGAATGAAACAAAGGATGAACTATTCGTAGTGTCCCCTTTCTTTTCTTTGGACATTGTAGAGAGAGTCATAAAATATGCAGGCAAGGATGTACAGCTCAATTTTTTGCTTGGCGCAAATCCAAGGGCAATTGCTGCGGGAACTTCCGATTATGACGCCTTAGTTTTTCTAAATGAGGTGAGTTCTCAGAGATTCTTGGTGATCAAGAACATTGTTAACCTCCATGGCAAAGTCATCATATCGGATCGGAGCAGAGCGATAGTTTCATCATCAAATTTAACTCGTCATGGCCTTGAAAGAAACATAGAGTTTGGCGTTGAGCTGGATCAAGAGTCATCAGAAGAATTATACAAAATTGTAAAGCAATATTGGGATGTCGCACAACCGCTTGCAGTTGGCACAGGAGTCAACAGTCAGAGAGAAAAACTAAAGCGTTTTCAGGAAAATGAAAAGAATAAAGAAACTCCAGAGATGCCTTTCACACTCGGTAGTTATGTCGATCCACAAGGCACAGATTCAGGTCCTGTTTACCCAACGATCTCAACAAAAAAGCCTTTACAGAGCTTTCCGAGACTCAAAAGTAGAAATGAGAACAGCAATCTTCTATTCAACATTTGGTGGAATGACAATCAATTTCGAGGAGCCTGCCTAGATATTTCGGACAAAACTGTTTGCAGAGATTCCTTTATCAAACGTTATGGTGAAGACAGAACTCAAGATTGTGAAAAGTTTCTGGACGGCTGCGACACTGCATATATATTCTCAAACTATGCAATGTATGTAGGCATTGCGCTCAACGATTCATCGAGGAACAAATGCGCCTTTTTCATAGCTAGAAATCCGAAAAATAACAAGTATTGGTTAATTGGCTATTTACTCGTAGGAAAAATTGGCGAGAATTTCACCTATACTAACCAAGCAGGTCATGAAGTATCTTTCCGATACTACATCAAAGGCGACAGATCACGTTCACTCAGATTTCAACCTTATTTGGTCTTTGACGAAGAATTAATAAGACAACTTTCCCTTGGGGATAAGTGGGGACCAAGAGATACGTCTGAGGTAAATTGGATTACTCATCACACTAGATCAAGAATATGTTGCACTTACTTGAGCAATGCTGACGCCTCTGCAATACTGGAGACCTATTGCAACTCAACTAAGAATACCCAACACAAAGCTATAGTTTCAACAGTATTGGAACAGTTCTATTACCGATAAAATCGGGTTTGCTTTGCGAGAATTTATGTGTAGACGGCGCTTGATCAAATGAATACGGTAAAGGAGTTGAATCAATCCCAAAGCTCATAACCGTTCTTATTTTTTTCCAGTTTACTCACCAAAGTTAGAAGGCTTTCTCTACTTGACATATGTAGTCCATCTTTTTCCTGAAATTCTGCCTCGTTTGTTGATTGTCAGGCCCCCCTTTCAGAATTATTGCGACATAGTTCTCATATACGCTCAGCAGTTCCCTGTGGAAAAGTATTCTGTTAACAATTAGACCCTTCCCAGAATCTGGCAATTGAACCATCGGAATGGTGTTGCCCATCAGGATTTTTGACTTGTACTTAACTTCCGACTGATGCAAAAGCCCACAGCGAATACATTTATAGAAGCGCGTTGCTGTGTCAACATCAAAATATCTCGAGAACTGGGTTCGAGTCAAAAACTTCACGAAGTACTCGCAGTTCTTTCTCTCGGGTGATTGCTTTCTTCCATCAAAAAACTGCTGTAAAGTCTCAATAAGCAGACAGTCTATGGCTAAAACTAAGAAACCAGAGTATTGGTATTTCTCTAGCTTCTGCAAAAAGTTGAGGAAACGCGACTCCATTCGGTCTCTGAAAATATCCGCAGCCTTGTTCCAATCTTCTTCTTCATGAAATGTCAGCCTTTTCCAATCGTCAACTGTGTATTTACTTGAAATACGCGTGACCTTGAACTTACCGATTATGGCTTCCCCCGCTTGTTCATTATTCATTGACAACTACTAATAAAACAATCGCAAACGCATTTTGCTTCGTCGCCAATGTTGCGCAAGTTTTATTTGCTGTTGGCTACAATATAGCAATCGTTGTCTTGCTTTGTGTTGTCTTAAACAGCTTACTCTCTGAGTAGCTGTCAGCGTTGTCTTAAAAAAATCGATATGAGCGTAGGCTGGGTTTGAAGGAAAGTTGCAATTTCAGGGGGGCAGACAAAGCTGGAAACGGTCAATAGACGCTTAGAATTGCTAAAGCTCGAAGGATTAGGCTTTTCTGAAGTTGAGATTGTGAAGGAATTAAGCCAGAAAAACGCGTGCTCCGAGCGTACTATTTACAATGATTTTGAGTCTCGGGCAACTTGGCAGCCAATCTTGCAGGGCGGCATTGAACCGAATGAAGTTTTGTTGAAGGTCGTTAATCGTTATGAGCAGATTTATCGCTAGGCGAGCATGCTTGACGCCTTACAAGCACCCAACGAAACCCCAATACCTCGAAACCATCAGTTCACAATCCCCTTAGCAATTAACTAAAAGAGTTAATTCGCCAAGAAGCTGCTGTAAAAAGGCGCAACTGGGATGGCGCAGTCGAAAGGCTGCGAATTTTCCTGATTGATGAAACTTTTATCGATGTCTGGCTATCATCATCTGGAAAATACTCTTACCACTGGGAACAAAGACACGTTAGGGGTCTAATATATCGCCATGATAACGCACCGCACAGCAAATGGAAAAAAAATCAAAACGTATCCTAAACACTTTCACGAAGGCACAGAGGACAACGTCAAGGAAAGCAGTGTTCCCGATGATCCTACAGAAGCCATAAACTACTTTCTAAGCTTCGCAAGAAAAACCCTAAAAAAACAAAACGCCAAATAACCTTGGTTCCATCACGCTCGGGTCGCTTACCGCGTGGACAGCACCCCAGCCACAACACCAGCCCACAACCTCAACAGCAAAGGCGCAACCCGCAAACACTTTCAAGCCTCCAAACAAAAACCCTAGCAAACCAAACCTGCCGCCGAGAAAGCCGCCGCGCTCATAATCCGCCCATAACTGACAATAACTTCAACATGGCGTCAACATGGAAAGTCGCAATCCGCCCATCCCAAATGGCGCACAGCAGAGCCACCTTCAAGCCCCAAACCAAAAAAGCAACCCAAAACACAAAAAGCCACCCGCGAAAGTCTCAACTTTCACCAAACCAAAAGTCTCAACTAAAAAATATCCGAAAAAATCAACTTGGAAAAACCAAATCTGCCCAAAAAGCGAAAAGCATCTGAATTTTTACACCATAATTGTTATTAGACAGGTTGCACCTAATTTGTATCAATTTAATAGAAAATTAGAATCTCATCATAGCGGGAAAACACTCGCTTTATGTGATTAACAAATAATCAATACTAAATCATCAGGAAGTGCATATTTACGGGCGCATCCCAAACATTCACGATTAAGTACGTTGTACTTGCAAGATTCGAAATAGAAGGCGTCGTAGAAAAACCCGACGTAATCGGCGCAGTATTCGGACAAACAGAAGGACTTTTCGGACCAGAACTCGACCTAAGAGAACTACAGAAAACAGGCCGCATCGGAAGAATCGAAATCGACCTCCACTCAAAAAACGACCACACCACAGGCGCAATAACCATCCCCACAAGCCTAGACAGAGTCTCAACAGCACTTATTGCAGCAAGCATCGAAAGCATCAACCGCGTCGGACCATGCTCAGCCAAAGTCAGCCTTGAAAAAATCGATGACATAAGAGAAGCCCGCCGAAAAATCATAATTGACCGCGCCAAAGAAATCCTACACAAATGGAACATCGAATCAATGCCAAGCGTAGAAGACGTCTACAAAGAAATCTCAGACACAATGAAAGTAGGCAAAGTAGAAAAATACGGTCCAGAAGACCTCCCTGCAGGCCCAGGACTAGACGCCGCCAAAGAAATCATAGTCGTAGAAGGAAGAGCAGACATAATCAATTTAATGCGCTGCGGAATCTTCAACACAGTCGCACTTGAAGGCGCCAAAGTTCCAGAGTCAATAAAAAAGCTAACGAAAGAAAAAAGCGCCACTGCACTACTTGACGGAGACCGCGGCGGAGACCTAATACTCAAAGAGCTCCTGCAAGTTACAAGCATAAAGTTTGTCGGCCGCGCTCCAAGAGGCAAAGAAATAGAGGAATGCAACTGCAAAGAAGTCGCTGAAGCCCTGGAAAATAGAGTCCCAATTTCAGAAGTAACAGGCAAACCGCAACCACCGCCAAAGAAGATACCGGAGCCAGTCAAAATTGAGGTCCCAGAACCAGTCGCGCAAGCCGCAAAATCCTTACAGGGAACACTTGAAGCCATCCTGCTAAACGAGAAGTTCGAGCAGGTTGAGCGTTTGCCAGTAAGCCAACTCGCAGAAAAGCTTCAGCAAGTAGCAGGCGTTGACACAGTGGTTTTCGACGGCATCATCACGCAGAGAATCGTTGACATCGCAGGCGAAAAAAACATCAGACGCATTGTCGCCTCAAGAATTTCCGAAGCAGTTAAGCCCGCTTTGAACGTTGAACTGGTGACCTTCCAAGAGGCCGTTTCACAAGCCTAAAAATAATCTGTTAAACTCTTGATTTCTTTATTTTCTTTCTTTTCGCTAGCCGCCAACTCTTTTTCCGTTACCCCGAAAGATTTCAGTATCCGGGCTGCTGCGGGAACCACCTGGTTTGTTATGTAATAATCAACATCTATCTCATCGTACTTGGCAAAGACATACGGCTTCACACGATTGTAGAATCGCCCAGTGCCCTTCAATATGACAAAGCCCACTTTATCGCCGCCGGCTAGCAGCCAGCCTTTTTCTTTAAGCATTTTCGCTGCTTCCACATGTGGAGTCCTGATAGCGTACTGTTCAGGCGGCTTTGTCAGGGTCTTCCAGATAATGAGGTCTCGGAAAGGAACCTGCCTGTTCTTGAGCTCCGCCACTACTTTGTGCACGTAGCTAACAGCTTTCTCTGCTGATTTTTCCCTCAAGATTATCCCGAGCACGTTTTCCTGCACGTTTTTGGCTACCTGCGCCCAATCTCCACGAATAACTTCTAACCCAACAATATCCAAGGTGCCATCCGCCCTCAACCCAGCATACCGTTTTTTAGCCTCTGTGAAGAAAATACGCTTGTAAACCTCGCTGACCTCGACCTCAAGACCTAATTCTCGGCAGATTTCTTCTTTCAAGTCCAGAATTTTCTTTTCGTTGTTGGTTAAGAACAAGCTGTCCGTGTCTCCGTAGATGATCGTTAAGCCTTTGGCTTCAACTAGACGGGTGGCATTTAGAATAATGTACCTACCCCATGCTGAAGCCGCTTCAGCCACGGGTTTGATGTACCATCTTGCACCAATCCAGCCTGCGTACCCATATGCTGCGTTTGTTATGACTTTGACGGCTTTTTGACGGGCGTCCAAAACGCTGTATTCAACCGTGCCCGGCTGCAAAGCCTTCATCTGAACTCTTATTTGATTCCTGACTTGAATCAGAAAAGTCAATGCTTCTTTGTAGAATCCCGGCGGTTCTTTCCGGAATCTATGGTTTACTTCTGGTGCTTCGTGCACTCCGCCTTTCGGTTCCGGGGCTTCTGGTGGTACGTAGGTGTCAGGAGACAGATTGTACAGTATCATGATGTTGGGGTACATGGATTTGAAGTCTAACACCGCTATGTCATCATGTAAGCCTGGTTTTGGCTTCAGTACCAATCCGCCAGTGTAGGGGTGATAGGGCTGCTCAATTCTTCTGGGTACGAGTTCGCCGTTTTTACGGGTCTGCTTAATCAGGAACCATTCAACCCTGAAGCCCACCGCAGCCGTCATAACGTGGTCAAGTGGCAAGCTCACTAAACTTGAAAGCTGCAACGCGAAATCCAGCAGCAACACAGCGGAGGCTTGAATTTTGCGTGCGTTACTAAGGCTGAATTGTCTAAGCTGTTCTCTTTTCTGAGGGTCGTCCCAGTAATCGGCAAATTCAACATCTTCAATTTCGCCACCTGAAACGTTTGTTACGCCTAGGTGGTCAGCTAGGTTGGAGAGTGTTTTAACCTTGACTTCAGGAAAAACGTCCATGAAGTCGGCGAGATCAACGTTTGCTATTCCTGTGATGGAAACGTGACCGTAGACGCTGGTGTGGGGCTCCTTCTTCGCTCGGTCAACATCAAAGGTTCCCTGTAGCCTGCGACTGCGTTTCGTCAGATAATCCCAATGTTTCGTGTTGCCGCCGAAGCTTAGGATTATGTCCGGGTCAAAGTCGCGTACGTACTCAACGAAACTGTGAATCAGAGGCTTGTCGTTTTTATCCTCATCGGCCAAGAACATCTTTTCTTCGCCGTTGCTGGCGGCAGTAGATATTATTACAACGGGGTTTCTGTCTGGCTTAGGCGACCCTTCACGGCTATAGCTAACCATCGAGAAACTTAAGGTTCGAAGCGTCGGTTTCTTTAGGGCGCCGAGTTGTTTTGGAGTTGAGCATGCAGCGTAAACCTTGTTGACCCTCAATTTAGGCGGACATGCCTCTTCTTCGGCGTCTACTTCATGCCACGCGCAGGGAGCCATGTCGTTGTCGATTAGGTACTGCATGGGGACGCGAATGTCGTCTTCGAGGCAATCTTGAACGGCTTCGAGCTTTCGAAGCTGCTTCGCAAGCGCAGACATTTCCGTTGCAGCTTTGCAGTAGACTTTTATTGCCTGCACGGGCTTGCCGAAAAAACGGCGCTCTACAGGTTCCGCCTTCACAATTGACGAGGAAGCAGTCTTCATGATTAGGGCTGCAGCTACGGATGGGCCAAAGCCTTCCTTGACCACAGCGTAGAAGTAAGCAGTAAAGCATCTGTCAATAACGAGCACTCGGTAGCCGTCTGAGCCGATGCCCCATAGCCACAGTTCAACAGGTTTCCCTTCCGTCATTTTCGGGTTAATGTCCAGCAGCCAAAAAGAAACTTTCACAGGCAACGCGCCTAATGATGAATACGGCGAATATGCCTTTAAGCTTTAAACACAAGTTGCCCATGCAACAGGCAAAAGCTATAAGCTTTTCTCAGCGTAAATGTAAGCTATGAAAGTCGGCGTTTGCGGTATCGCTTGCGAGAAATGCCCCAAAAATGCAGAGAGGCACCTGCCCCAACGGAGCGGTGGGCTGTGTGGCAAGAGAGAACAAGTTCTGCCAAATCTGCAATTGTGCCTACACCAAAGGCGTAAAGCTATGTTTTGAATGTAGCGAGTTCCCATGTGAAACCACCAAGAAAGGCCCTATAAGCTATGGTACTGCCAATACCTCAGCGGCAAACCCTAAACAGGGAAGCGGCATGCCGCAGAAGAGTTAATTTTAAGTGAATCGCCGCGCGAATATTTTGATGTTTTATGGGTTCTTACATGCTTAGTATTTACCTTGGAATTTTGATGTAACGATGGGGTACCCTCCCTCGTCGGCGGAAAGCTGAACCCATATTTACATTGGATTTTTGACGTAAATAGTAGACCCCCTCCCTCGGGCGCCGCTTAATGGGCTTGATTCTGGTTGCTTTTGCGGTTTAGGGCTTGAATCAACGCCAAAAACAGAAAGCTCCCCTTTGAGTTCTACATAGAAATGACACAAAATCGATGTTGATGCTCTATTGCGCCTTAAGTTTCGCCCGTATTTTGGGCAGGACATCCTTCTGCGTCTGCGCCACGCCAAACGCCGTAACCCTGAACCTGTCATCTGCAGCCTTCGCCACCAACCCACTCTTCACCAACTCACCCAGCCGCGTACTCACGATTTTGCCGCTTTTGCCAAGCCGCGTCTGTAACTCATCCTTCGACAAGTCCTCGCTTGCCACCAAACCAAGTTCGCGTCCAAGATGCTGCGCCGCCAACCAAACCAGCAACGCCTCATTATCCGTCAACTTGCCCTTGGGCGCCAGCAAGTTTGCGCCGTCAGAGGAAAAAGCCACTACACCTTCAAGGTCTTTGGCGAGCTGCTGCAGGTCAACCTTGAGCATGAGCCGCTGAGCAACCTCAAACGACGGGACAAGCTGCTTGAAAAACTGGCTAAGTAGCAGCCAAGCCTCCTGCGGCTCAGCCGAAATCTCCTGCACAACATCACGGTACCTGATTTGAACATGGATTTTCTCAGGTTTGCCGCTCAAGCCATCTTGCCCCGCAGCTTCGTAAGAACCTCGTCTTCAACCCATTTTTCTCCCTGCATCGTCAGCTTGAAATCGGGTTTGTTCGGGTCAGGCTTGAAAACTTGCCCACGCTTAGTCATCTCGTTAAGCCGTGCGGGAACCATGCTTTTTATTCCGCTAGACTCCAAAAGCTTCTGAATCTGCGCCGCCGTATTCTTCCGCTCAGTGGAAGCGTACAAAACCAAGCCTACAGCCTCGTAATGGGTCAGGTTTTCCCGCGTAACAATCACTGGACCTTCCGTGGTGGGTTCAATGATGCCTTTAAGCTGCGCCCCAGACGGCGTTAGCCTGTCAGAAACAAAATCGGACAACTTCTCGACAAAGTTTTCAGGGATAAGCCCGAGCATGTCAAGAATTTCCTGCGGGTTCTCCCCTTCAATAACAACTTCCCCGAAAGGAGTTTTAATACGTGCCTCAATGCGCTTCATAACAAGTTAAGCCTCAGTTATGGTATATGCTGCCTTGTGCCTTTTTAGGATTTGCGGCTCAGCGCTGTTTTTGAAAGTAAGAAAAGAACGTGAATTGCCTGATTGAAATATTTGCAAGGTTCCAAAGGATACAAAAATGTTATTAGTGCCATTTAGTTTAGATTATGGCATAAGTGATTAACAGTGGCATCAATTTACAGGGTAAAGATCGGAAAGCAGGGAAGGCTAGTGTTGCCAAAAGAACTCCGAGAAACCTGCCAAGTCGATGCTGGAGACGAAGCCGTCATAATCTTAAAGGACAAGGAGCTAAGCATTCATCTCCACAAAGTCAACCAAAACCCTCTTGAACACTTAATTGAAACTTCAAAACACGTATCGATAGGAATGTCAGCTCAAGAACTCAAAGAATTCGAAGACAGAGAACGAATCAAAGACTACATGAGAAAAAGTGAGAATCGTTCCCTTTGACCTCGCCCAAATACTTTCTTGATTCATCAACTCTAATTCACACGGTAGACAAGAACGCCAAGTTTCATGAAGAATGCCTATCGGTAATAGCGAAAGCTTCGAAAGGCGAAATTCAAGCAGCAACAAGCCTTGAGACCCTTGAAGAAACCCTTTATGTTCTATCGAAACTAACCAGCCATTCGGTGGCGCTAAGTGCAGTGTCAGATTTTCTGAAAATGAGCAAGATTAAAAAATATGAGTTGACTCTGCCGATTTTTGAGCAAGCAATGGAAATTGTCGAAACTACCTCGCTGAAACAGCCTAAAGACGCAATAAACGTCGCCACGATGCTTGAAAATAAAATACCATTGATAATCAGCGAGGATAAGGATTATGATAGGGTTCAATTGATTCAGCGCGTTCACCCAAAAGAGATAATTGAATTCCGTAAGAAAAGCTAAAAAATATGAAGGGTGCCGTTGTATAACGTGTTTACATATGTTCCTTTATGAGTTTAGCCACCAATTAGAAATTATGTTTAGGTCTTCTAGGATTTGCGGCTAAGCAATGTCTTCCAAAAGAAAAAAGCCATAATTAACATACAAATTCCTGGCACTTATTCTTCACAGTCTAATTTTGTGACCTTTATGTTTCTTGTAATAAACCAACAATCCAGCAGCAACCACGACCGCTGCTACTGCACCTGAAACAATGGCAACAAGTGCAGTTGGGAAATGCTCTGGCTTCGCTACGGTGAAGCTGACTGTTTGTGAAGCGCCAACAATTCCAAAAGTACTGTTAGCGTAGACTGTTACGCTATGCAAACCATTAGGAATGTTAATTATTGTACCATTGCCGCTTATGGTTATATTTTGTTTTCCATCAAGACTATAACCTGACCAGAATACAGGGTGATCTACCGAGAAAATTAGAGGGAGAGTAGCTTCATTGTACTTCTGGTTTAGTGGCGATAAAAGCAATATTTTTGGCGGATTTGTGTTGAAGGGTTCCATGAGCGGATAGTGGTCAGTGTTATTCTCGTATGTGGCATCTAGCGCGCTCCAGTAACTCTTTGCTTCGCTCGTCGTCACGCTTGAAGGCTCAACGTAGTCAAACGGCTTCACAAAATATGGGGTATCGCCTATTCCCGAGTTACCTATTTCGGAGGCATTAGGATATAACGTTTTGTAGTTGCTCCAGTAGTTTCCGCCATCAGGGTAGCCATCATCCCAAATGTTTACAGAGATTGATGTTTCTCCGCTATCACCATAATATCCGCTATCTTCCACCAGATATGTATTGTTGATGAAATTGTTATGATAAAAGGTATTGTTTGAAGCCCCGGAAAAACTAAGCGCGGAAGTAATTATTTCTGTATAATGAGGATTCAATGTGTCTGTTATGTTGTTTCCAACAATTAAGTTGTTTTTGGTTTCGCTGAATGACAGGCCAAAGTAGTTGTTTTCCAAGTTATTTCCAATTATAACGTTTGAGCTCCCGCCTGAAACTTCGATTGCGCCAGTGTTGGCACCATTAAGCAGTAAATACCAATCGACTGATGTGTCTGTTACTGTATTATTGGTTACCACGACATTTGATGAATCGTCTAATTCAATGCCAACGGCGGTATCTGTAATGGTTAAGTTTTTCAGGGTCACATTTGACACATTATTCATAGAAAATTCGCCTTTAAGGGTATCTGCTTTTCCGTCAAATACGGTGTTATTTCTCTTCACTGTAATGCTTCCATATACGTCGCTTGTCAAAGTGTAAGTGTTGCCCGTTTGCTGCACAGGTGCTGTTGAAGGAGTTATTTTGCCATCAGCATTGATAATGATATCTTCACTAAGAGGTTTAGCCCTAACGGGTTGAATAAAAACTAAGCATAGTGCCATCAGGCAAACGAGAATTAAAGTGAGACCAATAGTTTTTTTCATGTTATCTCGCCTTCAATTAGACGGTGAGTCGCAAACGTGCGTTTCTTAAAGTAAACCAACAAACCAGCAGCCACAACAACTACAGCTATCACTGAAACGGCAACAAAGGCGATTTGGAAAGGTTCAGATGCTGCTATATTGAAACCGACGTTTTCGGAGGCGCCCATATTTCCAAATGTGTCATTTGCATAAACGGTGATGTAATGTAAACCGCTGTTTAGCCCTGTTATCGTTGTGTTGCCTGGGATAGTGACGTTTTGTTTTCCGTCAAGGCTGTAGCCGATCCAATTAACTCGCTTATCAACCGTGAAAGTTAAAGGAACACTTGATTCATTATATTTTTGGCTTAGCGGAAATAGAAGTGATATTTTTGGCGGAGGGATTCGTTGGAAAACTGCCTGCACAGTACATTCATAACCGTAATAAGCACCATTCCCTACCGTGATTGCGGTAGAATTACCATAAAGGATAGCGGTTTCGTTACCGCTAGTAATTTCCCAATATTGAAATACAAAGCCGTTATCTGGGTAAGCCGTCAATGGAACGTCAGCCATAAAGGTGTACTCAACGTAATATGAGTAAGTTCCTGTGGGCGGATCTGTTGTTCCGCCTGTTGAGGCTAAGACATTGACATAGGCATATTCCCCTAATTGTGCTTTCACAGTAGCAGGTTGAAATATAACTGAAGACGTTAAGAATACTACAACAAGCACTAAAACGTAGCCTTTACTCATGCCCATCTGACTTTACCTGCTTGTGTTTCTTGAAGTAAACCAGCAAACTAGCAAAAACAACAGCCGCAACTATTGCCCCTGAAACAGCAACGACAGTTGCGGTTGGGAAAGGTGTCTATGGTGAAATGGATGGTTTGTGAAGTGCCAACGTTTCCAGCTTCGTCGGTTGCGTAAACTGTCATATAATGGTCTCCGTTAGCTAACCCAGTTAACGTCGCATTACCCGCGATGGTTACATTCTTTCCTCCATCAAGGCTGTATGTGATTCGCGAAACCGTCTTGTTAACGGTGAGATCCAGCGGCACGTCAGACGTGTTATAGACTTTGGTTTCTGGAGAAAGAATCAAGATGTTTGGCGGTAGGTCAACAGTAAACGAAACCGTTGAGAAAGCAAACCCATCTGTTCCGTACCACGAGATGTAGTTTATTTCCTCTTGCACCCAAGCCGTTATGTTGTGTGGTCCCTCGGATAAGTTTGTTAAGTTTGCGCTGCACAGATATCCATTTCCGTAACGCGAGAGAGCGTCGTCAACGTTGCTGCTATAGCAATCACCATTAGTTTTAGAGAAATAGTCAGAACTAGAATCCAATAGACACCCATAACCCAAAAATTCACAAACAACTCCAGCAAATCCTACTGGAAGTGTGGTGTTTATTGTAAAAGCTACAGTAACGTTATCAGTGTTGTAGACCTTGCTTTCTGGTGAATTTATTGTAAAGTTGGCATCTGCATTAACTACAGTGGTGTTATTAGTAACTGTGTCACCTCGAACCATGAGTTCTCTTGTTTCATTTTGGATTAATGACGTCCCAGCTAACACTGAGACCAGAAGCGACAAGATGAGCACCAATGCCATTGGTTTTCTTCCCATACTAATTCAAGTGTACCTTTGCAAATAGTTTCAATTAAAGGGTTTTTGTACAGGTTTCTGGACTAAGCGCCTCGGGGTTAGTCAAGGTTTCTTGACAAGCTCGAAAAAGGGTTATTGGAGGCGTTCCCTTAAGTTTGGCAAGGCTTTTTCCTTGTGAAAGTAATTTAAGAATATTGCAGTTATACTAACGGCATAAAGAAGAATTGAGTTCGAATGGTTAACTAAATGAAAGATGTACACAAAGCCCTGACTATTGCGTTAGCGTCACGAATCTTGGTCATTGTTGTCATGGTAATTAGCAGTTTTTTATTCGCCTACGTAACTACTGAAAACATGAATGTACACGACATGAACGTACCTTTCGTAGGCATGTTCATGCGATGGGACTCTGCACACTACTTGGCTATAGCTAAAACTGGTAATCATAAGTAACATATCATTCTTTGTTAGCGCATACTTCTTTTACAAGTTAACGCAGAAACTCTTCAATCCACGATTAGCCCTAGTTTCCACAGCGTTCTACTGCTTTTGGGTCGGCGGCGTATTTTTTTCAATGATATATACAGAAGCATTATTCATGGCTTTAGCGCTGGGAGCGTTCTATTTCCTCGAAGAAAACAAGCTTCCGATAGCAGTTTTCTTAGGGTTTTTAGCTGCCTTCACCAGAAGCGACGGGTTTCTGATATTCATACCATTCTTCATCTATGGACTGCAACAATTGAGAACAAGTAAACTGCAATCCTTCAAACTTTTATTGTCTTCCGCAGTCGTAGTTTCACCCTACCTGCTCTTTAACATTGCAGGTTACTTCTTGGCTGGCGGCGTTTTTCCAGTGCAAATTATAGCTCGAGATTCCAACTGGGGAATTTACCCGTTTCTAATAAGTCAGTTTGGGTCGATTTACTGCTCAACTCTCAACTTTCAAGCATTCGACGTCTTGGGCTTAATCTTAGTTCTGCTACCTGTAGGTTACTTTCTTTTCAGTGCCAGAAAAGTGTTTACTGAGGAGACAAAGACGCTGGGGTACTGGGTATTCTACGCCTCAATGGTTTACGTTTTGTTTACTGACGCTGTTGTCTCTAACATAGCGCGCTATGCCATACCCATGTTACCAATTTACTGGGTTCTAGCAAAGGTTTACACGAAAAACCGTTTGATTGGCGCCATACTATTTGGAGTTACGTCAGTAATGTTAATAATTGGAGCATACTTGCTCGAAACGGCTAACCCTAACTTTATGTGAGCCCCTTTTGACAAACTGTAAACTTGTTAGGCAACCAAAAAAGGAAGCCTCGGCAAGAACAGAAATCAATTTTTGGGAAAAACACTATTTAAGACGTTCCCTCAAGAGTTTAGCAACCAGTTCAGGGTTGGCTTTTCCACGCACTTCCTTCATGACAGCGCCCATAAGCATCCCGAAAGCGCCCTTGCCCAGTTTGTCAACCTGCGGCTTGTTAGCTGCAACCACGCGGTCAACAATCGGCGCCAAGTCAGCTTCCGTGAACATTTTCAAGCCCAAAGCGCTTATTGCGTCCTGCACAGTTTTGCCTTCGTTCTTTGACAGCCAACTGAAAACTTCGGACAGGGCTTCTTTGGCAAGTTCTCCTGACCCGACGGCTTGGAAGATGCTTTTGATTTGTTCTTCGCTTACAGCGTCAATTTGGATACCTTCGCGTTTTAGAGCCTTCAATGTTTCAGTTAAGAACGCCGCTGCAGTTGAAGCTTGAACCCCACTTATCCGCGCCAAGTCTTCGAAGAGGAAGTTGTATTCTGAATCGGCAAGTTGCTTGGCTAATTTCTCGTTCAACCCGTACTGCTTAATGATACGCGCTACTTTCTTGTCGGCTGGCTCTGGAAGGTTGCTACGGATTTTCTCAATTAGCTCAGGAGTTATCGGCTGCGGTGGGATGTCGGTTTCAGGGTACATTCTTGCGGCGCCAGGTCTCGGACGCATGTACCGTGTTGTCCCATCATCCTTCGCTGTCCGCGTTTCAGCTGGAACACCCGTGACCAATTCCTGTGCGCGTTCAACCACGGCTTTCAGGGCGTCTGAAACGTTTTCTGCAGTGTCAGCCACGAAAACAAAGGCGTCCGCTTCATCTGCGCAGACGGCTTTCCGCACGGCGTCGACTTCTTCGGCTGTGATGCCGTAGTTTGGCATTTCGTCCGAGTGGAAGATGCCGCCGACTCTGCCCCAAAACTTCGCGCGGTCAGAAAGCTCGGTTCCAACGCGGAAGTCAGGCATGAGTTCCCGCTTAAGCAGTCCAGCGAAGCAGGGTAACTTGACAGCCATTACTTTCTGGTGTTTGTCAACAGCTTTTCGGATGACTTTGCATTTTGTCTCCTTAAAAACGCTTGAGACACCTACAAAATCCTGTTTGATTGCGTCTGGCTTGACGCCTCGTTTGACAAGTTCCTCTTTGACGCTGATGAGCCCAAGCTGCCGTTGAACCTCATACTCCACGACTGTAGAGATTAGCTCCAACTCTTGGACGCCCTTTATCTCGATTAAGGCGCCATTTGGCAAAGAAACGTTGAGGTCTTGCCGAATCGTGCCTAAGCCGCGCATTACTTTGCCTGTGTCACGAAGAATCCTCCCGATGACTAAGGCGACTTCCTGCGCCTCCATAGGTGAATAGATGACGGGTCCAGTGGCGATTTCGATTAGTGGGATTCCGAGGCGGTCGATGCGGTAACGGATGGTTTTACCTTCATCCTGCGTTCCCGTCTTGCGTGCTGCGTCTTCCTCGAGGAACAGGGCTTGAATCGGGATGTTTTTTCCGCCGACCACTATGTTGCCGTCGGAGGCGATGGTGCAGGTACGCTGGAACCCCGTAGTGTTGGAGCCGTCGATGACTGTTTTACGCATCACGTGGACTTCGTCAACGGGCTGAGCGTTCATCATAAGCGAGACGGTTAAGACGATTTGGACTGCTTCGATGTTGATTGGGTGCGGCGGCTCCTCATCCATTTCGACGAGGCACGCGCTTCGCTTGTTGGCTTCGTAGAGGATTCTCACGCCTTTCTGGAATTCAAAGTAGGCGGCGGGGTCAACTTGCCCAAGCTCGCTTTGGGTTGGACGCAGGCGACGCAGAAAAGTGATTTCAGGCTCTTCCTTGAACAGTTCCAGCGGGCAACTGCAGAAAAGTTTGGTTTTCGCATTGAGTTGCTGGTGGATTTCTAACCCACATTTCATCCCGATTTTTGCGTAGTCAACGGTCATTTTAGTTGCCTCCTTCTTTGATTTCGTCTTGTGGAAGCGTTCTCGGTGCAAATTCACCTGCCACATTGGTCTTGAAGAGTTTCGCGGCTTCTTTTGGGTCGATGGTTTGCCCAAGCGCCCACATAAGTTTGACAAGTGCGGTTTCTGGGAACATGTCGTCGGTGGGGATGACGCCGAAGGAGAGGAGGTCTCTGCCTGTGTCGTACACGTTCATGTTTACCCTGCCCCAGATGCATTGGGAAGCCAACGCGACGACGACGCCTTTTGAGACGGCTTTTTTGATGGCTTCGAAGCAGAATTTGCTAACGTGACCCAAGCCTGAGCCTTCCAGCAAAATGCCTTTTACGCCTTTTTCGACGTACCAGTCGATGACGGCTGGGTCAAGCCCAGGATAAAACTTGATTAAAGCGACTTTGTCGCAGAAGTTCGGTTTCAAAACGAGCTTTCTTTTTGGGTCGCGGCGCTGGTACACGTCTGCCAGCATGGTTACCTTCATGTCTTTTATGTTTGCGAGGGGGAACCCGTTGATTGATTTGAAGGTGTCCCGTCGGCTGGTGTGGCACTTGCGGACTTTAGTTCCCCTGTGAACCACGATGCTCACGTCTGAAACATGCTCATGCATGGCTAAGCCCACCTCGGCGAACAGACCTTCCCCTGCGGCTTTCACTGCGCCGATAAGGTTGGTTGCTGCGTCGCTGCTTGGGCGGTCACTGCTGCGCTGCGCGCCCACAACAATGACGGGGACAGGCAGGTTCTGCAATGCAAAGCTTAAGGCGGCGGAAGTGTAAGCCATAGTGTCTGTGCCATGCGCGATAACCACGCCGTCCACGCCTGCTTCAATCCGTTTGGCGACGGTTTCGGCGAGTTCTTTCCAGTGCTGCGGAGTTATGTTTTCGCTGTATAAGCTGAAGACTATTTCTGTGTCTACGCGTGCGACGTCGGAGAGTTCGGGGACTACGCCGTAGAGGTCGCTTGCAGATAAGGCGGAGCGTACGGCTCCTGTTCGGTAGTCCACTCGGCTGGCGATTGTTCCGCCCGTGCTCATGATAACGACGTGGGGCAACGCTGGGTTCTGCTTTGGCAGAGGCGGCGCGGCAAACGCGGGTTTGGTGCCTTTCCCGACTTTTTCCACTTTGTCCTGCGGCGTTATGCGGAGGCCGATGTTGTAGCCGCTTTTTATTTTGATGATGACCACGGTGCCTTCGCCGAGTTCTGAGCGGGGGATGAGGATGCCTTCGCAGGTTTTGCCTTTGCTGGTGACTCGAATTATGTCGCCGACTTCGCAGTCTGCTTTCTTGAGCGCTTCCAACGCTGCGCCCCGATAACCTGAATCTTCAAGTTGACTCATACTTAACTCACCAATTTTTTAGAGACGTAAACTCCATCGCGCTCGTAACCGAAACGCATGTAGTACCTTCTTGTTCCTAACGCACTGATGACTAAAAGCTTTTTGAGATCAAAATCCACGCGTGCCATGCGTTCGGCTTCCGCCAGCAAGTCAGCGCCGAAACCCTTATGCTGCCACGCGCCCGCCGAATGCTTCCCCACAGGCACCAAAGGCCCGTAAACGTGAAGTTCCCGAACGATCGCGGAGGGAGTGGCGGTGACTTCGGGTCGGTGAGCCTTGGCAGAGGGAACTCGGAGACGCAGGTAGCCGAGCAACACGTCGTTTTCCCAGTCTTCAGCTGAAATGAAAACTTCTTTGCCTTCTGAGGCGTCGTAGCAGAAGCTGCGTATCTGGATTTTTTCTAAATCTGGCGCGACGTTGTCAACTGCCAATCGGTGCCCCACTTCTCGGCATCGGATACATTGGCATCTGCCGCCTTCCTGCAGTAGCCGCTCCGTGGCGAGTTGACGCAGGTTGCTTTTTTTGACGCCTGCCAGAATCAAGCGTGAAGGGATGTCGCGTTGCACCCGCATGACCCGTATCCAGGGCGGGATGGACTGTTTGATTTCGGCGATAAGCGCTGTGGCTTCTTCAGTCGTGTAGGGAGTGTAGTTGCCTTTCTGGTACCATTCGTAGGCTTTTGTGCCTGCGATGCAGAGGCACGGGTAAATTTTAAGCATGTCAGGTTTAAAGGCGGGGTCAGTGAAAACCCTCTTGAATGCGGCAAGGTCCTTTCCCCTGTTCGAGCCAGGCATGCCAGGCATCATATGGTACACGATTTTGAGTCCCGCGTCCTTGGCGATGCGTGTTGCCTCTTGCACGTCGGCTACGGTGTGGGTTCTTCCGACTAAACGGTAAATGCTGTCGTCGGGATTCTGCACGCCGAGCTCAATGCGGGTTACGCCCATGTCAAGCATCGCGTCGATGTGTGGTTGCTTAGCCCAGTCAGGACGAGTCTCAACGGTTATGCCTACGTTGCGCACCGTGCTGGTTTCAGCGTTGGCTTTTGCTTCTTCCAAGCTGGCTGAGGCTTTACCCGTTATCGCATCCAAGCAACGTTGGATGAACCATGTTTGGTACTCCGCAGGGGTAGCTGGGAACGTGCCGCCCATTATGATTAACTCTATTTTGTCAACTTTGTGCCCGATGGCTGTGAGCTGTTCGATGCGGCTTTGGACCTGAAGGTATGGGTCGAAGTTGTTTTGGGCGCCGCGCATGGCTGCTGGCTCATGCCCCGTGTAGCTTTGCGGGCTTCCCTGCGAGGGTCCCCCTGGACAGTAAGCGCATGGTTCAGGCTGCGGGCATGGGTAAGGTTTAGTCATGGTTGCGACGACGGTGACGCCTGAAATGGTGCGGGTTGTTTTCCTCCGCAGAATGGGCAAAAGCCGCTTTGTTTCTCGGGGTGTTAGAAGGCTGATTAATTCTGAGTTCGACGGAACCTCCAAAAGCTTGTATTTGGCTGCCGCCTTCATTTTGAGGCGGTTCAAATCGTCACGAGTCGCCTGCGGCATCTCTTTTAGGGCGTCAATGATTTCCCGCAGAGCTGAGGTTTTATCCGTCAAAGTCAAATGAACCAAAATAAGGTTAAGTCAACGGATAAATAAAGTACACTAAGGCTTAAGAAACTTTAAGGCTTAAAAAACAGTTTTGCCGAGCTTAGACCCAGTTTTGGCCAGCCTTGCGTTGCATAATCGTGCGTTTCTCGTAGTTGCGTCTGTTTCGGTTTCTTGGGCTTGGCGCTGTTTTTACAGTTGCCTGAATTTTCGGCGTTTGAGACCTTACTTTTCCAGCTTTCGATAAACTTCCGTGAGTTGGCATCTATATGCACCGTGCACATAAAGCATGAAGGGTCACACTTAAATCTTTACCCGCAAAAAAAGCAAAGAATTCTTTAGCGGGCTAAATTGGGTTCCCAGTTAAGGAGGCGCAGATTTCTTGCGGGGAAACATACTGGAAGTTAACAAGTTTTATATTCAACACGAAAGGAACATGAATCAATCAGGATGCTCAGAACGGGGGATAATGTAGAAATGCAAAAAACGAAAGTCACTCATAAATTTCATCGATCCGCAAAAATATTAACTTTGACGATTTGTTTTGTGATTTTGTCTTCGTTGGCGGTTACGCCTCTGCATGCTTCGCTTAGCCCTGCAAGAGACCTAAGCGGCAGGTGGACAAGCTCGGCTTCGGGCACATATTACGAAATGGATCCGTCGGATCCCAGCACACGCATGGATGATGTGACTGGAACCTTCGCGATGGACATTACTCAGCAAGGCAGTCAAATAACCATAGCGTTGTACCTGAACCCTTCAAGCTGGACAACAGACAACACATACTACCAAAATTTAGGAGTCCCCGGCGTTCCGCCAGTTGCAGGCGAAATCGATTTCTCTGGAACCATTTCAAGCTCAAGCTTCACGGCTCAAGAAACAGGCAGCCAATTAACTTCGGAACAATTGACAGGAACATTCACCACGGACTTTATTACAGCCACGTTGAGCGGAACAGCTGAAACAACAGACCAAAACGGCATAGTGGTCACATTAACAAGTTCAACAACTTCAGGCCCGACCCTCAGCCCGACAGCCACGCCGTCCACGATGCTGGCTAGCCGCTACTACGGCAACGTCGCATCAGTTAAAGGTCAAGCGTCAATAAGCAGCACCAGCGGAAACACACCCCTCTCAACAGGCAAAATCGTCAGCGGCACAGAAATCCTAACAGGCGACAACGGCATAGTCGCTTTCGAGCCGCCTAACCAAGGTGGAACCGTGTATTTGGGTGCTAACAGCGACGCAGGCTGGGTGGGGTTAACTTCGGAACCTGCCCCCGACAACGGAATCCAATACATAATTTATCCGCGTGTGTCAACCGGGACTATTTTCCCGAACGGCGCTGAACAGTTAAGTGACTTGAAGTACTCCATACCGTTAGACGTTGCCCTTGCAGTTCTGGTTTTCAGTAATCCCATCGGCGAAGCTGCGGCTGTCGGCTTAATCGTTGAAGGCGGCGCCTTTGTGATACCGAACGGAGTGGCTTACATCAAGGAAACAATTTCGCATCTGATAGCTGTGCCTCAAGGTGGCATAGCAGGGGAAAACACGGAGTACACGGTGAGCGTTGCCTCGGATGGGACGACTACGGTTCAGGTTTTGGATGGACCAGTGTACTTTATGGATCCCATCTCAAACAGCACTGTCACGGTGAACACAAACCAAGTTCTGACTCTTCCGCCCGCCCAGCAAAACGGCTTCACTACCGAGGAACTACAATCCGACAAGTCAACGCTGGATTCGAGCTCCGTGAACCACTGGTGGACGCAAACATCAACGGGCACCTTATCCCTGAACACTTCTCTGAACCTGACATGGGTCATCGCAGTTATTGTTGCAGTAATAATTGTTGTGGTGGTGGCGGCTGTGGCAGCCTCAGTCGTGCGCAAGAGAAGGGTGATAAGGCAGATACATGAAAGCGAGTCGCGCTTAACCTAAATAACGGCTTAGCTTCATCCCGTGAAGTTCAGTATGTAGATGCTTCTTGGGGATTGACCGAAAGTCTGCTCAGGCATCAAATGAGTGAAACTGTTTGAGCTATACAACTGAGCATAGATATCCATCAGAGTGACTGTGGAGTTGAAGTAGTCTAAATGGTTTCCCCCGAGTTCGGTTGTGAACAGGAACTTCACGTTGTATTCTCTGCATCGGCTGATTAGAGTAGTGATGTTGAACGTGGGATCTATGATTCTTGACCAAGGATAAGCGTACGAATTGATTTTGGATCCTCCGTCTTTTAGAAGGTAAAAGTTCACTATGCCTGTGCCGATGTAGTTGTTAGGGCAAAGCACCATTATCGATTGGTTTCCGCTGTCATGGGCTATTGCATATTCGACAGCTTGTTCCAAGGGAAAAGGTGCGTTTTCAGAGTTTGTCCAAGAAAAGATGTCATTTGCACTGTAGAAAAGGGATAAGCACGTAAAAATTATCAGTATTGAAGCACCGATTTTAGCTAAGGTTTTTCTTTTGAGGCTATGCAGTTTTGTGAACGTAAATGTGACAAAAACCGCTGCGGAAACCGCTAAAACTGGGAACAAAGGAAGGACGTAACGCCAACTTTTGTTGTTAAGTATGGTGTAGAAGACAATAACGGTGATGAACCATATCAGAAGGAGTTTGTCAGCCTTTTGCCTTCTGATGGCGAATAACCCCAAACCCAAAAAGCCCAAGATGTACATTAGAAGAGAAATGGGATGAATGGTGGGGTATATGCTGTTCATTTCAGTCAGATAGTAGGTTGGCGTTATGGCTCCTCCAGTAGTGTTCATCCACATAACGTTCAGCCACATTCCCACGTATGACTGAAAGCTGTAAACCAGATAAGCCGCGGCTGCTAGCAGCATCGAAATTATTGCAATGTAGAGTTTTTTTGAAAACGGTCTTTTGAGTTGACTTCTACAGAAAAACAAGATGCCAATAAAAATCACAAGTGCAGCGACGACAATTTGGTATTTGATTAAGAAGCCAAGGATCAAGGCTAACGCTATTAAGATTAGCATTCTGTCCTTGTGGGTTTGTAGCCAAAGGTAAAAAAAGAAAATCGTAAGGACAAAAAAGAATGTCAGCGCTATGTCCAGCATAGCGACATGGGAAGAGCAAAAGTAGCCGGGCATTAGGCTTAAAAAAATTGAGCCTAACAAAGCAGTTTTGCCGTTGTAGACTTTGTAGGTGAATTCAAACACTACCCAGAGGAGCAATACAGAGAAGAGGGCGTCGATTATTCTGGCGGATACAACGCTTACGCCAAAAATGTTGTAGAACAGGAAGGTTAGGGCGTCGTAGAGTGGTGGATAAAACAGGTTACTTGAGAATTGCTTGTACATTCCAAGTTTGAGGAATAGGCCGTTGTCAAGATGCCCTGCTTCATCCCATTGGATAGGCATGTTTGAAAGGTTCAAGATTATGAAGCTAACGAGAACGGTTAGGTAGCAAACTGCGAAAATGAAGAAGGCTAATCTGAAGCTACAGCTACGTTTTAAGAGCCGCAAACCATCCCTCTCTTTAAGTTCTGCGAAAGCTGACTCTTCCTTAATGCTAACTTGATTCGATTGAAATTTAAGGTTTGTCAGAATGAGGAAAAATGGTTGCTCTCAGCGGGCGAACGCACTTTTAACCATGAACAGCGGATGAAACTTCAAAAAACGCCTCTAACTCTACAGCAACGTTTAACCAACACCCCAACGCCTATTTTATTTGCCTCGCCAAAATCGAGCACCCATAACGACGGACTCAACAGAGGTACGCAAGAAACACAAATCTTGCACCCATGACGACAGGGTTCTACCCAATTATGGAACAGGTGAGGCACGGGCGAAAACTAACATCCCATGCCGAGAGAACTTAGCTAAGCAAAAGGCAACGCCCAGCTATGCGGTTAAGCGTTAGGTTACATGGGAGACAAACAGCCCGTAAAAATCTGTACAAAACCTATGATAAGTCGCTTGTTTATGCCAACTTTTAAATTCCTAATTTCTATTAGGCTATGAAGAACTGAGCCGTGATGATTTGGATTTAGAGAAGAAGATTGAGCTTATCTGCAGACCGCCAACAGAAGAGGTCGTTACCCCCGAAGACCTGAGGCAACTCCTGGAGACTGAGGAACATCCAGTGGCATACAACGGCTGGGAACCGTCGGGTCTGGCGCATTTGGGAACAGGCGTTATCTGCGCTTACAAGATGAAGGATTTCGCTGAGGCAGGCGTCCACTTCAAAGCGTACTTGTCCACGTGGCATGCGTGGCTAAACAACAAGTTAGGCGGCGACTTAGCGCTCATCCGTAAAGCCGCTGACCTTTTCAGGCATTCATGGCTCAGCCTCGGCGTACCCGCTGACAAGGTTGAGTTCATCTACTCCGACGAACTCTACAAGGACATAGACTACTGGGCTAAAACAGTCATAATCGCGAAAAACCTGACCATCGCCAGAACCACCCGAACACTGGAGATTGCGGGAAGACAGGAAGCTGAAGCCCATTACGTTTCAGACTACCTTTACACGCCCATGCAGGTCGCTGATATTTTCCAGTTGAAAGTGAAGATTTGCCAGCTCGGCATGGATCAACGCAAAGCCAACATGGTTGCAAGGGAAATCGGAGAAAAAATTGGTTGCTGGAAACCTGTCTGCATCCACCACCACTTGCTTCAAGGTTTAGAAAAACCCAAGATTTGGCCGATTCCTGAAGGGCAGGAAAAAGAAGCGGTAGCTTCGGCGAAGATGTCTAAGAGTAAACCGCAGACATGCATCTTCATCTACGACACGCCTCAAGAGATCAAGGAGAAGATGGCGAAGGCTTTCTGCCCCGAAAGAACCATCAAGTTCAATCCAATTATGGATATTTGCAAGTACATTATTTTCCGCGAGAAACCCATCTTCAAAATCGAGCGCCCAGCCAAATTCGGAGGAAACATCGAGTTCCAAAGCTTCCAAGAGTTGGAATCGGTTTACGCTGAAGGCAAGCTGCATCCAATGGACCTTAAAAATGGCGTTGCAACTGAACTCGCCGACGTGTTGGAGCCTGTTAGACGCTACTTTGCAAACAACAAGGAAGCTAAAGACTGCTTGGAGACTGTGCGGCAAGCTAAGATTACAAGGTAGAAGCGTTGTCGACAAAGCTTAAAGAGAAACAGGAAAAACTTGAAAACCTCTTAGCTAAGCTGGCGGAAGACGCAGCGAAAGGCAAGCCGATAGTTGTGGAAGGCAAAAAAGACGCTCAAGCTCTGCACGATTTAGGCATTAACGGATTAATCGTGACGGTGAAAACAGGTGGCAAATCATTCCTTGAAGCCACAATGGAAATCGAAAAACTCCGCGTCGACGCAGTGGTTCTTTTGCTTGATTTTGACAGGCGAGGCAAGGAGGGGACTTTGCGTTTGAAACGTGATTTGGAGCGGGCTAAGATAAAGACTGACACAAGGTTTTGGCGGGAGCTGCAGGCGTTAGTGGGTCGGGAAATCCAATGCATAGAAAGCTTGCCCGCTTACTTGAGCACTCTGCAACAAAAAATCAACTAAAGGATTTGTCCCCACAGTTTGAGCATGGTACTACTTATTTGACCCAACATAAAAAGTCTTTTGACATGGTTCGCTGACAACATTTTAAGAAATGCTTAGATGATTCTGGGATTCTAAGACAACTCTAAGGGCTTAATGGTAAGGTTAGTTTTCAATTAATTTCCAAGAAGATTCAAACCAGACAACCTAAAGTCAATTTTTAGTATTTGTACGTTACCGTTAACTTTGCAGTTGCTCCGTTTACCTCGTTAGTGGTGCCAATGCGAATGTCTACTCGTGAAGGCAAAACGAGGAAAACAGCCTTTCCGTCTGTGCCAACTGTTACATTGTTATTATAGTTAATCCCATTTGATGACCAAGTCGTTTGCACATATATGTTATTTGTTGTTGACGATTGGATAACTACGGTAACATAACCAGCGTAATTCGATTGTTCACTAATTTCAAGCCAACCGCCTGCGCCTGGAATAATGGTTTTAGAGTCAGCCCAAGAGGTAGAAAACTGGAGGTTGGCTAACGATGAATAGTAAGCTGTTACTAAGAAGGTTGTAACAAAAAAGACCTCGCCTAAAATGACAAGAGCAACTATGAGACCACTACGCTTTCCCGCACCTGTTTTTTCTGTTGTGACCATGTTAATAACCGACACTCTTTATGCTTCCATTTTAGATTTAAGCTTTCAAGGTTTATTCGGCGGCACCTAATTTTATGCTGGGTCAACTTAACTTAACATTAATCCTTGAGCAGAACCCTTTTTATAAACCGCCAATATCCCTGTAAATGGCGAAGTTTTATGGTTAAAAACTACGTTTTGGAAGCAATAAAATCAAGGTGGAACTCGGTTCTTTATGGATGTTAAAGGCAAAGTTGTCATAGTCACAGGCGCATCAGGCGGCATCGGGTTAGCCGCTGCAAAACTGTTAGCCAGCAAAGGAGCCAAGCTGGCACTTGTTGCCCGCTCAAAAGAAAAACTTGAAAAACTCGCGAAAGAGCTGCCCGAAGCAATCGCCGTTCCCGCCGACATGTCAAAGATACATGATGTCGAAACTATGATTAGGAAAGTTGCCGAACATTTTGGGAGAATCGATGTTTTAGTTAACAATGCTGGTCAGGGATATGACACGCCAGTTGAAAAGACTGATACGGAAGTCTTCCAGCATATTTTCGATTTAGACGTCGTCGGCCCCTTGGCAGCCATGAAAGAAGCCATCCCGATTATGCGCAAACAGGGCGGCGGAGCGATAGTTAACGTGAGCTCGGGAACAGCATTAATGATTCTGCCAAATAATGGACCGTATTCTGGGCTGAAGAAGGCGTTGGCTCACATAAGCTTGACAGCAAGGGAGGAGCTTGCAGAGGACAAGATTGTTGTAAGCGTTGTTTACCCGTTCATCACGCTGACCGACTTTGAAAAGAACACCATTAAAGACTCATCTTTGCAGGGGCAGGAGGAATCGCCGGGCGCAAAGGAAGCCTTCAGCAGGGCAGACACGCCAGAGTACGCAGCACAGCGGATAGTTGCTGGTATCGAAAACGGGGAAGCAGAAGTTTATGCGCACGACTGGATGAAGCCAGCGCCAAAACCATGACTTAAAACGAGAATTTTTTTCTCACATGAGGCAGAGACAGGTAAACTATCACAATCACACTGTAACCTATCTCCGTTGGCGCTGCAAACGAAGGAATCCCCGGAATACTGGGCAACCCCAAAACAGTCAAGGTATCCGCCACAATGACAAACAGCAAAGCCGCGTAGGTGCCAATCCACCCTGCCTTTTTTCCTCTCCAAATGTATACGGCGAAAACAAGAAGTAGGCTGCCGAAAGCTACAGTGTATATGTCGTAGGCTAGGCTTCCTTGATTATTCAGTATTTCAACGGCAAGAAGCCCTAACCCGAGGAGGAGATGTATGGTTCCAATCAGCAGTTGGGCAACGGTTAAAGTAAGGATGCCTATGCTTCTGCCTTTGTAACTGATTGGCGCATGCTTGCCACTCACACAAATCACCGTTGGCTTAGAGGATAATGGTTCGGAAGAAGTCTTATAATCTTCGGTGCTCGTCGCTGAAATGGTGATTTTTTGGTTGCTAAATGAGCGAGGCGCACTGTCAACGTCGTTTTCTATGCAAAATAGCCTTTCAAACTAAACGTTAAAAGAAGCCTGACTAAGTCAAAGCTTATATCCGAATGCCAACTAAAACCCCAGCAAGGAAGCACCTGCGTTGGACTACGCCATCGAAACCTCCGACCTGACAAAATGTTTCGGTTCCCTAACAGCCGTCAACAAACTCAACCTTAAAGTTCAGAAAAACACGGTCCACGGGTTTCTGGGTCCAAACGGCGCAGGAAAAACCACCACCATTAAAATCTTGGTTGGACTTCTTAGACCCGACTCTGGTTCAGTTAAAGTTTTGGGGCGAGAGGTCCATGTAGATGACGCTGATTCTCGGTTAAACATCGGCTTCATGCCTGAGCTCCCCAAGTTTCCCAAGCACCTTAAAGGCGCTGAACTTCTTGACACTTACGGACGCATGTACGGCATGTCTGAGCAGCAAAGAGCCCAAGACATCCCGAAGCTGATTGAAATGGTCGGGTTGAAGGGCAGGGAAAACGACCTGATCGCGAAATACAGCAAGGGGATGCAGCAAAGAATCGGGATTGCTCAGGCATTGTTGAATAACCCTGAGCTGGTGGTTTTGGATGAGCCGAGCATCGGGTTGGACCCCGTCGGAATGATCGAGGTCAGAGAACTGGTTAAAAACATCTCGAAAGAGGGCATGACCGTCTTTCTCTCGTCGCACCTGCTCTATGAAGTCGAGCAACTTTGCGACCACGTCACTATCGTAAACAACGGCACCATGGTGGTTTCAGATACACCCGAGAACCTTTCTCACACACTGGGGCCAGCCGTTATGCATATTGACTTGGTTAGCCTCACACCTGAAGTCATCGCCGCTGTGAAAAAGCTGCCTTACGTTACGGGCACTTGGAAAACTGAAGAAACCCTG
Source organism: Candidatus Bathyarchaeota archaeon (assembly GCA_963722095.1). Taxonomy (GTDB): domain Archaea; phylum Thermoproteota; class Bathyarchaeia; order Bathyarchaeales; family Bathycorpusculaceae; genus Bathycorpusculum. Next base: position 1,667,360 of record CAVRJR010000001.1, on the reverse strand, counting down.
CTTGTACAAGTGAACACTTACACCGACGTGAGAGCCGAGATTTCCAAAGCGGTGACAGGTGCAGGCGGAGTAATAGTGGGCATGAGCCAAAAGAACGCTACTTTAGAAGACATATTCATTCAACTTGTCACCAAAAATCAAGGAGGAAAACCGCAATGACCGCCGCACCGAATCCCAATCAACGCCCAAGCTGGTTCTCACGGTTCTGGGCGATATTCCGCTATGAAATGATCTGGAACATCAGAAAGAAGAAATTCATAGGCATAATCATCGCGATGTTCGTAATCGCCACCTTAATCATCGTGTTGCCAGCCGCCATCAGCGCCTACGAAGGCGTAAAGATAACAAAAAACCCCGATTTCGCAATAACATTTGGCGGCTCAGGGTTTGTTTTCATACTTTTCGCAATTGCTACAGCGGTCAACACGTTTTCAAGCGAGTTTGAAAGCGGAAGCATTGTGCCTTTAGTAACCAAACCCGTTTCGCGAACCATGATTTTCCTTGGCAAACTTTTCGGAGCTTTCGTAATGCTTCTCAGCTCATACGCAATTCTGTTCGGTTACGTTGCTGGAGCTTCAGCGTTGATTTATGGTCCCCAGAACAATCTTCAATACATGCCCATCATTGTGTTCGGAAGCCTCATGAGCACCTTCATATGGGTAGCCATCTTGTTTGCCATGGGTACAATATCAAAGAACACAATCACGACTGTGATCGTGGTCATAATCATGTTCCTTGCCTTCTTCTTTGCTGCACCAATAATCGGAGATTTATCCGGTCCTTCCCCAGCGCTTAACTATTTCCCAGGAACAGGGGCGATGGGAAACATACTAGGAACCAATGTTACTGTAGGATCCGGCACAGACAACATCGGCTCCAACATCGTCAACTGGGCACTCTATCCTTCCGCGGACGTAACGTATTACAAGTTAAACCTGACAGCCGTAAGGGCAGGCGAACGCTCAATCCCCACAGCAGGGCTAGTCTACACCGAGTCAACGGGTTTCGTGGCGGTGAGGTCGGTAGCGGTCGCCGCGGCATACATCGCAGGCTTGCTGGCGGTAGCTTGGATTGCATTCAAACGGTCACAAATAATGGAGTAAAAAGCCGTCAGCCGCTCATTATTTTTCCTATGGTGGCGATGAACACGGCGATGCGTTCATTTGTCCTGCCGTAGTCAGCCATAGCTGTTATGGTTGTCACGGGGGTTTCTGCAGAAATGGACAATTTGGTGGTCTTTTCATCGACCGCTGTCAAATTTATTTCCAAGTCTGAGCCGTAGGATAGGAAGGCACCTTTAGTTTTGACCTTAACGTGATGCGTAGCCAAGTCTGCTTCTTCCACTTTCCACTCGAGCTTGGCGACCGCTTTGGGGATTGCTTGCCAGATAGCGTCAATCGGGTAGGAGACTTCAAAAGTTTCTTTTCCTTCACGCGTGTAAGCCATTCTCTTTCGCCTGTTCGCTTATTCTTTAGACGACGCTTTTTATTAAAGGCACATGGTTTCAGATTTTAGTTTAAGGGAAGCCTCAAGGGACTTAAGCATACCGCACCGCGTAGAGGAGAAAACCTAAAACCAACGAGGCAAACCAAAGGAAAACGAGGGCGAACATAAGCTTCTTGTTCAAAGCGCCGTAGGATTGCTTAAATTTTAATAAAGCATGCGGCTTTTCCGATGAGAAAAATTAAAATCAAAAAAGAGGTTGCTGAAAAAATGTTTTCCGTTATTTTTTGATTAGCTCCATCAGTTTCGGTAGCAATTCGCATCCGCGGTCAAGTATGCCTAAGCTTCCTTTTGCGCATTCTCTTTCCGAGAACTTCAACGTTTTGCCGTCGCCTAGCTTGCTGCCTGAAATCAGAATGGGTACGGGTGTGTCACTGTGCACTTTAAGGTCGCAGGGCGTCGCATGATCAGCGGTTATGCAGATGAGGTTATCTTTTAGGGAAATCTGCTTCAGCAACGGACCGAAGAAGTACTTGTCGATAGCAGCAATAATTTGCATTTTCAACACACAGTTGCCATCATGTCCTGGCTCATCGGGGCCTTTTAGGTGAATGTAGAAGCAGTCATGCTTAGGAAGCACTTCTAGCAGTGTTTTGACTCTTAGTTCGCAGTCTTTCTGCAGGTTGCCTGACGGCGGAGGAAGCAGCATCGAATCCATGCCAGCCAACTGAGCTATGCCTCGCTCCGCCTGCATGTCGGCTAAGGCGGCGAAGTTAACATGGTAGTGCTCGTTGATGTTGAAGAATCTTGGAAGCAGGTGCCCTGCGTCTCGAGTCAACACGACGTTCGCCTTAAGTTTGCCCTCAGCGGCACGTTTCACGTTCAAAGGGTGCTTATCCCACAGCTTGTGGGTTTTATCGATAAACTCGTTAACGAGTTTGGCAGAAACTTTTGCTGATTCTGTCTTGTCTGTGGGCTCGCAGGTTTTAAGGACCATTTCAACGTTTGTCTGCGCTACCCCGATGCCGTTTACAATTGTGTAGGCTGGGTCGCTGTTTGTTATGTTACTTGAAAGAGGCTTTGCCTTGCTTTTTATCAGCAGGACTGCCCTGTGACCCAGCGTGTTCTTAAACTCGAAAGTTGCAGGGTACGATTCAAGCTTAACTTGCTCGTTGGCAGCTTTGCTCAACTCGGTGGCTTCTTCGGTGCTTAGGCTTCTTGCGACTCGACGGTCAACTATGGTTTTTCCTTGCCCAAGCGTAGCAAAGTTGCATCTCAAGGCTAAATCGCCATCCTTCATTTTCAAGCCCGCTCCAACCACCTCAATGACGCCTCGCCCAGTGCTACACTTGAACGGGTCATAACCCAAAAGCGAAATAACAGCCACATCGCTCTCAGGCGCAACCCCTTTTTTTACGGTGTACATTAAGCCTGTTTTGCCGCCTGCAGCAAGGGCATCCATGTTAGGGGTTTTAGCCGCTTCCAGCGGCGTTTTGTTGTCTAAGGTTTTGATTGGTAAATCGCCCATTCCGTCTATTGCAACGTAGATTAGCTTCAACTGGTGATTTTTCCTCCTTCAAGACGTGGCTAGCTAGCTCGGTTGCTAACCTTTATTATTCTTTTGATAAGTTACCCTTATTCTAAAGAAGGAACCATTGAAATCAGCTTTAAAAATTGTTTGACCCCGCGTTTTTTGAGCCAGCGCTGGTTCAACTAGTGAGCTTTAGAAGTATCTCTTTTCAATAGAATTAGGCGTATAATCTTTTCTATCGAAATAATTTTGAAGAATTGTTGTTGTAGGCATAAGCCTACACGATAGCTTCATTGGTAGCTGTGAATCTTTTTTCTATGGACGAGACAGAGAAGCCGTTAAAGGCATAAAGGCGCTAAATTTTCGGATTCAGTATTAGGAGGCTTTTTTTACCCAAATCAGTGTAGGGATCTGCGCTTATAATGAGCAGCAGAATATCGGGCGACTACTGCAAAACCTTCTGACTCAACAGGAACTCGGAAGCGACAGTGAAATTATAGTTGTCTGCTCAGGCTGCACAGATGCAACGACTGAGGTTGTGAGGCGATTTTCTGAAAGGGATTCACGGGTAAAATTGATAACAGAGCAAAAACGCCTCGGTAAGGCGTCAGCGATAAACAATATTCTTGAAAAATCCAAAGGTCGGTTCATTTTTTTGATTTCAGCTGACGTGATGCCCGTAGCTTCAACGTTACCTTTAATGATCAAGAAGATTTCTGCAAATTCTAAAATCGGTGTCGTCGGCGGCAGCCCAGTGCCTACGAATGTTGAGAGCGGTTTTTCGGGCTACTTGAGCCACTTAATGTGGCGACTACACAATAATACGTTGCATTACCTCAATGACTTAAACCTGAATAATCACGCTTCTGGAGAATTTATGGTTCTCAGGCAGGGAATCGTGGATAGGATACCACTAAACGTAATAAATGACGACGCATACATCGCTGTTTCAGCCACGTTGAAAGGTTTTTTAGTTAAGTTTTGTGATGAAGCGAAAGTTTACATTAAAGCGCCAACAAATATTCCCGATTACATACGTCAAAGGCGCAGAGTAGTTTACGGACATTTGCGGGTGAAAAGGCTCACAAAAAAATGCCCTAAAACCATCGAAAACATGCTAATCGAAGAGCCCTCTAAAAGCCTTCATGTTCTTAAAGAGGAAATAAAAGAGCGACCAAAAGACACTATAAAACTTTCAGTCGTCATCTTAATTGAGGCTATGGTTAACGCCTTGGCATTAATTGACATCACCTTCAAGAGGCAGCATACAGTTTGGGCGGTCGCTAATTCGACTAAAAACCTACAGAGGAAATTTCTAAAATGAAAGTATCAATTGTTGGTTCTGGCGTAGTGGGTCAAGCAACCGGCGTCGCCTTAGCTAAGCTTGGAAACGACGTCGTCTTTCATGACATACGAAAAGAAAAACTGGATCCGCTTCGAAAACTTGGATTTGAAGTTACTACTGAAATTCAACATACAACTCGCAACTGCGAAGCTTTACTCTTATGTGTTCCAACCCCTAAGGATTTGGAGGCTTTTATAGGATTCATCAAAGCAAGAGGGCTAAACGCTAAAATGTTGAACGCAGCCGAACTCACTAACTTAGAACTCATCCAAAAACACTGTTTAAAAGAGGAGTTCCAAATTGCAAAATGAGGCCAATGAAGAATCTTTTGACAAGCCGAAAACTCTTTTGTCGCTCGTAGATGAGAATCGGTTACTGTTAGTTTCAATCGGTATCCTTTTGTTTGTTCTGGCGTTCTTTTTAAGGATATGGCGACTATCTTCAACGCCAGACATATTTGGGGACGAAGTTCTGTATACTAGCATCGCAGTAACGCTGCCGCAGTACGGGCATCTGGTTGCTTTTGGGTCGCCATGGTTTGTCCATCCGCCGCTGTTCTATCTTTTGCAAAGTGGCTTCTTCCAGTTATCGGGTATAAACGGAGTAACCCTAGCAAATATATTCACCGCTAGGTTAACGTCGGCTTTGTACTCTGCTCTAACTGTTACATTTGTGTTCATCTTGATAGCAAAAATAAGTGACTATCGGATAGGCTTGGTTACAGCCCTTGTGCTGATGGTAGAGCCGTATGCGTTGAAATACGCCAGAATTGGGATTCTAGAGTCTTTGGTGATCCTGTTTATTGTAGTTTCGATTTACCTCTATGGAAGAGCAAACGCGAATTCTACCCGTGATTTAAAGCTATTCGTCTTAGGCGGGGTATTCTTTGGTTTAGCTATGCTCACGAAAGAGTTGGCGATCTATCTTCTTGTTGTCGTGGCAGTTTGGTTATTGCTTACTCGATACGTTGTTAAAATAAAAGTCAATATTAAAGGAACAATCGTCTTCCTAGTGACGGGTCTTCTAATGTATCTGGGATATGTCGTCTGGGCTCTCTCTGTAGACGCTTCAGTCTTCCTGAGCAATTACCTCAGTCTTATAGAAAGGGCACTTTGGATTGTCAGAAATACTGGTTATACCTCCCCTAATTATCCTTCTTTCACGTCCGATTTACTTGGGGCTGCAGATATTTATCTCATGACCTATGTAGTACTAGCTTTGTCGGTTGTGTCTTGCGTTTACCTTCTTTACAAAGATAAAAGCCAATCAGCCGTATTGATGACATCTTGGCTCGTTGGCTCAGCAATCTTCTTTAGTGCACTTGGAATCCATAACCCTCAGTTTTTTGTTTATCTGACTGTACCAGCTGCCGTCATATCTGGCTATGCATTATCTAAGATAGCCTTCGGAGTCTCAATCCCAAAACGAAAACTAAGAATCTCTGCTGGAGTTATGGTCTTACTTTCCATCATAATTTTTTACAACGTGGGGGTTTGGTCTGTCGTCGATGGTGCAGGCACGGACAACGCATTCAGCCAATCCGTTGTATGGGTACAAGCAAACATTCCAAATGGGCAAACGATCTACGTAGTAAGCAATTATGTCTATGAATACTTTCTTACAGATTACCATATTAGGGTAAGCTATAGCACTCAAAACATAGATTCAATCAGAGGGGACGGCATACACTATTTCATCCTTTCTAAAAGTTTGCAGTGGACGCTAAGTTCAGCCATATCCGCATATGTGCTAACTAATGGGAAACTTGCGGCATCTTTCTATGGACGGAGTTATCAGGAAATAGACATCTACTATATTGCCACACCAGTATAGTCCTTTTGAGAATGATATCATATGCTAAAAGTCAAGGCGCAAGGGCGCTATAACATTTCAATAGTGGCGCCCTTCCCAGAACTATAAAACTTGAAAAGAGGATAATCGTGTTTAAACTTGACTCTTGGCTTGAAATAACAACTGTCAGTAAATGTAAGATTGATTGCAGTTTCTGTCCTCAAGACAAATTTCAGGAAGCCTATAATGGCTGTAAGAACTTAAGTCTGGAAAATTTCAAAAAAGTGCTGACCAAAGTCCCTAAGTCAGTCGCAATTCATTTTTCGGGATTTGCAGAGCCATTCTTGAATCCCGAATGCGTTGACATGATTGAATATGCTCATTCAAACGGCTATAAAATTGTCTTATACTCGACACTTGTTGGTTTGAAGAGTCAAGAGGTGGAAAGACTGAAAAACTGCAACTTTGACCAAATTGTTTTGCACCTGCCCGATAACCTATGGAACGCAAAAATCCCCATCACCGAAGTGTATAAAAACACGTTAGTAACAGCGCTAAAACAGTTGCGAATTAATGATTTCTCTTTGATGAACGAACGTTTCATTTCAAACGAACGGGCTGGAACGTGTCGGAACGTTCCAAAAAGGCATGTCCACGGCTGGTTCTTTTGCACAAAACTCTTCTCTCCTCAGTTTGTCATGCTACCAAACTGTGATGTAGTGTTATGCTGTATGGATTTCGGATTGAAGCACCCACTGGGGAATCTACTTAAACAATCATTCTCCGAAATTGCTCACTCGCCCGAATACAAAAGGGTTAAAGACGGACGTTTCAGAATGGATAGCAATCAAATATGCAGAAAATGCACTTGGGCTGTTCCTCCATACAAGTGGTGTGCCAAGAAATTTATTGATCGTTATGGACTCAAAACTTTTAATGCCTTGGGTGGTGGGTGAGCAAACGCACCATCTACAGAATCGGAGTCTAAAAAGAGCAGGGAAGAATGTCAAATTGAAAAACCGATCTATTCGGGGGTGTAAGTAAGTGCCGAAAGTCTCAGTCATAATACCTACCTTGAATCGCCGTGAATATCTCCAAAAAAGTCTTGACGCAATAACGAGACAAGACTTCAAAGATTATGAAATTATTGTTGTCGATGGAGGATCTACCGATGGAAGTTTATCGCTTCTGTCCGCCTATAATGTGAAACTTGTTTGCGAAAGAGAGGAAGGCGCGGCAAAGCATGTTGAATTAGATAAAGTATGCGGTTGTGATCTTTTTGGATGCCTTCCTTAAAATTATCTTAAAATACAGAACTAATCAGTTTCTATTCATTGAACCTGATTGTCCAACTACAAATAATGGCGACCGGTTGATATATCTTGGCACAGAGAAGATTCTCAAGAGTCTTAACCTAGCGTACAAAAAAGTTGGGTTTATTAATAATGGTGGAATGCCCATTAGCCAACGGCCTTTTGTGCTGTTCGTGACTGCATTATCTAAAATAATGGAAGAATCAAGAAAAAGAGTTCGCCATTCTACAATCGTTCTTGACAGAATTGAAAAAAAAAGCCACTGGTGGACAATGCGGGCGTATAGGTCGAGTTCTCCTGCAACCGTAATCTTGATCGGTGGTGGTGGTAACGTTAATGATCTTTATGGTCATGGAATAAGATTGCTCAAAGTTGCGATTGAACAAAATCCAAAAAATGTTATTATAATTGCTCCGCAGACCTACTGGTTCGATTCAACAGATTTTCCGAACATCTTTCAGAGTGCCAAACAAGAGATTCATCTTTTTTGTCGAGAAAAAAATAGCTATTCTTTGCTAAGCTCTATGAAACTCCCATCAAACGTCAACATCCATCTATCTCAAGATCATGCGCTTTACTTGTCGAGAGAAGACCTGATCCCTTTTGTCAAAAGATCTGTAGATTGTTCCTACGATCTGCTTTGCCTAAGAACAGACCAAGAATCGGCTGTTTCCAAAACGGCAGTAATTAATAAAATTAAAAGAAGCGTTCACACGCGAAACAAATTGATTGCTGGAGACATACCTACATCAGTGGACTTTGAAAGTTTTGTGGAATATGTTGAAGGTGCGCAGAATGTTTACACAGATAGACTCCATGTAGCAATACTAGCCACAATTCTCGGGAAGAAGACGGTTTTATTTCCAAATTCCTACTTTAAAAACAAAGCAGTTTTCGAATACAGCTTGAGCCCGCACATGTGCTTTGTCTCTGAGGGAATTTGGGAGTATAAAGAATTGGAATCTAAAAAGAAGCGGGTAGAGTACCCAATTAAAAAACCGTTCCATTCGGAGGCGTAAGTAAGTGCCGAAAGTCTCAGTCATAATCCCTACCTTAAATCGTTGTGCATATCTCAAAAAATGTCTAGATGCCATAATTAGACAAGATTTTACAGATTATGAGGTTATAGTTGTAGATGGTGGGTCTACTGATGGAACTTTATCACTTATATCTGGTTACAAAGTAAGACTTGTTAAACAAGATCACAGAGGTTTTTGTAATGCTTTAAATCTGGGGGTCAAAAACGCATCTGGAGAAATTATAGCGTTTACGGATGATGATGGTATTGTCAATCAGCATTGGTTGTCAAGTATAATTCATACCTATGAAGTTTCAAGTGATGATGTTAAAGCAGTTGGCGGTTTATATGTTAATCAAAATGAACAGCTAGGCGATTACGCAACAATAAAATGGTTGGAAAGCAGTAAGTTCCTCAAAATCTTTACGAAAATTTTTCTTTTAATTGTTTATAACAATGACATAGAACAAGTTGGTCATGTTTACTCAAGCGGGGCTACAATTGGACACGATGTTGACTTGACAGCAGGGAAAACTATTGAGATTGATTACCTTGGAGGGTGTAATATGTCTTTCAAGAGAGCGGTCTTTAAAGAAATAGGATTGTTTGATGAAAATCTTATTGGACAGGGACAATACAACGAGGTAGATTTATGTCTAAGAATCAAGAAGCATGGCGGTAAAATATTATTTAACCCAAAAATAAGAGTACAGCACCTAAAACAAGCAAGAATACAGCAACAAAAACGGAATTTTTTGTCGGACGATCAAATAAGAAATTTCCTGTATTTCTACTTTAAAAACCTTAAATCGAAAAAAGTTTCAAACCTCATCAAGTTTTCTGTCTATTTTACATACCTGAGTGTTTGTGTGGAAGCTGAGAGATTTCATTTGAAAAGTTAAAGATGATGACCAATGGTGAAAAAAATGAGAGCAGGTTTAATTGATCCAGGAGATAAGAAATTAACTGCTTCGTTTCCATCCTCAGGGTTGGGATACATAGCCAGCGTTCTGAGAAATAATGGAATAGATGTACATATTCTTGACGTTGCTGTTTCAAATAATAAGGAAGTTGATTACTTTCTATATCAGGGGTTCCATCTTGTCGGGATAAGCGCTACAAGCGCTACTTATGATAGGGCATTAATGATTGCAAAGAAAGTTAAGGAAAAGAACCCAGTTACGAAGATTGTTCTAGGTGGCCCACATGTTGGAATAGCCTTAAAAGAAGTACTCGAAAAATCCTCAGTCATAGATTACGCAATCTATGGTGAAGGCGAATATTCCCTATTAGAACTCGCTCGTACATTAGAAACAGGGAACCATTCAACTGACCAACTGGCTAACATCCGCGGATTAATCTACCGTAACCACGAGGCATCCATAGTAATCAATGAACCTGCAGAGTTGATTCAGAATCTCGATTCGCTCCCGTTTCCAGCGTGGGACCTCTTCCCTATGAAGAGGTACGATCAGCATGTGTTGCTCACAAGCAGAGGTTGCCCCTTTAACTGTTCATTCTGTGCAATCTCGAAACTTTGGGGCAGGCATTGGAGAGCACGCTCCGTTGATAGCATCGTGAATGAGATAACGTGGGTAGTCTCCACCTTTGGCAAAAGGCAATTCTATATTGCTGATGACAACTTTACCTTGGATATAAATCGCATAGAATCCTTCTGTGACAAGGTGCTTCCTCTTAAAATCCGATGGTTTTGTCAGGGTGTGAGAGCTGATCGAGTGACAGAAGTTATGCTCAAAAAAATGAGAGACGCAGGTTGCACTGGAATCGCTCTCGGAGTCGAATCGGCGAATCCTGTGGTCCTTCGAAATATCAACAAGGGTGAGAGCGTAGAAGATATCAAAAAAGCAGTTACAATGATCAAAGATGTGGGCATCAATCTTCACGGTCTATTCATGATCGGCAATATTGGGGACACTTTTGAGACAGTCAAAGAATCCGTTGACTTCGCTGTTAACCAAGACTTCACTACCTTCGATTTCTACTTAGCACTCCCGTACCCTCGAACGGAACTGTGGAACTACGTTGAAAAATGTGGACGCTGGATTAATAGAGAGTATACGGAGTTTAATCATTTTAGTGATCGGCCAGTCTTTGAGACACCTGAATTTTCAGTTGACGAACGAATTAAAGCATATCAAATGGCGCTACAAGCATCTAAAGAGGCAAAGAAGAAGTATTACTCAAAGATGTTGAAACGAGCATTAAGAGGTGACTTTGGAATGATTACCAAGTACCGAATTAGACAGCTCTTTAATTTTTTGGTTGGTGTTTGATCTGAGAATTTTGGAATTAACGCCTAATTACCCCCCTTCAATGGGTGGGGTTGAAACCCATATGCATGAAATCAATAAACGATTAATTAAAGATGGTTTTGAAATTGAAGTCATAACGCAAAATGAACCAAACGCTTTAGAGTGTGAGGTAAAAGATGGTATAACCATTCACAGAGTCCCTGTTTTTGAGCCCTTGAAACTGAAGTACAGGATTGGTAGATTAATGCCTCACATGATCCTCAAAATGCATCAGGTAGAATTTGATATTCTTCACGCACATGCTTATGGTTACTTTCCCACCTGGGCATCAATGTTTTCCGATAAACCAACCGTAATCACGACCCATAGTGATCCTACTGCCAAAATCTATCCGTTCTGCGATTTACTAAGAAGTATTCCCATTAGGGTATGCGACCGAGTAGTTGCAATAACAGATATGGAAAAGCATCATCTAATACGGAGAGGTGTAAATCAGAATAAAATAGCCGTAATTCCTAACGGTGTCACCCTGCCGCCGATGGATGCTCCTACCCGAAATCTTGGTAAGGTCATTTTATGCTTGGCCAGGCTGGATACTACCCACAAGGGTCAAGACATCCTGCTTCAAGCTATGCCAAAAGTCGTTTCGAAGGTTCCAGACGTCAAATTGTGGCTAGCGGGAGAAGGAAATGATGTAGCGAAGTTAAAAGAACTTGCACTGAAACTAAAAATAGGTGGAAGTGTTGAATTCAAAGGACTGATTGATGAATCCACTAAATCGTTATACCTGAAAAACTGTCGATTGTTATGTATTTCTCCACGAACTGAAAGCTTTCCGATCGTTAACCTTGAAGCCATGGCTTACGGCCTTCCTATCGTAACAACGAGAGTGGGCGGCATCCCCGAAGTAGTCGGAGATGCGGCACTTCTTGTTCCACCGAGCGACCCATCGGCTTTAGCGGATGCGTTGATTAAAGTTTTAACCGATAGGAGACTTGCAGATGATTTGAGCAAAAAAGGCTTAGAACGTATGAGACAATTTGACTGGGATATTTTAGTTAAGAAATATGAAAAACTTTATGAGCAAATAGCCTAACCACTCACTTTTATCATAGAGCTAGTCGTTTTAAGTTTTCGAGAACACATTTCCGATGATAGTGTTGTTTGCGTATCCGCCTTCTTCATTTACTCCATATCTTTGTGTTTTAACGTGCTGGTCGTCGAAACATGTATTATTTTGTATCAGGCATTTTGACGTTGCAATAAGTATTCCATCGCAGGTGTTTGGTGTCTTTTGGCCGTTATCGTAAACCGTGTTGTTACGGACAACCGTGCTGGTTGCGCCTTGAATTAAGAATATTCCGTTCTGCCAGTTTCCATAGACTACATTAAGGGAAATTGTGGTTCCTGATGTGCTTTCACCCAAAACGATTATTCCACCTGCCCCAACCTTGGAGAGAGCAGAATTGTTATAAACAGAGTTGCCAATTACCTGTGTTCCCGTGTCGTTGCTTTCGATTGATATACCGTATACACCATTGTTGAAAACAAAGTTTCCAGAAACCACCGTAAGATTGCTCTGGGCAACCGAAATCCCGTCCATAACGCAGTCATGGCAAATATTATTGGAGACAATGTTTCCGACTGTGCTGCCTGACTGAGGTGTTGAGCCTATCTCGATTCCGTCTCCCAATGAGCCCATCTGACCGCTTCTGCTGAGGATGTTTCCTTCGATTACGTTGTAATTGGCATCGTTTGAGACTGATATGCCAGAGTAATAAGTTAAGTCTACTTTATTGTTCGTCATGCTTGAGTCGGTTGTATCCCAGACAAGAATGCCGTGGTCATACAAAGTATTGTAGATGCTGTTATTGTTTACAGTGCAGTTAGTTGAAGTGAGCAATCTAATGGCAGTAGTGTAAGTGTTGATAATGTGACAGCGCTCGATAACGATGTTGTTGCCATTTGTAACCCATATTCCGGAACCATAACCATATGACGGTGTAGCTTGATTTGCACCGTTGCCATCAATCTGTAAGTTTTGGATTGTCCACCCATACACATTGCTGAGGGTGAAAGCGTTAATATTCGTTGAAGCGGCAACCTGAAGAAGCGTTCCGTTGCCCTGTCCTTCGATGGTGACGTTGTTGGCTTGTTTGGTTATCGTGTTGGTTAAAACGAAAGGTCCTGTTCCGAGGGCAATGCAGGTGTTATCTTTGATTTCCGAGTTTATTGTGTTGCTTGCGTTTGTGGATGAATAAATGAGTTTGCCGTTGGTGGCATTTACTGCTCGGTAGGTTCCTGAGTTGTCTGTTTGAATTAGGCAATCTGGTTTGACGTAGCTGGATGTGTCCGTTATTGTTCCGTTTGATTGAAGTGTTAGTGTCGCTTGGCGTGTTTTGCCTGATTGAAGTGTCGGTGACGTTTGAGGAAAAGCGCTGTTTATTGTCATGAAAACAATTGATGCCATGATTATGATGACTGCAAGCGCCACTATGGCAGACCTATTTTTCAATTACGCACCCCCTCCCTCGAATATGGCTACTGCTGTTTACTTCAGACAGCACGTGTGATTACGATTTAAATAAACATGACGCCTCCTGACTTGTTTAAAATATGTACAAACACCCGAAAATCCACGCGTTAGAAAATAAGCAAAAAAGAAAAGCGTTAGTCGACGTTTTTGTTGGGGTTGTTTTGGGCTGCTTTTTTGGTTTAGGGTTTGAAGCGTTTGCAAGTCACGTTCCTACGCGTCTCTTCCCGTCTCTTAGCGTCCCTTCCCGTCTCTTCCCGTTCTTTCCCGACTTTTCCCGTTCCTTCCCGTTCGTTTTTGACCTGCGTCGCCTCTGCCCTTGTGCTCAAAAATGTTTGGTTAGGCTTGTTTCTGTTTGGGTAAAAAGAAGAGCGGTAAACGCTTGTGGGTTAGATTCTTAGCAGGACGTTTTCCGTGTATTTTCGGATGACCTCTGCGAACTCGCCGATGGTTTCAGGCGTGTAAGGCTTGAGACCTTGGAATTTCTTGTCAAGCGTATCCTCAGGGATGAATTGTTGGAGCGCATGGGTTTTTGAGCCTTTCACGAGTTCCCCAATGCAAGTTGCGTCTTGGGCGGTGACTATTTGCGGCACCACGGTTGTCCGAAACTCATACGGAACCTTTCCCGTCTTGAGGATTTCCATGGTTCGCATTAGCCCATCCGTGTCCTGTGCGCCAAGCAACTTGTATTTTTCCCTGCAAGTCTTCACATCCATAGCCACGTAATCCACGCTTCCTAAACATTCTTCGAGCACGTCGGGGAAGAAACCGTTCGTATCCAGCTTTACCGAGAAGCCGCGTTCCTTGAGTTTAGCGAGAAATTTAGGCAACTCTTTATGCATGCACGGTTCGCCCCCCGTTACTACGACGGCGTCAACGTATCTTTTGCGGCTCTCCAAGATTTCCAATGCGGCGGCTTCCTGCAGAAAAGGCGGTTGCGGATTGACTGCTATGCGCCAGTTGTGGCAGAAGGGGCATCGGAGGTTGCAGCCGGGCGTGAACAGCACGCTAGCTACTTTATCGGGGTAATCTACTAGACTTGTTTTCTGTATTCCGCTAAACTTCATTTTTGCGTTATTCCTCTCTAACTTGTTAGGGGTGCTGAAGCCATAACGGTTGATCGGTCGAAGGTTTTGCGTATGGCGAACTCTGCTTGTTTTCCATCGTTCCATTGGTCAACTGGTCTTAGGTACCCGACTACTCGAGAGTAGACTTCGCAGTTTGCGGCGCAGGTTGGGCATTGCTTGTGTTCACCGCTTATGTAGCCGTGGGTTGGGCAAACGCTGAAAGTTGGTGTTAACGTGAAGTAGGGCAGCTTTGAGTTCCATGCTACTTTCTTGATGAGTTCAGCCGCAGCTTTCCAAGAGTTAAGTCTCTCGCCAAGGAAAATATGGAAGACCGTGCCTCCAGTGTAGAGGGTCTGCAAGGTTTCCTGGTGGTCCAGCGCTTCAAACAGGTCTCCAGCGAAATCGACAGGTAGCTGAGAAGAGTTCGTGTAGAAGGGTTCTGCGTGGTCAGCGGTTACTTGTTTTTGGTTAGCGAATATGATATCTTTGTATCGGCGTTTGTCAATGCGGGCAAGCCTGTAAGAAGTGCCTTCAGCAGGGGTTGCTTCAAGGTTGTAGATACTGCCTGTTTCATCTTGGTACTTCATTAGGCGTTCACGCATAAACGTTAACATCTTAACAGCGAAGGCTTGTCCGTCACGCGTCGCAATGTTTTGTCCCAGCAGGTTTATGATTGCTTCGTTGACCCCAACTATGCCGATAGTGCAGAAGTGGTTCTTCCAGTATTTACCGTACCCCTCTTTCACATGCTTGAGGTATCGGCGGGAATACGGGTACAAACCGTTTTCCGTGAATGCTTCAAGAACCTTGCGTTTGATTTCCAAACTTTCTTTTGCTATCTCCATCAGGTTCTCTAAACGTTCAAAGAACTCGTCTTCATCCTTGGACAGGTAGCCGATTCTGGGAATGTTGAGGGTTACAACGCCTATGCTTCCAGTTAACGGGTTAGCGCCGAAGAATCCTCCGCCTCGCTTGCGTAGTTCGCGGTTGTCTATGCGTAGGCGGCAGCACATGCTGCGTACGTCTTCGGGTTTCATGTCGCTGTTAACGAAGTTTGAGAAGTAGGGTACGCCGTATTTTGCGGTGACTTCGAAGAGTGCTTGTGCCACAGGCGAATCCCAATTGAAGTCTTTCGTTATGTTGTATGTTGGGATTGGGAAAGTGAAGACTCTGCCTTTTGAGTCGCCTTGCCGCATGACTTCGGCAAATGCCAAGTTGAACATCTCCATTTCCTTAGTCATGTCGCCGTAAGTGTCCTGTGTTACCTTGCCGTTGAACAGCACAGCCTCATTCTTCATGAAGTCTGGCACATCCAGATCCAACGTTAAATTGGTGAATGGCGTCTGGAAACCCACACGGGTCGGCACGTTCATGTTGAAGAAGAACTCTTGGAGTGCCTGCTGAACTTCTTGTTGGTTAAGGTGGTCGTACCTTATGAACGGGGCAAGGTAAGTGTCAAAGTTGCTGAACGCTTGCGCGCCTGCCGCTTCACCCTGCAACGTATAGAAGAAATTAACTACTTGACCCAGTGCAGTGCGGAAGTGTTTTGCTGGTTTGCTCTCGATTTTGCCTGGGACACCACCGAATCCCGCCATCAACAACTCGCTTACGTCCCAGCCGACGCAGTAAGCGCCTAAGACACCCAAGTCGTGGATGTGCATGTCGCCTGAAAAGTGGGCGTCAGCGATGTTTTGCGGGTAAATTCTTGAAATCCAGTACTTGGCTATCACAGTGGACGACAAGTAATTGTTGAGTCCCTGCAATGAATAGCTCATGTTGCTGTTTTCTTTAACACGCCAATCTTCAACCTCAAGGTATTGATCCACCATGTCTGAGGAACTCAGCAGAGCAGCTAACTCACGCGTGTCGCTGTGCTGTTTGCGGTACAAAATGTAGGCTTTTGCTGTTTGAGCATGCCCGTTTTCAATCAAGCGTTTTTCAACGACATCTTGGATTTCCTCAACCGTGGGTACGCCGTCGTCCCCGTAGGTTTTTTGGAGTTCCGCGACTACTTCGTCGCTTATACGCTTCGCTTGCTCTTTGTCTCTTCCGCCGCAGGCTTTCGCCGCTTTCCAAATGGCGGTTGTTATACGCTCTTGATCGAAGGGTTCTAATTTACTATCACGTTTTAATACGAACTTCATTGTTTTTTCACCTCAAGGAGTAACCGCCTGAAATCTTCAGGCTCCTCAAACTGCTTGTAAACCGATGCAAACCGAATGTACGCAATGCGGTCGACGTTTTTCAGGTGCTTCATGATTAAATCGCCGATTTCCTGCGACGCGACTTCTTCTGCATCTTTAAGCATCAAATCTTGCCTTACCTTTTCCGCTAACTCGTTGATTTGGGTCATTGTTACAGGCCTTTTCTCGCATGCCTTCTGTAAGCCACGGATTATCTTGTTAACGTCGAATCGTTCAAGCCTGTTGTCTTTTTTTCTGACCATGAGCTCGACGGTTTCAACGTACTCGTAAGTTGTGAAGCGTTTTCCACAGTTGATGCATTCTCTTCGTCTGCGCGTGGTGTTTTCTGGGGAATCGCGCGTTTCTAAGGTTTTGGAGTTTTCAGAGTTGCAGTATGGGCATCTCATATGTTATACATGTTCCGAGGTTTGTTATATGCGTAGTGCCGACAATCTTGACAACACACTACATTTAGCGCATATATAAATTGTTTTCACATTAATCTTGCAATATAGCGTGAAATCCGAAAGCCTACACCATGAAAAATAAACAAAAAATTCCAAATAATAAAATCCGAAAACATCCTTGTTTTGGGAAAAAAGCCGATTTTAACGTAAATACTAGTTATGTTAAGGTTTGCGATAGGGATATAATCAAAATATGGATATACAACTATAGTTACCTTTTATTTTGGCAGATGTGTAAGGAAAGTGAGGTTGAGTATTTGAAGCCGAAAATTGTGAAGGCCAATTCCCTGAAAGAGACGTCTACATCAGAACGCGCTCTAATAGCAGAAAACTACAGCACAGAAGGGATTTCAATTGCTCAGGCTCGGATAAAGCCTGGAATCACAACCATGGCACACCACCTCGACGGCGTCAACGAAATATACCTAATAACCAGTGGAAAAGGCCAGGTGGACGTTGGCGACATAAAACCAACCGAGGTAACCAAGGGAGACCTCGTAGTTATTCCGGCAGGCGCTTCCCAGAGAATAAGCAACATTGGGAAAACAGATTTGGTGTTCTACTGCATCTGCACTCCAAAATTCACCGCGGAATGCTATTGCGGCGAAGAAACTGACGGCAAAACGAAATAAAGCCAAAGCTGGAATATATCGGTCGCGGCAATACCGCTTATATTGTTTCTTGGCAGTTGTTTGTTTAAGGAAAGGTTGAGGAGAAGGATCGAGGAGAAAGGGAGAAGGCTTCTAATCCGCCTCTCTTTCCTGAAAAGAGAGAAATTTTAGCTTGTTTTTAAGTCATCCATGAACTCGCTTAAATCTACCGTTGCTACGCCGTTTTCGTCTTTAAGCTGTTGCTTAGCAGGCGGATTCTGCATGTAGAAGGGTATTCGCTTGGTTATGCGGTCTTGGAATGTGGGTTCTAATGGGTTTTGGTAGAAGACGCCTACTGGGATTCTGTCGCCCCATTCATTTGCTTTTTCCATGCCGGCAACCTTCTTCGTGAAATCCTCGTTCCAATCGTGTACCACGGGGTCGAAGCCTTCATCTTCCAGCTTGTAAAGTCGGGATTGCGGCTTGCCTGCTGCGTCTTTTCTATCTTCGCCAGCGTACCAATCCTTTGTGTCAATGTCATTGTATGTGGGGCAAGGCTGCAAGCACTCAACCAGCGCCAAGCCCTTGTGCTGAATCCCCTGCTTTATGATGTTTTTCAGGTGGACGACGTCAAACGCGTATGCTCTTGACACGAACGTGTAACCCGCTGTGATAGCCAAAGCAACGGGGTTGATAGCCTCGTTAATGTTGGGTTTGGGAAGCCCCTTCGTTTTGACGCCGAGCGGAAGCGTCGGTGAAGCCTGCCCTTTGGTCAATCCGTAGACGCCGTTGTTGAATAGGAGGTAGGTCATGTCGATGTTTCTTCTTCCCGCGTTAACAAAATGCCCGGCACCTATGCCTAAGCCGTCGCCGTCTCCGCCCACGCCGATAACCTCCAAATCTGGGTTGGCCACTTTGATACCCATGGCAAAAGGCAGTAGCCTTCCGTGAAGTGTGTGGACTCCGTTGACTTTTATGAAGTGAGGCGTCTTTGCTGCGTTGCCTACCCCTGAAACCAAGACAACTTTGTGCGGTTCAAGGTTAAGGTCAGCTAGCGCCATTTGAATTGCGCTTGCGATGCCGAAGTCTCCGCAGCCTGGGCACCAGTCCATGTAGACGTTGGTTTTGTAGTCTGCTGGTTTATGAGCCAAGCATCAACACCTGCCTTTCTTTCGGCGCTTTTTCTGTTAAAATCGCTTTCAGGGCTTGATAAACTTCGGTTGTCATCATTGGTCTTCCCGTGTACTTGAGGATGTAATAGTTGGGTTTGATTGTTGTGTACTCGGTTATTATCCCGCCTAGCTGCGCTGAGTAGTTGTCTTCCACGTCGATTACCCGTTTTTTGCCCAAAAGCATCTGTTTGATGTAGGCAGAGGGAAGCGGATGGATCATTCGCACCTGAATATACCCTAAACTCAAGCCTTCTTCTTTTAGCTGGTTAAGCGATTCGATTATGGCGCCTTTCGGTGAACCCCAACTGACCACGATGTTCTCTGAGTCTTTGTCGCCAAAAAAGTTCACTTTCAACTCCAGCGGCACTTCCTTATCGATTAGATCAAGTTTCTTCATTCTTTTATCCATCATTTGCCTTCGAATGTGGGGTTCCTCGTTTATGTTCCCGCTCTCGTTATGCTCGTCTCCCGTGTACCAGTGGATGCCGTTTTTTGTTCCCAGAAAAGCCCTCGGGGAAACACCTGTTTCAGTGAAACTGAAACGCTTGTACTCTTTGCCTTCAAGCTCCTTTTCCCCGACGATTAAGCCGCGGTCCACCTTGACGTTTCCGTAGTCGAAGACTGGGTAGGTTTGGGAGCAGTTAGCCATGGCTTTGTCAAGCAAGTGGATGACGGGCACCTGATATTTTTCAGCGAGATTAAACACTTCAGCAGCGTCATAGAAGCATTCCCGTATGTCTCCTGACGCAAGGATAATTCTTGCAAATTCACCGTGAGCGGCATGCATGGCAAACCGCAGGTCTTGTTGACTGTTCCGCGTTGGCTGTCCTGTTGCGGGACCTCCGCGCTGGTAGTAGGTGATTACAACGGGCACTTCGTTGTTGCCTGCCCAACCTATGCCTTCAGCCATAAGTGAAAAACCTGGACCTGACGTGCTGGTCGCCGCTCTCGCACCCGTTAAACATGCGCCTGAAGCCGAATTTACAGCTGCGATTTCGTCTTCGGTTTGAATTACAATAATTGCTTCTTGACCTTTTCTTGTTTTAAGGATTTCATGCACCTCTAAATACTCGCTTTCATCAGCCGCGGGCGTGATGGGGTAGTATGTTTGTACTCGGCAGCCTCCCAGCACTTTACCCATGGCGACAGCTTGGTTTCCCGTCAGGAGAATTCTTGGTTCGTTGACATCTATTTTTTCAAGTTTGTACTTGAAGTGGTTTACATCGAAGTTTTTTTCGGTGTAGTCGTAGGCGTAGTCTACGGCTGTGACGTTCATGTCGGCGATTTTTTCGTGGAAGGTGGCTCTGATTGCGTCTTCAACTAGTTTTCTGTCGTATTTGAATAGGGCAAATGAGACTCCTATCGTTAGAACATTTATCATTCTTGAAAGTTGGCTGATTTTTTCTACTTTGATTGCTTTGCCGATTTGTGCAAGCAAATCCATGTATGGGACAGGATAGACCTGAATGTTTTTTCCTTTGGCGTAGTTTAAGAATTCGTTTACGGTTTCGCCTACACCGTTTTCTTTCATGAAAGCGCGAACTTGGCTTTTAAATTCCTCCGAGAACGTTGGTATTCCCGTCAAGACGTTGACGCCTATGTCGCGTGAATCAACTATTATGCCACCTTCATTCACGACCTCGCCGACATGCCTAACGATGGTTTCAGCGTCAAAAGCCGCAAGCAAATTCACGTCGCTAATGTTAGCTAAAGTTGGCTCTTTCGAGACCCGCTGGTGGAAGTAGCTATGCATCGTTTTTATGTTTGAGTGATATTCTCTTCTGCCAAAAACCCAAAGGCCGCCGTAGCCGCATGCTCTTCCGAATATGTTGGCAGCTGAGTCAACGCCGCTGCCTTGTGGGCCGCCTGCCATCCAGTTTATGCTTTCAGTTACCATTTTTGCTTCCTCTTCCCATGAAATAACTTTGCATTAGTTTTTTTTGGAGCGGTTACCCGCCGCCTGATGCTTTATCGATGCCTATGCAGCAAGTGCACTTTGCAGTTTCCCCGCAGTATGGGCACACGCATTTGCAGTCGTCGATAAAATTCCCGCAGTTTACGCAACGAGGCAAATTTTCTTCTTTCATACCTTCGCCTCTGCCATGTTTAGATGTGTTCTGCTCAGGAATTAAGGTTTCGGAAAATCCGTTTTTTTAGTCAAGCTTAATATCGTTAACCAGCTAAACGTGATGTGATGGCAATAAAGCGAATATTCGTAGTTGTGTTGCTTACCGCTGTAGTTGCCTCATTGTTTGCCATAAGCCCTGCACATGGCATGGATGTTATAGGCAGAATAACTTCCGACGCCAACTGGAACAGCAGTAACAGCCCCTATAGCCTCACGGGACCTCTTGATGTAGCCAGCGGAGTAACCTTAACCATTCAACCGGGAGTCACCGTCAACCTAAACAATTATTACATACAAGTTAACGGAACGCTAGTGGCACGAGGAACAAGCTTCAGCCAAATCACCCTCAACAGCGGAAGCATAAAGTTCACTCAAACCAGCAGCGGCTGGGTGGAACAAACAGGCGTTGGCTGCATAATCGAATATGCCAACTTAAACTCGGTATCTGTAACAGGCGACAGAAACCCAATAAAACTTAACCAAGACACCATCACAGGCGACATAACGGTTAACGGTGCCTCAGTGATTTCAAGCAACTCAATTACGGGGCAAGTCACAATTGGCGATTCAACGGTGGTCTGGGATAACACCATCAAAGGAGGCATTCTCTTTGGCGGCTTAGACTTATCGTATGAACCGTCGAACAGTCAATTGCACCCAATAATTTCAGGCAACACTATCACGGGCGGCGCTGGCTATTATGACCAGGGAATTGAATGCGCCTCTTATGTTTTGATTGAAGACAACACAATTTCGGGATGTAACTATGGAGTCTTCCTTTTTACTGCTGATGAAGAGTTCGGCGGAGCTATTCCGCCTGATGTTGTTATGCAAAGAAACACCATAACTGACAACAATCAGGGAATCCACGTTGAGCTGTACACTGCAATGGCCCACGGAGCCGTAAATCCCACAATCATCAGCAACACCATATCGAATAACAAAGTCGGATTGTACTTGGATGGAACAGGATATGACTTAACCTTCCAAAACAACAACTTACAGGGAAACTCTAACTATAGTATCCAGTTGGCGTCGGGGGAAAGCGGAGACCTTAACGCCACTAACAATTGGTGGGGAACAACTAATTCTCAAACAATAAGCCAATCCATCTATGACAGCAACCGAGACTTCAATTTAGGAACCGTAAACTATGCGCCTGCTCTAACGGCTGCAAATCCGCAGGCTTCACCGCAAACAAACATGCCCATGCCCACGCCAGCCGCCGTATCAAGCGCACCCACACAACAGCCAACGTCGACGCCAGAGGCAACCGGCACCGCATCGCCAGAAGCCAGCTCAAACCGAACGGAGCCACCGGACCGATCAATCACTACACCTGCTCCTTCCAGCGGCAACATCGTAGAACTGGGAATTTTCGTCGCTTTAATTGTGATTATTGCCTTGCTTGTCACACTGATTGTTTTAGTGTTGAAAAAACGCCAGCCTCAACCTTACCAGACTAAAAGCTAAAAAAACGAAAAAATGAAAAAAGATTGAAGAAGGGGAAAATTTGGGGTTTATCTGACGTAGTCGTCGAATGTCCAGTAGTGGTCTTCTTCTTGCAGAACTATGTCTTCAAAGATTCTTCTTGTCGTCGTGTCGCCGCGTTTCATGGCTTCAGCGATAATTTGCCGATACAGCGCGATGGTGTCGGCTTCAAGTTTATGGTCTAGCCGCAGAATCTCCAGTGTGGTTTTGCCGACGACTGGGAGAGGACTCGGCTTAGTTACTGCTTCGCCGTCAACTAGATAGATGCGTTCACTTATTTTTTCAAGATGCTGCATTTCCTGCATGAAGGTGTCTTTGAGGAGTTTGCTGACGACGCCCTGGTAGTTGGTTCCTTGAACGGTTTCCAGGGGGGTCTTCTTCATCCTGAGCTCAAGCAAAGCGGCTTTTTCATGTTGGTTAGTGTACTGGATTATCCCGCAGATTTCAGCTGCGACTGCCTTGTTCAGCAGTTCAAGGTAGTCTGGAGTGAATATTTTGCGCCACTCTGACAGAGGCACCTGGTCGGGTCCCTCCTTCTCATCCTGGAAAGCCGTGTATTCTTGGAATTTGAAGAGGTGGTCTTCTTCTTCGCCGTAGATTTTTTCAAAAGTCTCCCGTGTTTCCCAGTCGCCCATTTGCCCAGCTGTATCGATGATTTTACGGTATAAGGTTAAGGCTTCTTCCTCCGCCTTTACTCCCAGCTTGGCGAATTCGCTTATAGTGTCGCCGATGACTACTTTGCCGCTTTTGGTGGTTGCTTCGCCGCCGAGATAGTAAATTCTTTCCATTATGGAAGCGGCATGCTTCATTTCTTGGATGGAGATTTCGTGAAGAATCTTTCCGACGGCGTCATAAGTGGTTTTGTCTAAGAGGATGTTTTCGGGAATTTGTTTTTTGATGATTTTTTCCATTTTAGCGTGCTGCAGGAAATACTGTACTGCAACTTGGAACTCGCGTTCTACCGCTTGGTTCAACATGTCAATATACTCTGGTGTTGTTTTAACAGCCATAAGGTATCACAACTTCTACTGCAAAAAGGAGCGAGCACCGAGATATAAAATTTGTTATCCCTGACAAATTCAGGCAGGACAGGGCTTTCAGTGCTGGATTTGTCTTCCGCAGTGTGGGCAGAAAACCGAGTCGTAGCTGATTTGTGCTCCGCAGTATGGGCAATAGATGTTTTGGGTTGAGGTAGGCGGCGCCATGGATGGAGGTGCGTATGTGGGGGCGGCTGCGGCTGCTTTCGGTTTAAGCGAGCGGAATCCTGATGCGGCAAAGATCCATGCGAGCCAGCTGATAATTCCCCCTACAAAAACGATTGATGTTACTCCGCCGATTAGGATGAGCAAGCCCGCAGTGCGGAAGCTGTCAACGCCTGATTTTTCGCTGAGCTTGTTGAAGGCTCGCATAAAGAAGACGGACACAACTATTTGGATGACAATGGCTGCAAGGATTACGGCTAAGAACGAGAAGGCGAATGGTGCAGGTGTCCCTGGATAGTGTTGGGAAAGCAGGGCTGCTATCAACAGCGCGATTAGGCTGGCAATTCCGACGGCTGCTATGATTATGCCGTAGATGATGTTTCTGAAGATGCCGGGTTCATTGTAGTATTGGCTTAGGAAGTACATGGCTATGATAAACAGGATAAAGCCAATTAAGGCGACTATTGCCAGCGCGATAATTAGAAACGGTATTAACGCGAAAGTAAACGTCGGAAAGCCAACAACCCCTGCGGGTCCAGACGTGGCGGCACCTAAAAATGCGGTGAATATGTAAAAAAACAGCAATCCGCCCAAGACAAGCATGGCTGCTGGCACTACAACAGCTATCAAGCTGGCGATAAAACCCATTGTTCTTCCTGACTCAAGAGACACGTTAACCCCTCTCGAAGGCTATGTGATGGCAAGTCAGGGATAAGCCTTGTGCATGCTAACTGCTAACTTGGGTGTGGAGGGCGTTGTTTTCGGAGCTTCTGCACTGGTTCTTCACAGCCCACCAAGCCACAACGACTGAGAGAACAGCCAACGCAAACACTAAAGCTTCGAAAACCGCAATTCCCATGCCTGAGGCGAAGGGAACTAAGAAGTCAACGAACCCCATGGGCAACGCAATAAGAAACAGCCGCTTTTTCCCGAGGATGACCGCCATGAAGCACAGGTAACCCCACGCGAAATGAATCATGATTGAAGAAACCCGTTCAAGTGTGCCTAACGCGACGTTCCATAGCGCTTCAGAGGCAGGTGCGAAAAGCCTCGGTGAATTCGTGTTTAGCTGGCTGTAAACCGTCTGGGCGAGAGGGGTGTTTGACGAGAGAATGCTCCAGTAAGCTATGAGGTTGATGAGTGAGAGGATGCCGAGCAAACCCGCGTTTTCCCAGAAGGCTAAGCCTGAACCGTAAGCTTCCGCGTCTTTCCGTTCCAGCAGCCCGTGAGAAATTACGTACCAGGCGACCAAGTAAGCTAAGCCTACTTCGAAGAAAACGGTTTGGAGTCCGTAGTAGACACCGAGCCCGACGCTGACTGAGCCGAAGTAGTCCTTTACCACGTTAAAGGTTGGGATTTGCACCACGTACTTCAGCGCGATGGCAACCGAGTAAGCCACCAGCGAATACACGAGAACCATCCAGTGAAAGCGGCGCTTGCGGTACCAATAAAGCAAAAGAACGGTGCAGATGACGATTACGATGACGGGTTGAAGGAGGTAGACGGGGTCGATGTTCTGCATAGCAACCATTAATTCGTTTGGACTTAAAAAAAACTTCGTTGCCTTGCGTGCTGAAGTCTTAAATAGAGTCCCAATGCAAAATAAAGCGGATGATGTCAAGAGATGGCTAAATCGGCAGCAGGTGCTTCTGACTTTGGAAACTGGGTTTCAAACCGCCTAATCTACGTCTTCGCCGTTTTGGGGCTGGCGCTTCTCGCGGCGGCGTACCTAATTTGGTTCGCAGTTATCCCCGCAGTCGTGTTTTTTGCGGTGGCGCTGTATTTCGCTTACGCACGCTACCTGTTTTCGCCCAGAGGCGGCAACGTTCAAGACAAAATTTGGGAAACAGCAATCACAAACCTAAATTGGGACGGCGAAGGAAAAGCCCTCGATATAGGCTGCGGAAACGGCGCATTAACAATCAAGCTTGCCCAGAAATTCGCTGCGGCGCATGTTACTGGGGTTGATTTTTGGGGTGAAAGATGGGAATACTCGAAGGGCACGTGTGAAGCAAACGCGAAGGCTGCTGGCGTGGGCGAGCGAACGGTTTTTCAGAAGGCAAGCGCGTCTAAGCTGCCTTTCGACGACGGGTATTTTGATGCAGCTGTTAGCAACCTGTGTTTTCATGAGGTTGCCGATTCAAAAGATAAGCGTGAAGTGATTCGTGAAGCGTTGCGGGTGGTTAAGAAGGATGGAAAATTCGCTTTCCAAGACCTGTTTTTGCTTAAACCCGTGTACGGCGACATGGACGCGTTGGTTGCGACGATAAAAAGCTGGGGCGTAGCCGAAGTTGAGTTTGTGGAAACAAGGAATGCGCCGTTTATCCCTGCGGCTTTGAAGCTGCCTTTTATGGTCGGCAGGATAGGCATAATTAAAGGTCGAAAATAGCTATTTTATCCATTGTCCCGCAGCCCATTTGCTGTAGCTTGTCGGGGTAATCTTGATTATGGGTACGTCGCCTTCTTTCCAGCCGCCGTCAGTGGTTCTGTACTCAGGGTATTTTTCTTCAAGCAGGGAATGGGCGTAGCGGTATTCTTCGCCTTCCCACATGATTTCTGCTTCGCCTTGGACGCGGATTCCTTTGACGTTAGCCCAGTTTTCCCTGTCGTAGTCGTCGAAGACCAGTGAAACTTCAGGGTTCTCTTCGAGATGTTCAAGCTTGGGCATGTCTGGGTCAGATGCGAAGTAAAAGAATACGCTGTCAAAAACAGCCCAGATAGGCCGCACCACGGGTTCACATTCTTTGGTGACTGTGGCAAGCCGACCGACTGGAAGCTGCTGAATGAATGCAACGTCAGACTTAGACAATCTCTCAACCATACGGATCAACCTCAAAACACATTATGACTTAAGCATCGCTCAAGTAATTCTTCTTTCACGCCTTCCTTTAAATTTCTTCCGCTAGGTTAGTCCAAACTCGGCGATAAAAATAGCTTTTGCCCCGAAAGCAATGTGCGGTTAGATGGTTTGGTTCCAGCAGATAACATGTTGGTACCGCTCTGTCGTTGGGTAGGTTGAGTCATCATAGACAATGTCCAGTTTAGGGTGTTATTTTTAAGGTGTTTTATTTACTTCTGGGTTGGAGATTGGCTGCTTCTTTACACCCACTTTCATTATGTATAATCCTATAATCAAGAAGATTATTCCAGCAACAATATTTGGCAAATACTCCTCTAACCCATATCTAAACAGATTTAGATTGAAAGAAGCCGTATATGTTAGAGCATTTGGCAAAATACCAGAAATGTAAATAGGTATCCAAAATGCTTGGAAGAACTGGAAAATAGAGTACCCCAACGCGACTAAGCCTACCCAAAAAGTTGTTGTCTTTTCGCCTCTAAACATAGATAGTCACTTAGGGCTATATTGTTTGCTAACGCATTTAATTCCTTCTATTGCTTGAGCATGCTCCAACTTTGTTCTTAGAGATCGTTGATTACGAACATGACAAGCAAATTCTTCCATCACCCACAGACAAAAACAATGCACGGAGCAACCGCTCAGCAAGGCAGTGGTTTAAATGTTCAGAAAACTTTAATTAAATTACCTCATACTCAAATGGCTGAGACTGACCACTTAGGCGTTCAAATTGGACATCTAAATAAGTCTGAATCAGGCTTGGAACAACAAAACATCGCTGTGCGGGATTGCCCTAACCTGGTAGGGGGCAGGCCTGCTAAGTCTGTGGTCGAAAGGCCGCGTGGGTTCAAATCCCACATCCCGCGCCACCATCTATTATTTGGTTTGCCGTTGCAAAACATTTAAGTGAAGTGTAAACACTATTGTTTACAAGTGATGCTTGATGTCTCAAGTACAGCTTAGGCTGCCTGAAAAAACGTTGGCGCAAATTGACTTTTGGGTTGCAGAGGGCAAGTTCAAGAGCCGCAGTGACGCCATAAAAACAATCATAAGCTTATATGAGGAACGCGAGAACACCCGCAAGTTCTACGAGCTCCTAAATAAACGCAGCGAAGATGCCAAGAAACACCCTGAAAAGCTAATTCCATTGGAGGAACTTTAAGCCTTTTGGCTTTCAAAATCCTACTGCACCATAGCGCGACCAAAGCTCTACAAAAGCTCGACGAAGCAAACAAGACAAGGATGAAAAAAGCGATAAGCGAACTTGCAGTAGACCCATGGAAAACTGGAAAACCTTTGCATCCTTCAGATTTCTGGAGTATACGATCAGGTGACTATCGAGCAATCTACGAAATAGACGCTGACCAAAAGCAAGTAACAGTGCTTTTTATCGGTCACAGAAAAAAAGTGTATGATGACTTCTCAAAAATACTCTAAAGCCCAAGAGTTATATGACCTAACAAGTCTATGGTCAAAAGGCTGCGTGGGTTCAAATCCCACATCCCACACCAGCATCTCTTGATTTTTCGGGATGACAAGATTATGATTAATACTGGTTCACATTCAGCACCATTTTCAAATCGTTAGTTGTATGCTTTTTCGCGTGTAGAAATAGAGTAGACAATTATTGTTTGGTTGGTTTCTAGCTCAAAAAGTATTCTTACGAGTTTTCCTATTCTTATGCGGTAATGGTTTTTGTATCCTTGCAGTTTCTTGATATCGAGTTTTACTGAAAGACCCGCATCTTCCAAGGTTTTCAACGCTGCAAGTATTCTCGCTTGGCTTTCTTTGGGCATTTTTTTAAATTGCTTTTTAGCCTTGCTTTCTACAAAAACCAAATATTTTGGCAAGTGCTAATTCCCTTTTATTAATTCACTCAAAGGCTCAAGATGCAATTTCTTGTTTCTCTTTGCCGCTTCGTACTCTTCTATCGCTGCAATATCCTCTTTAGTAGGCTCCTCAAACCCGATTAGCCGCTCTTCCACCAGTTCATTGAGCCCTTGCACTTTTCTGTTCAATTCCAGAAGCAGGCTTCGAATCTCTTTTAATTCAGCTTCAGAGGTCATTTTCGCTCAACCCCAAATAGCTTTGGCAAGTATTTAACAGTTGTCAAACCTAATTTTTCGAGTCTGGTAGGGGCAAGTCTTGCTGAGTCTCTGGTCGAAAGGCCGCGTGGGTTCAAATCCCACATCCCGCGCCACCATATGTTCACCTCAAAAAAATTAGTTGATATATCAGAGGTGACTACAACTTAGGAAAATGTAGTCACCTTATCCAAGCATTCTTTTGAGTGCTCGGTATTCTTTGAGCATTAAATCTAAAGTTGGGCGTATGTTACGATCGTTTTCGTAAGCTTGCAATGAAGCGTAGTATTCTGCTCTGTTTCTTAGTTCAATGTTTAGTGGTGGAAGGTTGTGTTTTAGCAAAATGTTGTTGAGTAAAAGTCTGCCGACTCTTCCGTTTCCGTCTCGGAACGGATGAATGACTTCAAATTGATTATGAACCACCGCTGATAGTACTAGCGGAGGACACATTTTCTGGTTCCCATTATACCAGACTATCAATTCTTTCAGCAATCTTAAAACTTGCGAAGACGGGGCTCCACGGTGAATAACGTTTCCATAGGCATCCGCAACAACGACCTCTACGCCTTTTTCTCTGAACCGCCCCGCGTAAGTCATCGAATTTTTAAAAACAATCTTGTGAAGATCTTTCATGAGTTCAATCGAAACATGAGTTTGCGTTGTACGAATGTAATCGACTGCCTCGGCAACTCCGTAGGTTTCTGAAATTTCATATTTTGTTTTATCTTTTGGCCACTCCCTTTTTCTCAAAATATCTGTAACTTCCATAAGTTCTATGGACGACCCTTCAATCGCGTTTGTGTTATAGGTAAAAGCTTCCTTGAACTTCTCCCAATCAAGTTCTGATAGGTGAGTAACATGTAGTTGTCCGCGTGCTTCAAGCGTTTCAAGTTCTTTTAACTCTGAAGGAGAAAGCGCAGTTACAAAAGGGTCATGTATTGTTTGGGCTTCTTTTATTCTTGCTTCAAGCTGAATCTCAGCGGATTTTCTTTTTGCTTGCTGTTCGTCGAAAGATAGGTCTCTGCCAAGGAAAACTCGGACTTTTTTTACTTTGCTTCCAACTCTGAGGGAATGGGCTAAGTAATATTTTCGTGATCCGTTTTTCTCTCTTACTTCTATGTGCACGAGCAGGAATAGGTGACTACTGATATTTTAATTTTCTTATAGGTGACTACAAAAAACCGCCATGTCCTTAAGAATCCTTGCGTGATGTTTTGTCATGTACCCGAAACCCAAAATGGTTTTGAGAAGCATTTAACGGTTGTCAACAAATGTACTTTGTAGACTTTACGAGCGTGGGTTCAAATCCCACATCCCGCGCCATTCCAAACTTTTGCGCAAAAATGTACGTTTTTGTTGCTTTAACCTGATAGACACCCTATAAAGTAGGGTTCTTTACCATTACAAACCACATGAATATTTCATTTTAACCTCACAATGTAATGGTAATACTTAGCCATTGTTTGAATTACGAAATACTAAGAAAAGCACCGCTGTGCAGATGTTCCCTTTACCCGCCCTTAGCGCAAAAAGCAAGTTGGCTTAAGGTTTACTTGCCTGTTTTAGCTTCATGCTTTGCTTTTTTGTTAGCATTCTTCTTTTTCAGAGATGGCATAATATCAGCATGCTATGCTATGGTCACGCTTAAAAGATTTTTCAACAAATCCGTATAGAAAGCTAGGAGCCAATACGCAAAACAAACAAATCCACAAACAGGAGGGGAAAACCTATTGAGTCAAGCTGGTTTTTCTGAAGTGCCGCCTTGTTTCTCGGCTGACTGCTTTTTGTTGAGGTGGATTACGAGTTTGTGGTTTTCTGTGACAAGAACGACATTTTCCTGTTCAATGTTGTCTACAATTACTTCTCCGTTGTACTTCATGCGGCTGGCGTACCCAAGTTCCTGAAGTTCCTTCATGAGGGTTTCTCGAAGTTTTCTCAGTTGCTCGCTGGACGTTTCCAAGTTTCTGTTAAAGCAGAAAGTGATTGTTTTGTTGTCAGGGTCGTAGTTTGCTCGGGTGCCTTTGCCGATTTTTTCTACTTTGCCCCAAACTATTTTGTCGTTGGAATCTCTCATGCTTACACCATTATTTTTCTCGTTTAAAGGAGCCGTGCCCGCCTGCCGTGGTAATGTTGTTGACTACGCTTTGGCTCACTTCGTCAAGCAGTTCCTCAGCCCGTTTCCAGTTATCAGCTGAGACCTCTACGCTGTATTTGGGCGCGGCAATAACATAAAACTCGATTTTAGCGTCCTTTGCTTTTATGCCTTTCTTGGCGCCTACGAATGCGTCTCGAATGCATCCGACTCCGTTTCGTTTCATGCAACGGATTTCCAGAACACCTCTAACCTTGAACATTTTGATGCGGATACGTTCTTCTGCGACCTGCGCAAAAGCTTTAGCGATGTCTTCAGGTATCCCAACTTTCGTGAGAGCTTCTGGACCTTCTTTAAGCGCTTCTTCGAACCCTTCATATAAGCCGAATCTTTCTTCCAAAATTGTGCCTGCTTTTTGGTAGACCTCATCAACTGGCAAGCCTACTTTTTCCGCTACCGCACGCAGTAGTACTTCGCCTTTGCGATCTTTTTTCCAAGCTTTTACTTTTTCGATCCTTTCGCGTTTTGTAACACGTCTGAGGGATAAGTCAATGTGGCCTTTTTCAAGGTTAACATGGACGACTTTTAGCACCATTTTCTGTTTTTCACGAACGTAGTCGCGAACGTTTCTTACTCTGGCGCTTGAAATTTCGGAAATATGGAGAAACCCGCGTTTCTGGTATTCATCTAGATTAGCGTAGGCTCCGTAATCCATGACGTTTTCTATGGTGGCGATGACGAGTTCGCCGGATTCGGGCCATTCGAGTTTATGTTCAGACATACGATAATACAACTTAACTATGGTATATAACAGTATATTCGTCACTTTACTAAAAATCCGTACGAAAACTTCAATTAGTTATTAGACTACGTTATTGCAACCAATTATGTCTGGATAGATGAACTGACATTGAATTTATCAAATGCAATGAAGTTTAAAGATGAAATCCAAGTCAGCTGTGGTATAAACGTTAAAATGCTCGATACCGCAGAAGACGGCTTCGTTTTATGTGTAGAACGAAAAACGCTTGGCGTTGACCTCTACAAGCTGCTGGCGGATTTTGCCGCACAAAACGAACTGAGCTTGCAGCTGGAAGTCGGGAACTTCATCATTTCCAACCATCCCCTTGCTTCCGTTGACCCGAAAACCTATTTTTGAGCAAACGCGCCGCTGCCTGAATCTGATGGAGACCTAAAAGTTTCCAAGGAACAAACTGCCATTTTCTCAATTCCCAACAACAATTTCTTTTTGTCTAATTCAATTGGTCATCTTTAAATGCACGTATTCCTTACATGGGGGTACTTGGTGAATATTTTGTCTCAGAAGATTAATGGTAGAATAACCAATTATCGGATTGGAATAAGGGCTCAACAACCAAAAGAGTGCCTAGTTGAATTCAGCAACATAGATTCTGCTTCGGCAGCTGGAAAACTCATCGGGCAAAAGGTAGTGTGGGTAAATGGGATCAGCAAAAAAATGCACAGTGGAAAAGTTGTTGGAATGCACGGAAAAAACGGCATGGTTAGAGTAAAGTTCGCACGGCCAGTTCCTGGTCAAGCGATAGGTACAATTGTTCAATTAATCGGTTAAAATATCTATTTCCAGCTTTCTCGTCGTCTAGACCAAGCCTGTTTTTCATTTTCAGGGGCCTGGGCTCTAGTTTCCATTCGGTTTCCCGATTCATTTCTGCTGGGTCTATGCTTCCCTAAACATTCACGGCAATAAACCGGTTTGCCTGCTGTTGGCTTGAACGGAACAGTAGCGGTTTTGCCACAATCACTACATTTTATTTCAGTTGAGGCGCGTTCAGACATTATTGTTTGTCCTGTTAATTCTTGGCTATGAAAAATAGCTTGTTAATTAACGTGACCATAGGTGGTCTCTATGGACTTAAACCTTTTCATCGAATTATGGATAATAGATAGATAACAGGAACAAATCGAAGAAATTATGGTCGATTTAATGCTAAAGCTATTTTGAGGTCGTTCTTTAGTAAACCAACCAAGCCCTGGTCAAAGTGGCATTTTGCATTGTTAGTAAGTGTTCTTGTTCTGCAGATGTCAGCAGTCTTCTTTTCTGTGCAATCAGGAATAGCTAACGTTACTTTTCCGCAATGCTTTTGACATTGATTATTTGCGCAATCAACTATTGCCAAGTACAGCTTTTCAACTTCAAAGGGAGGCATATAATCATCTGAAACATGCTGGATTTTTTGCCGCGCCATTTCGTCAACTGCATTGTCCGTAAACTTGCTGCTTATCAAGAATGCTGAGTCATAGCTGTCGCGTTTGATTAACTCTTCCATGTTCTTAACATCGTTCGTGACGATGCATTCGTTGCTTAATGGCTCGATTATTCGCAACAAAACCTTTTTGTTCATACTATCTGACGCCGTGACGTCAGTGAAAGAGGCGTTTTTCTCTTTTTTCACGATTTTATAGCCGTTAACGGCAATTATAAAATTGGTTTTATTTTCCATACCCATCACATTCACCTCATTATAGTTTATTATAGCTCGCCAAGGTCTTTTTCTTCAAAGACAAAATCTTCAAGGCGCAGTTTTCCTTCTTTGATTACCGCTCTGTAATTTGCTTCGCAAACGGGGCAAGCTACCAATTCGCCGTCAATTACGCGTTCTCTTTGGAATGTGTTTCCACATTCGCTACATTTCAGGATAATCTTTTAGCCCCCTCTACATCGTGAGGTAATTGTGGTTTCTAAGCCAGTCTGACTGGTTTTTCCTGTAACGCCAAAAAATGTCTCCTCTGGTTTCACGCTCGAAATCCCAAGGAGAAACCAAAACAATGTCGCCTTCCCGTATCCACACGCGTCTTTTCAGTTTACCTCGGATCCTGCATAACCGATTTTTTCCATCTTGGCATTTTACCATGATTCTGTCGGCGCCCAGCATTTTTACTGCTAGTCCCAAGACGTCATTAGAGGATGGTAGAACCATGCTGTCGAGGTTGCCCTCATTTGTTATTTTTCTTTTGCCCATTTTTCATACCCATGTTTGGCAGTAAGCCAAATATAATCAGAATAATCTGGAGAAAAAGACAGTCTGTTTGGTTTGACTCTTCCTCTAAAGAATTCTAACAGCTAAATAATGGGTGCGGCGCCTATATTAGGTTATTCACCTGAAAACTGTGTTTTCTGGCTTAAAACTTCGAAATAATTTATTTTGTAATTCTTTTTGAAAAAAAGAGAGTTTTATTTTTTCCTTTCGTGAAATTAAGGTTTTTCTTGTCCAATCTTTATTAGGAAGAGGAATGTATCCAATGTGTTGAAGAGTTTCTGTTATCCTGTTGGATTTAGCCCTAATTGAATAATTGATTCTTTTCTAATAGAACCCAAAATCAAAAGAGAGGTAAAAGAGAATGTGTATATTAAGGGCAGGTCTAGTTAAAAACTGTCGTAGATGTAAATCATCAGTTCGACTCAATTGCACGTACAGAAAGAAAAACAGCAAGAAAAGCTATGTAGATACCATCAAAAAGAAAGAATCCTAAGTCCACCAATATTTTTTGTGGGCGAGCTTCTGAGCAAAACTAAGTAAAAAAACTTTCTTTTACATAGTTGTTCCATTTGGATTTTTTTTCATCCAATCCATCGCATAGGCTTCAGCTTTGGCTTCGCTGGAATACTCAGGAGAAATTCTATTGCCTTGAGCGTCATCCGTTCTCTCTTGTTTGAAAAGTAAAACATGGTAATGCTCCCCGAACTCTTGCTTTGCGATAATCAAGGTTTGCCCTGTAACCTCGTTAACAAATCCGCCTTTGTTGCTTATTCGCTTCCAACCTTTTACGATTCTCACGAATAAATCACCATCAAACCAGTTTTCTTAGTCAAAGCCAATAGGCTATTTCACGCAGTAAAGAGACTTGTCACCGAACCGCAAATCTTTTTCGGAAGCATTCACGGCAAAAGTGTTGCTTGTACTTTCTCGTCTTTGGAGGTCTGAAAGTTTTTTTGCATAAACTGCATTCAACTAGACCAGCTTGCTTGGGATCAAGAAGCTTCAGTCTTCGCTCTATCTCCGTTTTTACTTCGCTGTCGCTCTCGCTCTTGAGGGCGTCATTCAACAATCCAATCGCCAATTCTAAGCTTCTATCCCCAAAAAGTGTCCCAAAAACGTTTGCGATTTTCCCCTTTCCTTGGTCAACTTTGGCGGGTAACATGCAAACGAAGTTCGCGGGATAAGTCTTGGACCTGCTGTAATCCACTACGGCGAAGCGGTAAGTCTTTGCCAAATTGCCATCGGTCGCGTCAAGCTTGAAAACCTGCAGTCTACAATCCATAGAACCAACACTTGAAGAGGATTAGAAGGTGTCGCTTCAGCCTAATATTTATATGCTATTTAGAATTTCAAGTTGCAGCCTCTAATGTGCCATTTCTTAGCCTACTTCAACAGTTTACAGTATTTCGTAGGCACAAAAAAGAAACAGACAGAAGCAACTAAAGTCTAGGCATTTAAACAACATATTGGGTAAATTACCCAGCAAAAATTCGGCGCTGCATTAAGAAGCCATTTTGGGGTTAAGTTTCAAGTGCTTTAGCCGAAGCGTTAGCGTACAATGACCCAAATTTGTTAATGAGGTCTTTCTGTGTGTAAACTGAGGAATGCAACTGAAAGAAGTTCCCGACTCGACCTGTTTCCACGCCGATTCCAATAACTATGACTCCTTTTCTTAACAAGTCATCCACGCTTTCTTTCAGCGCCAAAGGCATGTTGGGGTAGCCGTAAGGCCAGCCGTCGGAGATGACTATTAGGCATCGCTGTTCTTCGAACCTTTTAGCCAGCATTTTCCCCGCAATCTGAATCGCATCGGGAATGAAAGTTAACCCTTCAAATCTTAAGCCGCCGATTCTAGCTCTAACGCGTTTCGAGTAAGATTCCGAGCTATCCTTAACTACATAGAGTTTGTCGCTGAACGCGAAAAAAGTCCAAGATGTAGGGTCAGTCATCAATTCTTTCGCCGCCTCAGCCACCGCAATAGCCAATGCACGGCCAAATTCACCTTTAACCTGCATGCTGTTGCTCACGTCAAAAATCAATGACCAAGCGAAATTGGGTTTAAGATATTCATCGAGGACAAAAACGTCCGTCGCTGGCTTGTTGCTTGCCAAGGATTGAATTACAGCAGCTAAATCCAGTTGCCCCATCTCTTGCCTTGGGTCTTCATCAAGATAGTTAAAGGCTGACCGAAGAATATCGAGAAGTCGTCGCCCCGCTCCTTGCACCAAGTTTCTGGCTCTAAGGTACTGAGTATAATCTTCATCTGGAATAGAGACCGATTTGAATCGTGTCAACGCTACGTATGGGGTGATTTTTGCAAGGATTTTCTCCTCACGTTGCTTCTGGTAAGTGTCTGAATTAAACGCCTGCAGGGACTCTGCGTCTTGTTCAGGTCTCCAACATTGATCTATGTTATCTACGGCAGGCACCGCGCCTCCTAAGCTCACAAGAGACTGCACGAATAGGCTTTCAAAATCATCATCCCCTGACGTTTCAACTTCGCTGTAAATACTGCAGCGCCCGGTGCTTTCAGTATGACGAAGTGAAGGCGCCTCCAAAAAAGGACCAAAAGGCTCAAGCAACCGCTTTATATTCTTAACTTTTTCGTCGAATACTTCTTCCAATTTAACCTGCTCGTCAGCTATCGAAGACAAGAATGTTTCTTTGAGATCGGTCAAGTCGTTGAATAATAGATTTACCGTTTGCTCTTCCTCTGGACCAGGAGAGTTTTTGATTAAGCCTGTGTTAAGTTTTGTCAGCAAAGCCGCCATAAGTTTCGTTGAAGAAGTAAAGATTCTCTCTGAAGATTTTATCTTCTGGTAAGCCAGCGCGTTTGCGTATGCGATGTCAAAGAATCTGTCTGGGTACCACGCTTGAATGTACGCGTTAACGTAGATGTCATTGACTATCGACCGGGCAAATGCCTCAACAATGGAGTCTGACTCGTTGGGAACAATTTTTTCGCTGGGGAACGGTGTTAAAGTGTGAGTTGTTAGGTGTAGGACTGCTGCCCGAAATAATCTGCCAACTTTGGATTTGCCTGAACTGTTTGGAGAAAATTTGTGTCCAATAAACGAAAAGCGTCCATCTTCCAATGTGTGGACGGTCGGCAACTTGATTGTGAAGCCGACATCGTCAGCTTGCAGAGTAGGCTGAAGTAAGTTTGAATCCTGAAGTATCTTTACTTTGGTGTTGTCTTTCTGAAGAGAAACTGCCCATGCGTAATCAATAAACCCCAACGCAATAACTCCTGATTATTGCGACTTGTTGAAAACTGCCTCGATGATTCTCCTCACATCTGCTTGGACTTCAACGTTATCGCTGGTTAACCCGATAATTGTTTCCTCAGATGCTCCTATAGGGGTATTTCCATCTTTCACCAAAGTTGCCCAATTGATTAAGTCACCCAACGAGGGCCCATAAGGCAAGTCGCCTGCTTTGTATTGTCTTCTAAGCTCGGCGCCAGCTTGAATGATCTTGTAAGCCACATCCTCGTCAATCTTGGTTCTTTTGCGCAGCATGTCAACTTCATGAGGAGAGATGGTTTCTCCGACGCTTAAGAAATCAAAGTTAATCCAGACAGCCATGCGTCGCCTCATAGCAGCGTTTAACGGCTTTGTTCCCGAGAATTCTGCCGTCGCGGGGTTCATGCTAATAATCATGTAACCGTACTTGTGGCGCTCAATTACTTCGCTGTCTTTTTCGTTTAGCACCAAGTGACCCCTAGTATCCAAAACAGGGTTAAGTCTTGTGGCGACATCCTGCTTCATCATGTTGGCTTCGTCAAGATACATAATGCCGCCTTTTCTCAGCCATTGAGTAAGCAAGCCATCTACCCAGTTTTCCTTTCCCAAACCGATGAACCGCCCGATCAGGTCAAACGAGGATGTTGACAAGCCGCAGTTGACTTCCCAAATCGGCAAGCCTGTGAGCTCAGCCACCAAGTAAACAATGTGGGTTTTGCCTGTTCCTGACGGCCCAATTAGGCTGCACTGTTTGAAATAGTATAGTGCGCGAACGATACGTTCGACGTAGTGTAGTCCATGGTCGAGGTATTCGGGAGTGTTTTTCGGTATCATATCATCCAAGTGGGCAAAGCTGAAGTTGGGATGAAGATCGTATCTTTGTATGTCGTATTTTTCGTACAAGGGGCATTTGGACATGGGGCGTTCTTGGTCCAGGGAGACCGTTACCTTGAACTTCTCCTTTTTAATAGAGGAGACTTCTTGAATTCTGCTTGTCTCAGCTTTTTCTTTGAGACCTTGATGTCCATAACTCAACGAGCACTGCCTCCGAGGCAATATTGAAAGCCAAAATCCAATAAATAAATCTTATGAATTGCTACTTGAGATATGCGCTATGCATAAGTAAATACTACCCTATTTCGGCATATGCACATGCGAAAAACGACCTCAAAAACATAGAAGACGACACCAAAGGATTCCAAGTCCAAACAGAGAATCTTCCGGGAAAAGCATAGTAAATATCTTTTAACCCTCTTTCCTTTTTTAGACACTAACATTTTTTTTACTTTTATGCAAACCAAAAGGACGGACCCTCTCAGACAACTGATTAAGTCTAGAAAGTGGAGTCCGCTGAGAATTTTTCTGGCAATTCAAGGTAACATGTTCTTCTTTGTTCGCGCATTTTTTAGAATTTTACAAAGGGAGTATCTTTTGTTTCTTGTTTATTGTTTCGTAATATTGTATATTGCTATGATGTGCTACTACGTAATGCTTTTATATTGTTTCGTAAATCTTAAGATAAAAAGAGGCGAGCCGAAACGGGTACAATAATGATAGTTGATGATGCTTCGTTTATGAGAGCAGTACTCAAGAAAATAGTCCTGCAGGCGGGGCATGAGGTTATAGCTGAAGCAGCAAATGGAGATGACGCTATCAGCCAGTTCCAGCAGTTGAAGCCAGACCTGGTGCTTATGGATATTATCATGCCTCCTGGGCCTAAAGCGAAAGACGGTATCGAAGCGCTGAAGCAGATTGTTGCAGCTGATCCATCGGCGAAGGTTATCATGTGCAGTTCTATGGGTCAGCAGTCATTAATCACTGAAGCAATCAAGTCAGGTGCAAAAGATTTCGTTATAAAACCCTTCCAGCCCCAAAAAGTAATTGAAGCACTCTCGAAGTATTGTTGAGGCGTACGGTTTGTTTTCTCTTCCCCCAGATCCGCGTAAAAAAGCATTGTTCAACATGCCGGATAGAAGAGGAAACAGTCTAGTACTTGCCTACCAACGATTGGGGCTAGAAACATGCCCTGTAATCACCGCTGACATGGGTTCAAAGGTGGAAGAGGTTCGAGTGGATATGGCAGACATGAAGGTTGAAAGCAAACCAGTTGAGCTATTGACAAGTGTTGGGTCATGCGTAGCGATCTGCCTGCACGATCCAGTGCACAAATGTGGGGGGTTAGCTCACGTGATGCTTCCAACCTCCGCTAATGGCTCACGAGAACCTCTTCCATCCAAGTTCGCCAACACCGCGGTTCCAGCCCTCATAAATGCGATATACGTGATTAACGGAAAGCAAACTCGCCTTTCAGCTAAAATCGCTGGGGGCGCTAACATGTTCGCGAACTTAGGCACCAA
The DNA here is from genome assembly GCA_963722095.1 of Candidatus Bathyarchaeota archaeon. Taxonomy (GTDB): domain Archaea; phylum Thermoproteota; class Bathyarchaeia; order Bathyarchaeales; family Bathycorpusculaceae; genus Bathycorpusculum. The sequence continues at coordinate 1,628,158 of CAVRJR010000001.1, read as the reverse complement.
CCATTTGGACATAGGCGGCAAAAATGTTAGGGCAGTCAAGACGGCGTTAGCCGAGTACAAGATAAGGCTGGCGGCTGAGGACGTGGGGGGTTTGCATGGAAGAAGAATATCTTTCAATGTTGCCTCGGGTAAAACAATTGTTCGACATCATAATGGAGAAGTCAAGGAACTATGAACAATCGACTACGCAGCGGCGCAAGAAACAAATTAAACGGGCAAAAAGCCCTCAAGTGTGCAGTTGATCAAGATATCGACTTAAGTATTCTATTGGAGCTTGGAAGCATCGGAGCGGGGCATGCAGCCACAGCCCTGTCAGACGTACTTCAACAGCCAATCACAATAGATGTACCTACAACCCACACCATGAAAACTCACCTAGTTCCAAAATTCTACAACCTGCATGACATGCCCACCATAGGCATTTTCCTGCAGCTGTCGGAAACGTACGGATGCGACATTTTATTACTGTTCGAATTAACTGAAGCAAAAAAAATCGTGAAAATGATGACATCAGCAGCTTCAATCGAAGAAGTTGATCCAGCCATGGAGACATCAGCCATCCATGAGCTTGCAAACATTTTGATTGGTTCATTCTTGACTGCAATCTCGGATTTTGTCGGTGTAACCCTTCTCCCTACAACACCTCAAAGCACGATAGATTCTTTTGACGCCATTATCGACAGCTTCCTGATTAAGCAATCGATGTTTTCTGAGAACGCTTTGATTTTTGAAACACGCTTTAGACGCGTAGGTGAGGACGCAAAGTGCATATTGATGATATTTCCAAGCCAAGAACTGAAAGAACTGCTTGCTCAAAAATCAAAAACCCGGTATGATTTGATAAACCTATGCTAAGAGATGGGAACTGAGGCAAAGAAAACTTTGACAGAACCGACGGCTAAAACAGATTCGCTCCCAGACTTCTTGGAGAAAATGTCTTTTGAAAAACTAAAAAGAATGTTACTAGAAAAAGCGGGCATAAACTGTTCTGGTTACCGAGAAGAATTTCTAAGGAGACGCTTTGAAATCAGATTAAGGACTACTGGCGCCCTCACCTATGGCAAGTACCTTTTTTATCTGAAAAAAAATCCGGACGAATTCAAAAAACTGCTTAATGATTTGACAATTAACTTTACCATGTTCTTTAGGGATAGCGACGTCTACACTTACCTTGAAAAGATATTGCTTCCAAAAATCTTTTTGTCATCAAACCCCACAAGAATTTGGAGCGCAGGCTGCGCCACAGGAGAAGAACCTTACTCCTTGGCGATTTTAGTACATAAATTGCTCAAACAATCAATAAACAGTCATCTCGTAACCATCTATGCTTCTGATATCGATAAAGAGGCATTAGCTACCGCGGCAAAAGCAGAGTACAACCAAAGGCAACTGAAAAATCTAGATGCGACTTTGATTGACCGGTTTTTCAGGAAAGAAGGGGAAATTTACAAGGTAAAGGATTTTGTCAAGCAAATTATTCTCTTTCATGAATTTGATTTGATGAGTTCCCCGTTACATCAACATCTGGACCTTATTTTATGCAGAAACGTAATGATATATTTCTCAAAGGAAAGCCAACAACAAATTCACATGAGCTTCTATAGGGCGTTAAAAAACGGAGGATACTTTATCACTGGAAAATCAGAAATATTAAGCGGCGAACCAGCAGCAAAATTCTTGCCCCTAGACCAACAAACCAGAGTTTACCAAAAACCTCTGAAAGCAAATGAGCCCTTAAAATTGACGCTATAAGCTTTTACGCCAACACATATGATAAGCGATGTAAAGCGCAAGCAAGCTATGAGTGTCTCGGGAGAGACGCACCATAACAAATTACCTCTTTTGCAGCAGATTGTTGCATCGATCCTTACCGGGTAGGGGTATGCTAGTCAACATAAGGTGAAATGCGGATTGTCGTTAGACAATGATCAATATAGACAATTATTCATAGAAGAGGCCAAAGAACACATAGATGCAATAACGAAGTCGATGCTAATTTTAGAAAAGGAACCTGAAAACCAAGAGGTTATCAACATGCTTTTCAGGTCAGCTCACACTCTGAAAGGCTCATCAGGAATGATGGGTTTCAAAGATTTTCAAGAACTTACCCATACCATGGAAGACGTATTCGATGAAATGCGAAAAGGCAAACAACCATCTAGCAATCTTACCAGCGCAATTCTGGAATGCGTAGACGCATTATCGCAGCGACTGGAAAACATTCAGAGCAAAATCGAAGGAGAAATCAAGGTTGAGTCATTCAAAAATAAATTGCGATCGGCAGAATCTCAACCGAAAAATGCAAAGCCAGCAAAAAAGAAAACTGTCAAGCCGTCAGAAGCAAAAGAAAGTAACTTTGAATTTAACGAAAACGAAAAACAAGTTATGCAACAGGCAGAATTGGCTGGAGAACAATGTTTTGTCATTAATCTCAAATTTTGCAATGACTGTAGCTTCAAAACTATCCGGGCAAGCATGGTCTTGGATAAAATTCTTGAAGTTGCCAAAATAGTCAAGACTATTCCAGCTAATCAAGAAATTGACGAGCAAAACCTCAGCCAAGGTTTCAAAATGGTGCTAACCAGCAAGTTCGACGAAAAAACAATTGAGAAATGCGCCAAGGATGTCCTTGAAGTGGAGAACGTCAACATTGCTTCCTTCAACGCGCCTGTTTCACCCAGCAAGGGGATTCCCAATGAGTTGTCGCCTCAAAATAACTATTTGATAACGGTCGAAGACAAAAAAATCACAAAAATCCTCCCAGACCAACAAACTACACAGACGGTGCGCGTAAAGTTTGATCAACTGGACAAACTAATGAATTGGGTAGGCGAGCTAGTAATCAACAAAATTGCTCTTCTTCAAGTAACGGCAGACAGCCGAAACGACTCGTTGAAACGCATAACTGAGAATATCGACCGCTTGACCGCGGATTTGCAGGACCTTGTCATGCAGGTACGCATGGTTCCAGTAAGCCAAATCTTTGACCGATTTCCAAGGCTTGTCCGAGATTTATCGATGAAAGAAGGGAAGAAAATCGATCTGGTTATGGAAGGAAGAGACATAGAAGTTGACAGGACGGTCCTTGATGAAATTGGAGAGCCCCTAATTCACTTGCTCAGAAACAGTGTTGACCACGGTGTTGAATCGCCCGAAGAGAGAAAGAAATCAGGCAAGAACGAGACAGGGACAATCAAGCTGTCGGCTCAGAGAAATGGCAACCACGTGATAATCGACGTGCGAGATGATGGAGCCGGAATTGATCCGAAGAAGATTAGAGAATCAGCACTCAAAAAGGGGTTCGCAAGCCAGGCTGAGCTGGAGAAAATGACTGAGGAACAATTAATCAACCTTATTTTCCTCCCGGGTCTCTCAACCGCAAAAGTGGTTACTGAGACAAGTGGAAGAGGCGTCGGCATGGATGTTGTCAAGACAAAAATCTCCGCGTTAGGCGGTGTCGTTCACGTTGAAAGCCAAATCGGGGCTGGAACAAAAACTGTAATTAAACTTCCGATAACGTTAGCAATTATTCAGGCAATTCTAGTCACGGACACTACACAGACATTTGCCATACCCACGAACCAAGTCTCAGAAATCGTTCGAGTCAAAAGAAGCGACGTCAAATCACTGGGAAAAACCAACGCTATACTCGTGAGAGACCGCGTAATTCCCATGGTCCATCTGCATCAGCTTTTGAGCCTTCCAGATTCCAACGAAGAGGAACTCGAGCTTCTCATAACCTATCTGGGAGACGAAAACACCAAAATGGGTCTAGTAGTTGATTCAGTACTGCGGCAACAAGATATTCTGGTTAAGTCGCTAACCGAAACCTTCGCTGGACTCAAGGGCATAAGCGGAGCAACAATCCTTGGTGATGGCCAAGTTGTTTTGGTTTTGGATGTTGGACAACTAGTAAACAAAGTGCTTAGGAAACGAGTAAGTGTAGAAGCATAGTACAGCTCGTTTTTGGCTCTTTTTTTGAAAGACGCTTTTGCAGCATTCTGAAGAAAGCGTGTATCATTGGTAATTTCAGCAAACTGCTGTGTACCAGTCAAAATTCGCAATATTCCGATTTTGGAAGACGCCTTTAATGTTCTCTCAAATCATTAATCTATGGGAGATTTGGGAAGGTGGAGCATAACGAAGTGAAATCGGGGAACGCTCGAAACGTGATCCTCAGCTACAACGACAAAATATATTATGTCAACGGCGTCAACGTGCAAATTCAAGAGGGAGCTGACAAAATCAGAGCCATTTTTCATGCTCGACGGGCGGCAGATAATGCATCTCAGGACTTAGACATTGAAATAAACCACAGCACCTACGACATACTGCTGGAATATGCGAAGCTGGATAAGCTTGACTTAATCATGGTGTTGCAAATAGAAGGAGCTAACTCAAAATGGTGTCTCATGAGCGAGGACTGGTTGAGAAACCAGCTTTCCAACGCTGGAAGTGCAGGCTACATAGTTTGATTTTTAACATGCATTTTCCTGCGATTTAGGATAAGAATTCCAAATACTTACTTGCTTTTCATAACCGACTTATAACACTTTAGAGTAGCCATTAACTAAATTCGAAAGCCTAGGTGTATAAGGAATGGCAAGTTTGAACAATCAGTTGAGTCCGATGGATGAAATGCAGATGCTGACATTTACGCTTGACAACGTTTTGTATGGCGTTAATGTGAATCAGGTTCGGGAAGTAAAAAACTTTGAAGGCGTAACTCCTGTCCCGTATGCGCCTGATTATGTTAAGGGTATAACAAACCTTCGCGGTGAAGTGATACCCGTCATAGACTTACGGAAACGTTTTGGATTAACTGACAAAAAAGATGAAAACACAAACATTATGATTATAGTTCAAGACAAACATCCCGTTGGCATAATGGTCGATTCTGTTATGGAAGTCCTAACCATTTCAAAGAAAGACATAGAATCAAACCCCGAAAGCTTGATTGTCGACAAATCCGAAGCAGTCCTGGGCATAGCCAAACACGACAAAGAACTCATCATCCTCATAGACTTCATAAAGATAGCATCAAAAGACTCTGGCAACGTGAAAGAAGACTCCAAAGGCTTCCAAATCCATGTGGAAAACCAGCCGAAACCGTAAAGCTGGACGTCTTTTTTAATTCGCTTCTTCTACCTTGCTTTTATCTGTGGTCTTTATGGGGCAAATCAAGCTACTTGTCGTTGAAGATTCCTTGTTTATGCAGATGATTCTTCAGGATTTATTTCAGTCAGATCAAGAAATACAAATTGTTGGGACTGCAAGAGACGGCGAAGAAGCTATAGCGAAAGTCTCCAGTTTGCGTCCAGACGTTGTCACAATGGACATTGAAATGCCCCGAATGGATGGATTAACTGCAGTTCAAAAAATTATGCAAACGCATCCCGTGCCAATTGTAATGCTCAGCGCTTCAACGCAAAGAGAAGCCAAAATTTCATTGAAGGCATTGGAATACGGCGCAGTTGACTATGTACCTAAACCGTCGGGATCAATATCACCTAACATGAGAACGGTAAAGGACGAATTAATTTCGAAAATCAAAACTGCAGCCCACGCCAACATCGTGCCGATAGAGGAGAAAATTCATGAAACCTTGTGCCCTCCAATTAAATCTAGTGAAAAGATAATAACGATAGCTGCTTCAACAGGTGGCCCGCCTGCGATTTCCCATGTTTTAAGGATGCTTCCAGAGAAGGTACCTGCTATCTTAATTGTGCAGCATATGCAAAAGGGAGTAACGAAACTTTTCGCTGAGGACCTAAATGGTAAATGCAAATTTAGTGTAAAGGAAGCAGAAGACGGCGATAAAGTTCAAGAGGGTCTTGCTCTGCTCGCCCCAGGAGGCTTCCATATGGTTGTAACTAACGAGAAAAGAATTAGTTTGACTTCAGATGCCCCAGTTAACTTTGTCCGCCCTTCCGCTGACGTAACTATGATTTCAACAGCGCAAGTAAATGAACGGAAGAACGTAGGGGTCATTCTGACAGGCATGGGTTCAGATGGCGCCAAAGGAATTAAAGCAATTAAAGAAAATGGCGGAGTAACGATTGCTCAAGACGAAAAAACAAGCGTCGTTTACGGCATGCCTAACGCAGCTTTTCAAACTGGATGTGTTGACGTAGTTGCCGCTTTAGAGCTGATTCCAAAAGAAATCATGAAAGCTTGCAACTAATTTTTCATCCTGATTTAGAATTAGTATACGCCGTTCATAATCTAATTATAAACAAAAGTGCAAAGAGTTGGAATCAAACGGAAGTATAAAGAATGACTGGTGAATCCCAAGAAAAACATAATTCCGAATTGGAAAAACAATTAGAAAAACTTGAAAAAGAAAACAAACGCTTACAAGAAGAGAACAAAGGTCTTCGAAACGAAATTGTTGCAATTCTTGAAGATGCCATAAAAGGCGCCCAAGATATCAATTTGCAAGCGGACGAGACAATTCAAAGCGCGGCGAAAGCTGCAGATCTCGCGTTCCAGGCAGAGCAGTCAGCGAGAAAAGTCGGTGAGTTGGCAATCGGCGCCACGGAGATAGTTGGTAAGGTAAGTGCAAGCGCCAAGAATGTTGAAGAAGTCGCAAACAAAGTGGCTGAAGGTGCAGACGGCGCCACAAAAGAGACGTCAAAAGTGGCTGAGATGGGTAGGCAGGCGGCAAGCGTGTCTAGTCAGATGGCAATCGGCATGCAGCAAGTCAGCAGCGCTTCCCAGCAAGTATCTGTAGGTGCGCAGAAACTAGCCGATTTATCGCAAAACGCAGCGAGAAGCACGGAAGCATTAAAGAAAGTTATGGATGAAGCAGGGACAATTGCTAAGGAAGCTTCAGCCGTAACAGAGGACGCCTTAAAGAAGTCAAAAGAAGCTAACGACAAAGGCCAGAAAGGACTCGTAGCGATAGAAAATATCAAAAACAACATTACACGAGTTTCAGAAGCCGTCACTTCAATGGTTAATTCTGTTGAGCAAGTCGGTCAAATGGCTAACGCCGTATCAGACATTGCGGGTCAAACAAACATGCTAGCATTAAACGCCGCTATCGAAGCAGCCAGAGCAGGCGAAGCAGGCCGAGGCTTTGCAGTAGTAGCCGACGCAGTCAAAGGCTTAGCAGGACAATCAAAAATCGCAGCTGGATCAGCAATTAACCTGGTAAAAGGCATCAAAGAAGCAGGCGTCCAAACAAGCAACATAACCCAACAGTCACAAGCGGGTGCAGCTGAAGGTGCACGAGTAGTTTCAGGCGCAATAAATGAATCCGAAGGAATCGCGCAGATAATGGGTGAAATGACAGGCAAAGTAAACAACCTCGCAAAAGGTGTGGATCGGGGACTCGAGGCAATTAGCGCGGTTGTCAAAACAATTGAAGAAGTAGCCAGCATCGCAGAGGAAAGCTCATCGGCATCAGAAGAAGCCTCTTCAGCAATCGAGGAACAAACAGCTGCTTCACAGGAAATGGCCACATTAGCCAAAGACGTTTCGAGCACTGCAGAACAAGTGGCAAAAGTAACTGAGAACGTTGTCGGCGAAGCCAAGGAAATGGCAAAACTCGCTTTCGGCGTAGTTGACGACGCAGCTAAAGTTGAGAACTCAGCTAAAGAAATACTGTCCGAAGTGGAAATCGTAGGAAAGAATTCAAACACGGTAGTGACCGAAGTTACAACAATGGCAGAAGTCACAGAAAAAATCAAAAATAGCCTTCAACAACTCATCGACACGCGAACCGAGCTACTCAACAAATACAAAGAACACACCTAAATCTCACTGTTTTTTGCAGAGGGGACAAATCAAAACCTTATCCCTTCCCTCTACAGACACTAATTTCTCTGCGCTTTTGTGATGATTTTCTGCCACAAATATAGAGACCACTGCAAGGCGTTTTCTTTTTTCGTCCCCTCTACCCCTACGGTTTTCTAGATGACCCAAATAGGGACATATAGATGACCCAAATAGACACAAAAACAGGTGTCCCGCCGCCCGTTTGCGTGCAACCTCGCCTACCCGGTCTACTAGATGCTTCTAATATGCCCCAAATATGAAACAACATAGTTCAACATGCAATCGCCACCCGCACTTTTCATGTGGAATAAGCCTTTTTCAACATGCAAGTAATTGCAGAAACAGCCGTTTACGCAGGATAACCAGCACAGAAAAAGATAACATCCCCTCAATTCAGAGGCGAGGGAAAGTGAATTATCGTTTAATTCACACATATTTACCAAATCTTTGTGATTGATCTCCAAAGAAGTTTTTCAGATTAAGTTCTTATAGTCCTATCTAGGCATTATGGCATCGGTGAAACGTCTGTTGGGTCTTCTTGATCCTTTACCCGTAAAAAACGTAACCTTGAGGAACCGTATTGTTATGGCTCCGATGCAGTCGGGTCGAGCTTCCTTCGAGGGTGAAGTGACAAGCAGGCTGATTAGCTTCTACGTGCGGCGCGTTGCTGCCGTGGGTTTGCCGATTATCGAGCACTCGTATATTTCACACTTCGGGAAGATCGGGCCAAAACAACTCGGCATCTACGATGACTCGCTTATAGTTGGGCTTGAGAAACTTGCTACATCAATTCATTATGTGGGTGCCCCGGCTGTGGTGCAAATCACCCATGCGGGCGGAGTTGCCAACAAGAAAGTCATCAGCGCCCAGCCTGCGGGTCCCTCCGATCGAGGCAAAACCAGAGGTCTAGAAATAAGCGAAATGCACAGCATTGCAGAGGAGTTTGCCTTCGCAGCGGAACGGGCGGTTAAGGCGGGTTTCGACGGGGTTGAGCTTCATGGAGCGCACGGGTATCTGCTTAACCAGTTCTTTTCACCGCTGATAAATGGGCGAAAAGATGAGTTCGGCGGTTCGCTGGAGAACAGAATGCGTTTTCCACTGTTAGTCGTGAAGAAGGTTCGTGAACGCCTCAGCGGCAAACTGCTGCTTTACAGGCTGGGCGCGGACGATTTGGCTCCTAACGGAACCCAAATTGAAGACTCCGTCGCTTTTGCCGTTCTGCTGGAGAAGGCAGGGGTTGATGTGATTGACGTGTCTGGAGGCATGTGCGGAAGCGAACCAAAGCAGCTTCGACGGATCGTGGGCTATTTTGTTCCGCAGGCGACCGAAATTAAGAGGGCAGTTAAGGTTCCCGTTATCGGTGTAGGCGGGATTCGTGACGCTGAATTCGCTGATAGACTGGTTCGTGACGGAAAAGTTGATTTGGTTGCGGTGGGTAGAGCGATTTGGAAAGATGCGAAATGGGCGCAAAAAGCCGCTGAAACACTCCAGGCTAAGGGCAAACTGTGAAGCCCCCAATCATGCGCGCTTAGACGCATTTTTGAAAATGAGCCTGTAACCGCAACAGTTATACCGCCTAGCCACGACTAGAGTTTTTGAGTTTTAACCAGGATACAAGGTAAAGGAAGCAAAGATTTTGGAAAAGCAGCAGATATTCACTATGGATGACCTTAGCAAATTCAACGGCAAAAATGGTCAGCCTGCATACATCGCGTATAAGGGCAAGGTTTACGACGTAACTGGCTCCAGCCAGTGGACGGACGGCGACCACCTGGGGCATGAGGCTGGTCAGGATTTGACGATGGCATTGGAAATTGCGCCCCACGGTGAAGAAGCTATTGAAAAAATGAAATTAATCGGCGTTTTGGCTGAGTCTTAAGACCAGATATATTCCGTCTGTGAGCCATTGGTGTTAACTTCGTCTTTTGGGTGTTTTTGGAGGCGAGGGCAAATATTTTTATATATAGTTGAATTTATAATCGCATATATGCATATATAATATGGCGGATAGTCTTAAAAGCAGCTTTAAAGCCATAACCCGCTTTGAGAGGGAAAAATCATGGACATCATGGACCAAACCATAATCTTAGACTGCCAAACCAAAAGCAACACGCCCTGTTGCGAAAACTGCATCGCTTATAAAGAGTGCAAAACCAAGAAGAGAGTCGGGGATAAAGACACCCGCACCGTGGAGATAGGCGCCATAGCATCAATAGAGAGCAACGAGGCATCAATAGTTCCCTGATTTTGGCAGTTTAAGCTCAGTAGCGCTTGCTCGCTTGCTGTTGTATCGATACAGTCACATTGTTTAATATACCAGCTCAATTGATAATTACTGTTAAGGTTTTGACATGCAGAATCAAGTATTCAAGTGCCCCGTATGCAAACAGGTCTGCTCTAACCCGCGTGAACTGTGGGTTCACCGACAAGTGGTCCATAACGGAAGAATATGGGAACACAGCATCTGAAGCGGGTGTCCATAATCGTTTCGAAAGTTTCTTTTCGGCTGAATTAAGAACTCGCACATGGCTAGGCTTGAGCCATTCCTGTGTTTAGGTGTAAAAGTTGGAGGCTGGAATGTTGTGTCACAGGCTATTTGTCGTTGATGATGAAAGAGCAACAAACTTTGGTTTAGCTAAACGGTTAAGAAAACCTTCCAATTTACATATTAGGCAATTATTGAATTGAGGATAGGTTAGGCGCTGTGTAGATGAAGGTGTACGTTAAGGCTCCCGCTAGACTTCATTTGGGACTCATCGATTTAGGAGGCGACTTAGGAAGACTCTTCGGCGGCATGGGCGTAGCCATAAACTGCCCGAACGTGATTGTTGAAGCCGAAAAATCGACACACTTCAGTGTAAAGGGAGAAAAAAGCGAACTGATAAAGCCGTGGATTGAGCTTTTCCTTAAAAAATACAGCCTGAAGTCCGAAGTAGCTATGAACCTTAAAGAGGCTATTCCCCAGCATGTCGGGTTAGGCTCAGGAACTCAGCTTGCCCTAGCAACCGCCGCCGCCCTCGCAAAACTGTTTAACGTGAAGGCTTCACCGCAGGAGCTCTCCAAAGCCTTGGGAAGAGGCGGAGTTTCGGGAGTTGGGACAGCGCTTTTTGATAAGGGCGGATTCGTTGTGGAAGGCGGCGTCAAAAGCCAAAAGAATAAGCCACTTACATCTGGGGACAATTTTTCGCCTGTGATTTTTCAATCGTCTTTCCCTGAAAACTGGTTTTTCACTGTTGCCATTCCGAAGGTGAAGAGCGGTTTGTCAGGCGAGGCGGAGGCTCACGCTTTTAGGGATTTGCCGCCTATGTCAGCGGAGCAAGCTGGACGCATCAGCCGCTTGATACTGATGTCTCTTCTGCCAGCGTTAGTGGAGAAGGACATAAAGACTTTCGGAGACGTCCTAACCCAAATTCAAAACGTCGTCGGCGACTACTTTGCCTCAGCGCAAGGCGGAAGATTCGCCAGTTCCCCGTCAAGCGAATGCACCGAGTTCATGCTGAAGCGCGGAGCTTTTGGGGCAGGGCAAAGCTCGTGGGGACCAACCGTCTACGGGCTGGTTGAAGGCAAAACTCAAGCGGAGAAGCTTTCGTTAGAAGTGCAGGGTTTCTTGGAGAAAAAATCAGGCGGACAAGTATTCTGGACGGCAGCGAACAACAGAGGGGCTTATATTAAAACAACCGCGTAATCAAACAGGTGGGGAAAGGCATGAAGCTTGGATTGAAAGATTGGTGGCCGTGGTATCAGCGAATTATCGGAACGTTCGGTTACGACCAAGCAAAAGACCAGCAAGCTGCGGACCTGCTAAGCGGGCTGCTCGCAGGGAAGGCTTTGGATCCTTCGGAGCTTCGGGCACGCGTGGCTAATCAGCCAGTTCTGGTGTTCGGCGCGGGGCCTTCTCTTGAAGAAGGCCTCAAGCAGGTCAAGCATGCGGGCGTGCTAGGGGACTTTGTTACCGTTGTGGCTGATGGCGCGACAACCGCGTTGCTTCATGTTGCAGAAGCGGTCCCAGACGTGATTGTAACCGACTTGGACGGCATAGTGAGCGACATCGTTTCCGCTCAGAAGCAGGGTTCAATTATAGTTATTCATGCGCACGGTGACAACATCGAGCAGTTAAAGCAGTTTGTTCCCGACTTCGCGTGTGCAGTGGGAAGCACGCAGGTTGAGCCGCGCCCCAACGTCTACAATTTTTTGGGCTTCACTGACGGGGACAGATCGGTCTTCCTTGCGGCAGCCATGGGCGCCAAACTGATTGTGTTGGCTGGGATGGATTTCGGGTCAACGGTTGGCAAATATTCTAAGCAGCAAGTGAAGTCGCTTAAGGTGAAGCGGGAGAAGATGAGAATCAGCCGTGAACTATTGGAGTGGCTGGCGCGACAGACGAAGGAAGAAATCAAACTGTATAACGTGACGGGAAGCGGGGAAGACATTGAAGGCTTCCAGAACATCCAGCCCCAAAACCTAAAGAAACTGGTTTAACAGAAACCTTGCTATTTTTTGAAGACTTCAAGACCCTTCTTGGTTTTCTCGTCAAGGTACAGGTGGTCGAATATTCCGCCTTTGCTTTCCCGAAGCTTCATAACCTCTACAATTGGCTCATATTTTCCGTGCGCTATGCCGTTAGCAAATATTGCCGCTCCCTCCGCCGCGCCCTTGGCGACCTTCGCGGTGCCTTCAATTTTGACAACCGGGATTTTTGACCCGATTTCGCCAAAGAAAGTCTCAAGCCTCGCCTCAACCAGGGCATAGAACTCGGGAATCTTGGAAAATCTTCCGCTGAGAATTATTTCCCTCGGCTTAACCGATGGCAAAAGCGACGCGACATCTTTGACAACGGATTCAAGCATTAAATCTAAGCCAGCCTTGATTTTCTCGCTGGTTTTTGCGCCCGCCACGAATTCCTCGAGTGGTTTGGATGTGTCGAACCCAGCGACCGCGGCTGCTCCGCCTGCGAACAGGGTTAGTTTCGAGAAGTCTTTCACGGTGTTGGCTAAGCCGTAGGCGAGTTCGCCGTCGAGGAAGCCCATGCCGAGGAAAGAGGGAAACCCGGCTGTCCCAGCCATGGCGTCAACTATTTGACCGTTTTTCACCGCCATCGCCGACGTGTAGGCGTAGCCTATTTCCACGACGATAAAGTTGGTTTGGTCGTAGCCGATTTTCAGGCGTTCCGCTTGGTCTTTCACGGCTAAAATGGCGCTTGGAACCTTGTCATTGGTGCCCATGTCGACTCTGTTGGCTTTTCTGTATTCTGGAACCGTCGGCAGCTGAATCACCGAGGGCGTAAACCAAATGTTCAGTTCAGGCGTGTTTTTCATGAGCAGCATGAGTTGCCTTAGACCGACGATTTTTAGTTTGCGTTCAACGTCTGCCTGCGTGATGAAGGTTGCCTGTGCTATGTCTTCGAGGCTTGCGTCTTTGGCTTTTTGAAGAGGCAAACCGTAACCCGCAGGACCCGCTACCGCGTCAATTTTGCCGTGTGCCCGCTGGACTTCTTTGAGTTTGTCGATGACAAGGCTCGGGTTCTTTGTTACTTCTTCTCTGGATAGGGCAAAATCAACAAGTACGCTGCCGTCTTGGTCGTCGAAGCCGTAGATATCCATCGTTTTGGTACCTGAGTCTATCCCGACAGCTTTAACCATGCTCAAGCCTTCACAAATGATGCTCCATGATTGCTCGCTTGGGTAACGTAGATTTCTCCGCCGCCATTCTTATCCAGAAATTGTTTTAGCTCCTTCGCCAAATCGTCTGCGGCACGTTTGCCTTTAACTATGGAGTAGAACGTTGGACCCCAAGAGGTTTGGCAAGCCAGAGTGCTTTTGCGCAGCATTATTTTTACGCCTTCTTCCACAACTTGGTTGCAGTATGTTCCTTCTTGGTAGCTTCTCCAGAATTTCCCAAGCTTCTGGTTAAACGCCGTCAAGGCTTCACCGAAGGATTTGAGGTCTTTCTCGACGAAGGCAGGCATAAGCTTGACTAAAACGAGCCTTGAAAGCTCATCGGACAGCTCCTTCGGCATCACTTTGAGGTTGCCCAGAATTTCGTCTTCGTTTTCCCTCATTTCAGCTATTTTCTGCCTTGACTCGTTCGGGATTGCGACCACGAAGAACCAGCTTTTGGGGATTGGACCGTGGAATATGAGTGGAGGCACCATTTTTGTTCGGCTTTCAACTTTGAAGCCGCCTTCAACGATGAACCCGCCTACTTTGAAAGCGTAGACGCCCATCGCAGTTATGGTTCCTCTGCCCATGATTAAGGAGACATCTTCAACCGTCAAATCTAAATCGTAAAGCTTCGATAGGCCCATGCCGATTGAAAGCGCCAGGGTCGTGTGGAATCCGACGCCGACGAAACGGGGAATTTCCTTCTTGATTTTTACTTCTACGCCTTCCAACGCGAATTTATCAACGAAACGCTTGGCAAACTTGTACGCTGATTTGTCTTCAGCCACAATTCCTTTCGCCTTAGAAACTTCAACTTCAAGCGGAAGCGCAATAGCGAAACCAACTGTTCCGTAGAGTCTTCCTAGGTCGCCTGTTAAATCGAAGTTGCCTGCATGCAGGTGGGCTGGAGCCGTAATAGTTACCTTCTGCAAATAATTCACCAGCTAAATTTTCGAAGCGACGACTAGGCAAAATGAAACTAATAAACATTGGCGAAACCCAGCGGGCAGTTTACGCATAGATTTTTCCATTTCCAACTGCGAAAAACATCTAAAATTCCCGTATCCAGTAAGTTAAGTATAATAAGCAACGAGGTTTCTCTCATCTCAGTCAAATTCGTAAGCCATGGCATTCGTGGGCAGAATGCTGGTTAGGAAATTGAATGGGGATCAAAAATTTGGTCGTCGACGTTCAAAACCAAAAGCCAGAAAACGAAATTGAATTGGAAAAGGTCGGTGTAGAGGGTCTTCGGAAACTGGTGAAGGTGAAAAGGCCAGAGGGAACCTTCAACATCATTGTTACCATTAACAGCTACATTACTTTGCCGTCTCATCTACGCGGGGTTCATATGAGCAGGTTCATCGAGACTGTTGAAGAAATACCGGCGGAAGCCGCGTCGATAGAGAATTTGGCGGTGCAGATTTCGAAAACGGCTTTTAAGAAGCATGGTTTCCACTGTCAAACCGAGGTTTTTGGTGAGCTTCCATTTAACCGGGTGAGACCGAGCGGCAAAAAGGAAAATTCGATTGCTCAGATGTTTGCGCGGTACTCTACCAAGACTGGAAAGAAAACGGCAGGCATAACTGTTAACGGCGCGTTGGCTTGTCCATGCTCGAAGGAAATGTGCGGCGGACTGACCCATAACCAGAGGGGGTCCTTGAGCGTGGAAATTGACATAACGGAAAACACTGATTTGCTTGATGTCCTCAACATTTGCAGTCAAAGCTTCAGTTCCCCGACGTTTTCGCTGCTTAAAAGGCCTGAAGAGAAGAAGGTGGTTGAAAACATGCATAAAAACGCCAAGTTCGTTGAGGACGTGACGAGGCAATGCGTAAAGGTGCTTAAGGAACAGTACCCCAAACGTTACTGCACGGTTAAATGTGTAAGTTTCGAATCCATCCACGACCACAACGTATGTTCAGAGTGGAGCGGGACCCTGTAGGCGGAAGATGGAGCATGTTTAGACTTAGGGTTGAAACAACATTCGCCGCGGCGCACAAAGTGGTAGACAGCAAAGGCAAATGCGAAAACCTTCACGGGCACACATGGACAGTTGAACTATTCGTTTTAGCCGAAAACACCGAGCCGAACGGAATGGTCATCGACTTCGCCGTTCTAAAAGCCGCCCTACAAAAGGTAACCGACAAGCTTGACCACACCTACCTTAACGAAATAGGTGAACTCGGCAACCCAACAACCGAAAACATCGCAAAATACTACTTTAATCAGCTGAAAAAGATCCTGCCTGAGAAGCCTAAGTTGGAGAAGGTCAGGGTTTGGGAAAGCCCAAGAAGCTGGTGCGAGTACATCGGGTAACCAAAAAGAAAGAAGAACCATAAGGTTACCAAACCTCGATTATCCCGAATTAATTTTGCCTTGTTTTGCCGAGGCGAGCCATTCAAAAAGACAAATAAAAAACTGAGAATTGGAACCGAATTCTACAGGAACAGGATGAGGGTAATTGCTTCTACGATGACTGCTATCCAGAGAATCCTGTTCAATCGTTCTATCCTTTTAACTGTCTGTTCAAGAGCGCTATCCAAACTTACCACCTCACAGAATCATTTTCCCTGCTTTTACGTCATCTTACAGAAAAGAGAATACGACTAACACGGCTAAGATGGCTATTCCGAGACCCGCGGCTAAGTAGGCTAGCAGTTCAGCTCGCTTCATCGCCTTTTCATATCGCATCTGCATGTCGCCGCCGATCGCGCTTGGATTGCTTGACCAGTCTGATGGCTGAGAAGTTTGAGATTGAGCGGTGGAAGACGATGAAGTCATCGACGCGTTTAATGTAGCTCCACAGTTGCCACAGTAAACAGCACCTTCAGGAACCGTGGCACCACAATGCGGGCAAGTAGGCATTTCTTTTTCAATCCTCCATTAACAGGAAACCAACAGAAAACATCGATAATTAAATCTTTCTACCTGCAAACAACGTTATCCAACGGGCTCTTCTCGATGACTAAAACGGCTAGGAGACAATCCTTAAATTGCCATGCAAAAGGCACGGGACAATTCATTATTCCCTCTGCTGATACAGGGTTCCGTTTCGCCGTTTTCTTTTTAAGGCTCTTAGACATGTCTTAGAATCCGAGTAGTTTGGCAATAAGGAAGGATGGCTTATGAAGCAAGCTAAGTTATTCGGTTTAGATGAAGATCCGCCTGTTCTAACTTCACTGACATATGCTAAGGCAGAAGCAGTAGCGTCAAATGTCGAAGAAGCAATCCGACCTCTCTGTGACAAGTTGAAAATTGTGGGAAGCATCAGACGAAAAAGCCAGAGGTTGGCGACTGCGACTTTGTTGCCGTAGCGACTGACGCTATTTGGACCAAGCTTGTCCAGACATTAAGAAAATCCAAAGTCATCTGCGCGGGCCCAAGCCTGATAAAGCTCAACTACCCCGTCGAGGACGGATTTTTTCAGGTTGACTTTTACCGGGCGACACCAAAAACTTTTGGCATCGAAGAGCTAATACGTACGGGTTCAGTTGACCACAACATGTGGCTGGCAACCTACGCCCTGTCAAAGGGGTACAGGCTAAAGTACAGTGAAGGGCTAATGAAGGAAGAGGTTGCGTTGGCTGGGGAGACGGAAGAGAGCGTTTTTTCAGCTTTAGGTTTGCCCTGCCCTGAACCGCAGCAAAGAGAAGTAATCGACCAAAACCCCATCTGGCTAACAAATCATTAAGTGAAGACTTGTAGTTGTCGTGTCCATTCAGGAAGCGGATTCGAATAAAATCGTCAAACTGATTAAAAATTATGCAATGCTGCTTCAAACAAAAGTCTATTTATTCTGGACCGCCAAAAAAGAATACATTTAGGCGATACTTCCAGAAATAGGCTAATTTATATTTGATGTTTGGGTTCTTTTAACCAAAACAAAGATAAAACTGCCTTAAGTTTTTTAAAGGGTCATCTTTTTTACTATTTTAAAGAAGCTGTGCGCCGAAGGCGCTAAAAGGGTATCACTCGATTTTTGAAATTGCTCCACATTTAGAGCAATAAACTGATGTTTCTTTGTTGCCTTCGCTCACTATAAGAATGCTGTCATCGTCTTTGTTTCCGCATCGCTTGCAAGTGTACCTTTCAAGGTCTATGTTTATTTTAAAAGGGTCTTGCTCTGCCATAAGCAAGGAAAAAGGAGTCAGGGCTTAAAAAGATTATTTCTTACGGTTCTGGTACCTCTCCGACTGTTCATCGTCTTTTCCGAAGTCTGTTACTTTTCGTCTGTTGATGTTGTACTGCAAAATTTTTGGTTGGTAGGCAGATTTTCTTTGATACATTGGTTTTAAAAACGGTAAAAGATGCCCATTTCGCTTAAAGATAATCCCGCAAGTCCTTTTTTTCGTTCGAAGATTTCTTCACCAATTCAAGTTGTTGTCCTTTTGTGAGATTATTCCACTTCTTAGCTTGGTCATCTGTGACTGCATACTCTAAATAATTACCAACATGCATGGGAATCTCTAAACTCTCTTTTACTGTAGGAACCCCAAAATCGGGAACTTTAATTGTGGCTGTCATTTTCACCCTCGCTTAATTAGGTCAATAAGCTGAAGGACTATTTAACATCTTTTAACACCAACAGACGAAAAGTAACATTGAGAAACAACAGACAAAGAGATAACAGCCTTTCTTACTTTAAACCTATTATTTGGCATTGGGTATTATTAATTTAATAGCACCACAATCAAAGCAAATAATCTTTAGCGTTTCTCCTTCCTTTGAAAATGTTCCACGTTGGCTCCCACATTTTGGGCACGGTAAATCCTCAGGGTCTGGTTTCCCGCATTTTTCGCAGTAAGTTCCTGTTTCCCCATTTTCGCCTTCCTCATAAATCATCTCAGTTTTGTTCCTGTGCCCACAGTAAGGACAATGGTCATAGTACGGATAGTGGTCGCCTTTGACTTTGAGATTCGATTCTCTAAAGACATCTCCACCTTTTTGACAGCCACATTTCGGGCATTCTAAGAAGATAATCCCATTATACACCCATAATACTTCTTCGTAACTCCCACAAACACGGCAACGTTGACCTTTCTCTCGGAAAAAAGGATGTTTGTTAGTTACAAGAACTTGCTCCTTTTGTGCATCATTCATAATACTTTTTAGTGCTTTGTTGGTTTATAAGGTTTTAACTTTACTTAATTTAAAGCGATATGCCTCTGATTTTTGGCATTCGCTTACCACATACGGAGCAAAGAGTAATCCCCGTCTTCTTAACATATACTCTTTCCCTACAGCCGCAAGCTTTGCATCTCGAATTAACTAAAAAAAAGACTTTGCCTCTGTTCTCTGGTGGTAAATCAGCGTCTTCCTCTTCGGTTGAAATAGACTCTTTAGCCTTTTTGGAAGCCATAAAAGAAGAAAGGGTTAGTTTGCTTAAAAAACTTTTGAGGTTATTCTCACGCACATAACGCCGCCACAATTAGGGCAATTTTCCGTTTTTTCATTGCTTATCTTTTTGCATTTTAAACAAATGTATTCTTCCCCAAATTGTGCCCTGCACTGTTCCCAAATCGGCTTCTCTGGTAGTTGTACACTCATTTTGCAATCACTTGACCCATGCAAGCATCAGCGATAACATCTTTTGGAGTGCTTTCAGTCGTCAAATTTTCTGCGTGCTTACCAATGTTGGGGAGTTTCAAATTCTCGTAAAATTCCTCATCGGTTTGTACGCCTCTGCATGGAATAGACCTCTCCATCTGGGCGATTTGTTCAGGTGTCCAATCCCAATTACCGTAAAAGCCATATGCATCAGCTTTGAGCGCTCCCTCACACGGTTGGGTTTTAGGAAGAATGAGACCTTGAAACTTGCAGTTGCCATCTCCTATACTCTCAGGGTCTATTTTCTCTCCGTTAGGTGTGGGTTTTGCAGTTCCAGCTATCTCCTTCATTCGCCTTTCATGTCTGTTCTTATCGTAAGAATCCTGAGCCGCTATTACTTCTTTTGCCTTTTCAGCTTTCTTATCAATAAGCGCCGCATTCCACTCTAACCGCTGTCTTTCAAACTCGTAAAGTTCCCTCTTATTCTCAATGCGCGCCACGTTTGGCTTTGCTTGTTTGGGCGTAGACCTGATAATTTCTGTTGAAGGTGCCATCTGTGCATTTTCAGCGATATTAGCGGTTTCGGAAATTCCCCTCGAAGCGTTACAAATTACATGGAACGCCTCGCGTTTGCTGAGAAGGTTATATTTTGCTTGTACCGAGTCAAGAAGGGCGGAATCTTCAAGCTCAACGTTTAAATTTGTAGGTATGGGTTTCTGAGAATTTGTGTTAAAAACGCAAAGCGAATCCTTCTCGGATTCATCAAATTGCCTATAACGCTCGCAGAGAACAGGAAAGCCCTTTTGTTTAAGAAGCGCAAAATCTTCGGGTTCAGCGTCTATATGTATATGCTCAGTGTTCAAGGGTTAGACTTCGGGTTTCAAATTGTGTGGATAAGCAAGTGAGCATGTGTAAAAAAGTGTCGGCGGTCATTGTTTCGCCACCTCAGTTATCATCGCGTCATATTCCGCTTTGGGTATTTTCCTGCTTTTATGGCATTTTTTACAGATTAAAAAGACATCATCGCCGCATCGCTGAACATCGTAACTCTCGCCGCAATCATGCTTTAAAACTACGCTCCGCTTTTTCTTCTCGGTTTCAAGTAGGTATTGAACTTTAAGCTGGGCAATAACGGAGTCATAAACAAACTCCGTCTTTGTCCGTTCGCCTCTGTACTTGTCGATTTTATCAAGCTCTTCCCTGTCAAATCTGGGTGCTATGGCTAACTTTTTTTCTTGCTCGGTTTCGGGTTCTATTGGCTGGGCGCTGGGGTCTTCGGTCATGCGGCTACACCTCTAACCTTCTTTTTCTTCGGGTGACTGGTAGCATAGGCTTGCAGTAGTTTCTTAAGCTCAGCAATGCGGGTTTGCTCAGGGATTGCCTTTAATTCGTTAAACCGTTTCTCGTAGGCTTCCGTTAGTTTTTTGACGTATGCTCGCCATGTTGCCGCTTTTCGCTCCTTCGCCATACCGCCAATTTCAACCTCAATGTTTTCTTCGCTTCCGCCTCGGTAGAACTCTTTAAGCGTGTTGGGGTCTGTTCCTATGTAGTCGCTAATCGTATCCATCCTAACCCCATGAAGACTCATTTGCGTTACGGCTGTGTGTTTAAAGGCGGTGTGTGTTGTCGGGTCAAATGTTAATGGAAAGGGTGTTTGCTTGAAATATTCGGTTGTTGCTTTTAATTCGTCATTGTAGGCGGTTATGCTTCTTCCGAAAAGCGGTTGTCCGTACTGTATTTTTTGCTCTACGATATAGCGGTACATGAATGATGTTTCAGGTTCAAAAATTGGTTTTTCGATTTCTCGGCTAATCTTGCTTTCGTAGACTAAGAGTTTATGGGCTTCCCTGTCGATTTTGGCGGGTGTCAAGTTATTAAGTGCCTCAAATCTTCCGCCAAATAATTGTCCGTAGTAACTTAACATTAAGGTGTCGGTTCGCCAAATAGAGTTAGGAAACATAAGCGTCTGCTCTTCGCTCAAATAGTGTCCTTTGTGCTTTCCCTTTTCCCGTTTTAGGTCGTCTACGTTAAAGCGGCTATCGTCTATTTGCCTAACATGTGCGACATCGGGGTTAATGCTGTTCTGCATTGCCCATCTAAAAGCAATAGCGGCGGCGTACTGAATCAGTTTTGTTTCTGCATCTCTGAATTGCGGCGGGCATGAATCAGGGTTTTTAGGTTGCTTTCCCCAGCCAAAAGTTAGCCATGTTGTCAAGTCAAAAGTTAATGGGTCTTGTTTTCCCGCCGCTAACCATACCCGATAAAGCGGTGTGTTGTACTTTTGACCCTGCTTTGTTAGCCGTTGCTTCTCACTATCCCAACTTCCCGCGACATTTTCAACTATAGCTTTGTAGCATTGTGTCTTCTCCCACTGGTCAACGGTTACGTTTTGCACCCCTGCATGATGTTTACTCGCTTCAGTTATTCCGTTTGGAAAGTCGGCTAATCTTCCAACTAAAACACCGTTTTTCCTTCCTATGATAGTTTGCTGACTCTTAACTCCGAATTGGCGTCGGGCGGCGACGATAAAGCCCTGTTTGTATTTCCTGCCGTTTTTGGGGTCGGCTGTCGTTGGTAGATAGTTTTTTCCTTTGTTTTTGTACTCGGTTGTTGTCCATAGGTCGCAAAACTTGAAGAACTCTATCAGAGTTGACTTTTCTTTAAGATTGCCTCTTAACAGTTTGGTTTCGCTCAATTTGAAACCCTCAAGGCTCAGTTCGCTTTCTTAGTGATGACATGATTGAATGCCTCAATGCCTCTATGTTGACTATCAGTTCTTGAAAGCCAAATTAAGACGAAAATCACAATGAAAATTGCTACGCAAACTGAGATAGTTTTTTGATGTTGCCTTAGAAAGGTTGGCATGCTTAAAACTTCGCTCATTGGAATCTGGCTCCAAACTGTTTTTTCTGTTCGTCTATGGGTAAGGCTGGCTCGTTGACGGCGGCTATTTCGCTGGCGGGTTCGGCTGGGGCTTCGGGCTGTTTGACGCCTACGGCGGGAATTTCTTGTGCGACGGCTGGATTCTCAGGTTTCAACAGTTTGCCTTTTTCTATGCGGCGCTTAACCACTTTACTTGTCAGGTTCGCGGCGTAGAGTCCAAGCGTCAGGTTTTCATAGTTTTCTTGGGTCATTTCGGTTTTCATGGCTTTTTTAAGAATGTACGGAATTAGGGTTACGGTGTCTCTGCTCTCTTGGGCGGTTAAAAATTCTGTGCCGTCGCCTGTGCCGTCGCCTTTCAAGCCTGCAATGCTTAAGACGTTGTCAAGTATGCCTTTGACGCTTCGCTCTTGAATGGGTGCTAACTCGGCTTTTACGTCGTCGTAAGCTCCGAACTGCATAGAGGGTGTTGGTGTAACTTCGCCGCTCGGGTACAAGGTACGTTCGGGCTGTTCGTTTACTTGCTCAGGTTCGGCGGTTGCTGTTGCCTCTTGCGGAATTTCCATTTCGGTTCCCGCGCCTATGTGGGCGGTGGCTTCTCTGCTCTCAATGCGTTGTGGGTCGCCTCTAAAATTGCATTTTTTGGCTATAACCTTGCGTATGCTCGATTCGCCAAAAGTCCGATTGAATTTGTTATGCCCTGTCGCCACTTCCGCGATATGTCGTCGGGCTTCTTTGGCTGTTGGAAACTGCTCAAAGATTTCCTTCAGCATATCAAAGTCTGTGCGTAGTGGGGTCTGGGCGGCTGGGGTCGGCGCGGTCGGCGTTTCGGTTAGATTGAAAACTTCGGCTGTTTCTGTCAAATAGCGCACGATTCTGCTAAGTTGGTGTGTTCTCAATTGCTGTTTTTTCTGTCTGCACCGCCTCATTTTCCTGTTGTTTAGCTAAAGCCCAAAACCAACCAGAAAAAGCATCGCACATACGGTAATCAAAGTTCGTTTCCATATCGAGTTGGCATAGTACCGCACTATTGAGTTTTTCGTGGGTTTGTCTGCATATGCATTCGTCAACGTTTAGCAATGGGCAAACTTGCGGTAAGCCCATATTAAGAGCTTGTTTAACGCCAAGTTGTTGGCGCTTTTGATTTTTTAACTTGCTCGTGTTTTAAACCTCGAATTTTCCTAAGCGCATCGTCTAAATAAAGCTTTTTCTTAGCTTCTTTTAGCAAAAAATGGCGCAAAATTACGCCCTTTTACTCTTAAAGTCACCAATGAAACCGAAAAGAAACCGAAAGTCATCGTTGTTACTGTTTCAAAAATGTTAACAGGTAAATAACGGTGACTATCTGTTTGTTTTGGAAAAGCTCGGTTAATTAATCCCTGATTTAGACTTATTTTTCTAAAGCCCTAAATTGCTCGAAAACTCTTAAAATTCACATTTTTTTTAATGATTTTCCGAGTTTAAACGGTGTTTTCTCTCCATGCTTTGAGCGCCCCCGCGCATTCGGTTAGAAGTGCCAATTTTCCAGCTTACCGAAACCATCCTATCACATCAAAAGGTATTTTCCGCTTTTTATGTAACTCAATTGCTTAAAGGGTATCCCCGAGTTTTTTTGTATATCCGCATTTGCTACAGAGTAAGCTATCGTCATCTTTGTTTCCGCATCGCTCACAAACATCTGGGTCTGACATAAAAAAAGAAAACAGACTACGATTTATTTACAGGTTGTCTTTGGGGTTCTGAAGTTAGCGGTTGATGTTTTTCTCTGTGAAAAGTCGGTTGATAAGTTGCAAATACGTAAATCGTAAAAATATGCTGGAAAAAGTCCTAAATTCGTAATTATTCTAAAATGTGTGTGCGTGTGCTCACCATTCCAAACTTAGGGCTTTTGATAAACGTTGTTTTTTCTCAAGCGCTTGCCTCTGGGCGCCTAATCGGTTCAATAGTTCAGTCGCTTTATCGTCAGCTATGCCGAAAAGAATCAGGTGCTTTGCGAGGCTGTAGTTTGACATTTCCTTTTTTTGGGCTTCCGCTTCAAATGCCTCAAACTCTTTTTCATTAAGCCACACGGTAACTTGCTTCATTCATTACCCTTTTATCAAAACAAGCTTTCCGTCTTCTTCCACAAAGAGAATTAGGTCGCCAACAGTCAATTGAAAACGCTTTCTCGCCTCAGACGGAATTGTCACTTGTCCTTTTGTGCTGACCTTGCAAGCTCCTAACGTTTTTCTCACCAATGAGTTTCACCTATCAGTAAGTAATGAAAGGAAAGTCTTATATGTCTTACCTTTCCATAGCTTGGGTGGGGTTGGTGTCCACTAGCAGACTAGGCAAAAACGCCGTTTGAGGCGGCGTTCCCTGCAAGAGGACAAGCAGGTATCATGACCCTTCACAATATGAAGGGCATGAAAGGCGCTCGGCACCCGAAGACATAATCGGTTTCAATAAACCGAAGGATGTCAGGGAGTCCCAGTGAGCCAGCCATGAAATATCGCGCATGGTGTGACTGGAGAAGGCATGAAGCTTGAGGGCTACAACCCCCCTAAAACTACGTTCATTAACTTAAGGGAGTTATTCGCATTTTTAAAATCGAGAAAAAAAGACTCCCACCATTCACCTTAGCAAAAGGTTGTTTTCAAAATTTTACCGAGTTACAGGAAAACAAGCTATTGACTGAAAGGTAAATTATGAATTTGGTGTAAAATATAAACCAAGTAACCAATTCACCACTTATCAGTTTAGCACCGCTTTCATCATTGAAAAAAGGTGTAAAAAGAGTAAAAATGCACATGGAAAACACCGTGGACTAAGGCGCTTCCCAACAAATAACCGCAAATTAAACGAATGACGGTACAGTGGTATAAATTATAAACTCGGTGTAAATTCTAAATTAGTCGTCTAATTTTTCTTTGCTGAATCTGAGCGGTATAGCTAAACTCTTTTTGCTGAGCTTAACTTGAACAACCCCTGCAAAACTAAGAGGTTTAAGCAGAACTGAAAAACAATTGTCTAATTTTCAAGCAATTGTATTTCTTTGCCGTTTTTGCGGGCTAGCGTTATAATTCAATTGCGGCAAATTCATGCATCATCTTTAAAATTTCGTGTTAATGTCAATCGCTTTATTTTCAAGCGGTACAATCTACACTTTTATGCATTGAGAAAATTGAATGCTAACACGCACAAACACATGCACATTGTCTAAAACTTACCATGTTAATGTTAAAGCATTCCCCTTAGTTTATACCTTAATTTACATATTGAATAATTGCACAGCCTCTAACATGGTTACACTCAACAATTGTATTTTGATTCTGAGGGTACTATCATGCCTTCTCAAAAACAAATGTTCAATAAATTTTTCTCCTTGCTTTAGCCTCTTTTCAATGGGAAAGCCTCAAAAATTGCGTTAAAATAAAGCCCAAATTAGCCAGCGTTTGCTTATACTACCATAAGGTTTTAGGCGCTTACTCTAAACGCACCGATAAGCACCGTTATTTCATGTTTTCGCATGGTAGTATAGCAACTATAAATTTACTACCATGCGCCCATGCTTTATACTACCATGCATACCACCATGAAATTGGTGTAATAACGTAAATTTATAATTTCCATGTGTTAATTTATATTTAAATTTATAGTTTACCATGCTTTTTACTTATTTACGCTATTCCAGAGTATCGCTTGAAAAATTGTCTTCAGAGCGTTATGTTGTCTGTTAAACAGCCGAAGCAGCCTTTATGGATTCTTTTAGCTTACGACACTAAGACATATCAGGTTTCGATGCATTACAGCATCCGAAATTCTGCTTATATTACGCCTCAGGCACACAAGTCCTAAACAACAATAAACGGGATACTAAATGAAAAAACAAATCGTTTTAACCGCAGTCATAATAGGATTAATAGCAATAGCGATGAGCGCCGCAGTGTACGCTGAGACAGTCACTATTGGATACCCAAGCAGCGGCACTGATTTGGGAATCTCGTCTAGCGGCGGATTAACCAACGCATACTGGATAGGTCAATTTCCTGTAACAATCAATGGAAAGATAGGCGAGGTCTACTGTTTGAACCCAGATGGCGATGTTTACATTGGGCAGCCATATTCAGCAATAGAGCAACCAATATCAGCAATAACAGATCCAAACGATCCATTGTATCCATTAAACGTTCATCAGCAAGCAATCAGTTATATCCTAGGCTGGTATGCACCAACCGACAACAATGGAGGAGCTATAGATCAAGTAGCAGTTTGGATGCTCCTCAACCAAAACTACGGCGTTTTCACCATAGCCTCACCGATTCTTAATGGCGCCACTACACTCGCAAACTACGTAACCGGTCTAAGTGCACCTCAATTGGAATGGATAACTCCATCCACCGGTACACCTGGCAACCAAATCTCAACTTACGACACCGCTGGAGCAACCGTTACTTTCACAGTACAACTTGCTGATTCCTCTGGCCACGCAATACATGCACTTTCATACACTGATTCCGATAACAACGCGCATGTAGTACCACTTAACGCCAAAGTTGATTTTATCGGCACCATTACGGCACCTGGGTCAAAAACGCCTACGCCTCTGTTCAGCCAAACTGGATGTACTGTAGACTCGAACGGACAAGCCCAAATCACTGTAGCAGTCCCAAAGAATGCACAATACAACGCAGAGATCCAAGTAACAGCGTCAGTGCAATGCGTTGAGCCAGTAGCATATTTGGATCTAAGAAGCATAAGCGATCAAGGCAGCACTCAGAACCTGATAGCTGCTGGAACAACATTTGACCTTACAGCATCCTACAACATCTATGTTACGGCGTCACTTTTCGTCTTGCCAGAGTCAGCTTACGGAGCACTCAGCGCAGTTGTAGCATTCGCAGCTGCCTTCCTAATCTACGCCAAAATTAAGCGCCCAGCAAAACTGGCAAATCAATAAAACAACCCTTTTTTATTTTTCTTTAATTTCTATTCTACATTTTTCTTGAATTTTAACAAAGTTCTTGAATAGTGATAAAGTTATTTAGCAGTGCAAACTTTGTCGAAATCGTCGGATACGCGAACCTAAACGCGGCAGTTGGCTCAACGATAGGTTTCAATTTAGAAATTCAATGAATCAGATGAATGTTTGAGAAAGATTTTTGGCTGATTCAAAAAAAAATAACCGTCAGCGAAGTAATAGTTACCAAGCATTTTTCTAGGATGCTAAACTCATTGTGATCAAGTATGTTGAAGCGAATGTCTTCCTCTTTAATAGAAGAGCTTAAATTTTCAACGCAATAGAGTAATGGGGGAGGAACAGGAATGGTTGTAGCAGCTGCTGGAAAACCCAGATTGCCAAGTTTCATTCTTGGGCTTATCTGTGTAATCTTTTCGTTTGCTTTAGTCCTGTATATGTACAACTACACTTCAGGGTTGACGAGTCACGGGTACACGATTTTAGAGTCCAAAGATGTACCAGCTCTGTTTGTGTTTATTGGCGGTGTCGTGTTGCTTGGCATATACGGTGGAATTGAAATCGGAAGATTCGTTGAAGCTTCACACAAAAAGAAAGCTATTTCACTTGAAAAGAAATGTGCGCATTAAAGAAAAAGGGATGACCCCTCGTCGATTTTGGGAAAACTGACAGTTGAAGGTTAATTTAGCCTGTTCCAGCTATAGCGATTGTATTGCTAAAGCTTGTAATGCCCGTTGTCGAGGAGGAGACAGTTAGGGTGATTGTTGCAGCGACTGATTGCCCTGCTGGAAGTTGGGTTCCCTGCTGGTTCCAACTTACGGAAAGGTAGGTGCTTGCTCCTACGGGAGTCCAGTTGCTTGTGCTTAGGCTTAGAGTCAAGGTTCCGGTTCCCGTGTTCTGAACGTAGACTACTTGATTGGCTGTGCCTCCTGCTGACACTGATCCCCAGTTTATTGATGTCATGTTGATGGTGCATGCGCTGTCTGCGAAGACCCCGATGTTAGGCGACGTCGTAATCGTTCCTGAGGATGATATGTTTTTGTTAACGTTCAAGGTTGCTAAAGTTATGGCTGTCATTGTTGATGCCACAACTACTAAGGCGATGACTAATATCAGAGGTTTGGATATTTGCATTTGAATGGTGACCCTCTTGTTTTCCTTAATTCAAAAGCGGTGTATTAAGACTTAATAAATATTACTTAACAGTAATACACACCTCCTAGTGTTCATCACAAATGCAACAACAAACAAAAAAGGCTCTAAAAACCCCCAAATTTCTAAGCCGCCGCAATTCAGCGAAGCTTTCGAGGAAAAACCCCCCAAACTGCTCATAGCTACAAATGGAACCCGAATACTCCGCCAGTCAAGACTTGTTTCGGAAGGCAGAAAAGAAGCGAAAAGACGCTCTCCAGACCAAATCCTAAAAAAAATATTGTGTTTTTCCGATATTTTAGAGGAAAATGCAAGACAATTGATAAATAGAGGGCTATAGGCTGGGAATAATCATTCAGTTCAGCCTAGATATTTCTAGGTATAGAAAAGAATACTCCCTTTTCTAGAATAACAGTTAAATATTTCGGGGTGGAAATGCGAGGATTGAAGAGGGAGTTAAGTTGCAGGTTAACGACAATCCATTGCCCAATGCTTGCGTTGAGGGGTATGAGGCTAAAATAAAAGCCCAAAAGGAACTTGTGGAGTCACTTAAAGTTCAATGGAAACTTTTATGGAGCGAACGCTTCAACGATAAAATAAGAGCAGAAGACGTTTCACTCAATGACTACACCGCCCTAAGCGTAGAAAGAGGCACAGTCATTCATGCGAACAGAGATTTCAAGACATTAACCTTCAAAGAAATCTTGGAACAACATTTAGTTGAGAATCCCGATCGCTTCATCCAGCCAAACGCGCAAGTGGGAGGTTGGAGCAAGTTTGTAAAAACAAAAATCTCCAATAACGACCAACAAAAGAAAAAAGATAGTCTACACTATGCGGATAAGAAACAGGGAATCCACCAACCCAAAAAAAGCGGACGCGGTTGGCTTCACGTTACTTAACTATGCCCTAAAAAGCAGTTTTTTTCAATTTTAGTGAAAACAAGAATTTTTATCTTCCAAAATCAGATTTCATTTGGTCATTTTTGTTTTGCAGGAAAGTTGCAATTTAAGGGGGTTGGGCTGATATGAATGTGGGTAATTTGGGGCTAGAATTGTTAAAGCTTGCGTTTTTAGGCTTTTTTTGTGTTTGGATTTTGAAGGTCAGTTTGCATAGATAGTTTTTTAAGCAACAGGCTATATCTACTGCGCGAAAATATTTACGTGAGCAATCGCTCATGCTCCTGCGGTCTTCGCCCCCTTCACCCAAAAGTCGGGGAGTGCGGGATTGAGCGTAGCTTATGTCAGAATCTGACAACCCATAAATTTGAGGGGTTAACTCGATCCAAGTTGAACGACTCGTGAGTGGACTAGTCATCATTCATGGTCACGTCAGCAGACGTTATAGAATTCAGACTGTAGATGGTTGGGGCATACGGATCAACTAAGAGTGTTTGTGGAGGTAAAAATGTTGGAAGTGGTGAATAGGCGTTTGGAATTGCTCAAGCTTGAGGGTTTGGGTTTATCTCAGGCAGAGATTGTCAAGCAGTTAAGCCAGAAAATGGCGTGTTCAAAGAGAACAATCTACAACGATTTTGAATGTCGCCAGACTTGGCAGCCGCTTTTGCAGGGCGCAACTAATCCAAAAGATGTTTTGTTAAAGGTTACTAATCGTTATGAGGAGATTTATCGTCAGGCAAGCAGAAGAGCGTTCTCATCACCCAATGAACTTGCTCAGCTTGGGGCGTTGAATATTATGCTTAAGGCAAATTCGTTGATGTTTCAAACCGCTGCCTTGCCCGAGTTGATTGACAGACTAAAAGCATTAGAGGATAAAACCAAGAAGGGGGTGTTCATACCATAAAAACAACTGATATGTTCAAACGCGTTGAAAACGTAGCAGAAAAACTAAAAGACCCAACCGCCAACTGCCTAATTCACATAGATGTCAACTCTTGGTCTGAAGCTGAAAAAGCGTTATTTGGCAAAGGCGACGAAGTTAGTGAGGAATATCACCGAACAGGCAACATAGAAGTTCTGATCAAAAACGACGATATTATCAACAAGAATATTGAAGTAATGTGGAAGCGAATAACCGAATTATACTGCTCCACCGTTCCTATGTCAATATGTGGCGCCACAGGCCTAAATTACGAGATTGTTAACTATTTTTTCAAATTGCACTTCTTAAATTTTGAGACTGACCTATTTGAATGCGCTCGGAATCTACTAAGGTGGGAAGAGAGTGACCGACAGGAATTTCTTTCAGATCTAAAGAAAAAGGGACCGCTTTATTTCCGCATACCACGAGGCTTCAATGAGTACAATGATAAGACCTCAAATTCGGTAAGTGATTTAAATGGAGCCCCGGAGAGTGAGCAGCGCTAGCACGTAACAAGTCACTCACCGCCTCATGAGCAGCAGCAACAGTCCACGCTCACCGTCGAGCGCAAAAATTATGTCCAAGCGCTTTCTCACCAGAAAACGAGACAGCGATAGACTTGCGTCTAGTGCGAAAAGAAAATGGCAAAAAGAGAATTCAAGGCGCTTTAGGCATAGAAAACCAAAGGTTATGGGATTTCGTTTTTTGCGGATATTTCTATCTCTATCTTGGTTGGTGTTTTATCGAGTTTGCCCTGTAAATCTACTGTATAGCCTTGGGCCTAGTTCGGCTATTGCTTGCTCTATATGCTTCTTGAAGATTTTACCTATTCGCTGTCTTTCGGGTGAAAGGTTCATAACTTAATCTATTGAACTTGGCTTGGTTCTGTTAACTTTCATAGGCGATAGGAAGGGGTGTTAAGAATCGGGTGATATTTCTGTCGCTCGAAAAAGGACTGTTAACTGAGAAGGGCATAGCTTTGCGCAGCGCGGCTACCGTGCTCATTTGCGTTTAGCATTCCTTGTTTTGAACAGAGCGAGCGCTCCGAAACATGCCAGTAGCGCAAGCAGCGTTCCCCACGCGTATTCTGGTGCGACAAGCGGAGGATTTAAAGGCGAGGGGGAAGGCGATTCAGAGGGTAAAGATGAACTGACCGGTAAAAGAGTTGGCGCCGGCGAAGGCGTGATTGTTGGAGAAGGCGAAGAAGTCGGGGTGGGGGAAGGCGTAGTTATGGAAGAGGGGGATTGGGTCGGTGTCGGAGAGGGGGAATTGGTGGGCGTGGGGCTTGTTGAGGTTGTTGCGGTCGGAGAAGGCGTGGTTGAGTCGCCGTTGCCGATTCCTATCGGGGTTCCTGTTAGGTAGAGTGCTTCAATTGTGCCTATTACTGTGTGTGGCGATTGAAAGTTTGTAACGACAGAGACCCAGTTTTGCGCTGTTGCATACCAATAGTACATTGCGCTGTTTTGGTTGAAGTTTGAGTTTGTTATGGTGATTTTCACTTTTACTTCTGGCGTTAAAGTCATGTTCGTTGTTACTTTTACGTCGAAGTAGCCTGCCACAACCGTGTTTCCAACTGATAAGGGACTAACGTCTTTAGGAACTTGAAGACCGCTGTTGGTGGTGGTAACTGTAAAATATGTGCTGTTTGAAAGCGTGTCGCCGGTAATGTCAACGATGATGCCGGTTGTCCTGCTATCGTTTATGTGTACTTCTTGGTCAGTCGGAAACAAGGATGTCGTATGGCTAATTGGCTGTGTGATTTCGTTTCTCCTGGGAGGTGACAGGTAAGAATCAGTAAATAATATGGCTAATGCTAGAACCAGGATTACAAGGATTATGGCTATTCGCCTGCGCAATCTATGCGTTAAATGTAACCTACCGTCAACTGATCGTGAAGACATGAATCCTCGTGTCTCCTTTCAACAGCTCACCAAGTAAGTTATCACTTTCTATTCATTTAAATCTTTGTAGAAAAAGTTGAACTTTTTTCTATAACAAAATCAACTTCATTCTTGAATTAGAAGCGGCTTTGTAAGAAACCAAGTACCACGTGAAACTGCACAGATAATCGGAAATTCTTCGTCCAAGGAGAAAGAAAACATGGAAAACAATGGACACTTAGTCCATAGTCGTTTAAATAGATTAGCCAATACCTACTCGTTAGGTAAAGTCCGTATCGGTTTTTAGAAAAGTGTCTCCGAAGAGTTTTTTTCTTTTTCCGCTTCCGTCAGGAAGGGATTTGAAAGTCCTCTTCTTAAATTGGACAGAACAATCTGTGACACAGTTTGGTTTAGGATCGTTAAAAAAGACGATTCGAGCCGATTTTCTACTTAGCTCTTTGTCGATTTTTGTAAGATAAGCAGCTAAAAAGGGGGTGAAGTTTTAGAGTGAAAATCACTAAAGCATCAAAACTGGCAATTGTTGCCTTAATAGCAATAGCAGTAACACTCGCCCTGACCATTACAACATTCATTCCAACATTCTCAGCCATAAACGTTAGCAAAAACGTATCCTCCTCGGGAACGATCACGACGTCGCCTAACATCGGAGTCTTCTCGGACAGCGCATGCACCATCAACATGACATCAATAAACTGGGGATCAGTGGCCGCAGGAGGCTCCACAACTCAAACTGCATACGCTAAGAACACGGGCACGGGTACAATGACTCTAAGCTTAGCTGCAAGCAACTGGAGCCCAACAACAGCAAACACTTACATAACTGTAAGTTGGAACCAGCAAGGAACGCAACTCTTAGCAGGGCAATCTGTAGCCGCTATAATTACGCTGACCGTAGCCTCTGCCATAACGGGTTTCACAACCTTCAGCAATAATATAGCTATAACAGGAACCGGCTAAAACTTCAGGAAATTTTCTTTATGCGTGGCTTCAGGTAAAAGGATTAAGATTGATTCAAATCAGTCTTGTCTTTTGTTTTCTCGTTAATTCTTATCAGATAAACGATAAAAAGGAGGGAAAATCTCAGGTGCGATTCAGTAAAGTAGCAATACTGGCAGCTGCCGCCCTATTAACAGTCATAGCCATACTAACCATTGGATCATTTGTTACGTTCTCAGCCTTCTCAGTTGTAAACGCCGCCAAAAGCGTTCCTTCCTCTGGAAACGTCAAGACCACCACTCCAAACATTGGAGTCTTCTCCAACAGCGCCTGCACTAGCAACTTAGCAGCAATAAAATGGGGGACGGTTACCGCTGGAGCATCCATAACTCAAACTGCATACATCAAGAACACTGGCACAGGTAAAGTGACTCTAAGCTTAGCTGCAAGCAACTGGAGCCCGACAACAGCAAGCACCTACATAACTGTAAGCTGGAACCAGCAGGGAACCCAACTCTCAGCCGGAAAGTCAGTAGCCGCAACAATCAAACTGACGGCTTCATCAACCATAGCAGGCTTGACCAACTTCACAAACATTATAACCATATCAGGAACCGGCTAAAACTTCACGCAATATGTTCTTGTGAAGTTCAAAGTACAGGGTTAACTTAAAGTTGGGGGTGACGTTCGCTCTGTCCCAGCCTGATGCCTCAAACATTGATCAACCAATGAATCCCTACTCACATGCAAACGCGCCCTAACAAAAAAGGGCGTCGATAAAGCCTGTCAGAAATTGCACGTTGGGTTTTGGCAGTTTAGCGTTGAAAAAAGAGTGAAAAATGGGTTAGTCAGTGTGTCGCCTTTTGGATAGTTTAGAGCTTTGTTTGTTTTGTTGGCTTCAGTTTGTAGTAGATCATGAATCCTGCTGCGCATGCGGCTAAGGCACTGAGCGCTCCATAAGCTGATTCGGGAAGCACAAATACGTATCCTGAAACTTGCACGTTGTATGATGTTGTTAATCCAAGAGCTGAACCCACTCCGATCAAGTTTTGTGTTCCAGGCGTCGCTGTGGTAAGGTCAAGGTATTCCACTGGCCAGACGCTTTGGGTTGAAGCCGTAACCGTGATTGTTGAGCCAGTATGTGTGTTTTGGGGCACTACAAATGAGAAGGTGGCTACTCCGCTGCTGTCGGTGAATTCTGGAGTTGTTGAGCCCAAAGCGGCGAAGTCGATTTGGACATTTTGGATTGCCAATGCATGACCAGAGGAATCTGTGAGTTGCACTTGGAAGGTTACGGGTTGATTCGGTTCAGCTGAAGTAACGTTTGTGCTACCTTCGATGCCAGTGAAGGGGGAAATCCACTTCAATTGGTCGCCAGACCGAGCCACATTCATGCCGGTGCCTGCATTCAAAGAGCTTGCCAAACTGGCTGCTGGACCAGTTATCGAAGAGTCTAAGCTGAAGTCATGGTAAGGCGGATTTTGGCCTAGAAGCATCCAGATTGCGACCTGGTCGATTGCTGCTTGTTCGTTGGTTGTGGGTGCATTCCAGCTTAGGACGTAGGCAATCTGTTGCCACGTTGAGTTGTCTGGTACTGGCACTTCAGTTGCTGAATATGATGCACCTTCCTGGACGGTGCCGTCAGGGGTCATGCAGTAAGCTTCACCTGTTACTTGTGATGGTCCTGGGTTTAATGTGATTGGGAACTCTCCAACCCAGTAACTGCCAGAAGTAATGCCTAAGTCATGGTTTGCGGTGCTCGGGGTCCCTATTTGAAGTGTTTGACCATAAACGGATACACTAACCATAGCGAAAATTAATGCAACAAGCATCATTGCTAATATCACACGATTTTTCACCCTAATTTCCTCCTCTCTCTTCCCATTTAATTTTTTGAATGAAGTAATCTGTGCTTGAATTTGTTATATTTAAGATTAGCGGTTGTTTTCTTTATGCGTGACCATTTGGGAAGTGATTTCGGTCAAGATATGGCTAACTCTCTTGCTCAATTCCACGCGGCTGCATCTCAAACGATTATCAGATTAAGATTTCTGGTCGAGTGCGTTTGGTCGGCTTACGAAAGCTCTCAGTCCTTGAAGCGCGGAAACGGCAAGAAAAATAGTTAGATACCACATGGGCCACAACAATTGTGGTTAGCAATTTGCTTGACCACACATAGTCAACTAGTGAAGTCCATGTCCAGCGAGAAGCAAAATACCATGCTGAAGCCAGTAACACCAGCAAAGGAAGAATGATTATGGAACACCCATGCAAGATTGGTGATTGGAAGAATCTTGTTTTTCTTATGGTTGAAAGATAGTCACGTTTAGGTGCTCGCCAGTCGCTGCGTGATCTTAACAGCAGAATAACTGGAGACACTAACCAGATAAGAAAAATTTTTGATAACTTCTTTTGTACAAGCGAAAAGAGGCGCATGGGTTCGTTGCTTGTCAGACTTTTGGTTCTTCGGTCTTGTTTTCGGCAGTGCTTTCTTCTATGGGTTTTGGCGGCGGCGTTGTTGCCATTGTATAACCTATCCATGCTCCGATAGCTAAAATGGCAACGAAGGCTACGGAAACAAGAACAAGAACTGCATCCAACCTAACAGCGACTGTGTCAAGACCTAAGTATGATGGAATGCTTACTACGGCTACGTAACCCATGGCGACTATAACGCATATGACAAGTATTGCTCCACCTACTGCTTGATCTTTGTTCGTTAGTTCTCACCTCCGCAGGTTTCGTTTACTACATATTTTTGAGGAAGTAATCGAGAGGCACCACCTTGGCTTTTGCAGTTCACACTGTCTTAGCAGCAGATGGTAATCGTTAAAAAGTGTAAAGGAGGTGCTAGTGCGCGACGCCTTTGGATAGGTCTAAAGATGTGGTTTCGTTTGTGGCTTTACCTTTTAGAAGATTATGAAGCATGCTGCGCATACAGCGTGCACAGAGAAACAATAGCGAAATCACTAACTTAAACACAAGCTAATGGTTTAGCTTGACTTGAAAAGTCTGTTTGCTCCAGTCTTTTAAGTCTGGAACCGTAAAGCCGGCACTTCAAATTTCTTGCCATCAAATAGGGTTCATTTTTGGCACTTGGCTTTTCCATAAGATTGAAGGTACGTCATTCCTATTAGCCAACGTTCTGGTGATTAATCCTGCGTTCTCTGCTTCTGCCAGTTTTCCCATCAGCCAATCTTTATCTACCGCCTCGTTTGTAAGCTTCTGCAATTCGGTGAGTATGCCCTCGACTGTAGCGTTTCCATGTTTTTGCGCGTTTCCTACTGCCACAATCACTTTTTGGTTTTGTTCCGGCAACTTCCTGTAAAGGGTAAGGAGCATCTTTTTGTCTCGCCTATTAATGAAAACAGCGTATAGAATCAGAACTGCTAAGATTGCGGTGGCGGTGGCTGATAGATATAAACCGCTATAAGAAAGAGCTAGAGCTACCGCGCTCCAAGTTTGGATAGGCTGCCAGTAATTGTTGACGTCGTGTGCGAAAATCATTAATTGGTTTTCAGCGGCGGTTACGTTTTGGGGGGATGATAGATACATAATCAAGCTTATCATGACGCTTTTCGTTTGTGCTGTGCTTGCTGTGCTGTTTGTGTTAAATACCGCTGTTTCATACCAGTACAGGACGACTTGCGTTTCGTTTGAGTTTTTGTATTGGAAGGCAAAATACCGTGCCGTGATCGGGGCGTTAGTCTGCAGTTGAACGTCTCTTAGGTCCAGTTTGTTTACCGTTACCGTGTTTCCTTCGGCCAGTGGGAAGTTAATGAGGCATGTCTCCCAACGGTGTTCGGATGTGACGCTAGCCGCGATTTGCATAGATACCCAAACGCTTGAAACTGTAGCGTTGGCCGCAGTGTACACATAGGCGAGAGCTGCATCGTCGCCTGACGCTTGTTCAAAAGCCGTATCCCTATATGCATAGGTTAGTGTATATCCTTGGATGCTTGGAAGCATAGAGTTTGTTGTACTTACCTTAGTGCCCGACGGAGTTTGAACCATGACCTCGGCTGGACCCTTTGTTAGAGCGAATATCGGCGCTTGGATAGATAAGAGCATAATCACGATCAGAATGACACCGAGTATTTTTGCGATATCACCAAAGTTTAACTTAATTCTCGAGAGTTTGAGGAGTTTTCCACAGTTCAGGCAGAAAGGCTGGGCCGGTTTTGTTGGGACCGGGTTGCATGTTGGGCAGGGCGGGGTTGGTTTGGGTTTTTTGAAGGCTTTGTCAGTTATCGTCAGCAGAATAAGGACTCCGATAAACATCAGCACCGTTGCGCCAATGTCATGGAAAAATGTGAGCGCCAAGCTTTCGCCAAAGTTGTACGCTATCCCGAGGATAGCTGTTACGCGGATTATGTTTAGCGCCATAATCAAAGGAATACCCATTATGAGAATGGCGACTTTGTTCCACACAGTGCCTCTTGTTATGTAGGCTATGAACACTGCGAAAATGGTGAAGCCTATGATACTGTAGATACCCGAGCACGCCACATTCACGTTAAAAGGCAGACTCGTATGATTCGCAGTTAAAATTGTTATAACCGGACCCGCATTGCTTGTAGAAAGTGATGCGTGAAGACCGAACACGTTTGCGAGACTATTTGATGCAGAGGCGCTCAAGTTTGCGAGCCAGGACCCAAAGCCGTAAAGAATTTCATCAGGAGGCGGCGTGAGGAAGAAAAGGAATGCAATGGGGAAAAGCAGCTGCTTTAACGTTTGAACATCGAATAGTATAAGCACAAGTCCTGCGGCTAGAAAAGGCAAGGTTAGCATGTGATATTCAATTGGCGTGAAACTGTAGCTTCCATACCAGTACGCAAATACAGCAGCAGCGCATAACGATATGCCTGCGAGCATTGAAAGGTATTTTTGAAATCCGCGTGCTCCTATTTGACTGGTCTGGAGGCTGGCGCTAACCATTTTCCTTTTTCTGTAAATCAGGTACCCGAAAAGGAATGGTATAGCTAAAATGTGGTAAGTTGCCTCGTTGGTTATGGCGCCCGTGAAGACCTGGGTTAAATCTTGCCGGTACAGCGCGATGACCGCGATGGCTATG
Source organism: Candidatus Bathyarchaeota archaeon (assembly GCA_963722095.1). Classification (GTDB taxonomy): domain Archaea; phylum Thermoproteota; class Bathyarchaeia; order Bathyarchaeales; family Bathycorpusculaceae; genus Bathycorpusculum. The sequence goes on along the minus strand of CAVRJR010000001.1, from coordinate 1,590,448 downwards.
ACTGAGAATTTCACTGCGGTTGCTAACCAACGCTGATTCAACTGCGCAGCTATCTTCGCTGTGAGGGAGACTTTGGTTTCTTGCATGTTGCCCACACAATCAATTGTCAAACGCTTAGCACATCAACTGATTTATGCTTAACGTATTTTCACTAATTATTACTCCGAGCTGGGTTCGAGCAGAGAATTTTGGAACCGCGAAATTTTCTGGGCAACTTAGAGCTCAATTTTTTAACTTTTTAGCGTTGCCATGATTTTCTCTATGATATTCAAGAAAGTGTTTGTTAGTTTTCCCACCGCTCCAAAGCCACTAGTCATGTCTCTCAAATTCTTGATATCAGCCCTGTTAATGGATTTAGTCAGAATTGCAACTGGAATGATAATAATTACAAAGATGATTAAGCCTATGATTAGCTCAACCCAACTGGAAAATTTCAGCAGTGAAACTGCCCCAAAAGTGGCAAAGCCTGCAACGGCTGATGAAAACATTATTCTTCCAGATGACGCCCAATCCACCGTGACCCCGTAATTTTTTTTGACGAAACGTAACCCGAAGAGTGTGCTCGGTACGCTTGCTATCAGCGTCGCAGCAATTAGGCCTATAACGCCAAAGTGCATTATCGCAAAGTAGCCGAATATGAAGGCGATTACTCCTGTCAGTATTGCCATCTTTAAATTATAGCCATTCTGTCCTTGAGCCCATAAGAAGGGACGCAGGCTTAGGTTTCCAAAAGCGGTATACAAATACTGAATCGCTAGCAAAGCAAGAAAAAGGGCGGCACTAGCATAAGCGGTTCCGAAGATGGCTGCAACACCCGGTTTAACTAGACACATCACTAATGCTGTGATTGGCACTACTAGTAGGGACGCATATTTAACCGAGCCCGTAAACGCGTTTTGGAGTTCTTTTTTATCTTTTTGAGCGTCAAATTTTGAGAAGGCAGGAAATACCATTGTGGTGATTGGAGTAGCAAAGAAGGTTATGAGAACAACAAAGTTAACAGCTATGCCATAGTTTCCGATCATCACGTTACTGGTTTTATAATGTATTGGCAGCAGGAAGGTAAAGAACTGCGGATAAAGAGTCAATATGATTGTGGCAAACGAGAGAGGTAAACAGTAGGTTATCATTGCTGTTAAGTAAGCTTTTATGTGGTGCTCGTGGAAAAATGGTTTAGGCAGGCGCCTGTAGGTTGTCCAGATTAACGCTATGCCAATTAAGCCTGCTATAAATGTTCCAGCAGCATAGCCTGCGGTGGCTCCAGGAGCACCTAAACCTATGATTACAAGAGCGATTATTAAGGCTGTTTTGAAGATACTTTGGCATATAATCATTATGCTGTTAGGCGTCATCTTTTCGCAGCCGGTGAAGGCTGCTGTTGCCGCGTTTACTAATCCAGTTGCCAATATGGAGAAAGATGCGATTTGGATGTAAAGCGCTATCGTGGGGCGGTTAAAGACACTGCTGGCTATGAAATTTGCTAATAAAAATGAAAGGATTGAAAGCGTTAAGCCTGCCGCTAATTCAAAAATTATGCCAGATAAGAACACGCTTCTGACTTCGTCCATCCTTCCTTCGGCGCGGAATTGCGCCGTGAATTTCACCATTGCGGAGTTTACTGCGAAATCTCTGAATATACCTATGAACAGAGGCACTGACAGGATGACCGTGTATAAGCCATATTGATTTGGCCCCAGCAATCTCGCAATAAATATTGTGCCTATTGACATAATCACTGTTGAGACTATAAGTCCCCACAGCATGTCAAAACTGCCTTTAGCCGAAACCTTCGCCATCTCTGCAGCTTTAGTCATAATGTTCCAACTACCGCTTTCAAGTTTAAGTTAACGTTTGTTTATTCCGTTGTTTTTTCATTATTTTTTAATAAAAAGGTATTTTCCACCATGTTTTTTAACGGATAAATTCTAAATATGCCTAACAAACAGAAAACAACAAGCCAAAACTTACCGCCGTCATCTTAGTTTAACTAACTACCTCATTAAATCGTGGCTATTTCCTAACAAAGTTTTAGAGCGCGGAATAGTTAGGCAAATAAAAGGCTCACATCCAAAAAATAAAGTTGCGGTATTTGCATTTTTATCTTCCCCTGCTTAATCTTTGATCTTCTTTCGCTCACTTTCAGCCTTTTGTGTGTATTTGTGTTGAACTTGTGCTTTTGTAGTTCACAAATCGGATAACATTTATTAAATATATTATATCGTACTACACAACAGTAAATGCAAAAACACCGTTAATTAGCTAGTGGAAAAATGAAAAAAGCAAAAATAAGCCTTATAATCATACTGGCCTTGCTTGTTGCCTCATTGCCTTCCTTGACCACCGCTTCTGCACCATCTTCAATCAATATCTATTCTTCAGGAATAATAACAAGCGCTTCTTCAGCCATTGTGCAAGTTAACACAATGCAAACAATTGCGCTGAACAACTTATCATTAGGCACTGCGCTCCAGTCTCATTGGATAAATTGGGTTAGGGCATCCATAGACCCTCAATTAGCCCAAAACGCTGGCATTAAGCTTGTCTGTATTTATGATTATCAGATGTCATGTTGGAACTGGGTTAGCCTGATGCCATGTTCTTATTGGAATGAGACAACCTCTACAGGTGTATTCAATTGGACTTACGTAGATAGTCTTGTTAACACCATTTATAAAATCGGTGCGGAGCCATTAATTGTTCTGGGAGGTACGGCGGGCACTACTCAGGTTCATTTTCCGAACGGAATGGCAATTAACGCTACAACTGGTCTTCCTAACCCAAATAGTTTTGCTAGTTATGCGACTGATTGGGTAAAGCATTTTCAGTCTGTTGGGCTTCCCGTCAGGTTCTACGATGTATTCAATGAGCCAGAATTGCTTTATTTGCCAAGTGATAATCTGAAAAGCTATAACCCGACTGAACTAAGTTATATTTTTAGCTTATATAATGCAAGTTATTACGCGATGCATAGGGTAAATTCTCAGATTCTAGTTAGCAATGACGCAGCACTGTATAAAACTTTTTTGGACTATTGCATAAGCGTAGGAGGAAAATTGGATTATCTACCATTTCACGATTATGATTGTAACGGCCCAAGCGAGGAGACCAGCGCTGCTTTGGCAACAACTGAAACAAGATACTTTGTGAGCGATAGCATATTTTACGGCGCCAATGACGCTCGTGCAAAGTTAAAGAACCCTAACCTGATTGCGGTTGCTTCTGAAGCTAATTTTGCTGCCACTTTTGTCAACGGGTCAGACCCAAGACTTCAGCAGGTAGTTGGAGCAGTGTGGTTGGCACTTTTGCTAAGAACTGAAATGTTGCAAAATGTTCAATATAACGCATATTTCTGTTTCTCAGACAGCCAATCAGCAAATTTAGCGCTTTCTAGTAATACTAACGGAGGCTTTGGTTTCGGAATGGTTAATGACGATAATTACAAGCCGTATTATCCATACTTCGTCTATAAACTAATAGGACCAAACCTTTCTATCGGTGATCCTATAGTAAGCTCAAGTGTCACAGCCAATAACCTGCGGGTTCTTGCTTGGGAGCATAGTGGAAAACTGTACACACTTCTAATCTCTGAAAGTAATTCGCCTACCATAGTAAATTTGTCAGGATTTTCGACCGCAATAAGTTACTCATTGATCGATAACAGCATTCCTTATACTAATGCCCAACTTCAAACAGGCGTAGTCAACGCATCAAACCAAGTGTTCATCAGTGGCTATGCAGTGTTGCTACTACAATCCAATTTATAACTAATTATCCACAATGATAGATGTATTGAGACGACGTTGTAATAGGATTTATGAAAGCGCGCGGTAATCTCTATGACGTGTAATCAAAGTAGGGTCACACAAACAGAGGAAAAATCAAAGACGTTAAACTCCATGCTACCGTTAGCCAACGAGTTTGCCACTGCAGGCACTGGTTACGACAGGGTAATAGGTTTGATGGCCATTTTCTTTCCTAAGTTGGTTGAAGATTTAGGAGCAGATTACGTGTTGGCTGATGGGGCTCACTATTCAAGGGCGGACTTAAAGCAGTCATTGCGACGAATGCTAAACCATTAATTGCTGATGACCCACAAGCCCATCCAAGCGAATTATTCGCCAGCATTATATTGCATTCCATACATTTTGGAATTGACCGGTCAAAAATACATTACCGTGGATTGTTACGGCAAATCTATTTTGACAAGTGGCGATCCAATAGTTGAACTGCGAAGTCCAAATAAATTAAGAATGGTAGGAGCTATATCCGTCATAAATGCTGGTTCGCGTTCTAACGTCTTCACTTTGAAGCGAGCAGAGTGCAAGTAGAAAGCAGTCTTGAAACTGTGAGTTCCCGGAATGGTTCTTCCTTTGGGATTGAGCATTCTAAACGGTGCGTTCTCATTACAAAATGAGGCATAGTTGTCTTTAAGTTCAAATACAATATTTGATTTTGGAACTGTAGATGCCCTTAGCCGCGCTGCGTGTCTTACATCGTATGTTCTTTCACTGTAAGGTCTCAGCGCCGTAACTATTTTTTTGAACGCAGCCTCGTTTTCAACATAAAAACCGCAGTAACGACGCAACTCAAAGGAAGGATCGTAAAGAACATCGGACTTGTTTCTTAAAGCAGTCTTCGTCGTTTCAACGTAATCGCTTCCCAGGTGGATACCTAATTTCTTGATTTTAGGATAGAAAGAACTCATTGCAATATCTTCCAAATGCAAACCGCACAGCACTTGTGGGAATAGAAATCGGAAAACGGAATTCTTGGCAAATTGCTTTGCACTTATCCTGTATCCCTTCGTGGCGGTAACATTATATACTCTAGCAATATTCAGCATATATTTTTCTCTTTGGCGAAACCCATGATCACCATGAACAATTATTACACAGTTATTATCGCACTTTTTAATCAGATTGAGCAAGAAACTCTCAACTAGGCGGTAGGCATATTTAACATAATTGCGATGGTTCCATGAAAGGTGTTGCATCTCTAAAAAATCAGTGTAAAAATACAAAAGGTCAAAATTATTATGATCATTAAGAATTTTGAAAAGAAGATTTGTCCTCCGCTGAAACTCGGCCAAACGACGTCTGAAGTCTTCAATGGCATTATACTCCTCATTGAAGAGACTATTCCTAGCTCGAAAGGAAACCACTTGGGGATTCAAATTCGCCCACCACTTTGAAATTGAGTCGCGCAAATGTTTCTCAGATTCCGAAGAACATACTGAAAGCAAACCTTTTGCTTTAGCAGTTACTAACACGCCATTGATATCATAATTTGTTGTATCGATCATGTTAATTGGATAAGGAAACAAAACGCAAACTCTAAAATTTCTGCGACTCAACTCATCCCAATACGTTTTTCCCATTATTCGTTCTGCCAAAACGCGTTCTACCATTGACTCCTCGGTTTTATAGTCATACAGTCGAAAAGGAGTTGTTTTCAATAACTCGTTTAGTCCAATTCCCGTATAAGCTACGGGCCAAGCAAGGGCCGAATCTGGAGGCAGAGTGGAAAGCAAGTCCATCGCAACGTCTGTCTTGGTTTTAAAACGGGGCATGAAATCAGCAACTAATGCCGGATCCAGACCATCTAGCCCAATAACAATTACTTTCGGAGTGTTGGACTCAGTCAATCGCATTGCATCCTCTTTTAGATTGAGACAATAGTTTAGAGACCTTGACAGCTTGATAATTGAACCCAATGAGTAAGCGCGCCCTCAAATGAGCTAAACAAAAAACCAGAAGGTCACCCTTAAATTCAATGAAGATATTGTAGTGTGCCATTCGAAGTCAAAATTAAGTAAGTGCTGTTTATGCTTAATAAATCTGTTAAAGGGCGCGCGCGTGGTTGTTCCTAAAATGACCAAAAATGGTTTTAAATCCCTTTTTGCATTAGTTTACTATGGACCTTTTCGATGAACAGATTTTGACCGTGCTTAGTGATGGCAAACCCAAGGTTCTCGCCCAACTGCTGGAACGGGTGGCGCCTGAAAGCTCTAAGTTCTATTGACAGTAGCCGTGGGTTCTTCTGAGTTTCTGATATATTTCTCGCTAAATTGAACGGAAAACCTTAACGGATTAAGCGAATTTTGAAGGATGCGCTAACCTTTGAAGGCGAAATGGCAAGACATAAGGCGCCTTCAAAGCAAACGAAAAATAGGCCGAGAGTGAGTAGGCGAAGAACTTAGTTGCTAACCATCTATTATGTTAAAGTCTACGATGGCAATCTTCGCTTGATAGTCAACCGTTTCCTTCAGAATTGTAACGGGTTTTCCCGTTGCCTTAGCCAGAACACAAGCCAACGCACTTGTTAAAAGACAACCAACTTGTGCATGCACGCCCGGCTCGTTGTTTGTCTCCATACAATTGTTATTGAGGATGCTGCCGACAATTTTTACGGTTACAACGTTTTGGAGCATATTCACCTCGACATCTTCTGCCAATTCTAGGTTGTCTACAAGGATTTTGGGCATGATCGATCTTAGATCAGCAACGCTGGTCTTAGTGAATTGGATATTGAGTTCCTTTTCAAATAATAAAGAGAGACCAAGCCCTGGCGGCGTTATGAATATACCATTTTCTTGTTGCGCATTAATTTTGTCATTGATTTCTTGGGCAATGGGTAACGAGGCTTGTGATGTCTTGGGGACGAAAATGAGGCTTGATTCCATGTTTTTAAGGTTTTTAGGGGGCAGGTAGATTCCTTTCTCGGATACGCAGAACTCGGATAGAATACGTTCTATGTTTTTTAGGTTACCGCTTGCTGCTGCTTCGAGAAAAGGCAAGGGAACATGCTTTTCAGGTGTTATGTAAAAGAGGATAGCACCCCAAAAGATGAAGGCCGTACCAAATATAGCTAAGAAAGAAGATTCATAGAATGCTGAAATTATTACCCCTGTTATGCCTATGCTGAGCATGGAGAGTTTGCCAACAAATCTGAGAGTTAATTTCTTATGCAAAGACATTTTCAAGCCTCGATTAATGATCTTTCGTATTCTCTGAATATCGCAACAGTTGAAAGAACTAACGTTAACGCTAACAAGCAAATTGTTATTGATGTTAAGGTTATTCCCCAAGGGGTAAAATTCAAAATTAAGGCTGTTACTGACGTTAGGATGAAGCTGATCACAATACTTAATACGGATTTTTCTGTGAATCCCATTGTAGGTGAGTCAGTGCCAAGAACGTTGCCAGATGGAAACATAGCTTTAAGGAAGGCATAGCCCGGCAGCAAAACGACGAACACCACAGCCAAAAACGCCCGTGGGTAGACTGTCGGATAAACCTCCTGTGGTATAAGAAATACAGTTGCAGTTGTGGTGAAGGCAAGTACAAACACTACCGAGTACCAAGACGCTTTTTTTGATGATAAGTATGCTCTTACTGTAGTCGGTGTAGATGGCAACATTCTAGTGAAATTAAGCTTATTCTCTTCCTCGAGTTCTAATAGTATAGCGATTATTTCCTGTTTTGAAAGGTTGTATTCTTCAGCTATTAATGTGATTAGTTGTTCAGTCGATTCGGGTTTTTCTTTTGTAATTATCGTTAATATTTCGTTTTTGATGGATGCTGGAATAAGTTTTTTGATCAATGTGATTTCCAACCGTTTCTTACGCGCTTCCAGCGTATAGGTAGTATGAGGTAATGGCGAACGTTATTAAAAACAATACGCCGATAGTTATTGCAGCGATCCGTAGCTTCTTCTTGTTTAAGATTAGATTGGTTAATCCATAAGAAGGCGAAATAATCTCCAATGTCACCAAAAGGGTTACGCCCCCGATGGCAAGTAGGAGACTTATGTCCGAGAAATATAAGAGCGGTATATGCATGTTTCTATTCCTTCTTAATTAGCTTGGTTTACTTTTAACGCGCGCGCTTAGGTAGTTTTGCGAGTTCAGCGCATTATAGTTTGATTGACGATACGTTCTCTTATTTACAGCCCGAAGTTCAAACAGGAATTATCAATGCGAGCCAATCAAATAAAACTCAATGGTTATGCTGTCTTATTGTTACAATCGTCAACTTCATAAATTGGCGCTAATAGAATGATAAAATACGCAATTTAGCTTAAGGGTTTGTTGTTGTGGCATAGGCGGGGTAGTTTTGGTCATAAAGAACAGTCGAATAATAAGTAGAGCAGATACAGTCAAAATTTGAATCAACTGTGAGATTCTTATCTACTCGTTGGCCATTTATTTGAGCAAAAAGCATGCTTAACTGACTAATGTAGACGACCTGTACCTTATTCATTGTAATATATGTCAAGTTAAAAATATTTGGCGGAGTACCAGTCACATAAAAGTTGGTGTAAGAGCGGCTGAATGTGCCATTATAATAAGCCATTATTAGACTCTCTGGATAGTCCGATAAAATAACGCCATGAAAATTATGAGATATAAATTGAGCAGAAGAGACCTCCCAACCATATGTCATGAAGTATGGTTCTTCCCAATAATACGCAACAAAATTTAATGGGACTGTGGCAACTAAAAAAATGAGTATTGCAACACCAACTTTTTTCTTTTTGACTATAAGAAAAGCTGAGAAAACGGAAACGGGTATGAAAATTAATTCTATTGATCGCTCAATCGGCAAAATGCCGAATATTGATAAGGAAGTAATTAGGACACCAACACAAACCAGTGCAGTAAGAAAGATTGTTTTTCGCTTGTTTTTATTTCGGTATAAAATAAAGCCAAAGACAGCCGTAATTGCAGCTAGAATGTACAGTGAACGTCGATAATAGGTTAGATTGGCTATCGGGTAAGGAATCGTCACGTTTGCAATGTGGCTAATTGCGTATGAGTTGGACAAGTTTGAAGTGACAGATTGAAATGCTAATTTGAAATCTAAAAGTATATGAGAATAAAAAAGTGTTCCGAAAAATGCCGCCCACGCAGCAAAGATTATGGCTGTCAGTAATACCAAGGTTAATGGAGTTTTGCCTCCTTGCCAAATGCTTTTTCTAAAAACAAAAAGGAAAAGGATTGCAAGTAGGGCGATAGCTTGAGTAACTGGATGAGTCATACCTATTGCAAGCAAAACCAAAAGAGAAATGGCAGCAAAAGATCGCCGAGATCCAGATGAAGACCGTTTATTTATTTGAGTTTGTTTCACCAGCATAGCTATGAGTATAAAAAATAGTATCCAACCGAACATTTCTGGAGAAAAGTGAAAATCTAAATAATATGTTGAAAGCCCATATACAAAACTTGCAATTATCGCAACTTTTGGATTTTCTACTATTTCATTTAGTGCATAAACCAAAGCCAAAAAAAACGCTATTATCAAGAAAATTGGCAATATACGTAGTAACGATCCTCCGTTAACTCCTGCCACCTGGGCAATTGCACTCACAAAAAGGAATGAAGCGGGGTAGCACTGATAGTAATTGTCACCTACTTTTAAGTGTCCAGTATCGGTTATTGTGTTTACGAGTGAGCCATGAATCCAAGAATCCCAGTATCTTGGAAGTGGCTCTGTTAGGTAAGGAAGCCCAAAAAATATGATAAAGATTATGAGTAGACTTACGACCATGAGACCATAAGTAAATCGGGGTGAAAGCCCATCAAAGTCATGCACAACTAAGATTATCAAAAGTCCGCCAAAACCAAAGACTGCTATCCATGTAAACCAAGGCAAATAATAAAACAAGTCAAATGAAGTTAACGAGTATTGCTCAAATGGTCCCCTAGGAGCGGTTGATAATACAATTGATATTACCGCTAGAATAGAGAAGAGAAAAACATACAATAAGAGCAAACTACGAGTTGTTATCTTCTTCAAGTGCAGAATCCCTGACTACCATTCTGAATAGTGTTACCGAAACAAATTCCGATGCGCAGTTTATAACGCAACGGAGCGAGCCCTCATGATCTTAACCGGAACTGCATCAACAAGGGCAAACGGCGGCATGCCTGTCATAACGAACTGTTTATATTTGCACATTTGGCTTTCTCTTTTGAGCGGAGAAATAATTGTTATCAGACATCTCAGAACTCCAGAATATTGGATGATACTGCCGGCCAAATTAAAATGACTAAGTCAGATTTCTTATTCATAAACCGACAGGACGAGCAGAATGTCAACTGGGTATGGCGCACAGTACTATTTGCAGCGTCAGGCAGCAAAACTTCTTGTTGACAGTTCTTCAATGAAGAATCATGAATGATCTAAGGGCTCAAGCAGGTCATGGTTAGCAGGCCCTTATTCAATGCTTTTTATCAAGTTTCCGTGATATTCAGCTTCTATTACTGACAATGGCGGGTTCATCGATGTATTTTTGGCGGGAGAGATAAAAACATCAGCTGCTGAAAGAATCTCGCATTTCTCTTTTTCAACTAGTCTTCGGTGAATAATCCTGACCTCAACATTCTTCGAACGATAGGCTCTTTCATTCACTTCCGAAAAAGTATAAATTGTTAATTTATATTGACGCACAAGATCTTGCGAAAGCAAACTCAAAATTCTATCAACTGAAATCCTCTTTGGAATCAACGAGCCTATATAAACTACGTTAGTAACACTAGGAAGTGACTGCTCCAAGCATTTTCTTTTTTGAACGTATTTCTCTCTAGTACAGAACGGACAGGAATAAGAAGGAGGTAAAATACTTAGCTTCCTTAAGACACCCAACTTCCTTAACTTTTCTGCAGTAGAACTCGAAGAAGTAAGGTACTCGTCGATAAGAGGTTGCAAAAGGAATACGCCAATAATCGCTCGCAAATTATCTGAAAGTGAGCGGACCCGATTAAAAAGAAAGGGCATTGGAAGTATCACTTTTATTTTTCCCCTTAACTTCTCTCTGTAAATCTTGAGCGGACTGACACCATGCAGTATTACCACAGTCCCCCAATCAATAACTTCATTAGTTCTCTTTTTGGAGCCACCATGAACTTGAAGCGAATTTCCATTGAACCAACATAGGTCCACATGAATACCTCGTCGAACAAATTCTTCAAAAAGGGAATTTGTGTAGTAGTCTTCCCCATGAAGAATGGGGCGCCTTGACAGGTCTTCATTTTTGCTTAAAATTACAACTTTCTGTGCTGATATTGTATCAACCCAGTCAGAAAGATTATATGTCTGCGGCTTCATGTCTTAACAACTACAGGTCAATTCAATATTACCGATAAGTCACATTTTCTATAACATGTACGAACTGGTTCAATGAATCCTGATTTGAAAAACGTTTCTTAAAGGCAGCCCTGTTTTGACGACCTAGCTCCAACAAACTTCCGCTATCCATATTTAGCACATTATTAATCGCATCTTTCAATTCATCACTGTTACCGGGCTCGACTAACGAAACACCACGACATGTATCAACGACTTCAGGGATCCCGCCAATCCTAGAAGCAATAACATATCTTCCATTAAGCAAAGCTTCAACAACGATGTAGGACCATGTTTCAAACCATATAGATGGAACAATAACTGCACAAATCTTCTTGTAAACTTCTTCGTACAATTTTTTGTCAAGGGTGCTATAGGTTACTAAGTTTGATTTCTGGAGTGCACGGGCGTTCTCAGCTTTGATATCTGCTATTTTGGTGCAGTGAATCCTCAAAGGTCTATTGGCGGAAGCGGCTAAGCAAGTGGCTGCCTGATACAGAACCTGAAAACCCTTGGCTCGATCAAGTCCGCCGAAGTAGCCGAAATCATCGCCCTCCAACGGCAGGCCTGCAGAGCCGAAAAATGGATTATGGACGACGGTGAGTTTTTGGGAAGAGAAGTATCCGCTCTGAGCAATTATATTTTTTTGGGCATTTGAGACACAGACAAGCGCGTCGCTTAACCCGATTAATCCAGAGAAAAGCGGTCCACACGTAGAGTTCAAAGTTACAGACGCCAACATCTCAGCGGTAGACCGATGTGTCGTTGTCTTTTCGTAGGAATAAGCGCATTTTGGAGAGCAAACCAACCGATTTCCATCACAGGGAACACCCTTGGAAGAATCAAAGAGAGTGGTGTATGGACAGATAGGGATGTAGTCATGCAGGTGGGTAATGACCGGTTTTCTGTAGGCTTTAGCTAAGGGTATTGCTGAAAACCAAAATCTGGGAATGTAAACAACATCAGCCCACTTTAACATCTTGTCAAGAAAGCTTGAAAACAGCACCTCAAATCTTCTTAGCACCTGATATTTCACTGTCCCAGTTTTCTGGTACAGCGGAACCCTGTAAATGGACAAGTGTCCGTCCAAAGAGTATGCGGATTCACCGGGAAACCTGTTTGTGACCAGTTTAACGTTAAATTGAGAGTCACTTAGCAGTTTCGCATAAAGATAAGTTGCGACCTCAGCCCCACTAGAATGAGGGTAAATCTGCTCGCTTAGAACAAGAACATTCATCTTTACACCCTAAGCCAAAAACGTTTATGCGTGCAGCAGTTTCTGATACAAGTCGATATGGCGTCTAATCATTTTCTCCATTGAGAACTGCAACGATGAGGCTAAAGCTTTTTTGCCCATCTCATACTTCAAAGTGGGGTTGTTCACAAATTGCAGGAGGCAGCCAGCAATACCGTTTGAGTCGCCGAAGTCAACAAGAAACCCTGTCTCGCCGTTTTTTATTAATGATATTGCTCCGGCTGTTTTTGTGGCAATTACGGGTTTACCATGGGCCATAGCTTCAACTATTGGTATTCCGAAAGCCTCATGATAAGAAGGCAAAACTAGAATATCGCACCAACGAAGATTCTCAATCTTTTTTTCTTCAGGCAAGCCACCGAGCATGGCAACAGAATCATCTAACCCTAAATCTTTAACAATTTTCAGGGCATCAGGCATAAAACCAAAATCAGGTCCAACACATCTAAGTTCAACGGCACTGTTGGACATTTTTGAGAGAGAACTAACGGCGTATAGTAAGTCTCGAATCCCCTTCTCTTCAATAATTCTACCTATGAAAAGAATCTTTAGTTTCCCATCATCCAGAAACGAAGGTTTATCGACAAAATAATAAGGCGGAACAGCTTCGGAAATCATTGAGATTTTTTGGTTATCACAAACGCGAGCAAAAATTTCTCGTTGAAAGTTGCAAACTGTTACTATTTGATTTACTGAATTGACAACCTTCAACGGGATCCTTGAAGACCAGTAAACTGTTTGAACTGCCTTCTGTATTGAATAAAGTGAACCGGTATGGTACGGAACCTCATATCTTTTCCCTGTGTCTTTGGAAATAATGTAAGTTGGAGAGAATAATCCTGCGCCATGAGGGGTAAGAACTATAACCTTCTTAGGCTTAAGCCGCCTAATCCCCAGTACAACCGCGTCGTTAAGCAGTTTCGGAAAATCGTGAACATGAACGACGTCAAAATCGTCCGATAAATCAATCGTTTCCTTTAAAAAAGAGAGAGACACCGACTGGTTCAGTGATTCGCCGCCTAAAAAGGACGAGGACTTAAAACGTGAGACGCTTAGGTTGCGATTATTTGAATCAAAAGATACGGGGTCTTTGCCGTAAGACATTGTATTCACATGTACCCTAACATCATGATCTGCAAGACCGCTGGCTAAGTGGGAAACATACACGGAGATGCCGTTTAGCATTGGCTTAAAAAATGGAGTAACCATTAACACTGATAAAGCCATTTTACTAGACAGCCCTTTGAATAACGTAGTTAATTTTTCCACGAATGTATTACTACTTGATCATGACTTGCTGATTGACTTGGGATTCTTGAAGCCACTTTGAACAGGAAAAGACGCACCGACATAGCCACACCCTTCGTTAAACCATACGCATCAAGAAAAGCCATCACTGTCTTTGCGTCAAAGGGAACTGCTTGCTCGCCTGAATCCAGAAACGTGACCTTAATGTTTTTGAAGCCCCTCGCTCCAAGAAAGCTGACGTATGACTGCCAAGGATGAATAGTCTCGTTAACTGTATCCATATCTTTAGTCTGCATCAACTTCCTGGGCGCAAACCTTTTGCCTAGTTCAGTAAGTTTGTAAACAAGGTTAGATCCGTTGGGCTCGAAAATCAGAAACTCACCGCCTCCCTGCAAAACAGTTGAAAGTTCATCAATAACTGACTCAAGATCTCTAAAATGGTGAAGCACATGAGTGCAGAAACACACCTGCATTGCCTCGCGTTTAACGGGGACATCCAACAAGCTTCCCACCATAAACGACACATTCTTAACTTGACAGTTACCGTGCCCGAATTCTACGCGTTCCCTTGAAACATCAGCTCCAACAACCTCAAAACCTTTCTCCCCCAACAGCTTAGACCATCTACCATGCCCACATCCTGCATCAAGCACCCAGATTTTCTGGTCGGGGCGGTCCTCAAGCATTTTAACTATATCTTCATCTTTAATGTCTCTCTCACCGGTTAGTTGCCATAGCCTCGCCATGCCCTTTTTCGTAGAACGAGGATATGAGAAAGCCATTTCCTCTTTAGTATCTTGACTTTTCATGTTACCGACAACCAACTAGCTTTTCCTGAATGAAATTTCGTATTTAGTATCTTATGCGAATACTTGCTATAAAAAACCTTTTTAACCTTTAGTGCGTAAAGCGTTAACTGTAAACTCTTTGGACTTATTTGATTGGATGAGAGCCGATGAAGCGGGCTGAGCCAGTTATAAGATGCGCTTAGCCTTTCACCGCAAACGAACTAGCGCGCCTTACTAGCTGAAGATGATGTTCTTAGCGATTTTAGTCATCGCAATTGTGCTGCAGAGCATGTTAGAGTAAGATTGGTTTGCCATTGGGCAGTAGCAGTTACCTTCTTTGATGTAGTTTCGAACCTTGTTTGCCTGCTCAGAATTCCACAGCTTCTTGAAGTCACAGTCAAAATCTCGAATGTTGCCCATTGAGCGGTTATAACCTAGTATACAGCAGGGCCATATATCACCCCAAGGATCCATGTGGAAGTTAGATATGCCTGCGTAACAGGGTAAAACTTGTCTTTTCTCTTTGAGGATGCGGACCACATAGTCGTAGTAGACGAGGCGTGAAGCTTCGGTGTATTTTGAGATTGACCGACGGCTTTTGAGGTTTTGTTTTGTGCTTTCTCGAAATTTCTTTATCAGTTGCTCATAGGTTTGCGCGTCGAGCCCAATATCGTCGGTGAGGTTGAATAGTTCGGCACGGTTCTCAGCGACTTCGGTGACGTAGCTGTCGGGTTCCAGGCTTCTTGCGTAGGCGATGATTTCGTCGAGTTTGGGCAGGTTAAACTTGGAGGTGATGGTGTTAAATCCTAAGTGGAAGTTAGGGTACTTTTTCCGTATAACGTCAAGTCTTTTGTAGGTTTCAGTGACTTTTACAAAGTTGCCTTTAACGCCTCTTACCTCATCATGCAAATCGCCAACGCCATCAAGCGAAAGCTTTACTGTTAAATAGGTCTTTCTGGGCAGAGATTGCAAAATTTCATTGACCCGTTTCTCAATCAAATCTGTAAGCAACCCGTTAGATGCAATATGAACAAGGTTAGGAGACATATAGCGTTGTCCGAGCTTAATTATGTCTACCAGTTCTTCTTTGAGGAAAGTTTCTCCGCCACAGAGATTTAGGAAATAAAGCTTGCCAATGCTTTTGAAGAGTTTTTCAACTTCCTCGATATTCAGTTCTTCTGAGCCTCGGCTCGGGTTCTTCCAAATATTGCACGTTTTACATTTTGAATTGCACCGGTTGGTAACCGAGTAGGTTATCACCAGAGGAGTTCCAACAGGGCATATTCCGCTTCTCGCTAGCCTATATTGTAGAACTTTTGAAAGCATTTGATCTTGTCGCAAGTTTCTCACCAATATTTTTTAACGCAATTAATTCCGAAAATATGTTGATTACCAACAGACAGGACACGCACTAACGGTTTTTGCAGTTGTTTGTTGCAAGGGGTTAGGAGCTTTCTTAATTCAAAGAGTTGAAGAATAAGACAGGCTCTTGAGCCAGGAGTTCAACGATCTCTGAGTGTAATTTATCTTGTGGTTTGTCAGCATTGAGAATACTAAATCCAAACCTGTTGCCAAGTTCTAAAAATAATTTTCGGCGAATCATTATGAATTCAAGACTTGGTGTATCTGTCTTCCTGCCAAACGCTTTTAGTTCATCAAGGTCTAGTAAAAACACTGGGGAATTAGGTAAAATCAACGAAAGAAGCATTCGACCAGGGAATTTATTCCAGAGGTCGAAATCATGTGTATCGGCCATTACATCAATGAGCCCATCTATTGAGGATCTGTCACAAAGGATGACGCTTCCCCTCCGAAGATGCGGCTTAATAACAAGATGTGTACGTAACGTCAAATCTATCATGAAAAGCCATGGAAAAATCTTGGATAGCGCTTTATTTCTATAGAAATAGTGAACCTTTATCCATGTACCGTAAATATTCTGTTCACATTTTGTGTATCTTAAAACACGACAAACCGCATAGAACGGCCAAGAAAAGAACGCTGCCCAACGGAGATTTACATGACGGCAGGGAAGTTTTAGCCTGTCTAAGTCTCTTTTAAGCAAAACTGTTTGTGTGGTTTTACCGCACCCATCAATTCCGCAAAAATAAACAATTGATGGGTATTTCGGATGCTTGGATTCATATCGACGACTTATTACTCTATTACGAATATTGCCGATTGGCACTCTGGTAACTGGATATCGCCTGCGTTGACTTATAAGTCCCATCCCCACAATCATTACAGTATACAATACTAGAGTACATAGAAGATAAAATGACAAACACTAGAGAAAATCATTGGGATAACAGGCTCATAATAAGCCATAACAGAACGGCTTAAAGAAAGATTATCGAAAATCTAAATGTTTTGGTTCTTATCGTATTCGTTTTTTGTTCTCCCTTTTCCGATTTTATCATTTGGATTGTCACTCTAAGCGGTCGCAATATTCCTTAGCGAATTATCGACCTCAAATGTCTTGATTACCAAAAGACAGCGCGGAATAGCGGTTAACTACCGCCAAGTTTTCTTTTTCTGGAATGACTGGAAAACTCCAATGAAGCAACTGATGTAGGTATCAGCGAGCGCTCTGACTTTGGCGGAAATAGCTATTGAAACTGCCGCAAAGGCGCCCACGGCTATAGTAGCCAAGAGCAAAGATGCCGACAGATTGATTGCCAGGTAATAAAACCACAACGCACATACCGCGAACAGTAGAAGGGGGGAGATTACTAGCAAGAACAAGTCTATTGGCATGGTTATCATCCCAAAGTTTCCATACTCCCTATTGAATAGCATGTCGACGTTTCTTAGTAGAACGCGTATTACGCCTGCAGCTCGTCTGTTTTTTTGGCTCCGTCTTTCCCTGAAACCTCTGGGTGATTCTTCCTCGCTCTTAACGTCTGGGTCTATTATCGCACGATAGCCGTGCCTCACCACGTTAACAACTACCTCAGAGTCATCAGCTGTGATCGCTTCTCCCAGTGTTGGAGTCAAACCCTTTCGATAAGCACCGAAGGAGCCGTGGGAAATTAGAGAAGAATGAAAATACGATTCCATTAGCTGGATTCTATACATGACACCTTTGAACTCTTTCTCTATAGCGTCGTCACTTCCTCCGTTAAAAACGTGAACGCCGCATACGGCACCCACGGATTTGTCAGAGAAGTTTGCAACTATTTCTCTCAGCGCATTGGGTTTTGGCATGGCTGTGGAGTCTGATTTTATGATGATATCGCCCGTGGCAGATGTATAGCCTTGGTTTAGAGCATTGTTAAATCCTTTTTTCTCCTGTTTTTGGAGAGAAAAGAAGGAATATTTTGCGGCATAGCTCTTGATAATTTCAGGTGTACGATCTTTTGAGTTATCGATAAAAATTACTTCCGTTTTATCCTGTGGGTAGTCCATTTGTAATATGTTTTTAAGTCTTTTTTCGATAATTGCTTCCTCGTTCATCGTTGGAATTACGATTGAAACTTTTGGTATGTAACCGTAGTCTTTTTTAGTTGCCTTTTTTTCTGGCAGCATAATCAGTAGGATTAATATTGCTGAAAAGCCAGCTATTAGAAGCACACCAAGTACAAGAATTATTTCACCGATCATTTTTTTGCCCCTATTATTGATTTGTTAACTTAAACCATTCTGTAAATTTTTTCAAACCATCAGCTAGTGAATATTGAGGCTGGTAACCGATTGAACGCAACTTGGAAATATCGCCGATAAGGTGTTTTACATCTCCCTTCCAACTGGACCCTTTAAAGACAACTTGAGGATGAACACCATAAACTTCAAGCATAAGTTTTACTAGCTCACTTATCTTCGTCTGCTTTCCGGAGCCCACGTTATACACTTCGCCCTTGGCAAATTCGTCGTGAGCAACTAATAGTAAAGCCTTAACTGCATCATCCACGTAAACAAAGTCGCGCATTTCCTCGCCTGTTCCAAGCATTTCCAAACAACAAGGATTTTGTTTAAGCCTCATAGAGAGATCGTACATTACATACTTCAGTTGTCTTGGCCCGAAAACGTTGAAGAATCTAACCATTGAAACGGGCAAACCGTAGATTCTATGGTAAAGCCTAACGTATTCTTCAGCACAGAATTTGGAAGCTCCGTAAGGTGATATAGTATTTGGTGGGGTGGTTTCTCTAAGTAAAGAGCTTGATTCCCCGTATACGGCCGCTGTAGATGTGAAAACGAATTTCTTGAAGTGTTTTTTTGCACTATTTAAAACGATTAGTGTGCCGCGTGCACTTACATCAAAATCTTGAATTGGAGCATCTACCGAAAACTTAACGACGTGACCACTGCCAAAGCTTTTGGTGGATGGAATGTATTCAGCTAAGTGAAAAACCATGTCTGAGTGTTCTACTAGTTTATCTACCAGTTCTATATCCGATATGTCACCCTGTACGAATTTTAGGCTTGATTGATCAGCGAGGTTTGTTCGAACACCGCTTGAGAGGTTATCAAGCACTGTTACAGAATGGCCGTTGCTGAGAAGTTTGTCAACTAGGTGAGAGCCGATAAAGCCAGCGCCTCCAGTTACTAAAATGGATTTCTCTTTCAGCAATTTTTTTACATTCCTTTCTAAAACTTAATTTCTGTTGCTATGCGTTGGTGCTTGTTAGGTTTAAATGTAAATCGACTGTTCGGTCGTTATACGAGAATTGGCCTGATCGGCTATTGTAAGTCCACAGTTCAAAGAAAAGTCGATAATAGAATGCCATGGAGTTTGTGTCCCAAACTGAAGGCTTGTTAACATCAAGAGACAAGCCATTGATTGACAAAGACGTGGCGAGAGACCGGTTGTCTGAAATGGAAGCTTGGTTAAATGAAAAAGTCACCAGGTTTTCCCAGCTTTGGCCATCAGAAAGCATGAACGTGTATTCATATAAGGGGTTAAGTGAACTGGGAGTTCCCATGATTGGGTCTGGCAGCGAATCAGTTTCGTTCCCGAATTTTAAGTATACCATGTAGTAAACTGACGACCCCATATGGTTTGCCACGCCAAGGTAAACAGTGTAGTTTTGACCGACTGCAATATTGAACGGGTAATTTTCAGCCATGTGACCTGGTCCTAACAAGTAAAGTTGAGTAAACGGCTCATTAGTAGAAGGGCTAATGAAGCCTGCGATGGCTGGAGAAGCAATAAGCAAAACCCCAATTAACCCAACAGTTATGAAGACAAGCTTGTAATCGTTCAGGTTCATTGGGTGTTTACCTCTGGTTTTGCTTCAGATAATCCTTTAATGTAATTACGCTTGAACAGGCGCCAAACGATGAGCAGAGCCAAAACAAAGACGACGGCGGCGATGGCTGTGATTGTAATTGTGGACAAAAAGCTTGTTTGTTTTGAGGTTGAAGCAGTTTCTTTTGCAGTTTGAGCGGCTGTTGTAACTTGCTGTGCGATTGGGAGAACAGCATCGACATCTTTGGCGGCTGTTGTGCTATCTCCGGCTTTGTAAGCGTTTTCTGCTTGAGCTAGCAGACTATTTGCCTCATTTAACTGGTTTACTAAGCTAGTAATGTTTGCGCCTGCTTTTTCAGCGGCTAAGACAGCGTTGAACGCCTGTCCTACGGCATTGTTGGCTGCCTGTAGTCGAGAGGAGGTTTGGTCGGTTTGGGCAAAAACATAATGACAATTGTAGAGGCAAGGGCCAAGCGCCAAAAAGACGAACAAAGTGGCCGCGACAAGTTTCAAGCGATTGTTAATTTGTTATCACTCACCAATCTAATTTTCTACTTTCATTGCCCGATTCGTTGGCTGCTAGGTATGGTTTGCCAGCAGAATGGAATCTAATGAATCCCCCTCTGGCGAGAGCAGATAAGAAACATTGAAGCTCTTAACTGCTGAACATTCCCTTTATCCATCCCTCAGTTACCACTCTTTCAAGTTTACCCTAATAAACAGTGTGAGGAAAATACGCTAATTTTATGGATCCAGGAAAGGCAAGAAGAAACTAGCAGTCATGCTATAAAATTAATGGTTAAATCGCTTCAAAAAAATCTGAAAAGAAGGGCCACGCGTAAAATAAATTCAAATGCGAAACGATTTTCCTAATAGGTTGTTTCTAGCATTATGCGTTTCAAGATTTCTGCGCCGTGCTTTACGCTTAGTTTCTTTTGGCCGAGTCTTTCGCGGTATCTGATTGGGATTTCCTCTATTTCGAAGCCTTTGCGTTCGCAACGGTGATTGAGTTCTACTTCCAGGTCGAATCCTTTAGATTTTATTTCCCAGCCTCTCAGAATTTCAGCTCGCACGACGCGCAGTCCAGTTAATGGGTCAACTAATTGTACGCCGTTCAGGAAGTTATGAGTGAAAGCTATGAGTCTGTTTCCGAAGTAAAACACGTTGTACAAGGCACGTGAACTCAGGTTATCGGTGAATCTGTTGCCACACACCATTCCAAGGCTTGGATTCTGCTGAAGCATGCTGATCATTCTTGGGATGTACTCGGCCGGGTATGTGTAGTCAGCGTCGGTGACTACAACAAATTCAATGTCAGGGGGGATGTTTCTTACTCCTTTAGCAAACGCGTCTCCTTTTCCTTTGCCGTCTTGAAAGAGAACCTGTGCGCCGAAAACTTTGGCCACGGCGACTGTTTGGTCAGTGCTTTTTCCGTCAATCACCAGGATTTTCGCTGACGCTATGTACTCTTTTATCTCCGCTATTGTTAGTCCGATCCCTTCCTCTTCGTTCAACGCAGCTATAATGACCTGCGTGGAAGGAATGCCTGGCAACTCAAAGTTCCCCAATATTTTCCCTCTCTAAACGGTAACTTGTTACTTTAACAGTTATTTAAAATGCTATGGAAATGTACATGAGATTAGCATGTTAGACCTTGTTTTCACTTCAGCCAAGTCAATCTTTGCTCATGAACCAAATGCCAATTTGTCTTATTAGTAAGAAAATAAAATCGAGAAAAATTCCAAAAAAAATGGATAAAAGATTTAGCTCTTCTTGTGCTTGTACTGGAATATACCAAATGCTGCTAAACCTGCGCCTATTGCTGCTAGTGCTCCGATTACGCTCTCAGGCAAGACGAAGATTGAAGCTACTGCAATTGGAGTGACACGCGCTCCGTTGACATCAGCTTCGTAAACGCCTGGTGTACTTAGCGAAATCGTCTTCATTCCGGTACCCACCACGCTTGTCCATATGTAGCTGCCGACTAGGGTTGGGGGTGCGCTGCCGTCTGGACCATCGCTCATGATTTCGATAGTTGCGGTTTTTCCAGCGTTTATGGTGTATTTGATGTAGATGGGCTGACCTGGATTGTAATTGAGCACTTGGACATTTGAAGCTGGGCTATTTGTGGCGATAATTTCTGCGCTATTTGCTGAACCATTGGTAGTTGCTTTGGCTATGCTGAGGACTGCGGAAAGAGCGAGTATGCACATGAGGCTCAGTACGATTGTTTTTGTATATTTTTTCAATTTTACCTCTCCTTTCTCGTTGTTAACTTGCTTAACTTATTACCGAGTGGTCCCTTATAAATTCTTATGGAAACTTACCCCGTATGTTCTGTTTACCTATGTTGAAAGCTCCCCAAACGACTATACCTTTGCCTGTCTGCTTCGCATGATTGTTATTATAACTATGGCTATTATTGTGGCAGCGACTACTATGATCAGACCACCAAGTACGGACAAAGAGATTCCTGCTGAGTTTTTAGCTGCCAAGTTTACAGTGAAGGCTTCGCTCGCTGGAACAACAAATGACTCGTCGTCGTAAACTTTGACGCCGTTAACGACGACTGAAAGGTGGTAGAGTCTGCTGGCCACTAAGTCGCTGAAGTATGCAATGCCCGAGGAATTAAGTGAAACGCTGCTGGCACCTAATGCAACGACACCATCGGTTACCTGTGTTGAGCCATTTACAACGTAGACTGCTAAGTTGATCGGTGACCCTGGAATCGGCGTAGATTTTTTAGTGACAGGTGAAGGTGTCACAGAAGGAAAAGCGATTGGTGTAGGCTCCGGCGGGAAGAAAATGATGCCTTTCGGGGTAGGGGTAGGGGTAGATGAACTTGTAGAACTTGTCGGGGAAGGAGAAGCTATCGGAGAGGTTGTTGCTGAGGTTGTCGGCGACGGAGTAGGGCTTGCAGTTGGGGTTGAAGTTGTGGATGAGCCGCCGATAAGCACAATCTGGTCCAAGTAAAGCATGGAAGGCGCAGGGTTTCCGAAAGAAAACTCCATTGCGTAGATGTTAGCTAAGTTAACGGTTCCTGACGAGAGGCCAGTGGCAAAGTTTAATGTAAATTGCTTCCAACCTGCGAAATTGTCCAGAATTATGACAAGATAATAGTTACCCGTTTTATCAAACAAGACGAAGTAAATGTATCCGCCCGAGTTTGAACCGTACAGCCAGAAGGATAAGCCAGTGTAGCTGGACCAGACGGCTAAGGGGTCGAAGGTATGGTAGAATCCTACGACGCCGCTGGTGCCTGAAACGATTGATAATTCCAGGCTTGATGACGCTCCACTATGAACTATGGTAGTGGACGTGCTTATTGTTGCCGACAGTTTTCCTGATCCGCCGTTATAGACAGCCCAGTTGCTTACCCCTTGATCGTTAAACAGCGTTGTATCGGCGAACGCTAGGAAAACAAAGCTTGACGTTATAATGCCGACCAGTATAACTGTTAAAGCTACACGAATTATTATATGGTTCTTTCTACTATCGCTCATTTGGCTCTCCCTCACATTCTTAATTCACAAGTTCAACTTATAGATTTAACTTCTAAAACCGTAAAATGACAAGTTCTTATCTTGTTTTTCGTCCGAGAAAACCCATCGAAGCCCAGGAGCGTGTTCTCGCACAGCCGCATTAGACTATTGCGTCCCGAACTCAGGCTTTCAATAAATCGATTTCTTCGCATTATCTTTCTATTTCGAATTGATAACAGGATTTGGATTACCAGCCGGTTGATTTTCAAACAGATTCGACAACTTCTTTCTTTCAGAAGTTAACCGATCAAGAAATTGCTGCGCCTTGACATAGCTTTCATTGGTTTCCCTGTATTGCTTCAGGAACTCACGGCCTGAATCAGTCAAAATGTAACGGCAACCTTCAATTCTCAAAAAGCCAGTGCTAACAGCCGCACCCAAATACTTCTCTAGAATCTTGAAACTCAAATTTGCCCGAAACATGATACGCGTTTTGCTGGAGCCAGAGTTGGCTGCTTCTAAAACGGCAGCGATTATGCTCAGACGGTCACGATTCTTGCTCAAATATAACTACCCCCATAATCAAATTTAAAGTTAAAGTCTTAAAACCCAAACCAAAAAGCGAGATTTGGACTCAAAGCTACCAAATCCCCTCCTGACGGAAGTGGATGTGAAAAGGGCAAGACTCTAACTAGACTCTATGCTACTCTCTCCCCCCGAAACAAGTCCATCTTTCATTTAAGGGCTTAATAGAGTTTTCCATAATCAGGTCACAAATAATAGATTGAATTGAACTAGCGATGTTCATTTTTCTTGAAGTTTGTTTCAAAGACATATCTTAACTCGCGCCTCTTCCGTTTCAACAAGCAGGACAGCGCAAAAAAAGCATATAAGCCATATTTCGGAAATCGCAACATGTCAAAAAAGGGTGCGTGTGCTGTCACCTGTTTTTTCTAGTACTTGTGTGATTAAGTTGTCTCTAACGCGGTTTTCTTCTGCCTCTGCCTTGGTATGGTCCTTCTCTTTTTTCCGGTGTTCGACGGCGTGGCGTTCTATGGCGCGACTGGTAGCCTTCAAATCGGGCAGCATCAAGATTTCTGTGCCGCATTCGCATTTGATCATGGAATCAAGTTTCTTCTCTATACTTACCGTTTCGTGTTCGCTTTTTTCTGAAGCCAAGCTTGTTTTCCCTCTTAACTCTCTCGATTTGATTGGCAAGCTACGCTAAGCGAAACGATAAGTTAGTGTAAGCCAGACATGTTTAAACTGTGCTGACAGAAGGCAACACTTGCGTCCAAAAAAGTAATTAGTGACAAGAGATTGCAAATCTAACATATTTTGCGGTTCTCGCGCTCGCATAGTAATATTCTATTTATGTTTATTCAATGTTGTATTCATGTGGAAGTAATTGCATGATGAATGATGAAACACTTAATGTGCTTAAGGTGAGGGCTTTTTTACTTAAAGAAACGAGAAAATGGTTTGACGATAACGGTTACATTGAGGTTCAAGCGCCAATATTGACTCCTGCGTTAGGACAATTACCTAACTCATTTGAAGTCAAGTATTTTGATAAGAAGGCCTATTTGTCAGGTGGGTTCCTGCCTTATGGTTTGGCTTTTGCTGATAAACTGAAGAAAGTGTATACTATTACGCCTGGATTCAGAAAAGAGCAAGAGAGTAAAAGACATTTAACCGAATATTGGAGAATTGAGTCCGTCCAAAACTGCGACCTAGAACATATCATGAAGGAGCAGGAAGAACTTATTTCCTATATTAGCACTTCTTTATCTTCCGATTTTAAGGAAATGCCTAAAAAACTTAATCGCTCCCCGA
Organism: Candidatus Bathyarchaeota archaeon; assembly: GCA_963722095.1. GTDB lineage: Archaea > Thermoproteota > Bathyarchaeia > Bathyarchaeales > Bathycorpusculaceae > Bathycorpusculum. The sequence continues at coordinate 1,565,522 of CAVRJR010000001.1, read as the reverse complement.
AGGACTTAGCGAAGATTGAAACACCCTTTGATCGATTAACATATGATGAAGCAATTAACATGTTACAAAAGGATGGTTACCGAGTTTTTTGGGGACAAGAAATAGACCCTGATTTAGAGCAACACATCAGTCTCAAGTTTGATAAGCCTTTTTTTATTTGGAAATATCCCTATTGTCCTGAAACTTTATTCAGTAAGACATACCCCAAGAATCCTGAGGTTTCTTTATCGGCTGACCTGCTTGCCCCTGAAGGCTACGGTGAAATTGCAAGCAGCCTACAGATGCTCATGCAAAAAGAATCGCTACTGAAACTTATGAAAGAAGAAGGAATAAGCTACAAAGATCGAATCTGGTTCAATAGTTTTATTCAGTCATGCGCCGATCCCTGGTCTGGATTTGCAATAGGGCTAGAAAGATTGCTACTCTGGATTTGCAAACTTGCAGATATTAAGGAAACAATAGCGTTTCCCAGAACAGCTGGTAACATTTATCCTTAGTTTTGTAGTTTCTTTATATTCTTAATGTGATGTTGAAATTTGGTTCTTTCAATAAAATCTTTGTCCGCTATTTCAGGAACTATAATTATTGGCAAGACTGAAAAGAAAGCTATCAAACACGTTAAGAGCGAACTACTGGTTATCGATAGGAAAGCTGCAGGAGTAATACAAGCCAATGCGATTGACAAAAAATAGATCAATGACCCTAGAGAGTATATTTTTGCGCCATTATCATTATTTGCTAAGTCGCCCCAAACTATAAAGATGTACATAACGAAAAGAATACCCCAGCTCATACCATCAACTAAATACATTGCAGTCAAAAACACAGGATTTATGAATAAAGCACCAAGCGCTGAGCTAGTTCCGTACAGAGTAAGAGCAGAAGCCAAAGTTACACGCCGTCCAAAAAAATTCGAGATTCGACCCGCAATAATTGCTCCGAGATTAACGCCAATGACTTGAAAAGCAATTAAGAAGACATATAATGAAGTTGAAGTTTGCTCAAAGAAGTGAGTAGAATTATTCTTTCCAAGAGTACCGTTAATGATTGAGAATAAGATCCATGGTACCGAATAAAGAAAAATTGTCTTCTTTTCAAAAAAATGTTGTGCTTCTTCCTTTTTATTTTTTACAAGGTCAGTTCTAAAAAAATTAAAGAGGAAAAAGCCAATGCTAAGTAAAATAATCAATATAAGAAGATAAAAGTTAACGATGCTGTCTGGAGGCAATAGCTCTAAAATAAAAACGAATGGTAATACTGTACAAGCGATAACTTCAACGACACGTATTCGTTCTGTCGAAGCAGTAGTGCGTTGAAAATAATTGAAAAAGATTAGCAACCCGATGCTAAACAACGGCGCAATCGAAAAAATGAGGGCGAGTCGAAGAAGAGAATCCAGAATAAAAAGAAAAATGGATGCAATCCCTATTAAAAAAGACGCTATATAACAAAACATTATATCATTAATTTTTCTAATAAAAAAAAAGCTAACTAAAATTGCGACACATATTTCAAGATTCAGAGTTGCTGTGACAATTGAACCATAACGAGCGGTTGACACTACTAAAAAATTGTAAAAAAGAAAAAGATAAAAAAATGAATAAACTATGAATGTTAATTTGCGCTTTGATACCGCTAAGTTTCTTTTCAACATGCTCATGTTTTCAATTCACGTTAATGTACATCATGTCTATTTTTTTAAAAGCTTTTTCAAAAGCTATATTCCGATATACGAAACATTTAAAACCAAAACGAATGATATGAGGCTGAGGGTAAAATATGAGGAGTTTAAGCAATAACTTGTGTAAGGTATCGGGTTACCTTCAATCTTTAAACACCCCTAAATTTGTTCCCAAAGTGGAAAAAGCAGTTAAAGAAAGAGATAAAAATGCCCTTATCGAAGTCTGCAAAGAAGCGAAAATACCGGCAAGAGATTTAGCGATGGTCACGTTAACGCTATTTAATCTGAGTGAACAGCCAAAATACCCAAGTTACCTGTAAAACCGTTATGCTCTGTTAGCAGTTGTCAGAGGAAGGGAAGACTGAACCTCAACGAAAACCTTTAGCGATTGCTGGGCTGCACTTGGCGGCAAATAGTTTAGCTCAGCATTAGCCTTTTTTGCATATTTAATCAGTTTTTCCGATATATAGGAGATTATCTGCGTATCTAAAACGTGCTTGATGAATCGCTTCATTGAATCGTTATCTATTATTTCTTTTTCACTTAATGCTTTAAGCTCCATGTTGAGCTGGGTTGAGTGCTCTGTGGTCCATAAGATACTGTAAGGTAATCTATTGCTTCTTATTTTTTCAGCCAGCTCTACCGTTAAGTTGAGGGACACTTGGAAATCTTCCCGCAGTGAAAGCATAATTGATAGATATCGACCGTATCTATCCAGATGATTAATTTCATTAATAGAACCGTTTCCAATTATTGCACCGACTTTGAGGCATGTTCCAAGGTTTATAGCTTCTGACTTTATTTTTGAAAATTTTTTGCTACTCGACGCAGTACCTTCTTTTCTTGTCTTAACAGTGATGGCTTCCTCACTGGCCATTTTTGTCCAAAGTTTCCAAATGGACCTACTTATTTTAAGGCGTTTGGGATTTTCTATTTTAGATTCATTAATAATGGTAAATGCTCTCGCAGATGCTATTCCGCCAGCAATAATCGTTAAGCCTTGACCATACTTTCCGAACAGTGTTGGCTTGAACATCTTATATGGTGCGCTGTCAATTATGTCATCCCAGACAGTGAAGCTTAGGTTCATCAATGACAAAGCTAGAGCTACATCTTCGGTTTCTTTAGGTTTTCCGCCCACTGCTTCGCATGATAGGCGCATTAACGCGGGTGTAAGATCACGCCAATTCTCATTTATGAACGCTAATGGTTCATGCAATTTTTTGAGCCCAGGGTCTTCAAGCAAAATTTTTCTTGCCCTATCTGCTGTTTTTGCACCGTTATCTTCCAGAATTTTTTTAATTATGGATTCAGCATTTTGATTCATAGCTGTTTTGTTATGAACTCAACTATTTTTAATTATTGTTGTCTCCTTTTTGCAGATGTTTGTCTGCCATAATCTTATATTGTGTTGCGTTGTATCAACAAAACAACACCATTTGGGGAGAAAGGGGCAAGGAATTTGGGAATCGAGGAAGAAACCAGCTTAGTCAAAGCAATGAGAAAGGTGCTTGAACAGCTTAAATTAATTAATGGCAAGCTGGATTCGCTAGTTGAGGCTAACATTAAGCTTGCACAAACTTTAGAAAAAGCAAATAAACTACCATTAGATCCTCAAGCCGACGTCTTGACACTGCTGAAACTGCCAGGATCAATGAGAGATACTGCGATGGCTTTGTACAGATTTGAAAAAGGCGCCACTGCCAATGACATAGCAAAGGTAACCGGAAAATTAAGAACAACAGAAAGCCACATAGTCAATCAACTAGCAAGACAGGGTCTAGTAAAGAAGAGAAGAGAGGGGCGAGAGGTTTATTTTTCCATTGAACCTAAATTGGGGGCTGAACAATGAAAACCATCTCAATACATTCATCACGTGGGGGAACAGGAAAGACTGTAATTGCGACAAATTTAGCATGCGTACTATCTAATAGAGGTTTTAAAGTCGCGCTTTTAGATGTAGATTTTCGTGCGCCCAGTCTGTCAACCATTTTCTTCAACACAGCTAATTCCTCCGTAAAACATTGGCTGAATGATTATTTGAATGGCAGATGCCAAGCGATGGATGTTTTGATTGACATTTCTGCTCATTATAATCTCAAGGGCAAGCTTCAAATTGGATTGGCTAATCCTTCCGTTGCCGCTGTTGAAGATATAACTGAGAAGAGTCAAGCTTGGGAAACGACCGCTGTCAAGAAACTCTTATCACTATTGTCTTCGCTTGATATCGGTATGGGTTTTGATTATTGCATTCTTGACACGAGTCCAGGAATTCAATACTCTTCCCTTAATGCTTTAGTTGGTGCCAATTTATGTGTTTTAGTGATAAGCGCTGATATGGTTGACTTGAATGGGGCGAAGAACTTACTTAATGGCATAATCGATGCCTTCAATAAAAGAACACTTATCATTTTGAATAAATTTTTACCCGGAAGCCAGATAGATAAGTCAAACGAAATAAACGGGGTTGCCGACATAGAGAGATATTTGAAACACGCCATAACAAGTCAAATTCCGTGTTACTGCGATGTCCTTCGGACTGGAAGAACGGGTCTATTAGCAGTTGAGAAGCCAGACAATCCTTTTGTAAAAAAACTAGAGGAAGTGGCAGATAGAATTGACACTATGTAAAAAAAGCTATGCTGAGAGATTCCGAAAACCTGAAACACCTGAATTAAGCAACCATTTTGCAGAATACGTTTTGCAGGTCACCATTTTGTTAGAGTTGTCAAGAAAGAAATCATTGACTGAGGAAGAGATCGTTAGCACAATGAAAACAAAATTTGATCCTAGATTGGATTCTTTGATTATCAAGGATTCTTTGGATAATTTATGGTTCAATCAAATGATTCAAACAGAATCTCGATATGGAAAATGCCATTTTTATTTAACCGATAAAGGTCGCAGAACCTTGACAGCGAGGAGAAAAAGGGAAAAAACACAATAAAGGTAAAAAAATAGAAATCTAAAGATGGCGATAAAAACAGCAAAGTTTCTGCTATAAGTGTTTGTTGGTTTGCTCTTTTGCAGTAATGACAGCGGCTGCAGGCACATCGTGTGTGACTATGCTTCCCGCACCAACGATGGCATTTTCACCTATTGTGACGGGAGCACACTTGCGTCCAAAAAAAGTAGTTAGTGACAAGACATGGCAAATCATATATAGAAGGAAATTTTTTTACCCTGGAAATTGAGGAGGACGGAAATTCACAGTCAGTCTTCTCACATTCGTACTATTGCACTTTAGGGCATTTTTCAATTTTCAGTTACCACCTGTGGCCATCCTTGCCGCAATCGGCACAATGATAGGTCAAGCCATCATACAGCCAATTAAACATCTACTCGTTCAAGTGATGATTTCTGACCGCTTTGCTTAACAATTAATTAGTTTTACGCAAGGAAACTCTAATGCTTAAAATTATGCTTTCTAACTAGTGATTACTTCTATTCTTAATTCAATCGACTTATTATCAAATTTGCCGGCTAGTTGAACGTTGTAATCAGCCCCTAATTCGACTACCGCTCGGTCAATATGCTTCTTAATAATTTTAGCAACACGTTGTCTCTCAGGCGATAAATCTGTCAAAAATGTCACCAATAGTTAAATCTCAAGGTTCAACTTAAACCTTCCTTGCTCAAACAAAACGCAAGCAAGTAACAAAATAACACCAAAGCTCCAGATACGCCTCTTTTACAACGCTGGTCGGAATCATGACTCAAGAGTTTACGATTCTCTTTCGTCTCAACGCCAAAGTTCTTCATGGAAAGTTACATTTTGATACCAATAAAGACTGGTTGAACTGAGTGATAAAACGAAAATAGTCTCAGTATTTAGAGACTTTTACAGCTATGTGAATAAGCGATTAGTTTTGCGGATAGTCTCCAAATGAAGAAACCGAGTGCGCTGACAAAAAATGACAAAATCGTGAAAGTATCCACTCTCAACCAAGTAGTAAGATGAGACAAATGATAAGTTAACGACGCGCCATTATGGAACTGCATTGCTACTCCGTAAGTCCAACCGAGCACACCGTACAAGAAGAGCATTTCGCCGATGACGTTTATGATAAGAATACCCTTGAAAGTTTCCTTCATGTCCCTTTTGGTAATGAGAACCTTAATTATAAAGATAATCTTTCAACTGAATTTGCCAATGAACCCCAAAATATCAAAGCAACCGACAACTACTTAGAAGCTATAGCTAACAAAATTATGGCATGCTCGAAAGTTTACATGGAGAGACATCCCTTAAGAACTTTTACAGAACCCTGACAGAAGGAGTTCTGGTTGGACTTTTTTGGGAACTTTGGAATCAGTCTGAGCCGCTTCATACAATTTCCTCTCAACCCTGATTATTCAGTTACTCCTTCGCTATCGCACATGATTTCGTTATTTGCCTGTTTTTTCCTTGGCTTGTCCGTAGCTGAAGAAGGTCACAAACGAAATGAGCGGATACAGCCACATCATGGCGATCCAGTATGCTTCGGGGAACTTTAATCCGAGGTTTAAGACGTCGGAAAAATCGTCTACGCTGATGAGTAAAAGGACGAGCACATAACCTGCCAGCGGCAAGATTGTTTTGGAGTTGATTTTCAAGGTTCCGTCGCCTTTTGCTTGGCCGTAGGCGAGGAAAAGGAGGATCGAGGCTACGGGGTAGATGACGTCCATTAAAGGTCAAAGTCGCAGTCCAAAAATTGTATCTAAATTGCCAATTTGTGGGCCCGTGTGGTTGTCGCCGAAATTCAACATTATAACCAGAGCCCCGAACAAGAACGCTATAGCTTCAGTCTTGAACTTTATCTTCAACCTTGAACACCGCTTGAATTGAAGACTTGTGAGCGTAGCTCTAAGCAATCTACTTTTCGATAAAAAAGCGAGTTTACCTGCGAGTGGCTTTCGTTTTGTGCCGTTATTATTCTCCAGCCATAACGGAGATAGCGAGCACCTAGTGGCGAACTTGAAGTTAAGCGTAAATTAGCTTCCAAGGAAGCACCGAATTCGCAATATTTTGTTTTTGGAAATAACGCTTTTAAAAACACTTTTGCACCAAATAGTTGAAGGTTAAAAGTGTTGAATGGAAAATTCTCGAAAAGCAAGGGTGCATCTAAGAGCGCTGGGTTGCCCATTATAAGGTGTTCTTGCGGCTCCAAAATCTTGCTTGTTCCAAGCGTTAAGGAAATGAGCCGAGCGATTGAAGCTCATGTTGAAGAACACAAGCATAAAATCGTGGATCCCGCGGATGCTCAAGAGGAGTCGGAACGGGTTCGCAGCGACTTGATTGAGCAAGTTTTCAATCTTGCTTCAAGATTGTAGGGAACTTTTCTCAGGATTCGGCTGGAAGCTTTATTCAGGGCTTAGTTGCTTTAACTGTGTTCACGATAGGTTGCGAAGACCTATTTTTGGAAGGTCATTTGAAAGGCTAATGAGTGAAGGGGAAGCTGGCTATGCCGGTCAAGATGTATTGAATTGCTATTCCAGCGATTAGAAGCGCCATAACTCTTGCTATCACTATTGCACCCGTTTTTCCCAGAAAGTTGTCAATCTGGTTGATGAACCTTAGAATTATCCATGTTAAAGACATAACCACTACAACCGCCAGAACAGCGATTGAAAGTGCGGTTTCCAGTCCATCCGCTTTGAAATAGGTTTGAAAGGTAACCATGGTAGTCGTGATGGCTCCAGGTCCAACAAGAAGCGGAATAGCTATGGGCACGGCACCTAAACTTTCAGGAGACTCAACGGTCTCATGCGTGCCGGAAATCAAGATTCTAATTGCAATAATCAAGAGCAATATGCCTCCTGCAATCTCAAAGCTTTGAAGCGATAGCCCGAAAGCGTTCAGAATTGCGCTTCCAGCGAATGCGAAGACAAGCAAAAGGATTATTCCGACAAGTACTGCGGTGTTGTAAACCTTTTTTATTTTTGCCTCGGGAACGTTTTCGGTTAAGCCTATGAAGATGGGGATGTTGCCGAAGGGGTTGACGATTATGAATAATGCTATGATTGCTCTTGTTAGGTCTAATATGAAATCCAAAGTGGCATTCCCCGTGGGCATGCTAGTTTAAACGCGGATTCAATAAAAGGTTAGCGCTCACTTTCTGACGAAAAAATGTAGGCACCACGCGGAGCAGGCGTTCGGTTGCTGTTGTTTGAGTTCTCTGTAGCTTTTCATTGCTGCAGTCACGATTTGCTGAGCATCTTTAGCGTTCTTCCAGCCTTTGGCTTTGACCCATTTGCATGGTTCAAGCCGCTTGTAGGTCTCGAAGAACTCTTGGATCTCCGTCAGCAGATGCTTGGGCACGTTACCCATGTCCCTGCAGTCTACTCGGGTAGAATCAAATAGGAAAAGGGAAAAAGTGATTCTTTTTGAATGGTTCCTCTGATTATGTTCTCGATTATTTGTGGTTCGCGAATGATTTTGTTCAGGATGTCAGAGCTTGCGTGCTGGCGAATTAAGTATCTTTGGATTGTCATTCACGCAGTCTTCGGCGTTGTTCCACTCGTTTTCGAATGTTATTTGCGCCATTTTTACGAATTGAGGGTTATTGGTCCACATGCTGGGCACCTCTGCCGAATTGCCCGATATACACATGTGCACTTCTTTATCGTTAAAAATCGATAAGCCAAAATCGATGGGTGAACAAGCGAATCTTATTTGAAAAAAAGGGCTTTTCATTAAAATTTCCAGTTTTCTGCTCACTGACGGTCTTATGTCCCCCTGTCCCGTGAGAATACGGATTTTTGCACTTTTTGCTAATGCAATTGCAATACCTTCGAAAAGATTGAAAATGACAAAATTCCAAGCGAATTCCGGGAAAATCAAGTCGAAAGTTACAGCTTCTTGGAACGATGTCTGGAATCTTTTTAACAATAATTTTTTTCCTGAGATGATTATGAATTCAGTCGGTTCGTCGCAAATAATCGGATCAGAATTTTCGTTGTTGCCGTTGTTCAAGATGTTCTTCACTTTTTTCCGCAGCATCGTTTCCTCAGTTGTCCTCTTCTGAAGCAGCATCTCGAAGCCCTCTTTCCGAGGAATAGCTTTGTACAATACGGGCGTTGAAACTATTTTCTCCACAAGACCCATTTTCTCAAGTGTCGGCATTATCCGATAGATGTCTTGTCGGGCAACGTTAGAAGCCTTGGATATCCTTCTTGCCTCCGCTCTGTCCAACTGAGTGAGCGTTAAGTAGGATTTGGCCTGTAAATAGGTAAGTCCTAGACTCATTAATGTTTCAAGCATTTTGTCTTTTTGCAAGGGTTCCCCACATCCCTTGATAAATAAGCACTCGTGTGTTCCAAATTTCATATATAACACTTTGGAGGAATAGGGTTAAAATATCGTAAATGTTGCCATTTTTTAAAATAATAGGTAATTCTATCTGTTGACAAAAATTAAAAAAAGAAAGAGGGATTTTGTTTTTGGTTCTTTTTGCTTATGCGTGTTTTCTTGTGACGAGGATTGCAAGTACAGCGCCGATTATGACTATCACGATGATGATTGATACGACTCCGTATTCGAGAGCGCTTTGGGTGGATAGATTGCTAACTGGTGTTGCTGTCGGTGCCTGTGTTGGTGCTGGTGAGCCCGCGTAGAAGTATGTTGTTGCTGACGATCCATAGTATGATTGTGTGCCTGCAAAGACAGCTGTGACGGTGAAGTTGCCTGAAACATCAGGTGTCCAAGTTACACCGTAGTCGCCCGTAGCGGTTGTTGTGGTCGTGGCAATCGTTCTAGTGTTATGGTTGGAGTCTGTGACTATAATCGCAACTGCGACTCCTGTTGTGTTGGTTGGCATTGGCTGTTGCTCGTAAACTCCTTCCATGAAAGATGTCATGCTTGCGTCAGATACGCATGGCAAGCCGTGGGGGAAGTTTGCTGCAACTACGTCCTGTTTTGAGCCTGCGGAGATATCAGTTACTCTGCCAGAGATGGTTATTGGAGTTGCGGTTGTGACGCCAACGTTAGGTGCTGTAATGGTTGTCTGGCTTGGTCCGAGGCCGAATGCATATATCTGTCCGTCGTAGCCGTTCCATCCCATTTGTTCGCCGTCAGCGATAGGACATACGTCTCTCTGGAAAGCGCCGTTTATTTCCCAAACTAAGTTGCCAGTGGTGCAGTTTATTGCAACTTTTTCTCCGCCTGGAAACAGCGGTGGATCATAGCAGCGTCCTTCTGAGACGAATAGCATTCCATCAGCGATGCTTTGCGAGCCGAAGACCCAGTTTGGATATACACCGTAAGGCGTGTTGTACCCAGCACTTCCTCTAGTCCATGTCCAGTCAAGTTTTCCAGTTGTTAGGTTGAGAGCGTTTACGTAGCCGCCGATGTCCCAGATGTAGCATTGACCGTAAGCGATAGCTCCGCCTCCGTAGATAGTGCTCAATCCGTTTCCTACTAGTTGAGTTGGTCCCCAGAGTTTAGCGCCAGTTGTCAGCGAATAGCCGTATGCTTGATTTGTGTCTTTGTCCTGACTCACGTATACGCCATCGCCGCATGCCATTATGGCAAAATCATGGTTCATTATTAGTGTCTGGTTTGTTGGTCCGAAAAGAACTGCACCAGTGATGGAGTTGAATGCAATGTCTGTTTCATAGGATCCACTCCACTGTGAGAACATTTCTCCGAAAGCGCCAGCAAAAACACTTTTCGGTTGTGAAGTCATGAGGATTCCTTGAGGTGTTTCCGAGGAGATACCAAAGGCCGGGTTGGCTGCGGGAACTGCAACTGTCCACTGGATGCCTACTGTGAAGTTGTAACTTCCTGATGGCTTAAAGTCGCCAGTAACCATTTCAGTGGTTGGTCCGGATGCGTGGTTAGTAAGGCAGTATGATGAGTTCCACATGTTCAGGTATTCGCCGGTGGCATTGTTGCTGGTGAAGTAGAGCAATATTGAGCCTATGCATTCAGGTTCGTTGGAGTCAATCATTGCGATTGTTGAGGTTGAGAAGAGACCAGCTATGCTGCTTGGGATACTGTTTAGTGTTGCCATGTAGTTTCCTGTGAACGGATCTAATATGTCGTAGTTGCCAGTTGAGGGATTATATACCCATAGCAATGCTTGAGAACCGAATTCTTCAACTGTGTGGAATGTGATTACTTGACCGTAGACTAGCGTGTCAGTGGTGTTCTTTACCCACAGCGTTTGTCCGTTAAAGAGATTAACTGCAACGATGCCTGCGTAGTCAGTTTGAGCGGGATACCAACTGTAGAAAAGAATCCCATCCAGAATTATCGGTTCAAAGGTGTGATAGAGTGGAGAGTTTGCAGCGAATGCGGTCATTTCGTTAGCTGCGGTTTCGCCACCAGGTTGACCTCCAGTTGTAATTAGTTTAGTCCACACTATGTGAGCCGTCGTTGGTGCAGTGCTGTAAGGTTGGAAGTTGTTTCCTGAGCCGTCATATCCGCCTGTGTTGTCGAATCCTGGTCTTCCTAAACCATACCAGTTTCCGCCGACCGATTGCGCCCACCAATAGTTTGATGCGTATATTGGTGTTGTCCAGTAGCTTGATGGGAGCGGAGTGCTAGCCCAATATGATATCGGAGTTGCTTGCACGTTAATTGTCATTGCTGGGCTCATTGAGGATTGCAACAGAAAAGTTACACCACCAGAAGTTCCTAATGTTTGTCCAGGATATATTCCTTGGAAAGTGTAGTTTCCCGTCGCAGTGGGTATGAATTCAACTGCTGGGACACCTCCCGTGGTATCCGATTCATATGGTCCGAGCGTCTGGTTGGTTCCGTCTGGCTTAATGATGTTGATTTTCAGGCCTAGGAAATCTTGTCCAAGCGAGTAACCACCGGTAAGTGTTGGTACTGGTTTTGTAAAGAAGAGCGTTAGGTACACTGTTTGGCCAACGCCAACGGGGCTAGGTGATGCATTGACGTATAGGAAGGTTGGAAGATTCGCAGTCGATGTTGCGGCATGTGTTTGTCCTATCATCATTATCATTGGAGCCGTTAATACTATCATAAGTACTATAGCGATTAAACGATTTTTGGTTTGCATTTTTTGTTTTTTCTCCTTTTTCTTGTGAAATCAGAGTCTGCGAAAAATTGTTTTAAGCGTTTGCAAGAAGTGAGCCTTGCGACAAATCACGTTTGTGGATCGCCAAGCAACTAAACAATTGTCTTCGACTGCACGGCAGAAATCATCGAGCCTTGGTCAAATATATTGAAAACCAGAGAGGAACCTGAAAAAACGGCAGATAGCGATTTTACGCTAACAACAGTTTTGGGCTGGGCTGGCCAAAGCGGGATTTTCGGAGAGAAGTTGTCTTGTGTCAACTCTCATTTTTCTACTTTTTTGCCATTTAAAACTGAGACAAAATCCTGCTTTAAGACTAAAAAAGGGGTCCAAAACATCCCTGCCTAAAGCGCGCTGCTCCTTGACGGAATATATGGTGGCTGGTATGAATTGGTTTATACCTGCTCCAAAAGCCAACTCTCTGTTTTCTGCATAGGGAAATGACTTTAGCTTGGGCTTGATTCAGGCTCCAAACCAAAAAAGCAACCCAAAACAAGCCCTAACCTATCTGATAGAGGGAGGGGAGAGGGTCTAGTATTTGTTGGCAGAAACCACCACAAAAACTAGGATCAAACAGCACCCAAAAAAGGGGGTTGCGGGCTTAGCTTTCTTCTTGCGGCAGCCCGATCTTGCGCAGGTAGTCCCGCGCGTACCGTGGATTATAGGCAAGAAGTTCTTTGCTTCTGAGCAGGCGGCGGTCCAAGCGATCTAGTGCGACGCGGAATGTGGGTTCTACGCCCCAGCCTTCGCTTGCACTGTAAAAGGTGCCTCTGACGGTTCTGAATTGGAGGCGGCAGTGAATCATCGGTGTTCCCCGCAGGTTGGTGTTGCCGTGGCTTTTCATGTACACGAACAATGTGCCCAGTTGGAATGCTTCTTGGTACTTGTGTGTGAAAGCATCGAATTCATCCATCATGAAGGCTTGCTGCTCTGGCGAAATGTCTACTTCTTTGACGCCGAACTGCACCGACAACTTGCGTTCAGCAGTTTCCAACTGGCTGATCAGCTCAAGAAAATCAAGCTTCGTCACCACGCCAACCAAACGCTCGTTCGATGTGACTGCTAAGCAGGAAACGTCGTGGTCATGCATCATTTTCTCAGCGTCACGCAGGTTTGTGTGCGGCTCAACAGTGACAACTGGCCTACGCATTATGCCTTTAGCTGGAACGCTGAGGGTTTCAATCTTTTCTCCAACTATGTCCCCTGTTGTCTGGCGCCTCTGCGGCCAATATATGTTCTCCAAAATATCCTGAATCCCAATCATGCCTACAAGTCTTCCAGCGTCCATGATCGGAACATGCGAAATGCCGTATTCCCTCATCACACTAAGAACCGCCCCGACGGAACGGTTTGCCTCAAGAGTGTGCGGTGCCCGAGTCATGATTGTCTCTATTCTGGTGCTTCCCCACTCCTGCGTCACCGCCGCATGAATTATGTTCTCGTCAGTGATGAAGCCTAAAAGCTTGTTTTTGTCAAAAACGGGAAGCTGCCTTAACCCGCTTTCAATCATCAACTTCGCGGTTTTGCTCAATGAACAATCAAGAGATACCGGCGGAGCAGTCTTCATAAGCGTCTTAACTTTAGTGGCGTTCAGGTCAAGCCTAGACCTTAAAACCGCTCGGCGAGTAATCATACCTTCATACTTGCCTTTATCGTTTAAAACAGCTAAAACAGGAAGCATTCCTTTTTCAAAAGCTTCTAAGCATCTGGAAAGCGTATCGTTCTCCTGGACACCTCGAAAATCTTTTGAATAGACATCTTCAGCAGAAATTGAACTTGCCATAATAATCCCGTCTGAATTAATTGTTAAAGTGGAATTTAAACATTGCAAGGAAGCTTGGCGTGCAAGAAAGCAAGGAATAACACTTATTGCAGTCGCAAAGCTCCTTGTTATTAACGTAATTTCTGCAAAGAAACTGTTTGTTCAAACACCGTAAACATCGAAAAGCAAAATTCTTCTATTACAAGCACGGTTTGTTCTATAGCAAACGATAACATAAACAGCCATAAAATGACATAAGATACAGAAAATAATCCCTAATGTTACATAAGAATGGAACAATTCTTCCTGTCAATTTATAAGCTTTCATAGACATACCGATAGTTGAGGAATAGTCCTCACTCTTGTTCTGCAGACATAAAACAATCCAAACCTGTTTTTTCTCATCCGCTTCAACCATGGAGGGATTCGTTAGTAGTGTCTACGAAACAGAAAGAATTCATTGAAGAATTAAGAATTGAATGGAAAAGGCTCTGGCAAGAAAGGTTAGATGACAGAGTGAGAGCAGAAGGCGTGGCGATCGACGATTATGACCAATTATTCGTTGACAAAGGCACAATAATCCATGCGACACGGGATTTCAAAGCATTAAACTTCAAAGAAATCCTTGAAGAACACCAAGTTATGAACGCGGAAAGATACATCCCACCTGACCCCCATGTCGGCGGATGGACGAAATTCGTGAAAATGAATATCACGGGCCAAAAATCGCAGAGAAAAAGGTTAGCTCACATTTATCCCGAGGAAAAGAAGGAAAAACAGCAGTTGAAGAAAAACGGCAGAGGATGGCTGCACGTCTAAAATTTTGAAGATTTGAATTTGATTTTAGGGGAAACTCAGCTTGGGTAATTATAGAGATAGACTTGACATAATAGCGGACATTCTAAATGTTGCAAGTCAAGAAGCGAAGAAAACCCAGATAATGTACCAGGCCAATCTAAGCTATAAGGTTCTGCAGCGTTATCTGGCTGAAATTGTCGATGCCTCACTCGTAACATTCGAAAACCATAATCAACGATACAAATTAACAGTTAAAGGACAACAATACTTAGGCGCTTACAAAGAGTACGCTCGTTGTAGCAAAAACATGGAAAAGCACCTTAACGATTTTTCCGTAAAAAGGAAAGTATTAGAAAACCTGTGCCCAGTCAAAGAGTTTCTATCCTTAAGTGCACGTGAAACGATAAACATCTAATTTGGTCAGGTTTCAATTGGCTAAAGGCTTAAGAATTTTCGTTCCAGCCATAGTGATTCTCTTCTTGGCAGCTTCGTTGTTTGCTTCCCCGGTTTTCGCCCAGAATAGCGCTCAGGCAGCGATTGATTCGGCGCAAAGTAACCTAAGAAGCTGTTATGAAGCAGTTGAACAAGCGCAGGCTGCTGGAGCAAACGTGGATTCGCTTATGGCTACTCTTAACGACGCAGCTAGTTCCCTATCTCAGGCTCAACTAGCTTACGCGAGTGACGAGAACAGCACGGCAATTAATTACGCAACCCAAAGTCAAAGCAAACTGAACGGTGTTACTTCGGAAGCTTCAATTCTGCAGGCAAACGCCATCAATAGTGATACTCAAAATCTCTTGGTCACTTTCCTATCGATAATAAGTTCCGTCTCGATTTTAGGCGTCGGCTTGGCGGCTTGGATAGTTTTGAACAAGAGGGACAGGAGAAGTTGAATGCCGAATCAACAAAACAAAACAATTGTTCTTGTTGTCACCGTTGTTTTAGCGTTGTTTGCCGGTTCACCCGCCATCCAACGCTTTGTGGTTGCTCCGCAACCGAGTGGTCTTACTGAATTTTCGGTTTTGGGTTCTTACCAAAACGCCACTTACCCCTTCAACGTTACAGCGGGGCAAAACTATTCTCTGTACCTGAACATTAACAACCACTTGGGATCATGTGCGTATTATCTTGTCGAGGTAAAATTCAGGAATGAAACACAGCCTGCACCCGACAGTTTCACTCAATCTCCAAGCGCTCTTCCATCCTTGGGTAATATTTCAGTTTGCTTGGCTAATAATCAGGCATTAGAGTTACCAGTTACAGTCTCCCTTTACTACAGACTTGACCTGAATAACACCGCTCAACTTAACATGCAAAACATCACTGTCAACGGTTTCTCGCTGAACCTTAGCCCAACAACCATAGCGTGGGACCCTCAAAAAGCTGGGTACTACGGAAACCTGTTTTTTGAATTGTGGCTTTTTAACGACACAACCAACGCTTTCCAATACAATCAACGCTATGTCAGCCTGTGGTTAAACATGACAACGTAATCCGTGACTGAAACGGCTTTCAATTATTGGTAAGAGAAAAAGTCGAGCCGGGGTGGCTGAGTAAATCAAGCGACGGCTTGCATAGCAGTTTACGCCGGTGAAAATCCGACCCCCGGCTGTTTGCGTAAGAATACACATAATTCGCAAGTCAGAAATTAGAAACGTAATGCAGCCCGAGGGACACTTTATGAAGGTAAACGAATTAACTTTTGAGCAATTTTTGAATTATAAAGCTGAATGGGACGCTGCTCTTCAAAGAAGCGGTGACAACCACATTTTTCTCACTTGGGAGTGGCTGTCCACCTGGTGGAAACACTTTGGCGACGAAAGGCTATTCCGTTTGATTACGGTCTGCGAAGGCGAAAAACTGATCGCTGCAGCTCCCTTAATGAGTTCCAAATATAAGTTGGCAGGATTGAAATTGACAAAAATGGAGTTCGTTGGGACTCCCGCATCTGACTATCAGACTTTTTTGCTAGCGGACAAGAATGCCGAGTGCGCAAGTTTGATGTTGGATTACGCAAGCAACAGGGGCTCAGCTTGGGACTGCATCGAATTTGAAGATGTTCCAGAAGACTCCGAGACTTTGAGGACGCTAAACACTTGTTCGCCCCAAAAACTCAAGTTTGAAGAAAGAAACATGAATATTTGCCCTTACATCACTTTGCCAAGCCGATTTGAAGATTATTTGCAAGGATTGGGCTCCAATTTTCGGAGAAACCTTCGCCGATGGGAAAAAAGAACTAAGAACGATTTCAAACTCGATTTTTATGTTCATAAAGATTTGGATACACTTGATAAAGCCATGCAGAAATTTTTCTATTTGCACCAGATAAAATGGCAGTCGGAGAAGATTGATGGCGTCTTTGCAAATCCAAAATTCCGTGAATTCCATTTAGATATCGCTAGGTCTTTTGCCGAAAAGGGCTGGTTGAATCTTTGTTTTCTCACTTTAAACGATGAGCCTGTTTCAGCCATTTACGCGTTCAAATACCGAAACAAGATGTTCAATTATCTGACGGGGTTTGACCCTAAATACTCTGAATACCGCGTGGGGCATCTTCTCTTCTTGTACTCGATAAAGAACTCTATTGAAAATGGATTAAGAGAATTCGATTTCATGAGGGGCGATGAAAGCTACAAGCAACAATGGAATACACTGATAAGGAACAATCTTGAGGTGCGAGCGGTAAAAAGGAGGTTCGTTCCCATAGTTTATGATTTTATCACGAAGAAAGAAGTGTTGACGCCTCTGGTGACCTCTCTCGGAAAGCGGCTTTCAGTTGCAAAAATTCACAGTGCATTAGAATAGTTGATTTCATAAGTTTGTAAGGGAACGTTGAGCGCGCATAGGAAGTTGCTTGATTTTAGAATGTGGAAAATTTGAGTAAAGCAAAAAAGAGTTTTAGTCACAGGATTTTGCACGCTGTACGCTTAGAGAAGCCAGCAATATTGATTTTAAACAAAATTACCTCACGGTATGAATACCCTTATCTAAAAGGCGTAGAATTAAGAGGCGAAACTCTTTTTGCCCTATTAAAGCCGCATCTTAAATCTGGCGACAATTTTTTGGATATAATGTGTGGGTACTCCCCGTTGGCAGGACTATTGTTGAAATCAGGGTACCAAATAACAGGTTTCGATGATAACCGTAACGCGATAAAAGACCTCAAGAAACTTTATCCAGGCGGCAAATGGATTCGTTCTTCTTTCAGCAACTTCAAACTTCAACCTGACGGTCATTCCCCATTTTCCGTGTTTCTTCTTCTTGGGGCTTTCGAGCTGTGTTGTCAGAAGTCTTTTAATTCATCAATTACCCGGCTTTTGAATGTTAACAAGCCTCGCATTTTCTTTCTTGAAACGAACAGAAGCATCGAAAAAGCGCCTACCATTGACAGCCCGTTTGTGGATGAGTCGGCGGTGATGCGTTCAGTTCATCTGAAGGGTTACAACGCAATGATGAAGGTACTATTGGATCAATGTTACGAGGTAATAGATGTAGGTCAATATGATGCCCAGCTTAAAGAGGAATGGGCAACGATTAGAATTTACGCGATTCTCAGAAGCAAATTAGCTTAAGAAATAGTCAAATTAACCACACAAAATTAGTGGATAACGATGGAAAGCAACGGTGTTTTGATTGCGGAGGGTTACGTCCCAACTAGTCTGCCTATTATCAGGTCTCTGGAAAAAAGGGACATAAACACAGCAGTTCTGACGAGTTTTAACGTGTATACCTCTCGTTTTTCCAAATATTGCCAAAAACAATTTTTGGTCCCATCCACTAGCCTCCAAAGTGAATATGAACAAGCTGTTGAAAAAATTGTTAAAAAAGTTAAGTTTGACATGCTTTTTCCGCTATCTGAATGGTCTTTGATGCCGATTTCTAAAAACAGGGACAAAATTACCCCGTATGTTAAATTGCCCATTGCCAGTCACGAGTCAATCATAGCATGTTTTGATAAGCGTTCAACCCTTGAATTGGCTGAAAAAAACGGTATACCGATTCCTCAAACACGACAAGTGAAAAATTCAGCCGAACTGAAGCTTGCCGCTCAGAAAATGACCTATCCATGTGTCGTTAAGCCACGTTGGTCAATGGTGTGGAAAAAAGACCGCGCTTTTGATAGAAGGGGCGGATTCGTTAACTCTCCTTCTGAGCTTATCGCAACCTACAACAGTATACATCAATATTTTCCCTTCCCTTTAATTCAAGAATACGTTCCAGGAGTAAACTACTCAGTTGCAGCGGTGTACAATAGAGGGAAACCGAGAGCGTTTTGCTGCATAAAAGTCCAAAGAGCTTGGCCCCGCAATGGAGGTAACAGTTGCTTCCGTGAAAGTGCATCACTTGATCCCCGTATGAAGAAGTACACTGAAAGACTACTTGAAACTTTGAATTGGCATGGGATCGCTGAAGTCGAGTTTAGGCTCGACCCTCGCGACAACACTCCTAAATTGATGGAGATAAATCCGCGGTTCTGGGGGTCACTTTGCGTTGCCATTAAAGCTGGAGTGGACTTTCCGTACTTGCTATACAAGATAACCATGGACGGAGACACTAAAGGGACGTTCAATTACAAAGTCGGTGTCAAGGGCAGATACTTGGAGCAGGAACTCCTTTACTTGGCAAGTCTAATCAGGGATTCTCCAGCAAAAGGCAGCACGCGGCGTCGCGATTTAAGGTTGCTTGGCAGTTGGCTTAAATTTTATGAACCTGGCTTGTTTTACGACCTGTTTGAAGTGAAAGATCCTTTGCCTTTCTTTTTCAGCATGGCCTTATCTCCCTTAGGCTTGGTCAGGTTCTTAAAAGATAAAAGCCATGCGTGGAGTCCTCCCCGCGTAAGTTTTTGATCTTTCTTCTCGGGGCAACCTCAATTATAACTTACTTGTCTGCTGGATTCAAGCTTCTTGACTATTAAGATCCTGTAAAGCGTGTTTTGGGAATATTTGAAGTCGTTGAAAGTGGGCATTAATCGTTTAAGCGTGGTGGGGATGTTAAGTCGAACGAACAAATGGATTTCAAAATCCTAAAATCCGTGAACGTTCTGGGTAAATCGTTCATTAATTCTCTTTCTGATGATCCGCATTGCACTTATGAATGGTTTGAAACGATAGAGAGCGTCATGAAAAAAGACGTGTACTACGTCACAGTTTATAGTGGAGAAAAACCAGTAGCTGTCACTCCATGTTTTATTGACCGAAAAGACATCTACTTCGCGAACACACCAAAATTAATTCCTCTATTACGTAAATTATTGATCATAGCTGATTTTTTCAATTTATATAATCGCCACGTGTTACTTTGCCATTCTCCCGCTGGTTGTTGGCGTAGTGAAATTCTCTTGGATGAAAACTACGACAAAAAGCTGATTATGGATAAAATATCTGAAGGGATTGACTACATATGCAAAATGGAGCGAATCTCAATCAGCTGTTTCATCTGTGTTCCAACTTCAGAAACAAATCTTATGAATAGTCTAAATAATTTTGGATACAGGAAGCTATTCTGGAGAAATACATATTCTATCGCCATCCAATGGAAAACTTTCGATGAATATCTCTTGAACCTTGACCGCAAGACTCGCCAAAATATTAGACGCGAGTTGAAAAAATCAGACGAAAACGGCGTCAAAATTAAAATAATATCTGAATTCGGTCAACTTTCCTCTGTATTATCAAATCTGTACTCAAATCTTTATATGAAATATAACGGGAGACAATCACATTACTACGATGCTTCTTTCTTTGAAAGTTTAAATAGGCACGCCGGAGACAAAACGGTGCTTTTTGTGGCGACGAAAAATGACAAAATCGTGGGGTTCGCTTTGTGCATGCAGCAAAAGAGCCATTTAGAAGGTTTCAAAAGCGGGTTCGATTATGCATCTTGTTCCAAGAATGATTATGTTTATTTTAACTTGCTTTATTGTGCTCCGATAAAGTGGGCGATTGAGAACGGCATTAAAGAAATCTACTTCGGGACAGGTATGGCAGAAATTAAGATGAAGCGTGGCTGCAAGCCCGATGCGTCTTTTTATTTCGTAAAGTGCCATGACCGGCTTCTTGATTCCATTGCCCGCCTCTACAATGCGGCGCCCCTAAGTCTAAAGCGTAAATTGTTTCATGATGGTATAGCGTAAAGGATTCTTAAGGTTCAAACGCGATTTCGTAGATGAACCGCATTTGGGCATAAGTCAATTTAATCCTGAATCTTTGAATTTAACAACAATTACTTTCTGAGGTTGTGTTTTTGAAGCAGATTAATTTAGGGGTTATAGGCCTCGGGAATGAAGGCAAAATAATGCTTCATAACTGTTTACGGTTAAAAGAAGCCAGGGTTGAGGGTGGGGCAGACTTATCTGAGAAAGCAAGAAACGCCGCAAAAAAAATGGGTGTCAAAAATGTCTACGAGAAATATGAAGATCTCCTTAAAGACGACAAGATCGACGGGGTTGTCATCAGCCTGCCTAATTTTCTACATGAAGAAGCCGCTGTGAAGTCAGCGGAATATGGAAAACATATTCTTCTGGAGAAGCCTTTGGCGCGGAATGTTGAAGAAGGCGAGAGGATTCTTTCGGCAACCAAGAAAAACTCTGTTAAATTAATGGTCGGTTATGACATGCGGTTTGACCCAACCATTGCCAGGATCCATGACCAAGTGGTTAACGGTTTTTTTGGTGACGTGCAAATTGCTGAGGCGACGAACATAAGCGGGGGACCGTTTTCTCCGAGAAGCGACAGCGTCGGTCCAACTCAGGTGCCTTCATGGTGGCTTAACAAGGAGCTTGTCGGCGGAGGCGCGCTTTTGGATTTAGGTTCGCACTTGATCGATTTGTTCGTCTGGTATTTCGGCGAAGTCGCTTCTGCAAGCTGTTACCTAAAATACATTTTCAGAACAGATTTGGAAGACGCAGCAACCTGTATACTGAACTTCAAGAACGGCACCGTTGCAGTTGCAAAAGCCGGGTGGTTTTCAAAAGGCTTCATCGAGTCCCTTCAAGTCTGCGGCACAGCCAAAAACATGTCAGTTCAACTCTCTCCCGAAAGAACCTCCCGCATCATATGGCATGGCATTGCAAAAAAGCTTGGGCAAGCTAACAGTGACCCGAGATTTTGGGAGCTGCGACATTTCGTAAGCTGCATACAGAAGGATGAACAGCCGCAGCCGTCAGGGGAGGAAGGGCTTCGCGGGCTGCAGGCAATAGCTTTGGCTTACAAGAACGCCAAAACAGTCGCGTAAAAAACAGTCAAGCAGCTATGGAGAAAACACTTTGAGTCTTGTTAGTTTTGTTCGTGCAGAAAGCTGCGAACTTGAACCTTTGAAAAACGCCATTAAAGAATCGCTGGACTTGATTAGGTTCGATTTCGGTAGAAAAGCCAAAAAAATCGTGATTAAGCCAAACATGTGCTATTACTATCATCCTTCAACGGGGGAAGTGACTGACCCGCGGTTTGTAGGCGCTTTGATCGATATTTTCAGGGAAAATCTGGGTACCTCAGAAATACTCGTCGTCGAATCAGATGCTTCAGCCATGAAATGCAAAAACGCGTTCAGCATGCTCGGGTACGACAAGCTGGCTCAAGAAAAAAAGGTCGGTTTGATTAATCTGGCTGAAGAGAAATGCAGAATTGTTACCAAAACATTCGGCGGACGCGAATTCAAGTTTCATATTCCCGAATTGTTCTCTGAAGCTGACTTGGTTGTGAACGTTCCTAAACCGAAGTATATGAAAAGCGTCAAAATAAGCTGTGCACTCAAGAACTTTTTCGGATGCAACGCTTACCCAAAGAAGTTCATTTACCACAAAGCGATAGACGAAGCGATAGTTGCAATAAATGAAAACGTAAAGACGCATCTTGTCGTTCTCGACGGGTTAGCCGTGGTCGGGACATACACTAAACGGTTAAACTTGGTTATGTCAAGTGAAGACCCTGTGGCGGCGGACAGCGCTGTTTCAACAATGCTGGGGATGTCTCCGCGATCAATCGGCGCAATTGCTTTAGCTGCTAAAAAAGGATTAGGGACTTCGAGTTTTTCTCCAATCGGCGAATTCGATTATTTCAAAGAGCAATTTCCAAGCAGAAAGCTGAAAGACAATTTACGTGCAACAGCCGCAGGTATTTACCTAAAATTATTCAACGAAAGTTAAGTCGGCACGGGCTAAGCGAGGGCAGATGGATTGAAGGTAACTGAAGTTCGTGACTTCGAGAGTGTTCGAGGCGTTTGGGACCAAATTCTTGCCCAAAACAGATTCGGGAACAACGTTTTCCTAACGGTAGATTGGTTGTCCACGTGGTGGAAGCATTTCGGTGGGTCACGGAAACTTTTTCTTTTGAAGGTCGAAGAAGACGACCAGATTCTGGGG
The DNA here is from genome assembly GCA_963722095.1 of Candidatus Bathyarchaeota archaeon. Classification (GTDB taxonomy): domain Archaea; phylum Thermoproteota; class Bathyarchaeia; order Bathyarchaeales; family Bathycorpusculaceae; genus Bathycorpusculum. Next base: position 1,542,894 of record CAVRJR010000001.1, on the reverse strand, counting down.
ATAGCCCCGCTGATGTTGACCAAGTACAAAATGCCTGCCTTCGGCTCAATTAGGAAAATCGAGTTTCTTGGAACACGCAACTCCGACTACAACAACTTCATCATTTCTAGAAAAGAAAGGGAGAGCGTAAGGTGCATCACAGAATATCTTAGCGAGACCGAAGATTGGGACTGGATTGAACTGAAAGAGATTCCTGAAAACATTAACTATACAAAACAACTGTTCGCGGATCCATCTTTGAAACTGGAGTTTAAAGAAAGAGTCTGCAATCTATGCCCCTACGTTTTATTGCCTAAAAAATATGAAACTCTCGCGAAAACTTTCAGCCGAAATCTGAGGCAAAACCTGAATCGATATTCCAGAAAAATCTCGGAAAACCACAACGTGGCGCTTAAGAGATTTGATGAAGCAGGGTTCTCAACCAGAGAAGCGATGAACATATTCATCAAGTTGCATGAGATGAAATGGAATTCAGAGGGGAAGCCTGGAGCCTTCACAGATGACGCTTTCAGAAATTTCCACATGGATATTGCGGAGTCTTTTGCGGAGAAGGGTTGGCTTGGCCTCTACTTCCTCATGGTAAATGACGAACCAGTTGCGGCGCAATACACTTTTGAGTATTATCGTAACATGTACTATTACTTGGCGGGGTTTGATCCGAAGTACTCTGAATTCTCCGTTGGAAACCTATTGATTATGTTTCTCTTAAGAAAATGCATAGAGAAAGGCTTCACAGAGTATGACATGACCCGGGGAGACGAAGCCTACAAGATGCAGTGGACAAACAAATGCAGAAGAAACTTTGAAGTTAGGCTTGTTCGCAAAAAACTGACCAGTGAACTCTACGACTGGGTCACATGGGGGCAAACAGTCGAGAACATCGCCACAAAACTGAGAATTTCCCTAAAAACAAGCGGCTAAAAAAAGTTTGTACAGTTTGAAATAGTTTACATGTTGTTTGTCAAACAACAACTAAGACGTATAGGCATAAAGTTAATACTAGTATATTGGCGCAAAGGACCATTTTTTTATGAACAAGAAAACAGCGATTTTTTTTGCTCCGCATCCTGATGACGAAACCCTTGGATGTGGAGGTACAATAGCGAAAAGGATGGCGGAGGGCTACAACGTTTTCGTTGTTGTCTTGACCGATGGCAGACATGCGTTCTCAAAGATTTTCAACATTACGACCAACCCAACCCCTGAAGAAATGAAGCAGATTCGAAAAAAAGAAGTGACTGAAGCAGTTTCTCTGCTTGGTGTTCCAAAGAACAACCTGTTTTTCTTTGATTTTGAGGATTATACTCTTTCAAAACACGAGAAAGAAGCTGAGCGAGCTGTGTCTGCTTTCTTAGACAGTCATTTCCCAGATGAAGTGTATTTCCCAATTAAACGCGATGGTCATCCCGATCATCAAGCTGCAAACAGAGTAATTATGCGGTGCCTTCAAAAACGTAAATTAGAAAACTGCGCGTTTCAGTATTCTATCACCCATAGACTGTCGCATGTTGGACCGCGATTCGAAAAAGTAATAGGTTTCTTAAGCAATCGAACAAGAGCCGTCGATATTTCAGAATACTTGGATATCAAGAAGCAGGCGGTTGAAAAGTTCAGAAGCGAGACCCAGCTGTACCTAAGTTCTCAAAAGAGAACCGTAGTGAGCATTAACGGACATCTTGAGAAAAAAGAGTTCTTTTACAAGTAATTGCAGCCACTTGGCTGATTCAAGTTCCCTAAGCAATCATTTTTTGGCGGAATCATTCTGGAAATTCGTTGAGATGGAATTTCACGGAAAAGATATAGAACATTTTGTGGTTGTTCGGTAGTTTTGGTACTTAAGGCTTTAAATGTCGGTCTTCTCTGCATAATTTATAGCGCTAATTTTAGTTTTTTGGCGGTCTATTCATGACCAAAATTCGATTAAATGACCCAGTGATTACTGCAACAATTAACGATGAACTTGCGATAAGATCAAGTTTTGCTAAAGAGCGTCTGTCAAATGTCTCAGTGATTATTGCAACGCTCAACGAGGAAGAAGGAATAGGACCCACAATTGATGAGCTGCGAAAAATCCTCCACAACCCCTACTTAGTTATTGTGGACGGTAAAAGCGTTGACCGAACCATAGAAATAGCGAAAAACATGGGTGCGGATGTTTTGTTGCAAGATGGGAAGGGGAAAGGAGACGCGATGTTTCAGGGTTTCCAGAATCTAAGCTCAAAAGTTCCCTATGTAGTTTTCACTGATGCAGATTACACGTACCCTGCTGAGTATGTGCCGCGAATGGTTGAGGTTTTAGAGCAAAACCCCGACGTCGGCATGGTTATTGGCAACAGGTTCAAGGGTGAACATAACAACAGCAAATCGGTTATGAACCCCTTTTACTTAGGCAACAAAATGTTGGCGTTTGCTCAGTTGCTATTGAACGGCGTCAAGCTTAACGATCCTCTTTCGGGCTTGCGAATTGTTCGAAGCGAACTGCTCGATGGGTGGAAACCCAAAAGCAAAGGCTTCGACGTGGAGGCTGAAATGAACGCCGTTGTCAGGCGCAGTGGCTACAGAATTGTTGAAATTCCGATTGCTTACCGGCTTCGGTTGGGCGAGAAAAAACTAAAACTCAGACACGGTTTATGGATAATGAGGAGAATTCTCTTCGAAAGCCTGAAATTCTAAAAATCTAAGAAACTAACAAGCTGATTTTTTTGCGTAGTGTTAGTTCTAAATTTTTTTGGTGAACATTTTTGATAAGAGTTGGAGTTATCGGTTTAGGCCACATGGGTCAACTTCACCTTCTCAACGCGATGCGTGTGGATGGTGTTGAAGTTGTGGCTGTAGCTGACAAAAGTGAGAAAAACTGCAGGTTCGCGGAAAGACTACATGTTAAGACCTACGACGACTACGTCGGACTAATCGATAATGAAGAATTGGATGCTGTAATTATTTCGCTGCCGAACTTCCTAAAGAAAGAAAGCGTATTTTACGCTGCTGATAAAGGTCTGAGTGTTTTTTTGGACAAGCCTATTTCGCGTAATCTCTCTGAAGCGCAGGCGATGGTCAAAAAGGTTGAGAAAGAGAATGTTCGGTTGATGGTCGGCGCCAATTATCGTTATTTTCCCTGTGTTCAGAAGCTGAAGAAGCGGGTAGATGATGGGGAAATCGGCGATACACTTATCGCAACTTCCGAATTGGTTCTAAACGGACCTATTTCACATGCACTTGTGCCAGTGCCAGTTCCTGAATGGTGGCTTGATAAAGAGTTAGCTGGCGGCGGAGCCCTTTTAGATTTAGGTTATCATCTGATTGATCTTTTAATTTGGCTGCTCGGGGATTTTGATGTGGCTTTCTCAAATCTTGATAATAAACTGCATCTACCCGTGGAAGATGCCGGAACAATCGTGTTGAAATCAAAAAGTTGCAATGCTACAGGAATCGTAAATGTCGGCTGGTTTTCAAAAACGATCTTTCCTGAGTTCAATTTTAGAATTAACATGCATGGAACGGTTGGTTTTGATTCTACTGACCATTATCTTCCCGCTAATTCTGTAGTTAACGCCTTCAAAGAAGGCGCGCTGAATCTCATGCGAAAAGTTGCTCGGAAAAAGCTGCATTATCTTTCGTACACTTACTATTATTCGTCCTTCTACACAATCATGAACTTGTTTTTTGACGCTATTAGGAACGGTTCTGAGTTCCCGATTTCGCTGGAAGAAGAATTGAATGTTATGCGAATAATCGATTCCGCTTACAGGTTGAACGAAATTTCGTTAGGCAAGCACTTGGGCATTTCGCATTTTGTTGATTCAAACTACCCGATGAGTGAGGTTAAGTAAACGTCAAAGGTTGCTATTACTTCCGTGGCGAATCGCCAATTCTCTGCCAGCGCAATCGACGCCGCAGTAGAGAAAGCGATGGACCATTTGAATTACGATTTCAATGACACAAGAAATGTCGTCATCAAGCCAAACCTTTGCTATTACTGGACAGCTTCAACGGGTGAAACCACAGACGAAAGAGTTGTTTGCTCAGTAATCAAATATGTTAGGAAAAGAGTAGGCGAAGAAGCCAAAATAACAGTTGCTGAAGCCGATGCCTCTGCGATGAAAACAAAGTACGCCTTTAAAATCTTAGGCTACGACGAGATGTGTAGAAATAACGACGTTGGTCTGCTAAATCTCAGCGAGGGCAACGTGATGCAACAGACGGTTAAAGTCGGCGCGAATGAAGTGACCTTGCCCTTTAATGAGGCTTTATTGAAAGCCGATTTAGTCATTAATGTTCCAAAGTTGAAAACGCATAATTTAATAGGCGTAACTTGCGCCATGAAAAATATTTTTGGAGCAATATCTAAACCTAGAAAATATGGCTACCATCGCAACATCGCAAACGTAATTGTCGCCGCAAACAAGATTGTAAAGTCAAACATTGTAGTAGTTGACGGGCTAATCGCCCGAGGCTCCTGCCCCAAGAAACTTGGCGTCATAATGGCAAGTGATAATGCTTTAACGAACGATTATGTTGCAGCGCGGCTAATGAGCTTCAATCCCAAAAAAGTTCCATACCTCAGTCTGGCGGCAAAAGAGAAGCTCGGAGAAACAGGAAACATTAAGATTATTGAAGACGGCGTTAAAATGGCTGACATAATAAAACGTTTTCCGCATTATAGTCATCGGCTGCATTCACTTTCTTGGGATTTACAGTTGACGCTGCTCAACATCTATACCAAGACGTCGGGTGACGTTCTTCCCCCTTTTCTTGAGCGGTAAAAATCTTTTTTTTTCATAACCTTTTTTCAGTGAAGTGCAAAAGAAATGGACTTAATAATAGTCGCTTGGTTCTTTGTAGGCTTGTTTTTCCTAGGGGTTCCAGGCGTTTACTTCGTGTACATGAAGAAGCGTTCAACGGCAACATGGAACTTGGATAAGAGCAATGATTATTTCCCCACAATAGCCATTTTGGTTCCCGCCTACAATGAAGAGAAAACCATCCGACTGAAACTGGAGAACTTGGCTCAAGTCTCCTATCCATCCGATAAAATGGAAATCATAATACTCAACGATTGCTCCAAAGACAACACCCTCAAAGAAGTAGGTGAGTACATTAACAATAATCCAACCCAAAAAATAAGCATGTTTGACAGCAAAGAACACCTGGGAAAAGCTGGATGCCTTAACCGTGCTTTGTGCGGCATCAAAACAGACGTTGTAATAATTTCTGACGCTGACTGCTTTTGGCCACATGATATTCTGCAGAAAGCTCTAGGCTACCTGTCTGATCCACATGTCGGCGCAATAACCACCCGCGAACTGCTCCTGAACCCTCAGGACACGTGGGTTACGATTGGCGAACAATTTTACGATGACACCGTTCAGACATTAAGAATCGGCGAGTCAAAGCTTCACTCAACGCTTTTTTTCCAAGGCGGATTTGCAGCGTACAAACGAGACATGCTTGAGGAATTCAACCATTCAACTGACGATTCAGGCACTGCTTTGGAGGTCATTCAAAAAAGAAAACGTGCCATTCTAATTCCCGAAACAGGCTTCTACACAATCAGCCCCACTGTTTGGCGGAACAAAGTTTCGGTGAAAATCAGGCGGGCGAGCCAACTTCAACAGCTTTGGGCCACCTGCTTGAAGCTGCTGCTATATAGGAAGCTGGCCATGCCAAAACGGATCGCAATCCCAGAAATACTGTTGCACATTTTTAATCCGTTGCTTCTCGTTGCATTGGTCGCGTTATCTGCTTTTGCTCTGGTTCTTTACCCGCTTCCCATGTTAACGCTTGCCTTAATCCTCGCCGCTTCATTATTGGTTAAGAAGATAAGAACCACATTTCTTGAGGTTTTCCAGAACAATCTTATCCTGCTCGCTGCCCTAAGCGCGTTTTTGACAAACAGGAAATTCAAGTTATGGAAGCCTGTTCAAGAATCAAGGTTTGTTTTGAGCGAATCTATACTCAGAGAAAAGAAGCTAATCTAAACTCGATCTGCCCTTTTTTGTGAGTGAGCATTTTGCAGTCACAGCTTATTACCGTAACAGTCGGTTTATGCGTAAAAAACGCGCAGTCCACAATAGCCAAGGCAGTGGGCAGTTTGGTTAACCAGACTTTTCCACCTGAAAACGTTGAACTGATCGTTGTTGACGGCAACAGCCAAGATAAAACTTTAGGAATCATAAAGAATGGTCTTCGGCAGGTCCCTTTCAAGGTAAAGATTTTGACTGAAAACAGCGGACTTGGGATTGCAAGACAAATCGTGGTCAACAAGGCAAGCGGCAAATACATTGTTTGGCTTGACGCTGACATGGTTCTACCCCCTGATTACTTGGAAAACCAAGTTCTCTTCATGGAAAAATACTCGAAAGTGGGGATTGCTGGAGGAAAATACAACGTCAACATGGGCTATGGCTTAGTCGCTGACTTGGAAAACATTGTTTACGCCGTGGATTCGGTTTTCGGGCAGAAAGGGGAAGCATCAAAGTTCGGGTATTTGCCAGGCGCTGAAGGCGCAATTTACAGGGTTAACGCAGTCCGCCAAGTCGGCGGTTTTGACACCCAAATAAACGGAGCAGCTGAAGACACAGAGATGGCTTACAGGGTTAAGGCGCACGGATGGGATTTGGCGGTAACTGAAGAAACCTTCACCGAATCCACAAGAGCATCATGGTTTTCCCTTTGGAACCAGTACGTTTGGTATGGCCGAGGTGGGCATTACATCTATCATAAGGACCCAAGTATGATTAGCCTTCTGAAGATGACGCCGATGGCTGGTTTTCTAGCTGGGATTTTGCGTTCGCCAGGCGCTTTTCTGCTTACCCATAAAAGATCTTTCTTTTTGCTGCCTGTTCATTACACTTTCAAACGGATAGCTTGGTTCTTTGGCTTCTGTAATGCACATTTCAAAGGGTACGGTCATCCACTCTAAAACAGCCTTCTACAGGGATTGAAGTTTGAGTACGTTTAAGATGCTGAAGCGTTTCATAGGCATGTATGCTCCGATGGAAAGTCTAAGGGTAAAAATGTATCGAAGAGCAGGAATCAAAATTGGCGAACGAACCCTGTTTGGAAGCCACATTTTCCTAGACGTCATGTTTTCAAACATAACAATCGGCGACGACGTGATACTAGCTGGCTACGACTACATACTGTCCCACTCGAACGTTTTAAGAGGCATAAAGGCGGACGAAGGCGGAATAAGACCTGTTGTTATCAAAAACGGCGTCCACGTAGCCATTAACGTCACCATCCTCCCAGGCGTAACCATAGGCGAAAACGCCGTTATCGGGGCAGGAGCAGTAGTCACCAAAGACATTCCACCAAACTGCTTAGCAGTCGGCGTCCCGGCAAAACCCGTCAAGTACTACAAGTAAAGCATTTTGCGCCTCCAATTTTGCCGAAAAAAGATTTCAGAAGGATCATTCATGAAGCCTCTCGTAACCGTTGGTATATGTGTGCGCAACGGCGAAGGCATGCTTCAAAATGCCGCGAAAAGCGTCATCAATCAAGACTACCCCAGCGACCGTTTACAATTAATCTTTGTAGACGACGGCAGCCAAGACAAGACACCTGAAATCATCAAAGATTACGCTTCCCAGTTTGGTTCCCGCGCAAAAACCTTCAGAACTTCTGGACAAGGTCTTGGTCACGCAAGAAACCTAATCGTGAGCAATGCTGACGGAGAATTCGTGCTTTTTGTGGATGCAGACGAGGTCTTAACGCGCGGTTACATTACGGCGCAAATCAAAGTGATGCAGGAAAACCCTCAAGTGGGAATTACCTCGGGAATATTCAAAACCGTGCCCGGCAACTTGATTCTTAACCTTGAAGTCATACCACACATCGTCAACCAGCGAAACTACCTGAACCCAAGAAGCTTCATCTGGAAAACAGACAAGCTCATCGGCACAGGCGGCACAACCTTCAGGGTCAAAGCTCTAAGACAGGTAAATGGCTTTGACGAAAAAATCCAAGGGTCCAGCGAAGACACCGACTTAGTCCTGAGAATCAAAAAGGCAGGTTGGCAGATAAAGCCCAACATGACGGAGCTGTACGAGTTGCATGGCGGGTTATCTAAGCCTAGGGATCTTTGGGAGAAGTATTTTTGGTACGGGTACGGTTGCCAACGCACGGTCAGCAAGACGCAGGAGGCGTTTTCGATACCTCGCATGACGCCTTTGGCTGGCTTGGTTGCGGGGGCGCTGTATTCTTTGCAGGCTTACAAGTTTCTGCACCAAAAGAAGGTGTTTCTCCTGCCGTTACACTTTGGGTTGAAGTTGACAGCGTGGACATTGGGCTTCATGAAGGGTCAAATTCAAGATACAACAGCTAAGCCCTGAAGTCAAATACAAACGAATCAAGCCCTAAACCAAAAAAGCAGCCTAAAACAAGCCCTGATACTTCTCACCCAGTAGGGGGAGGGGGTCTACTATTTACATCAAAATTCCAATGTAAATATGGGTTCGCAGTCAATGGACCGACGGGAGGGGTCTAGTATTTACAACCAAAAACAATTACAAATACCAAGCATGTTCCTGGGTCAAAACAAATCCAAAGAGAAGCTTAGATTAATTTTCTGATTTAAACTAAAAAAAGGGAAATGATGGTTTTTCAGGTCTCAGTAGAAGAAGCCGCCCAGCATCTTGGGGAGACGTACCCATCCAAACATGTTGAATGAGCCGCCTTTGCGGTGACTGCGGTATTGGCTGCTATGGTGATGGCTGCTGTGTCCGTGGTGTTGATGGGTTGGCTGATGTGTCGGCGCTGGAGTGGTCAGTGTCGGTGGGTTTGGATGCGGGTTTGGAGTTGAAGTTTGGTCAGGCGTAAACGTTGCTGTTATTGTGTATGAGTCTTGGATGTTGCTGAAGGTGTATGATGCGACTGCGCCTACTGAAGTTCCGTTGACTGTTACGTCGGATATTTGGTAGCCCGCGTTCGGTGTGATAGTATAGGTTTGGCTGTCGCCGGTGTTGACGGTGATTGTTCCGCTTGGGTCGATTGATCCTCCGTTCCCAGCAGAAGCAACGATTGTGCTTGTGGCTGGAGCTGGAGTAGGTGTCGGGGTCGGAGTCGGTGTTGGCGTCGGGGTCGTGATGACTGGCGCCGTGTAAGCGTTGATGTAGTCTTGCCCCATTGTGTTCGGTGAGTAGCCGCTTGTCAACAGTTCTTCGCCGTCATAGGTTCCGCCTAGTCCGCTGCTGCTAAGCCAGTAGTAAGCTCCTGCACCTATGCCGTCAGCGTTCTGAGCTTGAAGCAGGCTGTTCCACCAGTTAAAGTCGTTCTGCGTGTTGCTTGAAGATGAAAGACATGAGCCTTCCTCGTTGATCACCAGTGGCGCGCTGACTCCCATGCTTGATTGCAGTAGCTGAAGACAGTTTGCAAGCGATGTAGCACCTTCGAACTGCGATGGATTGTTCCAGTAGGAAGCTAAGTTTGACGGAGCATAGTAGTAGAAGTGCGTCGTGTACACCATGTTGGTTGGGTTTCCGCCGAGTGCCGTGTTTATTTGCGATGCCCAGCTTAGGTCTGAACCCCAATTGTTTGGTTCCCATCCGGGTTGCCACTGCATCATGATGAGGTTCGTTGATCCAGTTGCTCTAACCGCATTGTACATCGTTGTCATGTAGGACAGATAGCCTGAAGGTATAGTGTTGCCGCCTGTGTTGTCGCCTGGCTCGTTCCATGCTTCGAAGATGACGTTCGGGTACGCTTTGAGACCGTTAGCCATCGACGTCCAGAACTGTGTCCAGAACGCTTGTTCTGATAGGCCTGTGCTTACGAGGAAACTTTGTGCTGCGCTGTCCCAGTTGCTCATCAGTGGCAGACCCTGTGACCCAGCCATGTTGGACGAAAGGTATGGGTCGGAGCTAAATGAGCCTTGGTACGCGGTGAGTTGGTAGGGTACTATGTCTATGTAGATGCCGTACTGCTCTGCTTCGCTGGCTAATGTTGCGAGGTAGGTTTGTGTGCTGACTGCCGTTGTGCTGTATCCTTGACCTGATGCAGTAGCTGGTACAACATTGTTTAGCCACCACCATTCTGGGTACATGAATATTCGTATCATGTTGACGTGGTAGACTGTTGACAGCTCTTGGAATGTGTCTGTGACGGAGGTCGCTGAGGCTGACTGCCATTGGTCTGCCCAGCTGTCGCCGCCGCTGTTTCCCCAGAAGATCAAGTCCGGGGTCATGCCAGCCATGCCGACGCCGCGTAGATACACGACGTTGCCGCTTGAATCAAGTATCTGATTTCCCGAAGTATTCACCGAAAGCATTGTTGTTGCAGCATGGACTCCACTTGGCGCGAACGTTGACACCATGCATATGACGAAGAGCGCGCTGATGCATAGAACTGCAGGCTTTGCGAGCTTCTTGAGATTTAGGGTTCTTGCTATGTTCCCTAATGTGTTTGTTTTCATTTTTCTCTCTCTTCCTGAATCTCGAGCCACCCTTATCGCTTGTATCGTTTTTAATAGTTTTTGAAAAATCCAATCCCATGCCTTGTCAACTCCAGTGCACCCCTTGCAAAGTCAACTTAACAAGGTTTGCAAAGCGTAATACTGCTTTGAAAGCAAGCGTATTATCTATGATAGCAAGCTAGCGAAAAACGTGATTACTACCGACTTAGCGAATAAAACGTGGAGTCAAAGTCAGCGACTTCAGGAAAACCATGAAAACAGAAGGCGGAGCTAAGTCGAAATTGGTTGATTGTTCAATTGCCATACCGACCATAAATCGAGCGCAAGCTATAGAGCCGCTATTATACTCCATTCTGAAGCAAACGGTGCTTCCTAAAGAAGTAATCATCGTGGACGACAGCAAAAACAGGGAAACAGAAGACTTGGTCAAGCGGTTGACGGAAGCTTTTACGCAGAAGAACATTGAAATCAAGTACGTGCGCGGCAAAGGACATAGCGTGACAGAAGCAAGAAACATAGGTATAAGTTTCTCAACATGTGACATTCATCTAAGTCTGGATGACGACGTTGTCCTGCACAAAGATTACATACGGGAAATATTGAAGGTTTACTCAACTTATCCGAACGCCTTAGGAGTTGCCGGACACGTAGTAAATATATCGCGTGGTGTTCCTTCACGCACCAACGCCATTAACAAGCTGTTCTCATTTTATTTCATAGAAAAGGACAAGGCTAGAGTATTTCCTGCTGGAATATCGTACCCGTATCCTTTGACCAATATTATTAACGGTGAATGGCTAAACGGGTCAAACTGCAGCTACAGAAGAAAGATATTCGAGCAGTTCAAATGGGACGAAAAATTAAAGAGATATTCACTCTGCGACGACATGGATATTTCATACAGAATACAGAAAACCTACCCCAAAAGCCTATTCATAACTCCCGACGCAAAAGTGCTTCACAGACACTCCATGATGGCTAGAATAAGCAATGAGTATCTGACTCACATGGGAATATCCTACCACGCCTACGTTTTCTTCAAAAACATGAAACTAACCGCAAGGAACACAGCATTTTTCGCTTACGGCATCTTCTTCGGGCGATTATTAACCAGCATTTTCACCCGGAACGGCAAATCAGTCATCTTCACACTCAAAGCAGAGTACAATTTCGTAAAAAACGTTAAAGACATAAGAAAGGGCATCTTTGCCTCTTTTGAACGCGGGCAAGTTGGCTAAGTTAGAGAAGTCGTTCTGTCAGTTGTAGAAGATTCAGTTTAGTTTTTGGTGCCTGAAAATGGGTTTTAACTCCAAGTATCTTTCGAATAACTTTCTAGGCATAGTTGTTTTCCTACAAGTCATAATGTACATTTCGCTCTTCCTCAATTTCCCCGTCGTCAGGGAAACCGTGGGTCTAATCTACCTGACTTTCATCCCCGGCGTCATTTTCATAAAACTCTTAAAACTCGAATTGGACACAGTTGAATTCGTTCTTTACTCAGTGGGCTTCAGCGTAGCTTTTCTTATGCTTGCAGGATTGGCGATAAACGAGGTCGGTTCAATTGTCGGATTCAGCTTTCCCCTTTCTACCTTACCCTTATCGTTATTCATAAATACCCTGATACTTGCCGGTGCGGCAGCAGCTTACCTGAGGCAGAGAAAAGAAAAGCAAGATTCGACCCCTCAGAATCAAGGTTTTTCGCCATCCTTTTTGCTTTTAGCTTTTATTCCCATATTGAGCGTTCTGGGAACATACCTGGTTAACTTAACGGGCAACAACTCGTTTTTGTTAATTATGGTCGTTTCCATTGCCCTGCTGTTCACTGCTGTGGCGTTTAACACAAAGTCTACGAATATCTACCCCTTCGCCATATGTATGATCGCGTTAGCGTTGCTGTTCCAGACTTCATTAATTTCTAGCTTTGTGCAGCCAGGCGGAAGCGACTCCGCAAACGAGCTTCTAGTTGCTGGGCAAACCCAACTGCTGTCGCATTGGAACCCTGTGTTCTCGCCGTCTGACTTGGTCTTCGGCAGATACAACGCAATGCTCAGCATCACAATTCTCCCAACAGTTTACTCGAACATGCTGGGTTTCTCGTTAACCTGGGTCTACAAAATAATCACTCCGCTGATTTTCGCGCTGGTGCCCGTCGGTCTCTACGCGCTATGGAGCCCCTATATCGGCAAGAAACTCTCGTTTTTCGCCGCTTTCCTCTTCATGGCTGACATAACATTCTTCACTGAATTGCCTAGTTTAAACCGGCAGATGATCGGTGAATTGTTTTTTGTTCTGCTGTTGCTTCTTTTGGTGAACAAGAAAATCAAGGGAGGAGTCAAATTCGCAAGTTTTGCAATCTTCAGCGTTGCTTTGATTTTCTCCCACTATGCGTTGGCAGAAATCTTTCTCCTTCTAATCTTCGTCGCGTGGTTGGTGTCGCTATATCTAAAGCGCCCAAGTTTCAATTTGAAGTCAAACATGATTCTGTTTTTCTTTGTGGCGATGTTCGCTTGGTACATTTTCACTTCTGGCTCAGTCGTTTTTAACAGTTTCACTTCGGTTGCAACCACGGTCGCTTCCCAATTTGGCGGAATTTTTACGCCTGGCTCCAGGGGACCTGAAGTTTTAGCTGGTTTAGGTTTGGCGCAGTCGCCTTCGATGCTAAACACCATCAGCAGGGCATTCGCGTATTTGACTGAACTCTTCATTGTAGTCGGTATTGCTGCTTTGATTTTTAAGAAGACTCGTTTTCGTTTCGACAGGGAATACGCGATATTTAGCTTGGTCGCTGTGGCTTTTTTGGTTGCCCTGGTGGTTGTTCCTGGGTTAGCTAACACTTTGAACATGACGCGGTTCTACCATATACTTCTGATGTTCCTGGCGCCTTTCTGCATAGTAGGCATGTGGACTTCGATTCAGCTTGTCTTCAAACGTGAAAAGAAAATGCTTTTTGCATTGTTGATTGTTGTTATTTTGGTTCCGTATTTTCTGTTTCAGACAAATTTCGTTTACGAGGTGGCTAAAACTGAAAGCTGGTCTGTTGCTCTGAGCGGGTACCGAATGGGTCCGCTGATGTTGTATGAACACTTCAAGGTTGTTGACAGCGACAGCGTTTATTGCTCCCAATGGATTTTCGATAATGTTCCCTACCAGAAAGGCGTATTCGTTGACCAAGGACTGATTTCGGCGTTAACTGGTTACGGTCTTGTCTGGCCTGGGTACATGTGGGAACTTACTAACTACACCTTTGTGGCTCCCGGTCAATTCGTGGGTTTAAGTTCTCTCAGCGTCAACAACGAAAAAGCAGTGTGGAACGGCACATTGGTGCCTATTCTTAACCAAACCGACCTGATTTACTCTAACGGCGTGAATCAAGTGTTCGAAGGCGTAGTTCCCTGATAAGGTAGATCCAAAGTGGGTTCCGTTGACTGGGCAAAAGAGCTTTGCTTGAGAAGCGATTGGCTTTGTCATAATGTTTAACCGTGGCTTTGACTCGAGTGTTCAGTAATCAAGTTTTTTTAATTGGTTAGTTTTGAGGTGTTTTGTAAGTGAAATCCGTAAATAAGGGAAGAAGTAATTCGTCAGCGGTCGCTGGGTTATTCATAGCCCTAGGCGCCTTGGCGCTTGTTTATTCTTTGGTTTTTGAGTTGCAGGTTGCGGCTTTCGTCGGGTTAGGTTTGGTTTTTTGGGGCGTTGTTTTTGGGTTGGCTAGAAATGGCAAGTACGTTGAACGGGGGCTTCTGGATAGTACTGCAAAGTCGGCTTACTTGACGTTTGACAGGATGATTAAGGACATGAAGTTTCATGGGCAAGGCTACTATATTCCTCCTTACCCGCAGAACGCTTTCCTTCCCGAGTATCTTGAGAACCTCAAGGAGCCTGTTGTTTTCATTTCCGAAGAGTTCGATGGGAAGCCTTCAGCAGACGAATTGGCTGAGGGCAAGTTTCTGTCAAATAAAACGCGGGGCGTGTTCATTACTTGTCCAGGCGCGGAGCTTATGGCTCAGATGGAGAAGCAGGTGAACGTTGACTTCAGCAAAATCGACCTTCATGAATTGATAGATATCTTGCCCAGAATCCTAACGGAGACGTTCAACCTAGCTAAATCCGTCGAGGTGTCCCAAGTTGAAGGTGGCGTTAGCTTTGACGCAACAGGGCTCCTGTACCAGAGCCTGTACCGCGCGGATCCTCCTATGAAAAGCGTCAGCATTCTGGGTTGCCCAGTGGTCAGCGCGGTCGCAAGCATCCTTGCTAAGGCGTCGGGTAAAACCGTTGTCGCCAGAGAGATGGTTTTGTCTCCCGTTGACTGCGGCGTCCATGCAGTTTTCAATTTCATTTAGGTGTGGCACATGTTTTTTCCTCTTAGCGTATCTGACATCAGTTTGTGGCTTGCTGTGACCGCTGCGATACTGCTTGTCACCTCTGAGTTTCTGCATTCAATGCCTGACTTTGCCTCACGTGTACCTATCGATAAAGACTTTCTGCGGGTAACCGCGCTTGGATGCGGTTTAGGTTTCTTCGTCACAGTTGTCATGCGTATCTTGGGCTACATCTGAGCCGAATCTGAATCAAGCCGCGTAAGTTGTGTTCGTCAGCTATTCTGTCAACCATCCTGGGTTGGCGGCTGGCGTCCACCTAAACTTGACTAGGCTTATGAGAAAGGGTGTGGGGTTGGCTGTAAAAAGTGGGGTAGGGGTCGGTTTTTGGTTTTTTGTGTTTTGGGTTGCTTTTTTGGTTTGGGTTGCGGTTTGTGTTTAGGTTAGGGTGCGGGAAGGTTGGGAAAGGTGTAAAAAGGTTTAAAACGATACAGAACGATGCAGAAAGGTGCACCGTACATGCCGCTGAATGAGCAAGCAACATTCAAAACAAAACTGCAACGCCACAACAGGCTAACCGTCCCTAAACTCCTGCGCTGGCGCTACAAAATCGAACCCACCCAACTCCTAAAAGTCACCGTCAAACCGCTCAGCCCACAAAGCTTCGGCGAAGAAGAAGAATTCCTCGCAAAAATGGCCGCCGACGGACGCCTAACCGTCCCGAAACTCGTCATGGAAATCCTACGAGAAAAAGAAGAAAAAGACCTCACAGGCAGCATCTTCGAAGTAACAATCAGCCCCACAGGCGAAGAACCGAGCAGCGCAACAACCTCACCAGACGCTAAACCCCAAGAAAACGCCGAAACAAAATTCCTCGACAAAATCCAAGACACCCGAAAAAACCTCAACAACAAAACCCAATAACTCTTTTAGTTTATCACTTTAACATTTCGAAGCCTAAAAAGTCAATAAGCAATTTCCTTATTTCCCAAAGTTTCTAATCGCTTAAAACATTTAGTAAAATTTCGTTGGTAGGTAAAGAAATAATCTTTAGTTTTACCTTATCGTTTCTTCAGTTGCACTATTCATTTTGGACGATGTTGCTTAAAATCCCGAGTAGAATTCAGACAACAGCCAAATAAATAGCCCAAATATCCAAATGAATAGCCATTGAAATTCAAAAAATATCCAAGTTGAAATAAGCGAGTAAAAACAAGCCGATATTCCAATTACCACAAATAGTCCTATTAATATATCGATTTTTACGTATTTTTTATCCAAAAATGCATCTATGCTTTTTCCAAATCCATTTCCCAATGCAATTAGGTACCACCCTACAAGTTTACACCATTTTTTGTGCCACTTGTAACTTTTTGAACCATAGAAATCCCACTTGTAATTTTTTGCAGCATCAAAAAAATGCTCAAAACTTTTGGACATATAATATTCATAGCAAAATCCGAAGATTACGTAGGTCGCAGCAAAAAGCAAAACGAATGATGTACCAAACTGTCTCTGGTCTAACTGCCAAAGAGTGCTGGAGATCGTGTGAACATTATTCTCTAAATAATTTGTTAGATATGCTTGAATCCCGAAAATGACTGTAGATTCGTGCAAGCGAAGGGCTTGATTTTCTGTAACTGTTAATACCTCGCTACTCATCCATGCCCAAAATAGCATTTTTTCCACTAAATACTCGATTAAGCTGATGGGCAGACTTAAAGCAAATAAAAACCATTTTCGGTGCTTGTTATACAATTTCCTGAATTCTTTGGTGGAAATCAATATAAAAATACCAACTATTAAGGCTACAACAGCGGTAACATGATTGGTAACTTGCGAATTATAGCTGTTCAGTAATGCATTTCTCAAGCTTTCGAATTCTGTTTGATTAAGTGAAGATATACTCATTATTTCAGTCTATTTCTAAGCTATGCAGATTTAAGCCTTATCATCAATGAAAACTTGGCTAATTTAATAAAAATTGTAATATCATGGGAACAATGGGAACAGGGATGGGAACAGAAGAGGCTAATTCAAGTGTTAATTGGAGCTGGGGATGGGAATTGCACTCTCAGCAAGTGGAGAAATCACCCGCAAAACTCTCATTTTTTTGAATAAGTGATCGGCTATTCTTGAATCGATCTATGTATCCAATCCTACTTTCTGGTTATTATTGTCTCAATTATGCTGATCTTGTTATGTGCTATCTTTTTAGTTTTCCAGAAAAAATATTCGTAAAAAACTTATGATTTGCAAATGATTACCTGCTAAGGACTGCGATATAGCAAATAATTTAAACTTAAAACTGTAAGATAGCTATTATGCAGTCGCTCTGTATTATTCACTTTTCAGATTTACATCTAAAAGAGGAAATCCAGTTTGATCAAAAAAGCATTCTTATTAAAATGGTCCAAGATGCAAAACAAGTGATTAATGAAGAAGACCTTGGTGCTCCTTTAATTGCAATAAGTGGAGATTTAGCATGCTTTGGTCAAATAGCTGAATATCAATATGTTGAAAAATTCAACCGAATTCTTGAAGATGAACTGCATCCTTCAGGAATAATCTATAGTCCCGGTAATCATGATTTAAATTGGTCGGAATATAACGAAACTTGCAAATCTGACTATATGGAAGATTTAATTCAATCACCCACCTCAAAGACTGTTCAAAAAATAGAAGGCAGATTTAGAAGACCTTTAGAACGAGTAATTTTTAAAGTCGGAATGAACAATTATTATGATTTCTTAACTAAAATTGGGCAATCTTATAATAATGATTTCTTATATTCCATTAGACCTTTTGATTTTAATGGATTTCAAGTTAATTTTGTTAGCTTGAATTCTGCTTATATGTTTTCAAAGGATTGTAAGGACTTCGGTTATATTGGGCTTACTCAAATGGAGAAAGCATATGAAGAACTGCAGTTAAACTTGAATGGGCATCAATCGTTTAATGTTGCTCTGTTTCATCATCCATTTGAATCTATCGTGCCAGCAAGTGAAGTTGAAACTGAGAGATTCCTCAAACAAAAATATAGTTTATTCTTGAATGGTCACGTCCATAATCTAAAAGTCTATTATGATTTGACAACGAATCTGACCGGAGAAAGTTGGCATCGTCCTTTAATTAGTTGTGCCAGATGTGCAATAGATACAGAAAAGGATCCATACATTACACCTGGTTATTCGGTTTTGAGGGTTGATCTTGCTGAAAATGGAGTAAATTCGATTGCAATATATGAGAGAGTAAACCATAATGGCGAATGGATAAAGGGGGAACAAGTTGATTATCCTATTAATGTGAGTGATTTTTCTGTGTCGCCGCAGCCAAGAGTGCTTAACACGGAATTTGATATGTACAAAGAGGGAATAAGAATTGCCAATCTGCAAGCGAGGCAAAATCTGATAGTTTTCCAAAGAACTCCTTCCTTGCTTTTGGGTGCAAAACCTTATGATCAAGAAGAGAAGGATGAGTTTGAGATGGAGTACATTGAATGTTTAAGAGAAAAGATAGCTCTTTGCATTAAAAAAACTGATTTCTCAATGTTATATTTGTTTGACCTTGAAAAAACTAGAAAGACCTTGAAAGAGCATCCAAAGATAGTGACTTTTGCAAACGATGCTTTATCAGAGTTAAAGCGTCTTGAAAGGGAGTCGAATTTCCGTTTTAAGTTTAATTATGTTCCTTTCAAATTCTTAGGACCGCTTATGATTGGTGATTTGGGGTATATGGTGTGGATTGGGAGCCGGGATATTGGAAAGGAAATCCTGGTGTTGTCTTCAAATCATGGTGCAGAAACCACAGATATGATTGCGGCGTTAATTAGCAAGTTTGCTGTTCAACCGACAACGACAGAACGACTAAGAAAAGAGCTTGGACTAGCCAATACAAAGAATGCTTAAGTTGGGTAGCACGTGCCATTTTTTTTTCAGTTTTTTATTTATTTTTGTCTTCCAACAACATAGTCAGAGAATTTCTCAAGCATTTCTCTAAAATCGTCTGGAAAGTTCTTGATTTCTTCTTTGCTTCTGTCGGAAAGTTCATATGCTTTTTGTCGAGCCACATTTATTATTGAGTATTTGTCGAAGATTTGGTAAATGTAATCAACGTCTTTTTGAGTTTTTTCTTCTCTTTTCTTGTTTAGTATTTCCAGTATTTGCCTTTTTTCTGAAAGGCTACAAACGGATAAGGCGAGGACTATCAGAAGACTTCGTTTTCCTTCTTTTATGTCGCATCCTTTTTCGCCTCTGCCCTTCCCTTCGGTTAGATCGATTATGTCATCTTTAATCTGGAAAGCGGGGCCTACAAGTCTTCCATATCTTTTTAGTGCCTCAATCATGTTTTTGGTTGCGTTTGAAATTATTGCGCCTCCTATGATTGGGAGAATTAGGTATTCACCGGTTTTCTTTCTAACGATTTCCATGTATTCTTCTTCGCTCAGAATATTTTTTTCTCTCGAACCTATGTCTAGGTCTTGGCCTTCTCCGGTTACTAATATGCAGTTGCTTACTTCTTGGACTAATTCAACTAATTGATTGTTGCTGATGCCCATTTCTTTGAGGCTCAAGAGTACGTCGAAAGCTTTGCATATCATATAGTCACCTGTGTTTATGGCAATTGGTATTCCATATTTTTTCCAAAGTGATAGTTTGTTTCTGCGCATTTCGTCTCCATCTTCGATGTCGTCGTGAACCAGTAAGAAATTGTGGATGTATTCTGTGACGGCTCCAAAACGTAGGGCTTGCTCTTTGTCGCCTCCAAGCGCCTCTGCTGTGAGGATACACATTGTTGGTCGGATTCTTTTCCCTCCTGCTAGTAGCGCATATTTTAGGGTCTCTTGTAGTGATTTTTGTGTTATTGTTGAAATCGTTCTTTCGATCTCGTCTTCAACAACTTTGGTTTTGGCTTCGATAATGGTTTCAATGGTCCTTTCGACCATATCGGTTCCTCGGTTTGTCATATCGGCTCTATTCAGGCAGATAACTCTTTCGGGAGTTACCGTCTTTGTATTTAGTAGTTTGAGTAGGGCTTGATGTCCTGCTAAGATATCGTTTGATATAAAGAATTCGTAGGCAGATATGCTCACACGGTCGGCTTGACTGATTAATTCATTTTCGTCCGCTGTGATTACGGTATAGGTTGGTTTGTCGTATTTTGCAGAGAAGGCCCCGACTTCGTGCTTGTTTGTTACGTGTTCTATTATTTCTTTAGCTTTTTCTAGACCCTTCTTTGAGGCAGGAATTTTGATGTAGAATCCGTCTAGATAAGGATGACCTTGTGAAAATATTACCAAGCGGGGTATTTTATTTGCAAACATATATTCTATGATTTTTGATTTTACTTTTTGATCTACCGTTTTTGATTCTTGATTGTTGGCTAGAGGAATGGCGTAAATTTTATTGGTCAATTGGATGTTGTCTTCAAGGCATAATAGTAGTGATAGGGTTGCAAATACCTCGTTGCCAAAGAAATTTGCGATAAGGAGAACAGGTTTGTTCTTGGTTTTATTGAGAATATACAAGGGTTCGGTAAGTATTTTCTTTTGTACTTCAATAGTTGGATTGTTTTTTAGAAGGTCCTTCATTGTGTTATAGTAGTCTGATTTGAAGCCTTTTTTGGCTTTGATGTAGTCGTCTAAGTCTTTGCTTGCTTGATGCCATGCTTTTTCGATGTCTTTGCGGATCATTTCTTAGACCAATCTTGTTTCCATTTTATGAAAAGTTCTTACTAAAGTTATCGAAATTAAAAATGCATGTAGATGAATATTTGGTTTCCTATTAATCCAGCTATTAATCCTGATAGGAAATTTACTACCCATCCCGAGATTACGCCTCTGTTTTCCATAGTTGCACCTAAGAGGCTGTCTACCATACATCCTAAGGGACCGATTATTACTGCGAATAGGACAAATGTGATGGATAGATTGATTGGGAATAAGACTATTGTGATTATCCCCATTAGACAAGATGCTGAAAAAGCGGCTATGGTGCCAAGAGCTGATACACCGCCGTTTGTTCCTGGTTTGACTTCTTTTAAAGATGTTATTAGTCTTGGGGGCTGCTTTGAGAGAACGCCTACCTCACTTGCAAAAGTATCAGCTACACCGAAGAATATTGTTGATATGAAAAGGCCTGGCATATTTAGAATGGCTGCAATTGTGGGAACCGCGACTTTTCCGATTATACTCTTATAGGTTCGTTTTGAAACGTTTTCATAATTTACTTCTCTGATTCTTTCTTTTTCCTTGTGTTTGAAGATCGTTACCGCTATGATTACTGTGTAACCGATGAGGACTAGTGTAATCCACCATCCTTGGGGACTAAGAGCTATTATTAGAAAAAGTGCTAAGTTCAAACTTGTCGCTTTTAGGTCAAAGAAGTGTAAAATGAAACCCGACAGTGCATATATTATTGCGATTATTACCAATAGTGGCTCCAATGGATACACCTATGTTACTTCTTTTATTGAGTAGTTGATGTTTCTTTTGAAGCTTGGCTTGATTAAGGCGAATTGTTAGTGGTTCTTTGGTTTCAGTTTGTATTTTTGGGTTCTGAAAGAAATAAATATTTGAATCTGAAATTAGGCTTTAGATAGAACTTGGTTCGTTGGAAATTTACGTTTGAGAAGGATCCTGAGTGGTATACTGCTGCTGCTCAGAGAGGTTTAGGAAAGATTGCGCATGTTTATTTGAATGTTACACAAACCTGTCCTTTAAACTGCAATTATTGTTTTGCAAAAACTAGAAAATCAGGAGCTGAATTAACAAGCCAGGAAATTTTGTCATTTCTTGTTCTGCTTAAGAAAAATGATGTGAAACTTTTGACTTTTTGTGGGGGAGAGCCTCTAATTAGGTCAGATATATTTGAGTTATCCAAAGCTGCTTCTGATATTGGTCTTAACGTTTCCCTTGTTACATCTGGTCAACTCGTTCCTGAACATATTAAAAATATTGAGGATTCTGGTGTAAAACGTATTCAACTAAGCCTTGATGGAATGAGTTCTGCAGTCCATAATAACATACGGCATCCGGGAAAGCCATTTAATAAAACGATGGACGCTATTGAAATGATCTTGAAAAACCGGAAGATTCGACTCAGCGTTTGTAGTACCATTAGACAACAAAATTTGAAGGAGATTCCTTCCATTTTTGATTTCCTACTTAACTTAGGTGTGCCAGAGTTTAGATTAATGAGACTAATACCGCTTTGCCAAAAGACTGCGGAATTTAATCAGATGACTATAACTGGCGATGACTACTTAGATCTGCTCGTTCTTTTGCTTAAACAGACTACCCGGACAAATGAGCAAAGGGTAAATCCAATAATAGTAAGGACGGACGAACCGTATTATTATGTAGCAAAATTAAGTGAAAAGGGCTTTAATGATATTTTGAGGCATGAATCTTGTCAACAGGGAAAAAGTATCGTTTCTATTGCATCTGACGGGTCAATTATGCCCTGTTCAATTGCTAATTACGAATCCTGTGTAGCAGGGAATATTAAAAAAGACAACCTTTTTGATGTCTGGAATAAATCAGAAATTTTTAGGCCTTTTAGAGAAAGTAACCTTGCGGATGGCTGTCGGAAATGCAAATTTTCAAGTTCTTGTGTTAGTGGGTGTAGATGTGCTGCTTTAGGGTACTTTGGTAAATTAACTAGTCCAGACCCAGGGTGTCCTTTGTCTTTGCGGCTTTCAAAATCTGAATGCGAAACAGGAAAATGAAACTTATTGCCATTAGGACTATCAAACTAATAGCTAAATACACTAGTGTCATGGGCGGGCTCTGCAGCGACAAAATTATCTCTCATAACCGCGCGAGGAAAAAAATAACTCTAAAGCCTCAGCAAACTTGAGCGTGGTATTGAGGGCGAATCCTGCGCTTTTTTCGATAGATGTTGGAATTGAACCCTCACTAATTGGAGAGTTCACCAATAAACCTAGTTTTCATCGAGCGAGGGCTTTGGCGTGTCTGGGTCGTTTAGGTATTCGGTTATGAGTTCAGTCATGTTTTCTTTTACTTCTTTCTCTGTCTTTCCCTGAGTTGCAATATCCAGGAGTGGACATGAAGCGACAAACCATTTTCCTTCTTTAGTAATCAGAATGGGGAAAGGCAGCTTTTCGCACATATAGTTGGCAAGATACTTGTTTTAACTTAATAAGTATTTTACATGAAGAAACTGTTGAATTGAAAAAGCAAGATTTCCCTATCTGGTTTTGACGTTGTATTCTGCTTTGAAGTTTCTCGGGGTTATCTGCCTGATTTGCCAACCTTCGACTCTACTTAGTCACCGTCGAACCCATTATCCCAGAAAGCTACAGGGAAGAAGAAGAGTTCCTCGCCAAAACAGCCGTCAACTCTTTCTCGAAAGAGATGCAATTGTTTCATTTTTTCTATGGAAGAACTGGGTTTTGACCTTAGAAAAGACGGGTTTGTTCAAGCAATATTTATATCAAAAGCGCCGCAATCTCATCCAATTAAACCGTTCGACGCCGTGCAGGTCTGTTCGGTAAGGTCAGATAGCCTCTTGGTGGTAAAATACGCCGTTTAAAACCGTAAAGAAAGATGCGGCAGATACCCTAACTATCGAGTGGGGTTTGCAAGTTAAGAGTTACAAGTTAACCCTTGACAAGAAACGCTGTGTCTCATGTCAAATCTGCACTTTAGCCTGCCCCAAAGAGGCGATAACAACACAAAAACAGCCTAAAGCCGCGGGCGAGAAGGCGAAGAAAGCCAAAGTTGACGTTGACTTGGCTAAATGTAATTTCTGCGGAATCTGCGATGTCACTTGCCCGTACGGCGCAATCAAGGTAACTTTGAATGGCAACCATGACCTGTCAGTTTTGGAGAAAGACAGCTACCCGCAGCTGATTCGCGATATACAAGTAAATACCGCCCAATGCCCCAAAGAATGTGTCGAATGCGAATCCGCCTGTCCCTTTGGGCTGATAACTGTGTCTAAAGTTGGTTTTGACGGCAACCCCGTGGAAAACATGGCAGATTGTTCGCCTAGCTTCAAAGAACGCGTTCAGGTTAACCTTGACATTCAGAAGGAGTATTGCCCAACTTGCAGAGTATGCGAGTTCAAATGTAGCCCAGGCGTGATAAAAGTCAAGAAAGCCTTCGAAGGAGTAACCGCCATCGCACAGGAGAAATGCCCCGAAGGCTGCACGGACTGCCTTGACGTCTGCCCCATCCCAGGCGCATTAACGCTCAGGGAAGACAAGAAAGTTCACGTTAACGACGTGTTCTGCACTTACTGCGGCGCATGCAAAAACGTTTGTCCCGTCCCAGAAGCCCTAACGGTTAAACGCACGACTGTTCATCACACACCTATACGCTCTGGCGCATGGAACAAGGCTTTAGAAAGAATAACTTCGCCAGCCGACGCTGCCAAAGAGTTCCGCGCCGTTGCAGGTGAAAGCAGGCGCAACGCCGTCAACAAAAGATTCCCAATTAGAGGAGAGACCAGAGAGGAGACGCAATATTGAGTTCAGCACAAACCTCCAAACAACCAGAAAGCCCGAAACCTGAACAGTTACGTGTCGGCGTTTTCGTATGCGACTGCGGCTTAAACATAGCTGGCACCGTAGACGTCAAAGCAGTTGTCGAATACGCCAAAACAATACCTGACGTCGTCTTCACTAAAGAGAACCGTTACACCTGCGCTGACCCAGGGCAGGAAGAAATCCGCAAAGCCATACGGGAACAGAAACTCAACCGCGTCGTCATCGCCGCGTGCTCACCCAGAATGCATGAACCCACCTTTAGGCGCACAGTCGCCGAAGCAGGCTTAAACTCGTTCCTCTATGAGATGGCTAACATCAGAGAGTTCGCTTCATGGTGCCACCAAAGTGACCCGAAGGGCGCTACGGAACGGGCGAAAGATGCAGTTCGCATGGCAGTAGCAAAGGTACGTTTGATGCAGCCGCTTCAAACAATTGAGGTTCCAGTCACCAACAAGGCGCTCATCATCGGCGGCGGAATCGCAGGCATGAACGCGGCTTTGGACCTGGCGGAAATGGGTTTCAAAGTATACATGCTGGAAAACACGCAGAGCATCGGCGGGCATATGGCTGCCTTAGACAAAACCTTTCCGACGCTGGATTGCAGCATCTGCATTGAAGGCCCAAAAATGGTGGATTGCGGACGCCACCCGAACATAACGATTTTCGCTAATTCGGAGCTTGTGAAGGTCAACGGTTACATCGGGAACTTCAAGGCGAAAATCCGCAAGAACCCACGCTACGTCATTCCAAGTAAATGCACGGGCTGCGGCGAATGCAAAGACGCTTGCCCAATAGAGTACCCGAACGAATGGGACATGAACCTGGGAACACGCAAAGCAATTTCCGTGCCGTTCGACCAGACTGTCCCGTTGATTTACTCGATTAACAAGGATTACTGTATTGAATGTTTCAAATGCCAGGAGGTCTGCGGGGACCGACAGGCGATAGATTTCGACCAGAAAGCTGAGGAAGTTGACATCGACATTGGCGCAATCATCGTTTCCACAGGCTTTGACGTTTACTTACCCTACGACATGCCCTTGCTCGGCTACGGGAAATACCCCAACGTCATCACCAGCATGGAGTTTGAACGGCTGATTTTGGCTGCTGGTCCAACAGGCGGCAAAGTGATTCGGCAATCTGACGGTCAAAAACCCCATAAAATCGTTTTCATCCAGTGTGTCGGCAGCCGAGACAAGAACAAGTACCCTTACTGTAGCAACTTCTGCTGCATGTACACGCTCAAGCACGTAGTCCAAATCAAGGAGAAGTACAAGGAAGACGTGGAAGTCTACGTTTTCTACATGGACATCCGCAGCCCAGGCAAAGGCTACGAAGAATTCTACGACCGCGCACGGGAACGAGGCGTAAACTTCATCCGCGGACGCGTAAGCCGCATCGACGAAGACCCCGAAACCCACAATTTAACAGTCCACTCCGAAGACTCACTCCTCGGCGCACCCATAGAAGTTGACACGGACATGGTCGTCCTCGCTACAGCAGCAATACCTAAGAAGGGCTCAGCCGACATCGCACGTATACTTAACCTGTCACGGGGCTCAGACGGCTTCTTCATGGAAGCCCACCCTAAACTTAAACCGATGGATGCACCCACCGACGGCGTCTTCTATGCTGGCGCCTGCGTAGGCTTAAAAGACATCCCCTTCAGCGTTTCACAGGGCAGCGGCGCAGCGTCACGAGCCGCAACCGTCATCAGCAAGCCAAAATGGAAAATTGAACCAATCATCTCCGTCATTGACCCAAGCAAATGCAAAAGCTGCGGAGTCTGCGTTGACAAATGCCCCTACGGAGCAATCAGACTAGAGAAGCCAAAGCCCGCGCAAATAATCACCGCCAGCTGTCACGGATGCGGAACATGCGTTGCCGAATGCCCGCAGCATGCGATTACCCAGATGCACTTCACCGACGCTCAAATCATGGCGCAAATCCGCGCCGCGCTCGAAGATAAGCCTGAAGAAAAAATCCTCGCAATCCTCTGCAACTGGTGCAGCTACGCTGGGGCGGACCTCGCGGGAATCAGCCGTTTCGACTACCCCGCAAGCGTAAGGGCTATCCGAGTCATGTGCAGTGGCAGGGTTGCGAAAGAATTCATTTTGGAGGCTCTGAGGCTTGGCGCGGGAATGGTTCTGATCGGCGCATGCCACTTACCCTATGACTGCCACTACATCAACGGAAACTACAAGATGAAAGCGCGAACAGACGCCCTCAAAGGCATGCTGACCAAGCTGGGAATGAGCCCCGAACGCTTCCGCGTCGAATACATTTCAGCCGCTGAAGGCATACGCTACGCCGAAGTCATCAAAGAAATCGACGACCAACGAAAAGCACTCGGCAAAGAGAAGATCCAAGCGGAAAACGCGAAGCTAAAACCAATCTTGGAAAACATGCTGAAACGAAAGTAAGCTCCTTCTTTTTCTTTTTAGGATTTGCATGCTTTTTTGTACCAAACCAACCCGACTAGGGCGACGGCTGCGGCTGCTAAGACGGCTACGGGGTTGATGCTTTGCAGTACCGCGTAGCTTTCCGCGAGGAGCACCGCTAAGGTTACGAGCGAAATAACGATTGCTGTGCTTACGGCGATGGTTTTGTTGCTCACCTATCAGTCCCCTGCCTGTTTGTGCAATGGTTAAGAATGGCGTTTTTTGATTTAATGCTACGTATTAGAACAGCATGTTCAGATTATAGGACAAGTTTTGCCGAAAAATTTTTGGAGCAGGAAAAATTTGATTTATATACTTTTAAAAGGGAAGGTGGTTTAGTCTTCTTCTTCGCCTGTTATTCTCTCTTTTATTTTGAGGGTGTTTTCTCCGGTGCCGATTACTCTGAACCGCTCTGTAATTTCATGTTTGTGCAGGAACTTCTTTACTGTTACCCGCAGGTACTTTTTGCTTAAAGCTTCGCCTTGACCTTTAACCGTGACAACCTCGGATGCTAGGGATACTTCGCCGCCTGTTTTTTCCTTAAGGAAATCTGACAGCTTCGGAATCAAATCTTTCTCGTCGCCTTTAAGTTCTGATGCGTCAACCTTCATTTCAACAGTTTTCGTTTCAACCATTTCTTGTTCACCTCGATTACGTGCGCCTAAAGCTTGTGTATAACCATCCACTTCACGGATGCTTCACAGATAAGTTTTCCGCTCCAAAAAGGCAACATCCCAGAAAAACCTGTTGAAAAAGCAACTGTTTACTCAATTTTTCGGTCTCTAGTAAAATATGCCAAGAATATGGCTAGCCTGTCGATGGGGTAGAAGAGCAGCATGGAGTAGGTTCGGGTTTTGCGGACAACATCCAACGCGCGGATTGGGCTGTGAACGAATATTTTGAAGCAGCCAACTTTCTCGCTTGTGGTGTAGCTGGGCAGCGACAGCATGTGTATGCGCATGTCGTGCTGGACGGTTTCCGCCAGGTTGGCTCTTGTTATGTGGTCGGAGACAACGTCGGACATGACTACCCACCTGAAGCTGTCCCGCGCCATCCTTGCGGGGGTACCTGATTCGTCGAAACCGAATTTCCGCACCACGTCGGTTCGGCAGAGGTTGTTGTCGACGCTGCGTTTGTCGCTTCTCCGCGCGTACTCGTAAGCGTCCAGCTTGCGCAGCCTCGGCTCCGTGGACAGCCTGATGCCCTGCACGACACCGACATGCGGGTCACTCATGGTTTCGGAGGCTCTGCGCCACCAGCTGCGGCTCAAAAGGACATCATGCTCAAAACACGCGAAAATAGGCGTCGAGACGAGGCTGAGCGCGTTCTGCTTGTTAGCCTGCAACCCCCTGCCCC
The DNA here is from genome assembly GCA_963722095.1 of Candidatus Bathyarchaeota archaeon. Classification (GTDB taxonomy): domain Archaea; phylum Thermoproteota; class Bathyarchaeia; order Bathyarchaeales; family Bathycorpusculaceae; genus Bathycorpusculum. The sequence continues at coordinate 1,514,860 of CAVRJR010000001.1, read as the reverse complement.
TGTTGACGTGGACTTCCCAGCCCAGTTCTCGGGCGATTTTAGCGGTTTGGTCGGTGCTGTGGTCGTCGCTGATGATTTTTTTGTTGACGCTTTCCGCGGGGATGACTTCGTTGATTCGTTGGAGCACCTTTGGCAGAAGCTTGGCGCTGTTGTAAGTCCACATAATCAAGTCGATTTTGCCGTTTTTCGCCATCTGCGAGAATTACCTGCCAACGTTTTGGGGTTTACTCAAGTGCCTTCTCTCCGCTCATCTGCAGTTATAGTTTTCGTCAGTTCGCCCGTCGAGTCCATATCACCGCATAAGGCTCAGTGACTCTAGTGCTCATCATCCTAAACAGGGATGCACAACACAGCTTAAGACTTTTACGCCAAACCGCTGAGTGCCCGAAGGAAAATGTTTTACTTTTTCAGGCGCATATCTTTTCCGTGGAGTCATATCTATGGAGCTTTTGGAAGCCATAACAAAGAGGCGAAGCATAAGAGCCTTCAAAAAACAAGACCTGCCGCAGGGCACCGTGGAAAAGCTTGTTGAAGCTGCAACCCATGCGCCTTCTGCTGGTAACGTTCAGCCATGGGCGTTCGTTGTCGCCGCCTCAGCAGATATGAAGCGGGCTTTGAGTTCGGCAGCTTACAGCCAGAAGCAGGTTGAGGAAGCTTCCGCGGTGATTGTGGTTTGCGCTGACGAAAAACGGGCTGAAGAACGCTATGGCGTAAAGGGCAAAACGCTTTATTGCCTTCAAGACACCGCCGCAGCCATCCAAAACATCCTGCTGACGGCATGCTCGCTTGGTTTAGGCTCATGCTGGGTAGGCGCGTTCAAGGAGGAGCAGGTGCGGAAACTGATTCGGGCTCCCGACGGCGTGAGGCCTGTCGCGTTGATTCCCGTCGGGTACCCTGATGAGGCGCCTAAAGCCCGGGATAGGCGACCGCTAAGCGAGATAATGCATAGGGAAACCTTTTGAAGCCAGCTAAGGCAGCCGGTGACAGAAAAAGCATATATGACTTAAACGCCAATCTTGAGACGGCACTGGTGAAATAAAACGGCTGCGACTGACGCTGAAGATAGCAACGGGATGGTTGTGACTCCGTGGGAAGTAAAAGGCAAAGTAGACTACGAACGCCTAATCCGCGAGTTCGGCACCCAACCCATCACATCCGAACTGCTCAAGAAAATAGAAACCCACACGGATAAACTGCATCTTCAGCTTGAAAGACGCATATTCTTCAGCCACCGCGACCTCGACACCGTGCTTGACCTCTACGACAAAGGCGTCAAATTCGTCCTTTACACGGGCAGAGGACCCTCAGGACCCGTCCACATTGGGCACCTTGTCCCGTGGATTTTCACCCTTCACATTCAACAGAAATTCAACACGCGGCTTTATTTCCAGATGACCGACGACGAAAAATTCCTCATCGGCGACGAAGCCAACCTTAAGGATACAGGCAAATACGCCTACGAAAACGCGCTGGACCTTATCGCGCTGGGGTTCAAACCCGAAAACACTTTCATAATCTACGACACGCAGGACATTGACTTGCTCTACGACATCACGCTTGAAGTAGCCAAACGCATCACTTACAGCACCGCACGCAGCAGCTTCGGCTTCCAAGACAGCACCAACATCGGCTGGATCTTTTGGCCAGCCATCCAAGCAGCCCCATGCTTCATCCACAAAAAACTCACAGGCGAAAATGTCCCCGCGCTCATCCCAGCAGCCATCGACCAAGACCCCTACTGGCGAGTAACCCGCGACATCGCTCAGAAACTCGGCTACTACAAACCAGCACAAATCCACTGCCGCTTCCTACCTGGGCTGGGGGCAGGCGGAAAAATGAGTGCATCCCTGCCTGAAACCAGCATATTCACAATGGACCCGCCGGAAGTTGTTAAAAAGAAGATTTGGAATGCTTTTACAGGCGGCAAGGGCACGGCGGCGGAGCAGCGGAAAGAGGGCGCCGACCCCGCGGTCTGCAGCATCTTCCAATACTACTTTTACCTGTTCGAAGAAGACAGCGGCAAACTTGCGGAGCGGGAACGCAGATGCAGAGGCGGCGAAATACTATGCGGCGAATGCAAAAAAGACATAGCGGAAAAACTCAACAAGTTCCTCGAAGCCCACAGGGAACGCCGAGAAAAAGCCAAAGACGTAATCGAACAATACCACATAAAACGGTAGTGTTATTGAAATCGATGTAAGAGTCTTGCCAAATGAGACAATTGAACCAGAAGAAAATAATCATTGCTCGCGTTTCAATCACAAGTTTTATCTTTTGAAGCGCCTAACAAATCAAGATGCTTCGTCCCAGATTATATGTCGAAACTTCAGTAATTAATGGACCACTTTCAAAAGATGCAAGAATATCGCGTGTTTCATCGTTCTTCTGGAATAGGGTAAGATCGGGGCGAATTGAAGTTCACATCTCGTCATACGTTCTCTTTGAGTTGAAAAGAACCATAAACGATGAGAAGCGGGATAACCTATTGGATATAGCTTCACTTTGTATAGCTGATTCGCCCAGTGGAAAAAGAGTGGAAGAACTGGCAGAAGAATATGTGCGAAGGGGTATGATACCTAAACAGTACATCTTTGACGCTTATCATATCGCATCCGCTTCTTTAGGCGGATTTGATGCTTTGATCACTTGGAATTTCGAGCACATCCTTAAACAAAAAACAGAGATGTTACTGGAAATCATTAATAAAGAGAATAACATTCATTTTACTATGATAAAAAGCCCAGAGGAATATATTTGGTGACTCAGGCTAAGTTGAAAAAGCCCAAGATAGATATTGTAGACGAGTTACATAAGGTTCGAAAAGAGAATTCACATGCTTCCTCTGAGGAAATAGAGCGAGAGGCTAATGAAGTTCTCAAGCAGATCAAAAAAAGAAAACAGCTGAAACCATCAAAACAGGAACCTTTCTTAAAATCAAGCAGTTAATTCTTCAAAAAAGTTTTGTCTTATCAACCAGGAACTGTTTAGGGTACCTCTTTAGTAATATGCGGATTTTTCAACACAAGAATTATTAATACTAAAGCAGAGCTTACTGTTTCGGTCTATGTGATTCCTTTTCACACGGATACAGCTTCCTCTAAGACTTGTTCTTTGATGTGTTGGTTAAGGAACTCTTTAGAAATAACATCAACTCTCATGTGAATCTTGCGCCTAAGGTATCTCCGTAAGCGAGCAATTAAAAGAAAATCAACCATTTCAGAGTACGTCACAAGAATATCCAAATCGCTCTTTTCATCCTGTTCGCCCCGTGCATAGGACCCAAATATATCTACAGTTTCCACCTTGAACCGTTTCCTCAGCGTGGGTTTCAGCGCCTGAAGCTGCTGTTTTACATCGTCAAGTGACCTTTGCATAATGCATTAGCTCCAATGTGCGGGCTTAATTACCTTTTAACGCTTTGACCTCTTTAACTTTAGGGGAGAAAAAAACTAAAGCAATCGAACAATATCACATAAAACGCTGATGACCTATGTCTTATTTTCAGCAATTCCTTGTAACATTAAACTAATTGAATGCTGAAAGTATTCTTCTTTGCTCAAGCCCATCTGTTTTAGTAGATTTTGGTACTCGGGGCCGATATTGACTGTAGCTTCTGCGGCTACAGCCATAAAGATGGCTGTTTGTAAAGGTGGCAAGTCTGATTTGATTGTTCCATCTTCGCTGCCTAGCTGGATGGCGTCGACTAGAAGATTGAGACTCTGCAATGCTAAATTGCCGAATTCATTCGAGCCGTCAACCTCCTGCTTTTTGAACAAGTCCATGAAACGCTGTTCCCTTGCAATAATTAAAAGCCTATAGTAATCCGCATGTTTGTTAACGTAGTCAAAGCATAAAGCGTTAAGGTAGGCGGAAACCTTACCGATGCCACTGTTATCCTTTGAGACTGCATTCCTAAAGGTGCCGTGCAGGATAACCATGCCACGGATTACTACCGCTATATACAAGGATTCTTTATTTCTGAAATACCGGTAAAGCGCAGGCTTAGAAAGCTCCAAGTCACGGGCGATATCATCCATCGAAACGCCGTCAAATCCTTTTGCAAAGAACCTTTTCTCCGCTGCATCAATTATGCTGTTTCGTCGTTGTACTTTCTCGCGTTCTCTTCGCGATAGTCTTATCGGTGTAAACTCTTTTATCGCCATCTCATATACCCATTTGCCGCTTATTTTGCTGGACCTGCAGGTGCTTGTTTATTCATCATTTCGACGAACTGTTGTATGCGTTGGTTGTGCCTTTGGATATAATCTGTTAAGGATATGAGTTCTCTGCTGACAACACTCAACGTTTTTTCGGACATCTTGCCCTCTTGCACCAACTCTCGCCCAGCCGCTTCCGCCGCTTCCAAAACATCCTGCACGGGAGCGCCTGCTTTAAGCATCATGCTCAATGTGGGTCCATGAGGGCGAAGCAGTGCTCCTGCAAACTCAAGGTTCATGTTTTCACAAATGGCTCTAACATAAGCAATCAAGGGCGTGAAATTTTCTTCTTCCCAGAATCCGCAGTTTGAGACCAGCACTATCTTGGCGTTCTTTGTGCCTTGCCGAATGGGGTGACGTACGCGTCCGCTCCTGACCTCTAGAAAGGGAGTCCCGCTGGGCAACCATAGCCGCTCAATCAAGTTTTTCATTGTTGTGGTCATGCCGTCGAAATGCAGGGGTGTGGCTAGGACGATTATGTCGGCTTCTTTGAGCTTTTGTTGAATCGCTTGGGTGTCATCTTGTTGGATGCATTTGCCGGGTGTTTTTATGACGCAGGACATGTCGCCTAGGCAGGGGTTGATTTTCAGGTTTTTGGTGTAGATGAGGTCTACGTGGGCGCCTGCTTTTTCCATGCCTTCGAGGAAGGGGTTTAGGATTAGGGCTGTGTTGCCTTTTTCCATGTTTGGGCTGCTGTTGAATGCCAATACATTCATTTTCGTTCACTTGTCCGTGTTTTTGCTACTCAAAGTAATTATGTTACTATGAGTAACTAAGTTAGTGTTAGTAACAGATAACCTAATAAATCTTACGCCAAAAAAAACGCCGCCCATCAAAACCCTTAACGCTTTCCCCAACGCTTCTGACACCAAAGCCAAATCAAACCAACAACGCTTATGGATACCGTCGATAGTAGGTCGTCCCCCGCCTTCTCGTCAGCGCACCCCCAATCAGCCCAGCAACCATTGAGATAATAGCTCCTAAAGCTGCAAGAAAGCCACCTACAACTCCTATGGCAGCCCCCACTAAGCCGCCGAAAGAACCATGTATAATGAGGCTGAAAAATCCTCCCAGCAACGCGGCACCAACGAGGGCAAGCACAACAATTACCACTGCGCCTAGTAGACCCGCCAGCAAGCCAGCTACTGCGCCGCGGATGATTCCTCCCGTCATGGTTCCCGCAGCAAACCCGCCGATGAACATGCCTATTAAGACGCCGATAAAAGGCAAGAGAAAGCCAAGAGGTATCCCTATTACCAACGATAAAATGAAGCCTGCGAAAGCGCCAAGCAGAACCTGACCAACACCGCTCATCCACTCACCCTTTGCTTGGTGAAGATGAACCATTAAGATAAAACTTTCGAAAAAACGCAATTCAAAACAACATAATTGACTAAAAGGCTTGCTAAGTCTTAGCCGGCAGTCAACTGGTTCTTTATTGCCTACGTGTTAATGGATTTATGACCTTAAGGAAGTCGTAATTCTTGAAGTCCCGTACGTTTTCGGTGTAAACGGCATCTACCCCATTTTCTTTCGCCGTGATGGCTAAGACGCAGTCAAAAATTCCTGCGCCGGATAACTTTTTTTCTTTTGCCAACCTAAAAACTTCACTTGGGGTTAATTCCGTTGAACTAATCTTCTCTATTTCGCTGCATTCCCACAATTCTGAACACAGATCCGCAGCTTCGTCCAAGCTCATGGGAACGGCTGCTTTCTTTGGGTTAGTGATTACCGCGAAAAATTCATAAAGCACTTGAGCAGTAATGCATGCGTCTATTTCGCCGTCGATGGTTTTCTCGACAATTTTTTTCGCTTGCTCATGATTTGAAGATAATTTGTCATATGCGTAAACAAGTATGTTTGAATCAAGTAATATCTTCATAGATCTCTTCTCTCGTAACTCGACCTTTTATCCCGAGGCTTGGCGGATTCTCAAGCAATTTGCGGGCAAGTTTGGCTTTGCGGCACCCGCGAACAATACTCATTTTGGCGACCCCTTTGGCGACTACTTCGATGCGTAAAACATCACCGTTAACCAGACCTAGTTTTTTCTTGATTCCCTTCGGAACGTAAACTTTATCTTCGTAGTAAGTCGTTTCTGCCATTTTGAGCACTGGTTACCCAATGTTTTGGGTAAAATATAAGCATTGCCGCAACTAACCCAAACAAACACAAAGAAAATAAAGCAAAACAAACACCACTAAATAAGGTGGTTTATCTGTCCGCAAAAACTCAAGTAAACATTTCCTCAGCCTACAGGCTCCTCCATCCGATGCATACCGTGCTGGTTTCATGCGTTGGGAAAGCTGGCAAACCCAACATTACGACCATTGCGTGGGCGATGCCGACTTCAATTAACCCGCCTCTTGTAGCCATCAGCCTCGCGCCGACGCGGCATTCGCATATGCTGATTGTGGAGTCAGGCGAATTTGTCGTGAACATTCCGACGTTGGAGATTCTTCAAGCCGTCTACGCATGCGGCTCTTTAACGGGCAGAAGCTTTGACAAATTCAAGAAAACAAACCTCACGCCGATGCCTGCTAAAAAAGTGAAGGCTCCCGCCATCCGTGAATGCGTCGGACACCTTGAATGCACGGTAGAAGACAAGTTCACGACGGGTGACCATACGGTTTTCGTCGGCAAAATCGTGGAAGCTTACGCTGACATGGGCGTCTTCGCTGAAGGCTATGACCTCAAAAAAGCCCGCATGCTCTACCATCTAGGCGGCAACAACTTCGCACTGCTTGACCCTAAAACCTACAAGCCCTAAGCAAGTGGGTTACGCATTTAAGCATCCACTGCATTATCCCAACACAGCGAAAAAGTGAGCGGCAATGGCATACGACAGGGAAGAACTCGAAAAGTTCCGTATATCAGGACGAATTCTGCGTGAAACAAGAGAGGAAATGAGAAGCCAAGTCAAAGAAAACATGCTGATTATCGATGTATGCGAACAAGTTGAAGGGTTAATCCGAGCTAAAGGCGGCAAGCCCGCTTTTCCCTGCAACGTAAGCATAAACGAGGTAGCCGCGCATTACACGGCTCCGCCTGGCGACACTTCGCAGATTCCCGAAGGCTCAACTGTTAAGGTTGACCTCGGCGTGCAAGTGGATGGCTATGTTACCGATAGCGCTTTTACTGTGTCCTTTAACCCTGAAGGAAGAGCGATGGCTAATACTGCGGAGGCTGCTTTGAAGGTAGCCGTCGAAAACATCCATGGGGAGATGGCGCTGGGTAAAATCGGCAGCCTAATAGAGACCACGATTAGAAACCGCGGGTTCAAACCCATCTCGAACCTATCGGGGCACTCGGTTGGAAGATACTTGATTCATGCTGGGCTGTCTATCCCTAACGTGGCTGAAACAATATCGCTTTCCAAAGTTAAAACAGGGGAAGTCTACGCCATCGAACCGTTCGTTACTTTGCCCGATGCTGTCGGCCGCGTTGATGATAGCCCGCAGTCAACCATTTACCGTTTGCTTAAAGCAAAATCCGTTAAGACTGAATCGGCTAAGAAACTGCTCAAGCACATCGAGTCTAATTTCAGGACCCTGCCGTTTGCTGAACGGTGGCTCATCGGCGTCGTTCCCAAGGAGCAACATGCCGCCGCGTTCAAGGAGCTGCTTTCTTCAAAGGCAATTATGAGTTATCCCGTTTTTGTTGAAGTAAGCAGGAAACCCGTTGCCCAAGCCGAACACACGGTGCTGCTGACCGCAGAGAGCCGCGAAATCTTGACTTAGGCGTCTAAGATGGCTTCTGCTGAAGGGTCAATTTTTTACGAGCCCAAGAGTATTGACGATTTAGCGGGGTTTCTGAAGGGTAACAAAGAGAAATACCGTGAAATCTGGGTTGTCTTAATCAAAAAAGAGTACGCAAATCCTCAGCCCGTTTCCTTCAACCAAGCAGTCGCCGAAGCAATTGCGCAGGGTCTAGTTGACAGCCTAACAAAAACTTTAGATAATAAAAGGTATGCTGTTCGTTTTACAAAAAGAAAAAGCCAAAAAACTTAGGCTAATTAAACTGCGTATTTCTTTTCTTTGTCTTTGACTTCCTTGTAGATTGCGGTTATCATTTGTTTGCCTGCGCATTTTTGGCATGGGGTGTCAAGTTCTTTGTAGACGTAGTCTCCGCGTTGGAATTCTCGCATTGTTTTGGCGTCGCATCCCGTGGTGCTGCATCCGATGGTTGTCATTACTTTGGGGATGTCAATTTTCATTTCTGATACTTGCCTCCTTGACTGCCAAAACGTGAATGAAGACATTGCCAAGGCGATTAAACCAATTACAGCAAGCACTCCTGCAGCTGCGTAGTCGCCTGATTGGGTTTTGCCTGTGGCGGTTGTTCCAGTGTAGTATAAGCTGGCTGCCAGTATGAGCGCTATTACGGCAAGCGCCATAACTACTCCGACGATCATTGCTATGTAGTTTGAGATTTTTTTGTTGGATGCTGATGTTTGGTCATTTTTTGCCATTTGATTTATCCTCCTTATTGTCCGACTCCGATGGAGTTGCCGACACCGACGATTATGATTTTGTCGCCTTCCTTGGTTCTCTCCATAACTACGCTTCTTATTCTTTCAATGGCTTTGTCTACTGCATCGTTGATTTCTTTGCGCATTGGGGAAACTGCGTCGCCGATGTCTTCTTTGATTATTATGGCGTAGTTTGGAATCTTGTATTTTGTAAGTTTTTCTTCTATCTTGTATTGGTCAACGCCTGGTCCGCCGATTGCTGCGCCGATTCCTTCTGCAACTTCGCCGACGTCTTCGCCTTCCAACTTTAGACCTGCATCGATCATTATTAGTGTGGCGATTTTGCCTTCGTTTTCTTCGATGACTGCTTCAACTGCGTCGCCTGGCTTCCCGACGTTGCCGCCTGGTCCTGTAGCTTTTATGATTATAGCTGTGCGTCCAGCAAAAGGAACAGTTGCCATAACGCAGTCTTTTGGCAATGCGCGTGTTTCGTAGCCATGCATAAGTTTTGACGCTATCAATGGACCCGCCCCGTCGCCGATTGGTTGTCCATACGCGAAGGCTTTGAGTGCGCTGGCGTATGCTTCGGCTTCTTTCATGACCATTGGCAATATCATTTGTAGCTGCATTATCACGTAGAGGCTTAGGGTTTTTTTGCCTTGGATGTAGTAGTGCCTCACTACTTTGTAGATGAAGTTCAACGCCATCGCGGCTTCCAAAGTGTTTTCTAAATTGTTCACTTGGACTTCGTCGCTTGCTGGCGCCATGAGTTTGACTTCATCTTTCATCCGTTCGTCTCTCACATCAAGGATGTGATCAAGCTTGTAAACAATCCCAGATGGATCCATGCCTTGGGGTCCAATCGTGAAGTACTCTAAGAAGCGGTCGACATGTGCGGAAGGGTCAGCTGTTGGTTTGCCGATTTCTTTTATGGCTTCTATAGTGACTTTTCGACCTTCCTCTTTAATGTACTTCAGTTTATGAAGCGAGTTCTCTACCTCGCGAATCATGACGTACATTTGGATTCGTTGACCGTAGAAAATTAGTACTATGAAGAACACGTATGAAAGTAGACTCAGGTATGTTAGCCATGTGTTTGAACCGCCGCCGAGTTGACTTGCATGTACTGGCAGCGCTATGGACAATACCCGTGTAAACGCGTTGGCTATTGGAATAAGACTCAATTATTACACCACTTCTCAAAAACAATTAAATCTTAGTTATAAAGCTATGCCAAATCTACCCGTAAAATTTTGGGAGAAAAGTGGCTGCCAGCTTTCCCAGGTTCACGTGGCCGAAGACCACACTACAGCTGGAAACGGAGCACGGTTTAACTTCTGAGTTCGGAATGGGATCAGGTGGAACCCGTGCCCTTTGACCGGCAAACCAACCATTACACCTAAACAATGTCTTATTAACCTTTCGCTTTCTGTTCCATAGAAAAGACTTGAGGAGGCTGTTTTTCCCATGACTTGCCCTCTTTCATGCGTCAAGGGTTTACTTTGAGCAGCGCGCCTAAGTTGCGTGGCAACTCGTTGCTGTAATCCATGAGGCTCAGAGTTTTCATCTTAGCAATGGTATCCGCAGGGAGTTCCGAAGGAGGCGTTCCAGCCAGGAGCAGTTTGGTTTCTTGCTCCGTGAATTCCGCTGTCTCACCGACGATGTTGAGGTAGGGCTTGTTTTCTGGGCAGGCAGCTTGGCATCGAATGCAACCTACGATGCAGTTGTGCCATTCAGGCTTAATCCACTCAGGGAAGAGGATTTTGCCTTCCTTCTCGTTATGGAATGTAAGGCACTTCTCAGCATGAAGAAGAAAACGGTCAGACGATATGGCGCCAGTCGGGCAGGCGACTTGGCATAGGTCGCAGTTCTTGCAGCGGTCCATCATTTTGGTTTCCTGCCAGCTGTCGCTTTCACAAGGCATGTCGGAGTAGACCGCGACTAAACGCATGAAGCTGCCCATGCCTTGAGCGTAAGCTATGTTGTTTTTTCCGTACTTCACTAAGCCGCTTCGGCTGGCAAGGAGCTTAAGCGGAAGCTGAGGCGTAGCAATCTTGTAGCCTTCCTTGCTCGCGGCTTCAGCCACCAAACGTTCAACGTGAAGGCGTTTCTCGTCGTAGGCAGTGTAAGTGGGGGGCAAAATGAAAGACCGCTTTTTTCCCATCCAAGTGAAGATTGCCTTGGTGACGGGTCGGGGCATAGCTACGACTATTATGGATTTTGCGTTTTTTAGTTCGTCTGGAGGGGCAAATTTGAACCTGTCTAAGTATGTTCGAGCGAACTCCAAATCAAATTCGTCTCGGTTTCGGCGGGTTTCGATTTCCCGCTGCAGCTCGGGCAGATGGCTTGTTGACACGACGCGTACTTTGCAGTTTTCTTCTGTCAGGTCGCGGAGTGTTTCCTCGGCGTTCATGAAGCAGTTTATACCTTGTTTTGCTTATTTGTTTTGCTTAGGCGCAGCTGGGGCGCAAATTTTAAAGTAACTTGCAGCCTTTTAGGTTAATGAGGAACATGGCTTGCCTTCAGTAAGGGATAGAAAGCAAAGATTAGGTGCGGCCGCTGGATTTTTGACACCTGTACTTGCGTTTGCCTGCATTCTAGGCGCCATCGCGTCTTACCCCTCATTCAGCTGGACAAACAACGCGTTAAGCGACTTGGGTGTTGTTTCAGGCGTGACTGGACTACTTTTCAACTTTGGGCTCTGTGCAAGCGGTTTTTTAGGCTTGATTTTCGCTGTGTTTGGTTTGTTTAGCTATCTTGGGAAAAACGTTGTTGGGAAAGTCGGGGCTTCAACATTTGCCGCATCCATAGTGGCGCTTATTGCCATCGGCGTTTTTAACGAGAATTTTTCTGGAATCCACTTTGCCGTTTCAGTGGCATTTTTTGTCTTGGCGCCAATATCCCTGTTCATCATCACTGGCGCTTTCGCGCTTTCCCGTCAAAAGAGAGCAGCTATTTTGACTGCTGCAACTGGGGTTGTGGCGGCTTTGCCCTGGTTACTGCTTTTTGTGTTCCGTTACGTTCAAGGTGTAGCTATCCCAGAAACCATTTCGGGGCTTGCAGTTTCAGCATGGACAATTGCGGTCAGCTACAGAATTATGAAGCAAATCAAAGACTGATTACTTTTTGGTTTTCGCAGCGGCGTCCCAGTACATTTGAGCGCAGCACATAGAAGAGAACGAAGTCTTCCAGCCTTTGCTTTCAGCGTATCGGACGGCTTCTTCGGTCGGGAAGGCAACGGCGTCAACCCCAGCTTCCAACGCTAAAACATCGGTTTGTTCTCGGTCTTTTCCTTTAGGTCTCATGCAGCCCAGAATAAGCGGCGTCTTCGGAAACATAAGGCGAGCCGTAGCGGCAACCTTGGCTATGTCCTCGGGTTTGGGCGGCGGCGTTTTCTCCATGGCTGTTCCATGTATAGGCATGAACGCTATAATCACCAACGCGGAAGGCTTAACGGCGGCTACCATTTTGAGCGCCTCCAGCTCCCCGTCTAATTTGCCTTCGTTTAACCCGACGATGACATGCGGCACAAAATTCAGCCTCGACTTCTCCAGCGCCTTCAATGAGTCACCGTAATCCTGCGGGGTAACCTTCAGGTTGAGGGTTTTCTTTATCGTCTCTGCGGAGCCGAGGACGTCAATTAAAGCGGCGTCGACTCCAGCCTTCTTGAGCGCAACGGCTGTTTCAAGCCCGATTATTCCTGTATGAACAAAAACGGTTAAGCCGAGTTCCCGCTTGATTTTCTCAAGCGCGTCGATGAACCCGTCAAGGGGGACGGCCCCGTTGGGCAAGCATCCGCCGCTGACAAGGCAGCCTACTGCTCCATCCTGCTTAAGCTTCGAGCATAAATCGAATAGTTCCTCTGGGGTAAGCGCGGGATGCATGGTTTCAAGGACTTTGCCGCCGCAGTGCTTGCAGCTCAAAGCGCAGCTTTTTCCCGTTACGGAAATTGTTGGGAAGGCATTGGGCGAAAAGCGATAGCATTCTGTTTTGTAGTAGGTGAAGCTTGGCGCGTAAAAACGGATTTCTCGAGTTTGAGGCGTAAAAAAACCTGATTCCAGCATGGTGAGGAGTTCTTTTTTGCTTGATTTCCAAACTTTTTCGAAGGAAAGCTGAGGCATACTATTCGGTCTAAGAGTCTTTTGCCTCGCTTAATAGCGTAGCGTCTTGCCTCGGTACCTAGTCGATGTTCCAGCGTTTCGCAATTTTCACGGTCAAGAAGACAATGAATGCAACTATTATGAAGGTAATGAATGCAACCAAGAAGTCGCCGATGCCGAATGACTGCTTCGTGACTGTTACTGCGTATGTTGACAAGTTAGATAGTCCGGGGATGGCTAAACCTATCAATGGCATAATGAAGTCTTTGACGACTGAAAGAACCAAAGCTCCCATATACAATGCAACGACGAAAGCAGCAGCCAACCCTAGAACCTTGTATTTCGACAGGAAATCTTTGAACTCATTCCATAGCCCCTTCGGAGGTGTAGACGGCGGGGCTTTTTCAACTGCTTCCCTTATTTTCTTTAACTCTGCAAGAATTTCATCATCTGTTGTCAAAACGAAAACTCCTAAATGTGTTATCGTTTCGTTTTTATTTTAAGCCTTTCGGTTACTTGCCAGCCCAAGAATTCAGGGCTTCAACGCCTGCTCTGTGCCGCCTTGCAAGCCAACGCATTATCGCGCTTCTATCGTTTTTTCGCCAAGTCTTATTAGCTTGGTTGCATAAAAAACGACGTTGCGGGGGGAAAGTAAAGGGAAAACGTTCAACCTAGCCCATCGGGCATAAATTTCTCACCTGAACTGATTCGGACAGTCGCCATCGTCCTTGTCATAGTTGTTCATGCATCCATGTTTCCATACCACCTTTCAGCTCCGATAACTTCGACGGCGCGGTTCAACTGGTGGACCGTGGATGTTTACAGCGCAGCGGGGTATCTGGGTGTGCCGTTGTTTATCATTTTAAGCGGCGTTTTGCTGCTTGACCCAGCTAAAGCTGATGAGTCGCTTACGGTCTTCTTCAAAAAAAGGGCTGCACGCATCGCTTTGCCCTTTGTGTTTTGGACGGCCGCATATTTTGCGTGGGCACACTACATTCATGGACTACAATTAACCCCCAGCAACATTTTTTCAGGGCTGCTTAACGGCTCGTATTATCACCTATGGTTTGTCTACCTACTCATCGGCTTATACTGCGTCACGCCTGTGCTACGAATAATCGTCAAGTACATTACCCCACAAAAATTCCTGTTCTTCCTCGCAATCTGGTTCGCAGGAACGGTTCTTGAACCTTTTATGCTGATTTTTCTGCCAAACGTAGGCTTCAACCCGGTCATGTTTGTTTTCACAGGCTGGGCGGGCACCTTCGTTTTAGGTGTGTACCTGCTCAGAACCCCCTCGCGCCGGTGGACACTGTATCCCCTCTTAATCGCAGGATTGTTAATTGCTGTGATAGGTGACGGAGTGACTCCGCTCTTCGCTGGGGCTGGGGCAATCGGTTTCTTCCATGGTTACTTAAGCTTCAACATCGTAATAGCATCCGCCGCCTTATTCCTCATCTTAACCGCAGTTCCCGCAGCTAGACTTCAAAGCGGCAACCCCCTTGTTAATCGCGCGGTGAACTGGGTGGAAAAAACTCACTGGGAATATACCTTTTCCACATTATGGTGTTGGAAACCATTGAATACGGGTATTTAGGCTTGAAAATAAACATGAGCGTGATTAGCCCCATAGCGGAGATTCCCCTGATTACAGCCATCACACTCGTATTGACATGCGCTCTAATTTACGGTTTAAAGAAGATACCTTACGCCGACAAAATACTGGGCTAAAAGCGAGAAATGCTGAAAGGAGAAACCGCTTTTCCTTGTGTGGCAGACAAAGCTGGTGGGCCTAGCCGGATTTGAACCGGCGACCTTTCGATTATCAGTCGAACGCTCCAGCCAAACTGAGCTATAGGCCCGCGTTTGTGGTGAAACAAGTTTAATATTATGTTGCTTTATAAGAATTGCCGTAAAGGCTTTAATTCAACACCATTATTTGTGTTGTCTGCCAAGGATGGGCTCGTAGCCTAGCACGGATTAAGGTGTCGGCCTTCGGAGCCGGAGATCGTGGGTTCAAATCCCACCGGGCCCGCCATCCTGTTTTAGCGGTTTTTATTTTTAGTTTCTGCGGCGTCTAAGCACGATCACAAGCCCAATTATTACAATTGCAGCGCCCACTGAAGAAGCCCCCGCAATAATTGGGAAAGAAACTGCTTTAGCGCCACTCGATTGTTTTGAGGATTGTGACGTTCCGGTGTTCTGGGCATTGGGCGCAGATGTTGCTGTTATTATTGGGTTTAACTTGGTTGAGGGGGAATGTGATGAAATTAGCGACTGCGACAAAGCTAATGCCACATCCGTCGAAACAGGGTTGACAAGCGGGTGGTAATCGGTGTTTTTTTCGCTAATAGTGTATGGCGTGTCCCATATTTCTGCGCTGCCTGTGCTGTTTAGTTGCTGGGCGTTGGGGTACCTTTCCGTATAGTTGTCCCAGTAGTTGCCGAGTGTTCCATTATTCCATGAGTTCGTTAAGTCAACTGGGATACCCTCTTCGGCTGCAGTGGTGTCATCGTAAGTGAACTGGTTAGGCCATTTATTGCCGATAAAGTTGTTCATTAAGAAGGAGTTGTGTGTTGCCGCGTTTGTGACAATAGCAATGTTGGATGCCACGATGCTGTTTCCTGCAAAAAATGAGTTTGAACACCATGAAAGCAACATTCCTCCCCAGTCACCATAAATTGTGTTGCCACAAACCAAATCGTTACTAGTTGAGTTCAAGTAAACACCTCCGGAGTTAATGCCCGTCCAGAAACCACCCTGAAGCAAGGGATACAAGTAGGATCCAGATTGGTTGCTGATGTTGTTATTGAAGATGATGTTGCCGTCTGAGTGTTCCAACGTTATGCCCGTATCCTCGTCTTGCGTAATTTGATTGGTTGTTATTTGGTTATTCAGGCAGGAATCGAGGTAGATTCCTTCAATGTTACTTGTAATTTGGTCGTCGGAAATAAGCACGTTTTGTGATTCGTTGCCTAAAATGCCCTGACCGTTATAGATTAAGCTGCAATCCGAAATCGTTATGTCCTTTGAATTTTGAAGTGATATTCCGAACTTGAAATTTTCGATCTTGACGTTTTGGATTTTAATGTTTTTTACATTTGAAAGGTCCATTCCTTTTTGGGTAAGCGATACGAAAAGAGACCCGACTGTACCGTTGCCTATGAGGAAGTGCCCTTGTCCATCGATTACAATGTTACTTGCTTGGACAATGATTGGATTGTTAATATCGGCGGTAAAAGTGTACACGTCGCCATTATGGCTGATAGGAGCACTTGGAGGCATTATGGTTCCGTCATCTTTGATTGTAATAGGCGGCAAAGCAAGAGATGAAGTTGACAATGGATTGGACGAAGAAACCGAGTTTGCTTCAGGCTGAGTCTTAATTATGTAACATAATGCTTGTGACTCAACTATGGTTCGAATGTATCCAGCCATGACGAAACTGTCGTCTTTTGCCTGGATAAGCGAGTTAATGCCCAACGTGTACTGCCTTTCTTCCCCATTTGGTGAGTTAGTTAGGTGGTAAGTTTGATTCCACTCCAGATTTCCGTACGAGTCAGTCTTAACGAGACGAACTCCTTGGGCGGAATAAGTCGATGAAAAAGCTGATGCTTGCGTGGATCCTGCAAACGCAAAACCGCCGTCTTCAGTTTGAATAAAAGAATACGCGTATCCGCTGTAGGTTTGCGCCCATTTTAGATTCCCTGAAGCATCTGTCTTGATTAAGAGCGTGTTTGAACTGCTGGTACCAAATGAATTTGTTGTGCCGCCTAAGACATAGCCGTTGTCGCTAGTCTGTATGATGGAATATGTGTCGTCATCGTTTACTCCGCCGAAGTTTTTTGCCCATTGAAGGTTACCTTGGGAACTTATTTTTACAAAGAAGAAATCTGTGCCGCTTAGGGTGTGGGTGATAGGAAGCATATCTAACGAGATGCCTGTGGAACCTGCTAATGCGTAGCCGTCATCACTGGTTTGAATTAGCGAACGAAGATTGTTGTCGTAGCCTGGAAGATCATACGTTTTACTCCACTGTGTTTTTCCCTGCCCGTCTGTTTTGTAAAGAATCAGAACATTAATCTGCGACCAGCCTCCTCCGTTGGGAAGAGTCACAGTTCCCGTTGAGTGGTTTATGGCTACTGCAAAACCATTGTCACGGGTTTGTATCAAAATCATGGAGCCCGATACGTTTTTTGCGAAGGTATGGTTCCAAACGCTTTGGCCGTTAGAATCAAGCTTGCATAATTGTAAGGCATCGTTTGTGCCGCCAACATAGGCAAAGCCGCCATCGCTCGTTTTAATGAGGCTATAAGGAAAGTTTATTGTCCACTGTAAGTCGCCGTCAGAGTTGATTTTGGTGAGCGTTGACGGGGTGCTGCTCATCTGGTAGGCGTATCCGTGGCTTAGGAACGCGAAGCCGCCGTCGTTTGTTTGGGTAATCCACGTTGATGATTCGCCTAAAGGATATGTTTTTTGCCAGTCCAAGGCTGGACCCGTTTGCTGCGTTTGAGCGCGGACAGGTGTACTGAAGGTGGCTAAGCTCGTGAAAAGCAATGTCAGCAGCAAGGTTGTGGTTAACCTTTTTTTACGCATAATCGCTCACATGATAACTTGTTATTGTTACCATCGAAATTCAAGTCAATCTAGAATTTGATGCGTATTTATGTTTTTTAGTCAAGAAAGTTTAGTCAACAAATATTGACTAACACATACGTACCCTGTTGAAGTTAGAAAATAAAATATGAAAAGAAAAAAGGAAAAACAAACAAAATTTGCTTAAAAATTCGTTTATTTTTGGTTTTATAGCCCGTCTACTAGGTGGGCTGTTCCGTCTGGACAGTAGACGCAATTGCCTTTTTCGACAATGTAAAAGCGTCTAATGCATGCTTTCATTTGCGAACATCCGTCGCAGTCTCTTGACAACATTTCCTTTCCTCCTGTTATTATTGTGATTTTTGATTTTTTCGGAGACGCGCTCTTTCATGGTGAAAAACGGTTCCTACCGTTTGACACAGGAGCCTTACGCCTCTTATAGAGCCATGGAGAAACGGAAAAGTCGCTTTTAAATTTTGTGCATAATTTAAAACAAAATGAAAAAGGCGTTAGACACGGATCATTTTTTCTTGGTGCTTCTTGTTTGTGGAATTGGAGTTACCTTTCTGGCTGCTTAAAGCATTGGATCAACTTGGAGCAGGAGAAACATCCGTCTGGGATGTCAGCGGTTTTTTCAAGAGTATACAGATACCCGAAGTAGTTGATGCATCGGGAAGAAACATTGCGCACCTTAGAAGATTTTTGTGCCTCAATCAACTTCTCAGCCAACTTATGCTTCAAAGCTATCTTCTTCTCGTCCAGCACAGGATCCATCTTGTCTTCTTGCACGGCAGCCACAAGGGCTTTGATTTCTTCTGGCTCCTGAATTCCCTCGTTTAACGTCGGTGAATTTTCCAGTGGCTTCAAAGACGCTTTTTCCGCAGGGTCAACTTGACTTTGGGGGCTCGCGGCGTTAAGTATCCACCCGTTTTTCTTGAGCACTGACAGGTAAATAGCCAAAATTGCGAATATCAAGACACCTGTTATTGCAGTGGCAAAGACGCCCAATTCATATGAAATCAAGAGTATCACTAAACACTATTTAGCCTGTTACTTAAAAAAATTTGTTGATTCAGCATCAATATTACGATGCCGAATTAACAGTTGCGACTATTTGGTATACTCCTCCGGAAGAGGCGTCTGGGTTCCAGTCTTTGTTGCCGCTGTTTCCGCCGTCAGAGGATGCGTATATGTTCTGAGCTGATCCTGTCAGAGATATTGCGCCTGTTGTTACGGGTGTGCCGGTGTTTTGCCATGTGCTTCCGCTTTGCTCCTGCAACTGGAAAGTCACTGTTACCGAGCTAGTGTAGCCTCCGGCGAGTTCAAGTCGGGTGTACCAACTGCTCCCTGATACGGTCGTAAGAGTTGAGCTCCATGTGCCCGATGGGTTGTTGTCGCTGCTGTAGGTTACTTGTCCCGTGATTTGGACCACTGTGACGTGTCCGCCCGTGAATGTTCCGAGGATTGCGGTGGGCGTAGACTGCTACAACTGCGGCTAATGCGACTACGGCAAGTGTGGTTGCGAGCATGAGGATTTTTTTGATCTTTTTCCGTTTGCCATTTTTTCACTTCGGGTTGATTTTGAATATGAATTACAGTGTATATTAAAGATTACGACTCACTACAATCGCCGTAGCTTAATACAACACACAGACAGAAAAAGCCTAAAAAGCGATTCTTACTCGGGTTTACTCGGTTTCCTCTTCTTCCTCTGTTTCTTCCTGTTGCGCGGCTTCCTTCGTTTGAGCTTCGCTTGACAGCAGCATGTTAATGAGCACTTTCTGGTCTACTTCTGCCCTTGTTCGCCAATCAAGATACAGTTGCCCGTTGTCGTCCTGTCCCAGATAGCCGTAGCGGATGTAGCGTTCAATGTTTAAGCCGATTTTCCAGTTAGGCATTTTCTCGCTGAGCAGTTTTTCAACGTCTTTCCGCGACGCTTGCCCCTTCTTGCTTATAATGAACGAAATCGTTATGGCTAACCCAGCCAAATCGTCAATCCGCCAACCAATCAGCTTATCCTTCGTCGCCAAGTCGCCGCGCAATGCAACGTAGAATCTTGCCTTGTCGAGTTCTTCCAACGTTGGTTTTTCAGGTGTTTTTTCTTCTTCGAAAACGGTTTTAACCTGCAGGTCGAGCGGTTTGAGGTAATCGTCAAGCAAATCGAGCACTTTGGGGTAATCTGAGCCTAAAGCTTTGTGCAGTTCAGCGCCTCTGGCGCCTGGCTTCTGATGATGCTTATAGAAGAGCATCTGGGTTGCTTTCTTGATTTTGCTGCCGTAAACGCCTTTCTTGCTCAATTTGATTCGCCCTCCTTCCATTTTCGCCATTCTTCAACTGAAACCGCGATGGCTACAGATGCTGACTGCTGCGTTGGTGGTTCAATTCTTTGCTGTTGGAATGGTTCTATGAAAACAAGCTCTTCCAGTCGGTCGATTTCTAAGGTTGCGAACCCGTAGGTGATTAGGAAGCTGGTTAGGAATGCTCTTTGGACGGTTTCTTCGTAGGTGTCTGCGCCGATGAAGTCCCAGTAGTTTACTTTGCCGTCTTGTCCTTTGCTGGCGACGCATTCTTTGAGTTCTTGCCAAAGGGTGCTGAGTTCAACGGAGAATTCTTTGTCGCTTAGGATACGTTGCTTAATCAATTCGTCTCTGCTGGTATAGGCGTTTGAGACTTCTGCGGCTTGGAAGTCTTTCCATCTTTCGCTGATGGGCGCCAACGCTTCCCAATAAAGCAGTCCCTGAGCCAAAGTATTAAGGCTGACTTGTTCAAACTCGATCAGCGGGTTCCAAGCTTGAAGAAAGATGTCAACCATTTCTTGCTTGCCCATTTGCAGGATTTTTTCTTCCAGAAGAAACGGGTCTGTGTAGAGGGATGTTGACCGCTGCTTCACCCATTCGCTCTGCATTTTGATGACCGTGGCTAAGTGGTGGAGGGTTTCAGCGTCAAGCTTGAGCTCCTCGGGGTTTTGCCACTGCGGAAAATACTGTTTAACCACCTGTATGATTTCGTCGATGTTTAGCGTGAAGGGTTCTGTCGAGTGGTTTTCGATGGCGACGCACATTTCAATTATGCGTTCAAGTCTTTCTTTGCCTAAGGCTTTGGATGATTCTTTTGCCTTCGGCATTAAGCCACAACCTCACGGATAACTGATTTTCCCTCCATGTTCTGCACGGTGATAACGTTAGCGTCTTGCTGAGCGAAGGTGATTTGGCTGGGTGTGATTACGACGTATTGGGCGTTTGCGTCTTTGATGACGGCGAGAAGTATTTTGGCGATCATTTCACGGTTTTTCGGGTCCATGTGAATGTCGTATTCGTTGACTGCACGGAAAGGCGAACGTACATGCTGCTGCAAAGCTAAAAGAAAACTCATGGTTGCCGTTGTCCGTTCCCCGCCGCTTTGCGTGTAAGCGTCAAGCGCCACGGGTTTGCTGCCTTTGAACCCGACCATGATTTCTAAGCCGGCGGTCTCTATGTCCTGGTTGCTTGAAAGTTGCACTGCGCCAGTCGCGAAGGTTTGGGTCATGATTCGCTGGTATTCAACGTTTACCCTGTCCATGAGGCTTTCCATGACTGTTCGCCAAGACTGCATTCGGGTTTTGACTTCTTCAAGTGTTTTCTCGCGGTTTTCAGCTACAAGCTGCGTTTTTTCTTTAAGTTCTAGGTAAAGTTTCGAGTAGGATTCGTATTGGCGTTCAATGTCTTCTGAAACGTCAGCAAGCGCCGCCAAATGCCCTTCAGTTAAACGGATTTCATCCTGAATGTCACTGGCGCTTTTCGCAGCCGCTATCCGCTCCCCAGACTCCTTCGCCTTCAAAATTGTCTCTTCTAGGTTTTCTTGGGCTTCTTTGAGTGATTTTTCAAGTTCCTTCAGGTTAACGATTGCCGTTGCCCGTTTGAATTCAAGCAGAGCCAACTTCACCCTTTGCTCAAGCATTTCATCCGACGCTTTCCCAACAGACTCTTCCAGATAGGTCATTTCTGCTTGATTCTCTTTAACCCGCTCGTTGGCGCTGGAAAGCTCCAGCTCCGAGTTTTTGAGCATTTCTTTTAGGTTTTCGTTTCTGAGCAGTTTTAGCTGGGTTTTGTTGGCTTGGATTGCCTGCTGCAGCATTTGGGTTTCTTCAAGCAGCTGGCTAATCAGCGTCTGGGTAGATTGGTTTTGGGCTATGTCGTGTTCAAGGCTTAATCTTTCATCGAAAACGGCTTTTATGTTCCCCTTTAGGGCTGCGCTTTGATTTTGCTGTGTGCCGATTTGGTCGAGTATGTCTTGTTTTTCCTGTTCAATCTTGCTGATGGTGTCTTGGTTTTTGTTGAGGTTCATCTGCAAGTTTCGAACGATGCTTTCCCGTTTTTCGACTTCAGCCCACGTTAGTACCCTGTCTAGAAAGCGCCGTTTAATCTGCAGTTGCTTCTTCTCCTGGTACTTGTCGTATTGTTCACGCCAGTAATTGAGTGTCTGCTGCGCCTGCTCCAACAACTTAGTCACGGATTCCTCTTGAGTTAGGATTCTTGTAAGCTTGGTTTTTGCCTGAACCACGTTTTCGCGGAAAGGTTCCAGCCCGACTGCTGCCTCAACCATACGCAGTTTTTCGATGTTGCTCAGCACGGTGAATTGTTCAACCATGTTCTGATGCATGATGATAAGCATGTTGTCGGGGTCAACGCCGAATTTGCCGAGT
The DNA here is from genome assembly GCA_963722095.1 of Candidatus Bathyarchaeota archaeon. Classification (GTDB taxonomy): domain Archaea; phylum Thermoproteota; class Bathyarchaeia; order Bathyarchaeales; family Bathycorpusculaceae; genus Bathycorpusculum. Next base: position 1,492,795 of record CAVRJR010000001.1, on the reverse strand, counting down.
AAGCGTTCAACGTCCTGTTTGCCTGCCGCGCGGTTTTCAAGTTCAAACCAGTATTTCCCGTCACGTCGCAGTACCCTGGTTAGGAAAAGCTGGTCTTTAGGGTATTTTTGCACGGGACGTTTGTTGCCCTGTTTGCTGTTATCTAAGATAAGTGTGACTCGGGCTTGGTCTTTTCCCCACCTGATTAAGTCGCTTAGTTTCCTTGAGCGTTCAGTGTAGGTTTGGCCTAGCCCCACTGATATTGCGAGCAGCAGCGAGGATTTTCCTGCGCCGTTGGGTCCTCCAATGACGTTTACGCCGTTTTTGAAGGGTACCCGAGCGTACTCGTAACTCATGAAATTTTCGAGTATAACTTCTTGGATTAGCATTAACTTTTCTATGCCTCTAAATTGAGCGTTCGTAACTATTGAAAACCGTGTTATTAAAACAATTTGACAAGCTTATGCTGGTTATTCCGATGAACTTGCATGATTGAATCATTTAGGGAGACGCATTTTATCATTATGGACAGCGCTTTAAGGGGCTTTTTACGGTTGTTTTAAATAGGCTTTTGACGATTTACCCCCTGTACTCGAGCGGGTCTGTGGATGGCAAGTTCAGAGGACGAAATCTACTCAACCATGTTCTCATCGCTTAAGCATCCAGTTCGCCGAAAAATCATACGCATGCTTTCAATTAAACCGATGACTTTCATGGATATTGCTGAGCATCTTGACATTTCCTCTTCTAAATTGACTTATCACCTTGAAAGCCTCGGCGACCTCATTAACAAGATGGATAACGGTCAGTATAAACTGTCAACTTTCGGGTTGGCGACTGTCAGCGCCATGAAGGGTGTGGAGGATGTTCCAGAGCTTGAGCCAAAACGCAGGGTTCAGTTGTCCTTAAAATGGAGAGCCGTTTTAGGTGTGCTTTTGGTCGCTGTTTTGGTTTTTGCTTGTTTTTCTGTTATTGAGTATAACTCCGTGACCCATATTTCCAGCAAGCAAAATGCTTTGACCGCTGAAAACAAGCAGTTGCTGTCTTGGGGAATAGGCACCAATAAAGTTGCTAATTTTCTGCAGAATGTAACTCAAATTGACACGAATCAATACACGACTTCTTTGCTCAGTAACACGCTGCAGTACAACGCAGAACTTAATGCTGCTGAGGAACTGCTGACCTATTCTCTTACGAACGGTCCGTACACATTCAACGTGGATTTACGTTTCAGAAACAATCATTTCTCCCGTTACCAACTTGACATGGGGGAAAGCTCGCCTGTTTTCGCGGAGACCCAGCCCCTTGATGTAGTGCAGGCTGCCAAGGGGGTACTTGAACGATACCAAGCCTACTCAGGCGACGCATACCTTAGCCAAATGCTCGACCTAATAGATGCAGTAAACACGACTGGACCAACCGCGGTCACGCAGGGCAACATGACGCTTCAAATAACTGTTTCAGGAGGCACCACCCAGTTCATGTGGATGTACACTCAGAACGGCATTGACTACCAAGCTAAAGGGGTTATGATGACGTTCCAAAATAACATTCTCGTAACCATGACTGACGGCTACTTCCTGTTCACCGTCGGAAGCACAAAACTCACCGTTTCGCAGGAACAAGCAGTTACGATGGCTAAAGAATACGTTCAAACCTTAACGTGGAATTTCAACGGCACAAAATACACGGGCTTCCCAGTCCTTGACAACCCCGTTTCAGTTCAGTTGGTCCCGCATCCAAGAGGCAACTCCGTGGCTTTGATTCCCTACTGGTACGTGATGCTGGGTCTAGACAGGGTTTACCCAGGCGCCGTAAACGAGGTTACAGTCGGCATCTTCGCAGACAACGGTCAAATAGACGGCGTGCAAATGCTAAGTGCCTAAAAACGGCGAAAAGCGTTCTTTGGCTGGTCAGGCAGATGAAGTGAGAAGTGTATTTTCTGAAATGGTCAAATGTGAATTATGAATTAGTAAGACATAATTTGTTTAAAGCAAGACGATGATTTATTTCGAAATGAGCGATTTGGATGCAAAGAAAGTTTAGTTCCCCCTCTGAACCTTTGATTGAAACTTCTGGGCTTACCAAGCAGTTCGGTTCAGTTAAAGCTCTGTCGGATGTGAATTTGCGGGTGATGCCTGGCGAAGTTTACGGGTTGCTTGGTCCCAACGGCGCAGGAAAAACGACAACTATCAAGACTATCCTTGGCTTACAGGAGCCATCTTCAGGCTGGATCAAGGTTGTCGGCTTAAACCCCGTTGAAAACCCCATTGAAGTCAAATCAAAAATCGGGTACGTCGCTGAAAACCCCATAGTTTACGATTCCCTGTCGCCTCGCGATTTTCTTGAGTTTGTGGCGTCCATCAGAAAAACCGACAGAGCCGCCACCAACGATTTGGTCGCTCAACTCGCGAACGCTTTTGACATGGCGCAGTACTTTGACTCGCCAATAGCTACCCTGTCACTGGGGATGAAGCAGAAAGTCGCTTTGATCGCCTCGCTTATTCACCAACCGCCCGTCCTGCTGCTGGATGAACCCCTCAACGGTCTGGACGCTAAGAGTAGCCGAATAGTCAAGGAGCTGGTTGGGTTTCACGCTCAAAAAGGCGGCGCCGTCCTGTTTTCAACCCACATTATGGAGGTGGCTGAGCAGGTTTGCACAAGAATCGGCATAATTTACCAGGGCAAAGTGATAGCTGAGGGAACGCTTGACGAGCTCAGAAGCAAAACCGAGGGCAGGGGCGGCACGCTGGAAGAAGTCTTCCTCAAGTTGACCCATGAAGAAGACGAGGTCGCCGACACCATGAGGATGCTTAGGGAGGCATTCTTCAAGAATGAAGCTAAGTGAAGCCTGGCGCCTAAGCCAAACATGCTACAGGGAAATGGTTTACCGTTCGCTTGCTGAGGAAAGGGGGCGGATGTGGTGGGGTGCCTTCGGACGCAACCACCAAGGCAAGGAATCACAGGACGACCTTGAACTGACCCAGAGAGCGCTGCGAATCGCCAAGTTCGACAAAGGCGTCGTGGCGTTTTTCAACGTTATCGTTTCGTTGGCTCCTTTCGTCTCGTTGTTTTTGGGAAGCTCAGGCTTCGGGTTGACAAGCGCAATCTCGCTTAGCCTGGCTGTAACCTTCGGGTTCACGGCGCTTTACGCGATCCAGACGCTTTCGTCTTTCATGAGCCCTGGTTCTTCAGCCTTGCTGTCAACTATGCCTTTGAATCGGGATGAATTCTCCCTAATTACCCTGTTTTCTTTCATCCGCTCCTTCGACTACATGGTCGCAGGGTCAATCATCAGCCAAGTCGTGCTCGTTGCTTACTTAACAGCTTCTCCCATAGCAACCCTCATCATGCTTGCAGCATCCGTGATGAACGCGGTTTTCGCCGTTGCCGTCGCTCTTTGGTTTTCAAGGATTTTCCAGAAAAACATGCTGCAGGGCGGACGCTCAAAAGCCAACACGGTGCTGCGGTTGTTCTTCATTTTGATGTGGGGTTTGCTGCTTGTCGCCGTGGGTTTCCTTTTCAGCCTCCCATGGTACATTGTGCCTAACCTGCAAAGCACCCTGCTCGACGCCGGGCACGTTGGGAGCCGGCTGCTGGGGCTTCTCTACCCCTTCTCAACAGGCATCGTCATAACCGCCTCGGTTTCCACCGTGACCTTCGTAACCTTGCTTTTGGCGTCCGTTGCCTTGGTTGGGTACGCTTTGCTGGCGGTTCTCGCTGCCGAATGGAGTTTAGGAACCGTAAGAAACGTCTCTCAGGGAACGGGAATAAACATCGCACGAGTCAGGACTCGAGACTTTTCCGTTAATCCCCGCGGTCCACTTTTAGGCTACGTTTTGAAAGACCTTAAGGTGGCTTCCAGAAACCCAGCTACCGCCTTCTTCTTCGCTTTGCCTGTTCTTGAAACCGTCCTTATAGTGCTGCTGGACTCCAACTTCGGCGTCCTCAGGACAGCTCTAGTGCTTGTCGGCACATCTTTAGGCGGAGTCTTCGCCCTGTTCCTACCCCTTGCACTCTTAAGCGCCGAAGGAAAAGGGTTAGAGTACACCAAAACCCTGCCGATTAGCTCCCGAAGAATCATCGTCCCCAAAGCCTTAGTATCCACCGCAACCTACGTTCCCGTACCAATAGCCTTAGCCATCTTATCCCTCGTTAAACCCCTAACTGCGCCAACCACAATCCTCATTCCATTCCTGATAATTTTGCCCGTGGCTGCTGCAAGCATCTTCGAAATCAAACTTTTCCTGCGAACCGCAGCTAAAGCAAAAATCGCGTCGGTGCTCAACGACTTCGAAAAGTTAACCGTTGGAATAGCAGTCATTCTGGTTCCCGAGGTCGCGTATGCAGCGGGGTTCCTTGCTACGTTTAACCATGCCTTTGCGCTTTCGGCTATGTCTGCGGTCGCGTTTTTGGAGTTTGCGGTGGCTCTTTTGGTCATCAGACGCCCCTAACGGGAAGAGCCGTGCTCGGAAACTTGAAATTTGGGGGTTGGCTACTGTTGTTTGGTTTCTTGCGAAATAGTAGCGAGGGTTGATAAATGAATGATTTAGTAGTAAAAAAAATGAGTAGTGATGATGAAGTCCCGTATGATTTACTTCTTTTGGCTGACCCATCAATCGACAGGATTTATGATTACACGAATAGGGGAAATTGTTATGCTGCCTATGTTAACAATAATATTGTTGGCGTCTATGTAATTATAAGAACGGGACCCTTAACCTTAGAACTCGCAAATGTTGCAGTCAGCAAGGCATATCAGGGTAAAGGCATAGGTAAGAGGTTAATCTTTAGTGCAATAGATATGGCGAGGAAAGAGAAAGCAAAGGTGTTAGAAGTTGGGACAGGAAATTCCAGCATATCTCAATTGGCACTTTATCAAAAATGTGGATTTCGCATTGTTCGTATAGATAGAGATTTCTTTAAGAAGAACTATAGAGAAAAAATTATTGAAAATGGCATTGAATGTATTGATATGATTAGGTTAAGCATGGATTTATAGAGATCAAGAAGTTGAACTATGGCTATGACCATTTTTGACCAAATTAAGAACAGCCATGCCGATCAATTTCATATGCAAGTTCTCTCTCGTTTTTCTGTTTGCTGACCTGATGTTGCGTATGTTGTGTTTGCATAGAATTGGGGCTTAATTATGAAAAACTTTTTAATAACATCTTGAATGCTAGAACATCAATCAATAATGGAGATTCAAGGATATGCCTTATCAACGTAAACTAACAACGGTAACTTCACAATTCAAAGAAACATCTGCCGCTTTTAGGAGAGATGTGTAATGGAGCAGCCTTCACAGCAGCCAGATAATTCTCAGCCTTCTCCGCAGCCTGAACCAAGTCAAGAGCCACAGCAACCCCAGCCTTCTGAGCAAACCCCGCAACCCGAGCCTTCCCAGCCCCCACAACAGCCCGAAGCCTCTCAACCGTCACAACAACCCGAGCAGCCTCAACCGCAGCAGCAGCCCGAATCTCCTCAACAGCCATCCGTACCGCCAGAGCCTACACCGCAGCCCCAACAGCCTCAGTTCACCCCGCAACCCGAACAGCCAAAGCTCTCCAAACGGTCCAGAAGGAATCGTCTTCTCGCAGCTTCAATCATTGCGATAATCGCGTGCAGCCTCTTTGCAGGCGTCTTCGGCTACTATATCGGCAACCTGAACTCGAACTCTTCCAGCAGCCAATCCAGCCTTCAAAAGCAGATTACTGACCTGAAGAACCAGATTGCGGGTTTGTCAGCTAACAGCAGCGGCTCAACCCAAGCTGTCCCCGAGAACGTTTCGCTTTCCGCGCTTTACGATGAAGTTAAGGATTCAGTTGTAGTCATAACGGATACGCAGTCAAGCACCCAGATTGAAGGCAGCGGCTTCATCGACGACCTCAACGGACGCATGGTTGTAGTCACAAACAACCACGTTATCGCCGATGGAACAGGCATAAGCGTGACCTTCTCCAACGGAGACGGCTACGCCGCAACTGTTTTAGGCGCGGACCCATACGCTGACCTAGCAGTGCTGTCTGTGGATAACGCTCCTGCGAGCGAGTTCCAGCCGCTTACGATTGTGTCTTCTTCAACTCTTAGCGTAGGCGACTTCGTCGCAGCAGTCGGTAGCCCCTTCGGGTTGGCAGGTTCAATGACAACTGGAATCGTAAGCGCTCTTGGCAGAACCATAACGGAAACAACCGCAGGCAACTACCCCATAGCCGACATCATCCAGTTCAGTGCCCCGATTAACCCGGGAAACTCAGGCGGACCCTTACTTAACGCTGCGGGACAAGTCGTAGGCATCAACACGGCTGGAATCGAAAACTCTCAGAATGGCGGCACCGCGCAGGGTTTAGGATTCGCCATTTCCTCAGCAACGATACTTCGCGAAGTCAACTCGCTGGCTGACAACGGCGCCTACACGTCGTACCCCTACATGGGTTTAAGCGTAGTGGACAATAGCTACGACATCGCCAACCAAGAAGGCTACAAAGTCACGTACGGCTTGCTTGTTGAGCAGATTATAAGCGGAGGACCAGCCGACAAAGCAGGACTCAAAGCAGGATCAACCCAAACCACCATAGACGGAACCCAGATAATCATCGGCGGAGACATTATCACAGCAATCAACGGAGTACGCATCGTCAACCAAGACGAATTATCAACGTACCTTGCAGAGCACACACTGCCAAACCAAACAATAACCGTCACAATCGAAAGAAACAGCCAAACCCAAGATGTTTCACTTACCTTGGGAACCCGACCCTCTCCAAGCTAACCTCGTGCAAAACGGAAAAACCTTGCTTCCGCCATTTTTTCTTTTTTAAACTAAATGGCGTTTATTTTCTCTCATACCTAAGGGAAAGAAACCAGACACAACTTCGCCTTCCCCCTTTTTTGTTTTTGAAAAGCTTTAGAATAAAGATTTCGCTGGGAACTTCTGATAGACTTATCGTCGGGCGCAACTGGGAAGCCGATGCAAGCAGGCTTAAGCTATGACCTGTTCGTTTCTAGCTGCCAACTCAAACTCTATTGAAGGCAGGCTCGATTTAGCTTGACTGAATACTGAAAGGCGATTCTCAAACGCCGTTACCAAATCGTCAAGCAGGATGTAACGCATCTCCACGGGTAAGGCTTTGATTTCGTCGCTGAAAACTTCAGCCATCTTGTTGCGTAGGACTTTTCTGCTGTTGGTTTTGGTATTTGTTTGTTCCAACATTCTGGTTCAACCTTTTTAACACGAGCAATAAGAACATCTCCTACAAGACTCTTATGAATTCAAAAACAATATTGACTGGCTAAGCATGCTCACCGGGCAGATAGTACAGCTAAATAACAGTTCAAATTCTCCCTGTCAACGAAGGAGGCGACTTGCAGCGAAGTGCCTTCAAGCATGTCCATAAACGTGTTCAGCGCAAAAGCCTTCTTCAACCCCGTCACAACAACGTTCCCGCCCAGCGCCGTGACCCGTTTGAGCTCCCCCAAAGTCTCTTCGGGTTTCGGCATGTTCTGAAGAACAGTAAACGCGAAAACAGCGTCAAAGAAGCCTTCCCTCAGCGGCAAATGGTCAGCGTCAGCCTGCAAAACAAAAACGTTACCCGACTTCTTCGCCTCATCTTTCGCTTTAAGGAGCAGCTTGCGTGAAATGTCAACCCCCACAACCATGCTTGCACCATCGACGTGGCTGAAGAACAATCCTGTGCCGCATCCGACATCCAAAACCCGTAAGCCAGCCAGCTCGATGTTTTCAAGCGCAGCCCCATATTTTGCCTGCTGCTCTTCCCTGTAGCGTTCCTCGTACATATCCGCTGTCAAATCGTACCGCTGCATCACCTTGCGCTTGTCTTTCCAGCCTGCCACTTGGGGTTCCTTCAAGAAATCTTATGTACCCAAGCACTGTCTAAAATAGTTGGCTGAAAACACATTGGCACAACCCAACAAACTCGCCGTCCTCTCGCAACCCACGCTCGCCGAAGCGGCAAAGCTGATTGAAAAAGCATTCACGCAAAGAAGAACACTCATCGTCGCAGGCACCTGCAGCGTGCACTACGTCGGCAGAGCAAGCTCAACATTGGAGCCAGGCGAACGCATGTTAATCGTCAAGGCGGACGGGTCGCTTCTTGTCCACCGCCCAGTCGGCTACGAACCAGTCAACTGGCAGCCCTCGGGAAGCATCTTCCACGTCCAAGTCAAAGACGAAAGCCACATGGAAATCCACGCGGTCAGGCAGAAGCCAAGGGAAAACGTGAAAATCACATTCACCGACGTTTTGATGGCTTCGGCTTTGAGCCTTGATGATTCAGGCGAGTTTCTGCTTTACGCATCCGAAGACGACATGCACCGAGCCATCATCTTAAAGCCCGAACTTTTCGAGGAAGGGTTTAAGCCGATTAGCTGGGAGAAAAAAGTTGAGCCTGGCTTCGTGGATATTTACGGCGAAGACAAAAACGGCAAACTCGTCATTGTCGAGGTAAAACGCAAAACCGCGTCGAAGGAAGCAGCGCTGCAGTTGGCAAAGTACATTGAACCCATCAAAGCCAAAGTCAACCGCGAAGTCCGCGCGGTGTTGGTTGCCCCAAGCCTCGGCAAAGACGTCCAGCGGCTACTATCCACCCTCGGCTTAGAGTACAAGGCTCTTGACCCGAAAACCTGCGCTGAAGTCCTGCGGAAGACAGAAAACTCCAAACTGGAAAGCTTCTTCAACCAAGAACAACAGCAACCATAAGGTTCTGCTAAGGGGTTGTCAAGTTTTTTGGTTCCCTGTTCACACTTTATAGGTCTCAATCTGCCCAATCTAAGGAACCTTGCTTGGAGTTGCCCGCCAAGTCAGAGCGCTGAATGCTGAGAACCCTACGAGGCAAAGCAGAACCGCAATTTTGGCGACGGAAAACGCTTCAACAATGGAGACGAGCAGGATTGCAGCTGGTAAGGGTCCTAGGAGGATATAGTAGAAGATGGCGACGGGCAGGTGGTAGGTTTCTTTGTAGTCTTTGAGGCTCCGCTTCCCAAAGTAGAGCGCGGCGAGTCTTCCCATGCCGAATGTGCATTTTTTGCAGTTGTAGCAGGGGCGGAGGCAGCCTAGGAACTTGAGGATACCGTAGATTCCGATGAGTAAAACCAGCAGGAAAGCCACGCCGGCTGCCAAGTTGATAAGAGAAAGACCCAGTGTGTCCAAAATAATCCATGCGGCGAGGGCGATGTTTCCTGCGATGGCGAATGTTTTGGGGAACTCTATGGTTTCGCTGATTTCATCCCTCTCCGTGGCACCTCATTGTCGGGAGAAGATAAGTAGCTTTCCACAAAACATGCGAATTAGGTTGCATCGAGGCTTTTTGCAGATTCCCATAAATCAACCTAAGTCCAAACCAAACCCCAAACCAAAAAAACAACCCAAACCAAGCCCTGACTACAAGCCTTCTACCCGATAGGGGTACCTAGTATTTACATCAGAATTCCAATGTAAATATGGGTTCCAAATACAGGGGAGGGTACCCCATCTTTACAACCAAAAACCAAGGTAACGATGGGTCCACAAAGACCGGGAAGGGGTCTATTTTTTGTGACAGAAAAACCACCACAAAAATGACGCCCAACCCCCGTTATCTCTGCCTGATTATTCAGTCAGTTAATTGCTTCAAAAACAATTCTCAGCAGCGCCAAAGCTTCACCAATCAGGTTTTTTCTTCCAGACATTCAGTGTACATTGACCCCAACAGTAAGAACTAGCCTTGAATTGGCAACCGTTACAGCCAATGCCCGTGAATTTTGGCACCGACTCATATTTCGAGTGGACACGAACAAAAACCTTTTTCGGTTCAGGCGGAGTCACCGACACGCCGTCTTTTAGGTTCTTTATACGCTGTGGACATTTCACGTAGATTGCAGGATCAGAAAAAATAGAGTAAGCACAAGTTGAACCTGAGCACTCACGAACACTTAATTCAAATTCGCCAAAACCAGTCTCAGCCTTGGCGTATTCACAACAAGGCGCTTTCCCAACGTTCTTCTCATCCTCAGCCACAGTCTTTTCCCTTCCCCTGACTGTGTTACGTGAACGACCTAAAGACGTTTGCGATGCTTTCCAGAATGAAGAGCGGAACCGTTGTAAAGACAATGATTTCCTATCGGGTTTTGACGTTGTAGTCTGCTTCGAAGTTTCTCGGGGTTATCTGCCGGGTTTTGCCAACCTTCAACTCCGCCTTACCGCTTAAAGCTTTGAACTGTTGAGCGAAACCCTCCACATAATCCATTACGCCGCAGCCGTAGCAGAAGCCACCAGAAAAAGAAACGGTGACACTAATGGGCGATACCGAGACCAGTTTAATTGTTATCTCGGGGCTTCTCAACCTGTTGTAAAGGGAAACGGCTTTGGTTACTGTCTGCTCCAGTTCCTGCTGACTCAACGCCATCGTTTTGCGCCTTAGAAGGGTATTCTTGCGCCGTCAAAGCCTAACTTTGAAATCCCCAGCTCATCCTTGACTTCCCGCAATTGCGCCGCTGTGAACACAGGTCCGTCCCTGCAGACGCGGTATTTGCCGATTACGCAGCTTCCGCACAAGCCTATGCCGCAGCGCATCAGCCGCTCCAAGCTCGCTTCCAAAGGCAGTTTTCGCTGTTCCGTCAAATCAAAAATCTTCTTAACCATGACTTCAGGTCCGCAGGTGTAGATCATATCGAATTTTTCCCTCGCTAACAGCTTGGCTAAAGGTTCAGTTACCATGCATTGCAAGCCGTAGGTGCCGTCTTCCGTTGCCGTAATGAGGCTTTTCTCGTTGCAGACGCCACCGAGTTCCCGCACGAAGAGGAGTTCATCCTTGGTTTTCGCGCCCTCCACGAAAGACAAACGTTCGGTCTTGGCGGCTAGTTGCTTTGCCAAAAACAGTAGAGGCGCCGTTCCCGTGCCTCCGCCGACCAGCAGGACTCTGCCTCGGCTTTCAGTGAAGCTGTTCCCGAAGGGTCCACGGACGCCGACGATTGCACCTGCTTCCATGCCGTGCAAATGCCTTGTAGCGTCGCCGACCTGCTTCACCGATACGGAAACCAAGTCTTTTCCAACGTCCATTATGCTCAGGGGGATTTCATCTATTCCCGGCAGCCAAAGCATCAAAAATTGCCCTGGCTTGGCTTTTGAGCATAGCCTATCGTAGATTGTGAAGGTTTTTACGGTTGGGCTTTCCGTTCGGACCTGCACGATTTCTGATGTTCTAAGGGTGTTAGCTGCGATGAGCGAGGTTGACAATTTCTTTCACACTCCCAACATGTTTCTTTCTAAGATAAGTTTCTAAGCCTTTAGTTATGTCTTGGAAAACAGATATGTCCTCCCAAGCCAAAGCGGTGCCGACCTGCACTGCTGAAGCGCCTGCAAGCAAGAACTCGACGGCGTCGCGCCAGTCGCCTATGCCTCCGCAGCCGATTATGGGCACGTCGGGCAACTCTTCCCGAATGTCAAAGACGCATCTTAATGCCACAGGCTTGATGGCTGCCCCTGATAGACCACCTTTGATGTTGCTTAAGATTGGGCGTGTCGTTTCCGCGTTTATCGCTATTGCCTTAAGCGTGTTCACCGCGGTCAATACGTCGGCGCCTGCTTCAACGGCCGCTTTAGCGGTTACGGCGATGTCTGCGACGTTTGGCGTAAGCTTCACGATGACGGGTTTGCTGATTGCCGCCTTCACTTTTTCAACCACTTGCGAAAGAAGCTTGGGGTTTTGACCGATTTCTGAGCCTGTAAACTGGACATGCGGGCATGAAACGTTGAGTTCCACGGCGTCTGCCCCTGCCTTGACGGCTTTCTCAGCGACAACGGCATATTCGTCTGCCGTGTAACCGAAGACGCTGACTATGAGCGGGATGCGGAGGATGGTTTTTGCGTACTTTATTTCTCCAGCGTACTCGTCGATGCCTGGGTTCGGCAAGCCCATCGCGTTTATCAACCCTGATTCAGCCTGAACCACCGTTGGGTTCGGGTAGCCGCCTCGGGCTTCTACGCCGATGGATTTCGAGACAACTGCGCCTGCGCCGCCTTTAGCCACGCGGTTGAAGGATTCCGCTGAGAAACCCAACACGCCCGAGGCAAGAATCGTCGGGTTCGGCAGCTCCAAGCCAGCGAGGCTTACGCGTAACGGATTGCTTTCCAAATTTTAGTTCACCTTTCCTAAAACTAGTTTGCACACTTTGAAAGATAAAGCTTCTTTTAGCAGAAATGCCGGGAGGAAAAAGCACGTATGTTTTCAAGTAGGTTGATTTTTTTCCATGGCTATTTTGTGAACATTGCCTTATCCTGAATGTATTCTTTCCCAGTTCTCAAAGCTATTTCAGCCTTCGCTAACTCGCTTCCCAGATAGGCTAAATGGAGAGGCTGCGGCGCCAAACCCAAATCTGCAATTTCAGTGTAGATGGCGTCTGCTGTTTTGCCTTTTACGATTTTATCGGGTTTATCCATCTTTTGGGTTGCGTAATGAGCCGCCACTATGTCTCCGCCGACGCGGTCAAGTACGATTCTGAAGCACCCCGAGGGATCCAGCTCAGCCGAACACCGTTTTTCAGCGTTGACTACGGGTGCCCTCTGCTCCAGCGTCTTGTCGTATGTTTCTTCCCTGTTTCTTTTATCCTTAAAAACGAGCAGATCCATTCCGAGGTCCTTTGGGACTGACCCGCGTTCTTTCGCGAGAAACATCATTTTAGCCGCCGTGGCTTCCTCGCCTACGCTGCCTTTTGCCTTATCGCTTTTCTCAGTTGCTAAAAGAATGCTGGCTCCCACCTCAGAAGACAGACGCGCCAGCAAAGCGTTCATCCCGACGGAGTCCGCATCCATCAATTCAGTAACGTTTGAAACACCTACAAACAGGGGCACATCGGGGTTTCTTTGGGCGAACATTCGGAAAGCCGTGAACGACTCCAAGACTTCTGTTGGGTCAAGGATAAGGTCAGCGACGCATTTTGATATGCCGAGGCGTTTTGCCTTTGCTATGGTTTGTTCAAGAAAGGCTACGCGTTCCTCGGCTTTTTTGGGGAAGAACCCTTGCCGTTGATTAGTAGGAATCACAACGACGGCGACGTTGGAGACGAAGGGCGCGATGGCTTCGATGTTGCTCGCATCAGCGCTTAAAACCAAGTCTGCGCCCGCAGAGACGGCTTCTCGGATTTCTGCTGGGTCAAGCGAGTCAATGCTTACAGGCACGTCCACCGCCCGTTTAACAAGCGCCACAACCCGCTTCGCGTCTGAAGGCTGCGATTCCCCTGCAACCATGCCTACATCGACGAAGTCTGCACCCGCCTTCACGAACCGTTTTGCCAGCCGCGTGATTGCTTCTTCGTCCATGTGGGGAGCGTCAACGATTTCGGCGAGGACACGCATTGGAAAAACTTTGCCGACAGCCACATCGCCGATAAGCATGCTTCCTGGCTTTTCGAGCAGTTCCATGCGGTTCTGCTCGGTCTTCTCTATTTCCTGCAGGGCTTTTTCCTCAAGCTTCTCTTTCAGCAGGTCGCAGGCTGGCAGGGTGGTTGAAAGCTTAACTTGTCCAAGCGAATCCAACACAAGCGGCAGGTCAGCGTCGTACCTTGGACCCTTGTACGCTGGGGTTCCGACGGCTTTTGAGATGGCTGAGGTGTCGCCGCAGATTAAGCCTGGCGTGAGGATTAATTCGTAGCCTTTTAGGTCGATTTTTTTTAGGGCTTCACTGATGGTTTTAGGCGTCAAGAAGGCGGCGACGGCGACGTTCAACGCCACCACGCGGGTTTCGACTTGGCTTTCTTTGGCGTAGCCCTCAACCGTGTCTTTTTCCAGCACGCTGGTGACCAGAAGCACCTTCATTTTTGACCCCAACCGTCAAGTCTCTTCATCAAATCAGCCATAACCGCGGAATACTGCGAGTTCGGCACAACCCGACTGACCAAGACGTCGCATTCCCGAATTTTCTTTAAGAGCTCGCTGACATGTTCGTGTTCTTTTTGGTTGCCCGCCAAAGCTTTCACGCGAGTCGCGTGGATGATAGCTTCAAGCGTCAACCCAAAAGCGCGGCAGTAAACCTTCGGATACCCCTTTTCAGCTTCCAAACGCTCCACGGCTAAGAGCGCCCGCGTTTTCTCCGCGCCTATCGCCGCCAAATCAACGACGGAACCCTCAACTGTAGCATCCGCCGAGCGCAGTTTAGGCGCGTTGACCGCTTGGGCTTTTGCGAACCATTCCCTGGGAAGCGTGCTATCTGGGTTTGCTTCTTTGAAGGCTGCTCTGTAGTAAACGTCTATATTGCTTGTCAAGTTAACGACGGCACACTTTGTTGTTTTTAGGTTGGCGAGTGTTGTGGAGGAATTGTAGAGTTCGATAGTTAGGTGTTGCTCGTCTTTGAGGGTGGCTCCCATGGGGGCGGCGTTCGGCGATCCATCCCTGTTGTAGGTTGAGAGTATGACTTCTGAAATCGCGCCCTTTTTGAAGCCTAAATCGCTGAGCTTAGCCATCGAACCAACCCAATTGACCTAGAAGCTTGTGATAATTAAGTTTTGCCAACACCTAAACGGCGTGGCATTGAACGGCTTTTCTTTTGCAATAGCCAGCGCGCGGTAACTTTTAGGGGCAGACGCATAAAAGTGGACAGACAGACATTTAACCAATGGAAGCCAAGGTATCTTTCCTCGCACAGTGTAGCCGATGCAGAAATCAATCATTGTCCCCACCCTCATAAGCTCCTTTAGAATCGCCGTTTTACCCCTCCTCCTGTACGTCTACGCCACTGGGAACATCGCTCTCTGCTTAACCCTGTTCGCAGCCGCAGCAATCACTGACCTGTTCGACGGCTACGTAGCACGAAAACTGAATGCGACCACAAAATTCGGCGCTTACTATGACGCATCAACCGACTTCGTCCTCGTCATCGGCATCTTCACGTTTTTCAGCCTGAAAGGTTTCTACCCTGTTTGGCTGCTGCTCCTCATAACCGCCTCGTTCGCCCAGTTTCTAGCCACAAGCCACTATGCTAAGAAGCTTTTTGACCCCGTTGGAAGGTACACTGGCAGCGCATTGTACATCGGCGTCGTGTTAACGCTTGTTCTTCCGTCCCAAGCGACCTTTGCCTTTGTTGAGTACGCTTTCCTCGGATTCTTCCTTGTGTCACTTGCAAGCCGAGCCCTAAGTCTCGCAAAAAAATCCGCCTAAAATCTCATAGGCGGGTGACCTTTGTTTAGGCTGATTTTTTGTTTGCTCCAACAAGCTGCCCTCCGGGTCAACTAGATGAACCAAATAGAAGCATCTAGATTAGCCAATAGGCCGCTGACATAGCACGTTCAGGTGTCCCGAGGTTTTTCCATCAAGGATTTTGAAAAATGAAGGAATATAAGAAGCCGAAAAGTGAATTTGAGTGTAGTCTACTGTTAGATTGAAAACTGCTCAAGTTCTCATGCGTGTTTCTCTTTTTTAGGTACATTTTCTGCAAAAACGGGTTTCGCCAAAGTTTTCCTGGGTAAAGGCAAGCGGTTATAAGCCTTTCAATTTGCATGGTTAAATGGTGACGTATGAATGAAGAAGTCTCTTCTTGAAGCATCTTTAATCATCTTAATTCTCGGTGGATTGCTGTTGACGGGCAGTTCGCGTCTAGGTGCATCCCAGAGCACGACGGCTTTGAGGAGTCCAGAGGGGGCACCGTTCATTTCTTCAGTAAGCCCTATCAAAGATGCGGTTTTGCAGACGATAACTATCAAGGGGAACGGCTTCGGGGATGTTTTGCCTCAGAATTTCAGTCTGGGAGACGGTTCGATAGATACAATCGACGTAGCTCCCACGCCTTCAATGCAGGTTCGTGACAACAGCCTCGTTAACGGGTGGACGGCGGGGTACCAAGGCAATGGAGTCGGCATTGTCCTTGTAAGCTGGTCAGACACCAAAATAGTCCTCGGCGGATTCGGAGACTCACTTAGCACATCGGGGCAGGGGGAATGGAACATGATGCCTGATGACCCAATCCAAATTCTGGTGAAGGTGTCGGGGCAAGTAGCTTCGTACAGCACTAGCGTGCTTGGCTTGGCGCCAACGACTAGCGGTAACGGTGCGGGTCCGACAATTTCCTCAGTTAGCCAGATTTCTACGAACACAGTGCAGAAAATCATAATCAAGGGCAGCGGCTTCGGAGATATCCCGCCTCAAACCATGAGCCTGGGCGACGGCTCAATCGACACCGTAGGCAGCGGCAGCACCCCCGTGATTCAGGTTCATAACGACGGATGGTACGGGTGGGAAGCAGGCACACAGGACGGCCCCACTACGGGAGCGGATTCCATCGGCGTTTTGCTGGACAGTTGGTCTGACACGGAGATTGTGCTCGGCGGCTTCGGGTCAGCGCTCAACGACGGCAGTGGGCAATGGCAGCTTTTGGCGGGAGACCCGATGCGGATAGTTGTGATTACAGCTGGCGGAGTGGTGGTTTATCAAACAAAGGTTGCTGGGAACTCGGGCATAACATCAAATTCTGCACCTACACCGACTCAGCCTAAACTTGCGGTTTCCTGCCAAAGCTTCACAACACAAACCAACTTCAGGGTTAAAATCAACGGCACCTTAACCGACAACGGCGTCGGCATACCGAATGCACCAATCTTGCTCGCCTACAGTGTCACGGACGGCGGCTCTTGGCTCAACCTCAGCACGGTAAATGCGGATTCAAACGGAACCTTCTTGGCTGAATGGCTTCCCTCAGTCACTGGCAACTATGTTTTAAACGCCACCTACGCAGGAGACGAAACGCATCCTGCAACGAGCACCTTGGTTAACTTTGTGGTAATCCCATATGACTTCGGGCAGGCTCAGGACGTTTTCTCAGTTGCGTCGAACTCAACGGTTACAGGCTTAGCTTTCAACTCTACCAGTGAGCAACTCAGCTTCACAGTGACTGGACCAAACGGAACCAGAGGCTACGCTGACGTTTACATTGCCAAGTCGCTGGTTAACGACACATCAACAATCAAAGCATACATCGACGGAGACTCAGCAACCTACACGATTTCTTCAACCGCTGACTCCTGGATTCTGCACTTCAACTACCACCACAGCACCCACGAAGTGACAATAGACTTGAATGCCCACAACACAAACGCGGCGTTAAGCACCACAAAACTGCTGCAAGGGATTTCTATCGGGGCGGTAATTAGCGTCAGCGTGATACTTGTTCTTTTTCTCTTTTTAAGAAAGAGCAAAAAAAGAGCCCAAATTAATTCTTAACCTTTTTAGTCCCGTCTGGTTGGTCTTCCCAACCGCGTTTCATCTCTTCCTTCTCTTTTTGCAAATCCTTGAAATGATATTTACCGCACAAACTACGAATGTCCGTCATTTTCCCAGACGTTCTTATTCAAAGTTAACTAACTTGATATAGATTTGCCAATGCACATAGGTGCTATTTTTCAAATGCGTAAGAAAAATAAGCATAAATAGATACAATTCACCTAACAATCACCTAGGCAGTTTACTAATTGAGCAAAAAAGCCTTCTCAAGAAGTTTACCTACAACAATTCGCGTTTCAACAGGCACCGCGATAGTTCTCGGGTTGTTGGCGGGCAAGTTGGATGCTGAGCCGACGACCGCATACCTGATGACTTACAAGTTAGGCAATTGCACGGCGAACTGCGGCTTCTGCCCCCAAGCCCGAGGCAGCAAAAGCAGCGCAGAATTGCTTTCCAGGGTCACATGGCCAACCTTTCCCACACCAAAGGTTCTGTCAGCGCTCGGAGACGGGTTCAGGCAGGGCAAAATCAGGCGAGTCTGTATCCAAGCCTTAAACTACCCAGAAGTCTTCGTGCATCTTGAAGCCCTCGTCAGGGAGATAAAGAAGGATGCAGCGGTTCCTGTTTCGGTTTCCTGCCAGCCTCTTAACAGGGCAAATGTTGAGCTTTTGGCTAAGGCGGGCGTTGACAGGCTTGGGTTAGCTTTGGACGCGGCGACCGAGGCACTGTTCGACAGGGTTAAGGGTAAAGGTGCAGGCGGCTCTTA
The DNA here is from genome assembly GCA_963722095.1 of Candidatus Bathyarchaeota archaeon. Lineage (GTDB taxonomy): Archaea > Thermoproteota > Bathyarchaeia > Bathyarchaeales > Bathycorpusculaceae > Bathycorpusculum. Next base: position 1,474,844 of record CAVRJR010000001.1, on the reverse strand, counting down.
CAGTTGGGATAACCAATTCCAAATGTTGGCTGAGGCGTTGGCGGTTTTTGGGAAAGGCAATGTCAGCACACACGTGATTGTTGGGCTCGGCGAGACTGAGCGGGAGGCAGTACAGGTAATTCAGCGGTGCGTTGACATGGGCGTTTTGCCAGCTCTTTTTGCTTTCACGCCTGTTCGGGGAACCGCGCTGGAAAAGAATTCGCCGCCGCCACTGGAAGTTTACCGGCGGGTGCAGCTTGCCAGATTCTTGATTGTTAAGGGGTTAGCTCGGGTTGGCGGCATTTGTTTTGATGATGAAGGCAAGATTGCAAGCTTTGGTTTAGCAAAGGAGGAGTTAGAAGAGGCGGTTAATTCAGGTGAACCTTTTCAGACTTCAGGCTGCCCATTCTGCAATCGACCTTTCTACAATGAGAAACCCAGCGGACCCATCTACAACTACCCTCGAAAACTCACGGAACAGGAATTGGAATCTGTTAAGCGGCAGTTTACGATTTTTTTCTAGCTCCGCAGTTTGGGCAAAAGATTGCTGTCTGAGGCATCAGTGAACCGCAGTAGCTGCATGGGATTAGGACTATTTCCCGTTCTACTTCTTTCACAACGGCGGGTGCTGCTGGGTTGACTGCGGGTTTTTCGACGCGTATTTCAAAGTTCTGGGTCAGAATGTTCGGGCGGTCTTTTACTTGGAGAACGGCGTTTAGCAGCCACTTGACGTAGTGGTCGATGCTGTAGATTGTCTCGCTTGCGGCGCTTGAAATCTCCAGGTCATATTGGTAGTTGGCGCAGAAACCTTGCGGGACATGCACGTATTCGAAAAGCTTGCAGGTGGCGCTGTATGTGACTGCGTTATCCCAGTACTCCTCTTGCTGTGTCCCAAACTGGTTTGTCCAAACTCGGTTCTTGCGAATGTTTTCGTTGCATGATAAGCAGACAAGTGCCTGGTTAACGTCGAATTCTTCCTGCGAAACTATTTTGATTCCGCCTTTGACGTGGTCGCCCAGTAAATACTGACTTTTCTCCGCAGTTAACTCAATTGTGGCATTAGGCGGAACTGGTTGACTGGACTTGTTCGATAGCCATTTTGGGCTCATTTTAGACCAATCAGTCTTCTATCGATTTTTTGCTTTTTATGCTTTTGGTTAGCCGACAATTTAGGGCGAATGCTATTGGTTTGTGAGGTATTATTGAAAAAATCGTTTAGGCAAGAGAAAGGGTTGGTTGTTTGCAGCTTTTTAGGATAGCAGTTGGTCAGCTGTCTGAGAGGATTTCTTTTCGTCTTTAGGAAGTTTCGGTTTCTGCCTTGTCACTTGCTCAACCAGACGCCAGAACTCATCCATCGTGTAGCCTTTAAGCAAATCTTTCATGAGCCGTTTCACTTGGTAGTAGGTCATTTGGGCCTCGCCTTTGTCCAGATTCTCCTGCGGACCCTTGATGCGGCGGAAAAGCTCATCCATTTGGCGGGGAGACGCGCGGACGCCAGCTTTCTCCAGAAGCCTCTGAATGAGCGTTTGACCTGTGCTTCTGCCTATGAAGATTGTGGTTTCTCTGCCTACGATTTCAGGCGGGAAAGGCTCGTAAAGCAGGGGTTGAGCCATCATCTCCTCAACTTCTTCCTCGACCTCATGGGTGAAGATGTTTTCGCCGATGATGGGTTTGTGGAATTGGATTGGGAGGGCAAATGCTTTTTCAGCAGACTGCGCTAGGCGGTAAATTTTACCCATGTCTATGCCCGTGTCTATGTTGTAGAGAAGTTCAGCCCCTGTTACGACCTCTTCAAAGGGTGCTATTCCAGCGCGTTCACCGAAGCCTGCGATGCATGTGTGCAGGTAAGCGACGCCTTCTTCCATGGCGGCTAAGGTGTTAGCTGTCGCCAAGCCGAAATCGTTGTGACAGTGAATTGACAGGGGGATTTTGCTTCGTATCGAGTCAGGTAACCCGTCGCGTATGTGAGCCACCAAGTAACGCATCGAAAGCGGCCTGATGAATCCCACACTGTCGGCTAGTCCTAAGGTCTTTGCTCCAGCCTTCGCTGCAACAACGAAAACTTCCAAGATGTCTTCAAGCGTTGTTCGGGTGCCGTCTACAAGCACGAAGTCCACGGATGCCCCATGCTTCTTCGCGTAATCTATCCCTTCAGAAAGCCTCTGCAAAGCCTGTGCCTTAGTTATTTTCAGTTTGTATTGCAGGTTTAACCCGTTGATGGGTGTTTCAATGGTTATTTCTTTGATTCCGCATTCTAAGCAGGCGCTGATGCTGTTTTTGGTCGGTTCAGCTGAAGCGGTTAGCTTGACGCTGATGAAACTTTCGTTTACGATGCGCTTAACGTTGCGTTTTTCGTCTTCGGACAAGGCGGGGAACCCAACGTTGATTAAAGCTACTCCAGCTTCATCCATCAACTTTGCAAGCCTAACCTGCTCTGAATAAGTTAAATAAACCGTCGGTGCCTTGATGCCTTCCCGAAAGGTTTCATCCCAAATAAAAACGCGGTCAGGAAGTTTAGGGGGCAAATTCTTTCTTAGACGGTTGTAGTTGGCGATTAGCCCTTGGGCTTCCAGCTTCTTAAATATAGTCTTCCTCATCCAGACACAATCCAACAATATGAATGTTAAGCGGTATGTTTAATCAGCGAATTCCTATATAAAAACTACATTATTGGCGGCGCAGCGTCACTTTCCGATTCAACGAAAACAGCTCTTATTTGTTTTAACAAACATTTTTTCACAAAACTTTTCCACGCATGCTTCCACGGAAAAACGCGTTTTGCAAAAGTCTTAAGAGCACAACAGGTAATCTATAACCGCCAAGGGGTAACAGGAATGAGTAGCCTGCAAAACACAATTCAGAAAATCAAGAATTTAGAAGCTGAAAAGAAGAGTCTTCTTGCAGAAATTGACGAACTCAAGAAAATGGCTGATGCAAAAGCCTCCGCGTTGGAAACCGAGGTTACTTCTCTGCGGGAAGAAGCTAAGACGCTTAAGACTCTGATGGGGCAAGAACAGCTTAATCAGCAGCCAAACGTAAACCCGCTTAAAGCCAACTGAGAAGTCAGCGACTTTTCGCCGTCGCGGTTACTGTGTTTCAGTCGTCGGTGGGGTTCTTTGCAGAAGAACGTTTACTGCGTTTGTCAACGCGTTGCATGCGATTTGCCGGGGTTCAGGGGATGTGTCAGTTTCGAGTTTTTCAAGCGTTTTATGTAGGCTTTCGATTTTGTCGGTGATTTCCTGTTTTTTCTTCTCGTAGCTGTCATGAAGTTTCTCTTGGTCAACTGTGAAGGTTGAAAGGGTTACTTCTAACTCGGCTTTTTTGGATTTCAACGCCTGCCTCGTCTTGACAAGGTTTTCCGCCGCTTTCTTTTTGGCGTTGAACTTGTAGAAGCTGAATTTGATTTGTTCCTGGCTTGCAACGTCATCTTCCAGCTCTCGGATTTCGGTGCTTAAACGTTGAACGTCCGCGTTTCGTTTATGGCTTAGCTGCCTTGTTTTTTCAGCGTAATCCTTGTCGGTTTCCACGAGAAGATGGTTGTTGTCTGCCAGCTCTTTGGCTTCTCCGTCGAGACTAGACTCTTGGATTCTTTTTTCGGCGAGTGCGGCTTCAACGTCGAGGAAAATCTGGGTGCGTTCTTTGACAAATTGCTCGTCGACTGTGATGGCGGGGTTTGATTCGAATTCGAGGATGATTTGGCGCAGGTTCACAAGCCAAGGGTCAAAGTACTGGCTGAAGGGTGAAAGAGCAAAAATCTGGTTTCCCAGCCTGGTTAAGCTGGCGAGGGTTTTTTCAATTATGTCTTTAGCTGAAATTTCCGTTTCCTCTTCGTGATATCTGCCGCCGCCTGTCCGCTGCTTTTTTTCTTTGGCTTTCTTTTCGTGTGCGGATTTGGAGAATTGGCGTGCTGCGTTTCGACGTGGACCTGATTTAGAGTCGTAGCTCATAGAGAAACCACTGTGTACAAGAAATATTTAAACAATGACTGTGCTTGCGGAAAAAAAGGGTTTTGCGTAGATATTTTTAAGTTGCGACTTTTGGTTTGGTGAAAGTTGCGACTTTCCGCTTTGGTTTTTTGTGTTTCGGGTTGTTTTTTTGGTTTGGGGCTTGAAGGTGTTTGTGGGTTGCGACTTTGGGATGGGCGGGTTGCGACTTTCCATGTTGACTCCATGTTGAAGTTACTGTCGGTTTTGGGCGGGTTTCCGAGATGGGCTTTAGCTTAGGGTTTGCTTGGGTTTTGTTTTTTACGGTTTCTTTGTTTAGATTAAGCTGCGACTTCCAGCTTTGACTTCCTTCGCCGCGTTAAAAAAAGAAGCATTCCCAGCTTTGCCGAATACGTGAACCTAACTCAACAGATTGCCGCATTCAAAGATTAGGCACTAAATTCCCAAATAAGACAGCCAAAAACTTCAACGCCTCTGCAAAACGGATTTCCCATTTGGGCTTTCATGAGTTTTCTTTCACTTAGCAATCTGGCGATTTCAGCGTTTATTCTAGTTCCCACAGTATTATGCCTCTTTCTATGTTTTCATATAAGGGCTTGTCTTCATTTTTTAGGCGAATGAACTCGTTCATGTCAACTACGATAGGTGCTATTTTCCTGTCGTTTTTTCTATTGAAGTCGCTGAGTAGTTTTCTAATGGGTTCTTTCTCCATCGCGACGATTAGTAAGTCAACATCGCTTTCTTTTGTGTCTGTACCTTGAGAGCAACTGCCGAAAAGAACAACTCTTCTGGAACAACTTTTTAGGTCGTCAACCAGCTTTTTCAGGGCGAAGGTGTTGATAGCGATTTTCAGCTGTTTTACAGTAGGGTCTTTCATGTTAAGTCTATACATTTGCATTCTGCCCCTCTCTTTTCTGGATAAAAAATCTACACTCGCCAACATGACCAGTATCTTGTGCGCGGATGCTCTGCTTACATTAGTTTTTCTCGCCACTTCCCTCTCGTAATATTCATTCATTGGGTCGAATAAGAAAAACTCCAGCACAGTCAAAACCTTAGGCGTCAGAAAATGCAACCTTTCAGCTACGCCCCTGTCAATGTCGTCGGCTGCATGAGTCTTCAGACCTGTTTCCGCACTGCAAACACCGCTCATTTTTTTATACATTCCGCTCATTATTTTATACCTTTAGCTACTTAAGATTTGTGGCATACTCGAAAACTTGTTATGCGAGATGGTTTAGCGCTGCGGGTGAGATTGGAACCTGCGAACCCCTACAGCAAAGGATTTCCCATTCAGAAACGCCGTAGGTGAAAGCGTCAATCTTAATTCAAGTAACTTTGATGTATAAGGTCTTTATACTTTTAGGATTATTTATGATGCACAGGTCTTTGATATGGGAACAGCTTACAAAGCGGATGAAACACTATTGCTCAAATACTTGGGAGATAGCCCAACGCTGAGAATCATAGATTTCTTCTTAGACAACCCGCTTTCTGATTACTCCAAGAATGAAATTGCTAAGAATCTTGCGATGAGCAGAGTAACGTTCTTCAAGTATTGGAAAGAACTTGAAAAGTCAGGAGCTCTGATAGTAACCCGTAAAATCGGAAGAGCAACGCTGTACAAGCTTGACAGAGCTAACGACATTGTGAAACAATTGATAAGGCTTGACATGACCATTTCAAAAAAGGCAATGGAAAAACAAGTTGAAGAAAGCGAGAAGCCGATTGCTATTAAAACAGGCTAGATCTTTTAGCGCAGGCTTTCGTGGGTTCAAGTCCCACCCCCAGCACCACTAAATTCAAGTTTTCACGAAAACCACGTTGTCCAAGCGGCGGAAATGTTCGTCTCCAGTGACAACTTTTCCTTTCAGGCTTCGTGCAGTGCAGAGAACTATAGAATCTGCTAAGCCCCAACCCTTGGCTTTTGCCTTCAGATCCTCACTGATGCCCCCTGCTTCTAGGGCGATTTCAAAATCCAAATCCACTATCCTGCTTGTCGATCTTATGAATTCTAAACGCCGTAATCGCCCTTCCCGAGTTTCATTTCCAAGGTCAATATCTTTTCTTAATTTTCGGCTAATTTCCGAAATTACAATTGTGGGGGTAACCGAATGCTCACTTTCTATGAATTCCTTGGCAACCTCACCCATTTCAGAAGCTTTGAAGTACTCGATCCAAGCGTACGTATCTATGATGTAACTACAGCTCATGAAACTCAGCCCGATCCTTTTCAGTGAACGATGTGAGCTTAGGGTTTGAACCGAACATTGAGCAGGGAATCTTTTTTCGGTCGGCGAGTAACTTCTTTATTACTTCGTCGTGGCTTTTCGCTTTCATTTCCTTTTTTGCTTTGTTGAGCATTTGAAGAGTTTTTTCGTTTACCTGAACTGTTGTCGGCATAATAGCCACCAGTTTACTCTATAATTATAGTTATAGATTTAAGAGTTTTTCCAATCAGCATCACCATTGCAAACATTGAGGGAATGCTCAGAGGTTCTTAGACGATTTTGATTGCCTAAGATATGGAGCAGGACTTAAGAGGCTCTGGCGCAGGCCTTCGTGGGCTGGGTCCCACCCCCGGCACCACTTGCCCTTCTTTACTATGGAAGTTGTTGCCGAAAACCCCCTATACACAACAACCAACAGGCTTGGTGAAGGCGTCCGTTTTGGTTTCTGCATTAGAAAGGTGTTGCGGGTGGGTTGTGGAGACTGCCACAAGCAGAAGGCACAGGGCAACGTTTTAGTGCCTAAACCACGCACACTACGCTTGATCACCGTGCAGACGCCCAAATATCACATCTACATCGAGTACAGTGAGCCTGACAAGTCTGGCTTTCGCTTCAATGTTTCCCGCGCAGAACTAATAGGGAAAATCCAAGAACCATTTGCCAACGGCGAACCCTTCTGGTTTTTGGGACGTCTCCTCAACCCAATCAAAGTCGCCAAAATCGTTATCTTTTGGTCCTACCAAGCAGCTGATCAACTGCATTTACCCAACCATGAAAGTCTCATAGCAGCTAAAGACAAAAAATACCTCATCGACAACGTCCTCAAAGGCAAAGTCAAAGGCGTTTACATATGCACCGAGGAATTTGTGGCTGTGACCCAAAAAAAATCGGCGCAAGCCACACAAGCTCAACCGGTAGTTTTAACTCCAAGTGGCATACCACGGCGAATAATCGTTGTTTCTGGAACAGATGAATTAATGAAGCAAACCATCACTGGAGCTTTGAGAAAACTCGGCCTCGCCGCCATAGTCATGAGTGAAGAACCCAGCCAGGGCAAAAAAATCGTCGACCGCTTCGCAGACTACGCCGATGTGGGCTTTGCTTTGGTGTTGCTTTCGCCCGATGTTTACGTTTACCCGAAGGGTGAAGAAGCTACAAAACGCGAACGCATCCCAAAGCAAGACGTGACTTTGATGTTTGGCTTCCTATTAGGTAAACTTGGGAAGGATAAGGTGCTTGCCTTCTATAGGGAAAACCCAAACGTCGCCTTTCCAATAGAGTTTGAAGGCGTTAAATTCACAGCCCTAGACGACCGCGACAGTTGGAAGCTTACCCTCATACGTGAACTCACCAACTGCGGCTACACGGTTGATGCTGAGTGCCTCTTGAGGTAAAATCACAAATACTACAAAACCAAATATCAGCGCAAATCTAACAAAACAGCAAAGCGCGGTTTTTTAGCTGTAGGTCAGCTATGGCTTATTTATGAGTACGAGGGAAGTGGTCCGAGCTAAATTTTGGGATGATGGAGGCGACGCTGACGTGTCTTCTTATCTTTTTAGAATAGAGCTTAATCATTTTGCGGGTTGCGACTTTTAGTATGGCTGAAAACGCGGTTTTTGGGCGTTTAAAGTTTCCTTAAAGTACTTGGAGAAACGGCATTAACCGCAAACGTCTTATACCTTTAGATTTCATAAGAGACGAGTGTAAATATAGGAGAAAAAATCTTGTCACGTCGTTGGGGCGATCGTGATCATATAAAGATCCCTTCTGAATTCATTATTCGCGGAAGAAAGCCCAATCCAAAGTTTAAGATTAAGCACAAACCCGACCCCGAAAATTTTGCCGAGAAGGGTAATGCACTTTACAATCAGCTTGAAGACACTGTAAAGGATGCCCACAGAGACAAGCCAGTTGCGGGCGAGAATGTATTCATAGTTTTGACAACAACTAAACCCATAAGTAAAGAACATGTTGTCCTCGGAAAATATTTCACTTTTTCTCTTCAAACGGCTGAGCGTTCAGCCATCGTGTCCATCAATGAACCAAAGTTACAGGAAATAAGATCTGACCTGAAAAAGTACGCGCAATCGGAGGAACAAAAAACATACATTTCTCAAATTCAACAAATAGCACGTGTTCGTATCACCAAGCTATCGCCAGAATTGCGAAATTGGATGGCAGAGGAACATTCAGACTATGAACAAATCGAGATCGATCTACTGCCAAATATGGGGGAAAATTATTACGGCGAAATCATAAGCAAGATGCAGGTTTTCTTAGAAAGCACTGATTCTCCAATAATCGATAGCTTTTACGATGAGAATGTTGCGTCTATCAGAACTCAATTGAAACCTAACACGCTGTATTCTATGGTACAAGGCATTGATTCTATTTGGCAGGCAAGGAAAGCTCCAGAATCACTATTTGGCGAGCCACAGGGAGTGGCACTTAAAGAAATGCCAAAAATAGAACGGAGTCTTGAAGCCCTTAGCCCAATCTGTGTGTTAGACACGGGTGTAGACGCTACTCACCCATTGATGGGAAAAGGGGTATTAACCCAATCGTATGATTTTACTCCAGATCACGAAGTATCTGACTTCAACGGTCATGGCACCTTTGTGGCGGGTCTTGCTTCCTACTTTGATCTAGAGAATTTGGAAAACAGGAAATCTATTGTGCCATCCGCAAGCGTAATAAGTGCGAAGATTCAAAGTAGGCAAAAGAGGCTAAACAAGAAATTCCTTGAAAAAAGGATAACAACCGCTGTAGAGGTAATCCACTCAACCACAAACATATTTTCCCTTTCAATTATGTACCCTAACCACTGCGATTATTCAAAGCGTCCCTCGAAATTGGCGCATACGATAGACAAGTTATCTAGCAAGTATAACGTCTTGTTCATTATTTCAAGTGGAAATTTAGATGAACAAGAAATTCAACCGCTAAATCGGAGAAGTAGCTATCCACAGTATTTTGCAGATAAACGCTGCATTACCTACCATGGAGCAGAATCTTGCAACTGTCTTACGGTAGGCGGGATTGCACATAAGGTAAACTCTAATTCAATAGCTCGAAAAGGTCAACCTAGTCCCTTCACGCGCCGAGGAGAGTTTTCTTGTCGTTATAAACCGGATTTAGTACACTTCGCAGGTAACCTTGAGATAGATCCTCTGACTCGAGTTGTGGGTGCAAACAAACCAGAATTGGGCGTTGCTTCTTTAGGAATAAACCCTCATCAGATTGCCTATGACCTCGGAACCAGTTATTCGGCTCCTATGGTTGCAAACATTTTAGCTCGTCTAAAGAAAGTGCACCCAGAAGCGTCTTTGAACTTGTTGAAAGCCTTACTAATTCATTCCGCTTCTTGGCCTGATACACATAGTTTACTTAACGTGAGTAAGGAAATGAAAAAAGTGCTTTATGGGAAGGGAATGCCCAGTTTCGAAAAAGCAGCATATTGTGAGAATCATTCACCGGCATATATTGTGCAAGACTCTTTGAGATGCGATGAAACGGCTCGTATCCCTTTTTTCGTTCCGGCAATCATGAAGGAAATATGGGATAGGCAAATAAGAATTACTCTTGTTTATGATCCACCAGTTAATGTTGGGGTCGAGGGCTATACTCTTGTTGATCTTGATTTCAAATTGTACAAACAACTTGAGGATGATTCACTTGTTGAGCAGGGGCAGGGGACTAGGTGGACAAATGATTATCGATTACCGTGGGACAACGTAAAATCAGATGTCTATAAGTGGCAACAAAGTGGTTGGGGAAAAGAATGGCAGCTAGAGATAATACCTGATGTTAGATTCAGAAATGAATTTGATGGCGTTCGTCATGTCCAAGAGTACGCTGTGGTCATATCCATTGAGAACCCTGGCATTAGACATAATATCTACGAAGCGATTGAGAAAGGACGAAGGAAGGTACCGCAGGCAATTGAGATTAAGCCAACCAAGCAACAAATTCTGATTCCCCACCAATAATTTGAGGTAACGAAAGTTAATAAAGAAAAACGCTTGAAAATATAGACATAACCGCAAAGATGTGAAAACAAAAATGACGCCGCTTCGATCTTCGATGAAAAGGATTGACTGCCCTGATGGACCCAGATGTTTTCTAAATAACCCAGAGCAAGTTTTTGCTATTCACTTCTCCGAGTGGAAAGTTAGAGTGACCGAATTGCTCAATTTATTTTCGAGAATAAATCTCTCGGGGAACCAAGACATCACTGTCAAGACTGGGACAATTGTTAAAAACCTAACCGAACGGTATGCCGCCTTGCAATCACATTATCAGACGGCTTACCTAGGATGGTATGCAAATCCATGCAGTAAGGACGCCGAGCAGAAATTTCATGAAGCAAAAGATTTGATTTGCGCTAAAGAACTTGAACTTGCAGAAATTGAAAAGATAAGCGGGTTAACTGGTACTGGGAACAGGGTTCGGTTCAGAAGATTCGACGCCTCAGGGCATATCCGTGAAAATAAGAGTGGAAGGGTTCGTAAGAATAATAGTCGAAATGAGCCAAGCGCAGAACAAAATTTCGAAGAAAGGGTGCGTGAAAGAACAGCTTATTCTGTGAACAATGAACTCACGATTGAGCGTCTGGATAAAATTCAAGAGCTTGTTTCCAAATTAAGAGTTTGAATCGACACTAAACAAATTTGCCGTCCCCTTCAGGCACTATTGAGAGTAATTCATTCTCTCTTAGTTAATTTGCGATTCGTTGTTGTCTCAAATATTCTAAAATTGGTTTTTGTTTAATTAAGCTCTTTTGGGTCGCTTTATTTAGGCGTTTTATTGGGTTGTGGGGTTTGGAGATAATTTGAGGGGGAGAAGGGAGAGCGTAAAAAATGTAAGTCTCCAAACCTTTCCACCCAACCCATCTTTTCGGTTTTGTTTTTGCCCTCCATTATAGTGCTTTGAACGCCTCGAACCAACGGTTGTAAGCCGTCAACATGTCGAGCGAGACGCTCGGTTTACGTTCTTCCAGTATCTGCCGGAAATCAGCCATCGTCAGAGCCCGCGGGTTCGCTGCTTTGTCCATTGCTTTGCCTGACTCGAAGAATTCTCCGATTAGTGACAACTGTGCTGATTGGCAAACGTCCCGTATGTCGCTTCCTGAGAAGCCCTCGGAAATCCGCGCCAACTCGTCGAGTTCAACGTCGCCGGCGATCTGCAGGGTGCTCGTGTAAATCTTGAACATGTTGAGCCTTGTTGCGCTGTCTGCGAGCGGGACAAGGATTCTCTTCTGGAACCGCCTGATAAACGCCCAGTCCAAGTCCCATGGCTTGTTGGTTGCGCCGATGACGTAAACGTGAAGGTTTTTGCCTTTGTCAACTATGCCGTCCATTTCTTTTAGGAACTGGTTGCGGACACGGATTTCTCCGCCGACTTCGTTTGTGTGTGCCCCCATCAGGGAATCTAATTCGTCAACGAAGACTATGGCTGGTTTGCCGTCGGTTGCGGATTTGCGGGCTGTACCGAAAAGTTTGGCGACGTTTTGTTCGGCTTCGCCCAGCCATTTGGACATGATGGATGCTGCGTCGATCGAGTAGAAGTTAGCGTCAATTTCCGTTGCAACCGCCGCTGCCAAGAGGGTTTTGCCGCAGCCTGGCGGACCGAAAAGCAGTATGCCTCTGGGCCAGCCTAAGGGGAACAGGTCTGGTCTTTGCACTGGGTACACGATGGCTTCTTTGACGGCTTTTTTAGCGACGTCTAAGCCTACGACTTCGTCCCAGTTGACTTTGGGTTTCTCGGTGAGTACGAGCTCTTCATTAGGCTTTGAGACTCCGCCGCTGGCGTCCATGGTTGCTCCTCCGCCTTCCCCATCGTTGTTGATTGCCTCGTTCATTTCAGCTGAGGAAACTGCTCCCTGCAACGCTTTGATTCTTTCTTGGTAAGCGATTGCTCGCTGAACGTAAACTTTGTTTAAGCCGTATTCAGGGTAAAGCTGGACAAGCTGCAGCAGGGCTTCGATTGCTTTTTGGTAGAGGGTTATGGCTCTTCCTTTTTGCCCCTGCTTATCTAAACGTACAGCATCCAAGGCATATGCTGTCGCTGCTTTTTCAAGTTCATTTGAAGCGCTCATTTATGTTTCTCTCCTTCTCCTTTCTCCTATTCTGGAGATTTTAACTCGATTTTTATTTTGCCCTTTGTCCCTAAGCTCTCCAGGGCACGCTCGATTTCTTCGTTTGAAGTTTGAAGTTCACTTGAACATCGACTGAGATCGATTTCCCCGTTAGTCTTGCGGACGTACTCCATCAGCACATCTTCAAGCGATGTGTTCTGGACTTTCATTGTGAACTCCTTTATCTCCTGCTTCTTGTAGGAGAACAGAGAATTCGCGGGGTCAAACCCGGTTTCCTCCGTGGTTTTGCGCCCGATCATCTGCGAAGAAGTCGCGGTGAGCGCCACCATTTCCCTGATGGGGGTTTTCTCCTGCACTTTGGGCGCTCCAAGCGGGGGTTCAGGCAGGGTTTCAGATATTTTCTGCTGCATGAACGATGTTACTTCTTTGAGGATTTCTTCGCCGGCCTCGGTTTTCTTCCCGACTGGAATCACGTCTTCGTCAGTCGTGATTTTCGTCGCGTGTAACGTGTCTTGGATTGCGACGTTGACGCTGTCAAGTTCCGAGCTGACGTCAGGGAGAACCTGGAACAGCTCTTGGGAAACACCTTGCAGCAAACGCAGGGCAGGCTTTAGGTCGGTAACGATGTCGCCGAGCTCTTTGATTGTTTCAAGGCGCATAATTACCCGTTCAATAGCTAATTGGACGTTGTACAGGAACTTTACAAGTTTTCGAACTTCAGCCAGTTCCGTTGCGCATATGGCGGCTTTTTCACGGTTATTCTTTTTCAGCGCGCCCATGCACGATTCAAAAAGGATGCGGTCTCTTTCTTTGAGGCGGTAACTGGCCTGTTCAAGTTTGCTTTGTTGGATTCTAAGGGTTGTGATTGATTTTGTGGCGACTTCCCGGATAGGCGGAGGGGTAGGGTTGCTTAGTACTTTGATGCCTTATCCCTCCAGCGTGGCGTCTCCACTTTGCTTTGGCGTTTAGATGCCCGCTTTCCCTACTTCTTTAACGTAAACAACAACTGGGGGCTCAGGAAGCTTCTGAGCGACATTCACCTGTTCAGCATAGGTTTTTGATCTCTGCAGAGCATCCTGTGTGTCGCCGAGGAGCACGCTGGCAACTTTGCTTTTCGTCAGTTCATAGTCGGTTTTTTCTGAAGTTGCACGTCTAAGGGCATCTTGAAGCGCAGCAAACGCAGACTTGTAGTTTTCTTCATCTACCTTGCCGATTTCATGCTCAATTTCCAAGTTAGCGATGGCGTAGCTCAGAGAAGTTATTTCGTCTTTGCACCGCTCAATTTCCACTGTGGCGTCGTCAACGATTTCCTGCGCGTCTCTCTTAAGCGAAGACAAGACGTTGCTGAAGCTGTTGTGAAGATCCTGGAAGACTTCCGGCGTGATCTTTTTCTTATCCAGAAGGTCCTTCAAGGCTTGGTCTTTGCGCCAGATTAGGGGTATGTGGTCGCATAAGATGCCTGATTGAGACTTGATTTTTGTGATGAAAGTGATGTCAGCGCCATTAAACCGTAAGCTTTCCATGGGCTGTTTTGTAAATTGGCCATCACCAAATTCAACGTAAACAGCATCAAATTTTCCGCTGGGGGTTAATGCGAATGAAGCGATCTTGCCGATTACTCGACCGTACTCGTTTTTAACGGGTTTACCAATATAGAGAAAAAGATTGGAGTTGGACATTGTGTTTTATCCTCCTACTTTTAGAATCCTTGTGTTGATTTCTCTGTTTGTGGGGTTGCTGGCATTCCGGGTGGCAGATCTGGGAATTTGTCCTTGATCTTCTGCTCTGCAACGGTTGCGGCTTCTGTGAGTATCTTTGATGCATCCTCGTTTACTGTGTCAAAGTTCAATGTCATTCCGCTGCCTTGGCCTGCTTCGATCATTATTCCGCTTAGCATGTTGCCGATTTCGCCCAGTTCATTTTCTGCTTCTGGGAACACGCTTGTTAAGCCTGCTCTGACGGAACGTAGAACTCCTACGGCTGGACCTAAGGTTGAAACTACGTCGCCGAGTTCTGATACTGTTCGTAATCGTAAGGTGATCTGTTCAAGTGCAAGTTTAGCGTTCATGATTAATTTTGACATTTTGCGTACTTCAGCTAGTTCGTTTGCGAAAACGTTTGCGCGTGCACTGTCATGTTTTGCGTATGCGTCAACGATCCTTGCGAATATTGCTTTGTCTCTTTGGCTGAATCTGTCTGTTGCTTGGTCAAGCTTCTGTACTTGAAGCTCGATGCGTCTGACTGCGAAGTCGAGTCGTGGCTTCAATGGGCCCGGTGGCTTCACTGCGTCTTTAATGCGGTTTTGGAATGGAGTGTCATCCCGCTTGCTTTCCCACTTTTTTGCGAAGTTTTCTGACAATTTGATTACCTCTGCAGAGAGAGAAATGCGGAGTATAATCTTATACATTGTTAATATGTCGAGAATATGCTCGTATATATGTACAGATATACACGCTGAAAAAACATCCATTGGGCTTGCGGTATAATGGTTAAAGATGATGTGAGCGCTAATCTGTTTAGACAAAAATGTGTAAGTTAGACTAAAAAGCTCGGCGAAGTAATGCTAAAAACAAAAAGGTGAATCGAATGAATAGCAGGTTAAAAATATTCGGATTAATAGCTCTTCTAGGGTTCGTAGCAGGCATCATAGCCCAACTCACCGCGAGCTACTTTATTCCATGGCTGATCAATGTTCTGCCGTCATTAGCCGGCGCAACAACCTACTTAATCTCAGGTTTTGCGGGTGCATGCCTTACAGTTGTGCTAGTCGGCGCATGGGCATACATGACAGGCAAAAAAGAACCCTACCAATAAGAGCTTAACTCCCTCTTTCTTTATTAACCAACTTTTTTAAAAAAAAAGAAATTATTTGGTTTCTCCCTCGCTGCCTCTTGTCATTTTTCCGTATGCTATAAGCGGAGCGCCCAAAAAGAGGAGCGAGAGCGCCCACAGGTTGGGGTTGTGCAATGGACCGATTATTTCGTACCAGACGGGTGGATCTGGAGCGTAGCCGCCTACTGCGTAGTAGTAGACCAAGTGGAAGACGAAGTAGGCGCCGAGCGCAACTAGGAAGACGCCGATCCATATCAAATTCGGCTGGGCAACCCGTCGCTTTATCGCAGGGTATGTCATCGCCAAAGCAGCTGTAGCCAACGCAAATAAGCCGAAGACGGTGAGGAGAAAGCTTACGAAGTTGGCAGGCTCCAGAAGGAAGCTGATTCCCCACTGTCTGTACGGAACCGTCAATTCTGCAACCCAGCACATGGTAAAGTTGAACCAGAACATAGTGAAGAGGTAGCCGACTCCTGTGAGGCAAGCCCACTTGATGACTTCTTCTTTAGGTGCGAAGTTCTTTATGGCTGCCCTAAGCTTCAACAGCAAGGGCGTGCAGATAGAGACGAATCCGAGAAGAGGAATCAAGGTGCACATAATGATGAGCAGGTTGGCGGTGTGGCCGAAGTAGAACAGTTGCTGGCTGGTTGAGTTGTAAGCTACCGCGGTCAGTATCGAGGGAATGAAGGCGAGTAGGAACACAGCTTCAAACAGCATCGCCATGCATGTACTCTGCCTCAGGCTCAGCTTCGTATTGTCGGTTTTTCTCCAGTAAAGGTAGGCTGCCCAAACCGCGAATACGCCTGCAATGGCGCGGCTTACAATGGCGACGCTTCCTGAGACGCCTTCGCTGCTGTAGAAGCTGACAAGCCACCACCATGGATCCTGCCTGAGGGAGTTGTAGATGTAGGAGTTGGTTAGCATGGCGATGCTGTCCCGAAGGCCAGCCCATGCGAAGAAAACATTGAATCCCAAGTAGACGCAGGCGACTGCCAGAACCCAGAAGCGAATTGAACCCGTGTATTTTTCAAGCATCTTGCCCATCCAATCACCGAAGGATTGTTTGGGCACTTGGCTATTTAGTTCTATTCAAGGAACAAAACGTTCCAAAGCTGGAACACGGCAGCAGGTTGCTAATCAGTAAAATATTGATACTTATGTGGGCGCATTTTGCCATCCAACTTATATAAGCCATGTCGCACTAAACGAAAACGAGGGACAAACATAAACTTAAGCCACAGAATTGGGTTAGTCTATTTGCCCGGTGCGTTGCCTTGTTTTGAAGCGTTCGGAAACCTGCCTACCGACCTTGTGAGGGAAGACGGGCTTGTGGACGGCAAATCAGCTTCACAAGTTTTGGACATGATAATTATCCCAGGCGGAAGCCTCGTTGAATCTCAAGCCATTAAAACCCAGGTGACACAGGAAATCCTCAAGATGGCTGACAGAGGCAAATTCGTTCTGGGCATCTGCTCGGGTTTTCAGGTTCTGTCGCGGGGAACCGACATTGGGCGCCTCTCAGCTGTACCTATTATGCGGGAAGGTTTAGGCCTGTTGGACGCGGAATTTACGCCTCTCATTTGCACCGACCAAGTCACAGCAACAGTTGTTGGGCAGAGCATGCTCACAGACGAAGTAGGCAGAGAAGTAACGGGTTTTCACTGCCACACCTACGGTAACTTGCATCTGCACAAAGAAGCAAAACCCATACTTGTCTCGCATGTGAAGCATCTGAACTACTTCAAGCAGCAGCAAGACCTCATCTCGGGCATCACAAACAAAGACGGCAACGTTGTGGGAATAACGGTCCACGCGCTGCTGGATCAGAACCCGCTTATCGTAGAAGGCATCTCAAAATCGCTAGACATTACCCCAACTGGACTTCAGGAAATACGTGCGGCAAACGCAAAGCTGCTCAAAAACATCAGAGGCGAAGTGGGCATCGGAACTAATATACGGGCAAAATACACGCTGTCTAAGAAGGCAAAAAATGTGCCCCTCTTGGTGGTTACGGCTTTAGGAAGCGGTTCAGGAAAAACCTTCATAGTCACAGGCATAGCTGGTGCCCTTAGGAAGCGGGGCGTGAACGTTGGCGTCGTCAAGGTCGGCGGAGACATCCGAGACATTGTGCCCGCTCTGTACCTCACCAAGGAACCCATGCGCGGATACTCTTCGATACGGATATGCGAAAGCGGCTGGAAGGAATTATCCGACGTCGTCAAGGAAGCCAACAAAGATTACGATTTGGTAATTATTGAAGGTGCCATGAGCGCTTTCACGGGGCTGCTGATGAACAAAGTGAAAAGACCCAGCTCCACCGCCGAAGTTGCAGCCATGATAGGTGCGCCTACGGTGGTGGTAGTTGCCTGCGACAACGAGGGCATAGAAGGCGCCATGGTAAACGCGCTTGGATACGTGAACCTGATGCACAGTCTCGGCGTCAAAGTTGAGGGCGTCATACTGAACAAGGCACGATTAGACTACATCACGGCTGAGACAAAGATGCTGTTGAATCAGTCTTTTAAAAGTGCAGGCATCGAACTTCTGGGAATCGTTCCCCGCATTGATGTAGAAGGACGCGGCAGTATCCCTGAAGTAGAAATCCGCTACGAAGATTTCGGCGCCAAAGCCATAGACATGGCAGAACAACACATGGATCTCGACAAAATCGCCAGAATCGCAGCCCCTGCAGCCCCAACAAAAGTGGATTACGAGGAATTTGCAGAAAAATTCAGGAACTCAATCGCCACAAACTTTGGGTTAAACGCGAAACAGAATGGACCCAAAGACAGATGCTTATAGAGACCGTCTTTACTTCCTTTTTTCATAGCTGCCGAAGAAGCTGTGGAAGTTCAGTTAAGCTCATTATAGTAATATCTGGCTGGACGTTTTCTATTGGTTTTTCTTCGCGTCTTTTGATGTAAACCGTTTTCATGCCGACAGCTTTGGGACCTGCAACGTCAGCGTCCAAGGTGTCGCCGACGAAAACCGTTTCAGCCGCAGAGACGCCCAAAGCATTTAGGGTTCGCTGGAAGATTTCTGGGCTGGGTTTGCGTTTGTTAACCGCCCCCGACACCACAACCGCGTCGAAAAGGTCCTTCAGCCCGTATGTTTTGAGCAGTCTGTCAACGCATTCGGGAATGGCGTAGTTTGAAACGATGCCCAGCTTGTATTTGCCGTGCAGGATGCGCAGGAGGGGTTCAGCATCCTTGTCCAAGTAGACGTGGTTCATGAATTCCTCGCAGAAAACGGAGCTGGCTGACACGACAAGGGAACTGGAGGCGTCGTAGCTGTAACCCAACTTTTTCAGCGTCAGGGCGATTCTGAGGTTAAAGTGGGGTTCCTCAAGGTTGGGGTCAGCTTTCGCGTAAAGTTCATCGCGGGATTTACGGTACGCCTCTTGAAATCTCTCCAACGGCACGTTTACACCGTTTTCCACGAGGAACTGGTACATATGCAGCATGGAGGGGCTGGCGAAATCATTGTTCTTCTTAATCAGCGTCAACGTATCGAACATGTCGAATAAAACAGCTTTAACCGTCATCGAATTTTTCCTAAAACATAGGTTTAAGCAAGGTTAAAATTCTTATCGCATCCATATTCAGAAATTTCACTTTTAAAAGTGATACTGTTCAGTTGGAAAGTATAAATCTGAGTGGAACCAATTGGTATGGGGTGTTAAAGTGCCTAAGAGAAACGTCGGACCAAAGGGGCAAGTCGTAATTCCAAAACAAATGAGGGATGCTTTGGGGTTAAAGCCAGGAGTAGAAATAACCCTTGAGATAAGAAACCAAGAAATAGTTATAAAAAAACCCCAGGTTAGAGGCAGCTATACGGAATATTTCATAACTACTTCTTCGCCAAAACTAAAGAAAATGATTAACATAAAAGAATTAATAAATCAAGAAGTTGACGAAAGAAATGTCGTACATTGATTCGAATATTTTTATCTACCCAATATTGTACTCGGAAGAACAAGAACCTAAAGCTAAAAAGGCAAAACAGATTTTGATTAGTATAGAAAAAGGCGAATTACCAGCATACACATCAACGCTGACTTGGGACGAAGTAGTATGGGTAGTAAAGAAGACAATGGGCAGAGATGAGGCAATAAGTCAAGGAGCAAAACTGCTTGGTTTTCTAAACTTGCAATGGATAATCGTTGACGAAAATATTCTAAGCAAAGCTCAATCTTTAATGAACAAATACTCACGGAGTCCCCGTGATTCCATACATATAGCTTCAACGCTTTATGGCAAAATCAAGACAGTAATCAGCGACGACGCGGATTTCGATCAAATCAAAGAAATCAAAAGGATCCCAATTTAACAATCGAGGACACGAAAGATACCAGTTATCTGTCCCAGTATTCTCTTGTTCGCAGTCTGAACCTTCGCTTTAAGCAGGTCCATGTAGAACCCGTCTTCCTGCGAGTGCATCTTGCCCAAAGGGTGAGGCGTTTTAGCATGTCGCGGTTTAATGCGCGAAGAGGCCAATGTAGAGCACCCTAATCCCCTTCTGACCTTGACTCGGGGGCTGTTTAAGCAGCTTGGAGAAGACGGGTAGAAGAACCGCCTCTGTTTTTCCGCTGCCCGTGGGAGCAACCAAAAGCACGTTTTCACCGTTGAGCACCGCAGGAAACGCCCGCGTCTGCGGCATTGTGGGATCGATAAACCCAAGCTCAGCTAACGCTTTTTGAACGGGTGCGGCTAGCAAATTGAAAACGCTGGATTGGGGCTGCATTTTAACTAATGGTTACTGATTGAGGCGTGTTTTAACTCTTTACTTTGAAAACGTTTAGTTCTGCCTGAAAAACCAACGGCTCATGGTCGATGGGCTTGCTTAGTTATGGTAGGAAACGGATTTGACAAATAACCTAATTGGGCTTTGCAAGAAAGTTAATATTTCTTGGGAGGCAGAGCAAGAGGTAAAGAAGAGTTAAACTTGCGGTTAATAGAAACCTGACAAGTTAACGGTTGGTGGGGGAAAGCGAACTTAAAACTGTATGCAGTCAAAAAAGGCAACCAGAAACTCGACAGGAACGTCCAACTGGTCGTCGTAGACTTAGACAGAGGCAAACATTACCCCTTGAACTTCGTCTGCATCCTACCTAGGTACCTTCGCCTACTTGAAAAACGATCCAGCAACTTCGCCAACATCTTCGGCGAAAAAAGCCTATGCGTCGCAAAGAACCTCTTGGTTGAAGCAAAACATGTTGAAGAAGACCCAGACATCCAGAAAGCCATCGGCAAAAGAATAAAAGACATCGACCGCAAAAACGGCACAGCAAACAGCTAAGCAAGCCGAGCCAAACGCGTCTTCAGACGCAAGCCGTTACACAGGCATATCTTTGAAAAAAAAAGCATCGTTAAAAAATATTTATAACATCAGAGCCAATGGGTCAGCAAAACCTTTGCGAACGGCAGTTTTAGATTTAAATTATGGGTCAGCAAATGCTAGACTAATGGCTTGGAGAGAGGGAGCGCGTGGCTTTAGACTGGGGAATAGCCCTTGCTGTCGCTGCAATGGTCAGTTGGGGAGTAGCAGACTTTCTGGCAAAGAAAGCCATCGACCAAATCGGCTACAAAATCAGCATCATCATAAACCAAGCCGTCGCATTCGTGCCCGCCGTGATAGTCGCCGCCTTGTTCTTCAAAATGCCCAGCTTCACGCCGACGCTTGCCTTTGAAACGGTTCTGGCAGGAGTCACAGGAGTCGTCGGATACATTTTCTTTTACAGAGGCTTGGGCAAAGGCAACGTCTCCGTCGTGGCGCCGATAACCAGCAGTTGGTCAGTCATAACGGTCCTGCTTGCAGCCTTCCTCTTCGCGGAGAAACTGAGTCCTCTGCAAATCGTAGGCGTCGTCGCCGTCTTCATCGGGGTCTTCTTCGCCTCTACAAACTTTGCTGAACTCAAAAGAAGCATTAAAATTGGCGGATGGTCAGCGGGTGCCGCGGATGGAGTGATAGCGATGGCGGCTTGGGGCGTCAGCTACGCGCTGCTTAAGCCAATCACTTCGGCGGTTGGACCCGTAATGGCGCTTTTCCTGCTTAAGGTCCTTGCAATAGCAACCATCCTTTCGTTTACAGGGGTCGCCAAAACCAAGCTTTCGCTTCCAGCCAAAATAATCGTCCTGCTGCTTGGGACCGCTGGGCTGCTGGACTTCTTCGCCTATTTGGCCTTCAACTTCAGCTTAAACACACAGACCGTCTCCGTCGTGTCAGCGATTGTAGCAACGGCTCCCGCAATAACGATTGTGCTCGCCTACTTTTTCCTGAAAGAAAGAATTGTTCGCAACCAGAAACTTGGGATAATCGCCATACTCGTCGGGCTCGTTCTCATTTCTTTGTTCTAAAGAAAATCAACATGAAGACTTCTGATGTTTCTCCTCACAATTAGTTCTAAGCAACCAAACAAGGACTTGATACAAAATTTATAAGCCGATGAAATCAAACTACTTTTTCATTATGAAACTAAAGAAAGCCTCTCTTGTCTCAATTCTGCTTACTCTAATTCTTGCCTTGTCAGCAGCCAACGTAGGCTGCGGTGCTTTTGACGCTGGCAAAAACGTTGTTGCAGATGACTTTAACGTCAGAGGGGTCTCCGCTATGTCAGATTCGTCAATTTTGGCTGCTTCCACCATTTCTGGTCCTAACAGTGTAGATCTGGGTCAGACAATCAATTTGACCTCCACGATTACGACGGGCACTCCACCCTACACATACAAGTGGTTTTACATCAACCCCATCTATAGTTACTTTACAGTTGGTGGCAATTCTGCAAATCTAAGTATTGATACAACTGGCGGAGGTCTCGAAGCTGGCAATTGGGACTTCATACTTCAGGTAACAGACAGTACTGGCGCCTCAGTAAATTCCACAGAAGTTACAGTTATGGTGTTTGCTGACCCGTCGGTTCAGATAATCCCTGCTTCTTTGTCTATGAATGTTGGTCAATCTAAGATTTTTACTGCCATTGCTTCCGACGGCGCAGGAAGTTACACGAGTTACAAGTGGTACGTGAATGACGTAGCGCAGACTGGTTCTGGCAGCACCTTCGATTTCTCTGGGGAAAAAATAGGAATTTACGACATCTATGCGGTAGTTAAGGACAGCCTCGGGGTAACTTCTTTCCAGTCTAACAGCGTAACCGTTAATGTAACTTCCATTTTGGTTTCGCCCACTATCGCTGTTTCTTCTGACAAGCTTATACAAAATCAATATCATACCTGCACGTTGACATCTAATGTGACGACAGGCGCTTCACCCTACAAATACCAATGGTTCAGCGAAGCCCCAAACACCGCTGCTTACTCGTTAATTAGAGGTGCTGCTTCGCCTAGCTATAACTTTACAGCCTCAATTTCTGTGGCGGCGGGCAACTGGAAATTCATACTTCAGGTGAATGACAGTCTTGGAAAAATCGTGAACTCAACTGCAGCCACAGTGACAGTAACGTCTCTGCCGCCTGGAAGTGTAACGTTTGTTTTCATCCATAATCGGATTATTTCCGCAGTTTATTCGCCGACTATTGAATTCTCAAACGTCACAATCGGGGCAGGCGAATCCTCCAACGCACCTATTTCCCTCTCGGCAAGCAGCATACCTATAACCGTGAATATCCCGAGCTTTACAGTCTCGGGTAACACGATAAGCAACTATTCAAAAACCGTCACCATAAACCCGTTAGGAAACAACACTTACGCGGTTTACAACTTCGGCGACTCAAACATCTCCGTAGGAGTGTTCATCCAGACCATAGGCACAATTGCAGGTGTGACCTCGGTAACTGGCGACGGCAGGGCGACGCCGAAAACGCTGGTGTGGAACTCCGCAGATAAGCTGGTGATGCCCATACAGGCAAACGCTGGTTCAACAGGTTACATTACTTTGACGCTAAGCAACATCACATACAGCCTGCAAATCTCACTTTACGCTGAATACGTAAATCAAAACGGCGAAAACGGGAACTGCACCATACTGCCACTGACCAATGTGGCAACAATCACTGCATTACCATCGTACGTGAACGGAACCTTTGCAGTCACCCAGTCGTGGAAGACTGAGAACGTTTCACAGCTTATCATCCTAGCTATCGCAGTCGCCGTGATAGCGGTAGCAGTTTCAGCCGTGTTAGCTTTGAGGAGACAGGCAAAAAAAGCAGCCTCTACGCCGCCAACACTTTGATTCCAAAAAGCAGCGTTAGGTCTCTTTTATTGTGATTTTCTGCGGAAATTTTTTATGAGACAGAATAACGTAGTGGTGGAAGTCGCCGCAATGAACGCTGCCAAAGCAAAGAGGGCTGATTGGAATTCGGGAACTTGGGTGTGCGCCTCATTGAAGGTTACGAGTTCATCGCCTGGAACGGGTTTGCCATAATCTGACGTGATGTTGAAAGAAGCTGCTTGTGTCCCGTTGTCTTCGCTTAGGGTGAAGTTTACTGGGGTTCTTACTTCGTTGCGGAGGATGGATTCGTCGCCTGGCACAGTGTAAACTTTGATGCCTGTGCAGTTCGTTTTGAAAAGAACGGTGAAGCGCGCCGTGGATGCGGTTGATGAGTTGGATAGGTACGGACTTATGTTGAGGTCGTAGAGGAACATGTAGGTTCCATTCGCCCAAACGATGGGGTGCTGATAATGAATTGTTAGAAGAAAACTTGGTGAGACGGGTTGAATTATGAAAAATATCATCGACCAATTGCCCAAGTACGTGTAATGGACCGTGCTAGGGTCGGATTGCGTCAGGTTGCTAAAGCTGACTGGCTGCCCGTTCAGCTTCAAGGAAATGTTCGTTATGCCAGGCGGAGTAGGGTAAAACATCAGTAGTTTTTGACCGACCGACGCCTGCGGAATCTGCATCAGATAGGTTCCGTCCACAGTTGCCCAAAGAGTTCCGTTTATCGTGGATACTGTGTAGTTGACGTATTCTATGGGCATAGAAACAGACGACACAGATGACTGCGCCTCAGCAACCGCATGGAAAGGCACAGCGGCGGGGCAAACTGCTATGACTGCAATTATTAAGAAAGCAAGGATAGCAGCGGCGGTTTTCCTCATCATCATTGCCTTTCAGCGTTTGGTTGTGCAGATGGCTTGCGTTTCTTGAAGTAAACCAGCAGAACTCCGCCTACGATAACTATAGCCGCTGTCGAAGTGGTGACTGCTGCCGCAGAAACCGTTTGAGAAGGTTGTGCGATTTTGAAGGTGATTGTCTGGGAAGAATAAACGTTTCCGAAGGTGTCATTCGCGTAGACGGTGACGTTGTGCCAGCCGTTAGATAAGCCTGTTAAGGTAGTGTTGCCTGAGAGCGTCACACTGCCTTTTCCATCGAGGCTGTAGCCGACCCAAGATGCTGGCGTGCCTAAACTGAAGTTTAAAGGAACACTACTTTCGTTGTAAAGGATGTTTTCAGGGGTGACAATAGCTGGCTCAGGAAGTGCAACGGTAAAATTGATTGGTTCAAATGTTGCATTTAACACAGTATGTGAAAGAGGAAACCAGTCTGGTCCCAAATAGTAGCTGTTTGATTCAACGCCTATCTCAACGCTATGCGCTCCAGCTGTCAAATTCAGGTTCAGTGAAAGGGTGAGATTGCTTGGGGGCAGCGTGCTTCCAGCTATGCCGTCAGAAGGGTAGGGGTCACTTACGGTGATGTTTTGGGGTTTACCGCCATCGACTATACAATAAGCAGACCTCAAGTTCCCATAGACGACGTGCGCAGCAGTATTAAACCATATGTCAGGCTTAAACACAGTGAAATTCAGTAGCAAGTGGGGCGAATAGTAAGTTTCATTTTGAATCGGGGAGTAAACAACAACAGAAGGCAGCGCCTTCAAGGGTTCAAAAGGAAAAGCAGTAGCAATACCGGGATTAGCCATTACTAAATTAACGAACACAAGTGAACAAGAAAGCGTCAGCGTTAATAATAAGAACAGCACACACACTTTTTTCAAATTTTCGCCTCTATAGGCAAAGAACCCTTTGAACCCAAGCGTATATAAGACTTCTCAAATTTTCGTCTTGTTTGCAGTTTCAAGCAATTTTGGAAGACTTGCCTTTGCTTGAGGAGACGAGGATTGAAATTAGGTAATCATGCTCGATTAAGCCAAACGCGCCGCCTCTTGCCGAGGACTCATCGAACTTTTTAACGCCGTCAGGCTTCAACCCCGGCGATTTGATTGCGAAAGGCACCGGAGTTCTCGAGTGGGTTCCTGTGGCAACAGGCGTGGGGTGGTCGGGCGAAATGGAAATCGCATATGGCTCCTTCAACCCGTCAAGAATCCTGCCCAGAAGCCTCTTGTCTAGGTCTTCAATCGTCTTCACCTTGAGCTTGGGGTCCTTTGCGTGCCCTGCCTCGTCTGGCGCTTCAACATGGACAAAAACCAAATCAACCGTCTCCAAAGCCTTCAATGCAGCGTCGGCTTTGCCCTCGTAATCGGTGTCCCATAACCCTGTGGCGCCGGGAACCTCAATGACCTGCATCCCTGCATAGATGCCTATTCCCCTGACCAAATCTACTGCAGTTATTACTGCGCCGCTGAGCCCGAATTTTTCCTTCAAGGTAGGCATGTTTGGTTTTTTGCCGCCTCCCCAAGGCCAAATCAGGTTGCCGGGTCGTTTGCCTGCTTTTTCCCGAGCGACATTGACAGGGTGGCTGCGTAGAATTTCTCGTGAGCCGATGATTAGGTCTTTCAGCAGTTGAGCGTCTTTTTCAGCTTCTGGTTTTTTGGCTTTCGGCATGATAGCCTCGACTTTGACTCCTATGGCGTCATGTGGCGGCATGCAGTCGATGAGTTCGGGATATGGGAAGTTTCGCATTATGAGGAAGTGTCGATACCCGCATCCTGAATAGAACTCTATTTTGCCTGGCTTATCGAAGGCTTTGCTCATTGCGTCCATCAGTTCGGAAGATTCCTCGGTGGTTATGTGCCCCGATGAGTAGTCGAGGATGGCTCCGTCTGCCTCAGTTATCAAGTTGCACCTGTAAGCAGCATCGTTTTTTCCCAGTTTTATGCCTCGTGACGGGGCTTCAAGTGGGCCTCTTCCCGTGCAGTAAATCTTAGGGTCGTAGCCCATCAGTGAGCAGATGGCGGCGTCTGACCCTGGGATTAACTCGTCTGGGACAGTTTTGATTAATCCGCTTTGGCCGTTGGCCGCAATTGAATCCATGTTGGGTTTGTAGGCTACTTGAAGAGGCGTCTTGCCGCCAAGTTCTGGGACAGGCGAATCAGCCATTCCGTCTCCGACCACGAGGATATACTTCATTTAGTCAACTCCAAACTTTGCGCGTTAAACCTGCATGTGCCTTCTTGGCTTTTTAAAGTTAACGCGCCCAAATATTTAAGCGCAAAAAAGGCTGGCTGCAAAATTGACAAACAAAAGAGGGATGATAGAGGGGAAATTATGGCATGACGACTGCGCCGATGAGGGTTATTGCTGGCGTTGGCAGGACGTTTGCTTGGTATTCTGTGCTGTATCCGAGGGGTGCGTTTGAGATTGCCATCACCGTACTTTGGCCGTATATTACTTGGCCGAAAACCGTGTATGACGTGTCGAAGGATGAGTAGAGTTTGTTGTTGTCTGCTACGTTTATGAAGAATTGGCTGCTTGCCGAGTTCGCTTGACTCGTGTTCGCCATGGCTATGGTCATGTTGCTGTTTACGTTATCGTTGCCTATCTCGTCTTTAATGGTGGGAACGGTGGTTTTGCCCTCTCCACCCTGAATCATGAAGCCAGCCATTACCCTTTGGAAGATGGTGTTGTTGTAGTAGCCTTCTTCGACCAGTTTCACGAAGTTGGCTGTTGTGATGGGTTTGTCGTTTCGCATCTGGATAACTATGTCGCCCTTGGACGTTATGAAGAGTATCTTGGTGCCGCTGGCGCTGTATTCGCCAGATGGAGAAGTAAGCGGAGTCACAGATGGATACGGGCTGCTTGAAGAAGTCGGAGACGTAGAAGCAGTTGGAGACGGCGAAGCAGTAGGCTGCTGGTTGGACCCTGCTTTATTCGGACCGATCTGACCAATCGCCACATAAGCCACAATCGCAACGACGACGACTGCCAACACTGCGACCGCAATCATCTTTCGGTTTTTGCTGCGTGTTTTAGGATTGTAAGTTTTAACTTTGCTGTTCCGTTTGGAGCTCATGCCCAGAATTATTCTGTATTTTTTATTTAAACCTTTCAAAAATAACGTGCAAAAAGGCTGTCTCCAAGCTTCACCAGAAATGACCCTGATTCGTGGCAAAAATCGACGGCTTCAGCATTCGGTTGCTCAGTATAATTTTTATTTACGTGTCGGTTTTAATCTTATGCTGACATTAAATGGGAACAGCAAATTCTGGTTAAGTTGAATCGTGATGAAAGAAACTGAGTACAGCGTTCATGTAGACTTTGGTAAAATCGAGGCTGAAGTGGACAAACTTCAAGGCGGCAACGAGGAGATAAAGGATAAAATCGCTTGTTTCCTAAAATCACTGAAAGAAACCACGGCGAGAATTGAACCTACCCTGAGCAAAGAAACTGAAGATGAACGCGAGCTTTGGGAAGATTACAAGCAGCTGCAGAGAGAAAAACTGGCTGTTCTAGATCTGTCTCATGAGTGGGATTATATTAGCGAAGAAATCAAGGAGTCAAATCCCAGATTGGATTTCTTGGTTAAAGATGCGATAGAGGAGCTCAATGACCACATGGGGGTTCTAGCTGAATCGCACCGCGCACACATCGACATTCTTGAAATCTATAACACACGCAAAATTGAAGTTTTAGCCCTCATCATCACCGCCGTCATCTCCTACATCGCCGTGTGGGAATTCTTCGTCAGGGACCTACTGGTAAGCCTCGTTTTCCCATACAACTTGAGTCCCCAGCTAAATTACCTGCTGGTCTTTCTTACCCTGCTACCAGTATTTGTAATCGTAGTGTGGGCTTGGACTAAACGCAAAAGCTACTTCTAAAAATTGGCAAGCCTAAGCAGTCGAAGGCTTAAAGCAGTACCGCGACCACTGCGGCCATTGCTGCGTCGTGCTACACGAGCCGAAATCCAACGTTAACTCCATACCTATCTTCAACTGTTCCTGCGCTACGCCGTTGATCATGCCGGGAATCTTCAAGCCGCTTTCAAGCTGAACGATGCCCACAGCATATGGGGTTAACGCTTGGAACTGTTCGGGAGCGACGTTTATGACTGTGTAAGTGAGCAACTTGCCTTTTCCTGAGACGTTTACCCATTCGAATTCTTGTGAGAGACAGTTGTCACATAGGGGTCTTGGCGGCAAATGGATTTTTCCGCATTTAAGGCACTTTCCCGCCATCAACTTGTGCTGCTGCAGAAACTTGTAGAACTGCTCAATCGAGAAGGGTTCTTGCGTGCTCATTATTGGTCTCTCCTGTAAATGTGAACCGCCGCCGTTGCGCCTGACCCACCGACATTATGTGTTAAGCCTACATTGGCATCTTTCACTTGGCGTTTTCCAGCTTGACCTGTGAGCTGCAGGTAAACTTCGTAGGCTTGCGCGGTTCCCGTTGCGCCGACAGGGTGACCTTTAGCTTTTAAGCCGCCGCTCGTGTTAACTGGAATTCTTCCGCCAAGACGGGTTTCGCCGCTGTCCACCAGTTTGCCGCCTCCGCCGACGGGACAGAAATCGAGGTCTTCGTAAGCCATGAGCTCCGCAAAAGTGAAGCAATCGTGAACCTCAGCTAGGTCAATGTCTCGTGGCTTTACGTTAGCCATTTCATAAGCTGTCTTCGCGGCTAATTTGGTGGCGTTCAGCGAGGTAAGGCTTTGACGTTGGTACAAACCGATGGTGTCGCTTGCTTGTCCGCTACCGATGATTTGCACGGACGCGTCGGTGTATTTGCTGGCGAGTTCGGGTCGGGTTAGGATTATGCAGCTTGCGCCGTCAGTTATTAATGAGCAATCGTAGAGTTTAAGCGGCCAAGCGACGTAGCGTGACGACATGGCGACTTGCAACGCGATTTCTTTTTGCATGTGCGCTTTAGGGTTTAGGCTTCCATGATAATGGTTTTTGACGGCAACCGATGTAATCTGCTCCTCAGTCGTGCCGTACTCGTGCATGTGTGCAGTCGCCATCATCGCATACAAGCCTGGGAAAGTGATGCCGTGCCACTGCTCAAACGGGTAATCCGAAGCCATCGCCAAATACTCAGTGACTTCAGCCGTTGTGCGGTGGGTCATTTTTTCTACGCCGCCGACCAAAACCACGTCCGCAAGCCCAGACATCGCAGCGTAAATTCCAGAGCGCAACGCGGCGCCTGAAGAAGCACAAGCAGACTCCGTTCGCGTGGCTGCAACGCCCGAGAGCCCTGCCCAATCCGCGACAGCTGCTGCCATGTGACCCTGATGCTCATAAGCTTCGCCCATGTGCCCTATGAACATGGCTTTAATGTCGCCTTTAGGGTCAAGTTTGGGGCAGCGGTTGAACGCTTCTTTAGCTGCCTCCGCGAAGATTTCTCTTGCAAGTAAACCGTCATGTTTGCCGAACTTGGACATGCCAGCACTGATTATGCTGACGAGCGGTTTCCCATTCAAACGCGAAGCTCCCTCTTAGATGCCAATACACAGATGCTAAGCCAGAATAAAAACTATGCAATTAAAACCTTGGCAACCCCCAAAAAACCAGTCACCTGTCCGCTGCAGGGCTATTTCTTTTTCAAGAATCCGAAAAGCGAGCTCTTAGGCCTTTTGCAGTAAGGCAACTTACCCTTGGCACCGTGGTGCTGAGTGCATTCCTCGCATTTGCCGTGCCTAACACATTTCGCCTTGGGACAAGGACAATCTTCACGAAGCATAATGCTCAGTTGAGTGGATTTTCGTTATAGCTTTTCTGGTGGAGCGGAATTCACGTTAAAGCTTGATTACGTTAGCCGTCATCAAAATTAACAGGATAGAAATAGCAATGATGCCAGCAAGAAGTATTGCGGCGGTCATAAGTAATTCTCTGCTGTTGCCTTTTGGGTCGCTAATTTTAACCGTCCGCTCTGGAAACTCGTCAAGCATTTGAACCGCCAAGCGTCCTCTTTCCGTTAGACTGTATCTTCCGTCACCCAGCTTTTCTATTAGGTCGCCCAGCACTTTTAGGTGGTAATTGAACCTACCTGTGTTGGTAACTTCTGCAAGACCCATAAGTTCGACGTAGGGCAAAGGTCCTTTATCGTTGAGGAGCTTTAGAATCTCTCTTCTTGTAGGTTCCTTTAGGATTTTATGAAGTCCCGAAAGCTCCACTTTCATTTACTTGTTCATCGCCTTCTACCACGCATGAATACCGCCATAACAACCGCAAACGCAATAATCAGTATAACAAGGGTGGCAATTAGTATTTTGTAGATTGACGTGGGGTTCTTGGGTGAGGCAGAGGCGGTTTGGTTTGGCGTTGAGGTTGAATTAGGGGCTGGTGTAGGCGTAACTGTTGGAGAAAATGATGAAATAGGTGTAGGGCTTAATGGTGTGTTTGCAGGTATAGTTACTGTTTGCGTAGGACTCCAACTGCTTGTTTGACCAACAAATGAATAGTTGGTGTAATCCGCTATGTATGGTGGATTAGGGTTATATGCCACGAAGTTTGCGCTAATGTATCCAATCATTGCTTCAACACGAATCTCGGTTTGAGTACCAACAGGAATAGTTATTCCCTCATCATTTTGACCAGTGTCCACATGGATTGATATGTTGGTATAATCGGAATCTGTAGACTGTGCTGGGTAACCGCCTGTAGAACTGTAGAGGTCACTCCAAGCAGATGATTGATCGTCTAATATTTGGATATTGTAAAAGACGCTAACAGCATTTCCCGATGAATCGACATAAGGAGTAAAGGGTTGATTCTTGACTGTCACTTCTACGGCACTGTATTCAACAATGTAGCCAATGTTAGCCACAACCTGTCCTGAACTTTGGTTTAACGAATAAGTTGTTGGCACAGTGACAGAAGGACCAACAAGCTGTACAGTGAACTCTGGAACAGAAGGCGTAGGTATTGGCTGAGGCGTAGGAGTAGAGGTCTGAGCAAACGCTGGTTTAGCCATAATTAGACTTGATACGGCTAAGAGAACAATGAGAAGCAATGATAAACGCTTGCTGATACAGCCCATACTTACTCTCGGAAACAGTTTCATTGCAGGCAACTCCTTTGGGTGATAAGAATATTCCAAGCATTGTTTTAAGGATGTATGATTAAATATTTTATCAAAATCTTATCATGCCCCTGCAAGATATGGTTGCCTTCAATCCCCAAGCTCCTTGTAAAAGCAGAACTAACCCGAAGGGGATAGCCAAGCGTTATGGCTTTAGAGTCCTGCAACATAAATTTTCAAGGCTAAAATTGGCATGACCACAACTGCGCCAAAGAGGACGGCGGTTAACGTCATTACCCGCAGTGCCCTGTCGATGTGCTCGGGAGTGATTCCGTGGTCGTCGCCCAGCGCGTAGTGCCCAGGCTTCTCAAGCTGCGTGTCCAAGGCGCCAGCCATCGCAGAAATCGTCCAGCCCGCGTTTACACTGACGGTCTTAGCTTTGTCCCGCTTCAGGATGCGCCACGATTCCCGCCAGTTCTCCCTCAACAGGTAGGAGGCGGCAACCATCAGGTAAGCCGTTAACCTGGCTGGGATATAGTTGGTTATGGTGTCCATGTTTGCGCTGAACCACCCGATGTTGATGTTTTCCTCGTTTTTGTAGCCCACCATCGAATCCAACGTGTTAATGACGCGATAGGCGAAGGCGCCTGCGACACCGAAAATGGCAAAGAAGAAAAACGGCGCGGTTATCCCATCGGTTGTGCTCTCAGCTATGGATTCGACTGCGGCAGAAGTGATTAGTCTCTCGTCTAAGGTATTTGGGTCTCTGCGAACAATGAAGGGCAGCCATCTTCGGGCTTCAGCCAAATCGTTCTTCTTCAACGCGGCTGCAATCGGCTTGGTGTATTGATCCATGCCTCTCACTGCGAAGGTTGCCTTGAACAAAACTGCGCCGACAAAGATGTAGGCTATTTGACCGTAGAAACCGAAGGATTGTCTGAACCAGAAAAGCAGCAGAAAAACTGGTACCGCAACAACAAGCATAACGATGAGGGCTAGTAGGACGCCGTTTGCTTTCTCGACTTTGGGGTGGGGGTTTTTCAGTTTCGGTTTTAGGTACCCGATGAGTTTGCCAATCCCGATGGTTGGGTGGATCCTGTCAGGGTACTCCCCGAATATTATGTCGATCAGAAATGCCAAGATGAAAATCAGCGCTGAATCCGCGAAAAGAGAGAGGTCAAGAGAAAACATGGCTTAACACTCAAACCCATTCATTGCTGATTCTTCACTGTCCGCTTTAAAGCTTCAAGCAAATGTTCATTCTCAATGCGGGTCTTGACTGCTACCCGAATGTAGTATGGGTCAAGTCCACGGAAAGATGTACAGTCCCGAATCAAAATACCCTGCGCAAGCAATTTGCCTGCAAGGTCAGTCGCCGACAAGCCCGTTTTGCGGATGTCGATGAAGAAAAAGTTCGCGTCGGCTGGGTAAATCTTGAAGGTGCCGAATTTCTGCAGTTCCGCTAAAAGCTGCGCCTTTTCTTTTTTGATTAGCTCACGAGTCACCTTTAGGTGCTCCACGTCTTTTAGTGCGGCGACAGCGGCAACCTGCGCTAAACAGTTAACGTTCCAAGGAATCTTGGCGCATGAAAGCACACTGATGATTTCTTCGCTGGCGATGCCGTAGCCGACACGCAAGCCAGTTAACCCGAAAATTTTCGTGAACGACCGAAGAATGAACAGGTTAGGGTAACGTTTGATTTTGCTAATCAGCGATAGAGCTTTTTCGTTTTCTACAAACTCCAAAAAGTCTTCATCGAGAAAAACAAGCGTATCCTGCTCCATCGCCTTCTCAACAATGGCGGTCAGGGTTCCGTTTGGGATGAGGATGCTTGTGGGGTTATTCGGGTTGCATAAGAAAACGATTTTAGCGCCGACCATTTCAAGCATGAAGGCTTGTTTGTCAACGTTGAAGTTCCCGTCAAGCCTGACGAATTTTGCTGTTTCACCCGTCTTTCTGACCGCGTTTTCGTACTCGCCGAAAGTTGGCGCGGGAATCAAGGCGACTTCGCCCTTTTTCAGGAAAGCCTCAGCGAACAGGTACATGAGTTCCGTGGAGCCGTTCCCGACGACGACGTTGTTTTTGCTGATTCCGCTGAAGTGACCTGCGATGGCTTGCCGAAGCACGTTGGAATTTGAGTCGGGGTAAGCTGGAATTTCGGAGAAGCCGTTTTTTGCTGCTTCAAGCGCTTTTTTGCTTGGACCCAGAGGGTTCACGCTTGAACTGAAATCCAAAATTTCCTCGCGTTTCAGCCCGCTTTTGCCTGCCGCATCCAAAACCTCGCCGCCGTGAACGCATGGCTTAAGGTTTTTTACGTTGTCTCTGACCAAGTTTTCGATGGGCTTCATTGGGTTTCAATCCTTCAGTCAATCAGGGCTGAAATGCAAAGGTTTCTCTTCTACGTAAATCATATAAATGTTTGGTTAGGCACACAGCGACCGCCCAAGTGGGGATAAAAGGAAGACAAAAGACGAGACTGCTGTTTTAGCTGGGTTGCGGCTGCACGAAAAAGCTTTTTTGGGTCGGCAAAGAAAGAATATAGTAGGTTTTGGTTCATGAGTGATAAACGGGATAAGCATAACTTGGATTTGCTTAGGGAAATGGTTAAGGAAAGAAAGCCTGGCGAGTCTGCAGAGGAGGTTCTTTCTGTTTTCTGCCAGCGTCAAGGGCTCCCTATGGATACGTGCCGCGTTTACTACAAGAAGCTGGTTGACAAGGGCGAGATAAAAGAGAAATAACGTTTAAGTTTTAAACCCCCGTTAGCTTAGCGGGGCTCACCGTGAAGGAACTTGTCTTCGTAGGCTTAGGGTTAAACGATGAAAAAGGCATAAGCGTCAACGGGTTAGAAGAAACCAAAACGGCAGACTACGTTTTCATGGAACTTTACACGAGCCTCATGCCCGACTTTGACCTTGCCCGCTTCGAAGCCCTATGCGGCAAGAAGATCCATTTGGTTTCAAGACATGACTTAGAAGAGGAAAACGCTGCGGCAATCCTGCAAGCCGCCCAAAAAGGCAAAACCGTGTTCCTTGTCCCAGGCGACCCCTTCATCGCCACAACCCACGTCACCCTCAGAATCGACGCGGAAAAACACGGGGTAAAAACCCGCATCGTTCATGGTGCATCAATAATTTCGGCGATTGTTAGCCTGTCGGGGCTGCATAATTACAAGTTTGGAAAAACCGTCACCGTTCCTTTCCCAGAGAACTTTTCCGCGACCCCCTACGACGTCATCGCCCAAAATAAAAAGTCGGGTTTGCATACGCTTTGCCTCTTAGATTTGAAAGCCACCGAAAAACAGTTCCTCAGCATCAGCCAAGCTGTGGCGTTGCTTTTGGAAGTTGAAAAGAAAAAGAAAGAGGGCGCTGTAACGCCTGATACTCCTGCGGTCGGGGTAGCTCGGGCGGGAAGCAAGAACCCAACTTTAAAGGCGGATTTTCTTGGAGGCATCGTGGGTTTTGATTTTGGTGAGCCGCCTTTCAGCTTGATTTTTCCAGGGGACATGCATTTTATGGAGGTTGAGGCGTTGATTGCTTTTGCAGGTGCCCCAGCGGAGTTTAGGAGGCTGGCTAAGTGAGTTCGGCGGAGCTTGCAGCGAAGTACATCGGCTCGGCTGAAAAGGTGCTTAAAGAGCTTCAGCAGACAAAGGAGACAGTAACCGTTTCGGAAGCGGATGCCGCGAGGGTTCTGCGTTGGGCAACTGACTATTTGGAGGACGCAAAGTATTATAAGGCTCAGGGAAAATTTGAAACAAGCTTAACCTCGGTAGCTTACTGTGAAGGGCTCCTTGACGCGTTAAGATTGTTAGGCGCTGTGAAATTCGAATGGCCAACCAACCAGGAAAGAAAAAAGTTGTCTTAGCTTCAGGCGTGTTCGACCTGCTTCATCTGGGGCACGTGAAGTTTTTAGAGGAAGCTAAGAAAGCAGGCGGGAAAGACGCCGAGTTGATTGTTGTTGTTGCAAGGGACAGCACGGTTGAGAAAACTAAGGGCAGAAAGCCGATTATGTCGGAAACTGAACGTTGCCTGCTGGTAGAGTCTTTGAAAGTGGTTGACCGGGCGGTGCTGGGCTACGAGGAATTTGACATAGGCGAAGTAATCGAAGACATTAAGCCAGACGTGATTGCCTTGGGGTACGACCAGCAAGCCATGATGAAGCAGGTGCTGGATTACGTGAAAACCCGCGGTTTGGATGTCAAGGTCGTTATGATCGGCAAGTTCGGGGAGAATACTTTAGATAGTTCATCCAAGATTAAGCAGGAAATAATCAACAAGCTTAAAACTTAAGTTTGGTTTTGCCGATGAACAGCGAGAAGTACAAGCCGACAATCATTCTAATAGCCCTAAACGCGGCAATGTACATTTACACTTCCATAGTCGGCGGCAACGCCCTGACCACAAACCTCGCAGGCATCCCGCCCCTGTACCAATGGAACATCGAAGTGCTGCACGGCGCGTACTACCAGCTTTTCACGTCCATGTTCATCCACGCCTCGATACCGCACATCGTCGGCAACATGCTTTTCCTCTTCATCTTCGGCTTAAGAGCAGAAGAAATGTTTTCACTCTCCGAATACCTAGGAATCTACTTTGTCGGCGGCTTAGCAGGCAACGTTTTATCGCTCGCGTTTGGACCCAATTTTCTCTCCGTTGGGGCTTCAGGCGCAATCTTCGCGCTTTTCGGTGCATGCGTCATCTATGACAGGCATTCCGTTCGACAATCCATAGTTGGAGCGCTTGTTTACGCTTTCTTCCTGCTGATTATCAGCGGGTTAAGCGCTGGAGTGAACGATTTGGCTCACCTCGGCGGCTTAGGCTTCGGCTTGATAATTGGCTACTGGATAGCGACCACGCGCAAACCGCAGCAGGAATACGTCAAGTACAAGCATCCGCTGTACCCGTTTTAGTCTAGGGCGCAATGTAGATTTCGATTTTCACTTTGTTGCCGTCTTTTAGGTCCAACTGTTTTCGCAGGCAGACGGGCGCAATGATTTCCAAAACCGAAACATCGTAGTGGCTACGCAACGCCGTTACGAGGGCGCCTTTAACTTTGTTGTCAATCACTGCAGGGTAACATTTCACCAGCCCAAAAGAGCGGTCTTCGTTCTTGAAACCTGTGACTTCGACAGCTGGGTACGCTTCCAGCTCCATGCGGGTTTTGATGTCGTAGTCCGCGGTGAGCTTAAGGTTTAGTGTGCCTGGGTACGGGTCAAAACCCAGTTTTTCAGCGAACTCCTTCCGATAGTGCTCCTTGGAGATGTAGTAGGCACCTTCGCCCAGCCCAGTGAAGACGGTTCCTTCCAAGGTTACGGAAGGCGGGTAGGATTTTTCAACCAGAAACTTGAGGCTGGAATAAAGTTTCTGCAGCTCCTTTGCCCCTGCCTCTTCAACCCTGATTAGGCTACCTTCGGGGGTGATGTTGCGTGAAATCCACCCTTTGCGTTCAAGCTCTATGAGGTAACGTGAAGCGGTCTGCTGACTGAACCCCAGTTTCCCCGCTAAGTATTCGGTTGAGATTTTGGCGGTTCGACGGTAAGCACCCATCTCCGCAAGCTTCAGCAGCATGTAGAGGTGCTGCCAATCCTGCTTTTCACTCAAAGCCTCGTTCTCCAGCGGGTTAGAGAGTAAGCGGTAAGGATATTTAAGCGGCTCGAAAAATTTCCACTAACTAACAGGCTTATCTTGGTCGCGAGTGCAAAATGAGTTATTTCGCCAAAAAATCAACTGGTTAGGAATGGGTTAACCCTTTTTTCTTCACCAATTATCGATGTTGGTCCGTGACCAGGGTAAATTAGAAAGTCCTCGGGCAAACGCTGCAGTTTTCGTAGTGACAACTGCATGTCGCTATCGGACCCCTCTGGAAAATCGGTCCTGCCAATCCCGCCTGCAAACAAGGTGTCGCCCGTGAAAACCAGTCGTTCACCGAGAAGACAGATGCTGCCAGGAGTATGCCCAGGCGTATGCATTACCGTTAGGGAATCATTGCCGACCTCGATTAAGCTGCCATCATTCAGCAGGATGGTCTGGGGAAAATTTATGTTTTCTAAGAGTACGAGGGAAGCCGCGTCTAAGCGGTGAATGCAGAGTGGAACCTTGTATCTTTCTTGGAATATGGCGTCGCCGTTGATGTGGTCTGAATGTCCATGCGTGTTCACTATCAGCTTTACTTTCAAACCTGCTTGCTCTATGTAATCGAAGATTTGGTCAGCTTCGAAAATGAGGTCAATACCCGGGTCAATTACGATTGCGTCCTTCGTCTGTTGGGAGCTAACGACGTAGCAGTTTGTTGATAAGCCACCAACCGTGAACGTCTCAATAAGCATCTAAATCAACAAATCAAGAAATGTAAGAAGCCGAAATAAACTATTTGCTCAAAACCAAACTTCAAACAACAAAACACTTTGCTAAATCCAAGTTTTTATGGAAAGGATGGGAAAGCGACAAGGTTTGCCATTTTTAAGCGTCGATGCCTGCTTGGAAACCTGTGATTCTTATGGTGCTGCCGCATTTGCCGCATGAGATGACTAACTCGGCAAGCTCGTCATCCATGACTTTTGTGTCGACGATTTTGTAGTTAGATTCGGATTCGTCGTCAGGCGATATCATTGTGCCGCATTTGGGGCATGCGAAAGCACCGTCTCCCTCGATAGCGACCAAGTTTATCGTGTAGGGGGAACTTTTTTTGTCGGGCTTTTTCATCATCATTTTAATCCACTCTTTTTGTGCTTTTTTGTCTGTGTTTCTTTTTCATTGTTTTTCTTAATTAACAGTTATGAATTTCTAGTCAGTATAGTAGGATACTTTTAAGATTTTACCCAAAAGAGGGGACAAAGCTGGATGACTTTGCAAGTGCACTCGCCTACTTCGCTTTTTCTTCCCCGAAGTTCTCTGGGGAAATGTAGTCGCCGAATTTCTCTTTGGCTACAAGCAGGCGTTGACGCTGCAGATACAGGATACCGAACAGCTCCAGCGGGGTGTCAGTGACGTTTTCCTGGTAGAACCGTGAGACACGTTCAATCTTTGCCAAGTTTTCTGGGATGCGGATAGTGAATTGTTTGATGTAGTCTTCTTTTGGATAGTTTTTGTTTAGCACTTGTTTGAATAGCCTGTGTAAATCCTCGTATTTCGGTATGTAGCCAGTCGGAGTCTCCAGGGCGCCGACTTCGCCATGCACCCTTTGCTCCATCCATTTTATCCAAACATGCTTGTCCTGTGTGCCGTTTAGGTATTTGCCGTTCCCGACTTCTTTGAGGAAGTAGTTGACTCCGAAGATTATCGGCTGCTTCTTGAGTTTGCGTCCGAAGTCCAAGTTGTTATGGACGTTTTTTCCAAGCGGTATCGAGATGAAGTCTTGGATGCTCATCATGTTGATTTCGGGAACACCCTCTTTGCCGACCGTCGCAAAAGTTGTTACCGTTTCTAGTGAGGCGCCGTAGGCGATTATGCCGTGTTCCCAGCTGAAGCCTTGCTGAACAGGCACGTAAGCCTTGTAGTCACGCCCACCATACATAATGCCGCCGACCACAATCCCCATCGAATTATGCAGCTCAGAGTCACAGTTCTCCAACGCCTTAAGCGCCAAAGTGTACCGAGCGTTCTTGTTGGCTGGCGGAATATCGTTGCCATCTTCATCTTTTTTGCCGTCAAACCACGCGCCCGTGTAGTTGCATCCGTCTTTAGGAAGCTCTTGTCCCATGCCAAGCCAGTATGGCTTGCCGTCTTTAACGAGGACGTTTGAAAAGATGATTTCTCCTGGTTGAGTAAGCAGCTGGTGGATTAAGGCGTCGTCTTTCGGGTTTACGTCTTGTATGATGCCGAAGATGCCTGATTCAACGTTAACTGCATGCGCCACAGCGTCTATGTCCCTGATGTAGGCGATGTCGTCGCCTAGAATTGTTTCTCCGGGAAGCATGGCGGTTGAAGTTTTTCCGCAGGCACTCGGGAACGCTCCTGCAAAGTAAGTTTTACGTCCGCCTGGACCAAACACTCCCATAAGCAGCATGTGCTCTGCGAGCCAGCCTTCGCTGCTTGCCTTGCGGATAGCTAAGCGGAAAGCAAGTTTTTTGAACCCGACAGAGTTGCCAGCGTACTGGGTGTTGACGCTATAGATGGTGTTGTCCATGTGGTCGATGTAGACGCATTTCTTCTTGTGGTCAACGCTAACCATGTCGCCGTTCAGTTTCCCCGCTGAGTGGACGACACGTAGGAAATCGCTTTTTGGTCCTGCCTTTATAAACTGGTCATAGCCAGAACGGTAAAGGAGGCTTTCGGAATGCGCTACGTACCATGAGTCGGTGCATTGTAGTCCGAGAATTGTGAAGATTGAATCTTGGGGTCCGAGGGAGATGAAGCGGACAATCATGGTTTTGCCCTGCATCGAATCGCGCAGTAAACCTCTGACCTCAGCTAATCCTTCTTGGCGGTCCATTTGGTTGAGGGCTTTGCTTAGGACTATGCCTTTTGGTACTAGGTACTTGGTGGCTTGGCGGTCTCGTCCCTGGTCGTATTCACCGTCGAAATGTACAGTGTGCCCGGGCATGCTCAGGATTGCTTGTTCTTCCCCGGAAGATACTGCCTGTCTGCGAACGTGAGCGAGGTCTTCAGCGGAGTCGCTGCATATGAAAATTTCGTTAGGTTGACAAAGGTCGCTTTCCTTAGCGATGAACTCATGAACGTTCGGGTTGTCGATGGTGCTTAGTTTTTTGAAGTCTGCCTCGCTGAGCAGGGGCTGAAGCGCCTCAAGGTAAGGATTCATTATAGCCATTTTCCTTTCATTCTCCAACTACTTCATGATTAAATGTTTTCCTTTCTGACACTTGCATAAGTAAAGATAAACTTTTCGCAATTAAAAGAAAAGTTGAGGATTGTAGCGTTCGTCATTGCGTTTCTTTACATAGAATCAGAGTTCGTTTACAGTTCCAGGGATTCTCGGGAACGGTTGACACTCAGCAACGTGCTTTACGCCTGCAAGCCAGCCGACTAAACGTTCGATGCCTATTCCGCCGCCAGCAGTGGGTTTCAGCCTTCCTTCTTTAGCCATCGTCAGAATCAAAGCGTAGTTTTCCTTTTTGACTTGGTCGCGCTCGATCTTCTTGCTGATTTTGTTGTATTCCCATTCTCGTTTTGCGCCTGAAAGTACTTCGCCGAACTGCGGCAGA
The DNA here is from genome assembly GCA_963722095.1 of Candidatus Bathyarchaeota archaeon. Lineage (GTDB taxonomy): Archaea > Thermoproteota > Bathyarchaeia > Bathyarchaeales > Bathycorpusculaceae > Bathycorpusculum. Next base: position 1,434,510 of record CAVRJR010000001.1, on the reverse strand, counting down.
AACAGGTCGTAGTTGTCCCACTTGCCTGTTTTGAAGTCTTCATAATCGTAGAATTCCCTCGGAATGTTCGTCACCCAAACGGGTTCTGATATGTCTTCAGCTAAGCCTGCTTCCCATCCCGCTGCGCCATATTTTGCTTCGAGTTCCACGCGGTCGTAGATTTTGAATGGTGCCTTCAGAGTCTTTAGGGTGTCACATCGGCATAGGCTTGTTAGTTCGCTTTTCATATCCCTCTTCAGGTCTTTGACGAGCGTGCAGAGTGCGCCTTCCACGAGCGAGATTATTTCTTTTGAGCTTGCGTCTCGGGCTTCGAAGTCAAGTTGGGTGAACTCGTAGATGTGTTTGCCTGTTTTTGCGCGTTCGGGTTTTTCGATGCGTATGTTGGGTGAAAGTATGAAGAGTTTGGGGTAAGCTGTTGAGGCGGCGACGAGTTTATGGATAATCATGCTTGCGGTTGTACGTACGGGTTTGCCGTAGATGTCTACTTCGATTCTTTTCTCGATCGATGCGCCTGGGTCAGGCCACAGTGGGTCAGTGCTTTGGCTCAGAGCCACAGGAAGAAGCCACTGGAAGCCTTCGCCTACAAAAGTTGAGGTTAGGCTGTTTAGTGTGTAAGTCATTATTTTGCCTATACATGCTTTTCTTTCGAGCTCGCTGGGTGTTAGTTGGTCTAATGGTTTTGGCATTTGGATTTGTTCTTGTTTGCCTTTCATTATTGTTCATACCTTGTCAATTGTTGGAGTACAACTATGCAACGCAGATAATAAGTTTTTTATGATAAAACATGGATAAATTACTATAAACACAAGATTTTATTACTAGTACTTGTAATATTTACATATGAGCTCAAAACTTGATGAAAAAGACCTAGCCATACTTCAACTCATACAGGAAAACAGCAAACTAACGGCAAACCAAGTTGCCAAAAAAGTCAACGCACCCATAACCACCGTTTTCGCGAAAATAAAACGCATGGAAGAGTTAGGAATAATTAAACAGTACCGAGCCATCCTTTCTCCTGAAAAACTCAACTTAGGCACATCAGCATTCATCCTAGCATCAGTATCCTACACCACAAAAACCGACGGCGCCCCCATTTCCCAACGAGCCGTGGCTGAAGAAATTGCGCGGTTCCCCGAAGTCCAAGAAGTCCACATCATCACGGGCGACTGGGATTTGCTGGTGAAGCTTCGCGCTGAAAACGTTGAGGCAGTTGGCAGATTCGTGGTTGATAAGTTGCGGTTGATTAAGGGTTTAGAGAAGACGTTGACATGCATGGTTTTTGAAACGGTGAAGGAAACCACAAGCCTTCCGCAGCCGCTGAGGAGACTTGAAACGAAGCAGTCTAAGCCTTAACTTCGGAGCTGCTTGAATAATAGAGAAGCGGCAACGCAAGAAGCACAGTGTTCTTCCCCTTCCCCGTCAACGAATAATCCACCCTCAGCGGCGGACCAGCTGAAACGTTCCTTGTGATGTAGCCTTGCGCGGAAAGCATCTTCAGCTTATCCGACAGCGTCCGAGAGTTTACGGTGAGGATTTTTTTGATTTCGCCAAAGCCGATGACGTCCTTAAGCAGCAGAGTGTAGAGTATTTCTAGGCTCCACTTCTGGAAAAGCAGGTTGAAGGTTTCTTGTAGGCTGTCGATTTCTTCTTTCAGCTCGGCGGGAGTTATTTTTTGGGTTTCAATTATCTGGGTAAAGACGTCTTCTACGCCTTTGAGAACTTGGTCCATTCGGGCTTCGACGATTTTGCGGAATTCCGCACTTAACGTTAAGGGGCGCTCATCGGGGTTACACTCGGTGTGGTTTAGCTCACTTCACAGTTTATTAAGGTTTACATATACAACAAGGTATACAAAATACATCACTGGAGAGAGAAACTCTTGGAAAAATATGACACAGTAGTTGTAGGCGCTGGAACAGCAGGCTGCTTAGCAGCAAAAACCATCGCTGAATCAGGCTTAAAAGTATGCATGGTAGAGAAGAAGCCGCGGGAACAAATAGGGGAGAAAATCTGTGGCGACGCCTTGGGCGAACACCACCTAAAGTTCTTGGGCTTGGAGAAACCCACGGGCGGCGAGCTGGAAGCAAAAATCGACGGAATTAAAATTTACTCACCCGACGAAAACACGGTCTTCACCATTGCTGACAAAGACTTCGTCGGTTACCTGTTGAACAGGCGGCTTTTTGGGCAATGGGTACTCAAAAAGGCAACAGACAAAGGTGCAGTTCTCGAAGATAACCTAAACTTCCGCGCACCCATAATTGAGAAGGGCGCAGTGGTAGGTTTAACTGCTAAAAATATGAAGACAGGTAAAACACTGGAGTTACGCAGCAAAGTTGTGGTTGATGCTACGGGCTACTTTGGCATGGTACGCAAGCAACTCCCAGCCGAGATGGGCATAGACCGCGACATAGCAAACGAAGACGTTGAAGCCTGCTACCGGGAAATCCGCCAGCTTAAACAGGAAACAGCGAACACGACGTTCTGCGAAATTTACCTCAACCAAAAAGCCTCCCCTGGCGGTTACATTTGGATTTTCCCCAAGGGCGGCGCACGGGTAAACGTTGGTATAGGCACTTGCATGCGCGAAAACTATCCTAATCCCAAGCAGCAGCTCTATGAAACAGCCTTTAAGAAGCCAATTTTTGAGGGGTCAACGGTTTTAACTGGTGGCTCATGGTTTGATCCTGTCCGCAGACCTTTGGATAACATGGTTTCTAACGGTGTCGTATTGGTCGGAGATGCTGCTTCATTGGTTAACCCAATTCACGGCGGCGGTATCGGACCCTCAATGCTCAGCGGCTACCTAGCGGGAAAACAAATCGTTGAAGCCCTCGGCAAAGGCGAACCAACAAAAGAGGCGCTCTGGGGCTACAACAAGAAATACATTGAAACTTACGGCAAGAAACAGGGAACTTTGGACATCTTCAAAATGTTCCTCTTGTCATGCAGCGACGAGGACCTTAACTATGGCATGAACGAGAAACTCATGACTGAAGACGACGTCTTAAAGGCAGGCATGGGCGATGACTTTCACCTCAACATCACAGAAACTGCCAGACGAGTGTTCCGAGGCTTAAGACGTGTTGGCTTCCTCAACAAACTTCGTTTAACCGTTACTCTGATGCGTGGACTCGGTGCACACTACAACACTTACCCAACTTCGCCGCAGAACTTTGAGCCATGGCGCCTGCAAACCGTCAAGCTGATCGGCGAAGCAAAACAAAAACTCGTGGACTAAAAAACCCCGATTTTCCTTTTATTTTCAGTTCATATTTTAGCATGAAATCGATAATGAAGCAAATAGACCATATTTCTTGGAAGCATATTAAAGTTAATAAGATTCAGTTCAGCTTATATTTTTAAGGTGTGTCACATTGCGTGTTGGGATAACAGTACATAGAGAAGGGACATGGTTTGTCGCCAAAGACACAGTGAGTGGTGTGGCAAGCCAAGGCAAGACCTGCGACGAAGCGGTACAGAATTTTCACGAAGCATTTGAGCTTTGGTTTGAGAACGCAGAAGAATGGGAAAAAGAACGAGCGTTAAAAAGTGAGCCTGTTGCCTCAATGGTTTTAGAAATGGAAGTTTAACTCTTTTTAGTCAAATTTGCAAATTCTTCAGTCGAAATTCCTGCTTGGAATAAAATGCCTCTCAGAGTACCGATAGCTATCTCATCATGTTTAGGAACAACAACAGTCCTGTTCATTTCATTGTAGACGCCTTTAAGCACCACATGGCTGCCTCTCTGTCGTACAATTTTGAAACCAATTTTACCTAGAATTTTGATGACTTGTCTGTAGGAATACGGCTTAAGCTTCAAGTAACCACTTGGTATTCAGAACATGATTTCTTGTACAAATAACTTACCCTTTCATCATGTAAACTCAGTAAAGGCTTAAATTTGGAGTTTACCATGCTAATCATCGGTGAAAAAGTTTGGCTTACTGTACCAGCTGCGGCGAAAAAATCGCTGATGACGCCTACTTCTGCCCGAAATGTGGCACTAAAACCCCCAAAGGCAAAGCCGCCAACGCGGTTTATCCTACCGACCGGTTGACAGACGCATTCTACAGCGTAGGAATAGAGCTTGAAAAGGCATTTAACCTTGCAGCTCGGGAAACGCATGCAGCCATCCAGAAAGCAAGAGAAGACCTCCGCCAAAAACCCGCTCAGCAAACCATGGATTGCCCAAAATGCAATTCGAAGAATCCTTGGGGAGCAATCTACTGTGCTAGCTGCGGTGCCAAGATTGCGCCAGTTGAAGAGTCGCATGGCGGCGGCGCTTAGGGATGGCGGCTGGCAAGACTCTTATTGCCTTTGAAACTAAGGGTGGCGCCACTGAAGAGGCAGCGCGGAAAATCGCGGATGTCTTGCGGTCCAAATACCAGTTAGAAGTTGACTTGGTAGACCTGAAAAAGCAAAAAGTCCCCGACTTAACGCAGTATCAAAGCGTAATTGTCGGCGGAGGCGTCAGAGGCGGCAGAGTTTACAGTAAAGCATTAAAGTTTCTTGAAAACGATTTAAGCGGCAAACAAGTTGCTTTTTTTACTTCTTCTTCATGGGCTGGTACCCCTGGAAGCTACGCAAACGCGAAAGCCAAATTCGTAGAGAAAAACCTGGCTAAATACCCCAAGATTAATCCCGTAGATATGGAAGCTTTCGGAGGGCGTATAAGATATTTCAGGAAGACAATGCTGGATAACACCGACTTGACTAAGGTAGAGGCTTGGGCAGAGGAACTTGGAAAAAAATTCACGCAATAAAGCGGCGGTCACCAAGGCTGGCGCGCTGCTTTGCCCCGTGTGCTGTGTTGAATGTGTTGAGGTAGAGTTCGACTTTGAAGTCAACGGCGTTGTTTTGCATAACGTGAAGGCGCTTAGGTGTCCCTCATGCCAGGAAGAGCGGTTTACGCCTGAACAATGCGTGGCAATCGCCAAAAGGATCAGCGACCAAAACAAGCCTGAAACTTGACTTAGAGCCCGCGGACGCAGAACCTAACCAAAGTTGCAACCTAGCGAAATCTCATCATTCCCCTCTTCCCTTTTTTTGAGAAATGAATAATTTCTGAACTTTTACGCAAGCTCTCTCTGAGGGAGCATTTGCAATTGAATCAGCACGTCAGAGCAGGGGCAAGCGTGAATCAAAAAATACATAAACAGATTCAATTTATCATTTAAGCGTTACTTGTTCATACGAATTCCTACGTCGCAATTATTATATAGTAAAAACTTTAGATTAAGGTGGAAAAGGGGATCCTCGGCAGTGCAGCAACCAAGTAATCGAGTTATTACAGCAACTAAACATCAAACTGAATCATTAATGCAGAGGCTTATCGCAAAAATAAAGTGGCTTCTAACAAAAGAAGGCAGACCCTACCTGCTTGTGATTGCACTTGGTTTCCTGATAGGCGCCTTCGTCGACGGCGCAGTAGGAATCATACTTTCAACGATTCTCGGGCTCGCCCTGTTGACTTTCCTCAAAAAGTTTACCCTTCCATTAAAACCTTGGCAAGCAACCGTTCACACTTTGTTCCCCATAATAGCACGTCTTTGCTTCATGATGATTCTATTAATTCCTGTAACAAGCTCCGCAGTTGGACTTCTTTTGCCCTCAGGGCACTACCCCGATACTCTCATGAAATATCTAAGCATCATGATAGTGGTCCCGAAAAACATAGTCAGCAACGCGCCAATAACTGATGTCTTTCCAGGAATACCCATCATTGTTGCCTTAAGCGTTTTCCTAATGTTTTGGGGAAGCCTAAACCTTTACAAAAGAAAAAACTTCATCATCGCCCTCTCAGGCTTAGTACTTTACACCATTTCACCCACAATAGCATCAGCAGTAAATCCTGTACATGTTACCCCAGTTGTTTCTTCTTATGCTGCAGGCTATTTTCTTGGGTGGATAGGCTTAGTTTTAGTTGTAGTGGACAGGTTCTTCCTGCACCGTATCCTTAAAATGCCGTCTGCTTCCAAATTGCAAAGCCCCACAGTTCGAAAAATAACCCCGCTAATGTCAATCATGCCGTTTGTAGGATTAGCCCTCGTGTTAACTCAACTACACAGCATGCATCTTAATTTCTCCATAATTTCACTCCAAGACCTCAGCGCCGGTTTCGAAGAAGCCCACCACGCAGTAGCAGGTGTCCTTTCAGGGGTAGTCGCTGGCATAGGCGCAGGAGTTATCACCACAAGCGTTTCTTCAGGCGACTCGGGAAGCACACCTTCCGACCAAACCTCGCCACCGGACTCTCCAACTGTACCAGCACCACCAACTGATACCCCTCCGACAACTCCGCCGGCTCAAGAACCCGACATTGACGAGATAAACCAAGCCAAGCAACAACAGGAGATCAATGAGAAATACATGTCAGATTTTCAAAAAGACGCCCAGAAACAAATCAACGACGACAAGATTAAAGCGGCTAACGATGACAAAGCGCTTCACGACGAGCAGGAACACATGCATGACGAAACCAAGAAATTCTGGAAAGACTACTACACGGACGAGAACGAGTTCAATTCTTGGACGGCAGAGCATGAAATCTCGAAAGCCGAGGGTTATGAGAAACTTATGCATGCAGCAGAATACACTAAAAAGACGGCTGACTGGGCAATTTGGGTTGGAAAATACACCGTGCCCGGCGGACGAACCGTCGCAGACGCTTACGAGGTAACTTCGGAGTTTGCGGAAGGCGCCGCAGATGGAGGATTAAAGGAAGGTCTCGAGAAAGGCGGCATCAAAGTTGGAGAAAAACTGCTTGAACACGCCATGTGGCACGGCTTAGAACATAAACTTGGGCATGAAAGCGACGCGGGAAAGTTTGTTCATTACATCAATCAAGAAGGCGAACCTCCCACGCATGTAAGCATAGAATCGCTAAACGAAGTTGCGGTAGACGCGACAAAAGACAAGATCAAAGGTTTAGCTCCAGAGCAAGCGGGAGACTACGTCAAGAAGAAGGCGGGACTGGAAGAATCAGAAGGAGGAGAATCCGAGCACGGGGAACATGCCGAAAACTCTGAGCCAGCCGAAGGCGGAGCTCCTGCTTCAGGAGAATAAAAGTAACAAATATCAAAATGAGGAAAAAATTGAGGATTAAAAAATGAGCAGCAAAATCAGTTTAGCAATCGACGAAGACCTATTGGATGCACTGGGACAAATCGTTCCAGGACAAAAAAGCCCCTTATCACTCCTTTACGTGAAAGGAGACGCCAAAGCTGCCCCAGAAAAAATATCGCGACTCCAATCAAGCAGCATCATCGACACAGCAGGCAACGTCAAACAGGAATACCGCACGGTGCTGGATGCACTTGCCAAAGCACGCAACGTCGCAACACTAAAATACACGGCAGGGAGCCGCCTGTTCGAATTCATCGTAGCCTTCCCCGAATCCAAAAGTTCCCCTGCAATCTCGGTTCTTCACGATAACAACCAGCTAATCATCGAAGCCCCAGCAGCCGTAGAAGAAGCTTTCACATTAATCGACCAGAACATAGGCCACAGCAAACTGGCAAGCAGCAGCTTCTCAGGCAAACTTTCCAAGGAAGAAGCCATGGCAGTTTTCGCGCTTATGGATCTGGAGAGAGCAGCGAACCTTCGCGCAATCGCCGACGGAAACCCAGTCAAAAGCAAGGCGTTCGAGCTTTCAGCAATCGCGGGAAAGGTCATGAACCGCAAAGAGACTCTCCAATCGCTTGAATTCGTCCTCCAGTCACGACTTGAGCCTAGCTGCACCTCCAACTTCCGCTCAGGTAGAAGCTGGCCTAAAAAGCTTAGTTGGCAAAAAACTGGTTGCGCAAGAAAACGTAAAGTTCCGACTTAGTGAAGAGTTAAGCCACTTTGCCGGCAGGCTACCTATCATCGACAATTTTGTAACGATTGAAAGCGGCAGACTCGACCAGAACGATAAACTGATCTATGCTAACTTTACTGCTCTTCAGGCAGGCGTAAACGACATCCTGTACCTTGAAAACCGCGACCAAGAAGTAGTCGTAAGGTCAGTTTCAGGCATGCAACTCGTCGGGCTAATAGCAAAATTCCTCAACGAACCTGACGCAATAAAGCTTCCAAACGCAGCGAAGACAACGCCACAACCAGCCCAAGCTGCCTCAGTAACCCGCAAAAAATACTGTCGAGAATGCGGAAAAGAACTCGAGTCCGACTCAAAATTCTGCCCGAACTGCGGAAACAAAACCCCAGCTTAACCGTAAAGCTTCGCTTTTGAAACAGCCCAATCAAGTCAACAAGGCATACGAACGAGAAGAAGCAGGAAATAAGAGTTCGACGTGACTATTCGCGGTTAGTTTGAAAGCTGAAAATTTACGCTCTAACCTCGGTTTTATGCGTCGATAGGTTTTTATGCTCCTGTTAAGTTTCTTAGGTGGCATCAACATATATTAATCAGAAAAATAATGGATTGATTGACCAAAATGGTAAGAAAAGCACGAATACGCCTCACAAGCACGGATTACAGCAAACTTGAAGAGGTCTGCGGAGAACTCAGAAGCATCGCTCAGAAGACAGGCGTGAAAATCAATGGTCCAGTGCCGCTGCCAACTAAACGGCTTCGGGTTCCAGTTTTGAAGGGGCCGTCAGGTGAAGGAACTGCAACGTGGGACAGGTGGGAGATGCGTATTCACAAACGGTTAATCGACATTGACTCGGAAGAACGGGTTATGCGTAGAATCATGCGCATACGTGTCCCAGAAGAAGTTCACGTAACAATCGAACTTATCTAAGCGATACACGATTTTTAGCAATCGTTTATTTTCTGTGCATTTTCGCTTAATTTTTGTTGTAGGCGAAAGCTTTGTTAGTGGCTATGTTTGAAGCCGCCGATAATGGCGTTGCGCGTATGCTTCTCGAGGCAATCCACTTCATCAAACCCCGCGTCCCTAAGCCACTCTAGATGATTCATCACAGTGGGGGAACCTATCCGCAAGATTCTATCATTGCCTTTGAAGAAAGCCTTGTACCCTTCACGGCGCTCGTTCAACAGCTTTTCCACTTCTGGGATGGTTTTTTCAACGCCCGTTTTCGCTTTAATTCCGTATTGACGGTCAACAAGCCGGGATTTGTGATAAATCTGCTCCAGAGCAGGACCAGGCGGAGGAAAAATGTCACATGACAGGAAACAGCCTTCTGAGTTGACTAACCCGAAAACCTCCTGATACACCGCCTTGACTTTATCTGGGATAGTGTGGGTCACGAAAGAAGAGATTACCGCATCAAAAGTCCCGTCGACCGCTTTGGACCAGCCAGAATTCTGGAGGTTACTTTGGACGAAGGTTGTTTTTCCTTTGAATTTTTCCAGTCGCTCTCGGGCATGGGAAAGCATGGCTTCAGAGAAATCCAGACAAGTAAGCGAAACGTTTGGGTAACGGTTAAGAACTTCTAAGCTCAAGGCTCCTGTTCCCGTCCCCAAATCTAGCAGACGAATGGTGTCTTTTGATTCAAAGGGTAGAAAAGACAGCAACCTGTGACGCCATATGCTTCGTCCTGCCTCCATGCCTTTGTCAGCCATCCAGAAATCAACATATTTTGACGAGAGATAGCGATTTTTAAAAGAACCCAAATCCGAAGTCAAAGCAAATCGCCTCTACCAGCAAATAGTCAACATTACTGCGATATAACATATGCTCAAAAAGACTGAAGTTCTAAAAAAAGGCAGGTATTCAGTTCTGTCATTGAGAGATTAGAATGAACGTAGCGATTGCTAGGAGGACGCTTGGGATGAAGGCTAAGACCCAGACTTTTTTGTTGAAGCTGAAGATTTTGTAGCCGTCGAGGATTCCGAAGGGTATCAGGTTGAAGGTTGCTAAGAAAGCGTTGATGTATGCGGCGAAGAACAGCATCGAAGCAAAGGGGCTTGGAGCAATGGCAAACGCTGCTCCGAGAATGCCCGCTGACAGAATAAGGTTGGTGGCGGGTCCAGCAATCGAAATCTTGACTATTTCATCACCGTTGGGTGAACCTGAAATCATCATGGCGCCGGGCGCAATCATCCTGAAAGGCAAAAATACGGAAACAAAAGTCAACACCACTCCCCATGTTGTTAGGCGGAACTCAGCCCATAAACCGTGTCTTTGAGCCATTATTTTATGCGCCATTTCATGGGTCAAGACGGATGCTGTCATTATGACTGCGAAAGCCGCCATTAAAGCCCATGTCCACTTGAAGTTGAAGCCTCCCAAGTAGTTTCCGTAGAGCCCGATGGAGAAGCCGATGGCGACGATGAGCGCCGCCGCAACCGTTATGTGTTTGACTTCTTTTGGGCTTGACGTAATGTGGTTTTGGCGTGGTGGACCCATTTTGTAGCTGTACTGGTATGAGTTGTATGATTGAGGCGTCAGCACTTGTCCCTGCCGCTGTGCACGTGCAAAATCGATCTTGGGGCACGCATGATTCTCTGGCAAGCGGTGTGCACCGCAGAACTGTTCCGCCGCAGAATGGGCAGTGGAAGGGAAGGTCGATTTCCTGACCGCAGGTTTGGCATTTCATCTAAAAAGTGCGCCTTTTTACAAATAGTTGTAGGTAGTTGCTTATATTTTTCCCCTTCACAAACCCAGATTTTCAGGGCGTTTTCCCTCAGCAGTTTATTGAGGGTCGCGGACAACCTATATTTTGACCTAAAAAGCTTGCCTGCTTGCCTATTTGGAAGCAAAGCGGTCCTATGCAGTTGCTGTTGATGATGATGGAGTTTTTCCTTCTTTTTTAAAAACACAACACCTAGTAGACGCAAACGGGTCAGGGGTAACTACTTTTTGTTGACAAAAAACCACCACAAAAAGCGTAAACCTCTAAAAGGTCAAGCAAACGATGTGCATGATGAAAAGCCAACAGCTAAATACATACAACCCCTAATCAGAGAAACATTAAGAGAGGGGAGTCATTGGCGCTGTGAAGCCGTTTAGCTTTGTTCACGCTGCAGACCTGCATCTGGGTTATGCACAGTACGGGTTAGAAGCGAGAAGGCAAGACTTCGACAACGCATTCAAAGAGTTAGTGGACAAAACCATCGAGTTAAAAGTCGACTTCATGATTATCGCAGGCGACCTTTTCCATCAAGCAAGACCCTCAAACGTCACATTGGAAAACACAATTCGAAGCTTCAAACGGCTCAAAGACGCAGGAATCCCAGTTTTAACAGTTGACGGCTCGCACGATTCAGCACCCAACACCGTCACGGGCACAATCCTCTACCCGCTGGACAGCGCGGGCTTAATCCATCATCTGCCAAGACACAGCGGCGCCTGCTGGCGCAAACAGGACTGCTGCTACGTGTACGGCATCCCGAACTTCCACAACAAACACAAAACTGAAGAGGCACTTCCAAAATTCATGGCGGAAAACCCGCCGACACCCGACAGCCGCGTCTGCAACATCTTTGTTTTCCACGGAGCCTTAGACCTACCCGCCGTTAAGCCGCCCTACATTGAGGCGGAACTTTCACCTGACCAGTTGCCCAGCGACTTCAACTACTACGCGGCGGGGCATGTCCATGAACGATTCATCCAGAAGTTCAAGGGCGGCATCTTGGCTTACAGCGGCTGCACAGAAACCGCTGATTACCGAGAAGCCAAGTACCCCAAAGGCTTCATGTACGTTAAGGTAAACGAGAAATGCGAAGTGGACCCGCAGCCCATCGAGCTCACGTCAACCCGCAGATTCATTATTTTAGAGCAAGAGTACAATGGCTGGGCATCCTCAAAAATCACGGAGTCTATGGCCCAACAGGTAAAGGAAAACGACGCTGAAGGAGCCATCATAATCCCAGTTTTGAAAGGCACACTCCCAGTTGAAGCAAGCCGCTCAGAGATCGACACAGGCAAAATCCGAAGCGCAGGCGAAAAAGCCCTGCTTGTCCACCCCATCGTGCTGCTCAAGGAAACCGCGATTTCAGACGAGGTCGCACGGTCCATTTTTGAAAGCGAATTCAAAGATCTAAGAACCAAAGCCTACGATTACTTTCTGGAGATTTTCTCGCAAAGATACAGCCGCGAAGAAGCCGAAAAAATCGCCAAGTCCGCCCTCAACCTCATCGAGCCGCTTAGCCGAAAGCAAGAGGACAAAGTCAAACAGGCAATTGAGGAGCTGACGAAATGAAGATCGAAATTGTTCAACTTGAAAACATTCGCAGCCACGTCAAATCAACCGTGCCTTTCACAAGCGGCTTCAACTGTCTCGTCGGCGGCTTAGGCTGCGGAAAATCCAGCGTCCTCTACGCCGTTGACTTCGCCTTGTTCGGCGACGCAATCGGAAGAAGCTTCGAGTACTTGCTTCGGGAAGGCACAGACTGGGGACGCGTCACAATCCAGTTTACCCAGAACGGCAGCACCTACAAGCTTACCCGCGGAATCAGGCGAAAAGGAAAAAGCATCACCCAGAACTTTGAGGAACTCAAGCTTTTCGAGGATGAGAAGCTTGTCGCCAGCATGAAAACCGACGCTATTGCCGAGCAGTTCAAAGCCATAACGGGGTTAGATAAGGAGCTTTACCGAGAAATTGTTTGGTTTAGGCAGGAGCATCTTAAGGAACTTCTGGATTCTGCGCCGCGTGACAGGCAAAGACGCCTAGACGAACTGTTCGGGTTATCTGACTATGAGGTTGCATGGAGCAGCATCGCCCAGTACCAGCGGGACTACGAAACCGAAAGACGGGTTTACGAGAAAGACCCAGACGTCAACGGACTGGAAAAACTCAGCGCCGAATACAACAAGACAAGCGAAGAATACACGACGCTGGAAATGGAGCTTGAAACCTCAACGCAGAAGTTGGCGATTGCCAAAAGAACGTTAGATGAAGCGGATTCTAAGCTTAAGCGGCTGGAAGAGAAACGGCAAGCCATCGAAGAGTTGAAACGTAAAGAGGCAAGGCTGCACTCTGACGCCGTCAACACGGGTAGGACGTTGGCTTCTTTAACTGAGCGGATACAGGGCAAAAAAACAATCTTGGATAATCTGCATCAACGCCAAACCTCCATCGACACCCAAGCTAAACTGTGCCTCAGCAAGCTTGAGCAAGCAGGGTTACCCATAAATCAACCAGCGCAGTCACTGCATACTTGCTTGGCAACGTTTGACGACAAAATCAGCAGCTTACGGGCTGACCAAGAAGCAACCTCCAGAGACCTGCAAACCGACAAGAAGCGAGCAGTTTCACTGGCGCAGGAAAACAAATGTCCGCTTTGCATACAGCCCTTAGACGGCGAATACAAAACCAACTTGCTATCCCGAATTGAAAATGACAACGTTGATCGAGAGAAAAACCTCGTTCAGCTAAGAGCTCAAATCGATTCCCTTCAGAAAACAAAAGCTTCAGCCTCAGACGCTTACGCTAACCTGCAAACTTGCCTGACAAGGGCTGAAGAATTAAAGAACCGCTTAAGCGAAGAGGAAGTTAACCTTAAAAGCTTGTCAACCGAGTTTGAGGAAAAGCAGGGGTTAGAAGCGGACCTGAAGATGCAGCTTGAGCAGGTGCAGTTTGAAATCAGCAGGTTCGACTCATCCGAAGTTGATTCCGCTCGGACCCAGCGTGAAGCAGCATTCAAGCAATATTACCTCTTGGACTCTGATTTGCGAACTAAAGAAAGCCGCAAAAAGGATCTTTTCAGACGCTTAGACGAAATCAAGGAGCGAATTGACGTTGCTCAGCAAAAGCTGGAGCGCATGGAAAAAATCCGTAAAACCGTGGAGGTCTTAGGTGCTATTCGGGATGCTTACCGCAGTATTCAGCCTAAGCTTCGCAGCGAGTTTGTGAAGGTTCTGCGCAACTATATCCAGCAGGTGCTTGATGGCTTAGTCGGCGCCGAAGCATCCCTGCTAAACGTCGTGATAGATGACACTTACACTCCTTACGTGAAAAGCGACACAGGGGTAGACCGCGAAGTTTCCAACCTTTCAGGCGGCGAACGCACGCTTCTGGCTTTCGCTTACCGTTTAGGTTTAGGTCAACTTATCATGCAGTCGCGGACGGGTCACGGCTTAAGCATGCTTGTACTTGATGAACCGACAGAAAACTTAGGCAGCGAAGACGGCAGCATAGAGCGGCTTGCAGAAGCCATAAGCCGATTTAAAGCGATAGAGCAAATCATCGCCGTTACCCACAGTGAAGCCTTCGCTGGGAAGGCTGACCACGTGATTACACTCGAAAAAGAAGCTGGAACAAGCAAAATATCAATTGAACGATGAATTACTGAAAAAAGATTTTACCGAAGCTACCGACCAAGCGCTCTAAAGTTGGTAAACCCTTATATCGAACCCATTCTATATGTTGAAAACGTAATAAATAGTGTTTGAATGAGTTTGAAAAAACCCATCAAACAATATTTGTGATAATATCAGGAGTTTAGAAAAATTTGAAAACAAAAAAACTTAAAGTTTTTGCAATGATTCTACTAACGTCAACACTCTTAATTTTAGCGTCAAGTGCAAGCGTTTCAACTGTTAAAGCAGCCACAACGAGTTCTGTATTCCTCTACACCACATTAGGCGCCCCAAGTTCAAGCGCAGTTACAGCAAACGGAACAGCTATGGCGATGGGTGCAAGTACTAGCTTCAACACCGGAGACACAGAGCAGTTCAAGGCGACAGCTGCGTCAGGCTTCGAATTCCTATGCTTTGTATATGCTGACGCATCAGCCCAAGTTGCGTCAACTAATAACCCATACACTAAAACCATTACAGGTAACGCCGCTTTAGAAGCAGTTTTCATTCCGACCACTAACACAACGGCAACAGCATCAGGAAGTGGAGCAGCTACATTAACCGTCTTCGCGACATACGGCGGAACAACAACCCCTGCTGGATCAAATACTGGAAAAACCGCCAGCGGCTACACCATCGGTCACTCCGCAACTCTTACACAGACGCCTGGCAGCGACTTCAAATTCCTATGCTGGGTAGTACAATGCTCTTCAAATAACTATTACACTTCAAGTCCACTCGTATACACGCCAACTGAAGCCGGAGCCGCCATAGAAGCAATCTGGGTTCCAACCAGCAGTTCAGTGACCCTGCCGTCCGCATCGGCGACACCAACACCGAAAGTAGCTGAATTTTCATCTGCAATGGTTGCCATCGTAGCCTTAGCATTAGTTGCAAGCGCTTTTGGGACATACGCAGTCGCTAAGAAAAACCGAAAGTAAAACCAACCACTTTCTTTTTTTATTTTTTAAAAATATCGTTTCTTAGTCTTTAGATTACTGAGAACCTATTGGCTTTATAGCCCTAACAGCTTAGACATTTTATCGAAGAGCGTTTCTTGCCCTGAGCAATCCCCAAGTTCCTGCATTAAGATAGATTTGTGCGTTTATCGTTGATTAAAGTCCGTCAACGCATTTTCCCAAGCCTTATATAACGCACTTAAGCAACCTTAAACCACCAAAAATGGTCTGGCGGCGAACACAAAATGAATCTTAACGTCGGGATTGAATCAATCAAAGCCGAAGTAAAAGGCAACATTCTTGTAATTTCATCCAGCGAGCCTCTGAGGGTTCTCAGTTCAGCCGTTTTAAACGGAGGACTAACCGAAGCATACGGAGTAATTAATGTCCAAGTTCCTGAAGGCAGCGGCAAGGACAAGAATGATGAGCACTGGAACGCCGAAAAATTCTTGAAAACGCAAGTCCAAAGGCTCCAGCTTCCAAACAACAAAACGGTTGCATTAATGACCGCAGCCAAAATGAAGAATGTGGCGACAGCCACCAGAAAATGCAACAAGACAACGTTGACCCTCTTCGTAACAGCTGGAACAACCGTCGCCGTCACAGCAGGGGAACCCACAGCCTCAAAAAACCCTCAGAAGCTCGGCACAATAAACATCATCTTGCTGGTGGATGGGAACATGACGGATGGCTGCATGGTTGAAGCACACAAAACCATCACGGAGGCGAAGACTGTTGCGTTGCGGGAGTTGGATGTCAGGAGCCAGTTTTCAGGAGACCTCGCTAGCGGAACCTTAACTGACACCGTGGCGGTGGCTTGCACCAAGCGGGGGGACGACATCGCTTTTGCTGGCACCTTTACCTTGATAGGGGAACTCATCGGTCAATGCGTCAGGCAATGCGTAAAAGAAGCCATTTACAAGCAAGAAGAACTTGCTGCGAACAGACCTTTAGCGAAGAGGCTAGAGGAAAGAGGAATATGCGCTGAGGATTTGCTTTCTCTCCTGAAGGGCTCTCAAACCACAGTTGACAGCGCCAGGCATCGGCGGGTTAAAGCGGAAGTTGAGCGAGCTTTAGCCGACAAGAGAATTGCGTCGCTGGTTTTGGCTGCCCTAAGGTTTGATGACGATCTAAGCAAGGGCTTGATTCCAAAAGAAAACGAAAAAGCGGTGGATCAAGCTGCTTTTGAAAACATTGTAACGGCGGCAATTCGGGATTACCTGTCAAAGAAAAAGGGCTCCTCGGAACCTAAAACGTTAAAACTGAAACTTAGGAACGAAGAAAACTTGGGCCCTATGACAACCTGCGCTTTGAATGCCATCATCGAAAGCGTCCAGTCCAAAATCGGCTAGTCGAACCCAAAAGTCACTCCCAAATTTCCATCACAACGTTGGTAGCCAAAGCAGTGTCCTGTAATTACCCATATAGCGCTTAGGCATAGTTAACTTTAATAATGCTGAAACTTGCTTTTTAGCAAGGTGCAAATTTACGTGGTCTCTATAAATCCCGATGAGCTGCCTTATGACACGCTTAAGCATTGGCCTCCTATGACGTACAGAGACAACTCAGCACCAACCAAAGAGGCAAGCAGGGATTTTGCAAGTTTTCTAAAAACAGAAAACCTCTCTAAGGGACCAAAAGAACTGCAACCGTGGATTCCATTCTGCGACGGAAAATGCTCTTTTTGCTATTTCCCAGTAAACTGCGAAAAACACGACATTTCCGCCTACATTGAGGCATTGAAGAATGCGCTTCACCGTTACGCAGAAACCAAGTATGTTAAATCAACAGTTTTCGATGAAATCTACGTCGGCGGCGGCAGCCCATCCGTTCTTTCTGAAAAACAAATCGCAGATGTGATGGACTATTGCCGAGGCAACTTCAAATTTGCCGAAAACTGCACAACAAAGTTTACAGCATGCACTTTCGGGCTAACAGACAAAAAAATTCATCTCTTAGCTTCCCACGAAGTTGACCAATTAGACATCGGGGTCCAAACATTTGAAGATAGCTTCCGAAGAAACCTTACACTCCGCGACGGAAGCAAAGATGCAAAGGAAAAACTGAAGGCAGTCAAGAAAAACGGTTTACACCTCAGCATCGACTTACTTTATAATCTCCCTGGACAGACGATGGAGCAGTGGAAAGGCGACTTGAAGCAGGCATTGGAGCTTGAAGTTGAAAGCGTGGACTGCTACCCGCTGGATTTGTACGCGGATACGCCGCTTGCTCGAAGAATCGCTTGCGGTGAACTGCCTTCGCCTGGCGACTACAAGAAAGAACTTGAAATGTACCTAGAAGCCTACGACATCTTCAAACAGAACGGGTACTATCCAACTTGCCATAACAGGTTCTCAAGACTCAAAGAAGACCGAGGCAAACCGTCTTCCGAAGTGGTGGGAACAGGCGCAGGCTTTTTCATGGGGCACATAGGCAACTTCCAATACTCAGACATAGACAACGTGAAAGACTACATAGCCCAAGTTCAGCAAGGATCTTTTCCGTTGGCTTCCCTTGCAACGCTTTCAAAGGAAGATAAAATGCGCAAAGCAATGATGCTGATTTACGTCCGCGTCCGTTTGGACCGCAAGGACTTCAGGGATGAGTTTGGTAAGTTCCCCGAGGAAGCATTTCCCGACGCCATTGAAAGGCTCAAGCAAAAAGGGCTAATTGAAGTCACTGACGAAGAGATACGATTATCTGAGAAAGGCGACCCTTGGCGATTCAACATAGCTTGGGAATTTTTCAAGTAAAATGCTGTTTGTCGAGTCTGCTTGCAAAGTGTTGCAGGTGACTATTTGTTTTTGTCTTTGACATGTAAACTCCATGAGAAATCAGCCTCTTTTTTTTGGAAATACTTCGGCTGCCTCTAAATTGAGAAAGTTTCTTATACTAGGTTGGATAATCCAACCTAACACAAGGGCGATTAAAAGGATGATAAACAAAAACATCATTTACATCTCAACCGCAATAATCATCATAATAATACTTTCAGGCGCTTTCCTTTACGTCAACTACAAAACTCCAAATCAAAAAAACACACAAACCAACATCTCAGTATTAGATGATGAAGGCTACACCACAAACCTAACCACGCTGCCTCAAAGAATCATCTCATTGGCACCTGCCTGCACCCAAATCC
Source organism: Candidatus Bathyarchaeota archaeon (assembly GCA_963722095.1). GTDB lineage: Archaea > Thermoproteota > Bathyarchaeia > Bathyarchaeales > Bathycorpusculaceae > Bathycorpusculum. The sequence goes on along the minus strand of CAVRJR010000001.1, from coordinate 1,416,193 downwards.
TCTTCGCAATCGGCGACGGCAACAAAGTCGTCGGCGTAACCGACTACGACAACTACCCATACAATTTCTCGGCTTGGATTGCAGCTGGTAACATGACAAGCATCGGAGGATACTCGACCCCTAACTTGGAAGCCATCGCTTCACTTCATCCCGACTTGATAGTGTCCGACAACATTAACGATGCTCTGTTGCCAAACATGAGAAGCTTAGGATACAAAGTCATCGTCATTAACCCAACCAGTATCAACGGAATCTACCAAGACATCACGATGGTGGGTAAAGCAACAGGCGCCCAAGCAAAGGCAACAAGCGTGATTGCAAACATAACCAGCACAATTAACAACATAGAAGCAAAAATAGCAGCCGCAGACATCACCGCTAAACCGACAGTTTACTATGAAGTCTGGTCTGACCCACTTATGAGTGCGGGTTCAACTACCTGGATAAATGATGTCATAAACAAGGCTGGAGGCGTCAACATATTCGCTAACGAGACACAGCAATACCCCACCATTGCTTCTGAAACCGTGGTTTCACTTAACCCAGACGTAATTCTGCTGCCTACAAACATGGGAACAGGAACACCGTTCTACGGAACCGTGAATGACGTGAAATCAACACCGGGATGGAGCACAATCAGCGCAGTCAAAAACGACAGAGTCTACGTGATCGATCAAGACGTGTTCGCTGAACCTGGACCAAGAGTTGCTGACCAAGTATATGCAGTTGCTCAGTGTTTGTACCCACAACTTTTTAACTCCACATCCTAATTTTTTTTGTTGTGTAACTCATGGATAAGCCACAAGCAGAAACAGCATTAGTTAAGCGTTCGTCAAAATGGAAGCTAATCTTAGCGGCGCTCATAGCGGCGTTAGTCGTCACATTAATTGTTTCGCTCAACATCGGCTACGCGCCTATTTCTTTCAGGGAGATCCTGCTGGTACTGGGAAAGCAAATCCCGTTCACCCCCATTAAGTCCTCATCCACCCAGTTTCAGATTGACAGCGCAATAATCACTCAGATTCGTCTGCCACGCGTGCTGGCAGGCGCCTTGGTTGGCGCTGGATTAGCGGCGGCTGGAGTAATTTACCAAGGGATCTTCAGGAACCCGATGGCTGACTCATATCTTCTCGGTGCATCAGCTGGGGCATCAGTCGGTTACACGATTGCCGTCCTGTATGTTACATCATCATTATCGTTTATTGGGTTGGGAATGACGCAGATTTTCGCTTTCATATTCGCGTTGTTAACGGTCTTTGTCGTGCTGACTATTTCAAGGGTAGGCGGAAAAATTTCAACAACCACCTTGCTGCTTTCAGGTATAGTTGCAAACATTTTTCTTCTGGCTATTGAGACAGTGATGCAGCTTCAATCAGGCAAAGTGCTCAGCGGTATAGTGGCTTGGCTCGCCGGCGGATTCTCCGACACGGTCTGGATACAGTTCAACGCGGTCATGCCCATAATTCTAATAGGCATTGTGCTTACGTATTTTTTCACTCGAGACCTAAACGTACTTTCCATGGGCGAGGACACGGCGCAGCATCTGGGCGTAAACACGGAAAGAACTCGCCTATTCTTGCTCGCCATCGCCTCATTGATAACTGCGGCATGCGTCGCCATAAGCGGCGTTATAGGTTTCGTAGGTTTAATAATTCCTCATATGACGCGGCTCGTAATTGGACCCGACCACCGTATCCTTTTGCCGGCTTCCGCAATCGTTGGAGCCATGTTTTTGGTGATTTGCGATTCCGTGGCGCGGGTTGCTACTGGTGCGTCTGAGTTGCCCGTCGGCGTCATAACCGCTCTTGTCGGTGCACCCTTCTTCATAATCCTGCTTAGGAGAAGAAAAACAGCTTACTCGCTTTGAGGCTGATGCAAATGTTGTTAAAAGTGAATGATGTCGAATGCCGTTACGGCTCAATTAAAATCTTAGAAAACGTCAGCCTATCTGTAAAGGAAGGCGATTTCGTGGGAATCCTTGGCCCCAACGGCTCAGGAAAATCAACCCTTCTTAAAAGCATAAGCCGAACACTCAAACCTTACAAGGGAACTATCCTGCTTAACGACAAGGACATTTACTCCCTCAAAAGCATAGATGTAGCCAAGCAGATGGCTGTCGTTCCGCAGGATAACTCTATCAGCTTCAACTTCACCGCTTTGGAGGTCGTTATGATGGGACGCAGTCCTCACCTCGCGAGGTTTGAGATGGAAACCGAAAAAGACATGGCGGTTACCCGAAAAGTCATGAATTTAACGAATACGTGGCATCTGGCGTCACGACCCATAAACGAGTTAAGCGGCGGCGAACGGCAACGTGTCATCATCGCGCGGGCGCTGGCGCAGGAGCCCAAGGTTCTGCTTCTGGACGAACCCCTCACCTATTTGGACATCATTAACCAGCTGGAAATCATGGATTTGATAAAGTCGCTTTGTGTTTCAGAGGGCTTAATTGTTATGGCGGTTGTCCACGACCTCAATTTGGCGGCTCGATACTGCAACTACGCTCTGCTTCTGAAGAAGGGATGCGTTTATGCTGCAGGGTCTCTGGATGAGGTTATGACTAGCGAAAACTTGAAGAGCGTTTTCCAAGTTGACGCCATCGTTAAGAGAAACCCCGTTACAAATTCGCTCTACATTATTCCGCTGTCACCTCCAAAATCTTCTCCGCCGAGAAACTGCTCAATCCACATTATTAGCGGCGCCGGTACGGGAACTGTCCTGATGAAGGTTCTCCAAGAAGAGGGGTACCGTCTTACTGCAGGGGTCCTTAATGTTTTGGACACTGATTTTGAGACCACGGAGTTTCTGAATATACCTGTAATCAGCGAAGCGCCGTTTTCGCCCATAACCGAAAAAACCCGTAGCACCAACTTTGACTTAATGACCAAAGCCAGTATGATAGTAATTACCTCGGTTCCGTTTGGCTACGGCAACCTTTCAAACCTGGAGTCGGCGTTTGAAGCTGTTAAGCTAGGTATCCAAACATACATCATAGAAGAAGAACCCATTGAAGGACGGGACTTCACAGGCGGCAAAGCAACCGCTCTGATGCAGCAGCTGAAGAAACACGGCGCCGTTTTCATCAAGCATGCGTCCGAACTGCCTGCTCTGGTCAACGCGAAACATGACTTGATGGAACTGCAGAAGAATACTCAAAACGAGGTTCCGGGTCACACGAAAAAACTCGCCAAAGCAATAGTTCAGCCTGCTAATCCCAAAGAAAAGAGTTAAGACATATGAGCAAACATGACAAGTTGAAATCGCTTGCTTTAATCAGAACACGGGCATTAGAGTTGGGCGCGGAAGCAGCGAAGATCATCCCAGCGGGAAAAATCGTGGTCGAGGACCGCGTTGTCCTAAAATGTAGGTTAGGCTGCGAAAAATATGGAAAAACCTTGGCTTGCCCACCTTATGCACCGTCTCCCAGCGAGTTCCGCAAAATCGTCAGCGAATACCATCACGCGCTGTTCATGAAATTCAAATCGCATGCTGAAGGGGATTCAGAACTCATAAAATACCTTGCAAAAACGGATGATCCATCTGTTCCCCCAGCGATGAAAGCGAAAGTGGAAGAGTTTTGGGCTGCATGGAAGAAAGACATGAAACAGCTGCTTGAAACGGTTTTAGAGCTCGAAAAAACCGCGGCTGAAAAAGGGTACCCTCTCGCCGTCGGGTTAGTTTCAGGGTCATGCCAGCTCTGTGAAAAATGCAACGTTCAAAACGGGTTATGCGTGCATCCCGCGAAGAAAAGATATTCTGAGGAAGGCGTCGGAGTAAACGTGAAAGCGACCGCGGAAAAGGCTGGCTTTCAATTTACTTTGCCTTTTAAGAAAAACCCCGAAACCTACGCGCTGCTTTTAATCGATTAGCCACTTCGACTGCTTGTGCGGCACTACTTTTAAGAATTAAATGTTTTCTGGTCCGAACGTTGGTTCACTAGCTACTGAAGTGAAAATCTGCTCCGCGAATTCCTCTTGTTCTTCGTTGCCAGTAACAACTAGCAAACATGCGCCTTCCGCGCCGCAAACTCCGCCAGCAGCGATTAACTCAACCTTTGCGCCTGTCAAAACGGTTATGGCGTCCAGTTCAGTGAATACTTCTCCGGGAACGGGCAGCAAACGGCTTCCCCCTGCCCCAGGCGCATTAAGCTTCTCAGCTAAAGCGAATAGATCGCCGTTTATCCGTTTCTCCAATCCCACGGGGATTATGAGTTTTACTCGGCGCCCAACAACCGCGGGCAAAGCTAAACCGATGGTTCCAGCCTTCGGGTGACCGATCAAAATAGCCGCTTGTTTACGGGTTAAATCCAAGGCGTTTGCACCTTTCAAGATGACGTCGCCCTCCTTCATAGAGTCAACAACGTCCTCAATAGACTTGCCTTTCTGCCAAACTCCCTTAACTATCACGACGTCACCTGGGAACGCGCTCACGTCAGATAGCCGCCCAGTTCCAGTCACGGATTTTTTTGAAGGTAGGGTTATGCCGCGGAAAAAGTGTTTCCTCGAGAAATCATCTGCAATATGATGTGTTTTCAGTATTTCTTCAGCCACGTACCCGTTGGTTGTTCCAGCCACTATTACAAGCGTCCCGTTTTTGAGCACCTTTCTTATTGCTGGATGGTTTGCTAAGGTTTTGGCGATTAAACGTTTTCCCGCTGCTGGAGTAAGGAGGAACTGTTTCATGTTGGTATGCTTCCTTTCTGTTTCAGCGTTGTTATTTGAGGCGTGAATTATAATAATTGCGGTTGATTCAAAAAGCAGATGCACAACATGATGATAAAGAAATAAAAAAGAAAATAAAAAGACACAAAGTTAAGATGTTCAGCTAAGTTAGCTTAATATCTTCTTGGTGGTCTTCGTTTTGCGTAGCACTCTCGGCAATAAACTGGCCTTGTGCCGTCTGGTTTGAAAGGAACTTCACATTCTTTTCCGCAGTCAGCGCAGGTTGCCTTGTTCATTTCTCGATTGCCATATGACATTTTACTATTTTCAACTCCTACTATATTCGGTATGTAAGAAGACGCTTCTTACACAGTACCCATTAACGTATCGTTCATCCTTATAAATTGAGTGCTTTAAGAAACAGAATAAAACTGGGGGCTACCCAGATTTTTCGGCTGTTTTTTTGTGTTTTCATGAAGGTTTCATGTGTTATTTGCGGGGTTTGATGTTTAATTGTGGGTTTTCCACCTTAGTATTGTTTCTTTTTGAGAGCACTATATTTATAGACGCGTTAAACATTGCATTGGGAAGATAAGAAGGGAAAACGCGCACTTTGACAGTTATCGTTGATGACGCGGGCAGCGGCGACTTGCTTTTCGGCGTCGTAGTCGGCGCCTACCGGGAAGAAACTGGCGAATTCAAGTATGACATGATAGACGTGAGGTTTTATCAGGAAATTTTCCGCGAAAAAGAGTACCTGCAAGAATCCTCACGCATCGTTTCTAAGCTTGTAGGGGGATTTAACCTTAAGCCAGACGAGGCAGTCCACATCTGCCAAGGCTGCATCTTCGATGTGGCGGCTGAGGAACTCCGTAAGGTCTACGGGGAAGAACGCGTTAAACGAGTCAGAGTTGTCGGCGAAACCCAACGACTAGTCGAAATCGCTTACCTAGATGAAATCCGCAATTTAGGTTACGAACCATTGGCTGAACGCGAAGAAAAAAGAGGCAAAAGCTTCTTCCACATGATGCGTTGGCTAAAGGATAAACCTGAGATGCTGCGTTACGCCAAGACCGGATGGCCTCGCCTCAAGAATTACCATATTTTTCAGCAGTTCCATCAGGAGCCCGTTCACACGGCCGTTTGCAGTGACTGCGGCGCTGAATGTGAAGTGCCTTTTCAACCACGCGAGAATCGACCGGTATATTGCCGCAAATGCTGGCCTGCCCATAGACCCCAAAAAAGAAACCCGAAAAGAGTAGCTCATTAGTCCAGCTTGTAACGTAAGGTTATTTTAGGCGCTTATTTGCACTATTCCCTGTAAGTGTTCAGTTTATGGATAAGAACTGGGAGCGGCTGGGGCGTCTCAAACCCGAAGAGAAAGTGCGGATATGCATGGATATGACTGACGGGTGCATCCGAGTTTGCGCTGACGGCATAAGAAGCCAGTTCCCAGGCATAAGCGAGGAAGAGCTAATTGAGAAACTGCGGGAACGGCTGCAGTGGTCCAAACGGAATCGTTAAGGTGCAATAACGCTTGGAAGCCTACTACGTTTTTGTAAAGAGACTTGTCGGCGCCTTCGAAAATGCAAGGTTGGATTACGCTTTCACTGGCGCGTTAGCCGTTAGTTTTTATGGTGTTCCAAGAACAACTACTGACGTTGACGTGATGATTGCAGTCGCCGATGAGGGTGACGGTGAAAACAGGATTGTCTCGGCGCTAAGGGAGGCGGGCTTGGATGTTGACAAACGAAAAATTGAGACCGCTTTTACTTCGGGTTACAAGATAGCTTCATTCAAAGACAAAACAGCACCTTACACGGTTGACATTATCCTTTCCGAAGGTAAACTTGACAGAAAGTTGGGAGAAATCGACGGCGTCGCCACTTTTTTCCAATCACCCGAAGGCTTAATTGCCGCCAAACTCAGGATGATTAAAGCTACTTTGCCGCCTGAACGCTCAGCTAAAGATAAAGAAGACATCAAAAGCGTTTTAGCCTTCACCAAAGTGAACCTTGGAGCCATCAGAAAGCAAGCGCAGAAAGATAACACCCTTGAAGTATTCAAAGCTCTAACAAATGAATAGGCTCAGCTTGCACTCGTTTGTGGTTACTCCAGCGGGTTTCGGGGATTTGCTTGTTTACCAATCCGTCGGCGGCAGAATCTTCGGTTACGGAGACATAACGGTTAACTCTCAAGGCGAACGGCAAACTAAACTGCTGCTTGTTCACTCTCCATTCGCCGTCGCTGACACTATGCGAGACATAATGAGTAAGCCGATTGTCCGTGTCGATAGCCACGTTTAAAAAACCGAAGTTTCAATTTTGGGATTTAAACACTTACGGCTTCTTTCGATTTATTTGCCTAGCGGGTATGCTGAATAGTAATTTTACGCCTTTTCCGAAGTCACCTGTTTCTTTGACTGCCCACCCGTAGATGTCGCAAGTTCTCTTAACCAGGTAAAGACCAAAACCCGTGCCCTGCCCAAAACCCTTCGTGAACAGGTGCGTTTTGTCCCCTTCACTTATGCCTCCGCCGTCGTCTTCGTAGATGATGCTTTCGGAGCCGTCTTCTTCTTGACGGTGGTAGATTCTTATTTTGGTTAGGTTTTTGCCGTATTTGAGTGAGTTGTCAATCAGGTTGTGGAACACAGTTGTCAGCATGGAATCAGCTAAAATACTGAAGCCTTCGCATTCGTTTATCAGTTTGGCGCCTTTTAGCCCGCTGAATAGTGATGCTGCTTGGTCTATTACTTTTCCCACATCAATCTGGGTGCGTTGTTCGCTTCCTAGTGATTCATAGTTTTTGGCGAAATCGAGGATTCGGTTTATGCTTTTGGTCGCTAAACGAATCTGGTCAAGGCAATGGTTTGTTTGCTCGTTGTTGCTTGCCTGTTTCTTGGCTAAGTAAGCGTTTCCCTCTATAGTCATGAGTTTGTTGCGGACATCGTGCCGCGTAAAACTCCCGATTACACTGAGCTTCTCGTTCAGAATCTCTGACTGTTTAAGTGCAGCTTCGATCTTCTTGTCTGAAGCAACCCGATCCGTCATATCAGTGTAAACAGCGACGCTTCCGATTCTTTTCTCTCCGACAATAACAGAAGCTAAAGAGATGAAAACCTGCAGTGTTGACCCATCTTTGCGTTTTCTTTCTGTTTGAAAACTCACCGCGTGGCTCCAGCTTTTCTCGGCGTAGTCCTTGGCTTCCTGTCTCAGTTCTTCAGGAACAAGAATTTCTATCTGGTTTTTACCGCAAATTTCGTCAGGGGTATATCCGAAGACCTCGGTGAATTTCGGGTTAACGTTGATGAAGCAAAAGTTTTCGTCTGAGTACGCGACGGCTTGGGGGTTGGAGTTGAATAGGGCTTTGAATTCTTCTCTGCTTTCCCTAAGGTCGTTTTCTCTTTGTTTTTTCTCTGCTATGTCTACGACAAATTCCAATGCTGCCGTTACGTTTCCATCTTTATCCTTAAGTGGCGTGGCGATAAGTTCGACATAATATGGCTTGCCATTAATGCCGATCTGGGTATATTCATGAGAGTCCTTCTCTACTCCTTCTTCGAAGACTTTTTTTACACCGCAGTCTGGGCAAATGTGGTCCAAAGTGTTAAGCGACGAATAGCACAGCTTTCCCTCAACGTTGCCCACGTTATTTTTTATGAATCTGTTCACCCAGAGCACGCGATAGTCTTTGCTGATAGTACCGAAGCCTACGCCAAGGTTCTCCGTAATTGCCTCAAGCATTTCGCGGTCTTGCCTGAAAGTATCTTCCATTTTCTTGCGCTCGGTGATGTCACGTTCAACAGATACAAAAAAATACTTCGAGCCGATTTTTATTTTCTTGATTGAAACATCAACATCGATTTTTGAGCCATCTTTGCATTGATGTTTTGTTGAGAATGCAAATTTTTCACCATTACGAAGTTTGTTTAGTTCTTTCAGCACTCGTTCGTCGTTGCCCTCTTTATCTATAAACGTGATAGGTTTGCCAATGATTTCTTCTCTGGTATAACCGTGAATTTGCAGTGCCGCAACGTTGGCGTCGAAGATTGCAAGAGACCCAGTTGATTGAACCTCCAAGATTAAGATGTAGTCACCAGCTTGTTCGAACAGCGTCTTGTATTTTTCTTCGCTTTCTTTGAGGGCTTGCTCGGCTTTCTTGCGTTCGGTGATGTCTTCAAGTTGAACCATGAAAAGACCCTTGACGTTGCAAGTATCTGGAACAGCGCTCACGTTGACTCTTCCATGAATTATGGTGCCGTCTTTTCTTATGTACCTCTTTTCTAATCTGAACGCCGAGATTTTTCCAGTTCGAAGCTCCTCCATTTTCGCTGTGCTTTTCGCCAAGTCTTCAGGATAAGTGACATCTCTAAAAGTTAGCTTCCGTAGCTCATCTTTGCTGTACCCGAGTATTTTGCAAAACTCGGCATTTGCACTGTCAAAAAATCCGTTTGGGGGATGTAACACACAAATTCCCATCGGCGCATGTATGATTAAGGCTTCTAACTGTTCTTCGGTGTGGCTGAGAGCGGTTTTCGCTTGTTTTCTCTCAACTGCCTGTCGAATGTAATGAGCAAGTTCGCCGTAAACTGTCTCAGTGTTGCCGTATTTGCTCACGTAGCCGTCTGCGCCAAGATTCAACGCTTTGATAGCGATTTCTTCCCTGCCTTTTCCAGTTAGAAGTATAAAGGGAATCTCTATTTTTTGGGCTCTGAGCTCCATTAGGAAGTCTAACCCGTTTTTGTGGGGCATTTCGTAGTCGGAAACGATTGCATCGTACGAGTTGGAACCCATTTTTCTGTATGCAGCTTCAGCGGATTCGGCTGTGTCAACTTCGAAATTGCCAAATAATGATAGGATATTCTTGGAAACCTCTGAAAAAGAAACGTCATCATCAACGTGTAGGACGCGCAATCGTTTTTCTTTACCGTCACTACTTAAATCGATTTCTACTTGAGGAAGAAGAGAAACCGACGGCAAAACCTCTTTTTGCCGCGCCTGCGCTTTTTCCATGACTCAGAATTTTCTGCCAAAGAAACTATAAAGCCTTTTTACACTGCAATCATTATTTCCAATAAATATTGCGGGCAGCCAAGGGCACCATATTTTACCTAAAATGGCACTAAACCCACGAAAAAAACTCAATTTGCGCAAATTTGCAGATATTATCTGAGCGTTTGCACAGTCTTTCACAATAATTATGAACGTTTCTCAAATCGCTTTATATCCCTAAACAGCCTTTTTGGTTTCAGAGCAAAAACAAAAACGGGATGAAACGGCATGTTGGATTTAGCAACCCTCAGATCGGCAAGTTCAGGCGCGTTCACCTTGCCCTTCACGTTAACGGCACCTAAAAGCTCGTGCATGCAACCCCAATAAGAGCTATGTCAGGCGAGGTGGCTTAAGCTTGTACAAAACGATTATTCTGGATTGCCAAACCAAACAGCCTTCTCCTGCTCGGAGGACTGCATCGCTTACAAAACATGTACCCTGCGCAAGAAACCCCGCTATTAAACTCTTGGATGTATATACATACATGTTACATAATCTTATAAGCGAACAGCAACATGTTGAAAAGTCCCACAGGAGGCGAAAAAATGCTGAGTAGAGATTGCGACGGTTGCGAGATGCTGCACATGTGCAGTGAACGCTACAGGCGCGTAAACAAAGACGAGAAAGTATACTGCCCAGATGGGACAGCACATCTGGTAGACCAAAACTAACCCTTCCCCCATTTTATTGTCTATTTTTTCATTTTCAAGTCAGAAAAACAGAAATGCCTCGGTTACCCTAATTCTTGAAGGCTGAATTTAATGGATAAACCTGACTATCTCCTTTGGAGCCGAAAATACGACAAAAACTACGGGTGGCAAGCCCAACGCGAACGGGAACTAGGCGCCAAATTTCGAAAACAAAAAGCGCTAACAGTCGCCGACTTAGCCCAGGTGGTTGAGTGGAAATTCAAAGAGGAACCCGAAAAGAAAACCCGACTCCTAGAGTTGGTCGCCAGAAACAGCGAAGAAAAAGTCAGCCGCATATCCAGCCAAGCCTTCAACTTACCCGAAGGCGACGACAACTACAAGATTTCCTGCTTAACAACCCTTGAAGGAGTCAGCCCTGTTATAGCAAGCGTGATTTTGGCTTTCTTTGACCCACATCAATACGGCATTTTTGACACAAAAGTTTGGAAGGGTTTGCTTGGCAACCCGCCCCCGGGCCTTTACACACCCCAAAACTACATCAAACTGCTTGCTGCAATGAGGAAAACCGCGGCGAAGCACAATTTGGATGCAAGAACCGTTGACAAAGCCCTCTTCAAGAAAAGCATAGACGAATCTAATTAAAAAAAAGGAAAAGGGAAAACAATTTTGGCTGCAAGAATGCCGTAAGGTTGTTTCCCTCTTTTTGTATTTTTCTTTTTTCTCCTAAAGATTTGCCGAACAAAAAACGTAATCCGCAAAGACTTCTTGAGGAAGCATTAGCATTGTTTACGATTCTTGCTTGCTTACCCGTTTCGCATCAAGTTATATTTAACATTTTGCAACAGCCATTTTCTGGATTTTTGAAAACCCTTAAATTTTCCAAGCCGCACCAATGGTTGAGGTCTCGAATAGTTGCCTTTCTGTCGAAAATGCGGCACCCAACTTGAAGAAAACGCCAGGTTCTGCCACAAATGTGGCGCTCAAGCGGTAGCGTTTACTCCGGCATCTTCGGTTTCGGTAAAACCTGCTTCGAAAAGGCTACTTTCAACGCCTGAAATCGTTTTGATTACTGTTGCGGCTGTGGCAGTAATTTTGATTGCAAGCATCTTTGTTTTCGCACCCTTTAGCCCCGTGAACATTAACCATTCAAACACCTCAAACCAAACGAACTTTAACACTTTCGGCTCGGAGATTCTGGATGGGAACATGCAGGCACACATTTCAGCCCAACTGAGCAGCGCTGAGGTTCCGCAAACATTATTAAATGCCCTGTTTTCAATTTTTAACGTGAGAAGTGGTTTTTGTGACTGAACAAAGAAAAGTAACTAAGCAAGAACTTGGAAGAGAACAACGGGAAAAACGGCAAACCAGCCTACTTCGCGTACAACGGAAAAGTCTACGACGTATCGCAGAGCGGGCTTTGGGCTGACGGTGACCATTTTGGGATGCATCAGGCGGGGAAGGATTTGACTGGGGAATTAGAGGCGGCTCCGCATCGGGAAGAAAACCTTGCAAGAGTCAAATTCGTAGGCGACTTAGTGTAAACCGAATTTAGAACAGACATTGAAGCACAGAATCGACACTGCGCAGCCTATTCAGCAGGTTTTTTGATTCTTTTTCGCTCAGGGGTTCCTGTACGCTGTTGAGTTGACTGATTGTTTCGTAGAGGCTGTCGAAAGCGGCTTTTACGGCTAAATCATTGTTCATTGCGTATTCGAAGCCAGAAACGAGGCTGTCGATAAGCGCCTCTGCATCCCGACTTGAACCGCCCTCCCGTTTACCCTGCACTGCCGTAACCATGTTTCTGAAGGAGCGAAGTTTCTGACTGGTTTCAGCCAGCTTTTCATAGGTGAAATTCAGTTTTTCTCTGTAAGGCGCATAGATAAGGAAGAATCTTAGTTCTTCGCCGCTGAAGCCCGCCTTTAGAACGTCGCCTGTGTAGATGACGTTGCCGACGCTTTTGGACATTTTTTTGCCGTTAACCAGAAGGTGGGCGCCGTGGAGCCAGTATCGGCTGAACGGTTTGCCGCTGACGGCTTCGGCGATGGCAAGCGTGTAGTCGTGGTGGCGCACCAAGTTGTCGATTCCGCCGCAGGCAACATCCACTGTGAAGCCCAGGTGCTTGGTCACGATGGCGGCGTCTTGAATGTTCCATGCTGGTCTGCCGCTGCCGATCTGAGTGTCGTAGCAGACTGCGCCTTGTTTGCAGCCGTCCCAAACTATGAAGTCACCCCTGTTCCAAGGCGTGCCAGGGTAAGTGTCCTTGTGGAAGCGGCGTTTCTTCTTCGGCCATTTACTCATGTCTAAATGGGCTAGTTTTCCGAAGCCTTCGAATTTTTGCGGGTCAAAATAAAAGTTTTTTGCACCCCTGTACGTGTACCAGTATACGTAGCCTTTCTTTGCGAGTTGAGCAATCAAGCTTGCGGCTTGGTCAACCGCTGATGAAGCCCTCACGGGGTAGTCTGGTGTTTTGATTCTGAGAAGCTTGAAGTCTTGGAAGAAGACGGCTTCGTTTTTTCTTGTCACTTCCTCAAATGTGAGGTTCTCTTTTTTTGCTTGAGCGATGGCTTTGTCTTCCAAATCAGTCAACGTGATAAGGCGACGGACTTTGTAGCCGAGGTACTCCAGGTAACGTTGTAGTATGTCTTCGAAGAGGAAAGTGCGGTAGTTCCCGATGTGGGGCTGCTGGTAGGTTGATGGACCGCAAGTGTACATTTTAACCTGCATGTCCTCCGCGGGTTCAAAAGCCTCAATTTTCCTCGTAAGGGTGTTGTATACACTCAGCGTTTCAAATTTCCCCGCTTACACAGTGGCTTGTTGTTCTTTCTCGAGTTCTTGCAGAGTCGCCTTGGCTTCCTCCACGTGCTGCCGCGTCTGGGTCTGCGAGTTAAAAATGTGTCTAACCACGCCTTTCTTGTCAATTATGTAAGTGACCCTCCCTGGAAGAAGCCCAATTGTAGATGGGACGCCGTAAAGCTTGCGCACCTTTTTGTCTTCGTCGCTTAGCAAGATGAAGGGCAAACCGTAATGGGTTGCAAAAGACTTATGCGATTCAACACTTTGCCCGCTTACCCCCAAAACCTCAGCGCCCAAACTTGTAAGTTCGTTGTAGCTATCCCTGAAGCTGCAAGCCTCCGCTGTACAGCCGGGGGTCTCGTCTTTCGGGTAAAAATACAGCACGATGTTCTTTTTGCCTATGAACTCTGAAAGCGTCACGTTGTCGCCCATCTGCGATGGCAACGTGAAATCTGGGGCTTTATCACCGACATTAACAGTCAAAATGTCACCGAAACAAAGAGGCTTTGAAAGCTATTATTCTTTTCGCGAACACAGATTCAGGGCAGTCAAACGTATAAGAAACCAAACATACTTTCGGTTATGGAAAAAACACTAAACCTAGCAGGACACAAATGCCGAGCAATATACCACAATGCACCCGGCGTCCCAGTCATTTTCCTGCACGGCTTTTCCTACACCGCCGACGTTTGGCAACGCATCGGCGTAACGGATTTGCTGATTGAAAAACATGTGCCTTTCTTAGCCTTGGACATGCCTTACGGGTTGAAAAGCAACTGCCAGCCGAAAACGAGGAACCCAGAGACAAACGTGCAGGTTTTGGCGGAAGCGGTTCAAAGCGTTTTCGGTTCAGCGGTGCCTGTTCTGGTCGGCGCCAGCCTAGGCGGCTCCATCGCTTTAAGGTACGCTGCAAAATTCCCCGTTAAAGGGCTGCTTTTGGTTTCTCCCGCCAACGCGCTCAATGATGATTTGGTTCAATCATACGCCAAATTCAGGTTTCCTGTCAGGATAATTTGGGGTTCACAGGACAACGCCGTTTCAGGGGAAGAAATGAGAACCTTAGCTGACAAAGTGCCCAACGCTAAACTCTTAGTCTACCAGGATGCATCGCACTCAGCATACCTAAGCCAGCCCGAGCTCTTCAAACGGGACCTACTCGAATTCTACGCCAACGCAGAACGGACTTGATTTTTTAAAGCATGGGCTCCGCAGTTAAGACGTAATGGTATTTTCCGACATCCCTAACCCCGTCAACTCGGAAGCCTGCATCATGCATTAAGCTTGAAGCGTAGTCTTCGCTAAACCTGATTTTAAGCGGAGGACCAAAAGGCATTTCCTGTTTCTTCCAGTCTAAATCGAACAGCGTTCCAGTCGGGCTTAATCATTTTTCTGGCGTTTTGCAGCACCTTAGCCGGGTTGGCGAAGTCATGAAGAACCATACTGAAGAAAACAAAATCAGCGCAGCCAACGCAGAAAACCGTTTCTTCAGCCAAGCCTGCCTTGCTGATGATGTTTTTTAATCCGTCTGCTTGGGCTTTGCGTTTAAGTTTTTCAATGGCTGAAGCGTCAGAGTCCACTGCGTAAACCTTGCCTTTTTCGCCTACCTTCTTCGCCGCCAAAATGCTGAAGAAGCCGTCGCCGCAGCCTACATCCACGAAAACCATGCCCGCCTGCAAATCTTGCAGTAGAGCATCTGGGTTGTACCATGAACGCCTTGTGGCTTCATCTAAAGAGAAACCGCCGTGGCAAGTCATGACTGAAAACCTTGCCTGCTATGGCTTGAGAAGCTCTCTTATCTGTTTTTCATGCGTTTGCCTAGTTGTTAAAGGGTAGATTTCTCGTTCGCTCTCAAAGAACAAGGGGTCTTGCCCGATGATTTTTGAAAGCTTCTCATCCGAGTCCACGTTGAATACGCACATGCTGCCCTGCTGACCGATAAGGTGATAGTACACTTCAAGCGTCTTTTCCCTTTCCAAACCGTCAAAGTACTTGAACTGCAACGGAAGCAGCTTAGCCCACTTCTCCACAGGAACCTCGCGCCTAACTTTCTGAATGACTAAAAACTTCATATTCATCCCAATAGAAAATGACGACTAAAGTATAAAACGTTTCTTCAAGCAGAAAAAACCTCAAGGCAAGAAAATGAATTTAAAAAATTTTCGAGCCAAAATTCAAGCATTTTATTGAAAGAAACAAAAATATCGTGAAAATTCAAAGTTTCAGTCAGCAGAAGTCACATTCTGGAAATATTGCGATTTGGAAATAAACCTTTATACGGTGGCGCAGCTAATCCAACAGAAAAATGAGGTTAAAAAGTTGCCAATCCGCATCGCCAACAAAAAAACAACATTAAACGACAAAGCTCCCGTAATCAAATGCAGCAGTTGCGGCGCAGAAATCATGGTAGTTCCAAATGTCAAACTTATGAGCGAAGCCATTGAAGCACACGTTGCGAAGCACAAGTTAAAGGTGAAAAACCCCGTGAAAGCTGAAGCAGAAGCAGACCAGATACGGGATGATTTGATAGCACAGATCTTTGACGCCGCCAGCGAACAATAATTTTGAAGGTTTTGATCTAAAAATAGTTGGCGTGTTTTTCAAAAATAAGGAAAAACCCTTTAAACGTAAACCAAGGCATTTAGCGTTTACTCTTTCTTTTCGCCGCCGTGCATCTTCCACATTTCCTGCATTCTCATCGGCATCTTTTCCATCGCTTCCTTCGCCAAACCCAACAGTTCCTCGTTTACCTCAACCTCTATTGTTATTTTCAGTTTGCCTTTCTTTTCGGACATTTCAGTCATGGAACCACCTCCTGAACCTGTTTAGTTGCCGTGGAAATAAGTTACTGAGAAGATGAACCGCCTGCATCCCAGTCACGTCCAGATCGAGTTCAATTCGGTAATGGAATTTTCCCAGCCGTTTAGTTTTGGTTTTGTAGTCGCCGATTGCGCCTGACTCCTTGAACTTGTGCAGCTGCTGATTCATCAGCACCGTAATAGCCGTCGGCGCTAAGGGTTCAAAAGCGAAAGCAACTCTTAAAAGGACACGTGTAGCGCTCTCGATAAGCGAATCAGAAACAGACATTTCGTTAGTCATTTAGGATCCTTCAAAATGATTCTTACAAAATCTAAGTCCTACAAATCCTTATATTCGTTCCTATATACGCACAAACAAGGACTTAACTATAGAAGAACCCACGATTTTTTTAAGGTTGTGTGACTGTCAATAGCCGACAACAAGGCGACGCATTTTGGCGCTTGAAGAATTAAGCTATCAAATCTACGCTTGCAAAAAATGCAGGCTTTGGGAAGGAGCAAAACACGGCGTACCAGGGGAAGGACCATTAAACGCTAAAGTCATGCTGATTGGGCAAAACCCTGGAGCGGACGAGGATGAAACAGGCAGACCTTTCGTTGGAAGAGCGGGCAAGTTTCTAACCAAAACCCTCGCCGAAAACGGTCTAAAACGCGAAGAACTCTTCATAACCAACATCGTTAAGCATGTTTCCCCAGAAAACCGAAAACCCTACCCTGATGAAGTCGCAGCATGCCTGCCATATCTAACGGCGCAAATCAGCATCATAAAACCAAAAATCATCGTGCTTTTAGGCGCATCGGCAAAGGAAACTCCACGGGTTGAAGGCATAGAATACATCGAAATTGTCCATCCGTCCGCAGCAATGCGCTTCAATAAGATGAGGGATAAGTTTAGGCTGCAAATTGCTGAGCTTGCAAAGAAAACATCGACAATGAAATAGAGCCATGAAAGTTGTTACTTCATGGGTTGCCGTATAACTGTTTTGAGTTTTTCTGGCGCTATCGTAGCAGGGTTGCTCAGATAGATTTCGTGATGTTTCCCGCTTAACTGGTGACCGCTGGCTTTGATGGCTGCATGAATTTTTTGAATGTTGGCTGCCTCTGCCGAGAAAGGTCCGATATGCATTATTTGGGCGGCTTTGCCCTCATGGAAACACTCAAACCTCACCTTATCAAGCCCAGGCAGATTCTTCTTTTTCACCTGCTCCAATGCGGCTTTAAAGTCAGCTTCGGTGACGTATTTGGGCTGCATAATCATGCTTGTCCACTTCCACTCGTCCTTACGTTGGGCGCTGAACTGGGTCAGGTCATCCACCCACCATAGCCCCTCAAGCGGCAACACGACGTAATCGATGCCTTTGCCTTTTTTGACCATAAATTTGAGTGTATAAGCGATTGGGTACAACGTTTGAATCGACGCTATGTACTGCGGTGAAGTGGGTGCGCCTTCGCCGTCTACCATGAGGAAATTCATGTCTGGAATATCGACGATGCTTACTTCTTTAGCGGATGGATTGTAGAGTTCTTTTAGTTCCTTCTTTAAATCAATCTTTTCCATAAACCTCAGCCTTCTCTAAATTGTCAGTGGCGTCCTGTGCATATAAAAATACGTAACAGGTACAGCGCAATTTTTTCTTAAATTATTTTTTAAGACCCCCAAAGTTAGGTGCCGCGAGAAGAGAGCTTTACCATTTTTCGGCGTAATGTCAGCCGCCCTCGAAAGCCTCCAGAAGGCATTTGACGCATTTGCCATACCGTTCACCTGATTTTTGAGCGTCAGTTGAACCGACCCCAGAAACGCTGCGTAATCCTCTTTGACCTTCTCAAAAACAGAGGCTGGGTCAACCGCCCTAAACAGCAGAGGCACGCCAGAATACACGCGCACCCAACCCTTACTGCATAGAGATTCAAGCACGCTGTAGATTTTTGTCCGCGGCACCCCTGACTTCTCAGAAGCCCGCGTGGCAGTGGATAGATGCGCATTTAGCAATGCCAAGTAAGCCTTCGCCTCGTACTTAGTTAAGCTCACGTGCTGGAGTTTTTCAACGGCGCTTTCCATACGCATCAATAGGGATTAGGCATAGAGAAAATAAATAATTAATGTAACCGCAACCAGTTACAAAACAGCTCCAAATTCTTCGGCTGCGAAAAAACAGACCAAAGCAATCACAAAGCCCTATGACCAACGTAGTTTTGAGTAAAGATGTGGATTTTTATTAAACAACACATTGAATGCTTTTTACCGTTGCTTCCATTCCTTTTTTCCTTTGTTTTTTGTCTGTCCTTTTACTTCGCTTTTCGGTTTGTTTTTAGCTTTGTTTTTTATTTTGAACCCTCCTTACTCTTCTGTCTACTATTCAATTGTACTTCACGCTTATTCGGTTTGCCTCTCTCGAAACCTACAAATCAGCTAGCCACAAGTGTCTTTCATAAAACTGCTATGGACTGCAACAACTACTGCTATAGGAAAAGCATCAGTGGTGCCGGGGGTGGGACTTGAACCCAAGAAGGCCTGCGCCACAGGATCTTAAGTCCTCCTTATCAAACAAGTTATTCTGAGATTAAGGAACTGGAACTCATCTATTTCCTACATAAATGTAGTAATTCCTTATTAGCAAGAATCGCTAGTAATATTAAGTGTGAGAAATATGGCGTCAGTAACCGTTACGAGACATTCGCAAGTCACAATACCTAAAGAAATACGTGAAGCAGTGGGGATAACGGAGGGCGATAGGGTGAAGATGAAAGTGGTGGAAGGCAACAAGATAGTGATTGAGAAAGCAAACAAAGAAGCATGGAAAGACTGCACCGATTTTCTACCTGAAGACTTCGAAAAAACACTCAAATCCCTTCGCAAGGATTCAAGAGACAGGTTCAAGCGGCTTGGGTTGATTCCAAAGGATGCCTCAGAGAAACAAGAAAACTGATAGGGAACTCAAGACCGTACTGGTTGACACGTCGATAATTGTCGATGTGGATAGAGGAAGGCAAGATGTAATAGACCTTTGTAAACAGTTAACCAGCACCAATAGTGCATTCATAAGCACAGTTAGTGTTTCGGAGATTTTAACAGGGTCATATCTAAGAAAGGACTACAAAGTCGCCGTAAAGAAAGCAGAAAAAGTGCTCAGTCAATTCCGTTGGGTCTCGTTAAACGGAGAGGCAGCCAAACTTGTGGCAGAACTAAACGCATACCTAATATCAAAGGGGCAACCGATAGAATACCAAGATGTAGCAATCGCCGCCTCTTTTCTGTTGGAATGTTGCGATGTATTGCTGACCGAAAACAAAGACCATTTTGAGAGACTGCCTAACCTGAAAGGCAAAGTAATGACGCCCAAAGAGTTTTGCCAAGAATTTCAATAAGTCCGTAGTTTCTCGCTTTTAATCCAAAAGCTATCGGGGAGCGCGATTGCAGCGTTTAGCTTTTTAAATTTTTTAGTGGTGCCGAGGGTGAGACCTGAACCCACGAAGACCTACGCCAGATTGTTCCTTCTTAATGTCTGTCAGCTAGACAAGAAGCGGCATAACATAGTGGGCGCCTTAATGTAACCACCGCCAGTTACAAACCGTCAAAAACCCAAACGACACGCGACAATAACACAAACATGCCGTAACATGGAAAGTCGCAACTTTTTTTTAAAACAGCTCGTTCCTACTTGAAACTTTTATATATTTCAGTTTGCTAATTCACTGTGAGTTTCATGGCTGAAGTTTGTACAACATGCGGGCTTCCTAAGGACTTATGCGTTTGTGGAGAAATAGAGAAAGAGCAACAGAGAATACGCGTTAGACTTGAAACACGGAAATTTGGCAGACCAACCACCGTAATCGACGGCATGGAAGATAAAAACATAAACTTGGCAAGCATTGCTCAAAAACTCAAAACTTATTGCGCTTGCGGAGGAACCAGCAAAAACGGCCAAATCATGTTGCAAGGCGACCACCGTGACAGAATACGTGATTTCTTGTTGAAACTGGGTTACCCCTCAGAAAACATCGAAGTACAGTAAACGCAGGTCAAAAACGAAAGGCGCAAAGAATGAAAAAGCTAGATGACTTTCGCGAAGTATTCAAATCCATAAAACACCGAAGACCAACCATGATTTTTTGCCCAAAATGCGGCAGCCCAAAAATAAAATTGGCGATAGGGCTGACTATCGGCGGATTAGCTCCTAAGCAATATTACTGCGAAGAATGCGGGTACGTTGGAACCATAGTTATGGAACTTGAAGAAGAAAAGAATTCAGATAACGAAAAAGAAAAAGAAAAAACTGACGCTTGATTAAAAAAGGAAGCGCCCGTTTAGTCGGGCAACTCTAAATTTAGTTGTTTTTTAAGTGTCTTGTAGCGGTTTCGAACTGTGACTTCCGTTACGCCAGCGGCTTCAGCAATGTCTTTCTGAGTCTTCTTCTCGTTATTCTGCAGACAAGCAATGTAGAGAGCAGCAGCAGCTAAACCCATCGGGTCTTTCCCAGCCGCAGCACGCTTTCGCCTTGCATCCCTAAGAATCTGGATGGCTGCACCCTGAGTTTTACCTGAAATTCCAGTTTTCTCAGCGATTTTCGACACGTAAGTCAATGGGTCAGCGATAGGCATGTGAACGTCAAGCTCGCGAAGCAGCAGCCTGTAGCATCTTGCAACGTCTTTCTTGTCAACAAGGCTTGCTTCAGCAATTTCCCGCAGTGTACGAGGTGTTCCGCTTGCACGGCAAGCAGCATAAAGCGCAGCAGCAGCGATAGCAGCGATTGATCTTCCCCGAACCAGACCTTTGTCTAAGGCTTTACGGTAAACCACAGCGGCTTTTTCTTTGATTGGCGGTGGAATGTAGACTTTGTCTGAAAGCCTGTCGAGTTCAGCCATGGCTTGAGCAAGGTTTCGGTCAATAGACGAGTGCACCCGGCTTCGTATTTGCCATTTCCTCAAACGCCACATTTGCAGCCTTGTGGAAAGTGGCAGTTTTCTTCCAAACGCATCTCGATCTACCTGACTAATGGCGGTGGATAATCCTTTGTCATGAACCGAGTAAGATGTGGGGACTCCAACACGGCTCCTTGACGCCTTTTCCTCCTGTGTGAACGCGCGCCATTCTGGCCCTTTATCCATCATTTGTTCGTATAGGACTAATCCGCAGTCGCCGCATACGGTTTCACCCGTGTCATAATCGTGAACTAAATTTTCGCTTCCGCACTCTGGACACTTATCAGCCAAGCGCTGTTGTGTTCGGACTTCTTTTTTACTCAATCTTCTCTACCTCACTTTCAATACGCGTAGAGCCGTCACTAAATCTAATTTTCTCCATTTTTGGGGTAGAAATAGTAAATCCGGCCCGCGCAAACAACCAGATTCGACGTTTTTCTATTTAAGGTTTGTGGTCTTAATAAATCTATTGCACATATTAATTTAGATTATTTCACCATGTTGCAAAACAGGTATGGAAAAAAACGTAAAAAACTGTAAAAACCAGCAACATTTCTAACGCAATTGCACATAAAAGCGACATCGATTCAGGCGATTCTGCTCAGACTATTCCTTGCGAAACCAACGCATCGTGCACAACAGTCGCAACCGTCAACGACCCGTTAACGTCTGGGTGGACGCCGTCAAGAAAATACTCTGAATGATTAACCAGAGGATTATAAACGTCAATCACTGGCGCACCAGTCGCAGTTGCCACTTGCGATATGTCAGGGATAATGTTCTGCACGAGATATGCTCCGCTTAAACCGACAGTGTTATTGAAAATCGGCGGCGGACTAAGAATCAAAACTTTAGGTTTGCTCGCAAGCCCTTGAAGCTGGGAGACCAGCTGAACGTAGTCAGCGACAAAAACGGCGTTGGACTCGTTGAGGGTTGGGTCGGCGTCGTTGGTTCCAAGCATGATGATTACGATTTGGGGTTCAAACTGTTTGGCGACTTTGAAGGCAGGTGTGTCCATGTACGGGTTGCTTGAATTAAGGAAAACCGTGGCTCCGTTGATGCCGAAGTTGCCCAGAACATATTTTGAGCCAAGCATAAGCCACAGGTCATCAGGGTAAGAGGTTCCGCAGGTTATGCTGTCTCCGACGCATGCCACACGGATGAAGGTGGCTTGGCTGCTCCTGTTTCCTGTGGTTTGCCAAGCGTATGTTTCTACACTTAATAAAACTACTAAAACGGCAATTAAAAGCGTTAACAGCTTGAATTTGCGATTCATGCTTTGCCTTTGACCATGCTATTTGCTTTCCATGTATAACTGCTTTATGGCACAAAAAGCTATTGGGATGCACCTTCCAAATCGGGTTTCCCGTGTTGGATCAGCTGTTTTTGGCGCACTTTCTTTTCGAACAAATTCCAACAACTGAACCTACGATTATGGCTACAACTACGATGACGCCTGCGATAATCAAGAGGGAGTCGTTGTTGATTGCTGAAGTTGAAGTTTTGGAAGAGTCAGGAGTGGATGAAGGAGACAGAGAAGGAAATTGAGGAGAGGGCTGCGGGACCGTAATTGAACCAAAGGCGTAAACATAGTTATCGTCTGAGCCGATGTACACCACACCGTTTGCCGCCGAAGGCGAAGATTCCACGGCGCTGCCAGTCGCGTAACTCCAAATTTTGTCTCCTGTGGAGGCGTTTAAAGCGTAAATATTGGCGTCTTCTGAACCGAAGTAAACCACGCCGTCAGCTGCAAAGGGAGAAGAATCCACGGTGTTACCCGTTGTGAAGCCCCAAGCCTTTGTCCCGGTTGCCGCGTTCAAGGCGTAAACTTTGTGGTCATCCGAGCCCACATAAACTAAGCCGTAGGCGACTGCAGGAGAAGACTCTACCACACCGCCCGTCGCGTAACCCCATATTTTAGTGCCAGTCGTTGCGCTCAGAGCGTAAACGTAATTGTTTGAGGCGGTGTAGACCACGCCGCTAAGAACTGCAGGGGAAGAGTACATGGGGGCGCCTGCTGCGTAGCTCCAAATCTTGTCACCTGTCGAAGCATTCAGGGCGTAAACATCGAGATAGGAGTCAACGTAAACTACACCGCTGACAACCGCGGGTGAAGAGTACACGAAATTTCCAGTGCTGTAACTCCAGATTTTGGCTCCTGTCGCCGCATTTAAAGCGTAAACGTTGAAGTCATTGGAGCCCACGTAGACCGCTCCATCAACGACAGTTGGAGAAGAATATACTTCGCTGCCCGTCATGTAGCTCCATATCTTACTGCCTGTTGATGCGTTCAAAGCGTAAACGTAATGGTCGTCGGAGCCGACGTAAACCGCGCCGTCAGCAACCGAAGCCGAAGATTCCACCGCGCCACCGGTTCCGTAACTCCAAAGTTTGCTTCCCGTCGCTGCGTTCAGGGCATAAACGTAGTCGTCATCTGAGCCAACGTAGACGACACCGTTGATCACGGCAGGGGAAAGATACTCTAGGGAGTTGTCGGTCGGGTAGGTCCACAGGGTCTGGTTTGTCAGCGGTGCAGTTGAGGTTGAGTATCCTGTGTGAGTTAGGTCATGGTGGAATTGGGGTGA
Source organism: Candidatus Bathyarchaeota archaeon (assembly GCA_963722095.1). Lineage (GTDB taxonomy): Archaea > Thermoproteota > Bathyarchaeia > Bathyarchaeales > Bathycorpusculaceae > Bathycorpusculum. The sequence continues at coordinate 1,392,714 of CAVRJR010000001.1, read as the reverse complement.
CCAATCCACGGTAGACTGTTGGGCGTCAGTTTTGGAGGCAAAAGCTGAAAACATCGTTAAATACAGAAGTCCCAGAAGGATTATTGTTTTTTTGTTGTTAATTTTCCCAGCCCCTTTTAGTTGGTTGGATTATCCATCCGTGAATATAAGTTTTCCCCAAAAAACTCAGCACACGCTCTCCACGCCAAAAACAAGCTTTCCCAGCTTAACCCTTATTTAGGATAAAACGCTCATAAAACGGGTGCATTTAGGGCAAAAAGGGGAAAACTTGTCGAAAGAGAGAGGCTTCTCCGTTCCAGTGGACCTCATTCGAACCGTGGCAATCGTAGGAGTCATCCTTCTCCACGCCGCCAACGACTTAACCAGCCAGCAAATGAATTGGTTTGAAGTGGTCCGATGGAACACCGTTACCGTTTACCAAAGCATCGGGCGACTCGGCGTCCCATTGTTCCTGCTTCTAACAGGTGCCCTTCTGCTTCAACCAAGCAAACTCACCGAACCCATCGGAGTGTTTTTCAAGAAAAGAGTGGCTCGAATCGGGTTGCCATTCATTTTTTGGGGCGCCATCTTCTTCGCATGGGATTTCCTTGTAGTTCATAAAATCGGCACCGAACCCATAACGCAAAGTAACATAATTCAAGGATTCCTCACTGGACCATACTACCAGTTCTGGTACCTGTATCTGCTTCTGGGTTTGTATTTGGTGACGCCGATTTTGCGGGCAGTAATGCTTCATGCAAGCCGCAACCTCGTAAAGTACATTTTGATTCTATGGTTCCTTGGCGCGGCAGTTGTACCTACCATCGCTCTTGTGACACCACTCCATTTGGACACTAACGTGTTAACAATCACTGGTTACGTAGGGTACTTCATATTGGGCGCCTTCCTGCTGACGGTTCAAATTCGCGCCTCGAGACTTGCACTTTACACAGCTGTCGGAATCACCTTGACGGCCATCGGCACCTACGTGATAGCCGCTACTGTGGGCGGAACAGAAATGTATTTCTTCCAAGGCTACCTCAGCCCAACCTTGATTTTGGCGGCGTGCTCCCTGTTCATGTTGCTGATTGCGGTTCAGTCGCCGCCTTCGGCCCGAGCCTTCGTGGTGCCACCTGACCAGGGAAACGATTTGAAGCTCAAAGACATAAGCTCAGAACCGCCCTGCGAAACCAAAGGAAGAAAGCTGCTCAGGTTGATTAGCGTGAACACTTTGCCGCTGTACCTGTTCCATGTGATGGTGCTGGAAACCATCCAGAAAGGCTACTTGGGCTTCGCCATCAACGGCAACACAATCAACTCCGTCGTCGGCGTCCCACTCAACACAGTCATAACCCTGTTCGTCAGCCTCGGAATAATTGTCGGGTTGAAAAAGGTGCCTTATCTCAAGAAATTGGTCGGATAATTTCCCGCCACTTCGGCTGGTTTGATGCTGGGTTCGCGTGGATTTGCAAGAACGCTTATTAGGAAAAAAACTGTCCTTACACGTTAGCATCAAACAAAAATGCATCGGCAGCCCGGTGGTGTAGTGGTCAAGCATAGAGGGCTTTGGACCCTCCGACGAGAGTTCGAATCTCTCCCGGGCTACTTTGAACTTTGCCAGACCTACCGCGTTTTAGCTGGTGGGTGCTATTTGTGTTCGAGCAGGATGGCTGTTCCTTCAACTTTGACTGCGTAAGCGGGTTCGTTGTTGATTTTGGGATGCATGAAAAGTATTTTTGGGGGAGAAACTACTTTGCCTGTTGTTACATCGAACTGTGCTTTGTGCTTGGGGCAGGTTACAATGGTTCCCTGCAGGGTTCCCTTTGAAAGTTTTCCGCCTTCATGAGTGCAAACATTTCCGATTGCGTAAAATACGCCGTCTACGTTTGCAAGCAAGACTTCTTCTGCTCCAAATTTGACTGTTTTCATTTGCCCAGGAGATATTTCTTGGGTTTCAGCGACTTTTTCAAAAACCATTTTTCCAACACTCCATTAACTTCGCTTTATTGACTCCTTACCTATATCTTTTGCTTGCCTGCTTGAAGCCAACTTGTCCGCTCTTAACTGAAGGGAGAGAAAATCTGAGTTTTGAATCTACAGGAACAGAAGCAGAACCACAAGCTCCACGATAACGGTTACCGTAAGGATTCTGTTTAAACGCTCCACACGCTTGATTGTTTGTTCAACGGCGCTGTCCAATCTTTTTCACCCTCCCGAAAGCTGTTTTCTCTTCTTCATCTTACAGTAAGGAAATCCCTATTATGACGGCTAACAGGGCTATTCCGAGACCTGCCGCTGCATAAGTTAGCAGTTCAGCCCGCCTCAACGCTCTTTCTAATCGTGCAGACTGCTCGTCGCTGGCTACGTTTGGGAGAGTAGTTGACTCTTGCGAAGTTGACATTTCATTTTTTCTCCTTGAATGTTTAGAGGGAACAGAAATTTTCTGCGATTAAAGGCTTTCTATAAAGTGGCACAGCGTTATCGGGCTGCCTTTATCGGGACCTAACGAAAAACTTTGCCTCTTCGTTCAAGCCATCCTTGTTCTTTCGGTTTCCGTGGGTTTAGGGGATTTACCGCAAAGAATAAATCATGATTTAAACAGAGTCGTCGCTCCTACGCCATGGGAGAGCCAATGAAGTTACCGTTGTCCAAGAAAACCGCAATCATTTTAGTTATTGCCCTATTGGTTTTCCTGAACTTCAGCATCTTCATTTACGCTTATCCGCAAACCTTCACGCCGCAGTCACCCACGTTGGCGCGGGATTTTTCAGCCTACTACATCGGCGGATGGCGGCTGCTTCATAACCCAACCCAAGTCTACTCCGCAAGCACCCAGCCGGGCGACTACCAGATTTCGGGTCAGGCGCAACCCTTCAAGTACACGCCGTCTTTTCTGATTCTTGTCTCACCCTTCCTCGCACTGGGCTACCAGAACGCACTCAACGCGTTTGACATATTGCAGTTCCTCTTGATTTTGCCCTTAGCCTTCTTCGTCTACAAACTAATCAAAGGCAAAAACCTCTTTGCAGGCGTTGCAGCCGCTGTAATCGTGTTGGTTGACCCGATTCTTGTTGCCCCTTCAGCGAGCTACTCCATCGCTGGGTTTTTCCATTACCGCATGCTGAGCCTGCATGTCCAAACATTCTCGCCGAGCTACTACTGCGGGTACCTATTGGCAAATGCTCACATCCTCCAAACCGTCCTTCTGGTCGGCGCCATCTACTTTGGGTTCGCAAAGAAACCGTGGCTTTCAGCTTTGCTTTTCGCATTCGGGGTTTTCGATCCGCGGGTGGCGCTGTTTGCGTTGCCGCTGCTGCTTTGGTACAATAGGGGCTCGCTGTGGAAATTCATCGGCGGGTCGGCTGTTTTTCTCGCCGCTACAAATCTTCCGTTCTTTCTGTACAGCGGTGTGGGTTTCTCGTTTTTGACTACCGAGCTTAATGCTGCAACAGTGTCGCACATGTACCTGTATGACTGGATTCCGCTTTACTCGATTGCTGCGTTATCCATACTTGAGCTGGCGGCTATGCTGTACAATCGTAAACCCAGAAGCATCTAGCCCATCAACAGAATCATGCCTGTATGCGAAGCTGCGTTTTCTTTACGAGTTGATACGCTTTCTTACCCAGTTGATAGATTAGGCTGCTTATGGCGATGGCGAAAGCGGGAAAAACTGGCATTATGTACCATTCAAGTTTCGTCTGCGCCACAGTGAAAACTAGCAGCACGATTGCCATCCATAAGAAAATCAAGGTATCCTCTTTCAGCCGCTTCCAAACCGCCCTGAACAGGCAGAGGATAGCTGCGAAAGGCAATAACGCCACCAAGTAGGGGCTTTCGTAGTGTGCGATGTAGTTGAAATAGAAAAGGTAGCTTTGGGAATGGTTCTCAAGGGTGCCGACTGAACGTGAAATGCCGTTGTAGACGAAGTACCATTGCCAGAACTGCGAGCCGAAACGGATATCCATGTAGATTAGCCAGGGAGAAAAAACCAGAAGTCCAACTCCCCAGAAAAGAGTAAACCGCTTCGTAAACAGGAACTTGAGGCTTTTCTTCGTTGCGACAAGATAAAAGAAGATGATTATCAGAACCAGCAAGGCTTCCATTTGCTTTGTCATCAACGCCAACCCCAAGAATAAGCCGCTGATGACTGCGTTTCGGTCTGTGTGGTTTTCTGTTTTTTCGCTTAGAACAAAGAAGTAGATGCTGCCTAAGATGAAGAAGACTAAGGGGACGTCGGTCATTGCGAGTCGGGCATAAGCGTAGAAGGTGGCGAATGAGCCTAAGACGAGAGCTGAAAGGAACCCGACGTAGGGATTGTAGAGTTTCTTTCCCAGATAGTAAATGACGACCAAGGATAAGGCACCGAAGATTGTGCTCCAGATTCTTGCGGCGAAATTGGTAACCCCGAAAACCTGGTATGACAGAGACATTAGCCACATGGTAAGCGGCGGCTTAGCCGTCCAAAACAGGCTGCCGTAAGCCCAAGGCGTAAAGTAGTCGCCAGTTTTAATCATGTGGAAAGCCCATTGGGAATACGTTTGTTCATCAGCAGCTATGAGATGCCCGTTTCCCAAGTTGATGAAGAATATTGTTGAAAAAGCCAGAATCAGCAGAACACAAACCGCGTCAACGTGCCTTGACAGCCAAGACGAATTTTTGCCTGAACCCCCTGCGGCTTGAGCGTTTTGTTTGGCGCGTCGATTTGAGCGGAGAAAGAGGATTCCTGCAAGAACAATCAAGGCGGCGACTGCACACGCTCCAGCATCAAGGGCAACGGTAGCTGATTTCAAAGAGGTCGTGGATTGGGTGGGTAGGGTTTGCGAATTGGAGTTGATTAGGGATAGTGCGTAGAGATGTTCGTCGTCGGAGCCAACGTAAAGGGTATTGTTTACTATGGCAGGGGAAGATTCCACGTAACTTCCTGTTTGGTAAATCCATTCCGTGGCTCCCGTGGCAGCGTTGAGGCAGTAGATGTTGTCGTCTTCGGAGCCTACGTAAACGTTGCCGCCTGCGACTGCTGGAGAAGACGTGACCCAGTACCCAGTTGGGCTCTGCCAGATTTTGCTGCCCGTTGAAGCGTTAAGGCAATAGACGTTGTCGTCTTCGGAGCCGAAGTAAACGCATCCGCAAGCGACAGAAGGGGAAGAAATGACCGCGTCTTGGGTTTGGTACTTCCACATTTTTACGCCCGTCGAAGCGTTTAGGCAACAGACGTAGCCGTCATACGAGCCTATGTAAACATAGCCGTTGGATACGCTAGGGGAAGAAATGGTGCTTCCAGTATGGGCTTGCCAAAGCTCTTTTCCCGTGGATGCGTTGAGGGCGTGAACGAAAAAGTTGTCAGATGCAAAGTACACCACGCCGCCTGAGACCGCTGGAGACGATTCAACTTCGTCGCCAGCTTTGAAACTCCAAAGCAACGCGCCAGTGGCAGCGTTCAAAGCATAGAGGTTCCCGTCTCGAGAGCCAAAATAGACTGCGCCGTCTGCAACTGCTGGAGAGGAACCGACCCAGTCGCCAGTAGTGTAATTCCAGAGTTCGTTGCCGTTGCTTTCGTTTAACGCGTAGAGGTTTCCGTCGTTGCAGCCAACGTAGACGTAACCGTCGCTGACAGCAGGCGACGACTGCATTTCAGTCTTGTTCTGGTAGAAGAACCATACCAGTTTGCCGCTTGAAGCGCTGAAACAGTAAACGGCGCCGTCGTTGCAGCCGACGAAGACTTTGCCGTCCGCCACCGCTGGGGAAGACACAACAGAATCCATCGTGGTCGCTTTCCACAGGAGCTGCGCGGAATTCGTTGAACTTTCCGCATTTGCTGTGCCGCTGTGGCTTGTATCGTGAAGAAACATTGTCCAAGCGTCTGGGCTGGAGCTGGCGGAGGCGTTTGAGCTTGCAGACGTGAAGCAAGATAGAACTAAGACGAGGGAAACGAGAACAACAAGCATCCAAACATGCTTTTTCATCGGCATCAATAAAGAAAATTATACCAGATAATAGGATATATTAGACTATCCAAAGTTTGAGGAATCCGCGGGCAAACTACCTTTGTGCAGTTTCAGCATTTGCCAAGTTTTCGCTGGGAGCTTCCTGAGCTTTCTCAACCGTTACTACGAGACCTTTCAATGTTTTAACGGTGACCCGTTCGCCTTTAGCGATGTCTCCTGAAGATGATTCCGCACGCCATATCTCTCCGCCCACCCTGACTTCGCCTTTGGGTTTCAGATCGGAAATGGCGACGCCTGTTTTGCCTATCAGGGCTTCGCCGCCTGTGAGTTTGGAGCGCCGCCTTATCGGTCCAATTACCCATCTGATGTATAAGCCCCCGAGAACGCCGAATGCAACGACCAAGGCAAGCTCAACTATTGTTAAGTCGCCGAAGGGTGAAGGCGAATATTTGAGGTTGAAAGAGAGGAAGTAGATTCCGACGGCGCCAAGGATTACACCTGCCATAAGCGCGAAGCCGTGCCCGAGTTTCAACTCGACAACGATGAGCGCCGCTGCTATGATTAGAATGATGATTCCCAGCAGCGAGGCTCCGACCACTTCTGCCCCAACTAAACCTGCAACAATCGCGATGACGCCCAATATGGTAAGCACGATGGTTGGGTGGAAGAAATCAATCACGATAGCCATAATCCCGATTAGGAAAAGGATGCCGTCCAGGGTGGGGTTGCTTAAAGCGCTAAGTAGCTGCTCGTAAAAGTTTTCTCCCAAGGTTATTTTGGAGTTCCCAGACAAACCCCATTGGCTAAGAGCATCTGAGAGCGAGTTTGCTGTGCCGTCTACAACGTGGTTTGCCACTGCCTCGTTTGTTGAGTACGCTTGGTCGCCGTAAACCATGTTGAAGGCTGCGGTGACGTTGCGTCCCCCATTCGTGGCGAGGCTCTGCATCAGATCTATCATTGCGTCTTCAGTGTGGTTCTGCTCCAATGCGGTGCCGCCGACAACAATCGGCGTGCTTGGCCCAATTTCGGAGCCTGGACCCATCAGAATCTTGTTTGTCGCCATGGCTATGTAGCTGCCAGCGGAAGCGCCCAAGCCATTTGGCACGATGTAAGTGTAGGTTGGGATGCCTGAAGCGTTCGCCGCCGTGATTGAGGTTATTATGTCGAGCATGTCACTGAGGAACCCGCCGGGCGTGTTCATTTCGATAACTATGGCGGCTGCATGCTGACCCTGCGCTGTTGAGACGACACGCGCCATAAACGTGGATGCACCGGGGTCAACGGGAACGTCAAAGTTGGCTATGATGACGGGTCCGCTGGCTGAACCTGCGGGTTGGGCAGACGCGACAGCCGTGGAAACCTGTAAGCAGCCTGCAGCAAGCAAGAAAAGCAGTGCAAACACGAAGCCTAAGACGGAGACCCGAAGAACCTTTCCTTTATGTTTCAAAGTTTCCTCTATTGTTGGCTATTTGGCAAGCTACCTATAAGCTTTGGCATAATTTTTTTTTGAGAAAACTAAATTTGATGGAACGCTGTTGATTTGGTCCTGTTTGCAGACTAAGTTAGAGCTTGGTGGTTGATGAAGCCGAGCGCTTTTTACTTCGCAGAACAAGAAGCAAGGCAACACCCGCCAAAACCGCCACGACCCCGATTATCGAAAGCACGAGCGCGTAAAACAGGGTTTGGTTTAAGCCGAGAATCTGGGGTGCCCAAATGTTGGTTGAGCTTGTTGTGGTGTACATTACGCAGCCAGGCAAGGTTGAGGTTGCAGCAACCATGATACCGGTTTGCTTGTCCCAGTTGTAGATGCTCTGGCTTGTGACGCCTACGAGTACATCTCGCTGTGCGCCTCCAGCTTGCTTTTGCACGATGCTGGTCATGTTTATGATGCCCTCGTACTCGGTGGAGTATCGGTCGCCTGGTTTGAGGTTGGTGGGTACGAAGAAGCCGTCTCCGATTGCGCCTGTTGCCACGTTGAGGTTTATGTCGTTTTCGGGGAGCAGTGTTCCGTTGCCGTATTGAGTTAGAACGTTGACGGTTACGACGTCACCATTGACGGCTGTGATGCCCATTCTTGCCCAAGTAATGTTGTATTCCGATATGGGAGTGCCTGTCTCAGTCACTTTATACTTTATCCAGTCGCCTGCTTTGACGCCGACCACGCTACTTTGGGCAAAAGTTACACCCAGCAACGGGCTGACCACCAGCAGGACAAGGGCAACTGCGAGGAAAGCACATCTACGCATGGCAAATCAAGATTGTATGCTGCTTAACTGTTTAAAAAAGTTGCCATAGCTCAGCAATTTCGCATTTCCGCGGTTTTTTTCAGAAATGGGAAACTTGGAGATGGCGGGTTCTAAACCGAGCTATTTTTTTCCTGAGCTTTGTCGGCAAACAGCATCGGCAACCCAAGCAGCGGAAGCGACAGCACCCACAAGTCTTCGTTATGTCCTAGGAACCATGCATACCAATCGTTCCAGCCTCCGAAGAAAATCCACGTTAAGTAATTCCAGAGAAAATACGTGCCCAGAGCCAAGACTATGACGCCGACTCTTCTAAGGTTCAGTTCTTGCAGAGTTTCCGCCCTTCTTGATTTCAACGCAAAGTTTGCCGTATAAACTCCCAAAAGCAGCAGCCCAAACGCAGTTAAAACGAAACTTAGAAGGTACTGAGGGTAGGAGGTCAGGAAGCCTGTTCCTTTTCCAAGCTCGTTTATCACCGAGACCCACATGGCTGTGTTAAGCAGCCAAAACAAGAAAACATAAAATGTACCTGTAATCAGCCCCCACTTTATCGCCCCATTCAAAGGTTTGTTGGGACCCAGCTTGTAAGCGAAAATGAACAGGATTATGGGGGTGGCTATGGATTCAACCAAAACGGGTAAGGTGCCTGTTGCAAAGGAATTCAGAAAAGCCGTTGTTGAAAGATGGCTGTACATGTTGGTGAAGAACATGTCTTTAACTGCAAAGTACCCTGTTGGAATAAACGCTAGCAGCCAATAGAACGCTTCAAAAACCACAACTAAGCGCAACGCATTGAAGACTGCGGGTTTAGAGATGCCCTTTTTGGCGAAGTAATAGATGATTGCTACAAAGGCTATGATTCCAGCTGTGAATCTGGAAACTGTGCCGACGAATCCAATGAGGTCTTCAGCGAAGACTTCGAATAAGAAGTGCCCAGGATATATGCGGTTCCATTCGCCGAACCACGAAAGCGTGAAGGTGTCATGCAGCGCAAACAGGAAATAGGATAAGACAACTACAAATAACCCTATTTTCAGCGGCGAATAAAATTTTTCCGAACCCATAACTTTACCGGCGACTCAAGAAAACTCGGTCTCTAAACTATATTACATTTGCGGTTTACGCCGTCACCTCTGAATCAGCAGGCTTGGGTGCCTAAACAGGATAAAGGTAACGTTAAATACAAACTGAACTTAATCATTAACAGGCCAAAAGAAGGATCACGCATGACGTTACTCGACAAGAAACTAACCGCCGCAGTATTGTACTCTGTTGAGGGAGCAGGCGCGGTTTTCGTCGTTATTTTCCTTGCGGCTTACCTGGGCGGGATACCGACAACTACCGTTCTGCATAAGTACCTTGCTTTCAGGATTCCTCTCGCTGTTCTCGGCGGCGCGCTCCTGATTCTCATTTTAGCAGGAACCGTTTTAGCAGCAAAGTACCGCAAATAAATCGGGCTGATGCTTAGGGTTTAAGCGTTACTGAGTCATTTTTCCAGAGATTCAAAAAGTTGTAACCTGTGTTTTTTGTCCGTCCTCAAACAGGTAAGTTTCCCCTAGGACTTGGCAGACGCCGTTGTCATAGACGATTGCTGACCGTGAGGGGACAGCGTAGATTTTCTCGCCTCTGGACAGACGCAGCAGCGCAGGGTCTTTTTGGGGTTTGTAATGAGCCTTAAGGGTGAGGTCGGCTAAGCCGAGACCTTCGACTAACTTGACTTTTTGGTTGCTGCGGCACGTTATCAGGCATTTACTGCAAAGAGCCAACGCACCAGCGCTTCTGCCCACGATAACTCCACGGTAACTCCGAAGCAAATCATCAACATGCCGCTTTTTTAGACGCTCAACTAACGCGTTGACATATCCACCTGTCAGGTAAATCAGGTTTGAAGACGCTATTTTTTGGGCGATTGCTTCGCCCGAGTCAGAGTATTCTATGAAGTCTACGGTGCCAGCGCCGAGGCTGATGAAGTAGTCGGTGAGGATTTTTCTTTTCTGGTATTTTCTGTCAAACGACGCTCTTGCCCAAGAGATAACTGCAACTGAACGTGGCTCTTCGGCGTCTTGGAATGCTTTTTCGTTGACTTCCCGTGCGCTTCGTTTGGTGACGTTTTCTCCGCCTAAAAGGTAAAGCTTAGGCATAAAGCAACAAATCGGAAAGCTGCCTTAAAAGCATGCCCAAAACAAGGCTTATTAAGGGTAAATGCGGAGTTAGGCTTCGATGCAAAATGACGGTTGAAGGGTTCGCCGAGTACAAGCGCAGGGAATTCTGCAAGGACGTAAAATGCCCCGTTCAAATGGAGCTCACTAAGCTTTCGGAGGGTTCGCCTGCTTACGAGCAGACCAGAAAAAAATGCAGCAGCGCCTGCCTGTACACCACCTGGCAGTTTCACCACTGGCTCATAGAAAAAGGCTACATGGTGCTTATTAGCGAAAAATTGAAGGATAACGAACAGACTGTTTTGGTTAACTTGGATAAGGCGTTGGTTGAATGGGTTGACCAACAGGTTGGGAAGGGGAAATTTAGAGACCGAAACCACTTAATCGAGAGTGCGTTGGCGCAATACAAGTTAGAGCATGATGAGTGACCTTAGCAGAAAGATTCACAATGGCAAACCTGACGGAAAACCCGAATTATTACGGTTTGAAAAGTGATTCTTAGGGTTTTGGAATTGGAATATTTCAGGAAGGGAAATACTGCTTAATATGCCGTAGCGGGAAGTCTTTTGTGGGAAAGGGGAAGGCTTCATTACGAATTTGTTGAGGAGAATCGGGCGGTTGCCTGACTCGATGGCAATGGCTCTGTTAGCTGGACTTGAAATGAAAGGCAGGGACAGGATTCTTCAGGAAAAGTTGAGGCGGCAAAGAAAAGAAACGTAAAATCTGTCCCGCAAAGAACATGTTAACTTTAAATCTTTAAAAAACCATTTTAAGACAACAATCAGTGGGGTTTTGTTTGTGGTCAAGAAAAAACCTGAAGAATTAGACACTCATGATGCGTGTGTGAGAACCATTGCTGAAGACCTCAAAAAAGACAATTGGCTGGTCAAGGCGAATGCTGAAGGCTGGGAAAAACCCGCCGAGGTCGGCGGCATCGTTCCAGATGTTATGGCGCACAAAGGTTGTCTAAAACGAATTTGCCAAATAGTAAGTGAAAAAGATTTTGAAGGCGACAAAACGCAGTGGAGAGATTTCAAGAACTACTGCAGAGAATACGACTTTCAACTGTACGTCACAGACAAAAATGGGAAACTCAAGCCATTTGACCCGCAAGCCTTGACAGAAAAATAACAACGCTTTTCCTTTGATTCTGGAATTAACTGAAAAGCAGGGTCCTTTGGTTCTGAGTAAGCGACCAAGGGGGCAAATGACTCTTGCGGGAAAAGGTTATTTAATCCTTAAACCAAAGAGTCCACTCGAGGAATTGTTATGGAGTGGGGTATGAAAAACAGGTTAAGTTGACTTATCCAAAAAGATGGAAAAGCAGTCTTTTTACCCATTGACCACGGCTACTTCCAAGGACCAACCCATTGCCTTGAGAAGCCCGGCGAAACAATCAAACCGATTTACCAGTACGCAGACGCCCTCATGTTAACCCGCGGCATCCTGCGCAACTGCATCGACCCTGCAATCGAGAAACCCATCATCATGCGTGTTTCAGGCGCCGTCTCCGTTGTCGGCGAAGATTTAGCCAACGAAAGCATCGTCACATCTATGCAGGAAATCCTTAGACTAAACGCTTCCGCCGTCTCCATGTCAGTGTTCGTGGGAAGCAAATACGAAAACAAAAGCCTAAGCAACCTAGCAAAACTCGTCGAACGAATGCGAAGAGTTCGGAATCCCAGTTATGGCGGTTTCTGCGGTTGGGAAAGAACTTGAAAAACGGGAAGCACGCTACTTGGCGCTTGCAGCTAGGATTTCTGCGGAAATCGGGGCACGCGTCGTCAAAACCTACTATTGCGAGAACTTCCACAAGGTCGTTGAGGGATGCCCGGTGCCAGTGGTTATGGCAGGCGGACCCAAAACTGAAACCCAGAAGCAAGTCTTCGACTTCGTCTACGCTGGCATGCAAGCAGGCGCAATCGGCGTCAACCTTGGCAGGAACGTTTGGCAAACCGAGTGCCCAGTCGCCTCTATACGGGGTATAAGGGCAGTTGTCCATGACGGCTACACTCCGCAGGAAGCAAACGACCTATACGAACAGATAAAGGCAGGCAAAGCCTAAACCGTCCTTCCCCTTGGTGAAGCCGTTGCTTACCGCCTTCTATTACAACAACCACGACGTCCGCATCGAAGAAATCCCCGTTCCGTCAATCAGCGAGGATGAGGCGTTGCTGAAAGTCATGGCGAGCGGCATCTGCGGCAGCGACGTTATCGAGTGGTACCGTGTGCCTAAGGCTCCGATTGTTCTGGGTCACGAGGCAACAGGCTTCATCGACAAAGTCGGCGGCAAAGTCAAAGGCGTCAAGGTAGGCGACCGAGTTTTCGTTTCCCACCATGTTCCCTGCTTCAAGTGCCGCTACTGCAAAAGAGGCTACCACACCGCCTGCCATACGCTACACACGACAAACTATTATCCCGGCGGGTTCTCACAGTACATCCGCATTCCAAAAATAAACATTGACTTCGGCATCTACAAGCTGCCCGACAACATGTCCTTTGAAGAAGGCACATTCATCGAGCCACTGGCGTGCGTTTCGCGGGGTCAACGCTTGGCTGACCTGAAAAAGGATGACACGGTGCTGATTATCGGCAGCGGCATCGCGGGGATTCTGCATACGCAGCTTGCCAAATTCAAAGGCGTACAGAACATTGTGGTGTCGGATATTAACCCGTACAGGCTGGAGCTTGCCAAAAAATTCGGAGCAAACCACGCCTTAAACGCCAAAGACAACTTGCCAGCGAAACTTAAAGAAGTGAACGATGGAAGATTAGCTGACCAAGTCGTGGTCTGCACAGGAGCCACATCCGCGTCACTCTCGGCGCTGGAATGCGTGGACAACGGCGGCACCATCCTCTTCTTCGCTGTACCCGACCCCTCCGTGAAGCTGCCCGTGCCGATTAACCAGTTCTGGAGAAACGAAATAAAGATGCAGACCAGCTACGGTGCGGCTCCAAACGACTTGGAAGAGTCGCGGCGGGTTTTGGCGACGAAGCAGCTGGACGTCAAAGACATGATTACGCACAGGCTGCCGTTGACTGAGGCGCAGGAAGGCTTCCGACTCATGGCTGAAGCAGGCAACTCACTCAAAGTCATTTTGGAGCCAAACATGAATTAAGAAATACTGACCGCGAGTCGTATGTCGCTTGTGTATAAAGGTGAACTATAACCAAGTCGGTTAGTCCAGAAGTACATATAGCATGTTGATTTTGCAGAAAAGCATGGGAAAATGGCTTTACATTTTTACAAACCGCTGTAAAATTACCCGCTAAACCGTTTTCATGGTCTCCAATACGGTCTCCAAACGCCTATTTTTACAAAATTTGTCTCCGCTTCAACTTAACCTTGTCAAATGCCTGTTGAAATAAAAAAAGGGCTATGTAGCAGACACAGCTGTAAATGCAACCTTCCAAGCATTCGCAACAATCAGTCCTCTCTTCATTGTCCTTGGCTTCGTGGTGTGGACGTTCGCGCGATTGAGGAGGGTCTGGATGCGAAGCCATAGTGCCCGTTGGTGGGCGAATAGGCGCATGCCCTTGGTTTCAGCGAGGAAGACAGAAAGGCTTACAGGAGAAAAATGAAAGAAGAGGAAAGTTAACTAGTGGACTTCACATAGGCGCGCTAAAACTCAAAAACCTATTCAAGCAAAAACTTAAAACTGAATATTCCAATAGTTTACAACTAAGTGGGATTATGGGCAACCCCTATTTGCGATTTATTGGTTATAGTTTTATTGTTTTAGGCGTTATTATGTTAATCTTGGCAGTTCTAGAAGTTATAAATTTGTCTAATGCTATGCCCAATAGTTATGCTCCAGGGCTTTCCGAAGATAATTTTCTTTACTTTGTTGCTCCTTTTTTAGGAGTGTCATTGGGCTCTTTTTTATCAGGTGGTGTGCTCATATTGGTGGAGAAACGGAAGCTCGCAAGACAATTACTTAGCAACCAAGACCATTTCAAAGAATGATGTTTTGTAGCGTGATGGTATAGGACATGATTACGCATCGGCTGCCGTTGACTGAGGCGCAGGAAGGGTTCCGCTTGACGGCTGAAGCAGGACAATCCCTCAAAGTTATTTTAGAACCCAACAGAGCCTAAACAATTGCTTCGTCAATCTTTGACTCTTTTCTGGTTCTTGTGACCTCTTTGAAGAGTTCCAGACACTCCTCTTTGCTTGGCGCCTCAACAGATATGGCACCAAACGCACCTATGTCTATTCTATAACTATTTTCCCAATTACCGCTCTTTTCCCGATTATCCACAGTATTCCCCCTCTTTCGTAACAACGACGCGCCCACGATTTTATAGTTAATGGCAACTCACCGATAAACGAAGCTGGGGTGGCAAAAGCCCTTAGGACCTAACGCATCCCGATGAAACGACGCATTACTCTTTGTCCAGAAATCTTGACTAAACCTTCGGCGCTTAGTTCAGAAACCTTGACAAAAACCCTTTAATCCGAACAAAGCACCACCGTATTTCACGGGAAAAGCATGAGCAAAGTCTTCGCCCTAACGCTTGCATTCCTATTCCTAGCGTCATGCGTTTTTGTGGCTAAGCCTGTTTCTGGGGAAGTCGAGGACTTAGAGCCAACTGCCACGGTCACTGTCTTAGCCTCAACAGGCGGAACAACAGATCCACCTGCAGGAACCAGCACATATTACGTTGAGTATATCTTTTCAACTACTGTTTCATTAACAGCGCACCCAGATAACGGCTTTGTATTTCTGTATTGGGCAATTACCAGCGCTGAAGGAAACGCTATCCTTTATGGTAATTCTACTACAATCACAGTTGGAGATGGCGGTTACGGTTTTGAATGCACTGTACAAGCAGTTTTCCAACCAATCCCTCCGCCAAAAATATCCCTTCTATCGCCGCTAAACCAGATATACAATGAATCGAGTGTTCCTTTAGTTTTCACTGTTGACAAGTCGGTTAATTGGATGAGTTATAGTCTTGATGGGAACCAAAATGTAACCATAACTGGCAATGGCACTATAGCTAACATGAAAAACGGTTTGCATAGCATTATGGTTTATGCTAATGATACGTTTGGAGATGTTGGCGTCTCAGAAAATGCTACTTTCACTATTGCCTTAGCGCCGATAGCGAACCCAGAGCATTTTCCAACCGCAACAGTCGCCGTTGTCTCAGGAACATTGGCAGTGGTTGTGGTTGCCGGCTTGTTGGCATACTTCAAGAAATGCAAGCCTGCGACTCACCGCATAATTGAAGGGCATATAACATGAAAGAAACTTCAATGGCAACTCTAATCCTCATTTGCCTTTTGGCTCTAGGTGTAGTTTGTATTCAACCTATTAAGGCTCAATATCAGGGTAACATAATAATAGATGATGATGGCGGCATAAGTCCCTCAACAGCACCCATCAGCCGAGCGGGCAATGTCTACACTTTGTCAAGCAATGTTGAGGGAGAAATAACGATCTACAGAAGCAACATGGTGCTTGACGGAAACGGGTCAACTATTGCAGGAGGACTCTTTTTGAACGCCAAGTCAAACGTTACGGCGAAAAATCTTGACATCACGACAGGAGCAAAATTGCTGAGCAGCGACAATAACTTCGTTATGGGAGTTCTAGTGAACGGTGTATCAAACACGGTCGCAAATAACACCATATCAGGAGTTTGGAGCGTTGATGCAATGAATGCTGTCTGTTTTGCTGGACTTGTTGTCGAAGGAAGCGGCTACAATTTGATATCTGGAAACAGCTTTGTAAATAATTTGCTGGGCATGTTCTTTTCCCACACATCTCATAACTTGATTGTCGGTAACACCATAACTTGTGACACCCATATGTATGGCATGTCAGGCGACGGGATTTACTTCAGCGATGCATCGAACAACACCATTTACCACAACAACTTCAAAATTGAAGTTGGCGGGCAAGCCGCCGATTCAGATTCAGATTCGGTTAACGTTTGGGACGGTGGCTTTCCCTTTGGCGGAAACTATTGGGGAAAACAAACTGGAAACGAAATAAATAGCACAGGAATAAGCGATGTCCCATACATAATAGATTCAAAGAACAAAGACCGATACCCGCTTATGGAGCTATTCACCGAGGCATTCCGGACAAACTATGAACAAGAGGTTGCCCCGCCGAGAATATCAATTTTGTCGCCAACAGACAAAAAATACAATGAATCAAACGTTCCTTTAGTTTTCGCCGTCGACAAGACGGCTACTTGGATGGGTTACAGTCTTGATGGAAAACCAAACGTAACTATAACAGGCAACACTACCATCGCCAACATGACAAACGGCCTGCACAGCCTCACTGTGTTCGCTAATGACACCTTTGGAGATATCGGCGCTTCACAAACCGTCAGTTTCACCGTAGCAAAGCCCGCGCCTTTCCCGACCATAGCAGTCGCCGCTGTGTCAGGGGCAACAGCCGTGATTGTAGTGCTTGTTGGTTTGTTGGTTTACTTTAAGAAACATGAGAAAAAGAATTAACTGCACATTTTTGCTTAAGAGATAAAAAGATTAGCCGACATAGCTGTAAGCCATGTCACACTTGTTAGACGACCTTAAAGCAAGGCGAAGTGTCAGGAAATACCAAGCCCGACCCGTCCCAGAGGAGCTAATCAGGGAGGTTTTGGAGGCTGCTGGCTGGGCTCCATCGGCGCATAACGCTCAGCCGTGGCGGTTCATCGTTCTGGCGGAGCCGCAGGTGAAGAGGCGGCTGGCGGAGGCTATGGCGAAGGCGTGGGCTGCTGACATGGCGAAGGACGGCGTGGCGGTTGAGGCTGAAAAGTTTGGGCTTCGTGTTGAAAGATTCGCGGGTGCACCCGTTTTGATTGTTGCGTGCATGAGCATGGAGGATATGGCGAAGCAACCTGACGCTGAGAGGCAAAGGGTGGAGCGGGATTTAGCTGTTGCAAGCCTTGGGGCTGCGCTGCAGAACTTGATGTTAGCGGCGCATGGTTTGGGTTTGGGTGCTTGCTGGTTCTGTGCCCCTGCCTTCTGCAAAGACGCGGTTCGAGAAGCGTTGGGTATTCCAGCCGAAGTTGAGCCTCAAGCGTTGATTGCCATGGGCTACCCCGACGAGAAACCTCAGGCGCCGAGAAGGAAGCAAATTGGCGAGTTCTGTTTTCGGGATGGGGGGCAAGGCGTTTGGTTAGGATTTTATCATGGTGAGGAGCATTTTGAAGCGGGTTTTGGCGGTTAAGGCGTGGGGTTGGTTGGCGGGGAGGATGGTTGCTTCGCCTTGCTTGAGTGAAAAGGGTTTGCTTGCCATGGTGACGGCGACTTCGCCTTCCAAAACGTAAAGCAACGCGTCAAAAGGTGCCATGTGTTCGCTTAAGCCTTGGTTTTCGTCGAAGGCGAAAAGCGTGACGGTTCCCGCTTTCTTGTCGATTAGGGCGCGGCTGACGACGGAGCCTTCCTGGTAGCCGACGAGGTCAGATAGGTTTGAGGCTTTGAAGTCAAGTTCAGAAACATGTCTTTTGCTCATACAGAAGACTCTGAAGGATTCCGTATTTAAGCTCAACCAAAACGGTGCCCCTGAAACCCAAAGGAAACCTCCATCTTTAGGAGAATTTCTCAACTTAGCCTGAGACAGATTCAAGCCCTAAACCAAAAAACCAAATAGAAAAAAGCCCCGATTACCCGCCCCCTACAGGGAGGGCTAGTATTTACCTCAGAATTCCAATGTAAATATGGTTCCCAAAGACGGGGAGGGTACCCCATCTTTACATCAAAAAACTAAGGTAACGATGGGTCGCAAAGACCGAGGGAGAGGGTCTAGTATTTGTGACAGAAACCCAACAAAAATGGGTTCAAAGCTTATTCTTTTTTGTCAGGGACAAAATCCATCGAAATCGAGTTAACGCAGTGTCTTGTGTCTTTTTCGGTAAAGCGCTCGCCAGTGAAGACGTGTCCCAAGTGGGCACCGCAGTTGACGCATTCAATCTCCGTCCGCGCACCATCAGGGTCAGGCAGCCGCCGAACAGCGCCGGGGATTTCCTCGTCGAAGCTCGGCCACCCGCAGTTCGCCTCAAACTTGCGCTCTGAACGGTAAAGCGGCGTGCGACAACGTTTGCAGACGTAGGTGCCTTTGTCCCAAAACGCATAGTATTTGCCTGTGAAAGGCGCTTCGGTGCCTTTATCCTCGATGACACGTTTCTCTTGGGAAGTAAGCTTAGCTTGATTAGAAGAAGCAAACATAAAAATCGCCAATTAAAAATATGGTTTAGGCACATAAAAAAGGCTTCTCCAAACGCCCATTGCCGACAACCAAATATAGGCGAACACAAATTAGCCTAGTGTGGTTTTTAGACATGGTTGAAATTACCAGAGTTTTTTGGAAAAAAGCTTTCACATCTGACGCTTTTTTGCTCGGCGAAATAGAAAGCGCTGAAGTTGACATGACCAGCTGGCAGGTAACAAGCCTCTACGTTGGGCTGACCGACGAAGCGGCTAAGTCGCTGGGGTTCAAAGTACCGTTCCTCGGAAAAGTAACCGTCTGCCTCCCCGTGTCAACCATCAAAACACTCCACGACAGCGCCGTCTTAAACAAGTCTTTAGCTGAGCTACGCGACCTCAAACAATGCAAAGAATAAGGCTAAAACCCGTTTTTAGCAGCAAACAGCAGGGCAGCGTCAGCTATAAGAGTCGATAGCCCAGAAACGCTCGCCCACCCTTTTCGGTTCAGCGTGGCTTGTACGTCGCCTGCGAAGGATAAGCGAGAGAAGAGCACCAAAAACAGCCACTAACCCCACAATCCACGCTGCAACAATAAGCGGCGACGGCAAAGAAGACGACTTGGCGCTGAGGGCAGGCTGCACCAGCCCTGCTGGTTCGGGTGTTGAACAGGCACAAACAAGCACCGTGCCGCTTATCGCAGCAACCGAAAGGAAAGCAAGCAGAGCAACGAAGGGCTTCTTCATTTTTCCACCGTTCTTAGGGCTGTTTTCTGTTGTTAAAAGGTTTATTGTCAACGTTTCTTGACTAAACAGCTGTCTTTTAGTCAAGGTTTCTTGACTAACACGTGAAGAGAAGACTAGTTCACTTTCAGTCACCTCTCCACTCTGCAATCTATCCTGTTGTTCGGTTGTTTTAAATACCCAAACATCACATCATTCTGCAACGCGTGAACGCAATGACTGAAGATAACGAAGACGAACAGAACCAAGAGGCTGAAGCTCAGCCGGAAAATGAAGAGCAACCGACTGAACCAGCCAAGCCAAAATACGAGTTCATAGAAGACCTGCCAGGAGTCGGACCAGCCACCGCACAGAAACTCAGGGAACTCGGCTACCACCAAGTGGAGTCATTAGCCATGGCGACTGCGAGAGAACTCGAGCCTGTCGGAGTAAGCGAGAAAAAAGCCTTCCAAATCATACAAGCCGCACGCTCAGCCCTCGGCGTCTCATTCATCCGTGCAGACGAGCTTGCCAAAATGCGAAAAAACGTCCTGCGCCTGACCACGGGCAGCAAAGCCTTGGACAAAGTCCTTGACGGCGGCTTAGAAACCCAGACGATATCTGAGTTTTACGGTGAATACGGCAGTGGGAAAAGCCAAATTTGCCATCAACTCTGCGTCAACGTCCAGTTGCCTCCGGAAAGGGGCGGGCTTAACGGTGCAGCCTTGTATGTTGACACGGAAAACACTTTCAGGCTTGAACGCATCGTGCAGATGTCCAAGTTTTTAGGTTTAGACCCTGATACAGTCGTTAAGAACATCATTTACGCTGAAGCATACACTTCAGACCATCAAATGTTCCTTCTGGAAAACGCAGATGAAATAATCAAGGCAAACAACATCAAACTAATCATTGTAGACTCCCTTACAGCGCATTTCCGAAGCGAATACCTCGGAAGAGAAATGCTGGCTTCAAGACAGCAGAAACTCAACAAGCATATGCATAAACTAATCGCTTTAGCCCGAGCATTCAACGCCGTGGCAGTCGTAACTAACCAGGTGATGGCTAAGCCAGACCAGTTCTTCGGCGACGCGATCCACCCCATCGGCGGAAACATCGTGGGCCACACGAGCCACACACGCATCTACCTTCGAAAAGCACCGCATGGTCCCATACGAATTGCAAGGCTAGTTTCAAGTCCGTATTTGCCTGAGGGAGAGGAAATACTTAAAGTAACCGAGAATGGAATTGAAGATGTCTCTGAAGAGGAGAAAGCAACTAAAAGTCGCGGACGCTAAACCATGCCGATTTCACAAGCCTTAGTGACACGGTACTTCCAACTCATAGTCAGCCGACAATTCGCCGAAGCTGAACGCGAGTTGGAACGAGTAAAGCAGAAAATGCAGAAAACCGAGTGGAACAGGGGGTACTTCCGAGCGCTCTACGGCATTTATCTTGCACGTAAAAACAGCGCAACCGACGACTACGCGTTCTTTTCAAAGATGGATCTAAGCGACAAAGTAGCCCTAAACGACTATAGAAAAGAGTTCCTTGCGCACATGGGCAACGGCTTACATGGAGACTTCGACCGCGGATACTTCTCAGCATGGGCAGACTGCATGCGCATCCTAACACGCATGGACATCCCAGCACCGCAAAACGGAAACGGCAAACCAAGCGAAGAAAAAATAGAAACGCTGCGAAGCGACAAGAGCCAAGCTACAATCGCAAATTTTCTAAAGAAAAGCGAAGAATAATTTTTTTCTAAAGCAAAATATTTTTTAAAGAAGAATTAACCGTAGATTTTGAATATTGTGAAGAACAGGACGAAGAAGGGTAGCCAAGCGAAGAAGTACATTAATACGGCTGTGCTTAGCACTTTTGATTGTTGAAGTATCTTTTTTGAGTAGATTGCCTTCAGCGGGTAGTATGACACTAAGTAGACGAGAAGGGCAATCGTGAAGGCATCAATTAAACTGCTCAAGTCGTTCAGGGGAAGGTACAAAGCTAGAGCTGCACTTATGATTCCGGCAACTACTCCCAACGCGACTCGAATCCAGTAGAGCTGTACAATAGGCGTCATGTCTTACGTAACCCTTGGCAAAGTATATTTTATCCTTACTTAAAAAACATGTCTAGGTATAAATCGTTTCTGCCCTCGAAAACACGGCGTTCAAGCGAAAGTAGCATATGTGAAAAGGCTTTATTATAAACAAGTCAATTGTTAAAACCAGCCACGATGATTGGGCATGCGCAAAAAGGAATTCACAAGCTTCGACATTGCAGCTGTCACCAGTGAACTAAAGCCGGTGATAAGCGATTCCAGAGTGAATAACATCTACCAGCTAGGCGAGAAAACCCTAGTTTTTAAGCTTCACAAAATCAACTTGCCGCCCATCCGCCTAGTCATGGAGGCAGGGCGAAGATTGCACTCAACGGTCTACGCCGAGGAAAGCCCAGCTGCTCCGCCAGCGTTCTGCATGTCCCTGAGAAAATATTTGCGTGGAGCCTGGGTAGTAGGCATTGACCAGTATGAGTTTGAAAGAATTGTAACTGTGACGTTTAGGACTAAAGAGGGGGTGCTTAAGCTTGTCGTGGAGCTTTTCGGTGAAGGCAACTTCATCGTGGTAAACGAGAAAAACGTGATTTGGCAGGCTTTATTTTTCAAGCGCATGCGTGACCGAAACATCTTGCGTAACGAAGTTTTGGTGGTTCCTCCTCCAAGCGGTAAGAACCCCTTCAAAGTTTCTCTCCCCGAAATGATGGGGGCGTTGAAAAATGCTGGTGAAACGGAGGTTGTCAGGGTAATGGCTAGGTTGTTGGGCATCGGGGGAGTTTACGCTGAAGAGGTGTTGCTAAGGGTCGGCGTTGATAAAGCCAAGCCATGCAAAAACCTAACAGATGATGAAGTTAAAGGGATTTTTGATACCCTTCAGGGCTTGCTTGCAAAGATTTCAGCGGCTATTCTGGAGCCAAGCATAATTCTCGACGCGGACGAAAACTTCTTGGACGCTGTGCCACTCAAGCTTAAACGTTACGAGGGCTTCAAAACTCAAGATTACGGCGCTTTTAATCAAGCCTTAGACGAGTTTTATCTTCGGGTAACGACTGCTGAAAACGCATTTTCCAGCGTAGAAGCAGATAAGTTAAAGCTGGAAGCAGAACGGCTTAAGCGAATGGTTGCGGAACAGGAAAAATCCATACATGAAGATGAAGCAAAAGCAGAACGAGACAAACTAATAGGCGATACCATTTACGCTCACTTCAACGAGCTGCAAACCTTCCAAGACAAGCTTCTGAACGCAAACCGAGCAGGCAAAGACTGGGAAATAGTAATCAACGAAGCATTAGCAGCTAAAAAAACCGGCAGCGTACCTGAAGCATACATTCAATCCTTTGACGGACGCAACCTCGCGCTAAATCTTTGCATGGATAACTTCCAATTCAGCTTTAGCCTACGGGAATCACTTTTTGAGAATGCTAATGAATATTATGAACGGGGAAAAAAGGCAAAGCAAAAATCCGCAGGCGCCCTGTCAGCGTTGCAGGATTCTAAGAGAAAAACTAGCAAAGATTGAGAGGGAGCTGAGCGCGGCGGAAGAATTGAAAAGCCTCAAACCAGCGGCACTTATGGAAGCGCTCGCTAAACGTAAAGTCGAAACGGAGAACAAGGAGTGGTACGAAAAATTCCGCTGGTTCACCTCTTCCGACGGCTTTCTGGTGGTTGCAGGCAAAGACACAGTCAGCAACGAAGTGCTCATAAAAAAATACACAACCCAAGAAGACGCTGTGTTTCACGCTGAAATCTCAGGCGCACCATTCACGGTGGTAAAATCCGAAGGCAAACCCGTACCCGAACAGACACTTCGGGAAGCAGGCGAGTTCGCCGCGTCTTTTTCCGTGCCTGGCGCGAAAACGCAGGTTCAGCCGACGTCTACTGGGTCAAAGTTGACCAGCTAAGCAAAAGCGGTCCCTCAGGCGAGTCTGTTCCCCACGGCGCCTTCGCAGTGGTTGGTAAACGCAACTGGCTAAGAGGAGTGCCGCTTAAGGTCGCAGTCGGCATAACGACTAATGATGAAACGGGTTTTGTGGGCGGACCTGTGGATGCGGTGAAAGCGAAAACGAAGGCGTATGTTGTCCTTTTGCCGGGTGATTACATGGGCAAGGAGCTTCTTCAGCGGGTTCTTAGGTCGTTGATGCTGAAGTTGCCTAAGGAGCAGCGGGAAAAATCTGGGAAGACGTCGATTGAGCAAATCAGGGAGTTCGTACCCTACACGAAAGGAACCATAGCTGAAAAGGCAACCTAGACTGACGAATTTTCGCAAGTTATAAAAGTAAAAGCATGTTGATTCTAACTTGGATGGGTATGAAGAGGACTATTGCTGCCTCGGTTCTCGTGTTAGCCATGCTTTTGTGTTTAGTTGCGGTTCAGCCTGTCCATTCGGAAGTTTCAGGCACAATTTACCTCAAACCTAACGGCGTCATATCCCCTTCCTCGGCGCCTATTCACCGCGTCGGAGAAACCTACACTTTAACAGGGAACGTAAAAAGCCAGATTAACGTGGAAACAGACAACCTCGTGCTGGACGGCTCAGGTTACACGCTTCAAGGAAGCGGCTACAACGTAGCATTAAACTTAACCTGTAGCAACGTAACCGTCGAAAACCTGAACATGGTGAACTGGCAAGCCGGCGTCTTGGGTGTTTTCAACAACAACACCATCAAAAACTGTCTAATAACCAGCTGCCAGAGCGGCCTAAAGATTTACGCCCAATACTACGATATATTAGGAAATACCATTGAAAAAAACAGTGAAGGCATCCGCATTGGACCCGGCGGGCTCAACTTTATCGCTGGCAACGAAATCACGGATAACAGTGTAGGGCTCTATCTTTTCGATTCGGGAAATGTGATTGTTCAGAACAACATTTCAAATTGCAACCAAACCGCAGTAATCTTGGACACCACAGGATGGACCCAAACCGTCTACTATAACAACTTTGTCAACAACAAACAAAACCTTATTGACCAAACAGTGGGTTACCCTCAGAGGCCCGTTACAGTCGGCAGTTCCTGCTTGGGACAACGGTTCAAGCGGCAACTACTGGAGCGGTTACACGGGCACAGATGCGGACGGCGACGGAATAGGTGATACCCCGTACGTGATAACGAACTATAGCCCGAACAGTTTCCAAGCCTTTTACAATTATGTTGATCGATACCCGTTAATGACGCCGTTCAACATCGGAGAGGCGATTCCGCCAGTTCCTGCAGCGCTTTCCCCGGTGCTTGCAAATGGTCAGGCTGGGGCGTTGTCTTTCTTGAAGAATGTTCTTCAGGTTGACTTAGACAAGTACAAAGTGATCTTGTCGCAGGATTACAGGGAGCCTTCCGATGCAGGTTACCAGTCAGAACACATATTCTACCAGCTTCATAATTCCCAAGGCAGTGCAACCGCGGATTTCCAAATTAGCAACAGCAGCGTGACAAACTGCGACATATACAATTCAAACGGTAAACTTTTTAACACTTCTCTATTCCTGAACAATTATGATGCAGCAGTAAGAATTATGCAGAATTATCAGGCTTGGACAAACAATTCTGAAGTCGGAAAAATGGTTGCCCTGCTGAACAGGGCCAGTTCAGGAAACAACGCCACCGAAGTCTCAGGCAACATTGACCTGAAAATAACGAATGTGCCCGAATACACAATGTTTGAGTGGCACTACACTTATAACGGAGCAGATTACACTGGCGTCACCTTGCGTCTGTGGAACAACGGTTACAGCTTAGCTTTCTCGGATAATCGCGCCATTTACAGCATCGGCGACACGACCATCTACATTTCGAAAGAACAAGCTATCAAAACCGCTGAAAACTACGTTATGAAAAGCATAAGTTATTCCTACGTTTTTGGGAACGGAACTAAAGCCACAATCAAGAATCTCAACGTAAATGACTCGGACGCGTCGGCAAGCTTGGCAACGATGGCTAAAACTTCATCCGCACTGTACCCGTATTGGAGCGTTGTTGTTCCTCTTAACCATGCGTATGCAGGAGGCTTAGAATCAATTACAGTTTGGGTATGGGCGGACTCTGGAGACGTCTTCGTAGCCAACTACGGTCCAATAAATGAGTCCCCATACACTTTTTCCGTTTCACCCTTAGCATTTTTCGAGGGGCTATTAATTGCAATAGCGGCGGCATCTGTGATAGTTGCCGTTGTTCTCGTAGTCGTGCTCTCGAAGAGTAAACCGAAACAAAATGTTGACATGCCGAGCAGCCAATAGTATCTGAAAAACCGTTAGACAAACAAAGGAAAATGTCTTCTAAAAGATATTTGAAAAATGCAAAAAAGGGCTTACTGCGGAAATGAAGAAAATCTAACATGAAAAAAGAAGACTGAAAAAGCCTTAAGGTTGTTTTATTCGGATTTTGCTTCTGCTTCTGCCGCTTTGAACAAGCTCTTAACGGCTTTCTGGCGGTATTTCTGCGCTAGTGTTTCGGCTGTAACGTAGGTCAGGGCTTCTTCTGGGCACCATTTGACGCATTGCGGCTCTTTTGTTTCGTTGTCTGTGCAACTGTTGCAGGTGAAGACTACTTTCTTGTCTGGATGCATGTTCATGGCGCCGAATTGGCATGCGCTGATGCACCATCCGCAGCCGTTGCATACGTTTTCGTCAACGCGGATTATTCCTGAGTCATCTTCCTGGCTCAACGCGTTTCTTGGGCAAGCGGCTACGCATGCGGGGTCTTCACAGTGCCTGCACGTGATTGCCATGTTCACAAGTGGACCCAGCCTCATGGCGCGTATGCGGGATTTAGTCGGGTTGAAGGTTTTCTCGTTAACCATGCTGCAAGCGTACTCGCAGACACAGCAGCCTATGCATTTCTCTGGGTCAGCGGTGACGAATTTTCTGTCTTGTGGGCGCACCATTTTAGTTTCCTCCTTGAGGCTTAGCTTCTTTGGCTTCTTGGGCTGCTTTCATCGCGTTCTCGGCAATGTAGGCTAAGTCGCCAAGGCCTACCTGTTGCAGGCGTTCAACCGTTGGGATACCGTCAACTGTCCATCCTCTTGAAGCGTAATAGTCGTCTAAGCCAACTGCCATTTCTTCGTCGTTCACACAGACGCCTTTGGCTGGTCCTTCATCGGGCACTGGGAAATGCTTTATCTTGTATGGTACATCGTCGTATTTGCGTGTGCCTTTGCCTTCTCGGATGTTGAAGAGTCTTGCCAAGTTTTCGATTCTGTCGCCGTCTTTAATCATTTCTTCAGGCGTAATCGGGATGCCTGTTGCAAGCGTGTAGTAGTTGGTCAGGTCTTTCCAGCCGTCGTAGTATGTACCTCGGCTGAATTTGCAAACGATAAGCGAGTCAATGATGTTGTACATGTAGCTTTCATCAGTGATCATTTTGCCTCTGCCCTTCTCAATCTTGAAGCGGTTTACTTTGCCTTTAACGTCAGGTGAGTAAGCGCCGTTTCTGAGGTGGCATGCTCCACGGAACGAGACACTGAAGCCCAATGCAGCGGTCTTTAAGGTTCTCAGGTCGTAGCCTGGAAGCTCTAAACCTTTGATGTGGCAAGCGTACTTGTACGCGTCCCCGCCGATCAATTCTGCAGCTTTCGCAACGCCTTCCGCGAGTATATTTCCTAGCCAGCCTTCGCGTTTGCCGATTTTGTGGATTTCCGCAATCAACGCTTCAGCGTTGCCGAATTTGAGGTCGATTCCGTCAGTTTGTTCTTTTGTGATTATGCCGTGCTCGTAGAGGTCCATTGCGAATGCAACTACGACGCCGATGGATATGCCGTCCATTCCGTATTCGTTTACGATGCGCATGGCTTCGATAATTGCGTCTAACCTGTCGATGCCGCAGAGTGGTCCCATGCTCCAGAGACACTCGAATTCAAGCCTTGAAGTTGAGCCTTTGTATGGTCCGTCTGGAACGACGCCGATGTGGTCGCAACGCATGCCGCAAGTTGCGCAGCCGACGATTTTTTTGACATAATGTTCGTTGAAGTATTCGCCGCTGACTTTGTCGGCGCCTTCAAAAGTTGCGTTTGTCCAGTTCCTGGTTGCCAATGCTGAAAGTGAGTTTAGGACGAGAACGTTTTCGGGTGTGCCTAAGGTTTTGTATTTCTTGGTTGATGGACCCTTCATCCGTTCATAAATCATTTTAATGAATTCTTTGAAGCCTTCAAGGTTTGCAACGTTAACGTCATGTGTTCCCCGCACGGCAACTGCCTTGAGATTTTTGGAGCCCATGACTCCGCCCATGCCGCTTCTTCCAATGGCTCGGAACTCGTCATTTATTATGGCGGCGAACCTGCACATTTTTTCGCCTGCTTCGCCTATGGCTGAGACACGGATGTAAAAGTCGCCGAGTTCATCTCGGATTTTATGGTCAGTCTCGTTAACTGTCGCGTATTGCAGGTGTTCAGCGTTCCTGATTTCGACTTTGTCGTCGTCAATCCACAAGTAAGATAGTTTCGGCGCTTTGCCAGTTATGATGACAGCGTCGTATCCTGCCCGTTTCAAGTCTGGACCGAAGAAGCCGTGGGCTTCAGCGTTGCCGATGCCGCCTGTGGCTGGAGATTTGGACACGACGGCGTAGCTGTTTCCGCCTGTTGGTCCCATGGTGCCGCTGAGTGGACCCGTCAAATAGATTATGGGGTTGTCAGGGTCATAAGCGTCGGTTCCCGGCTTTGAATTGTCAAAGAGTAAGCGGATGCCTAAGCCTATGCCGCCTATGTAATCTTTCGCCATCTGCTCTGATAATGGCTCGGTTTTTATTTCTCCCGTTGTGAGGTTAACACGTAAAATTTTTCCTGCATAAGCAAACATGCTTGTTTTTACCCCTCGATGGTTATTTAGGGTAGGCATTTGAAAAGTATATTAAGTTAATGGCTGATTCATTTAAAATTTCACGCCTGAATCCGACCTGTTTTTCCATGCATAACGCAATAAAAGAAGCAAAAACTTAAAGCAACCTGAAGCAATCTTTCCTAAACAAGGCGAGAAAAAATGAAGAGACCCAACGCCCTGAAACAGTCAGCAGCCAAACAAGGGCTGACATGCAACTTTTTGATTTTCAACCCTTTCAACCTAACCTACTTCGCAGGTTTCTCAGGTGCAACCGCCCTGCTAATCCCCGAAGAAGGCGAAAACGTCCTTTTCGTCTCAGGAGTCAACTATGAGCAAGCCAAAAACGAAGCCAAAGACTTAGAAGTGCAGCTCTTAAAACGAGGCGAGAGCCTGATGGAAAAAATCGCAAAACAGACACCAGCCAAAAAGTACGGGGTGGACGCGTTGTCCATTGAAGCCTGGCGTACCCTTGCCAAGGCGGTCGGTGGAGAAGATAAATTGGAGCCTGCAGGCAGTCTTATCCTTAAGTTGCGAAGCGTCAAGGACGAGCAGGAAATCAGGTCGATTCGGGAAGCTTGCAAATTGGCATCTGAGGGCATGCGGGTGGCTTCTGAAATTATTCGCCCAGGCGTGAAAGAGATTGAGGTAGCAGCTGAAGTCGAGTACGCCATGCGAAAGAAAGGGTCAAATGGAACAAGCTTCGACACTATCATTGCATCAGGACCGACATCAGCATTTCCACATGGTTCCTGCTCAAGCCGAACAATCGACAAAGGAGAGCTGGTGGTGGTTGATTTAGGGGCGACCTTCAACTTTTACCGCTCAGACATGACCCGAACATTCACCGCAGGAAAACCCGACGAAAAGCAAAGAAAAATCTATGAAACAGTCAAGCAGGCGCATCAAAAAGCATTCGAAACCATAAAACCCAACGTTCCAGCCATGGAAGTCGATGCTGCAGCGAGGCGAGCCATTGAAGTGGCTGGTTTCGGCGAGTTCTTTGTTCACAACCTTGGTCACGGGGTCGGCTTGGAGATTCATGAAGCGCCTACTTTGAGCCCCGATAGCAAAGACACTTTGGCAGTTGGGAACGTGGTGACTGATGAGCCTGGAATCTACATCCCAGGTTACGGCGGAGTCAGAATAGAAGACACCGTGCTGGTTACCCAAGTTGGCGCTGAAAAACTCACCGTCGGACCCTATGGTTTGACCAGTTCGCCTTAAAGATAAAGCTAAATAGAGTTCTCCTCTTTTCTATTTTCTTAAGTGTGATGAGGTAATAAGGGAAATCGTGAAGTGACCAAAATGCCGAAAATCTTGGTTGTTTTTGATTCAAAATCAGGCAACACTGAAGCGATGGCTTTAGCCGTGGCGAAAGGCGCTGAAAAAACAGGTGACGTGGAAGTCACCGTTAAAAGGGCAGAGCAAACAACAAACAGCGACCTTCTTGCCGCCGACGGAATAATCATGGGGTCACCGACCTATTTTGGGCAAATGTCCGCTAAGCTCAAGAAGCTTGTTGACGATTCGGTGCAGGTTCACAAGCAGCTTACGGGAAAAATTGGTGGCGCCTTCACAAGCAGCGGCGGAACAGCTTCAGGAGCAGAAACCACCTTGCTATCCATCGTGCAGGCGATGCTTATTCACGGCATGATTGTGCAGGGAAGAGCAGACGACAAGCACTACGGAGTCGCCGTGCAAGGTACGCCAAAGAAAAAAGACCTTGCTGAATGCAAGAAGCTGGGTGAGAGAGTCGCAGCTTTAGTACTGAAGCTGAACCCTGCTTAACGGCAACCCATCTGCCGCACAAGCCATTTTTTTGCCGTCTCAGCGGTGTTCTCTTTGAGAACAGTGAGGGAACAGTTTGGAACGTTTCTGTTCTTGGGGGAGCATTATTAGGCGCTTAGGCTAATTGGTGAGCGGAGAAAAACCAAATGATCGAGAAAAAACTGATACTTTGCGGAATACTCGCCATAGCAATCGGAATAGCAACAATCGTACCATTGGAATACATGATGGCTGCTGAACAACAAGTAAAGGCTGAAACAACGTTCACGCCATGGTTCAACGTCAATGTCCCCTACATCTACATCAACCTTCAACAAAGCGGCGGAAACAACACAATGACGTGGGATGGAGCTACAATTCAAGGAATCGCAAACTTCACTTTAACCCCTGCGGGCATGGCTCTCCAAGGCGCAGACGCCAAAATTGAATACTACCAGTTCCAGATCTTCTCTGACCAAGGACCAATCGCCAACATATCCTACTCTGTTGCCTACAGCATAGAAAGATTCCCGGCTGGAAACAACATCAACGACATTCCTGGCCTTCCAGGCGGAGGATACGCCGCCATAAATGGCGGAGGACAAAATAAGTGGGTCTTTGCGAACGGCATCGCATACAATGGCATTCCAAACTACAACGGCTATTGCGGCGGAGGCAACTGCTTCTATGCCATTGCAGGCAACAACCTAGCACCAAACACAACCAACCAAACCTTCAATACTGGAATTCTCAGCGCATCCATAACGAATTACAACGGAAACAACCAAAACCAAGCGATAACTGAACTCAGAAACGCTAAAACATTATACATCGACGTAAGCAGAATCTGCTCTGTCAGCTACAACGGCACTGTCACGGTCAACATGCCATCAAGCAACCAAGTTCTACAGCACATAGTGCTTACAAAAGAAGGCAACGGATTCGTTTACGGCACCTACACGCAGGGAGAAGTGCCATTCCCGATGGAAACCCCTTCAAACCCCACAGGGACTTGGGAAACAACACCATCTTCATCTGCAACATTCATTCCAAGCAACTCCACTGAAACAAATCCATAGGTCGATGCAAACTTGGCTAACGACGAACTTGAAGGCAACACATTAACCGTCTATGCGTACGTTGTCCACGCAGCTAAGCCAGTGGGAACACGGGACGTCACCAGAGGCGCAAATCTAAGCAGCACAAGCGTCGCATTCAGGCATCTGCAGAAGCTTGAGGACATGGGTTTAATTGAGAAAAACAGTTATGGCGACTACATCTTAAAAGAAAAAGCAAACATCAACGGGCACGTCTGGGTCGGCAAAAACCTCGTACCCCGCTTGATGTTCTACTCCTTCTTTTTTCTAGGCGCTTTCGCAGCCGAGATATCTATTATATTGTTAACGTTCCTAATAAAAGGAATTGCGATTCAGGTCAGCTTCTTTTTCTTGACAGGCATGACGGGTGTAGCGATGGTTCTCTTCTTAGCTGAGGGAATATTGCTCTACAGAAAACTCAACCCGAACCGCACATGACAAGGTGAAAGGCAGATGGGCAACAAGGAGATTCTTGCCGCGGTCGAGTTGGCGTTGAGCCGCCAGACGCAGTATGGGCTTTGGGTTGAGTACGACTCGGAAGGCAACCCGATAATGAAAGTTGCCCCAATAATCAAAGCTACTCCAGACAGCCCAGAGGAGAAAAAGAAAGCGCTTTTCCATCAATAGATTGAATTTTTACAAATTTTGGTTCGGGTATTACAGGAATTAGGAGTTGCCCATTTTTATTGCTCTTGAGTTAGCTCTGGATGTTTTTCGTGATAGATTCTGCTGTAAATGTACAGCGACGTCGCCCCTAATATTAGCGCCAAAACGCTGCCTGCGAAAAGCGGCAGTACAAGCAGGTTTCCGTAGTTTGCGATTTCTTGTTGCCACGCCCAGGGGTACGATTGAGTCCACATTGGCCAAGCCCCAATCACCAAATAAGTAAATCCCAACGCCGTCACAAGCACCGCGGCGTGCTCCTTGTTGTCGACTCTCGTCGCCTGAATGTCCTTTATGCAGTAAACGGTCAGCATCAACGTCCCAATCAGAGCCATCGCAAGAAGGACGGGAACAGTGAAGAACCATTCAGGCATGAAGAGGCGGAAGGTTTGCCAGTTCACGTAGAACCCGTGGAAAGTGCCGTAGAGGTTCGGCATAACAAACCAAAGGTCGCTTACTCCGAAGAAAACCAGCAGCAAACCGATGATTAACTGGTGACTCTTGACAAACGACGCCGTTTTGTAGGCTGGATTTGGTTGTTTCAGAGCAGACTCACCTAAAGATTGGTTCGGCTTTCAAGGTCTATTGGCTATCAAGACTTTTTGGCTTTTTTCTCATCGGCAACTTTAGATCCATTTTTCTGTTTATCAGGAATTGCCATCCACTCATAGTCTTTGGCTGTGGGGTCAGGTTTCAAGACAGCGATCTTTTCACTCACATCGTTCGGAATCAAAGTGATTAGGGTAGTTCCATCCTTTCTTTCTTGGATTGTTATGGAACAAATAAATTCTTTATTATTTTTTGATATCCATATTGAACAACGATCCAAGTTGCCCCCAATCTGCTCGATATCTGACTTCAACGCGACTTTCATCTTACCGCCTTCCGTTCTCCAACAAACTGTTAATACAGTTATGGTGGGCCCGAGGTGATTTGAACACCTGACCAACAGATTATGAGTCTGGCGCTCTACCGAGCTGAGCTACGGGCCCGTTTGCTTTCTCTTTTAATATTGCTGTTTTAAACCACATTTAAACATTTTCCGCCTTCGCCAAAGCAACTAGCCGATTCGTGCCAAAGGGAGTCAGGGTTTGCCAAACCACTTCTCGAACCATTCCGCGTAGAGTGGGAGGCATTCTTTGCGCCAAGCAGCTTCTCCCTCGTCTTCCCGCAAGCAGCTAGCGACTTCCAAACGATGGGTAAGTTCCTCTTTTGCCTCTTGGAGGAACCCTGCAACATCGTCAAGCATGTCGTTGCCGCCTGCAGAATAATCCTTCAAAGCGTCTCTGAGAAAAACTCTTTTTTGCTTAATTAACTGGTTAAGTTTACCCTGTTCAGTTGCCATATCAAGCGCCTCAATTTTAGCTAGGAATTGCTTGATTAATAGCATTTGTTATATGAATCTTTCTTAAGGCAAAGCAGCAGGCCTAGCGCTGGGTTCTTTCGTAGTGGAACAGGTATTCTTGGGCGTATCCAGCGTACCTGCCAAAGTAGCTTCTTCCGAAAGAGTTGAGTTTCTCATACTCGCCGTTGCTTAACGACGCGTGGGCTGAAAGCTTCTTCACCAGCTCATCTGGAAACTCTTTTGCGTAATGGGTGAGAAGTACGCGTTTAACCCAAACATCTACTGGGAAAGCCTCCATTTTATCAAGCGAAAACAGCAGCACGCAATCCGCCACCTTTAAGCCGACGCCGGAAAACCCGACAAGCGCCTTTCTCACGTCAAGGTAAGGCAGCGATTTCAACTCTTCAAGCTCTATTTTGTCGTCACGGATTTTTCTGGCTGTCGCCTGCACATACTTCGCCCTGTAGCCTAAGCCGCACTCTTTCAACCCGTTCTCGCTTGCCAAAGCCAACTTGTTGAACAGGTGGGAAAACGTAAAACTCCTTGCCGTCAAAGGTCTTCTTTTCCCCGAATTTCTCGGAAATCTTGCGCAGCATCAGCTCGATGGCTGCTATGCTTTTGTAGGTTGCGCAGATGAAGCTGATGAGGCATTCCCAAGGGTCTTGGCGAACAATTCGTAGCCCTTCGAATCGCTGGAGCGCCTTGCGGATGTAATCGTCTTTACCGATGCATTGGCTGATTTGCTTTAGGTCGTCGTTTAAGCCAAAGTAACGGGTTACAAACTCGGAGTTGACGCCTTCGAACTCCAATTCGGCGCCGCATTGTCGAATCTTAAACACGTTTTCTCCGACTACCCCGTACCACCAGCCGTCGATTTTCTTCCACCTGAAAACCTGTCCGCAGCAGAGGGAAAAATCCAAATCAAACGCGACGCTAAGGCGCATTGCCGTTACTGCTCCAGAAACTTTTCGGGCTTAGGCACTTCAGGCGACAACCCTTTGCGTCGGCGCAAATCGCCAATAACCTGTGAAGTTAGCTTTTGAGGCATTTTTTCCCAGTGGTCAAAGAACGATTGCCAAAAAGCCCTGCCAGACGTCGCGGACCTTAGCTCTTTTGAGAAGCCGAAGGTTTCGGATACGGGGATGAAGCCGCTGATTACTGCTTGGAGTCCCCTTTGTTCAAACAGGGTGACTTTTCCGCGTCTTGCCGCAAGTATTCTTGAGGTTTCGCTGACAAGCTCAGAGGAAACAGTCAGAACGATGTTGTAGACGGGTTCAAGCAGCACGGGCGGCGCCGACAGGAAAGAGCCGAAAACTGCTTTTCCCACCCCACGCATAACTTGGTCAGAGTCAAATTCGCTGCCCAGCTGAAAATCAACCAAGCTAACCTTCAAGTGCCTTACGGGTTCGCTGCATAGTGGGCCAGCTTTGCAGGCGTACTCAAAAGCGCCGATGAGTGCTTCCAAAACCTCTTCAGGCAAGGGCTCAGCTTTTCCGCTGCAATCCAGCAGCACGTTTCGGTGTTCGTCAACGGAGAGAATGTTTACTTGCCCTTCAATTTCCTGCCCGTCAGGAGCAACCTGCACCCAAAAACTGCTTTGTTTGTCGGGACTCTTCGCCAAAGCCACCACCCCGCCCTTCTCAACACTCTCCATGTAAACAACTCGGGGCGAAGAAACCGTGACATCCAAGCCGCCGCTGTCTTTAAGCTGGTTGATTGCAACTTCCAAATGCAACTCACCCATGCCGCTAAGCAGGTACTCGCCAGTGTCCTTGTCTGCGTTGACTTTGAGGTTGGGGTCTTCGGTTGCAAGCTTCTCCAGCGCCTCAAGCAGGAGGGGAATATCCTTCGGGTTTTTCGGTTCAACTGCCATGGTAACGACGGGTTCGGAGACGTAGCTTATGCCTTCGAAAGGAACCATGTCGGCCTTATGAGCTATATCAACAAGGGTTTCGCCAGCCTTAATTTCGCCAGTCAAATTCAACGACGCCAAGTTCCCCGCTGAAACCCAATCCACCTCTTCTTTAAGAGAACCCATGTCAACATCAACCTGTTTGACAGTTGTTTCAGCCAAGGCATCTACAAGATGCAGCCTCTCACCCTTCACAAGTTTCCCCGAGAACAGCCGACCCGTTGCAACCGTCCCTTTGTCCCCTTCTGAGTGAACGTTGGTTACGCAAAAAACCGCTGGACCCTCATCACTGCATTCAATCAGGGCTTTCCCAATCGGCGAGCCAACCTGCCCATCCCAAATCTCCTCGACTCTATAGGCTTGGGCTTCCCGCGGGTTCGGAACCTTCCTGATTGACATTTCAAAAATGGCTTCGTAAACGGGCAGACTCTTCTGCAGTTTCCCGCCTTCGCCATCCTTGTAAGCCTTTATTACGTCTGAAAACTTTACGCCCCTCTGCTTAGCCATGTTTAACGTGAACCCCCAGCCGTGAAGGGCGGCGCCGAAAGCCACGTTACCCAGGTTCCCGTCAACCTTCCATCGGCTTCTAAAGGGTTCTTGAGCGTAAAGTTGCAGGAGGTCGTTGAAGCCGCTTATTATGCGGTCAAGTTTCTTTTGGATTTGCTCCTCGTTTAGCTGCAGCTCAGTAATCAGCCTGTCAACCTTGTTGATGAAGAGCACGGGGCAAACCCGCTCCTCAAGCGCCTGACGAGTGACAATTTCGGTTTGAGCCATAATCTCCTCAACCGCATCCACAACGACCACTGCTCCGTCGATAACCCGAAGAACCCTTGTCACTTTGCCCGTGAAGTCAACGTGCCCAGGTGTGTCGACAAGGTTGATGATGTATGGGTTTTCAGCGGTTTTGTAGAGCAGGGTTATGTTAGCTGTCTTAATCGTGATTTTTCGTTTCTGCTCTTCGTCAAGGTAATCAAGCACTCGGGCTGAACCAGCCATCGCAGGCGAAATCAAACCTGCACCAGCCAGCAAGGAATCGGCAAGCGTGGTTTTCCCGTGGTCAATGTGGGCGATTATGCCTATGTTCCGAATAAGCTCTTTTCTGCTCATGAGCTGTTGAATCTGCGCTGTTTGCTTGAACCTCGGCATAGCTGAACCCAAACAGAATCCCAATATTGACGTCGCCCTATTAAATTTATAATTCTTCAGGCTGCTCATTATTTTATAATTGTTTGTACTCTGCCGACTTTGCCGTCTGTTAGCCGCACCTTGATTCCGTGTGGATGAGTTGAGCTGTTGGTGAGGATGTCTTTGACGACGCCTTCGGTTAATTTGCCGCTTCGCTGGTCTTGCTTTAGAACGATTTTTACGCGGTTGCCCGATTTAATTTGGCTTCTCAGCTGATTAGGTTCCATTCCAAGCATACACACTTCGCGGCTTATAGTGCATTCGCACAACACATTCAAAAAGGGATGTTGGCTAAGTGAGCTCTTGCGCTATTTTTTGCCCAAACTCATAACATGAGGACAGGTTGCCTTCATCCACATCTTTGGATTCAAGGATTACTCCAGAAACCATTTTCATCTTCAAAGCCGCCCCAAAGGCTAACTCCAACATTCTGAGGCACTCTTTGCCGTCGGCGAATCCCCCTGTGGATGTGAAGCAACCGCACACTTTGTTTCTAAGCGAACGCCCCTTTGTGTAAAAAATCAGTATTGTTTCATCCAAGAGTTTCTTGACTTGCCAAGCCATATTGCTGTATTGTGTCGGCGAACCTACAGCTATGCCATCCGCTCCCGCTAAGTCATCCAGAGTGCATTCCTCAACCTTTTTCAAAACCGCGTTTACACCCACCTTCCCCGCTCCTTCAGCTATGCGCAAAGCCATCTTCTCAGTCTTTCCCGTATTAGAATGATAGATTATAAGAAGAGTTTTCGGCAAACGTACACCTCTGAAACTAATGGCTGCTGAATTAGATAATAGCTTTGCGTTCCGAAACTGCAGAGGACTTTTCCCTTTAAGCGATGTTAAACTTATAATCCGCCGACTCAGTAATCGTACCCTAGAAGGAACCGACAGGTGAAAAACCCCATAATCGTCCCAGTTGACCAATTGAGCCAAGAGCCCTACGGGTCGGTCCTGTGTTTCCCAAACCCAAGCGAAGCCGAGCTGCAAAGCCGCATCCAAGAACTGCACAGCCACGGCGTCTCGGCTCTTGAGTTCTCAGGGAAAGCCAGCCTCTTCGGCATCAAAATTCCAGTTTTAGGCAAGGGTTTCGTCGGCATCGTGGTTGTCGCACATCTGAACGGGGAGAGAATTGCGGTTAAAATCCGACGCATAGACGCTGACCGAGCAGACCTGCTTCATGAAGGGCGGATGCTATCGATAGCGAACTCGGCAAACGTGGGTCCTACTTTGGTAGTAGCGAGTAAAAATTTTCTTTTCATGCAGCTCATCGACGGCGAGTTGCTTCCTGATTGGCTAAAGACGAACAAAAATGCGGCAACGGTTAGGCAGGTTTTGGAGGAAGTTTTGGAGCAGTGCTTTAGGCTGGACCAGACAGGCTTGGACCACGGTGAGCTCAGCAAAGCACCGAAACATCTGCTTGTCGATAAAGCTCAGAAGCCGTTCATTGTTGATTTTGAAACCGCCAGCATCGAGCGTCGGGTCGCGAACGTAACGTCGGTTTGCCAGTACCTTTTTGCGGGCAACAGCTCCGCATCAAAGATTTTGACTGAGATTTTTGGGGAAAGAAAAAGATTAGATTTGATTGACGCGCTGAAGGCTTACAAGAAAAACAGAACCCGAGAGAACTTTGAGGGCTTGCTTGAGTTTTGCCTCTCTCAATTAGCATAGTAGGTTTAATATTCGAAGGGTTACATTGACGTTCAAGGCGTTTTGAATGAGTATTGATGTCCGAAAGGTGCTGGAGCAAATTGAGGCAAAATACGGTTTGAAGCTGCCGAGAACGGTAATAACGATGGATTACGACGAGGACGTAGGCGACCTTTTCATAAGATTCAAAAATGCTGACAGCACCGAAGGCGAACCGACAAGCGACGGAAAAATAATAGTCCATTACGACAAAAAAGGCAAAATAGCTGCTGTCGAAATCACCGACATAACCAGAATTTGATAATTTGTAAAAAACGTAATCGGCGCATAAGCTGATTTTTCATTTAATGTTACATTTGTTGATGATGATGGAGTATTTTCCTACTTTTCCCAAATTTCAAAGGTGGGTCGGAGTGGTAGTTTCTCAGCGTATAGTTTTAAGCTAAAATTTCGGGGAGCCGCTTCTGCGTCCTTGCCTCTTTGATTTCGACGGCTATGCGTCTGCCCATGTACATGTTCTGTCCGTATTTGAGGTAAGCGTAAGGCGAGGTGCCGATGCCGACATTGGTTCCTGCGACGATGCGTGCGGAGATTTCGAACGTGAAGATTTTCAAGTCGTCAGTCACCACGGTTTCCAGGCAGAAGGGACCTATGATTCCAGGCGGCGCCAGTTCTTTGGCTTTCTTGTGGACGTTGTCGCCCATGCGCATCATCTCGGGCAGCAACGATTCGCGGAGCACTATGGGGAAGTTGCCGACGATCGTGTAGGTTGGGTTAATGTCGATTTCGAGTTGTTCGCTGGCGGGGATTTTGCCGATGGAGTCCACCGCTGACTCGTAGCGTCTATCCATCGCGAGAAGCTCGACGTCGTCGTTCAGGATGGAGCTGAAGTAGCTGGGGTAAACGTTGACGCCCAGAGCGTACTCCTGCAGGTGAATGCTGGCTAAATCCGCTTCTTTCAGCAAGCCGCGTTTCACGAGTTCGCTGAATTTTTTGTGGAATGCTTTAGGCGAATTCGCTAAAAAGTATCCCCTTCCGCCTTTGGCGCCTGGCAGCTTGGCGATGACTAAGCGGTCGATGTCCTCGGGTGTTTTGAATGTAGCTGGCAAAAGTAGCCCTGCCTGCCGCAGCCATTCTTCTTGGGATTTGCGGTTGGCTTCCCAGTGGAGTAGCTGGCGGTTTCCGAACATGGGCACGTTGAGGCTGTCGGTTAATTCTTCGGTGCTCAAGTAGGCGGTGAAGGAGCCGTGTGGAATTAAAATGACGTTTAAGCTGCGAAGTTTCGCCTGCAGTTTCTCGCCTAGGAGTTCAGTGAAGTCTTTGACTATGATTAGGTCGTCGACAAGCGGGTACTTCCTGTACATTATAGCGTCTTTTTCTTTGCATACGCAAACCGTGCGGAACCCTTCTTCTTTGGCTCCCTTGAAAATGTTAAGAGAACTATGCGAACCCAAGGTGCCTATGGCGAGTTTTTTGGTGTCGTATTTTTCGAGGATTTTGCCGATGTCCGCGTTTGTTATCACGTGACCACTTCCGCAAGCCTGCCTTCCTTAACCGCGCGTTTAACCTCCATCGCCACCCGCCTGCCGGGACCGACTTCCATGCCGTACTTGTACTTCATGTAGGGCGAGGTGGGCTCGACGCATGGGCAACCTGGAACGCGTGGGCTAACGTCGAAAACATAGAATTCCAAATCCTTCGTCACAGCGCCTTGCAACGCGAACAACCCCAGCATTCCCGGCGGATACTCTTTCTTGCAAGTCTCAACGAACTTTTCTGCGGCTTCAAAGATTTTTTCTATTTGGCTCTCACGCATGGTGGCTCCCATGTGTCCGATTTCAATGTTCTGCGTTGGAATGTTCAGCTCCAACTGTTCCAGCGCCGGCAAATCAAGCACACCGTCAAGGTCTGTTTGGATCCGCCTGTCAAAGCCCAGCAGGTCGATTTCGTCGGTTAAGGGTGACCAAAACAGGTTAGCGTTGAATTTTGCGCCGATAACGTATTCTTCTATAACCGAGTTTTTCAGCGCTTCCGCGGTAATTATGCCCGCCTTTATGCGGTTCTGAGCTGTTTTCTCGAATTCTTCTGGTGATGAAGCGTAGAAAAAGGCTCTTTCGATTGACCGCTGTTTTTCAGGAACTTTCACGATTGCCAGTCGGTCGATTTCGCTGGGTGACTTGAAGGTTTTAGGCGTCGCTATCCCAGCCTTCTGCAGCAGGTATAGCTGGTTTCGCGGTGTGTTACGTTCTTCTGTTCGCAGCATTGAGCGGTTTCCCATCAGGGGAACGGCGAACTGGTTCTCGATTGCCTCGTAGCCTGCGTAGACGGAGAAGGAACGGTTGGGAACGAAAACCGTGTTCAAGTCAGTGAGCTTCTTCACGGCTGATTCGCTGGTTATTTCCGAGAACTTGTCCAGCATGAGTACGTGGTCGAAGATGTTTCTGTAGTATTTGGTGTAGGTTTTGTCTCTGCCTTTTTGGCATACCACCACGGTTTCTAAGCCTTCCTGTTTTGCGCCTGAAGCAATCTCAAGCGCGGAGTGCGAGCCTAAGACGCCTATGCGAAGTTTTTTGGATTCATATTTTTTTATTATCTGCTTGATGTTGTCGCTTATCATTTTTACTCCTTCACGGATTCCTTGTATTCGGCTATTACCTGCGCAAGCAAAGGCGCGTTGAACAGTTTGTGACCTGTCATCTCGTTCGCCGCAGCCAAGTACATTTCGCTGATAATCGTCTTCAGCTTAGACGGCAGCTTCGGTGGCTGCGACTTGCAAAGCGACTGCCAATCAAGTATTCCTTTTGCTTCCCCTTCCTTCTTCGCCTGCTCCAAATCCGCGTACCAACTTGTCTTCTTGTAAAATTGCCTCGCAATCTCCTTGCTTACATGCACGCCTTCGTAAGTGAAGCGGCACTCGTCAAGTGTCCCCACGACGTCAACAATCATGAGATCCCTGTTATCGTCGAAAGCTAACTCGATTTTTCCATCTTCATTTCTCAGACCAGCCTTCGAAGCCATTTCATTTATCGCTTCGTCGGCTTTGAGGAGAACCGCCTTGATTTTTTCAAGTTCCAAGTCAGATAAGCCTGCGATTTTTTTGGCTTCCTGCCAAGTCACATAGCGGTCTGTCTCTTCCAGTTTTGTGCTGACGTCGAAAATGGGTTTGGAAAGTTGCTCGCCTGGCTTTGGGTAATGGTCTAAGCCTAAATCTGCAGGTTTGATTTTTCCCTGCTCAAGCCTTTTGAAAACTGAGGAACCCTCGGGCAATCCGTTTCGGTAGATGATTTCCAGCGGAATAAGGCAGTTCTTCAACTCAGGCGTGTACATGCTGTAGTCGTGGCTGAGTTTGCCGTTGACTACGCTTGTTTTCGGCTTGTAAACGTTGACTGAGCTGACTTCCATAACGCTTGTCGGCTGCTTTACTTCCTTAATTCGGACGGCTTTGCCGTTTGCGCCGACTAAGCCGCGATAGTGGGATTTGACGCCTTCCCGCTCTAGCTGTTCAAAGCAGTAGGCTCCCATGAGGCAGAGGGCGGCTCCTTTGGCGCCTATGTGGTCGGGCATTTCGCCCCAGTCAAAAACGCTGTAACGGTCTGAAAAGTGGAATCTGCCAACGCCCATCGCATCTGGCGTCGGTTCCTTGATTACTTCGAGGTCTTTTACGCTTCCCATTCCCATTATCCCCGTTAAATTAATTCTATCACAGTATTCGTTTATTGCTTATGCATTTAACCTTAGCGTTACCTATCAAAACGAAAAACCATAAGCGGGTTCAATCCCGAGAGTGGAGACGGGAAAAAGCGTGGTTTACTTTAGTTTCTTCACTGATTCGTTGGCTTTCTCCAGCTCTTTCTTCTTTGAAGCCTGATAATTCTTCACGTTTTCAGCGACAGCTGCATCTTCTAGGGCAAGGATCTTGGCTGCTGCGATTGCTGCGCCTTCTGCTTCGATTGTGACGACGGTGCCTATGCCGCTTGGAACCCTGAGGGAAGAGAAAATGTCTGCTCCGCTGAAAATTTCGGAGTACGGGGGGCACGCGATGACGGGTTTAGATGAGTTGCCGTCGATGAAGCCGCTAAGCGCGTTTGAGCGTCCCGCGACGGTTATGTAAACTACTTTTTCAGCTTCGAATTCCTTGATTAACTCCAGCACTTTCTCAGGTGTCTTGTGCGCTGAGGCAACTCGAAACTCGTAGCTGACTCCTAACAGTTTGAGGTATTTGGCTATTCCACGGGAAAAATCCAGATCCCGCTCTGAACCCATTACGATAACTGCTTTTCCAGCCATAAATACACCTGCTAATAGCTAACTGGAAACTAGCTAATTAACGTAGCTTGCCAGAAGTTGTTGCACAGAAGCAACCATATCTCTTTATTCATGTCGCAGACCGCCTTTTGCTAGTTGGTTTTATGACAGAAAGCGTGACATCATCAACTACGTTTTCGAAAGAAAAGAACCTAACAAAGCAACTTGAGCAAAACCAGCGTTAATCGCTTCTCCGCCGCTTGAACTGGAGCGGTTAAGCCCTCACCGAACTCCGTGCTCTTCGGTTCAACCAAGAGCAAAGCAATTTTCGCGCCAGTCGCCTGCTTAACGTAGTCGCAGAAAACCCGCAGAGGCAGCAGATGCGTCGTGACCGCTGAGGTTTCTGCAATTTTTTCCGCATCGACAAGGCTGGCTGCGCCGGGCTTTAACCCTAAGAGGGCTGCGTCAATCAGGAGTACGTGTGACGGGTGGAACTCCTCTATGTCGGAGAGGTAGCTTTCGGGGACGGTTTCAGCCTCGAGAAGAAGAACACTTGCTGGTAGCTTGCCTTTGAGGCTTTCAACGACTTTTAACCCGACATAATCGTCCGTTCGAATTGGGTTCCCGATACCCGCAACAACAACCTCTTTTGCATCAGCCAACCAGCTTTTGAGATCCCCCTCGACTTTGTCAGTCATTGAAAGCACCATTAAATAGAGAACTATAATTGAAGCTAGAAAAAGGTTACCACAATACCAGATTAGGGATAGAATAGAAAAGATTGCAAATATTAAATACGAGATGAACCGTAGACGTAGAAGTTGGGAGCTTGAAGTTTTGAGTAAGGGGAAGGCCAGATG
This sequence comes from Candidatus Bathyarchaeota archaeon, assembly GCA_963722095.1. Lineage (GTDB taxonomy): Archaea > Thermoproteota > Bathyarchaeia > Bathyarchaeales > Bathycorpusculaceae > Bathycorpusculum. The sequence goes on along the minus strand of CAVRJR010000001.1, from coordinate 1,349,908 downwards.
GAGCAAGCATGTTAAAGATAAGCTTGATAAAGAACTTGCTCGGTTGGGAATAACCAAGGAGTTGTTGGAGGACATAATTTCCAAGCCTGATGAGACCTTATTTGACTCTGAGAACGGTCGAAATGTGGCAATCAGACTAAAAAGCAAAATAGCGGTAATTTACGAGAGGAAGATTGACAATGCATTTATAATTACGGCAATCTATAGCAGTAACATTGAGAATGTTGTTTCAAGAAGAAAACGGTCGGGAAGATGGCTTTGATTATAAAATATGATTCTGAAGCTGATGTTCTTGTTGTCAAAGTTAAAGAAGGCGCTTTAGCCAACGAAGAAATCCTTGACAATGATGTCATCGTAGGCTGTGACAAGTCAGGAAAACTTGTTTCACTGGAAATCCTTGATGCTTCAAAGAAAGGGCTTCTCAATGCCTTCTTAGAGCTTGCAAAATCGAAAAAAGAAACAGCCAAACTCCTGATTTCCAAAATAGGCTGAAACAAAATCAAGGGCTAATTTGTTTTCTTTGCCAGTTTTGGCGGTTTTCGGTGGCTGTCCCAAGCATGATGCAGCGCTAAGGATGGATGATGCAGAAGCATTCGTGGTCCCGAGTAGCGCATGACCTGTTTGACTTTTTCTTTCATGTCTGGTCGGTAGCAGTGGATTAGGCATTTTCCGCATGTGCTTTTCTTGTCTTGGAACGGGCATTTGTCAAGCCGCATAAAAGCGTACTCTTCGAACTGTTTGCACTCTTGGCAGAGTTCGCCGTGGGTTCCATGGTGTCCTTTGCAGTAGATGTCAACCATGTAGCCTATGGTTTTCTTTTCGCGCTTCATTCTTTTGTGTTCTGGGTTGGGAGGTTGCGGCTGCATGTCAATTCAGCTTAAAATAAAAGGGGAATAACTACACATAAGGGTTTACCCTAAAATGTTCGGGTTATTTGAGGCATCAATTTGCAGTCGACTAATTCGGGGTGAGTGCTTTGCACCACTCGATGATTTGTTTTTCCGATTCCTCTTTATCCTTTAAAGCGTTAGTCAGCGTGAGTTCGCCCATGTAGTCGGATTTGGGGATTAACGCTTTAGTTTGCTCTATGCCCTGAGGTTTTTTGCCTCCCTGCACAAAGAAAACGGCAACCTTCTTTCCCGAAAGATCGTTTTTCTTAAGGTAAGTTGCAATTGCAGGGGTTGGACTTCCAGCCCAGATTGGAGTCCCGATGATTACGAGGTCATAGTCGGCGGGTGATCTTTGGGTTGGGGCTATTTCGGTTTCTTTGCCGCCCCTCGCGTCCCTACCGCCACTAAGAAAGCCGAGCACTCCAGCACGTTTTTTCAGGTCGATTACTTCCTCCACGTCAGCGTTAACTTGTGCCGCTATAGTTTGAGCGACGAAGCAGGCGTTACCCGTCCGGGAATAAAAAACAACAAGACTCTTCAATTGTTATACCAACCTGCATGTATTCGATAGCGAGCGCTTATAAGATTTGTCCAGCAGCATTTAGTCTAGCGAAAAAATAATAAAAAAGTTCCCTTAAAGAAAGGGGTTAAATTTAGCGGCTGACGGAGCTGAGTAGCTGTTTGTCTGCGTTGAAGACTTCTACTGTTAGCGGCATTTGCCCGATGGCGGCGTGTGTTGCGCATCCGAAGCATGGGTCGTAAGCTCTGAAAGCCATTTCAACCATGTTCAGTATGCCCTGGTCGACTTTGCCTTCGTGGATTAAGCCTTTGGCTGCGTCGCGTATGCTCATGCAGATTGCTGGGTAATTGTTTGTTGTTGCAACTATGAGGTTTACATCTTTGACTAGCGCATCTTTGTCTAAGACATAGTGGTGAATCAGTGTGCCGCGTGCTGCTTCCACGACGCCGACGCCTTCGCCTGGTTCTCCTGGCTTGTTGCGGACGTTTGTGCTGGTGATTTCGGGGTCTTTCACAAGTTCCATTGTTCGCTCAGTAGCATAAAGCAACTCAATTAGACGCGCCCAGTGGAAAGCTAAGGTGCTGTGGACTGGTTTGCCACCCAATGTTTTGTACATGACTTCGTATTCTGCCTGCGCCAACGGTGTTGCCATGCCGTCTGAAGCGTTCAATCGTCCCAGTGGACCAACGCGGTAGATGCCGCTGTCTTTGCCTGGAACCTGTCCTTTCCAGCCGACGGCTTTAAGGTACGGGAATTTGCTGTATGTCCATTCTTCAACGTGTTCGGCGATGTGTTTGAGGTAGTCTTGTGATTCGAATTTGAGGAATTCTTTTCCTGATGGGTCAACTACGCGGATTTTGCCGTCGTAAAAGTTGACTTTGTTGTTTTTGTCAACTGTGCCCATGTAGTAGGTTGGCATGGTGTATGCTTGGCTCTTGATTAGGTTGACGTATTTCGTGTTGCCAAGTACTATGTCATGGAAGATTTTAAGAGTGAACTGCGCAAAATCTACGCATGAAGCTGCCATTTTCTCGATTTCTTGCCTGTTTTCTTCGCTCAGAGGCTTGCTCATTCCGCCTGGTAATCCACAGACTGGATGCGTCGCTTTTCCACCGATGATTTCAGTTATTTTTTGGCCGTATGCCCTGTGTTTTATGACTTCTTTGGCGATGGGCATTCCGACTTTTTCGATGACGCCAAGGATGTTGCGTTTTTCTGGGGGTGCGTCGGGTCCAACTATGAAGTCTGGTCCACCGAGGTAGTAAAAGTGAAGTGTATGGTCGTAGATGAAGTAGGCGCTGTACATTAATTCTCGAAGTTTCTTTGCTGCGGGTGTCGGTTCAACGTGGAATGCTGCGTCTAAGGCTTTAGTTGCTGCGAGGTGATGTGCAACTGGGCAGACACCGCAAATTCTTGTGGTTAACTGCGGCATGAGCTCAGCTTTTCTGCCGATGCAGAATTTTTCGAAGCCTCTTAGTTCTGGTACTTTGAGGTACGCGTTTTCAACTTCGCCTTTGTCGTTTAGGAATATGGATATGTTTCCGTGTCCTTCAAGTCTGGTTATTGGGTCTATAATTAATTCTTTCATTTCTTAATCACCTTTCGTTTCAAGATAGACGCTGGCAAACTGTACATGTAGAATGTGCCGACTGCATCTTTCACTTGGCTAAGTAACTCTTCAATCTCTTTTTCGGTGTACGTGGTTTTCCCTGGTTCACCGTCATACCCTAGAATCGAAGCTAAAGCAGATATCATTGCTGCACCTTGATCGGGTACGTTCGGGGCTGGTCCGCCGCAGCCTGTGCAGGGCATGTCAACGTTTAAGCATTGGGCGCCGCAGCCGCTTCTGGTTGCAAGTCCCATGCAGAGGATGCCTTGTTCAAGCAGGCATTTTTCTGGTTCAGGAGTTTTCTCGTAGACGCGGTAGAGTTTGCCGATTTTTTTGTTTTCACGTTTTCTTGGGCATTCGTCGCATACTGCTTTGAGCGGTGCAAGCACACTACCTTTTGGCGGTAATTTGCCGCTTGCGATTGCATCAACTGCACCAGCTATCAGCTTCACTGGAGGTGGGCAACCAGGCAAGTAATAGTCAACGTTGACTGTCTGCGCCAACGTCTTTACTGTGTCGTAGAACTCTGGGATTTTAAGTGTGCCCTCTTTAACTTTGGTTTGGGTTTGGGGCATAGCATGCTGCGGGTTAACGTTTGATTTGTCTTTGACGTAAACTTGCTCGAAGATTTCTTTCTTGTCGTTCAGGTTTGCCAAGCCGGGTATGCTACCCTGGTGGGCGCATGAGCCGAAGGCGACGAGGGTTTTGCTTTTTTGCCTCAGAAGCTTAGCCATGTGTTCTTGTTCGCTGTTGCGTATGGAGCCGTTGAAGAACGTGATGTCGATGTATTTGTCCGCCATTGCTTCGACATCTTTGTATTTGATGTCCAACGCTACTGGCCAGAAAACTATGTCGGCTATTTTTACTACGTCAAGGATTTTTTCGTTTATGTCTAAGACTGCTATTTCGCAGCCGCCGCAACTTGCAGCCCAGTAAAAGGCTATTTTCAACTTTTCTTTGCTCATTGTTTGTTTACTTCCTCGGTTACTTGCTTTATTATTTTTGATGCGTTTACTCGGAGTTCGCCAAAGGCTAATTCTTCTGGGGTTAAGCCCATTGCTAACCCGAGTAGTTGTGGGTAGTGAAGTATGGGAATTCCATAGGTTTCATTAAATGTTTTCTCTATTCGCAACTCGTTTGTATCGTACATAATATGGCAAAACGGGCAAATCGTGATTAAAGCCTGCGCATCAACCATTTTAACGTGCTTTAGCTTGTCCCTTGCAAGCTGCAAAGCGATTTTGTCGCTGACTCCGACGCTGGGTGCTCCGCAGCATTCGGTTTCGTCGATATAATCGAGACATGTAGCTCCTGTTGCTTCAATCAGCATTTTCAGTGTTTGTGGGTCTTCGGGGTCGTCGAATCCTATGAATTCTTTAGGTCTTAAGATGTGGCACCCATTATGTTCGGCGACCTTAAGCATGTTAAGGGGTTTCGTGACTGAGGCTTTGATTTTTTCGACGCCTACATCTTCCTTTAGCGCCTGTAAAAGATGTTTTACTTCAATGGTTCCTTTGAACTCCAACCCCACTTCTTTCAGATGCCCATTAATCTGGTCTTTCAAAGCCTTGTCTTCTTTGAGGATTTTGTTAGTTTTCTTTAAGGAACCAGCGCAGCCTGGACAAAGCGTCAAAATATTCAAGCCTTGCTGCTCCGCCAGCGCCAAGTTTTTGGCTGCCAAGATAAGCATGGTTTCATGGCTTACAGGGTCAAAAGGCAAGCCGCAGCAGTTAAACTCAGGCATTTCAACCAGTTCCACGCCGAGTTTAGCTAAGACTTTACGGGCAGAAATCTCGTATGCGGAGACACGGTAAGGGACAGCGCAGCCGAGGAAAATGAGGTATTTATTGCCCAACAGGTTGTCCTCCTGCTGGTTTTTTGGTGGCTTCAATAAATTTCACGCCGTTAAGCGCTTTCTTAACGTTTTCTGCGTTGCCTTTCGGTAAGGGTGGAAGCCCTTGGGTTTCACGTTTTTTGATTCTTAATTCGGGAATTTTGTAGGCGTAGCCTGATTCAAGCAGGCTTGCGGTTTGGTCTTTGAAAACTTGGGGTATGCACCCGTTTTCGACGGCTAAGTTGCGGAAAACACGGATTACGCTTGCCACTTCGACGTCTTGGGGGCATCGGTCTGTGCATGTGAAGCAAGCTGCGCATAACCATAATGTGTCGCTTTTTAGCACGCGGTCTTTTAAGCCGAGTTGAGCCATGTGGATCAGAGTTCTTGGACGGTAACTGTCACTGTATCTTGCTACTGGACAGTCTGAAGTGCAGGTTCCACACTGGAAACATTTAAGAATTTTTTCGCTTCCATGCATCTTTAGCAGTTCATACTTGAATTTAGGGTCAAGTTCTGAAGCTTTAATCGGCTCCTTGCCCGATGAACTAGCGACTGTCTCAGTCATATACAACCCGTTTTGACTGCTTAGATAGGCACCGCGAGTGCCATTTTACTTTGAATGCCTAAATCAAATACATAAATGTTCAGTAATGCAACGCAGAATCTTCCATGTTAAGGCATTGCTTAAGAAAAAACACAAAAACCGCTGTTTTGATATGATAAACATTGTTGAATTACTTAATTCCGAATTTTCCTACCCATCCTTCATTTAATTGTACTTCGTCGCTGGATACAGAAGCTTTTCTTGTTTGCAACGCGGTTATGAAGTCTTTTCTGGTTACGGGCCGTGGGATGCGTCGGGTTCGACTTTGACGGTGACGTCGGGTCCTTTTATTTCAGCCAGCGGCGGCAGGAGGTGGGAGATGAATTGTTCCGCGGTGCATGGGCGAACTGTGCCGTTTTGGCTGTATTCTTTCCAGCCGTCCTCTTCCTTTCGGAACTTCTGTATCCACTTATCCTTGAACATGATGTAGATTGTGCATTCAGAATTCTTCATGAATATTCCTTCCAAAACATGGAAATTTAAGTTTTGGTTTATTGTGCGGTTCTTCTTGCTCCGCAGTTTGGGCAGACCAGCGTGGTTTCTGGCATCGCTGCTTGGCAGTATTGGCAGTTTACGAGGCGCACCTTTGGCGGTTCGTTGGCGGGTCTCTCGCTTGGCGGGATGACCTGTAACACGGTTTCTTTGGTGGTTACGTCGGGTCTTCCATGGACGGCGACGACTCCTTTGATTTCCCATTGAACATTGTCAACTGCGGACATGAAGGTTGGGCGGGCACCAGCGGGAAGGGCTATGCTGAATTTGAAGCTTTGGCTGATGCCGTTTGCGAGATTGATGGCTGGGTTGCAGGGCGGTTTTGCTTGGTAGAGAACGCGGTTTTCGGTTACTTGCCGGTTGACCACCATTTTGAGCGCGGGGTCGTACTCGGTTTTCATGACTTGGGCGGTTTCGGTGCATTTGATTTCGCAGCGGATTTCGTCTGCCGCTATGTCCTCGTGCGGCGTAACTGTGAATGTTCCGTCCAAGTTGTCGCCTAAGACGGCGTATTGTTCTGAGAGCTGCAGGTTGACGTCTGCTTTCGGCGCGATTAAGTGTCCTTCAAGCTTCTTTAGGAATCCCATGGGAACCGCATGATACTGTGAGCTGAGCGCTTAAAAGCTTTTTAGTGAAAAAATGGAGACATAATAAATCGCGATTAGGTCTTGAATAACCTAAGCTCAAATCGAAGCCTAAACCAAAAAAGCAACCCAAAACAAGCCCTGACGCCGCCTGCCCGAGGGAGGGGTCTACTATTTACAACAAAATTCCAACGTAAATATGGGTTCCAAAGACAAGGGAGGGTCTAGTATTTGTTGCCAAAAACCACCACAAAAATGACGCATGCTTCGACCACGCGAATCGAATTGGAGACAAAAAGACGAGAAATGCAAAAAATTAATAGCGCCCAGAATAGTTATCGTGTCGGCGCAAGATGACCACTCAAGACATCATCCAGAAAATTCTCGCAGAAAACCCGCAGGTAACCCAAGAGCAGATTCTTGAGCAGCTGCAGGATGAACGAGTGAGGGCTGGCGGTCTGCTTGGCGACGACACTCTTCTCAGGTTAATCGCCGCACGCTACGGCGTACAAGTCCAGCAGAACAGCATCGTCAACAGCGGAACCCTGCGGACAAGTCATTTGTTCGCCGGCTTAAACGACGTCACAGTGGAAGGTCGCCTAATCGCTGTCTCCGAGGTTCGCACCTTCGAAGGAGAAAAACCAGGCAAATACGCGACGATGATGATTGCTGACAACGACGGAATCTTGCGCGTCGTGCTCTGGAACGACAAGGCAAACCTAGTCGAAAGCGGCGAACTAAACATTGGACAAACCGTTCGGCTCCTCCACGGGTACACTCGGGAAGACCGTTACGGCAAAGTCGAGCTGCATCTCGGAGGCAAAAGCAAAGTTGAAGTCGAGCCGCCAGAAAAAACCAGCGAGTACCCAGCCGTCGAGAAGTACACAACTAAGATCGGCTCGCTGAACAATGCGTCGGGCACCGTCCATCTTTCAGGCATAGTCAAAGGCGTTTCAGGTTTAACGACCTTTCCCCGAGCCGGCGACGTTGACGGAAAAGTCATGCGGGTCACCTTAGCCGACGATTCAGGACAAGTCACAGCCGTAATTTGGAGTGAAAAGGCAGTTGAACTCGAAACTGTGAAAGCCAATTCACGCTTGCTCCTGATTAATGCCAGAGTGAAAGAGGCTCAAAACGGCGGCTTCGAAGTCCACGTAGACTCAAACACTTACATCAACGTTCAAACCGCCGAGTTGCAATTAACCCAAATAGATAAGCTAAGCGAAAACCAAACTGTCAACGTCCAAGGCATTGTTGCATCGGCTCCGCAAAGCAAAGAAGTAACTACGAGCAAAGGCGAAAGCGTCAAACTAACGGTTTTCACCCTGAAAGATAACTCAGGGGCAGTTCAGGTTACAGCGTGGCGCCAACACTCAGAGGATCTTAAAGCCTTGAAAGAAGGCGACGAACTGCTGCTAGAGAACGTCTTCGCGAAAAAAGGCTACGGCGACAAAATCGAGCTATCCACGCGAAGCGGAACCCTAATTTCAATCAAGTCCAAAACCCTGCTGGACTAACCGTCAACTCGCAGAATTTTAGTTGTCTATCCGAAAGAAGTTTAGAAATCACAACTCAGGCTTCTCGAGGTACCTATGACAGTAATCGCCAGCCGTTGGGAAGACCGCTTTGACCCTTCCTAAACGTTTTTTTGCGTTAACCTTCTCAGTAAGCGCAACAACGTCTTTTGGCTTACTGAAGCATTCTTTTGTGCCGTCTTCCCGTTTCCGCTCGATTTTTATGCAGTCATCAACCATGCAGTTCAGCACACAGGCGCCACAGTAAACGCATAAATCATCTATTACGCCTACCGAGCCGTTTGCCCAGTACAAAGCATTAGTCGGGCAGGTTTTGATGCATAGTTTGCATTGTACCCCGACGCAGGTGTATTTGTTGACGTCTATGCTGCCTTCTTTGAAAAGCTCCTTTACACCCGTGGGCTCTAAAAGCTCTTGCCTTCGTTTCTTCTTCGCCTGCTCAGGGCTCTCTTCTGACATTAGGCTGAATATGTCGATTGAAGAAGCGGTTTTCTCTGGCATTCGGAAACACAGCTGAAACGGGTTTGTTCTCAAAATAGGCTCTACGAATTATAATTACTTATCTAGACTTTTTTTGAACATTAACCATCAACACAGCCTTTTCGAAATAGCCAAAAAAGCCTTCAGTTCGGATTGCATTTGGAGGTGGCGGTTTCTTCAGGGAACATAAGAAACGTTTAAGAAACGTTGAGCACAGTGAAGTGCCAGAGAAGAATGATCGAAAACGGCTTCAAGGCAAAAGGCATTTTCCTGGATTTGGATGGCACGATAGTTGACTCTACGGAAGCTTACTTAGAGGCGGCAAGAGTGTCTTTCCAAGCTATCGGTCAGGCGCCGCCGCCGAAGGAGACCGCTTTAGAAATCCCCCGAAGACTCGAGCAGGGATTCGCGATAAACGACATCATCTACGGCGATCCCAAAAGATTCCTAAGCACATACCTCAAAACTTACTATTTAATTACGAGGCAAAAAACCAAGCTTATACCCAACGTTAAGGCTGCGCTTGAAGCGTTGGCGGAAAAGAAGAAACTTGCCCTCATAACCATGCGGCATGTTCCGAAGCAATCCGTCATAGAGGAGCTTGAATTCTTCGGAATCTCAAGGTATTTCACCCATGTAGTGACGGCTCTCGATACGGCGAAGCCTAAGCCTTCACCTGAAGCCCTACTAAGCTGCGTTAGGGCGCTGGACGTTGACATAAGCGACTGCATTATAGCGGGCGACTCAGTTAATGATGTGCGGGCTGGAAAAGCCGCTGGAGCAGTGACTGTAGCTGTTTTGTCAGGTCTTTTCCGTTCTGGAGAACTTGCTAAAGAAGAGCCAGATTTGATTGTAAACGATTTAACGGCGCTTCCAAATATCCTCGGATGATTCAGCGATATATCGAAAGCTGAAATATTGACTGAACTCGTCTTAGGCGTTTATATTTCTCAACAAAAATAAGGTTTATCTGAAACCATTATCTTAAGTCATGGTTGGAGAGGGCTAAGGAACGGGAATCAGTATGAACTTTGTAGAATTGATGATAGGGGAGAAACTGAAGGATGCGGATCCAGCTCTTGATGTTATGGGGTCTGACCGCAAAGTTTTGCAGGTGGCTTGTCAAGACTTCACCAATTTTTTGAAGTTTCATTGGAACTTGATTGGGAGAGAAGCAAGCCAATGCGAGTTAGTTGAAAGGTTGGAGGCAATCTTTAAGGAAGATTCGTCTGAGCTGGAGGCGTTCTTGACTGTTTGGATCGGAATTTGGTTTAAGAAGTGGAAGGAACGCGTCAAGCTGCTGATTGGTGAACAGAACGCTTCTCGGTGGAACAAGATTTCTAAGACTTTAGTCAACGCGGAGCCTTTGTGGAAGAAGATTGAGCATAAGCAAGAGCTTCAAGAAATCATCATCACAACCCTGCTTAAGAACGGGGAAATCTGCGGCACAGACATATTGTCGGAGAACTTGCTGAAGATGGAGCTTGGGGAAAAACGGGTGCAGGAACTGAACGAACGCGAACAGGTCTTCACCATCGTTAACGAGGCTCTTCGGAAAGCCCGAGAGATGGCGCAGAGCAAAGGTCCATTGATCTTCGTCAAGGTGGACAAAGGCTACTATAACTTGCCAAGCTGAGCCGCGTCCCCCTGCTTTAGTTTTTTACTATGTTTTGTTTATAGCTGCTTCCAGAGACGCAGCGAAAGAACTGGGCTTTAAAACGGTTTTGTTTTTATAATTGAAATGAGTTTTGTGGAAATTTGGGTTTAGACGACTCTTACTCTCTGCAGAGTTTTGCGCATCCAGGTGTAATGTCTTATTTTTTTGGTTTCTCCGAAGCCGCATGCTCCGCAGTGCTTGTTGCGCACGTGGTATGCTCTTCTTCCGCAGCGCCGACATTTAATGTGGACGGTTTTGCCTTGCCGCTTGCCCATTGATGGAGTGCCTTTTCCCATCGGGGTCACCTAGGCGGCGGGGATATTAGGACTACGTTATCTCCGCGGACGATGATTAGTCCCAGTTTCTTTTGATTTTCAACTACGGTTGTGTCTTCTGTTTCTTCTAGAACTAGGTTTAAGTGTTGGTCGAAACCCTTCAGTCTTCCCCGTAGGCTTTTTCCGCCTTTGAGCCGTACCAGTACGACTTTGCCGAGGTTCTGTTCAAGGATTTCGGTTGTCATTTCGCTCATGCTGTAATCCTCATGATTCCGTTATCTCTTCTATACTTGAACTCTCCCCATTTATGGGTTTCGGAGACGGCTCTGAATTCTTTTGGTCTGCGGCGGTTCAAGGCGGCGATGGGTGGGCTTGCGTGTTGACGTAAATAGAAGAACGGTGGGGTAGGGCGGTGGGATTTCGAATCCATCTTTACCTCGGTTTTTTGATGTAAAGATGAGGTACCCTCCCCCTGTCTTTGGGAACCATATTTACATTGGAATTCTAATGTAAATACTAGGTACCCCTATCGGGTAAGCGGCTGTTGTTTGGGGCTTGCTTTGGGTTGCTTTATTTGTTTGGAGCTTGGATCAAACTGGAAAGATTTTTGTTTTTCATGACAGAAAACAAGTGTTTGCTGTTTTTTTAGGTATAAACCCATTCATACCTACCCGAGGACTAATGTCAAGCGACAGTTCGCTGCAAGCAGGGCTCTGGTTGCTTTCTAGAAAAGCAGTAAAATGAAAAAAGAAAAAATTGGTTTCTAGCCCGTATGTTGCTCGATGAATTTGCCCAGATCAATTATGCTCAGGTCGCCACGGCAGCCAGTGCAGAACTTCTGAACCTGCGTCGCCTTCGCCCCAACCGTAAGCGCCGCGCCACAGTGCGGACAATAGTAAGTCAGCGTCTGCCCCGCCTTAGCCAGATCCTTCACCCGCGCGCCTACGTCGACGCTTGGCTTAGGCATCTTTCGCCGTGCCGCCTCCGCCTGCTCATCCATTCCCCACTTGTCGTACCCAGAGGCTGCCTCCTCAAATTTGCCCTGCGCCTCAAGCTTTTTGATTTCCGCCAAAGCAACATCTTTGTCGGTGCTGAAGTCGCCGCATTTTTCCGCCTCAACAAAATACAGGTTGTAGCCAACCGTCACCGGCTTGAGCTTTTTGCCCCTCTTTTTACAGGTTTCCTCGCAGAAGTAGCTGCATTCCTCACAGTTCCGCAAGCCCTTAAACTCCTTCTCAACCTTCCAGTAACAATCGGCACAGTAGGACCGTTCGTCGCCGTCAATTTTCGCGGTAGGCATGTTGCCCTTGGATTCTTTGCCGCAACCATAACATTTCGCCATCTCTTAGACCTCAATTCCAAGTTTGTTTTCGGGAACTATTAGTTTCAATTAAAGGTTTGAGCTGATATAAAAAAGCGACGCAACACTTGACAGCGGATTTTAGGGTAAAGTTAAATTTTAAGCCTGCATGAATACGGTAAGTGATCCGCATGCCTACGAAACAGCGAAGATACCCGTTAAAGAACAAAGAGGCAAAACAGGTCCTAGCCGAAGCCTCAGCAAACCTCAAACTTGACCTCGAAACACTTTTCGGCGGCAAAGCCGCTGTGGAAGTCGTCGAATCCGAAGTCGGCCAAATCTACCTCATCGAAGGAAAACCCATACTCTTCAAAGCCGACGACAAGATCCTGCCCACCCTGCACTTCACCGAATACATTGTCGGCGCACCCAAAATCGTAGTGGACATGGGCGCCGTACCCTACGTCTGCAAGGGCGCAACAGTTATGGCTCCTGGCATAGTGCACATAGAAGGCGACTTTGGCAAAGGTGACCTGGTGCTTGTGGTTGATGTGAAGTTTGGGAAATCCCTCGCGTTGGGCGAAAGCCTCATCGACGCCGAAACTGCGAAACAAACTAAGAAAGGCCCCGTGGTGAAGACGCTGCATTTTGTTAGCGACAAAATCTGGGACTACACGAAGACTTTATTGGAACCGTAACTTGAGCGCGGATCACTTGAAAATTACTTTCAGAAAATCTAGTTTCCCAAGATGCTTTTGGTCGTTTGAATAGATTTCTGAAATACATTCTCTTGCCATCAATGCAATGTTTACTCCATCGTTGAAATCCACTTTGTACATCGCCATATTGCTTGCACCTATCAGAAGATCGTCTTGACTTATTTCGATCACGTTGAGAGCTTCGTACGAAAGAATCTTAGCAATCGAAGATTCAATGTCACCCTGCTTGCCCATAGCCTCCAGAACCCAAGCAACTTCGAGAAGTACAAGAGTCGAAGTTACTGCTCCTTCCCCGTTTTCAATGCGTTCCAATATGCGTTTTGCTGTCGGGCCGAAAGAGGGATGAGCAGTGAGCGAGTAAATGAAGACATTGGTGTCAACGAAGCGCATTACTGCATGTCCTCAAGAAGTTTCTTTCGCATGAACTCTCTGGCAAAACGTTTCGGTTCATCAATGGGTTTTTCTACCCTAACGCTGCCATACAGGGCCTCAGTGGGTTTTTCATATTTTTTAACTGGGATAAGACATATGCGACCCATCGATTCAGTAACGATTAGCCTGTAACCCTCTTGAACGCCGTACTTTTTACGGATTCTTTTCGGGAGAACGATTCGCCCGTATTTCCCAACCTCGATCGACATAAGTTATCCTTATTTTAATTGGATGAAGGCACAGATATATCTTATTGTCAATTATTTGAAATTTTGCCAAAAACCATTTTTTTCCCAAACTTGCGATAATTTCTTATTCGGTTCTTTCTCTATTAAGTAACCGACAGATATGACAAACCGTTAAAGTAGGTAAACGGGGTCTGGTGACTATTCCTGCGGAAATTCGAAAGAAGCTGGGAATAAAAGAAGGGGACACCCTAACAGCAGAAGCGGTAAACCAAACAATTGTTTTCAAGCGCGTCCCAAAACTTGAGGATCTTGCAGGAATTTTCGCTGGGAATGCAGACGTTGCTGAGCTGAAGAAAGAATTAGACAAGTTACGCGAGGAATACTAGCCCTTGAAGGAAGTGCTCGACACACGCTTTTTTCTGGAACACCTTTATTCACAAGACCCAAAAATGCTTCAGAAAACAAACCGAAAAATGGGGGAGTTAACGCAAACCGCTAATGGAATAATCCCAACCATAGTACTCCTTGAAACAATTCAGTTCATTTGCTCAAAAAGGGGTAAAGAAAGCGCAGAAATAACCTATCGCTCAATCAATGCTAGCGGATTAAAAATAGAGGGCTTAACTTCTTCAATCGCAAAAGACGCAGGCATACTCAAAAGCACCCACAAAAACCTACCCGTTGGCGACTGCATCATTGCCGCAACAGCCCTAAAAAACCAAGCCAAAATAATCTCAGACGATCCACACTTCGACGCAATAAAAGAGACCAAAAGAACCTGGCTAACATAAAAGAAGCCTCATGGATTTCCGCTGTTTATTTAAGATTCAAGCTCTAGCTGCCTAAGACTCCCATTAAATTTTCGACGTCTTTGATCCATGCGTCTATTGCTTCGAGGTTCTCGGTTTGCTTATGCGTCACTTTCTGCATTCCGCTGAGTTGGTCAAGTTGGTGTTTGTAGTATGCAACCAACAAGTTCAGGGGCTTTACGAACTGGTCTGTTGGCTCATGTCTTTCCAGCTTATCGCCTAAACCGTTGAGCGCAGTGGCCATTTCCTCCACGGTCATATCTGTGCTTTTCTTGAAATCTTGCAGAACCCATTGTTTGACGACAATGTTGCGGTTTCTCCACCCCGTGGATTGCTCAGTGAAGGTTTTGAGCACGGCTTGGTAGAGTTGCGTGACATTTTTAGTGTCAAGTGCGGGTGTTTGAGGCACTGCTATGGCACTTGTCTCCTGCGCCTGCAAGCCACACGGCAGCTCTGTAGGGGAGAGGGTTAAGCTCAAGGAAACCCTAAGCGGGGCACCCAGCGCAATCCACAGTTTGCTTAATTCATCCAGAGAAAGCGAATCAATTTTCACCGTGAACCCCATATCGTTCTTCTCATCCGAGTTGACAATCGTCGGCGTGGCTAAAACCACACGAATTATTGTTCCAAGCAATAAGTGGTCGTCTTTGTCGTTTCCCGCAAATGGCGTAACAAGATAGTGCAAGGCAAAAGTCGGTTGAGTTGCTACGTTATATAGAAAAATCGACAGTTTTCTGGTTCTATCAGCGGCTTTTGGAGATGAAAACGAAATGTGCTCCTGACTGGAGATTATGCTTTTTGCCGCAGATTCATTTTCTATGCCTTTCCAGATAAGGCTTGCCAGTGCCGAGTCAGCATCCGAAATAAAGGTTTTTTGACACATGGACATCTCTTAACTATTTTGCTGGGTTCCCTAAAAAGAGTTTTCAACCAAAATTCTTCTCAAATGAATAACATGACAACTTGAATCTAAACTGCAAAAAATAAGAAATGAAACCCTTTGGCTATAGTTGCTAATGTTTATTGGGCTTTGACGTACACCTGTGTGTTCTCAATGTTCTCCTTGCTCCTCCAATTAAGCATTCGAATGCTTTTTACTTAGGAGGTGATCCGGCCGCAGGTTCCCCTACGGCCACCTTGTTACGACTTTTCCCTCCTTACGAAACTTAGATTCGATACCGCCATGAAAGACGGCACCTCACCCAAGAGTCGCTCGGATGGAACGACGGGCGGTGTGTGCAAGGAGCAGGGACGTATTCACCGCGCGCTAATGACACGCGATTACTAGGGATTCCATGTTCACGAGGATGGGTTACAACCCTCGATCCCAACTACGGCAGGCTTTCGAGATTGCCTTCCCCTTTCGAGGTTGGAACTCATTGTACCTGCCATTGCAGCTCGCGTGTGGCCCGGGAGATTCGGGGCATACTGACCTGCCGTGGCCCGCTCCTTCCTCCACTTTATCAGTGGCGGTCTCCACAGTGTGCCCAGCACAAAGCTAGTAGCAACAGTGGATGCGGGTCTCGATCGTTGCCTGACTTAACAGGACACCTCACGGCACGAACTGGCGACGGCCATGCACCTCCTCTCAGCTTGTCTGGCAAGACCTTTAATCTGGCCTTCACTCTGCTGTCGCTCCCGGTGAGATTTCCGGCGTTGACTCCAATTAAACCGCAAGCTTCACCCCTTGTGGTGCTCCCCCGCCAATTCCTTTAAGTTTCAATCTTGCGATCGTACTCCCCAGGCGGCAGACTTAACAGCTTCCCTGCGGCACTAGAACGGCACGTGGCCGTCCAAACACCTAGTCTGCATCGTTTACAGCTGGGACTACCCGGGTATCTAATCCGGTTCGCTCCCCCAGCTTTCATCCCTCACC
Source organism: Candidatus Bathyarchaeota archaeon (assembly GCA_963722095.1). Taxonomy (GTDB): domain Archaea; phylum Thermoproteota; class Bathyarchaeia; order Bathyarchaeales; family Bathycorpusculaceae; genus Bathycorpusculum. The sequence continues at coordinate 1,334,101 of CAVRJR010000001.1, read as the reverse complement.
GTCGGGCGCGTTCTAGCAGACAGCCTTCGCCACTGGTGGTCCTCCCGGGATTATAGGATTTCACCCCTACCCCGGAAATACCGTCTGCCTCTCTCGTCCCCTAGCCAAGCAGTATCCCCCGCAATCCAACGATTAATTCGGTGGATTTAACAGGGGACTAACCTAGCCAGCTACGGATGCTTTAGGCCCAATAAACATCCACACCACTCGGAGAGCTGGTATTACCGCGGCGGCTGACACCAGACTTGCCCTCTCCTTATTCCCCCAGCGTTCTAGACTGGGTAAAAGCCTTCCTCAGCGGATGGCACTCGGGATAGCCCTGTCAAGCTTTCGCTTATTGCAAAGTTTTCGCGACTGCTGCGCCCCGTAGGGCCTGGGCCCTTGTCTCAGTGCCCATCTCCGGGCTCCCGCTCCCACGGCCCGCACCGGTAAAAGGCTTGGTGAGCCATTACCTCACCAACAACCTGATCGGTCGCGGCCCCATCCTCGGGCAACGCTAAAGAGCATAACTCTAGCGCCCTTTAAGTGAAGACTCATTCCAGAGATCTTCGCCTATTGGGAATTAGCCCCAGTTTCCCGGGGGTATTCCTATCCCGAGGGCAGGTTAGCCACGTGTTACTGAGCTGTGTGCCGTGCTTCGTGTTGGCTGAAGCACGCGACTAGCATGTCTTAGTCCTATCCCGATAGCAGTGGGGTCCGGCAGGATCAACCGGAGTTGTGACACCCCGTTTTGATTTCTGCGGATCTTACTATCTTGTTTTTTGATGTGGTACGAATTTCGCATTCTTGTGCCTAACTGGATTTGGAGGGAAAAACATTCCACTCATATACGTCAAAGCCCAATTCAGACCTAACTGAGCAATTAGTCAGGTCCACATACGTGTCCCCGCAACTGGAGGCCAACACCATCATTCCTGCAAGGCAATCGCCGTTTCGGTACGGGTTGAGCCGCCGCCATGTGAAAATTGCGGGGCTAGCAATTATAGCTGAATTCTAACAGAAGCGCCTTTATCCGATATAAACATTTCTTTAACATTGAAACAAACATTATCCCGTGAAGCCTTTGCTGTTGTGCCGTGCTGCATTCATAGGTTTTTGTCAATTTTTGCTGCCGTCGCAATGAAAAAAGGGAAGAAACGTCCCTGAATCTGTTAGGTCGGTTACCAGCCTTTGCTGCCGCTACTTTTCATGTGCGCTTCTGAGCAATGCCTATCATAATCTTCTCTTGAGTTAAAGGTTTTCTTGTCTGCTTCACATTGGAATTTGCCGTCTGAAGTCATCTTTGGCTCCATACTTGAAGAACGCGGGTTCTTAGACAAAAACATTCACCTCCATATCGCGAGAGGGACAAATAGAAAGCGGAAAAGCACTTAAGACTATGTGATTGTACCCGACCAACAATGAAACTTTAAATTTCGCCACAAATTTTAACGTCGATTTTTTTCAGAGTTCAATCGCGTTTTTAGGCGCGTGCACTACTTTATGACTTCTGCTTCTGCCGTTGTGCCGCCCACTCGATTTATCTTTACTTTCACGTGGTCATGAGCCTTTGCATCGGCAACATGTATTACTAAACCTTGAACTCGGGCAATGGCTTCCCCTTTTGGGCTACATTCCACAATATCCACCTCTAATTCTTCTCCTACCGCAACAGGGTAACGTTTAGCACCCTTACCGTGACCCCGTCTTCCCTCATAACTGCCACCTTGTCTTTTTGAATAACCCATAAACCAACACTCCTATTGATTGAAAAGTTTCCTGTCATAAGTAATGATTCTCTGACGCTTAAGCGTTTTTGCCAAGCCCACTTTAGCCTCGATCTCTCAAAAAATTAGATGCTTTTTTCGCTTTTTTGGAGAAGGGAAATTTGGTTCTCCTTATTCTTTTTTCTTGAGTTCTTTCTTTATTCCCTTCCCAAAGTCATTTACGGCTTTAGCACCTCTTTTGATGCCTTTGCCGACTGCTTCTCCAGTTTTTTCAGCGGCACTTTCAATTTCTTTCTTGGTCTTTGACATTCCTTTCACCTCTATCGGTTAGCCGTCAATTGCAGACTTAAGTGTGTGTGACTGTGAAGCCACAGCAACATCTGGCATCAACCGAGGTTTTGCGTGTAAAATGGCTTGATTACTAAGCTCCGCTTTCATTCATAATCTCGCAGTTTTAGGCTCCAAGTCAATACTTGAATTTTCAAGCAGCATACCGCTTTGTGGCTGGGGACCTACAGCTACACAGATTTAAAAGTAATTTGTACCCATATGTAGCTTAACAGGTGTTGCCTTTGAGCAATCTGATTATTGGAAACATGACTTTGACGAGTCTGCTTGTAACCATAATTGGCTTGGTTATTCTGTGGATAATAGTATCAATACCCGTGTGGTTAGCTGGCAAAGCTGTAACTGGCGGAAAAGCAACCTTTGGCGACGCTATGATTGCTACGCTTTTTGGCCCAATAGTTTACGCTGTCGTATTGTTTCTTGTGGGTTATTTTCTGGGAGCGACAATCGGCTCAACAGCATACATAATCGCATTAGTTTTAGCACTCATAGCCTGGATATGGGTCTACAAAGCGAGCTTCAGAACGGGCTGGCTGACCGGCATCGGAATAGCCATACTGGCATGGATACTCTTCGTCGTAATAAGCATAATATTCGGAGCCCTCTTCGGTATAGTAGTTCCGGGAACATTCTTCCCCCACATGTAAAATGAGCGTGAATTTTTTCACGCAAAATTATTTCAAATAAACCAGTTACGACGTCAAACAAATATCTGTAGAGGTGAACTAAAAAAAATGAAAAATGATTTTGCTTACTGGGGATATATCCTTGCTTTGATAGGTGGAATACTCATAATTATCTTTGGCGTCCTTGGTCTTATAGGGTCTTCTTTTGGCAGTGCTTTCTCGCCGGCTGGTCACTACTTGACAGGAGCAATGTACAGCATAGTGGCAATAGTAATTGGGGCAATCTGTATAATTGGATCAAAGTCTGTTGGAACCTTACCTTGGGGGATAGTGCTATTAGTGTTTGGAATCGTTTCAGGCGGAATCGGAGGAGTTTTAGTTATTCTCGGAGCCCTTCTGGGATTACTGTCAATATTCGTCAAGTCGCAGCCCAAATAGATGAGACCAAAACAAAAACATTTTCTCGTAACTTTTTTGAGCCATTTTCTGCAACAACTGTTTTTCTTTTTCGATTCGAATCATTTAATGAGCGCTTTGTCGGTGTGGGGTTACAGCTACACAAGCTTAATAGCCGTTTAACCCTCTATAGCTTTATTGTGGAGTTGTAGATTTTGGGCGCGATTGATCAAGTATTTCATTTTATTACTTCTGGAAGCATAGGTGGCTTGCCGCCGATTGTCTTAATGATAATAATATTTGTCGTCGGATTGATTGTGGGTTATCTAGTCCATTTATTCCTAAAGATCGCCATTATAGCTGCGATTGTACTCTTCGTGGCTGCCTACTTTGGCTTTTTCGGTTTGAGTCTTAGCGAGCTGAAAAACTACGCAACCCAATACGGCTCAATAGTATATCAATACGGAGCACTCATCGTAGGCATACTACCTCTAAGCATCGGATTCATAATAGGTCTAATCATCGGCTTCGTATTCGCATAAACTGAGCAGCCTCTTGGTCAAGCGTATAAAACAATCGCTGACTAACCATAGAATCAATACACTAAAACACCCCTCAAAATTTTTCCAGCAATATTTTAGATAAGCCCCAGCGAACGCTGCTTCAGCAGCAATTTCTATCCTTTTAACACAATTGGAAACCTCCAAAACCAGAACAACACAACTTTCCCGAAAAGCGAAGATAGTTACATATTTTGCGAAACAACTGTTCTATCTAGAAAATGCCTTACACTCTTGCATCGTAATATAACGCGAGAGTGGAGAGGGCTTGGACAGAGACTTAGATCAGTTAAAAGCGTGGATCATAAAGAAGAGGTTGCAAGGTTGGTCAGTTACCAAAATCTGCAGCTCTGCTGGAATAAGCAGGGACATGTTTTATCGCTGGTGGAACCGCTATCAAGCAGAAGGCAAAGATGGCCTCAAAGAAAAGGCCAGAGGCAGACCAACGGGCTTGGACGTTGAAGACTCACTCAAAAAGAAAGTCGTCAAACTCAGAGAAAGGTATGAGTGGGGACCCAAAAAGATTGCTGGAAGCCTCAGACTCAAGGGCTATGACGTAGACAATAACCAAGCCTACCAGATCATCTGCCAATCAGGCTTAAACCACCCCATAACGGAGCCTAGAAAAGACCTGGGGAACCAAACGTTTCCAAAGGGAACATTGCAACAGCCTCTGGCAAGCGGATTTTAAATTGTGCAATGACGACTTTTGGATGATAAGCTATCTTGATGACCGCTCCAGATTCATCACTGGCTCAGTTAAGATTTGGAGTCCAACGGGTGAGAATGCTATGTTGCTGCTTGACAGGGCGGTTAAGCGGTATGGTGTTCCAAGGCAGATTCTCACGGATCAGGGAACCAGTTTAAGCCTGCAAGAGGAGAAACATCCGCTTTTGACATCCACTGCATTGAGTTGGGCATTGAGCATATTACCGCCAGCGTTCGCAGGCCCACCACCTGCGGCAAGATTGAGGCTTTCCACAAGGCGTACGAGCTGGAGTCTCACCTCTTCAAAGAGCACTGGAGCTTCATACGCTACTACAACTACGTCAGACCGCACGAGGGAATAGGCTATTTAACTCCAGCCGAAATATACCTAAAAGAGAAAGTGTAAGGCTATTTCTAGATAGAACAATTTTGCGAAACAACCAAAAGACTTAAAAATAAATTGAGTCGAAAAATAATGGGAGTGGAAATGACCAACGATGAAAACACGGATCTCCTGCTTGGTTTGGGTTTAAGCCTTAATCAGGCAAGGGTATACTTAGCGATACTTAAGCTGGAAAAAACTACGGTAGGACAAGTAGCGAAGTTTTCAAAAGTACGCAGAGAAGACGTCTACAGGCTTTTGCCGTCACTCGAAAAAATGGGCTTGATCGAAAGATTACTGGGCAAACCAACTGAGATTCGAGCCACTCCGATTTCGGACGCCTTAAGCCTCTTGGTGTCGGAAGAAAAAAGCAAATCTGATGAACGGTTGACGGGCATGAAGAGCAGTGTCCAGAGGCTATCCCTTAAAGACTGGAAGCAACCGCTTCCTGGAGAAGAAAGCATCTACATACTGATAGCAGAAAAGAAAGCAATTTTAGCAAAGACTTCAGAACTCGTTGGAAACTCAAGAAAAGAAGTCGCGCTGATTGCAGACAGAGCAAGAATCATACCGATTTTATCTCAGTTTTCAGACGAATACAAGCAGGCAATAAAGAAAGGGGCTGTGATTCGACTAATTTTTGAAGGAGAAAGCCCGGACGATTTGCTTAAAGAAAAAGTGCAAAAAATCATTGGTGACGCTTCGGTTCATGTCAAGTTTCATCTGGAACCTTTGAATCACTTCATAATGTCTGATGATAAAGAAGCATTGATTACCACCTCCAAAGAAACTGGATTAGGCGAAAGCCCTTCTCTTTGGACAAACAACAGCAACCTTATTGGTGTCTTAAGAACAAGTTTTGAATCCGACTGGAAAAAAGCTAAAGACTAACCTCAGAATTTCATTTTTCGTGTGGTTTTAGGTTCCAAATTCTGTATACCATTGGATTGATTAGCGCAGACACAACCGCCAGCTTGTCGGTGTGGGCTCACATTCACATGTGCTTAACTCTGCCAATGACCCTTTATAGGTAGTTCAATTGTGAGCGTAGAAAGGAGGGATAGATAAGTATGAGAACTAGAGAGTTTATAAATCGAAGTGTATTTGCGTTAGACGAGAAAATCGGCGTAGTCAAGAGTATAGAAGTAGATCCGGAAGAGTGGAAAATAACTCATCTTGAAATCGAATTGAAAAAGGAAATAGCTGAATCAGTTCTTGGCGTAAAGAAAGGTGGAGTACGAAACATGCTGGCCGTTTCATCCCTGGAGAAAGGGGTTGCCCGCTGGACAGACAATGGATTGCACTTAAAAGTTTCGAAAGATCAACTTCACATGTACCTAAGACCAGTAGTTAAGACTTAGTTGGAGAGTTTGCGATGAATAAGTTGTTGACGATTGCTATTATTATTGTGATACTTTGGGCGGTTGGGTTCTTTGCTTTGCCGGGTGTAGGTCTGTTGATAAATCTACTGCTTGTGGTTGCTGTTGTCTTAGTGGTCGTTTGGCTGTTGACTGGCAAAAAGCTTTGGAAATAAACCTTGTTTCTTTTTTTTTAATTTTTTTTCAGACCTAAGGATTAGATTGGTCAGCAAATTGTGGCTTAATGAGATGAAGGATACACCAGTTATAAAAATTGTTGAGTTAATAAATAGTTCACTTTAGGCTAGCGAGTTTTCGGAGGATTAAGAATCTTGTTGCTGTAGCCTTCCAGTCACAAGGTTATTTATCGCCAAAGATAACCACTGTGGACAGTAATTCCCACTCGCTTTGGCGGATCAGCATTTAGCAAGATGCGAACAGTTTGTCACTTTCGTGATCTTCTAGAATGTTTGCTTCCTTGATAATGCGGAGGTCCGCCAAAGCATAGGTTTTAATTTGCCTCAAACTTGAAGAGATTTTCATTTACAAATAACAGAATCCGCAAATTCCCACTTAACCTGATCTTTTAGCCGCATAGCCAAGAGCAGACAACCTTGTAGGTGGGGGGTTACACAGACATGACCATAAAAGGCTTTACCGAATATATTATCGTTCGAGAAAATTGAACGGAGATTTTCGAGCTTAATTGAAGCGGAATAGAGTTGAGAAACTTCAGAATTCGTTGGCATCTGAATCAGTGACTATCGCCAATAATATAGGAGACAAAAGCGCTGATGCGGATAAGCATTTGAAGGAACGTATGCCAACAATCAAATGCGAATGCGGAGCAGAAATACTGATGCTGCCAGATTTACCGGCCATGAACCGCGCCATCAAAACCCATGCTAACGAACATAGGAAGAGAAAAAGAAGCGAACAAAGCAACATCAGTCAACTATTAAGCCAACTTTCCCTGATAAAAATCAGTGCACAAAACGATGCGTAGGCTCTCCACTTTAAAGTGGATAGATCGATTCAAAATAAGCAAGGAACATCTAGCGCATTCTTCAAATGAAAAGATACTTGAAACACAAAAAGAAAGCAATTGTTTGTGCTAAGAGTTCGAGCTACTTCTTTTCTTCCCCATAGGTTTTATGCCTATCCATTGTTTCTTTGGTCGCGCTGGTTTTTCCTAAACTACCATTTGTGTGCGCTCAAGACAAATTTCAAAGTGTTTTCCCTGAAAAATTCTCTAAATTGATTGCCACATTTAGTACACTTATACATTTTAACATGAAATCGCCCAAAGTTCCATTCCTTGTCAGGTTCTTTCATATGGGCTGTACAATTAGGACATTTCGGCATAACTTCAACCTGCAAGGCTAAAGTGAAAGTGACTATATACCCATTTCGCGCGCTGACTCCAAAAGCCCAATTCATGTAAGTTTGAAAAACCCCGTAAAAACACGCGCGCCACTTGGAAGACTAGTGTATTTGGAGTTTCAATGCTTTTCGGAATTAATCGAGAGCCATCAAGCAACTCTTTAGTTACAACCGAGGCACCGCGTGTGAACATAAAGGCGTCTACTTCATTATCAGACACGCTTTGTTTCTCAAAAATATTGCTGGGATAAGTGAGCATAAAAACGCCACTATACCAACTATTTCACTGTCACTTTGTGCTTCTTAAGTGCGGGTGCAATCGTCTTCTTTGGGATGCTAACTTCAAGTAATCCATCCCTATATGTGGATTCAGCTTGCTCAGGGATTACTTCTTCAGGGAAAGATAGTTGTTTGTAAATGTGCGAGTAAACGCGTTCTCTGACAACAAAGTTCTTCTCCGTATCTTCCGTTTCAACATCGGTTTCAGCCGAGATTTCAATAACATCCTTCGTCAGGGCTACATCGATATTGTCTTTGGCAACACCTGGCATCTCAGCGTGAACCACAAACTTGTTTCCCTCATCAAGCAGATCTACAGTTGCTTCACGAACCGGAACAACAGGCTCAAGACTTACCCACTCAAATGGAAAAGCTATGCTTTCAATGAAATTTTTGCGGAAATTATCCATTAAATCGTCGAATGTCGTCAGAACATGAACTGCAGGAATTTGTTTGTTAGGAATGTGTTTAGCTGGAACATGTTTTACAGGTTTTAATATGGCTTCAGATTTTACGATCGCCTTCACCGGCGCCTTTTTTTCTTTTTCAGTCACTTTTTTTCACCTCGATTAATTTGTTATTGGAACCCGAAAGAACGGAATTGACTGTTGGTCGATAGCTGTTTTTGGATCTATTCAGACGTCTTTGTTTTATTACGGTTATTCATTCAAATCGGGAAGGGAACTTTTGGGGATTTATTTTTTTCTTAAATAGGCCTCTGTACCAACACTGGCCAGTTTCTCTTTATCTATTTTTTTGGCAGTCTTATCCTCTGTTGGGGGCAAGCTTGAATTGGCGTCTTTGTTTTTTCCCGCGAGGGGTGCGTGACCCTGTTGGCGATTCATTTTGCTTGGCACTTACTTTTTTGTTCTTCTGACTACTGTATCGTTTCACTTCTTTTACGTGAGAGGGTGGTTGCTTTGTTTCTTGCTCATAAGTCTTAATATTTTCTTTTTCACTCATGCTGCTTTCACCTTAGCTATTCGGGTTTTAATTCTCTGTCTTCGCTATAGTCTCTGTCCTCGTGGACTTCCTCTTCAGCTTCGTCTTCGCTTTCTTCCTCAGCCTCGATTGCCTCTTCGCCTTCAGCTGCTGCTTTGTCTTCTGCTTCGCCTCTTGGCGGATAAGCCTTGTCCAGCCAAACTTCAAACTGCCTTTTACTGTCCGAGACAGAAAAAGCCCAGTCGCACAATCCAGTGATGACTTTGCTGACATCAATATCGCGGTCGTCAGCTAAATGTTTCAAATATTCTTCCCAATTTGCAGGTAAAGAAACTGAAAACCTACCCATAAAACAATCTCCAGTACCTTGTTAGTGTCAAGTTATATTTAAACTTCAAAACACCTGAAATTTGCGCTCGGGAATGACTATTTACCTTTGCTCCTTTAGCAATTGTAGTCTTTTGGCGACTTCTTTGGAGATTTTTTCTAAACCCTGCGCTAAGTCTTCACGATCAACTTCGTCTAAAGGGTACCATTTCCCTTCTTTATCGATGAACACAAGCTCCAATTTTTTGTAAACCATTATTTTCACCTTATTAATTAAATTCTTACTTGTTCACGATTCGCGTAAACTTTTCTTGTTTCAGGGCCCTTTTCCTGAGTTAGCGTAGCTTTCTTTGGATGACCATTTTTAAAAGGGGCTTTCGAGCTAGATTGCCCATAATGTCACCCTGCGTGGTTGGGTGTATTTTAGGCTAACTGGCTTCCCTGCGCCTATTACCAAGGCATACTTATAACCAAGTTAATTGGCTTGAAGAGGCGGCGACTTCATTTTTTATTCTTTTTGGCTGATCCACGTTTTTACTGCTTCTTGGACAGCCCGGGATAAGTCGCCTTTTTTGCCCCCGAATCTTTCTACTGTTTTTAGTCTTAGTTGCTTTTCTATTTCGTCTGAGATGTCAACATTGATGCGGCCCAATTTGTTCACTTGCTTTTTTTGCACGTCTTGCGTGTCATATGTTCTTGAAAATAAGTGAGTTTCCTTTTCTGTTTATTGTTGTTTTCTTCACTGATTCACTTATTAACATAACATAATAGGTGCAATCACACTTATAAGGGTATGTGTTTAAGCACTAAAGTATTTAGGTGTGTAAGTGTAAATAACCATGTTTTGTGCTTCCCACATTCGAATTGCTTGGCAACAACACTATTTCATGAAATCGAAGCATGGACACAGAAGCAGTTTTCTTTGATGGCAAAACTCATTGCTGGTTTTGTCTTGCAGTCACATATCTTTATTTTACTTCATAGGGTAGGGCTAGCGTGGGGATTTTTCTTTGACTGAACAAACAAGCCAAAGCTATGCCGAGCAGCAAGTTGAAGGAGCCATGAACCTGTGCTTTGGCGACCCAGAGAAGCCGCTTCTTGTTTCAGTTCGCAGCGGCGCAGCCATTTCGATGAAAAGAAGGGCATGATAAAACCGTTTCACTGAATGAAAAATGCTGCAGCCTTTCATCCTGCAAACCGCAAAATCGCGGGGACGGTAGCTGAGGAAAGTGGAGTTTAACCTTTTGATTCTGTAGAATGTCGCTTTGAGAAATGCGTTAAACTGCGGGCTTCAGTTTCGACTTGTTCCATGGCTCCATTTGCCGTTGCAGTAGGTGCTGTAGTCGCAGGTGACGCATGAGCCTTTTACCCCGAGCTCACAACAATCTTCAACTTGAATTTCTCCCATTTTAACCCTCTCACAACATTTAAATCATGAGTAATAATATAAGCGGAGTTTCAAAAATGGGAACATATCGAAATCCGTAATATCATCTAAAGGCGCTAACGCTTAGTCTTTAGAGGAGTCGTCTTCTTTTGCGTTGAAGGCATGCTTCTTGTCGGGAGAAACCTTCAACCCGTGGTATTCATACATGATTCGCAGGGCGTCGCGGATGGCTTCGTTGCGGCTGTTGTAGACGCCTTTGTCGATTAACATGTTTAAGAGATCAAGGTACCTTTTCGTGAGCCGAATAGTTATGCGTTCACGCTTGTTGTTTTCTGACACCTTTAAGTCACCATTCATGCACTTATTTGCCAATGTTGAATTCTAGAACCCCATGCCATATAAGGTCATGTCAGATAAACATTACCCATTTGTCAGCCAAAAAATCAGGCGCAGAACCCGAAAAAACCAAAAACTACTCCCTGACACACTGCCCCAGAAGGACGCGGAAACCGCTTCCTCGGGCAAGAACCTTGACGTTTCCAAAAGTCTCTTCGAAAGCAGCAGGCAAAGTCTTAGACCCGATTTTAGAGCGTATAACCATCTGGAAAGTTCCCCCGTCCGCCAACACTTGAGGCGCGCCTTTCACGATGGCTTTCACCGTTTCCATACCTGCGCTGACAGGCGGATTAGACAGAACACAGTTGAACAAGAGGTCTTTTACGGGTTCGTAGAATTTTCCGTGACGCACCTCGGCATTCGGGGTCTTGTTGGACTCCATGTTTTTTCTTGTCAACCGCACAGCTCTGATGTTCACGTCAGTCATGACCACGTGCAGTTTCGGGTTAAGGGACGCAGCAACGATGCCGACTGCGCCGTAGCCGCAGCCGATGTCAAGAACGCAGCCTTCCTTCGGCAACACCATCGATTCAATAAGCAGCCTTGTGCCTAGGTCAATGCGTCGCTTCGAAAAAACGCTTGAAGCGGTTAGAAACTCGAAGTTTTTTCCGCAGAGGCAGGTTCGAACAAGCCCGAAGCGTTCCTTAGACTGGGGTGTGCCGCTAAAATAGTGGTCTGTGTTATGGTTGTTTAGGCTCATGTTTCGACCCTGTCTTCCAAACCTTCGGGTAAGTGCCCCGCTCCATCAACACACGCTCTAACCCGACGACGGCGCCGTGCTTCAAATCCATTATTTCTTCCGCCGACATCAGCGCCTTACCTAACGCCACTGCTTCGCCCTTCAAAGTGAAGACCACCATAATCGAACCCTTCTTGATTCCAGCTTGAACCTGCAACACGCCAGGAGCAGTCAAATTAGCGCCGTGACACAACGCATCTACCGCTGAGTCTCGAACGACGATTTTAGGCAGCAAAGCCAGCGCCTCCTCCATGGGAACGATGAACTTGTGCAGGATTGTTTCGTCTTTTTTGGTTTCCCACTCGCCGAACCAGTAAGCAACATCGTGTAGTGTCACTTTTGAAGCGATGTTCTCTGTGAAGGGTCCTGAACGGGTTCTTCTGAGCTCCTGCATGTGTGCGCCGACGCCGAGGATTTCGCCGATGTCGAAGCAGAGTTTGCGGATGTATGTTCCCGCCTCGCAGCCGACAAGGAAGAGCACGTTGCGTCCGTCAGTCTCCAAGTAGTTAATGTAGTAGATGCGTCTTGTCCGAAGCTGTCTCTTAACTGAAGACCGTAGCGGGGGACGCTGATAAATCTCGTCTTCGAACTCGCCCAGAACCTGCTTGATATTCGATTCCTGTGTGTCGCCGTGAAGCTTCATTACGCATACGTATTCTTTGCCGCTGTAAAGAAAAGCCTGAACAACCTTTGTTGCATCCTCCAAAGTTATGGGTAAAACCCCAGTTACTTTGGGGTCAAGGGTGCCTCCGTGCCCGATGTTGTTCAGTTTCATGATTCGCTTTACCCATGCTGCAACTTCGTGGCTTGTGGGACCCGCAGGCTTGTCAAGGTTAATCGTGCCGTACTTGATGTATTCTACGGCGGGTCTCTCTGAAGGCAAATGCCCATATTTCGGGTTGGTGCTGTCCTGTGCCTTCGTTAATATTTCCCGTTTAATCTCCCACGGCGGCGTCGTTCTAGGCATAAAGCGTTCAATCCTAAACTGTAGATAAGAAAAAGAAACAAGAGATATTAAAGCTTAAACTATGCCACTTTAACGGTCTGCGTCATTTCTTGCAGTTTACCTGCAGCCTCTAAAACCTGGGCAACCTCATCGTCTGAAGCCCCACGTTTAACCTCGATCTTTTCTTGCAGAGGCATAAGGTGGTTAATGTTTACGCGTCGCCGCTTAACGCTAGTAACCTTTTTTGGTCCTGTAACTAAAACGAAGCTTTTATCCATAACATCGATAACGACGCATTTTTTGCCGTTCTCTCGACCGGCTTGCTTTACGCATATTCTTCCAACTTCTATAGCGGGCATCTTTGGGTCATCTCCTCAGAAGACAACATACCGCAGTCGGCAGATATAAGCGTAACATAAATTCAGGCGGCAGATGCGGAAAAAGCCTAAAATCAACCGTGACCCAGCTAGCCGTTAGACTTACGAGTGAAAAAGTTAGTTAGGTGCCAGTTGAGTCAAAACCCCGCGTTATACATCATAAGCTTCCACATTGTTCAGTTTTCTTTGATTTTTATCTCAGATAACCCTGAACACATGCAAATGCCAATTGATGCTTGTCGCAGAGCGTGTTCCCCAACTGGCAAATATTACTTTCTCACCTATGGAATATAACGTTATGTTGGCACCTTGAGGCTACAAAAAGAAAACACGCTGGCTAAGGTGGATGCAAAAAACTTAAACAAGACAATGTTGACTGTATCGGTGCTGGTGCCGGGGTATCCGAGCCAGGTCTAAATAGGTGGCCAGATAAAGAAAATTTACACCTAAGATATGGAGGAGGACTTAAGATCCTCTGGCGCAGGCCTTCGTGGGTTCAAGTCCCACCCCCGGCACCACTAAAAAAATCGGGGAAAACTGATTTTTTTTATATCCAGCTTCTTTTCGTTTCCTGTATTGCATCAAAGTGGGGGTCGTCTGACAAAATTGTTGCTTGGTTGGCTATGGCTGTTGCAGCTATGATGCAGTCGCCCATTGGGATATTTCGGTATTTGCTTCTGAGAAGACCTGCTTGTTGGGCTATTGGCGCGTTTAGGCTTTGGATCTTCAGTCCGCTTTGGGTTAAATTTGCATAGCAGATTTCTGCTTCGTCTCTCCCGATTTGCTCGCAGATCGTTTGGATGGTTTCGCTGATAACGATTGTTGGTAGTATGCCTTCTTTGCGTTGGAGGAGGTCTTTGAGCTTTCTTGTGGCCTTTAGCTTGATTTCAGTTTCATCTGAATAGAAATATTCCATGACGAATCTGCTGTCAAGCACCATTTTCAAGCTTAATATTCCTCTCTAAGCTTGTCTATGTGTTTCTTCATTTCTTCTGGCTTTGCATATTTTGAGTAAATGCCTGCGCATTCTTCCAGTTTTCTGATCGGTGTAAAAATAACTTGACCGTGCTCGGTTGCTTCGACTAAAAGTTTGTCTCCTTCCTTTATCACCAGTTTTTGCCTAACTTCTACTGGTATGGTTGTTTGACCTTTTCGGGTTACCTTTACGACGCTAGTCATGTTAAGTCAATACGCATAATGTCGGTACTACCCTAAAAGTTTTATCCTAATTCAATTCTGAAATACTACTAAGATTCTGTGGCGAAGGCCTTCGTGGTTCAATTCCCACCCCCGACACCACTGCGGGCAAAAACACAAAAAAGGGTTAAGATTGCAAGCACGGTTTTAAAGCTCGTCTCTAACACCCTTACCCTTTGTTGTTTTCTTATTGTTTGCACTGGATCGTTTATGTGGCCACCAGTTTAGTTTCTGTGTGAGTCCCATTAATGCGGGCACAAAGAATAGGATACCAACTGTAATTGCTATTAAGACCGCTATAGCAATGGCAAGGCTTAGTTCGTTGAAGATTCCAATTCCAGGTATAAGCAAACAAGCGAACACCGCTGCCAACACAAGCCCAAGGCCAAGGATGGTTACCCAGACTTTATCAACAGCCATGACTACTGCTTCGTTGTCCGTTTTGCCGTTTACTGCTTCCTCGCGTACTCTGTTAATGAAAAATACTCCGTAGTCTACTCCGACACCTATCGTTGTTACTACTACAAACAAGGGAACGTAGACAACAATAGGTAAGTTAAGGCCGCTGTGGAATATGAGTGAAATTACCGCTAAGGATAAAATGACGCTGCAAAGTATCGTAGCCATCAGATAAAGAGGCATTAAGATTGATCTTAGCTGGAAAAACAGGATGACGCATATTGTCGCGGCTAGAATCGCGGTGATTTCTGGAATAAGGGTATTCATGAATGATACGCTATCACTTGTTGATTGCGCTTGACCCCCAAAATGAACCGTTGCGCCGTCAATATTCGGTAAATTGTTAATGTTCTTTTCCATCTGAGACAGAGAGGTGAGTGCATCTTGGCTGAAGATTGATTCTGAGAGCCCAACGGTAACTAAAACGGTTTTATTGTCTTTTCCAATCGCTGCAAACATTTGGTTTTCATATTGCAAACGCAGGGCATCAGACATGTTTTCGATGCTAGAGTAATTGAATAAATTCCCATATGGTCTAGTTGGGCTGACAACACTTGTGACGCCTTTTGAATTTGCGGCTGCCGCGGTGATTTGCTCAATTTGGTTAAGCAGAGTTTGGTTGAATTGATTGTCTCCATACGTTACCTGCGTGGGCATTGTGACTGCAATGTATGTTGGATATACTGTTCCGCTTCCAAAGTTGTCCGATATAACATTTAACCCTTGGTTACTTGAAAAGTTCGGAATCAGCTTCATAACGTCATTGTTAAATGGTGTGTTAAAAGTTACAAAGATGGCGCCTAAAGATACTAAGGCAATTATAGACACTACAAGAACTTTCCTTTTCTGCGTACCTTCAACCACTCGTTTCAAAATTCCTTTACGGTTGGAGTTTCTCATCAAGTGTCTGTTTAGACCTGGCCAGAAAAGTCTATCACCTAACGCAATTTCGAGGGCTGGAAGCAGCGTAATTGATGCAACAAGTAGAACTGAAACACCTATTGCTATAGCGAGCCCCACCATACTGAAAAGTGGGACGTTGGCTACTGCCATAACAACGTATGCTACTATGACAGTGGTTCCCGCGGTTAACACAGCTTGTCCCGCCCACTTAATTGAGATGCCTACACTTTCTTCGATTGATTTACCTTTAAGACACTCTTCTTTTGTGCGTTTGATTTGCAGAACCGCGTAATCTACGGCAAGTCCTAACAATAAGAGTAGAGTTAACGCTGGCGTGATGAACGTTAAGCTGGCGTGCCCTACCTTTACAATGCCGAGGTATATGGCTGCAAGAGACACAACGATGGAGCAGCCGCCCATCATTATTGGAATCAAAGCCGCCGTCACCGAAAAAAGCAATAGCCCAACGATTATGATGGAAAGGATGATTCCCGGCAACAGGGTAATGTCGAGGACGGGCAGAAGGGTGTTTCGCAAATCCAAAGACACAGCAGGACCACCTGTCACATAAACTTTGCCAAGATTTTGCACCCCCGTAGCATCAATATCGGTTCTTATGTGGGCAACTGTGTCGGCTTCTGGAGTTGAGGCGAAATTGAGGATAATTAGCATTGTGTCATTATTTGAATTTACAAAATTCTTGGTCAGTGAGGTTAGAAGTGTAAAGGGGTAATTTACATATGATTGAGTTGATATCTCGTTGTCAACAGCATTACTTATTTCAGCAATTGTTGGGTTCTGCGGCAGACTGCAAAGAAGATAACTTAACGATGTGCTGTTTACTTTGAACAGAGGCGAGTCTGAAAAAGCGTTTTGGGTGGCGTTTGAAATAAAGCCGCAAGATAGATTCCATGTTTGACTATTGCTAGGTGATCGACCAAGATTGTAAGAGGCTCGTATTAGGTCAGAAACAGAAAACCCAACATCGGGAATTGTCTGGTTCGAGTAATTTGTTTCTATAAGGGCAATGGCGTAGTTTGCAACCCTTTCGTTTGAAGGAGATGGACCAAAGCTATACAATTCATTGACGAGATTTGTTGCCGAGACCCCGAGTGAAGATGAAAGGTTTGAAGGAATACTTGATACTATGGTTGAAATAGTCAAGTTTTTTATTGCTGAAAGTTGGTTCCAATTTGAAACCGTTAGATTTGACGCTACAAGTCCTATCATTTGGCTTGTCTGTGAGTCAAGCTGGGAGTTGCTAAGAAGAGACGAGACAGCTTGCCCTACCGCAAAGGCTTCCCGGTCAGAAATTGATGTGCTAACTGGTAGAGTTGTGTAACTGCTGTTCCAAGCGCTGAAGAAAGCAGTGTAGTAGCCGATAGATTCGGCGTTGTTTCCAAAATTCGCGGTCACTGTGAACACCGTTGAGTTTGCTTGAGCATTAACCATGTATGGGTCTGGGTTTGCTATGCCTTGAGCATTGAACCCTTGAACCACACCTTGCCATACCCCGACGAACGCCGCTGGGACTCCAAATACCAGTTGGGCTGTCTGGTTGATGCCGTACTGCAGCTGGAATATGTTTGTGCTGAGTGTTGTCAGGTTATCTTGCAGAGTGTACAGTCCCGAGTTAATGGTGGTTATGTTTGACTCTAGGCTTCCAGTCTGACTGAGAATCTCAAGTAGAGACTCATTGAGCAAGCTTGCCTCAACTGAGTAAAGGCTTGTTACCCCAGTAAAGCCACTGACATTCTTATCTTTTGTAATTGTGCTGTTCAACTTGAGGATAGCACCTTTTAATGAATCCGAGTAGGCGGAAGTGCCTTGAACAACAACGCTTAGAATGTTTTGACTGGTATTGGTTAATGCTGGAAACTGGGCATCCAGAATTTTTAACGTCTTGTCTGACTCGCTGTTTGCAGGCGGTTGAACGCTTCCCACGATGTCATAGGAAACTGCTGAAAAGAAGCTTGGAACAAGAACAAGCGAAAGCAGCACCACTATAATCCACGCTATTATGACCGACCGATACCGCTTTCTGATGAAGACGTTAAGTGAGTCGAAAATTGACTTACGCAATTAAACCTAACTCCATCCAACCTATGTAACGTTAAGCATTTGCTTGCTATCGGATTAACATTTTACCGCATAGATGCGGCTCAACGAAAAGATTAAACCAAACGGCAACAATTATCTTTCATGCGCCGATTAATTTTAGAAATCTCTGCAAAAGAACTCTCCAAATTCGGATTAGAAACGGGATCTTTTCAAAAAATAAAATCATTAGACTTTCTGCATTTCCTAAGGCAAGACCGCGAAGAATTCGCAGTAATATCAAGGATAGAATTCAAGGACGACTCATTCAGAATCGAAGACCTGCTTGCTGAAGGTTTAATTGTTGAAGCACAAATCCTTGAACAAGAAAACAGCAGAACCTATACAGTCTTCTTGAAAGGCGGGCCAAGTTTATCCTCAATTCTGGGTTATTTAGGCTTAGAGGGATACTTGTTCCCTCCGCTTAAGATTAGCGGAAAAAAAGTAACGTTTTCTTTTCTTGGGAGCGCACAACAAGTGGGCGATTTCATCAAGAAGATAACCGCCTTGGAAATTCGACATAGAGTAGTTTCGCTGACTGAAGCAAACTTTTCACCCGACTCTCCGCTCAGCAAACTGACTGAAAAGCAAAGGGAGGTCTTGATTGCAGCTTACAAGCTTGGATACTACGACATCCCACGAAGAATAAATTCAGAGAAACTTGCCAAGAAGCTCGATATTGGTAGCTCAACGTTAGGGGAGCATTTGAGGAAGGCAGAACGACGCTTACTCATCGATATACTAGCAGAAGCATAAACTTTCACTCTGCTAGGTGTTTAATTATTTCTTCTGAGGCAAACGTAATGTAAAAGTGGTTCCTTTGCCTTCCTGGCTTTCGAAAGTTACGGTGCCGCCTAACGCTTCAGTCATGCGCTTGATAACGGCTAAGCCGAAGCCTTGACCTTTCGCTTTATTGATGAAATTTAAACAATTGTTCAAGAATTTGTGGTTGCCAGTTCTTACGCACATATGCTTTAATGTTCTTTCCCGTGGTATGTAAATGGATCAGTTTAGCAATGGCGATATATCATTCAAAAGTGTTCTTTTATGGTTGAGTGCCCTAACTGTGGAAACAAGCTTGATGCTCCTGATAAGATGTTGGAGAATCAGCATTTCTGTTTGGCTGTTTATACCTGCCACAAATGCGGCAACCGCTTCAAAGTATCGTTTTAAGCTTTCTGGTTTGTAGATGATTTTTTCACTCATCTCTTCTTCTCACTGGAAAGTAATGTTTTAGGCGATTTTCAAAACTGAATTAGCAACTTGGCACTTGTTGCATCAAGCTGAAACAACATTGCCTTATATTATTTTGAAGCATAATCGGTTATTAAGGAAGAAGAACTAACCAGAAGGCAACTCGTTGAGCGGGTCTGGCAGCTAACATAGGATAAGGCGAACAACATTTTTGCGCCGTCAATGTTGGCACTCGGCTAAATCCGCCCAACCCATATTTTTGCCCCAAAAAACAGCAGGCAAATCCTCTTAAAATAAGCAAATTCAAGCCCCAAAGCAAAAAAGCAACCCAGAACATCCCTGCTTGAAGCGAGTTGCCGCTTGGCTGAGAATCGATAATTGGTATGAATGGGTTTATACCTACTCGGCAAGCTGACCCCTCTGTTTTCTGCATTGGGAAGCGAGATTAGCTGAGCTTAATTTAGGTTCTAAACCAAAAAAACAACATGAAACAAGCCCAAACCTACCCCATAGGGGACGGGGAGAGGGTATAGTATTTATGATAGAAAGCCATCACAAAAATGGTTTTCAAAACAAAAAAATAAAACTAAAGAAAATCGTTGATGGGTTTATGCTAGAAAGACGGTTACGTTTCCGTCTTTGTCTTTGGCTGCACGAACCTTGATTTTTCGCGGAGGTTTCTGGATGCCTTTGTTCCAGATTCGCTCGTTAAGTTCCTTGCTTATGATGAGGCGAGGCAACTCTTCCTCTTCCTCTTCTTCAGAAACCTTCATCTCCAACTTCATATGCTTCGTCACGAAAATCTTTATCAACTGCATCGCGCGGGAAGCACGCTTGTTCGACGGCCTAACCAAAGCTCTCTGCAGAGGAATAGTGTAAGTTCGTTCTTCAACGAATTCTTCCTCTTCCTTCTTCTTATGTTCAGCTACAGCTTCCTCTTCCTCAGCAACAGCTTCCTCAGGCTTCACTTCCGCCGTCGGCTCCGCCACTACCTCCGGAACTTGTTCCTCAACGACCTCTGCTTCAGCAACGGCTGGCAACTCTTCTTCTTCAACGGTCTTTGTTTCTTGTTTCTCTTCGCTAACCATGCCTTTTTACGTCTCCTATGCTCTTATTTTCCTAGTTCGCCAATTGCGCCTTTGCTTAGGGTTATTTCTAACTTTACCGTCAGTTCGGGCAATTACCCAAGTGGGAACAGACGATGCCACTTTGCCAGCCTTAGCTAGCCGAAGCTTTTTCGCCGTAGGTTTAACTCGCGCCATACTTTCATATCCTTCTAATTGTTGGTTCTCGCTTCCGTGATTGAAGCTGAATCAATATCTGCTTAAGTTGACCGTCAGACAACGGAATAGGCAACTTCCCAGTCTGCGCCATCTGAATCAACTGCATCTCAATCTGCTCCGCAAAGTCCTGCTTAACCATCTTCAGGTTATTCAGCCTTTGCTGAGCCTCAGGTGCCAATATCTTCCTGAGCAACGCCTGCTTCTGAGCTTCTATCTGGGATTCTTCTTGAACTTGTCTTTGCTCGTCACTCACTCGACGCTGCATCGACGATAACTTTCGCCTTCGGATTTCGTCAAGCTCTTCATCCGACATTGCGTCTATTCGCCTTGATACTTCTTGAGCCCAGGGACACTCTTCACAACATCCTTATGCAAGTCTCCAGCGACCTCCTGAAGCAGCTTACGACCCTTAGGAGTCATCCGCCTACCCTGAGGCTTAGTAGTCTGAACCAAACCAGCAGTCTCAAGCTGCTGAAGAATCTTGCGAATGTTACTGCCGCCAGCTTTAGTAGCATGCGACTTCTTAACACCATTATTCTTTCTTCCGCCATAATCAGCCCGCAGCTTCTCCAGACCGATTGGACCATGAACATAGACTTTGCGAAGCACAGAGGCACTTCGAGTGTACCACCAATTCGGGTTCTGCGGCTGCTTTTCTACGTGGGTGCCTGTCTTAACGAAGGTCGCCCATGGAAGAGGCTGAACTTCATCAACGTTTTCCCTAAGATACTTCGCTAACCGATCGATAAATTTTGAAGCTGGAACATCGTGAGGAGTAGTCAAGATTGCTCTAATCCTTTGTTTTTCCTTGCAGTAAAACAATGAAGCCAAATATAAATATTCTCTGGATAGGAATTAAGGCTTACGCAAGAATAGGCGCCTCACACAAACCCAAGCAGGCGCCACTGTTTAGCGGCTTCTTAACGCAGCGACGCCTTCGCTCTAAGCACAAAAGCACGCAGATCAATTCGCGACGGGCAAACGTAAGTGCAGTTTCCGCAGCCCTCACACAAATCAACCCTAAGCTGACGGAGCTTTTCCTTCTTGCTTTTTTCAAAAGCCTCTTTGATTAAAACTGGACTCAGGTTGTGCGGGCAGGAACGCATGCAGACGCCGCATCGCATGCAAGCTACTACTTTTGTTCTTTTGCTGTTTAGCAGGTTTCTCAAGCGTTTGAGAGGAACCCATTTGTATCCCTTGTTGAAAAGCTGAATCATGAAGGATAATAATATAGGTTTTTGCTAAAGCAAAATTTAGTTGCCTCTCTAAAAGGGAACAGGAAAGAGGTTTTTGAGCTAAACAGCATATTTTGACGAATTGTACAAATCATACGAAGCAGTTTATTCAGCCGTTTCCAAGGCTTTGCGTTTCCTGAAAAGGATGAACACATGCCCTCTAACTTCAACCAACGCAGCACCAGTTTGCTCTGCAGCTTTAGCTCCTATTGCCTGAGCCGTGTTATCACCTTGCAAGGCAGCGGGCAAAATCCTAACCTTCACCATCTTGTTTCTCTGAAGCTGCTTCTCCATCTCGCCTATACACTGCGGGGTTAAGCCTTCTTTGCCGACCCAGATGGTGGGGTTCTCATCTTTAAGTACGTGCCTAACGTGACGTTTCATTCGTGTCGTTATTTTGCTCAAGATTTTCTTGCTCCTTCCTCTTTCTTAACATTATGCGGGTTTGGTTGCCGCAGTTTAAACAGGTTATTACAACATGAGGCTCCCTTTTCTGCTTTACCCTAACCCGACAATTATAGCCCTGAACAAGCAATGCATTGCAGTTTTTGCATGTTTGCCGCCGAAAGTCAACGGGCACGCGGATTCTTGCAGCCATCGCGATCCTTCGAGCAGACCTCACGTACTGCATGGCTAATTTAGGGTCACTTTTAGAAACGTTCTTTGCCTCATCGAACAAAGTTTGAATTCGCTGCCGCGCAATTTGCTTAACGCTGCTTTGCCTCATTTAGCCTTCACAAACACCAAATGATTTGGAGGACTCGAACATAACGTTTGCGCCTTCAATCAGCTTTTCGCGGAAACCTCATTTTTCAGCCGTTTCAGCGCTTCATGAATCTCAAGCGGCTTGTTCTTCAACATTTGCCGAGCTTTTGAGGTGTCAAGCGACGAATCCATCGGTCGTTTCGCGGGCCACTTGAACTGGGAAGACTGAACAGGGTCGATGAGGGTCTTGTCTAAGTCGAATGTTTCAGCGATTAGCTGCGCAAACTGGAATCTGCTGATCCGTGTGGCGCCGCAAAGGTGAAAGGTTCCAGTTAAGCGACGTTCAGCCGCTTCCAGCGTCATCTCAGCCAAGTTAGTGTTTAACGTGGGCGTATTCCACTGGTCAGTTACGATTCTAACGTGCTCACCTTTACTGAGTGTTTCGATTAGCCAGAGGGCAAAGTTCACTTTTCCAGCCGCTGGAGTGGAACCATAAATGACGCTTGGCCTACCGATAAGGTACTCATCCATAGTTTTAGCCAGTTCTTCAGCCTTAAGCTTGGTTACCCCATAGTGATTAATCGGGTCAAGCTTATCCGACTCGGCATAATTGCCTTTTTCACCGTTGAAAACGTAATCAGTTGAAATGTAAACCAGGAAAGCGCCCGTGGTCTTTGCTGCTTCAACGATGTTTCTGGTGCCTTCCACATTGATTTTCCATGCCAGTTCCTTGTTCAACTCACACTTGTCGACGTCAGTCAGGGTCGCCGCATGAACTACAACGTCGGGCTTAATCCGTCTAAACGCTTCGTCAACGAGCTCTCTGTTTGAAACGTCAAGTTTGACAAAAGTGCCATAAACCGGCATCTCCTGAACGTCAGACGAGTAGACTTCGATGTTTCTTTCTTCAGCCATCTTCGCCAGCTTTGAACCATACAGGCCGATGGCTCCAGTGATTAGAAGTTTCAGTGAAACCCACCCAGCTTCCAAGGCGTCGGATGAAGAATCACGTCGTTAGCAAACGGCGTCCACCAATGCTCGTTTTCAAGGTACCAGCGGACAGTGGACGCTAAAGACTCTTCAAAGTTGCACTTCGGCTGCCAATTCAACGTGTTCCTTATTTTTGATGAATCCAAACTGTACCTTGCATCGTGCCCCGGACGGTCCTCCACAAAAGTGATCAAGCTTTCAGGTTTATGCAGCACAGAAAGGATTTTCTTCGCAATCTCTATGTTGGGAATTTCGTTCCCCGCTGAAACATTGTATACTTCGCCAGCTTCTCCCTTTTCAAGAACCTTTACGATTGCTTCACAATGGTCTTGGACGTAGATCCAGTCGCGGATGTTTTGGCCTGAACCATAGATGGGTATGGGAAGATCCCTTTGGGCGCGTATGATGGTTTTCGGAATAAGTTTCTCGGGAAGCTGATATGGACCGAAATTGTTCGTGCAGCGGGTAATGGACACATTCAAGTTGTATGTTTTACGGTAGGATAAGACGAACATGTCAGCGGCGGCTTTGGAAGCGGAGTAAGGATTGGATGGTTTAGGAGGCTCGTGCTCAGTGAATGAACCCTCCAGCGCTTCTCCGTAAACCTCGTCGGTTGAAACCTGCAAAAACCGAACTTTATGATTGTGTTTCCGTATGGCTTCTAGAACTGTGAAGGTGCCGACCGTGTTGTTCTGCAGAAATATGTTTGGGTCAGCGATGCTTCTGTCCACATGCGTCTCCGCCGCGATGTTAACAATGGCGTCCACTTGATGTATTACCCTGCTGATAAGCAGAGGATTGCAGATGTCGCCTTTAATGAACGTGTATCTCTTATCGTTTTCAACGTCATGAAGGTTAGCCGGGTTAGCGCCTATACCTATCTTGTCAACATTTATCAATTCATAATCAGGACATTTATCAAGAATGTATCGGCAAAAATTGCTGCCGATGAATCCTAAACCGCCAGTAACTAACAATCTCATGGTTGATCACTTGTGCGCCGGGAGATTCCAGTCCCAAGCTTTACCGACACGCGGATCGGTTTTTTTGCCGTTTATAATTTTAGGGATAAGCGAGGGGTCATTCCAGGGTCTGCGTTCTTCGTCGGGTTTAGCGGGGTCGTATAGGTTGGTTGTGAAGTACAATAGCATAGCTGATTCGTCGCCGAGCGCTTTAAAACCATGCCAGTAATGACCGGGAACACGCACTAGCTGCAGGTTTAGAGCGCTTGAGATAATTTCGTTGAGTTCTTGGGTTTTCTCGTCGAAAGCGCAGATTTTTATTAGTCCTTTAAGTGCCAGAAAATAGTCTGTTTGCCCTCTAAGGTGCCTGTGCCATGCACGGATGACGCCGGGATAAGTTGATGAAAGATTAGCCTGTGCAACAGTGTCTTCGCCGAAAAGGTCCTTCCAGTCTTTACGCATAACTTCAGTGAAAAAGCCGCGTTCATCAGGCAACCGATTTATTGGCTTAACCCTTATCCCCGCTAACATGACAGTGCTCCCTTGCATTAATTCCTATAATTTTATTTATAATAGTTGTTGTCTTCTCGGGTTAAACTTCTATTTCCGAGTAGTCACCTACATGCAACTTGATGGTCCTGTTCCGCTGGTTCTTAGTCACTTTCGCGTTTTTCCCGATTAAGCTTTCTTCCAGCCGCTCTATGCCCTTGACAGTGACGTTTTCTTGTATGACACAGTACTCGATGTTAGAGTTGACGATTTGTGACCCGTTACCAACGCTCGTGTATGGCCCGACGAATGAGTTTTCAATCAACACGCCCCGCCCAATTACACACGGTCCTCTAAGGGTGCTGTTCACCACTTTTGCTTCAGGCTCAATCTTGACCCTGCCGTCAATTGAACTGTCTATCACTTGCCCTTTTACGTCAAGCGCGATGTATTCATCAAGGATTCTTAGCGTTCGCAGTTAAGATGTCGTCTTTTTTGCCTGTGTCCAACCACCAAGAATCGAGGATTTCAGCTTTAACCTTGAAACCCAGGTTTATCATTTCTTGGATAGCATCAGTGATTTCCAACTCTCCCCGCCAAGAAGGCTTTATCCTCTCTATCGCTTGATGGATCTTACTTGAGAAGAGATACGTGCCGATGATGGCAAGGTTACCCATCGGGGTTTGAGGTTTCTCCACCAATTTGACGATGTTACCTTTTTCGTCAAGTTGAGCGATGCCGAAACTCGACGGGTTATCGACCTCTTTGAGGATGATTAGGGCGTCAAGATGTTCGCTTTTGAATTTCTTAACAAACGAGTTTAGTCCTTGACCAGTGACGTTGTCACCGAGACACATGACAAAGGCATCCTGCCCCAAAAACCTCTTTGCTGTCTTAACCGCGTGCGCTAAGCCAAGCGGCTCCTGAGTAATATAGGTTACATCGAGACCCCAAGCTAAACCGCCGTTAACGTAATCCTTGACGTACTGCCCAGTCTCCGGCGCTGTGATTATGCCGACTTTTTTTATGGCGGTCGCAGCTACTTGGTCAAGAACGTACCCTAATATGGGTTTGTTAGCCACTGGAATAAGCTGCTTAGCGCAAGTAAAAGTTAAAGGCCTGAGCCTGGTGCCTTTTCCCCCGCTGAGAACAAGTGCTTTCATGTCAATCCCAAATGCAAGGTTTAGTTAACTATGACCCGCTTTTTCACTTAAAGCTTGCCTAGTTTTCAGATGATTTATTCGAGTTGGACCCGCCCATTAGCTTCTCGATGATGTTTAGCAGAAAATGTAAGGGTCCGCGGAGAGGCCCCAGTGCACCGGTGACTTGCCGAAGAGTAGCTATGTCGCTTTTATTGATGGTGCGGGTTAATATCGCAGCTAGAATGTAAATTATCACGAAAGCAACTATCCCGATTATTACCTGTTGCAAAGGAATTGAGATAAACCCCAACTTGGTAAGCGGCAGTTTTGAAATTAAAATGTAGGTTGAGGCGGCCGCAATGCCTGAAGACAGCAAAATCTTAATCGAAGACAACCAATTGACTGAAACCCCGAATTTCTTTCTTATGAAGCTTAGACCTACGAACAAACTTGGAAGACCAACAGTTAAGGAAGACGCAATTAATCCTATGACGCCGAATTGACGGATTAACAGGAAACCAACGGGGGCACCGATCCCGACTTGAAGGACCGAAAGGCTCAAGTTGAATTTTGTGAACCCTTGCCCCAGCAGCAAGTTGCTTATGCTTAGGCTTCCGAAAGCAGTATAAAGATATGTGACAGCAAGTAACGCCAAAAACAATGGCGCGTCAGCATAACTAGCGTGGTATATGGTTCTGACTCCTGGTCGAGCAAGCGCCATAACCAAGGCAGCAACAGGCACAACAATAAGCGACGCGTACTTTACGGAATATTGAAAGACGTTTTTGAGGGTTTCATGATCTTTTCTGTAATCAAGCTTGGAGAAAGCTGGAAACAGCATGGTTGTAACCGGAGTAGCGAAGAAAGTAATCAGAACCGAGAAAGTCACGGCTAAACCGTAGTCTCCTACGAGGGCATTGTTGCTTACATACAATCCAAGCAGGTAAGTGTAAAACGCGGAGAGGAACGCGGTAAGGATTGTGCCTATCGAAACGGGTACGCCGTAGTCTAACATGGATTTAATCGTTGACACAAGTTTCGTTCGGACGTCTGTTGATTTAGGCAGCAAACGGATTACAGTCCATATCAGAAGTACCCCAGTTAACCCAGCAATCAGGGCGGAAGCAGTGAATCCCCATATCGCTCCAAGAGTCCCGAAGCCTAACAGCACTAATCCAATTATCAAGCCAGTTTTGACTATTGACTGAATGATTATCATGATACTGTACAGGTGCATTTTTTCAAGTCCCGTGAACGTGGCAGTTGCAGAGTTAATCAATGCTCCCGCTAGAACATAGAAAGATGCAACTTGAATCAAAGGAACTATAGTTGGGCGATGCAGACTTGAGGCAATAAGAGGGGAAAGAACAAATGAAATGATGGAGAGCGACAAACCCAACACAATTTCAAACGTTATGCCTGAGAAGATTATGCCCCGGATCTTTGCTTTGTCCTCAACATTGTACTGTGCTGAGTACTTCACCATGGCTGAGTTGACGCCCCAATCTCGAAATGTGGCAATCAACGTCGGTCCAGAGAGGGCGATCGTGTATAAACCGTAGTTTTGTTCACCAAGAATGTAAGTAATAGCCAAGATGCCGAAGAAAGAGATGGCTGTAGAGATAACTAGGCCCCACATGAGGTTGAAGCCGCCTTTCGCAGAAACCCTCGCCATCTCACTAGCTTTACTCATGACTCTTTCCCAAGTTTGCGCTTAAACTCTAAAGTTAAACTACCGATTGGGACACTTGCGTTTATCACTTTTGGTTCAGGTAGGCTAATCAGAAAGATCTTGAGAAAGGCAACTCCAAGATTTCTGCCAAATTGAAGAAAACCTTCAAAAAACCCCGAATTCGCCGCAGGAAAAAGCCCGAATAAGACGCGAATTCGATAAATCTCAAAGGAAATGACTTATACAACCAAAATTTTGTGAAGGAATTCAACATGAAACACACCTGTACCTGCATAAACCCTACATGAATTTGCAGCAAACTTATGCTTTCCCTCGTCTTGCGCTCTGCTCTTCAGATTGCATTACAGCAGCTTCAGTGGATTACCAAAGTTAAGAGACACAAACAAATCTGTAAAAATATTCTTGCCAAGGGCCAGACTCTTTAGCTTCTGCCCAAAGTTCTTTTGAAAGCCCCAGTCGGGTGTCGATCAATTGCGAGAAAAACAAAAGAGTGGAGGATACTCTATTTTGTTCAGTGCCTTGACCCGAGTTATTTACCTAAGCCTATGGCAACGAATTTGAGTTTCTTCTCATAAACTTCAGGATCGTAAATTCGTCTACCATCAATAAGCACAGGCTGCTTCATGCTGCCAAAGTAATCATCGGGTGTCAACTTCTTGAATTCAGGCCATTCAGTCACCACTATGGCACAGTCAGCACCTTTGACGCAGCCAAGCGCCGTAGAGGCATAATGAATTTTGCCGGTGAAAATGGCTTTCGCCGACTCTGCAGCCACAGGGTCGTAGGCAGTCACGTCAGCGCCTTCCTCAAGCAGCTTATTGATTATGGGTATAACCCGCGCTTCCCTCATGTCGTCAGTGTCAGGCTTAAAAGCCAAACCCAAAATTGCGATTCGCTTGCCCTCCAAGCTTCCGAACTGTTGCCTGCAGAAATCCACCGCTTTAAGCGGTTGAGAGTGGTTCACATTTTCCACAGCCTCCAACAATTCAGGCGCGTACCCCAAGCTTTTTGAGCAAGCGATTAAGGCTTTTACGTCTTTGGGGAAGCATGAACCGCCATACCCTAAGCCTGCGTCGAGGAATTGCGGTCCAATACGTTTGTCTAAACCCATTGCTGCCGCGACCACCTTAACGTCTGCGCCTGGAATTTTCTCGCAGATGTTGGCTATTGTGTTGATGAAGCTGATCTTAGTGGCTAACATTGCGTTGCTCGCGTATTTAATGAGTTCCGCCGTGGATAGGGTTGTTCTAATTAACGGAGGCATCTTGGTGCCGTAAAAGTCCTTGTATAAGTCTTCCAAGGCATCGCCTGCACGTTTATCATACGAGCCTATGACAACGCGGTCAGCGTTTACGGTGTCTTGGAACGCCGAGCCTTGGCGCAGAAATTCCGGGTTCATGCATAAGCCGAATTGTGCCCCGCAACATTTGAGCGACTCCGCCTCAAGTATGGGTTTCACAGTGTTCTGGGTCGTTCCCGGAATAACGGTGCTTTTAATTATGGTAACGTGGTAACTGTTTTTCTGTTTTAGTGCTTTGCCAATATCTTGCGCGGCTGACTCAATGTATTTGAGGTCTATGCAGCCATCTTCCTTACTCGGAGTCCCAACGGTTACAAAAGTCAAATCTGAATCGGTAACGGCTTTTTCGGTTTGATTAACAACACATTTTAAATTGCCGCCCTCTACACTGACTTTGAGTTTTTCTTGAAGCCCAGGCTCATGAAAAGGTGGGATTCCTTGATTGATTTTTCTTGCTTTTTCCTCGTCTACTTCGCAGGCGGTAACGTTGTAGCCTTTGCTTGAGAACCCCACTGCTGTGCATAAGCCAACGTAGCCTGCGCCTATGATGGAGATTTTCGGTTGGTTTTTCAAGAGGTAAACCTCGGACAGAACACGTTAATTTGAATTTAATAATCAGGTTAAATATATATGGGTTCATACTGAAAGAGAAAAGGAAAAGGTGAGGTTAGTGATCCGTAAGGTTATTATTCCAGCGGCAGGGTTGGGGACGCGGCTGTTTCCAGCCACGAAAGAACAGCCTAAAGAGATGCTGCCGATCTTCACAAAGACACCTCACGGCGACCTGGTGGTGAAGCCTGTAGTCCAACTGGTTTTTGAGCAGTTGTATAACGCTGGGCTGCGTGAGTTTTGTTATGTTGTCGGCAGAGGTAAACGTGGCATAGAGGACCATTTTACCCCTGATGAACACTGCATCAGAACACTGGAAAGCCTAGGGAAAAACGGGCCAGCCGTTGATCTTGAAAGTTTTTATGCCAAGCTTAATTCTTCCACGACAATGTGGGTTAATCAGCCTGAGCCTAAAGGGTTCGGCAACGCAGTTTTGATGGCTCAACCATTCGTTGAGAAGGAAAGCTGCCTAGTTCACGCAGGTGACAGCTGCATAATTTCGAAAGACATGGATTATTTGAAAAAGTTGCTTGACGCTTTTAAGCGGCTAAACGCGGACGCCGCCTTCCTTGTACTGGAGATTGAGAATCCCAAGCAATACGGGATTGTTGAAGGCGACGAGGTAGAGCCTGGAATAATTAGTGTTAAGTCTGTGGTCGAGAAACCTGAGAAGCCCAAGACACATTGGGCAATCATGGCCATGTACGCTTTCCACCCTGTAATTTTTAAAGCCTTAGAAACAACTGAGCCTGGAAAGAACGGCGAAATCCAGCTTACCGATGCAATCCAGAAGCTGATTGACTGGGGTTCTAAAGTGTACGCAGTGAAACTCGACAGCAGCTACGCTCATTTGGATATTGGCAGTCCAGAGAGATATTGGCAAGCTTTAGAGCTGTCGCACCAACAATTTTGTAAGAGACCAAGCCCATGATGGATAACTTAATCAGGGAAGATCTTGAAAAGATAAAGAGCGCTGTCAAAGGAGACGCCTTCGCAGGAAAAAGAGTGCTCGTCACTGGCGGGGCAGGGTTCATTGGCAGTTGGCTCTGCGACGTACTGGTTGAGTGCAACGCGGAAGTAACTGCTGTTGATGACCTATCAACAGGAAGAATTAAAAACGTTGAGCACCTGACTAAGAACCCATTGTTTAAGTTTGTAGACTCTGATGTTTGCGCATTTGAGGGCAAGGGAAGGCTTGATTTTATCTTTCATATGGCTGCTCATGCTTCTCCTGATGAGTATCAAGCGCATCCGATTGAGACTTTACAGACCAGCGCTTTAGGAAGCTTTGCCATGGCGGAGCTTGCTAGAAAAAATGATGCGACATTGTTGTTTGCGTCAACCTCAGAAGTTTACGGTGACGCAGAGGTTATTCCTACTCCTGAAACTTACTGGGGAAAAGTCAACCCGATAGGACCTAGATCCTGTTACGATGAGGGGAAACGTTTTGCCGAGGCTCTTCTTATCGCATACAGTAAGCAGTACAAGCTGGATGTGAGGATTCCAAGAATTTTTAATTCGTACGGTCCCCGTTTGCGAGAGGACGGCTTGTACGCCAGGGCTATGTCACGGTTTATTTTGCAGGCGTTGACAAATCAGCCCATCACGGTTTACGGCGACGGAAAGCAGACTCGATCTTTTTGTTACGTAACGGATACGGTAACAGCGTTAATGCTATTGATGGCAAGTCCGAAGGCTAAGGGTGAAGTTGTGAACGTTGGCAACACAAAAGAAGTCACAATACTTGAGCTGGCAAAGAAAGTCAAAGAAGCAACAAAATGCAAATCAACCATAGAGTTTCACCCGTTACCTAAGGATGACCCGAAAAGGCGCTGCCCAGACACAAGCAAACTAGAGAAACTTGTAGGTTGCAAACCAAACGTGGGCTTTGGAGAAGGACTCGAGAGAACAATTAAGTGGTTTGTCTTAAAAAGCGTGGCTCACTGACAACAGGAAAAACGGAAAAATACGCATAAACCTGTGTGACCCTAACTTGCAGAATCCCCATTTCCCGTTACAGTTCTTATAGATTGTAACTGTGAACATATTTGATGATTTTTTACTGTTTTCGCGCCCGTTCCACATTCCTTACAGTTACAAGAATTACATAGACTGAAACCGAAATAAGCACCACAATTGAAGCAATCATACTCGCAATATAAGTTGTCTGCGGCTCATAGTATATGTTAATCGTCATGTTCCCCACATAATTTATGTACCAACTATTAAAGCCGTTACTGTCTTCGATGTGAGTTGTTAACTTAGTTCCGTTAACTGAGGCTGTCCAACCTTCAGCGTAGACTTGATTAAGTACAAGGAAATATGGCGAAGTAGAAGTAGCTTGAACTTTGTACATGGTTGGGTCATGATATGTGATTTCCACGGTAGCATTCGAGCTGTCCGCATAAACAACGGGCTTTGCATATTCGTCTTGATAAACAACTACGTCAGAAAAGCTCGCAACTTTCACTAAACCCGACTGCGTAGAGAGGCGGCTCAATATTTCAGTCACATTATATGGAGCTCCCACATTGGTGTAAACTACAATGAACTTTATACTTAAGGAACCCCAAAATTCTCCCACTTGCGAGTTGCCGTCAAGAAGCTCATTCAGAAGCAAACTGCTGTTCGACGCCGAAACGCAAGGTAGATTATTGACCTCAGAATATATGACACCATTAACCCGTCCATAGGGCCCGTAGGACTGCGAGAAATAGCCAGTATTCCCGATTGGCGCGCTTCCTCCACCAGGTAGACAAAGCACAAAGTGTTCATTATCCCCCGCGGCCACATTGCTCCATTCCGTGTAGCCAGAGGGAATCTGGTAAAGGTTCAGCTTCAGCGCTGGGCCAAAAATTGGCTTACCCGAAGTCTGCTCTGTCCACCACGGAGTGCTCGCTGAAATTACTATAATCAAAATTATGATAAAACACGCATTGCGGACTATATGGCGGGACGCAAATTTACCAAATTTGGTAAATACACGAGGAATGTCTTCATTAGCGTACCCTATTAGTAAGGCTAAACCAAGGCTTGCTGGAACTAGGAAGATGCTTGGCGCCTCAAATATAGATCCGTATGGTATGTTGAAGACGAGATAATGTAAATTAATGTATGTCAGATATGAACCAAACACAAAAAGGTAAGCAAGTGAGCAAAAAAGAACGCGCCTATCACGTGGTCTTAATAATAGACCTGCTGCAGCCACCAGAAGCGGTAAGAAAGAAAGCATTATTAACTCTTTGGGAAAGTAGGTTTCAAACTGGTAATTGAATGTACTTCCCCATAACCTGATGGGATTTATAAGAGATGAAAGATTGGAGAATTGGCTTATCATTACATTAAAATAATTACCTTGATAAAACGATAATGCGGATGTACGTGATATGAGAAAGCTCAGCGCGGTTAAAAGCCAAACAGATAGAGTGATTGCAACAAGGACTAGACCTCTTCGAATGATTTTTAGACAACCTCTGGATTCAAATAAGACAAACAGAAAAATCAATACAGGATAAACCAGAATAGCTGCTGGTTGGGCCATGGCAATGGAGAGCGTAATACCGTTGATTAACGCATACCGTAAATCATTTGTTTCTAAGAACTTCTTGGTAGTTAAAATCATCAACGGTAAAAGATCATAAGCAATTAAATAAAAAATATAACCCTGCATGAGCCAATTGAATACGACGGCTGTCGTCATAAAAAATAGACCGGATAAAAAAGAAGACCGAAAGCCGAGACCAAATGATCTAGCGAGGAGGTACATGGTTATTCCCCCTAAGGCGACAAGTGAAATCGATAACAACTTAATTTCAGCTCCACCGACGAAACCAAATGGAGCCAAAGCGGCATTTAGAAGAGGAAAGAAGGGAAAACCATAATTCCCAACATTTACGTTCCCAAAGCCATTATATGACCAGACAAACAAGAGAGAGTGAAAACTATTAAGCGCCGCGCTGGCTGTTAAAGGTATACTCCAGTCGGCTTCTGCTACGTTCCCTGAACTAGTAACCACTCCAAAGAGAAAGAACACTGAAAGAACCACATAGGTAATTGCGGCTAGGAAAAACCCACGAATTTCATCAACAATGATTAATGCGTTCTTTGGTCTTTTGAGTCCCCTATGCGAATCTAACTTTGCCTGAAGCCTTATTGGCAAAGACTTAAAAGTAAATGGTATGGCAGCGCATCTTCTCCGGATTGTTTCAAGAGGAGATATTGTTGTTATATTAACCATGTCGGGTTCAACCGATTCTGTCGAAGACAGTTCTTCTCCATGGAAGAACTAGTGTGTATATATTAAAGCTTACAGGAATCACGCAATTTTTTTTCTCACGCATATGCTCAAGATTTGGATTATTAGACTCGTATTGCATATGAATTATCAATATCAATCCCTGATAAATTCGATATGACAAGGTTGGATTCTTCTTTAATTATCTTTTCCGGACTACAATTTCTGTAGAAATCGATCCCTCTTAACAAAGACTCTTTATGCAGTGAAAGACCACCCAACAGATTTATTATCTTTCTTGAAAATCCGTCGAACATTATTTAGTCATACTGAATATAGGTTGCAACACATCTTTTTGTAGACAAGTTATAAACAACTGCTAGAAGCCTGCTTGGATGCTAACATTAAGTCACTATTTCGAAGAATTTTGAGATAAACCGTGCTACTGAGCTTATTTGGAAATTGACGCGAGATAACTAACCAAACACTGAAGACAGACAATAACGCGACACAAGAAAAAATAATCGAAACATCGTGAACAAAGAAAGGAACTTGATGATTAAGAGCTAAGTGATTAGTTAAACATAAATGATGCCGTGGCACGGCAACTCGAAGCAATACATTTCGCCAACTGAACAAATAGCTTGCAATTTCCGTTGAGTTCTTTTTTTTAAAAAAAAGAATAGCAATACATTCAGGATTGATAGATTTAGCTATTAAGAATAAAGACAGGCATACAACAACACACATTAATTATTTTGAATCAGGTTTGCGACCGATGAAAAAAAGATTCTGCGCTAAAGAATTAAGAAAGACTGGGAATACTCTAAGACCTTTATCGAATTTACCGAATAGTCCTAGCCACATAAATGTACATTTACCCAAAAAACCCACGCCTGCCGCTAAGGATGTAAGTTGTTCTGACGTGTATTCCCTGAAATGAATTGCATCAACTGCTATGTAACTTGGAAAGACTATCTTTTGCCCAAGCAAAATTCTCAGTCTGTTCGACAATCTTAGCAGATTAGGTGTTCCCACAATGATATAGCCGCTCTTCTTGCAGACTCGAAATGCTTCAGCAACAAACTTCTTATCATCCTCCATATGCTCAACGACGTCAAATGACACCACAGCATCAAAAGAATCATCCTTAAACGGTAGTCTTGTAGCGTCAGCCAATAAAAAAGTAAACTGGTGTTTATGCTCAGTACCAATTCTGGCCGTTATATCAATTCCGACTGTTTCACTTACTTCATAGAAGAGTTTTGTTTTTCCGCCCGGTCCGCATCCGAGATCAAGTACAATCTTTCCGCGCAGATTTTTGCTCGCAAAACTCGCCAAGAATTCAGCTTGAGTTTCCTCAAACCCAGATACAATTTGTCGCGTAATTAACAACTCCCCATTTTTTCTTCGTGGCATTCAATCGTGGGTTGATTTTTTCGCCTGTTTTGATCCCACTGAAGTATTCTATCCACGCGTAGAAATTTCACAGACAACGGTACCTGCGATCGCGAAGGTCGGTTAAATCCGGTTGATTCATTACACCGAAAGCGCTGTCTCTTTTGATGGAGTACTCGATGAATAGTTTGTTTATTTGGTTTGAGATGTTTCTGGCACCAGCTTTCTCCGCTAAATTGCAGCATTTTGTGGAATCTTCCGCGCTTTAACTATGAATTGATGAGCAAATAGACCTTTCCAAGCCCTCCCGAACTTCTTCATGAGCCTATTATAACTACCAATGTAAACGATTTCAAAACCCGCTCCTTGAACGAATTTCTTTGTTGTGGCTAAAGTGAAAAAGTGAAGATGAGTTTTATCTAGTATGCCTGATTCTTGATAATCGAATTTTCCAAACAGAAGCTTTAGCCTAATCATCCAATTCGCTATATTTGGCAAAGAAATGAGAAAATAACCATCCCCATTGAGGTAATTGCCCAGCCGTCGCAATGTGATCATAGGATATCGTAGATGCTCCAAAGAATCTGCAAAAATTATCGCATCAAAGTGTCCAAAACGTGCAAAGTCGTCAATAAGTTCTATATCTGAATTAATTACGCCATCAAGCTTCTCTCGCGCTTGATTAGCTTTGTCTTTGTCTATTTCAACACCTATAACGAAGCAATGCTTATCAGACTTTAATCGTTCGCCTAGGTGACCTGCACCACATCCAACATCTAAAACTCTCCAGCCATCCTCCACTAAGTGATATATCTCCTCGTTATAAGAAACCGTCCTGCTTGAGCTCATGTTTTATTAGTCTCCAATTTATTCTAGTGTCCTATCGATAAGAGTTCGGAACATGATTTGTGCTATTTTTTCCTCATATCGTAAACCTACCTATAAGCCATTCCCTAAGAATAACAATCTTGAAACTTTTCTTAATCATCTCTTTTTGAAGGATATCATCGCCCACAACTCGCATTTTCTGAATCCTGGCGCGCAGATATAAAGCGCTTTTAATGTGGGTAATGTTCCATATAACAGACTTTACTAGTGCCAAAGCCATATTATTCCTTCTTATGGCAAAGTAAAAAAACATTTCACTCGACAAAATTGCAATATACTGAGGAAGTATTCTGATCAGTGTTGAGGTTGAGTAATTCTTCAGCAAAGTCCTAAGAATATTCTTTTCAGCCAAGAATCGTATAGCCGCTCGATCAAAAACGGTTTTGACTGTTACCGAACCTTTATGATAGCAGATAGCAGATGGATTAACCCATATTTTATAGCCAGTCAATTTTACCCGCCAACAAAGGTCTATGTCCTCGTAAAGTGCAAAATATTCAGGATCGAAACCGCCCACTTTATCAAAAACTTCACGCTTGATTAGAGATGGGCAACCATATGCAAAAAAAACATTAGTCTCAAAATCCCATTGCTTTTTATCTACCTCATCTATGCCTCTCGGTGAGCCGAAGCCTAGTATGTCTAGTTCCCCACCTACATTATCTATGATTTTAGATCGTGTATCGTTAACATCAAGTTTCATAGTTTTAGATCCGCACACCGCAATGGTGGGATCAGACTCCACTGTTTTCACCATCTCCTTGATTAAGTTGGAGTCAACTTCCATATCGTTGGCCACGAAAAGCAGATAATCGCCAGATGCGTGCTGCGCCGCTATGTTACACCCTTCAGAAAATCCCGCATTCGTCTCATTTTTAAAAATCTTAAATTCGGGAAAACTATTTTTTACGAAGTCAAAACTTCCATCTGTAGAGCCATTATCTAGAATAATCACTTCATAGTTACTGTAATCTAATTTCTTAACTGACCACAAGAATTGCTCCAGAAGTCTCTTGCCATTGTAGGTCAAAATAATTACACTTACCTTTTTTACCCGTGAACTTGCCATTTATACCACCGTTTTTTTTCGCATGCGGTTGCCAACGAAGATCTCAGTACCAGAAGAAAACTTGAATGGGGCAAATTTTAATGTGAGTAGGCTGTGCGTGAGATTAGCCTTCATTTCTTTATGGTACCTTCAATCAGCATTATTTCATGTTTTGCAACTTTGTCCCAATCATATCTTTCTATGAATTTCTGACCTGCAAGACCAAAAATTCGTCTCAACTCGTCATTAATGAGAAAATTCATGACAGCATCTGCGAATTGATTTAAATCACCTAAAGGGGCCTTCGAAATATTTTCCCCGTATAAGTCTTTGTATATGGGCAGATCATAAGCGACTACAGGCAGTCCACAAGCCATCGCTTCAGCTATGACAATGGCAAAACTTTCATAGTGACTTGGGCATAAGAAAATGGTACTTGATTTTAGCAACAAAAACTTCTCATCACCAGTTTTGGAGCCAACTAGGATTACATTTTTGGAAAGATTGTTTTCTGTTATTACTGCTGTGATTTTTTCTGTCATCGATTCTGAGCCACTTCCTATTATGCATAACTTGGCGTTTGGCTTTTTTTCACAGATCAGTTTCCATATTCTTATTAAATCAAAAATGCCTTTTTGGGGATGAAAACGTCCAAGAAAAACTCCATCGTATAACTTGACATCAGTTTTTAAACTGTTAATGTGATTATAATCAACGCCGCCATTGACCACGCTCACTTTAGACTCATTAACGCCTTTATTGTATACTAGATATTCTTTGTCCATTTTGTTCAGAACTAACACTTGATCAGCCCATCGTTTTCCCCAAGAAATAGTGAACTGCTGACTTAAGAAATAAAGCAAGCGCTGAGGTGTTGGCACTGTAAATCGATTGTTTTTGTCAAAACTTAAGGTATAATCTCTAAATAGATCTGGAAAAACCAAAAAGATACAGATTACCCATTTCATTTTTCTTTTTCTCAACTTCCAGACGAAAGCAGGAAAAGTATCCCACAAAAAGTCCGAAGGGGAATATAAAATGCCCTTTTCACTTGGTAAGCTGGAAAGACTTACTTGGATAGTACGAAAAACAGAATCTAGAAAAGAACTGGAATAGCTTGATGCACCCTTTAGAAAAAAAGGTGAAACTCTGTAGTTCGCATTTATACCATTTTTTATAAAAGTATTGCACACGCCCTTTGATGAAATTACAAATAGATTAACCCCTTTTTCTCTACTGATCCTTTTCATAATCTCAATCAGGCGAATAGTTCCGCCACTTAAGTAGACAGTATCTGTCGGTTCTGGTCCTTGACCGTTAATTATTATATTTGTCATATTTCATCTCACATTATGAAGATCTTGATCTTAATTTCTGTCTGGTTAGTTAAGGTGTTGGCAAATTCTTTTTCAATCTAATGATAAGCTATATGAACCCTTATTTCCTTTTTTGGTAAAATGATTGAGTTAAAGTTCCTTGTTTCTTGAGGAATTCCCAGCCCCATGACATCATTCTTTAACGGCATTTTTTTATTATTCCTATTTTGTGATTGGAGGCTGGACTTTCAGAATAAAACGGTTGCCTTTTGATTGGGAAGTGAGAAAGGACAAGAGTAATTTGAGATTAAAAGGCACCATAAATTTCAATACTTCTTTATCGGGAACTCTGCGCACTTTATTTTGAATTATCCATCGTTTTTGTAAGGTTTGTTTTAAGCCACTTAAGAGTAGGAAAAATCCTTTAAAGATTGCAAAAGCGAAAGCCGGCTTTTTTTTAAGTGACAAATAGACGGCCTTGCCAACGTAGACTGTAACGACGAATGGGATAGTTTGAAATAAGGTCATCGCACTATGATTCTTAATGAGAGTAGCCATATGATTTGTTGTGTACCATGTGGAATTTCGTAATCTTTGGAAGAAAGTTCTTCCCTGTGTTCCGCCTCTTACGTGATAAACAATTGCTGTTGGAACAAAGAAAACTTGATATCCTGCCAATATGGTGCGCCATGAAAAATCTTGGTCATCAAATTCCATAAAATAGTCTTCGTCAAGCATACCGATTTTATCAACTACAGTTCTCCTCGTTGCCCAAGCTAGTCCTTCTGCAAAGGTGACAGCCATTGGCTTTCCCGTTGATTCAAAACCATAAGAAAAACCAAACTTATCAAGATAATTCATCGCAGAATCAGGCGTTTTTCTATCCCAAACTGAAATGGAGTTACATTGAATCAAACCCACTTTTGGATTTGAATTCATAACTTTAATTATTTCCTTAAGCCATTCCCGGTCAACTTCCACATCGTTACTAATAGCAGCGATAAATTCTCCTGTTGCAATTTTCATTCCTTTATTGATTGCCTTAGCCCAGCCTAAATTTTCCGAGTTTTGAATCATCATAAGTTCTGGGTTTGATTCGAGTTTCGATAAAACAAATTCTACGCTTCCATCTTTTGATCCATTATCTATTAGAATTACCTGTTTCTTTTCCTTGGGGTAATCACAATTAAGAACAGAATCCAAGAATTTTTCTAACCATCGCTTGCCGTTAAAGTTAACTATTAAGACCGAAACATTTGGTAGACTTGTTTCATTTGAATTTGTTATCGATTTCATCTTTCCACCAATTTACTTCATGCGCACAATAATTTCGGATAAAGGCAGTCTTTTGCCCATAATGCATTTAAGATTTTTGGTATCTTTCTTGATAACGTCTTGGATGTAGCGTCTTCGAGTAAGAGTGCTTGGAAGATTAACAATATTCCAGATCATTGCTTGAGTGAAACCTATAATTGGAGATACCCGCTTTTTAAATAACACGTAATAAACCGCACGAGTACCCATAAGAGCAATAGCCACAGGCAGATAGAAAAAAATTTTTTGCGTGTCGTAATTTTTTATAAGCATCCTAGTTACATTTTTGTTACGATGCTTTTCGGCGAATTTATTGTTGAATTCTCCCTTGGTCTCTTTAGAACCTCCAATTGCATGATAGACGATAGACTTTGGGAATAGAATAACGCGATACCCCATTAGCCAAACTCGCCAAGCAAGGTCAGCTTCATCAGAAAACATGAAAAACTCGGAATCGAAACCACCCCCTCTGAAAAACAAATCTCTACGTATAATCATTGCAGCTCCCATAGCTGCAAAAATTTCAAACGGATGTGAAAAAGTATTTACAAAAGTGTCGTAGTCAGAATCTCTGGAAAGTGCCCATGTCCATCCACTAAAATCAATCATGTAGAGGCCAGCACATTGGACAAGTTGTCGGTTATAATAATCCAAAAGTAAACTTTGAGCCATTCCAATTGTGCCATCTGACTCCATTGCACTTACCAGTCCTTTGAGCCAGTTTTCATCGACTTGAGTATCAGGGTTTAGAAAAATGATGTATCGAGCTTCTTTTCTTATATATTTTGAACCAATATTGTTGCCCTCAGTAAATCCATAATTTTTATCCAGGGCCACTATTTTAATTCTGTTATTATTAACAAATCTTCGTTTTACATATTCAACACTTTTGTCCGAGGAATTGTTATCAACAAAAACAATTTCCAATTTGTCTTCAGGATAATCACTGGCTAAAACGGATTCAAACAAGTTCTTAAGCCATTTTTTCCCGTTAAAATTCACTATTATTATTGACAGATGTGGCCATTCCCTTTCGGATCCTCGCAAGCTCATTAAGCTCCAATTTTCAAACGTAATTCTTTTTTACCACATAATAAGTTATTGCTTTTAAGGAATCCCATAATTAGCTTATTTAATTCAATGTTCAATTTCTTAGGAACATTAGGGAAGATGCCTTTCTAAAGCGCCGACGGCTACAGAAAATGTTTGAACTATTTTCATTATGAAAATTCCAATAAAGTGAGAGGGGTCTGTAACAAAGTAATTGCGATGCCGGAAAAAAGAGGGCCTAATTATCGATATTTGCTTCAATCCCTTTAAACCATGTTTATTAGTGAACGAACCCAATGACCCCGTCTTCCCATATCTAACCATTCTAACAACAACTTCGCCTAGAGAAGAAGCCTCACCAAGATGCCACAAAGCAGAATCTTGCAATGAAGAAACGTGATGGCCAGATCGAAGCAACTTATTATGGAGATCATAGTCTTCAAAAGCAACGATAGCTTCGTCATAACCACCCACATTTAAGAAAATATCTCGATCAATGAAACGAGGGGAGACATTAACCATATCATCTAACAACATTTTCTGTTCCAACATCCTACATGACACCCAAAAATTGTTAGGTCCATTCGGATGTGGCAAAACTGGAACAACAACTGCTTCAGCCCCTTTTAAGCAAAGTTGTAGGCACTTTTCGATAAGATTTTCATCCAAAAGCATGTCTGAGTCTACACGAAGAATGTATTTACCCTGTGCAAAGGATACGCCATAATTCATTTGAGCTGATCTTTCTGGTCCCTTAATTAAGGTTTTAACTCCGAGACTTTCAGCTATTCTTCTTGTTCCGTCCGAACTATAGTTGTCAATGAGGATTATCTCAAAATTCTGAAAAGTTTGCGCTTTAACTGATTCAATGCATTTCCCAATTGTACCACCTGAGTTATATGTTGGAATTAAAACAGAAACTAACGGTTTATCCTCGGAAAAATTGACTTGATTTCTCAGAGAATTATTCGCTTTTTCCAAAATCTTTCACATGCCCTAAAACTTTTGCTGCGCCTTTAAATGAGTATTTAACATCTCTTAGTGATCGTATTCTTACAAGCTGTTTTAGCATGTATTGTGGTGTTAGGAATACTTTGTACATTTCGTCGCAGAGCTTCATTACTTCTTCAGGCGTCATGTCAGGCGTAGCCATGACAGGCTCTTTCATGTCAAAACGTTCATAATCCTTCGGGTCAACGCGGAACCACCCATTCTTCAATGCTTCAGCATACAATTTACTTCCCGGATAAGGAATAACAACGGTAGCCTGCAGGGTAACAGCCCAGCCTTTCTGCATCATCGTTTTAGCCACATTCAACGTGCTTAATGCATCTTTGTGTGTTTCCCACGGATAACCCACCATAATCGTTATGTGAGGTTCTAACCCTTCTTCTCCGGGTATTCTGCACTCGTTCATTATATCATCGATTCTTGTTCCCTTGTTAAGCCTGTCAAGTGTAGCTTGGCTTCCAGATTCCACTCCGAAAAGGAGCATTCTGAAACCTGCCTTTTTCATTAACCGATAATCAGCCCTTGTTAATGCGCCAAATCGCATGTTGCAGCTAAATTGGACTTTTTTGTTATATCCTCGCTCTATCATCAAGTTAGCGAAGCGTCTAAGCCATTCTCCCGCTGGAAAACAGCCAGTGTCGTCAAAAACTGACTTAACTCCGTAATTTTCAACGAGCGATCCAATCTCGTCTGCTAAACGCTCAGGCTTCATTGCTCGAAAAGTAGGATACAAAGTGGGCCACGAGCAGAAAGTGCAGCCGCCGTCTTTTCTCCACCAACAATCGCGACCTGCCATGGTGTAGGCGCCTGGAGTAACCTTGAAGTTGCCATTTCGTTCGTTGTAAAGCTGCCATTTTGATAAATCGCGGTTAATATGTGGCAGATCATCTAAGCTGTGATTTAGCTTGAATTGTCCTGTGTTTTTTATACTGCCGCTTTCTCGGTACCAAACCCCAGATTCGAGCTCTTTTGCTTTGCCATCAAGAAAATTAACTAAGTTCAGTAAAAGAAAGTCATAGTCGCCGCCAGTCAGAACAAAATCAACCTTGCTCTGCTCCATTGATTCCTGAGGTAACGCGGTAACGTGATCGCCAACCAAAGCAACCTTCGAATTAGGAAGAACTTTTTTTACGTCGCCAATTATGGACCAATGCTTCTTTACTACGGGAGTTTTAGTCTCCATCATGATAACATCAGGATTGACCCGCTCCAAATCACTTAGCCATCGACTGTAAGTTTTCTCCTCTGCAATTCCATCGTCCCAAACCACGTCATAACCCGCGTTCGCCAACAAAGTGGCAGCATAAGCTGGCACAACAGGGTAAATGTAGGTGGGCGATTGAAAATACTGGAATTGCCTGTTTTGCGATAGAAGTGGGACTCCTTTTTTCGAAATGATCGGTGGATAGGAGATGCTGATTTTCATCTTTTTAGATCTCTCTTAATTAAGCCAGATAGGAAGAAAGAGCCGTAAATGATATGCGTTGCTATTATACCAAGCCAAACTGAGAAAAGCAACTTCACGTTCCTGACCTGGAGCCCAGCCGCAACTAAGCTTGAAGCAAGATATATTGCAACACCGAAAAGCACAATATCCGCTAAGAAAGAGAAGAACAAAGACAAAACCACACCTACAATAAGAGAAAACATGAACAGAGATGGAATGAAATATGTGAGTTTAGCCGAGTTCTCGGGAAACTTTTTGGCAAAGAACCCTCTGTGTTCTCCGAATCTTGAAACTTGTCTGAGGTGGGGTTTAAAAAGTGAACGTCTATGGTGATAAACAACCACGTCGGATGATTCAACGAGTTTTTTGCCAAGTTTTTTAATTGCCAAGCACATGAGTGTGTCTTCGCCTGGCCAGTATTTCTCGTTCCACCCACCAGCCTCTTCAACCACCGATTTTCGAGCCACGAAGTTGCATGAATGTATGTCGTCTGATGCAATACTTTTTTTTGTCTTGTATCTAGTCGATAAACTGCCAACCATAAATGACGATAGAACATAGCCTCCAGCCTTTTGCATTAAATCATCTGATTCGGGTGTCAGTCCAGGTCCGCCTACGCCGCCGACATTTGGATCTGCAAGAAGCGTCAAAGCATTGGTTAACCAATCACTTCGGGGGTAAGCATCATTGTCTATAAACGCGATGTACTCGCCGTTTGAGTTTTTTAAACCTATGTTACGCTTGGCTCCGGGAGGAACTGGCCCCGTGATTATAGTTTTGACGCCATCAATCTCTTGAGTAAAAGAATCAGGCAGCAATAGTATTTCAAAATTTGGATAGCCCAAACGCTTGCAGTATTCAATGCATTCTGTTGTATAATTGTCCATGTTTTTGCAAGGAATAATAATTGAGACTAAAGGCTTTGAGAGCATTAAGGCTCACGAAGAATTACGGAAACCATGTTTTGAAAACCATTTTTCTCAGGAAGCTGACGCTGATACCAATGTATGACACGAAGCCTGTAAGCAACCCCAAGCAAATCCAAAAACATATGAACCATCTCTTTAGGCTTAAATTTAGCATCCAACTCAATGTTCACAGGCATCTCCACAACTTTTAAGCCATAAAGATTAGCGACGGCTAGCAACTCAACATCAAAAGCGTAACGCTTCACAGCTAATCTGGGGAAAATGTCGATGAACGCACTCTTCCTCATCGCTTTAAGCCCAGACTGAGTATCCCTAAGAGGCACACCAGTAAAAAGACGAACTAAACCATTGAAACCTTCGCTCAAAATTCTCCTAGATATAGGCACATCTACTCGAGAGTCGCTGTGCTTCTTAGAAGCGATAACAATGTCGCCATACTTCAAAGCGTCAAGATATTCTGAGATTACGGTTAAATCGATTTCCATGTCGCTGTCAGCAAAAACAACAACATTCCCGTTAGCTTTCATAAAGCCCGTCCTTACGGCATGCCCTTTACCGATATTCTGGCGGTAACTTAAAACTTTAACATGCCCGTTTTTTCCAGCGTATCGCCTTGCTCTTGCTAAAGTGCTATCTATGCTGCCGTCGTCTACAACTAAAATCTCGTATGGAATATGTTTGTCTGCAATTACGTCATCTATTGATCCAAGCATCTCCTCAATGAAGTCTTCCTCGTTGTATGCTGGAACAACAAACGATAATTCTAGTTGAGCCATTAAACAGCTTCACCATCATTTTTTCGATATTTCAAGAAGGAAGCAAACTGTAAAATAACTCCAGCAACCAATGCGTAATAAGCATAGACAGCGACGGTATTAGCTAAAGAAGACAAGC
Organism: Candidatus Bathyarchaeota archaeon; assembly: GCA_963722095.1. Classification (GTDB taxonomy): domain Archaea; phylum Thermoproteota; class Bathyarchaeia; order Bathyarchaeales; family Bathycorpusculaceae; genus Bathycorpusculum. Next base: position 1,289,454 of record CAVRJR010000001.1, on the reverse strand, counting down.
CAGCAGATAAGGAAACAGCGGCGCCGAGCAAAAGCAACATGAATCCAACTATAAATGGAGACCCCCAATTCTCTTTAACATATCCTTTGGTTTTAACTGCAAAATTAATTAAATTAGTCTGAGTCACGCCACAAGCCAGTTGTTTTTAGAAACTAGAAGTTAACTAGAATTTAACATTTTGCCATAAACCTCAAAACAAACAAAAATTCTTAAATTCCACATAATGTGCCGCCCCATTGAGCATACCAATTTTAAACCTAATTATCTATTTTGAGCCTTCAGCATCATTAAAGTGCATAACAGCCAAGAAAATCGCGAACGAAGAATCATAGATCCAACTTTTAGCAAGTTGATTTCCTAACTTCTGAGCCGTTAAGATAGTTTTTTGCGCTAAAGGCCAACCAATTCGCCTTACCTGTCTTGAAAAGCTGCTTTCCATAGCATCTTTCAACTTCCTTGTAAGCGTAAATATGCTTTTTGCCAACTTTGCACTTCGGACATTGCCTACAACTCTTATCGTTAAATCCAAGAGCACTCTATCGATTCTCTGCAGCGCTTTGAACCATGCGCCCGAACGAATAGCTTTAGTTTTCAAATTTACCAATTGCTTTTTGTCAAGGAAGGAGAAATTATCATAATCAGGTGCACCCTTTTGCATTGTTCGGTTTCTGTCCTATTTCTGATTGCTTTCTGTTACATCCTTTTTGAGTATTTATGAATTGTGCATGTTTAGTGAAATTTAACAATTAAGGCTTAGGCTCAGATAATTCTAAGGGGATGCATTCACGGCAATTTCCAAGATCAAAAAAGTATCTTGCCAGCCCTTTCTTTAATTTATCCGAGCCCTTTTATGAGCTATCGCTGTAGCTGTATATTGCGATTTCTCCATTTTGGTGTACTTCGTGAAATGCCGGAGGAAGAGTGGGTTGTCCGTACCAGCCATAACCGTTTACCCACCATATAAGGTATATTTGTTTGTACCCTTCTTGAGCAGCCGCCGTTGCAGCAGCGGCAGGATCATCAAAGCCGTAGTTTCTAACTTGATTCATATTTAGCGTTAACAATGCCCAACCATAGAATGCGGAGTGCGTAAGCAAAAGCGCAGTGCTATTGACGTTGTCTTTGAACCATTGGAGAGCGTTTGTTGTACTTTGGCAATCGCTAATTGGCACTGTATTTTGTAACATCGAGGTAGGAATTTGATTTGAGTAAATGTTGAATTGAGTGGGATTAAAGTAGAAAAAAGGCTTTTCTGAATTCATAAATATAAAGCCGAAACTAAGAATAGCCGTAGATAAAACAAGGTATAGTAATGCAATTCTGTAGACCGAAATCTTGAGACGTTTCCAGTTAATTGATTTGAGCCTGCTTAGGCTGTCCGTTGCATAAAACGTAAGCGGATACGTTATCAGTAACACCCAGCGATAAGGGCTTACGGAAGAGAGTGGAAGGAAAAATAAAATTAAACTCAATATAAGCCAAGACCTGAGTTGAAGATTTCCAAATCGCCGTAGACTTATGAGCACCAAGGGCAATAGTGGCAAGAAGCAATACAAGAAGAAACCCGCTTCGCTTATTAACATAGATTGATAGGAAGCAAAACCAGTCCAAGAAGCCAAAGGTGACGAATTTGCTGGGTAACCAAGAACACCAGACTGCACAACACCGCTTAAATAAATGATAACAAAATAAAGCGCGGCAGGCACTGAAACCACAATCAAATCAACCGACCGCTTAAAGTCTTTATGGAATAAGTTATAGGCGATCATAGAGATAATAGCCCCAAACATGAGTACCGATACAAGTTGATGAGATAATACCACTGCCATGATCACTAAAGAAAGGGCAAAGTAACGTTTCCATGAACTATCCTTTTTGCCGGTAAGCAGTAACATGAGGACAACAAAAAAGAAAACCAAACCAAGTTCTTCGCGAAGTTGATCCCATGAGGCTCTTAAAGCCACAAAATAAACAGCCCCTAAAACAGCGACAACCGTGCTCTTAGGAAGCGACCAACTCAAGCCTCTCTTGGCAAAAAAATATATTGATAATGCTAGGAAACCTAGGAGCAACGGAGAAATTAGCTTAATCAAAAAAACTGGTGACCCACCAACACTAACTAGTGACATGTAGATCGCGTAGAAGAGTGGGGCAACTGCCAGAAAACTCGACAGGTTCACGCCATCGTGCAGCCATAGCAGAGTGTTTGGAACATAAAATGCTTGAGTATCGAAGCCAAGCATGTAGGGGCCCATCAAAATTTCAGGTATAGTCCTCACAGCTAAGGGTATAATAAATGCTAGAAACGGAAAAACTACGGGATGATTACTAGTCCAATGTTTTATAGAATTAGTAACCCGAGTCACCTTTTACTCTCCAAGCACGCCGTATGGATTTATATTATTTAAGCTTTGATTCAAACCTAAAATGTCTTGTGCTTGCAAACAGGAGGCTACTTAGCTAAGTTTGAGGTTATGAAGCCTTTTTTGACGGTTTTGTCCCAAACCCTTTTCCGCCTAAAAAGCAACTTAAGAAAAGCCAAGCCAGCAATGCACATTTGTATCAGCCAGTAAACGTAGATCGCGGGAACCCAAAGCAGGTTTCGAAGCTTAAACGGTTTTTCTGTGACAAGCAATCCTACTCCGACTGAAAGCAGCGAAACGGCGGTTACAAGAATGACTATTCCAGTGAAAGTTATCGCTATGTTGGTTTGTGAGAAGAATAGGGCGGCGATGGCCCAGTTTATGTAGCTAAGCAGCGAAATGACCATTATGAACGGTCCGCCCATTGAGATTTCTGCGTCAACGGTTTTTCTGTTGAGGGTGTTGAGAAGGCGCCCGTACTTCAACGCTGTATCCATGTATCCTCGGTACCAACGGACACGCTGTTTTATGAGGTCTCTAAAACCGTTGGGTGTTTCTTGACCGCAGCAAATTTCTTCGGCGTACTTGATTTTGTGGTTTTTCTCGACGAGCCGCAAAGCTAATTCCACATCTTCGGTTAGGGAGGCTTCATCCCACCCGCCGAGTTCCTCTAGCAAGTTGCGTCTTATGAACTGGCAGCTTCCGTTAAGGGGAACAAACAGCTTCAGTTTTTCTCTGCCGCTAAGCAAGGCTTGGTACCAAGCGCGTTCTTCCATCGCTGCAACTCGGGTTAAAAGGTTTTTTTTCATGTTCAGCGAGGTTGTTCGACCCTGCACTGCGCTTATTTTTTCGTCGCCGAAATAGGAGGCTACTTTTCTTAGGACGTCTTTTTCTGGGATGCTGTCGGCGTCGAATACTCCGACGATTTCCCCTGTCGCGTAGGGCAACGCGAGGTTTAGGGCTGTGGGTTTGCCTCTGGATCCATCTTCCTTGATTAGTTTGAATCCGCCGGAAAACTTCGTGGAAAAATCTGAGGTTATTTGGCAAGTTTTGTCTGTTGAATTTCCGTCAACCACTAAAACCTCTATTTTGTTTTTTGGGTAATCTAATTCGAGTAGGCTGCTTAAGCAGCGGCCGATGACGACTTCTTCATTTTTGGTCGGGACTATAATGGAGAACTTTGGGGTTTTTGGGGCTTCTTCGCTGGTACTGCCTATGTGGTCGCTTGGGGTGTGTTTGCGACCGCTCTTGATGCCTGCGTATATGATTGAGCCGTTGTACAGTGTCCAGAAGAGCAGAAATGCAAGCAGGACTATAGAGATGATGTTGACTATTATCATTCCTTAGCCAACCCCATTAAAGGGATAGCAGACAGTAAAATTGTACCTTTGACTCCCATTCATTCTTTATTCCCGCGGGTTTGAAGTGGCGCTGTGAGGCAAGCCTCAAATTTTGTCAGCATTTTTTTCGCGAGACCGACACGCATTCTTTACTATAGCTCATTATTCGTTTGGAGGTTTTTAAGGTTTGTTTAAGAGCGCTTGCTTGCCAAGGTATAAACCCGTAGTTTAGAACGGCAATTGGAAAACAGTTTCAGGGAGCTAAAAGGTTCCATTGCGGAATGGCTATGGTTCAGCCATGAAATCTACGAAGTCTTTTAGGCTCCGCGGCTGCAGCGTGTAGTTGGATTTTTTTTCTTCGCCGATGGTTGAGGAAGCCGATGCTCCGTAATCATGCCCAGGGTAAACTTCCACGTTATCGTCCAGTTTCATGAGCTTGTTGAAGAGGCTGTCGTACATGCTTTTGGAGTTGCCGCCTGCAAAGTCGGTTCTTCCGCATTCTCCGACAAACAAAGTGTCGCCCGTCAACAACTTGTTGCCCACCAGCAGGCAAATACTGTCCGCGGTGTGACCTGGCGTGTAAATCACCTTTATGTGGATTTCGCCGACGTTCAAAACGTCCCCGTCGTCAACCCCGACGTCAAAGTTGACCTTTGACAGCTTGTATGCAACGATTTTGGCGTGGAACATAGGGGCTAACTCTGCGTTTCCAGCGGTGTGGTCGCTGTGACCGTGTGTGTTGCAGATGTATTTTAGGCTGAATTGCTTCAGCTTCAGGATCTTTATGATTTCGCTGGCGTTGAAGCTTGAATCAACGACCGCGGCTTCCTTCGCCTCTTCATCCGCCAACAGATAGGAGAAGTTGTCGCCGTGCTGCTGAATTTGTTTGAAAAACATTTTTGCAACCTTAAAAAAATATCAAGCAACCAGCTTTTGTTCTTTTCGCCTTCGAACCGCTAGGAAACCTGCGCTAACATGTTTGAAAGGGATTCTACGTCTGAGGGCGGGTACCCCGAGTAGTATTTTCCGAAGTAGCCGAAAACCTCCGTTCCACCGCGTAGATAGGCTTTTAGTCTGTCTGCCCATACCCGTAGGCTGCCATGCGTGTCGGCTTCTATTTTGCCAAGTGTGCCGTTGACTTTTTTTCTGTCGCCTTCCAATCGCAAGTACAGAAAATCTGAGGTTACCTCTGCGATTAAGGGCATGTTGGGGCTGTCAACCCATGCTAAAGCGACGTTGTTTGCCCGAAGAAGCGCGTAAAAAGCCTCATTAAGCCAGGTTTTGTTCCTGACTTCTACTACGTAGCGGTTTATTTTGGGAAGTTTCTGCAGGTAGGCAGCTAAGTCGGGTAAGTGGTCGGCGCCGAAGTTTGGTGGGAACTGTAGAAGGAGAGGTCCGAGCTTTTCGCTTAGGAGTTTTGTTCTGTCAAAGAAAAAACTTGTTTCTCTCTCGCAGTCCCTGAGCATTTTGATGTGTGTGATGACGCTTGGGAACTTTAATGAAAACTTGAAGTCTTCGGGTGTTTGGCTCTTCCAGTTAGTAATTGCCTGCTGGGTGGGGTTTCGGTAAAATGTGCTGTCAACCTCCACCGTGTCAAATCGGGTTGCGTAGTAAGCCAAGAAGTCTTTTGACGCGGTTTTGTCTGGATAGAAGCTGCCTTTCCAGAAGCTGTAGCTCCAGCCGATGGTGCCTAAATGAAGGCTTTTCATGTTAGTCTTTTCCCTTGAGGAGCAGCCAAGCGTTGTCTTCTTTAGCTTTTTTCAGCCGCACCAGGATGTAGCGTCCCTTCAGCGTTTGCCCGTCAAGAGTGAATTCGATTTTGTCTTTTTCCCAAAGCTTAACTTCAAAATATCCTTTATCCCAGATTTTAACCGTTCCTGCCCCGTAGTGCCCCTTGGGAATTGTGCCTTCGAAGCTGGCGTACTCGTACGGATGGTCTTCAGTCTGCACCGCCAAACGGCGTTCGCCGCTGTTTTGAGGCATGCCTTTGGGGACCGCCCAGCTTTTCAGAACCCCTCCGCTTTCCAGCCGCAGGTCATAGTGAAGCCTTCTTGCGTTGTGCTCCTGAACAACGAAGATTAGTTTTCCTTCTTCTTTTTTCTCTTCGCCTTTCGGTTCAGGGGTCTCTTCAAAATGGCGTTTTGAAGCGTACTCTGAAAGCTTCTCGTCGGAGGCGGCGCATTTTTTGTTTTCTGCTACTTGGTTAAGTGTGCATTGTTCTGGGGGTTTGTCGTCTCTTAGGTTTTTGAAACGCGGCATTCTTAACCTCATCTCCTTTGTGACACATTGATAGATGACTTCGCAGACCAGTTTAGGCTCAAGCCAAGTCACCCTTTCCTGCGCCTCAACTACGAAAGGAGCCGGGGCAACCGATTTAAGCTTTTCAAACTTATCCATCAGCAAGCTAAGCATGTTTTCGGCGAACCCTGTTCCGACATTGCCCACGTAAACTGGCGTCTTCCCATCATAGAGACCCAGAACCAAAGACCCAAAAGTTTTCCCGCGGGATTTTTCTCCCCTTCGATAACCAAAAACCACGCAGTCACAAGTTTTCAGTTCTTTAATCTTTAGCCAGTTTCCTGTTCGTAAGCCTTCTTCGTATTGGCTGTCTTTTCTCTTTGCCACAACACCTTCCAAGCCCTTTTCAACGACCAATCGGTAGTACGCTTCTCCTTTTTCTTCTATGAAGTCGGAGAGCAAAACGTTTTTTCCTTCAGTTAATGAATCTTTCAGGATTTTTTTGCGCTCCATCAACGTTAGCTTCGTTAGGGGTTGCTCATCCTTCTCTAAAACGTCAAAGACAATGTATGTTGCAGGCGTCTTCGCTGCGCGTCGCTCAATCTCCCGCGTTGAAGCCGCTTGCCCGCGTTCCAGTAAGGCTTGAAAGTCAGGTTTGCCTTGGTTCATGACCACGATTTCGCCGTCAACAACCAGGTTCTTGGCTAGAAGAGTTAGTTCTGACAGTTCGGGAAAGTTGTATTTTAGCTCCTTACCGTTACGGCTTTTTACGCTCAGCGCCTGCCCGACGTAGCTGATTGCGCGGAAACCGTCCCATTTAATCTCGAAAACCCAGTCTTTATCTGTGAAGGCTTTATCCGCTACCTTGGCAAGCATAGGCCTGTAAACGTAGCGGCTCATTTCTGTTCCAGCTGCTTGAGAGTTTCACGTAGGGCAACCATGAGGCTTTTAGCTTCTACTTCGCGGGGTTTTTCAATGTGGATTTTTTCGCCTTTGACCTTTTGCGCTATGAGTTCTTCGACTCTTTTCATGTAGGTGTCTTCAAACTCGGTGATGTCAAAGTCCCCTGCTAGGTCGCCAATGATTTTTATTGCTATGTCTAACTCGGCTTTTTCTGGCTCCTTGAGCTTTTGCGCGTCTTCGAAATCCTGCGGGTTCACAACGTCGTAGGCGTAGCGAAGGGTCGTCAAGACAAGCGTGCCCTTGTACGCGTGCAGCAGAGCAGGGTATTCTTTGGTTCGCAGGGTTATTCTTCCTGCGCCAGCCTTGTTTTTCTTTTCGAGCGCCCGCAAAAGCAGAGTGTAGGCTTCATTGCTTTTTTTCGGCATCAAAGCGTAGGTTTTGTCAAAGTAGATTGGGTCAACTGAGAAGTAATCAACGAATTTGCTGATTCTGATTCTGTTGTCTGATTCAGGTTTTACTGCGTCAAGTTCGTTTTTCTCAAGGGTTATGTACTCATTTTTTGCTACTTCGTATCCTCGGGTAACCTCGTTCCAAGGCACTATCTTGTCGTCTTTGGTGCACATCTTCACGTACTTTAGGGGTTGACCGTCTACCTTATGCAGAAAATGAAAAGCTATACCTTTGTCATAAATCATCGAGTACAGGTTAACAGGGACATTGACCAAGCCTATGGTGATGCTTCCAGACCAGATGGATCGCCGCGGAGCAGCAGCGCTGACTTTCCCAGATTGCCTTTCAGCTATCTCCGCATCTTCTTTTTCTAAATCTTCTCGAGCCATTACTAAATCTCCAGCTTACATCTTTTCTCAAAAATGTTCTTCCACGGATCCTCTTTCCGTTTAACTACATTAAAAATATTGAAATCCGAAGGGTTTATGCCTTTCTTAACTTCGCTCCACTCCAAAGGCGCAGAAACCGTGGCTTCAGGCGTCGGACGCAAACTATACGGGACAACCATCGTGCGCATGGGCGAGTTCTGCAGGTAATCAAGGAAAACTTTACCGGGCTTCTTTGTATCTTTGAATTCAGAAACTACAATTTCATTTTCCTTCGCCAGTTCAACTCCGATTTCATGCACAAAAGCCCTTGTTTCTTTAAAGTCATACTCGGGAACGATTGGGATGACTACGTGAAAGCCTTTTTTGCCTGAGGTTTTGATGAATGGCGTAAGTCTCAAGTCAACAAGTTTGTTCTTAAGCTGTAGGGAAACCTCCGCCGCATCGCTAAGGGTTGCTGGGGGTTCGGGGTCAACGTCAAAGAACAGGAAATCAGGCTTGTCTAAATCATTAATTGTCGAGAAAGGCATGTGAATTTCCAGCGTTGCCAAGTTTGCGAGCCAAATAAGCGTGTCTAAATCGTTGCATACGACGTAGTGAACGTCCCGTTTGGAGGCTGAAGAGTAAATGGTTTTTGTTTTTACCCAACTCGGGGTTCCCATCGGCGCGTTCTTTTCGAAAAAACCAAATTCTTCCCCTTTTATGCCGTCGGGGTATCTGGTTAAGACAAGCGGTCTATCCTTCATGATTGGAAGCATCTTCGGCGCCATCCGAATGTAGTACTCGATAAACTGTCCTTTGCTGACGTTAACTTCTGGGTAGAGGATTTTGTCCAAGTTCTTGAGGTCCACTTTAGTTAACTGTTTAAGGTCTTCCGCCATAAATTTGCACCAAAGCGATTAGAATCGAAAGCACGGTGCTTCCAAATGAAGTAATGGGGGTCTAGTCTTTTTCCTTTTTGGATATAGCCGAGCGAATAATTGTTTCATTTCGCGCTGATTGTTCCTGAAAAATATGTTTTTTATAGCTAAACCTATATACCTAGCGCATTACTAAATAGGAATGTCTGAATTAATCAAGAAAAAGTAAATTTTAAGCCTAAACATTTGCTTTTTTCTGAGTTAATTCGCTAATTAAACAAGGAAGGAAAATAAAAGGTTGAAATCAAGAAAGCCCACCTTGGAAGACCAGATTGCGTTCATTTCGGCGCAGCATGGCGTCTATCCTACTGAGTTGTTCAAAGCTTTAGTTCAAGCGAAAGAGCAGGGAAAATCAGGAGCCGAGGACTTGACGATTGAATACCGAGGAAGCGTAAACGACCAAGCCATCTTTCTCATTAAGAGAGAAGGCAATGTGGTTGCGCAATTCCGTGTTCCTGAAGAAACGCTTACGAAAGCGGACGTTTCATTCGATAACTCGATGGATACAAGCAGAGTTCGAAAAGAGATTGCGAGGCAGACACCGACGCCAGCCCACGTTAAGATTGAAGATTTACGTGTTGGAATGAAGAAGGTAAACGTGGTTGCGGAAGTGTTGGAGACTGCTAAGCCATCTAAAGTTCACACTCAGTTCAGAGATAACGCGCTTGTTTCAAACGCCACAATCGGGGATGAAACAGGAAAAATCCTGCTTTGCCTCTGGGATCAACAAGTAGACGCTGTCTCAACAGGGGAATGCATAGAAGTCGCGAATGCACACGTCGCCAGTTTCAAGGGTGAAAGACAACTCCGTCTCGGAAAAAACGGAAAAATCACCAAACTGGAAAATCTCACCAACAAAACGGCGTAGAATCGAAAAGCCGTCTAACCAATTTTTATTTTTAGACAATAACTTTATTTTTTGCATAAGACAGTGTAGAAACTGCACTTTCTAAATGGAATAGCAAAGCAATTTCAAATCATTCGAATAAACATCAAAATGACAGGATAGAAAAGTCAAATAAAGAAAGTAGAGGCCAAGATGGCCTGAAAGATTTTTCTCAGCGGTGCTGCTTTTTAGAAGAAGCTTTGGATCGGCGAGTCGTTGCTTTCGGGTTTTGCTGCCCCGATTTGCTCGATTTTTGTTTTCGTTAATGCTTTGATGTTGTTGAAGTCTGACATTTCGCCGTAGCTTACAAGGGTTATAGCTGTACCGTCTTCGCCTTTGCGGGCGGTTCTGCCTATGCGGTGGAAGTAAACTGGTGCGTCCATTGGGACATCGTAGTTGATTATGTGTGTGATGCCTTCAATGTCTAAGCCTCTTGCGGCAACGTCTGTTGCTACAAGCAAGTTTAGTCTTCCCGCTTTGAAGTCGCTCATTGCCCTGTCTCTCTGTGCCTGCGTGAAGCCAGCGTGTAATGCTTGTGTTCGGTAACCTTTGCGGTAAAGTTGATCGGCTAGTCTGCTTGTGTCCCTTCGTGTTCGACAGAAAATTATGGCTCTTTCCACATGGTCTTCATGCATAATCTTCAGGAGGGCGTCAAACTTGTCGTGCTGAGCTACAAGTGCATAGTACTGTTTCATCTGTGTTAAGGCGATTTCGTCTTTGCTGACGAGGATTTTCTGCGGGTTCTTCATGTAATTGTTACAGACTCTCATAACTGAGTCGTCAATTGTTGCTGAGAAAAGGCTTGTTTGCCTGTCGTGCGGTGTCTTTGAAAGAATGTATTTGATGTCTTCTATGAAACCCATGTCCAGCATTCGGTCAGCTTCGTCAAGAACTACTATACGTATGGATGAGAGGTTTAGCACGCGCCTTTCCATAAGATCGATTAATCTGCCTGGCGTACCAACAACTATGTGAACGCCGCTTGACAAAGCATGAATTTGCTTGTTAATCGATTCTCCACCGTAAACAGGTAGAATCTTGACTCTCGCGTATTTACCGAAGGCTGCCATGCTTTGAGCCACTTGGACAGCTAACTCGCGTGTTGGTGTTAAGACTAAGCCTTGAACACCGCGAACTTCGCGATCCAAACGTTGAATCATTGGAAGACCGAAAGCGGCAGTTTTGCCTGTTCCTGTTTGAGCTTGCCCAATAACATCTTTGCCTTCGAGCAAGGGGATTATTGCTTGGGCTTGAATTGGAAAAAGACTCTCAAACCCGAGTTCTTTTACACTACTAAGGAGTTCCTCTGATAAAGGTAAGTCCTTAAATGATTGAATTTGCATATATTTTTTTTCCTATCACAAGTGTTTCATGATGTCCTTAAAAGCCGTTGAGCTTTGTGATACATGAGTTAATGTGATACCTCAAAAGGCAATTCCCACGTATAAAAACGTTTAGCAAAATAAAACGCAAAGCGTTACATCCGCAGCCCCATTTCTTAGAGGTGAAAGGCATGTGACTGCCAAGGTTCAATCACATACATAAAAGTAGTATGAAACTTCTGTGTAAATCAACCGATTCCTAAGTTAAATCAATTTAGAGACGAAAAAATGAGTAATAAACAAAAAGCGAAAAAACCGCCACCATACTTTTACGATGGACCCCCTGAAAGTAATCAAGAGAAGGAAGAGTAAACCGAAGACCTCTATGACACTGAAACAAGGGAAGCAATGCTGGAAGAAGATGAAGTCACCGCTGCCGAAGAAGGCTTCATGAAAGGACATGAACAAGAGCCGCCAGCGAAAAAAGAAACACGTAAAAAAGCAGTCAGCCACGACGACAGCGTTTCAGTGGAGCTGGCTAAAGAAGACACAGAAGACGACTAACCAGACGACACATCCGCAGACAATAAAGGCCTTTCCTTAACGTTTAAGCAGCTTTAGGCGTACATCTTCCGCGGCGAAGAAGAGGCGGCTGCGCATCCTAAAGCCGCAGCAATTTTTTTCGCACAAACGACACCACTAACCATAATAGGCAGAAAGTAGAATCATGATTGAGGCTTAAAAAGAAGCAATGTTTAGAGACCCCGTTTGTGGTATGATTCTGGATGATAACACAGCGAAATTCAAGATTACGTATGAGGGCGAAACCTTCTATTTCTGCAGCCTAACCTGCAAGAAAAAATTTAAAAGGCATACCACAAAATTCGTCAAGTAATTTGTTGATTTTTGAACCCAAAAAAAGAAAGAGAGTAATTGGTTTTTTTTAGGTCACTTAAATAGTTTCCAAACGATGGCAGCTATGATTCCGCCGATTATTGGTGCAACCCAAAAGACCCACACTTGACTGAGCGCTGTACCGCCTACGAAAAGCGCTGGACCCAAGCTTCTTGCGGGGTTAACTGAAGTGCCGTCGATAAATATTCCGACCAAGTGAACCATCGTTAAAGATAAGCCAATAGCTATTCCCGCGAATCCTTTAGGAACCCGATCATGCGTTGCACCGTGAACGACAAGCACGAATATGAAGGTTAAAACTATTTCAGCGACGATCACTGAGCCTAAAGAAAAGCTTAGTAGAGAAGCTTTGCCGTATCCATTCTGACCCAAACCGTTCGATGCGATGTTGTATGTTGGGGCTCCGCTAAATACTGCGTAAAGTATGCCTGCACCGATTATTGCGCCAACGCATTGGAAAACCACGTAGAAAACTGTGTCTTTGACGCTTAATTTCCCTGCGACCAACATTGAAATTGAGATTGCGGGGTTTATGTGACAACCTGAAATGCCGCCAAATGCGTAAACCATTGCTAACACTGCAAGACCGAAAGCCAAAGCAATTCCCACGTAAGCATAAGCCGGTCCTAAGAATCCGTTGCTGGCAATAGTTGCGACGCCACAGCCGATGATCACTAAAATCATGGTGCCAATCAATTCAGCGGTGTATCTTTTTATCGGGCTAATTTGAGGTACAGCCGAAGGCGGTGAAGGTACTTCGTTTAATTTCTTTTCGATTTCTTCACTCAATGCTTTCTTTCTCCTTTTCCAGATTTCGCTTTGTGTTTTCTAAGTTAGCGCTTATAACAGTTTCCATAAAGAAAAACAGCGTACGTTTCTAAAGTTTCTCGCCTGCTGAAATATCCATCATCATCAGCCCCGAAACCATCTTCGGGTAGAAATCCGTGCTTTTTTCAGGCAAAAGCTCATGCTGCTGAGCTATCTCCGCAACGGTTTGGGCGCTTATGGGGTTAACAAGAAACGCGACGCTGGCTTCCCCACGGTCAACCTTATCGACTGCTTCTTTTGTCCACCGCACGTAAAGGATGTTTTCATCCATCTTCAGCTTACCCGTCTTCAGGATGTGCTTAAAGACGATGTCGCGGAGGATGACGACGTCGAAGATTTTTGTTTCCTTAGACACGTGGGCAACCACAAAGTCGTAGACGCTTTTGTCATGTTTAAGCGTTAAACCGTAAGCCTTCGAACCCGCGTAAACGCAGAAAGCATGCTCATTAATGTGGCTTGCCAGAAAACTTTCCAATGCGTCAACGGTCGGGTTAACCTGTGAAACGTCAAAGAGGGTTTCGAAATTCCTTAGAGCTTGGTCGGTTAATTTGAATTCTTTAAGAAGCCGATGCGTCGGCAGAACGGTGAGTCCTTCCTCCTGAACTGGAACCATGTAGCACATTTGAAAATTAAACGCTGAATCCGCTGTCCAGCTGCCTTTGCCTCGCATTTCATCGCGGTAAGCCAGTGCACTCTCGTATCGGTGGTGCCCGTCGGTTATGACCACGGTTTTGCCGTTCAGCTCACCTTGAAGTTGCCTGATTTTTTCGGGGTCAGTGACCCGCCAAACCGTATGCTTAACCTGCAATTCGTCAGTAACTTGAATAATAGGTTTAGTTTTCGCCGCTTCGTCAAGGAAAGCCACCGTTTTCCGCTTCGGGTCTGAATAAATCACGAAGACCGACTCCAGGTCTTTCTGGACAGCGCGCAGCATGTTTAAGCGGTCGGCTTTGGGCGCGTTATATGTCCCTTCATGCGGGAACACCACATTCTCAGCGTAATCGTAAAGCCGCATGGCAACGATGAACCCCGTACGCACAAACTTTTTCCCATCCAAAACGAATTCCTGACGCGAAACAAAAACCGCCGGCGCATTTTCCTTTCGCTAGCACATCTTCTTTTAGCCACTGCGCAATCCGCTGCCCAGCCGCCTCGTACTTGTTTTCCTCCATCGGCAAAATTAGGCGGCAGTAGTTGAAGGGTGATTTTCGGTAGTATTCTTTCTGCATGGCGGCGTCGATTTTGTCGTATGGTTGAGTGATAAGGTCCGCTAGGTCCCCGGCTTTTTGGGTGTACCGTATGGCTCGGATGGGTTTAATGTCAACCAAACGTTTCAGCTCGCCGATTACGTTTTCCAACGCAGGTTACTATGCAGCCTTTTCCTTAAGAAGCCCGTTGCCCTCGCTGGTTCTGCGGGTTATTTGGGTTTTTGTTGTCACTTTAATCCCCAGATCGAGTCAATCAAGCCCGTGACTTCTTTTATGCCCTGCAGGTTCCACTCGCCCATGTGCCCGATTCTGAAGGTTTTATCCGCCAGTTTCCCATACCCGTTAGATATCGTGTAGCCTTTCTCGCCGAGCTTCTGGTTGAGCTCCTTGAAGTTTTTGCCAAGCGTGTTCTTTATGCAACTAACCGTTATCGACTCGTAGCCTGGTTCAGGGAACATTTCAAAATGCTTCTTCGCCCACTGCCGCGTGTACATCGCCATCTCCAAGTGCCGCATGTAAACCTTATCGTAGGTTTCCTCAAGCAGCAGATCCATGCGTTTGTTGAGGGCGTAAATCAGCGGTATGCACGGCGTAAACGGTGTCTGATGTGGATGTTTCTTCTCGAACTCGAAGATTTCAAGCAGATCCGTGTAGGTGCCTCTGTTCTGGATTTCTTTAGCCCTCTCAAGCGCCCTGTCGTTAACTAAAGCAACCGTCAGTCCAGGCGGAAGAGCGAAGCATTTCTGGGTTGAAGCAAAAATGATGTCGCAGCCGATGTCGCTTGGCAAGGTTTTGTCTCCAGCCATCGAGGAAACCGCGTCAATTGCGTAGATGACGTTTGGGTATTTTTTGCGTATTAGCTTGCCGATTTCAGCGATTGGGTTGCGGACGCCTGTTGAGGACTCGTTGTGGCAAATCGTTAAGGTGTCGTATTCGCCGCTGTCCAGCTTCGCCGCAACCATCTCGGGCTTAACAGCTTTGCCCCAGTCAACCTCCACGAAGTCGGTTTCTTTGCCGCATGCACGCAGGGTTTCAGCTGCCCGCTGAGCAAAAGCGCCGTTTACGCATGCTAAGGCTTTCTTTTTGACTATGCTTCTGCCGACTATGTCGAACCAAAGCGTTCCTGAAGAGGTCGTTACTGTCGGCTTGACGTCTGATGCAAGCTCGAAGTACTTGGCTAACTTGGCGGTTAATCCGCTGTAAAGCTCCGCGAACTCGGCGCTTCGGTGCCCGATGAGAAGATGCGCCTGCTCGTTAAGTATTTCCTGGCTGACTTCCGTTGGCCCAGGAATCAAGAGTTTCTTATGCATGCCCTAAACCTTCCACAAGAACGTTAAACATTTAAAATATAAGGGTTATGCGCAGCAAAAAGAGTCTTTCGCCTTCAATGGTTTCCAAGGCTTCCATGCTTCAACCACCCGATGGATTTTGTTGGGTATCAATTGATTAGTAATATATCGGAAATAGAAATCTAGTTATTAAGTACTCGCGCTAAGAAGCTATTGCAGAAGGAGAAAGGAGAAGGCAACTTCATGTTAAAGCGAGAGCTAATTCCCAGCTTACTCATCATCTTGATGGGCACACTGGACTGCGTAACCACCGTCCTGGGAGTCGCTTACTCAGGCGCCAAAGAACTAAACCCCGCCATGGCAGTCATAGTTAACAGCAACGTAGGCGCCTTCTTAGTCGTCAAAATCGCAGCCACAATATTCATAGCTCTCACCTACGTCTTCGCAAGAAAAATCCTCCTGCACCTACCCAACAAAAACGGCAAAACCTTCCGCTACTCAACCCGAGCCCTCTCATTCGCCTACGTAGGACTCACATGCTTCCTCGCCCTAGCAGTCGTAAACAACCTTCTAATCCTCATAAAATAAGCCGCCAAACAGCCTCCATTTTCCAAATCGGTTTTTTAGGCGCAAAATACTGATTAGAAAAACATAAATAAAATATATATACACAATACATCTGGACGCTGTAGCAGCAAGTTAAGAAACGCTTAACTGTAGCTACCATCAAATAATAGCACACAGAGAGAGAAAATGAAATTCAGCCTATTCCACAAGCAGAAACAGCAAACTAACCCAGAACAACCAGCCGTGCCTCCTCAAGAAAAACCCAAAGAAGAAGCAGCCGCTACCCCAGAAGAAGCCAAACAGGAAGCCACCGCAACCTTAGAGCCAGCCACCGTGGAAACGGCGCCGACCCCAGAAACCGTTGCAGCTGTGCCAGAAAAGAAGACTGAAGCCGCAGAACCCGTCGGCAAAACTTACCTTAAAGCTATGCCTCTTAAAACCGTCGCCGACGTAGAAAACGTCAAAACCGAAGTTAAAAATGGGAACATCATAATTCTCCGTGTTACTCCTCTGGCAAGCAAAAGCATCGACGACGTTAAAAACGCCGTAAACGAGCTTACTCAATTCGCTGAGTCAATCGGCGGCGACATTGCACGCTTAGGTGAAGAACGCGTTGTTATCTGCCCGAAAAATATTAGGATTTGGCGTGAAAAAACGCCGGCTCCAAGCGAATGTTTTGCCTACTTCTGCGCCTACAGCAGCCTAAAAGTTTCCAGTATTGCTGGCGCGATTGTTGGGATGCCTACTTTGTTATCTAAGTAGTTAGCGAAGTTGATTGTTTTCTGTTTTTCTCCGTGGCATACAAAGATGCGTTCTGGCTTAGGTGTAAGGTGTGTTAGGTAGTTGATGAGTTGGCGTCTGTCGGAGTGTCCTGAGAATCCTTCTATTGATTCAACCTGCATCTTGACGCTGAGCGCCGCCATTTTGCCTTCGTTGTCCATCATGGTTACTTCGCCGACGCCTTTCTGGACTCTTCTTCCCATGGTGCCTTCGATTTGGTAGCTGACGAAGATTATTGTGTTTCGGTCGTCGTTTGCCCAGTTTTTGAAGTATTCGATTACTGGTCCGCCTTCGAGCATGCCTGAAGTCGCCAAGACGATGCATGGTTCCCCTTCGAAGATGCTTTGCCTCACGCTCGGGTGCTCCACGATGGTGAAGTAGTCGCTTTGGAACGGGTTAATCCCCTCATGCAGAATGCTGTGACGCACTTCCCTGCCAAGGTATTCAGGGTACGCCGTGTGAATAGCTGTGGCTTCGCTAATCATACCTTCGATGAAGACTGGAGCCTCCCTCATTAAGCCCCGTTTCATGTAGCCGTCGATGATAAGCATGATTTCCTGTGCTCTTCCAACTGCGGGCACTGGGATGAGAACTTTGCCCTTGCGCTCCAACGTCTGGTTTATGATGCGAGTCATAGCTTCTTCAGCTTCAAGCCTCGTCGGCATAATGTCGTCCGCGCCGCCGTAGGTGCTTTCGGTGATTACGGTTTCGATGCGTGGAAACTCGGTTGCCGCCGCCTCCAGAAGCATGGTTCGGGCGAATTTGTAGTCGCTTGTGTAAACGATGTTGTGTAAGCCTTCGCCGATGTGCAGGTGAATCATGGAGCCGCCTAAAATGTGACCTGAATTATGAAGCGTCAGTCGAATGTCGGGCGCAATGTCCGTGACTACGCCGTAGCGCAGGGGCAAGGTGTGGAGAACGCATTCTCGAACGTCTTTTTGGTCATAGTAAGGGGTGACACCTTGTTTGCTGGCGACGTCGAGGTAGTCGAGTTGAAGCATAGTCATCAAATTTGATGTTGGCGCAGAACAGTAGATTGGTCCATCATAACCGTACTTGTACAGGAAAGGCGCCAGACCGCAGTGGTCAAGGTGCGCGTGGCTAATCACAACTGCATCCAACGAGTCAATTTGGAATTCTGGGCTGTCAAACCGTGGGAACGATTCAAAAGGCCTGTTTGAACCCGGGTTAATGCCGCAGTCAAGCAGCACACTACTTTCACGAGTTTTAACCAGCCAAGCTGAACGCCCGACTTCTTGTGCGCCGCCTAGAACCGTCATTCGGACGTCGCCGACTTCGTAGCATTTTGGTCTAAAGATGCGTTCGCCGACGGTGCGAAGGATTCTTTCCCGCTCCTTGCTTTCGGAGTGCAGGTAATGACGCATGTGAGTGACAATCTTGGATTTAATCGGAGGAGCCCGCAAAACGTGGGGGCGCCACTTGGTTTTCTTGATGATTTCCTGCAAGACTGCGCCGTTTCTGCCAATCACCAAGCCAGGCTTCTTTGTTTCAATAATTATTTCTCCGAGGCTTGGGTCAAAGTTTATGTCGGTTACTTCAGCTTCCGCAGGAATCAGTTCCCGAGCGATTCTTTCCGCCTCAACCTCTGGGATTCTAACGGAGGGGTCAGGTCGAATGACTATTCTTTTTCGGATGACACCGACGATTTCCGCCACTATGCTGCTTTGCTCCACCAAGATTTCAGGTTTCTTGGTGTAAACCGCCAGCATTGGCCCTTCATATTCTATTCTGGTTACTTCTACTTCTCTGGGAACTTTCTGCAAAATGTATTGACTAATCTCTATCTTATCTTTGTCTTTTTCTTGTGTTCGCGCCAAAGATTTTAACTTCCTGCTTTGAGAAGACTTGCTTTTTCTTCTTCAGATAATTCGCGGTAACCGTTCTTGTCGATTACAGTAATGTTGTAGTTGTTGCCGCTTGCGACGTCCCGTTTCATAGCTGCATTAACAGCCTTAACGATTGTAGGTAACAACTCGGCGATAGTCATGCCTTCACGGTACTGATCCTCAAGTATCCCGTAAGCGATAGGAGAACCAGAGCCAGTGGAAACGGATTTTTCTTCCGTTAAGCTACCGTACGGATCCAAATTGTAAACGTGCGGTCCAGTGTCATCTACGCCGCCGACGAGAACCTGAGTTGCCAATGGCACATAACGATTGTTAAAAAGCAGATTCGCAACAAGCCTTGCCGCCGAGGCGACGGGCATGGGCCTGTTCAGGTTGATCTTGTAAAGTTGAGCGTTCGCCGTGAGTATGTCCACGACTTTTTGGGCGTCTGCCACTGTTCCCGCAATGGTCATGCCGAGGTGGTCGTCGATCTTGTAAACTTTCTTCCCGAATTTGTGGGCAACGTAGAAACCCATTGTTACGCGGGTGTCAGAAGCTAAAATCACGCCGTCTACGCAGACGACGCCTATGGTAGTTGTTCCTTTAAGAACTAATTGGCTAGCATTATTATTTTGTGACATAGTTTGGTGCTCCCCTAAAACTCCGTTTAAGCGGATTGCCATCCACTAGGAAGTAGCAACATGTAATCTTTCCGTGAACTTAATTAATATTTCGCATCCCGAATCAGTTAACATGTTAACTGCCGAGAAACATTAAGAAAACAAACTTGGAAAATTCTCATAAAATTAATGTTTTTGTTCATTTACAGCAGGGCGCTGTCGATTCGGGACTGGTGTGCTGGTTGTAACCCGCCTTCTGTTGCTGTGGCATTTGGCTAATTGGGCTACCCGCGCCTTGAGCCGAGTTGCGCATCGGCGACTGTTTGCCGCTTACCAATAATTTTTAATAGTCATGTGCACGATATTGTTATTTGCGAGTAAGTTCCTATCCGAGGCGATGATGCCTGCATTTGTGGGTTGGGAGCATTTAGGATAGGGTTCGTATTTCTGCTCTTGTTCTATAAAGATGCTTGAAAAAGGCAGCGTTCCTCTCTTGAGAGGTTAATTGTTTGCCAAAGTCCGATCACTTCATCAAATTATAAAAAAAAGATGGGTAACTAGGGTCGGAAAAGGAAAAAGAGCATATTATTCTCTGACAACCCGCGGCGATGCTGCGTTGAAACGGAATGAAAAATAAAGCCGAAATGATTAACCTCATTTACGTTAACAATACATAAAGAAAATAGCACAATTAACAGGAACCGAAAATAAATTTTGACAAACTAATCTTTTGCATTTCACCGTTGATGATAACTCTTAAGAAAACGACGCATAAGCCCAGCTTTGGTCAACAAAGTGGGCGTGGGGTGTTGGTTGTAACCCGCCTTTAGGCTTAATAATTTCGCACTATCTTGAGCCATTTCTTCGTTCATTCTTTATCTTCTGCGCCTTTGTTGGTCTGCTTATGAGCTTTTCAAAGTTTTTTGGGTTACGATTTAAATCAAGAAAAATAAGGATAAATTAAGGCTATTTTCTTGCTACAAACCAAGCTATATTATGTTGGGCGGATTTTAACGGTGGAATATTCTGGCGAAGTCATTAACTTTAAGCCCGAGAACAAAATTGCTGACAAAAAACTTGGACAAAAACGCAGTAAATGGAGGATAGCTGTAGGTATTCTTGAAAGCATTGATGATTATGTCAGTGCATTTGATGGTAATTGGAATTTCATTTATCTTAACAAAACTACGGCTAATGACTTTGGCTTTGAACCTGAGGAGCTTATGGGCAAAAACTTTTTGGAAAATTTTTCCACAATTTATCGACACTGCTCTTGAGGAAAATTATCGAGAGGCAATGTCCAAACGAGAAGTTAGGCGTTTTGAATGGGAAACTATCTACGCAAATACTGGATTTAGACAGTTCACTGTATTTCCTTCAGCTGAAGGAATAACGGTGTATGGGATAGATATTACCGAACGCAAACGCCTCCAACAAAAACTTGAAGCATACGCCAAGAACCTTGAAAAACTGGTTGAGGCTGACATAAAGGCATTAGTTATCGGTGCCCTATCTACTCTTGACGTCCCAGACAACGTTGAAGCAAGAGCATATTTCGACGAAGAACTCCCAAAAGTGAGAACCGACCCTATCATTTTGAAGCGAGTTTTGCTAAACTTGGCTACGAACGCGATACAATCGATGCAAGAAGTAGGTAAACTAACCATTCATACCAGCCAAAATAGACATGCTGAACATATTGTCATAACGGTTAAGGATACGGGCGTTGGCATTCCTGAAGAAATTAAATCTAAAATCTTCACACCGTTGTTTACAACCAAAGCTAAAGGTCAAGGTTTCGGTTTAGCAGTTGTTAAGCGACTTGTTGAAGGATTAGGTGGCAAAGTAACCTTTGAGAGCGAAGAGAGCAAAGGAACAGAATTCAGAATAGAGCTACCGTGCTAAATAGTCCAGTACATCAGGATCAACCAGAGCCCACTCAGTTTCCATTTCTTTAATGATTTCTGAGCAAAAAAGGGAAGAAAGTGGTTAGGAAAAACTAAGATGCAGGAATACTTTCAGCCGCGTTAACTAGGTTTTGTAGGGGATAATTTACGTTTGCTTCTAATTGGTAATAAGTAGTTTGTGTATACCATGTGACAGTATGCCAGACATTGCCGCCTTCACAACCTAAATAGCCATTAATAGTTAGCAGTTGAAGTCCTCCTGCCTCATTCTTAGTTGCATTAACAGCATCTAGAATATTCTGCTGTGCATATGAAAGTGTTAGGTTGCTAGGTGATTGTACTAGAATAATAGCACTAGTGCTTAAAATATCGATGAAATTAGCATCGTCAGCAGGTTTCGTTGATGAATAAATTGTTGTAAGGGTTTGTGAGCTACTATCAAACTTTGATTCGGCAATGGGACCAAGATCTGTTGGTAGATTTATTTTTATTGGCATATTAGTTTGCGCTTGGGTTGTCGAAACACTCTGACCAGCTATTGGGCTATAAGGCAATCCTGCATTATCCAAGTTATTCTCTGAGCCAATTGGTTTTATGCTTGTGTAGAGAATTGTACCCGTGAGACTAAGAGTCATAACAACAAATAGAAGCAAAATTCTTTCTTTTCTTTTCATTGTTCTCATATTACTTCACTTACCCTTTTGCATACCATTCGGTGTCGCTTACCGTAGTGTAGTAGAATGGTGAGTCTTCATGCATTAGGTCGTTGGCGAAATTGTAGTAACGGTTTTCAACTGGTCTATACTCCATTCCCCAAAGATGATGGTTCATAACGTCAGCGGTGTTGTGGGCCTCTGTTTCACCATTTGCTTGTTTTCCTTCCGCTCTATACCCGCTTTCATAATGCTTAATTACTCCGTCTATGCTAGCGTCGATTGTTTGTCCTGTCGAATCCGTAAATACTGAATATTGATGGTTTTGTCCTACGGTTGCTGAGCCCAGTATCCAGATTTGGTAAACTCCATTTAGTACTCGATCAACATAATAGCACGGAGTGCTATGATATTGTCCGTTGATATCAGTTCCTTGCATGAAGCCTGAAGCCATAAAATCATGATTATCCGCTTGAATCAAAGATGCGAATGAATAAACGGCACTGCCGCTACTGATTGAAACGCTGACTGTTTGCTGTGTTGCAATGACTCCATAGTCGCTTGCATTGCCATAATTATTCGCCCCGGCTACATAGTATCGTCCAGATGTCCCTGCATAGACCGACGGAAAAGCCAAGCAAGTTATCATAACAAAAAGCGTTATTGAAATTAAGCCGTCTTTGCAAGCTAGCTTTCCATTTCGTAATATCCTCAGTTTTTTTGACATTTGACAGATTCCTCTTCCTATCGTTCTCTTTTTACCCCTCCCTTGGGGGAAGGCGGTGACACACCTCCAAGACAATTAGTCTTGATTTTACCTGATTGATTAAGCCGACTGAGCTTATTCAATTAATTACTGTTTATTTCTATTGCTTAGTACAAATGTACTAGCCAATAGTACAGTTATGAAAACAAAAAACGATATCTCTGAGTGCCTGCTACAGGCTTCCTTTCTTCCATATCTTTGCTGTTTCATATGAAGAAATTACCGAAAAAATCAGGGTTATTATTATGGCGAAAAAAAACTCTCTTGTCATTGGGTTAGGTCTCAAGAAAGTAAGTTCCATAAAAAAAGCTAACCAGGCGAAGATTGTGTAAAAAAGGTATTTAGGAACAAGCATGCGGTTCACTTGGATGCATGTGTCCAAATAAACTTTTTTGATAGCGTAATTAGTTCCCTCCCTTTTTATCAGATTCGCATACTCTAATTTTGAAAGATGATATTGAGCGACAGCAGGACTGCTGAGCTTAAGCATTCTTTGAATTTCCCGAATCCCTAATGGCCTACGAGTTTTTAACATAAGACGATATACATCAAGAGTAGTTCCCCTCAGAATATCAGCCATATCCTCTTTAGCCATCAAACAACCTGAACTTATTTAGCGGCTATCGTATAAGAACGTGTCTTGAGTAGTCATAAATAGATAACCGATTCTTAAAGAAATAAATAATAACTGCTAGATGTGAAGTAGAGTAATAGTGAAAGAATTTTGGATTTGCAGAAAGCAAAATACATAATTGCATCAGCAAGTGCAATACTCACAGTTTTTCTTATAATCGAAATTAGTTATTTTTTTTTCCCCAACCGAAAAGCAGGAGGCATAGCTTTAGTGGTTGAAAAAAGTTCTTTAACGAACGAATTATTATGGGCATTTTCATGGGTAGGTTTAATCTTTTTTATCGCAATTGCTATTTTAGGATTAATTACAGTAATTAATCGAGCTAAACATAGAAACCTGAGACAAGTTGAGCTCTGACAATGTTTGACTGAGGTTACAACGAGGGTTGTTACTATATACGGATTTACCCAAAGAGTACGTAAAGAAAAAAGAAAAATAAGCAAAGAAACAAACCCTAAAACAAGCCCCACCGAGCTTAGCAATAAGGTACGCGAATTGCTACAGTTAATTCAAGGTTAAGACAAACCATTTGCGACAGGATTGGGGCGAACCTTACAACAAGGGGCAAGATTAACTCCACAAAAATGGTTTTGCCAAATGGGTGTGACCGCAAGCTAAAATACGGTAGCTGTATACCCTGCTTTCGGAGTTGATTGTTGTGGATGTGTTTGAGGCTGTGCAGCAGCGGAAGTCGGTTCGGGCTTACACGGATGAGCCTGTGCAGAAGGAGAAGCTGGAGAAGATTCTTGAGGCTGGGCGGCTGGCACCTTCGGCTAGAAACACTGAACCGTGGCATTTCGTTGTGGTGACAGACAGGGAAAAAAGAAAAGTTCTTTCGAAGGGAACGTATGCAAAGTTCTTAACGCAGTCGCCTGTCGTCATTGTAGCTTTGGGCGATAAGGAGGCGTCGGCTGACTGGTACGCCGTCGACGTGTCCTTAGCGGTGGAAAACATGATTTTAACCGCGCAGGCTGAAGGCTTAGGCACCTGCTGCGTGGGAAGCTTCGACGAACCAGAAGTACACCAACTAGTCAAGGCTCCAAGCAACTTTGAGGTTCTCCTGCTTTTGGCAGTCGGGTACCCAAAGGAAAAACTCGACGTAGCAAGGAAGCTTCTGCTTCTGCAGCGCCCCAGAAAAAACCTCAGCGAAGTCGCAAGCCAAGAAGAATTCGGCAAAAAATACGAGGCACAGAAGGCGGAAGGCTAAATCAGCGTCTTCTGATTTTCGCCTGAAACCAAGCTACATTTTCTTAATTTATCCGCAAAATTATTAGGTATGTTTAAACTACTTTTACCACTAAGGTGTCTTTGTGACCGAACTTAAAGCGGTAAAAGTCAGCAAAGAAACATACGCTGAACTTAGCTCAATAGCTGGCGAATTGCAAGTTAAACTGAAAAGACCTGTTTCAATCGAGGAAGCAATGAAACACCTGATTAGGCAGAGCAAAAAAGGAAAAAAAATCACTGATTTAGCCGGCTCATGGGATATGACAGATGAAGAAGCAGAAGAAATCAAAACTTCGATAGATAAGGCGTGGGAAACATGGAAACCGCAAAAACGATAATTGACACCGACATACTGATCGATCTGCTGAGGAACAAAAAAGACGCCGTCGCCTTAGTTGCCAACCTTCAGGACAAGAACACTCTTTTAGCCACCACTGTTATCAACCAATTCGAACTGCATTATGGTGCACACAAGTCAAGAGACCCAGAAAAAAATGTTCAAATTTCTGAGAAATTGCTCAGTAAACTGCGGATATTGCCGTTAACACCAAAAGCAGCTCAAAAGGCAGGTAACATTTTCGCGGAGTTAGAAGGAAAGGGTCAAGCGATTGGGTTAAGAGACACTTTTATTGGGGCAATAGCGCTTTCCAGAGATTTCAGCGTAGCCACAAACAACAGAGAGCACTTCAAAAGAATAGCCGAGTTAAAAATCATCGCAACCCAAGATGTTTAGCGGCTTAAATTAGCGTTTTTTGTTTTTCGCTTGACACCAGACTTGAAACCCGTACGCCGATAAGTCTGACTTTGCGGTCGTCGTGGAAGTAGCCTGCGATGAGTTCCCGTTCTGTTTTTTGTAGGTCGTGTAGTCGGTTCGTCAAGAAGGGTAGGGTGTGGCTTTTGGTGTGGGTTTCGAAGCCTTGGAAACGGATTTTCAGAGTCACGGTTTTGAAGAGGAGATGCTGGGTTTCGACTTCTTTGATGACACCGACGCACAAATCGTCCAGGGCTTTCAGGATGACTGCGGGGTCGGCTGTGTCTTCTTCGAAGGTGGTCTCGTGGCTTGTGCTTTTGATGCCTTCCCGCTCTTGGACTTCGCTGTCATCGATACCCTGCGCGTTTTGGCGCAGTTGCCAACCCATTACGCCGAACATTGACTGCAACACCGCAGGGTCGAATTTTGCGAGGTCGCCGATGGTGTTCACGCCAAGCGCCTTGAGTTTCGCCTCGGTTTTGCGCCCAACCCACAGCAACTTGCGGACGGGCAGCGGCGCCAAGAAAAACTCTGCTTCTTCTTCCCGCACTACGGTTAAGCCGTCGGGTTTCTGGTAGTCGCTGGCGACTTTGGCGATGAGTTTGTTGGGTCCAACACCGATGGAGCAGGTTAAACCCTCTTTCTGTTTGACTTCCTGCTTGATTTGCATGGCTAAGGCTTCCGCCTCCGCGAAATCCTTCACCCTTCCAGACACATCCAAGAAAGCTTCGTCGATGCCCCACTGCTCAAACCTGTCCGCGTATTGGCGGGCAATTTGCATGATTTCGTTTGAAACGCGGATGTATAGGGGAAAGTCTGGGGGCAGGTAGACGGCTTCGGGGCAGAGCCGCCACGCTTGGGAGATGGGCATGCCTGAGCGGACGCCTGAGGCTCGGGCGGGGTAGTTGCTTGTGCTGACGACGCCTCGTCCTTTGCCGCTTTTGGGGTCGGCGCCGACGACGACGGGTTTGCCGCGGATTTCGGGGCGCTCACGCTCTTCGACGGCGGTGTAGAAGTGGTCCATGTCAAGGTGGAAGATGATGCGGCGTTTTTCAGCCATAGCTACCAAACGGAAAAGGGGCAGCCTCCAAATTTGAACCTATCGAAAACCCGACCGACGGAGCAAGCAATCGGGCTCCCATGCGCCATGCGGGACACCTTTTCAAGTCCCAAGCCGAAAAAGCAACCCAGAACATCCCAGCTTGGAGCGTGCTGCCGCTTGGCGGAGCATCGGAAAACAGGTATCAATGGATTTATACCTGCTTTTTAGGGGAATTCTTAGTTTTTTGCACAGGAAAACTAAATCTTTTAAGCTTAATTTAGGCTCTAAACCAAAAAAGCAACATGAAACAAGCCCCAAGAATGGGCAGTTACCCTAAGAAGGGGCCTAATATTTACATCAAAAAACCAAGGTAAAGATGGAATCGAAAACACAGAAAATTACAAAAAGACAACAAGAGTTCGCCATGCATAGACCAAACAAGACAACCGCACACACCACACCGACAAGTGCCTCACTCAAATATCGCTCAAACACCACTTAGAGGGCACGACATCTCAGGCGATTGGTGGCCGCAGGCTGAGCTAGTCGACCGAAGTCTTCTAGCTTACACCCCGGCTCCATCAAACCCATCTTCTATGGGAGCCTTCGTCCCGTGAAACGGGAATGGCTGCCTCTTTTCGGGAGAGGCTTCGAGCTTAGATGCTTTCAGCTCTTATCCACAAC
Source organism: Candidatus Bathyarchaeota archaeon (assembly GCA_963722095.1). Lineage (GTDB taxonomy): Archaea > Thermoproteota > Bathyarchaeia > Bathyarchaeales > Bathycorpusculaceae > Bathycorpusculum. The sequence continues at coordinate 1,262,928 of CAVRJR010000001.1, read as the reverse complement.
AGCGTGGCTGCCCAGCAACTGCCTTATCAGACAACTGGTTAACTAGAGGCTACAGCGTCCCGTTCCTCTCGTACTAGGGACCCTTTCCCCTCAGGCAGCCAACACTCCCAGCAGATAAAGTCCGACCTGTCTCACGACGGTCTAAACCCAGCTCACGTTCCCTTTTAATAGGCGAGCAGCCTCACCCTTGGCCCCTTATGCAGGGCCAGGATAGGAAGAGCCGACATCGAGGTACCAAGCCGCGGGGTCGATGGGGACTCTCGCCCGCGACGAGCCTGTTATCCCTAGGGTAATTTTTCTGACACATCCAGCACCCACCAAGGGAGACATGGATGATCGCTAAGCCCGGATTTCTCCTCTGCATCCCTTACTGTTTGGGATTCAGTCAGGCTGGCTTTTGCCCTTGCACTCTACGGAGGGTTTCTGTCCCTCCTGAGCCAACCTTAGGGCGCCCTTGATATCTTTTCAAGGGCGTGCCGCCCCAGCCGAACTGCCCACCTACCGTTGTTCCAGCCCGCAAGGGGCTGGTGAGAAACACGGTTACAGAAAGTCGGTGTTCCATTGGCGCCTCCCCCAGATCCCGGAGAACCTGAGATCGACGGCTCCCGACTACGCTCTGCATCCGCAACCGTATTCCAGCGGCAGGCTGCAGTAAAACTCCACAGGGACTTCTTTTCCCGCTGGGAGATCGTGGACTGTTCGTCCACGTTATGTGGTTTCACCGGGTACTACGCGGGGACAGTGGGGCCCTCGTTGATCCATTCATGCACGTCGGAACTTACCCGACAAGGCATTTGGCTACCTTGAGAGAGTCAGAGTTACTCCCGGCGTTTGCAGGCCCTTAGCCCAGTTGGACCCAGGTTTCAGGTACCTGTACTGGCCAGGATTCAGAAGCCGTTCACAAGCTTTCGCTCTTGCGGCTTCCTGTGTTTTTATTAAACAGTCGAGACCCCTTTGTCACTGCGACCTGCTCTCTCAGCCGAGGCTGAAAGAACAGGCACCCCTTATACCAAAGGTACGGGGCTAATTTGCCGAGTTCCCTCGCATTAGTGTATACCCGACACGCCTTAGGTTTCTCGCCTAGGAACACCTGTGTCGGTTCTAGGTACGGTCACAGAGGATCCTTCTTAGTGTGTTTTTCAGTGGCTCCAGAGATCAGCTAAACCTCCCTAAAACGGGTGGCTATTCCCGATTTCGCCCAGTTCTCGCCATTACGGCACTCCCTGGGTTTATACGGTTAAACAAGGCGAAGACCTTGCTTAGCTTACCCCGAAACGTCAACACTAAGCTTGCGTTACCGCATGTACCTCTATGGTTCCGGAATTTTAACCGGATTCCCTTTTTCGGCATAATCGGTTGAGTTATGCCTTAGGATCGACTTACCCCCGGCTGATGATCGTTGCCGGGGAACCCTGGTCCCTTCGGCGGAGAAGATTCTCACTTCTCTTTGCTGTTACTACCACCGGGATTCGCAATCCTAACCGGTCCACTGGACCTCACAGCCCAGCTTCTGTCCAGCTAGGACGCCTTCCTACCAGCGCAGCGTGTGCTGCGTTCTGAGGTATCGGTGGCTGGCTTAGCCCCGTCAATTTTCGGGGCCGTCAGCCTCGGCGGGTGAGCTGTTACGCTTTCTTTGAAGGATGGCTGCTTCTAAGCCTACCTCCCCGCTGTCTGAGGCTGACGACGCCCTTTAGTTTGACATTTAGCCAGCACTTGGGGACCTTAACCTCAGTCTGAGTTGTCCCTCTCTCGGTCCAGGAGCTTACCCCCTGTAACCCGTTTCCCAAGGTCTACGACGCGCGTGGATTCGTAGTTTGAAAGGAAAGTGGATCCTTTCGGGTCCTTGTTTTCCAATCGGTGCTCTACCCCACACGCTATCTCGCTCGGGACTGGGCTCAGGCCCACTTCGGAAGGAACTAGCTATCACCAGACTAGATTGGTCTTTAGCCCCTAGTCCCAGGTCTGAGGAACAAATTGCACGTTAGAACCCCTTCGAGCCTCCACTAGGCTTTCGCCTAGCTTCGCCCTGCCCAGGACTAGATCGTCTGGTTTCTAGTATGTATGGCTATGACTTCAGGCACTTTCGTACCCTGCACCTGGCTCCTTGCGGAGTTGCGTGCTTGTTGGTTTCCCTATGCTTACGAGTTTATCACTCTTAGGCTTGCCATAGCCATAAACTCCCCGGCCCGTGTTTCTAGACGGAACGCGCGACCCTGATCCCCTTTCCTCGTACTGCCGCTTCACAGCGGGTTCCTATGGAAAGGATCGACTCTTCTGGGCCGCGCACGTCTGTAACTGTCTGGTTTCAGGCACTTTTCACCCCCATTACGGGGTACTTTTCAGTTTTCCGTCACCGTACTAGTGCGCTATCGGTCTTGAGGCGTATTTAGTCTTGGAAGTTGGTGACTCCCAACTTTCCATACCAAAGCCATGGTATGGTAGTCTGGGACTCCAGCTCAGCTCTTTCTGGTGTATGTTTACGGGGCTGTCACCCTCTTTGGCGAGCCTTTTCAGGCTACTTCAGCTTAACCAGCGAAGAGGAAGCCGGGCCCTTAACTCTACATCTCCCGCATATTTCTATGCGGGATTCGGTTTGGACTTTTCCCAGTTCGCTCGCTGCTACTAAGGGAATCCCGTGTTGGTTTCTTTTCCTTCCCCTACTAAGATGCTTCCGTTCGGGGAGTTCCCGTTCCTGTGAAGGAACATATTCTAGGAAGTCCCATTCGGGTACCCCCGGATCTAAGGCTGCATGCGCCTACCCGGGGCGGTATCGCGGCTTGCCGCGCCCTTCTTCGGCTCTCAAGCCGAGCCATCCTCCAGACAGCGTGGCATGTTTCGGGCCATAGGTGGTGTTTGTTTGGCGTTTGGTGAAATTCACTTATCGTATATTTTTCGTGTTGTTGCGTCGTTGCTTCTTCTTGTTTGGCCTATGCATGGTGTCATTTTGATCTTCGCGCGTGTCTTGGCGAAGCCAATCACCCTTCACTCCGCATCGATGACGGTGTGGAGTTGCATCTTGCTAATGGTATAACCCATGTTGCTAAGTTCAGTTAAAAGCGGCTATCGCAAATATAAGGATTGTGATGGCGGCAGATAAGGTTTATTGAAGGCTGAATTGGCGCTCCGAGGATGGTTTTGGTGTAGGATTGCATGTTTTTTCACGTTCGCTTAGTTTATGGGTTAGCTGCCCGGCTTTTTTGTCGGGAAGATACGTTAGGCGCAGTTTCCAAATATAAGGGTGGCGGTTTGGCTGAAACATAAGAGGCGGTTTTTGTCCCAAATAAAACATAGCTTAATCCATTTTTACTTTGGAATTTTAATGTAAATAGTAGACCCCTTCCCTCGGTCGATGCCTCTGCGAAGGGCTTGTTTCATGTTGCTTTTTTAATTTAGAGCTTAAAACAAGTTTAACCCGATTTTGCTCTCCGATGCATTTGGCAGGTTTTTGCTGAAAATTCAGGTATCAACCAATTTATACCTGTTTTCAAGCATAAACCCATCCATACCAATTATGAAGCGCAAGACCTAAGGCGGAACCTCAGTTTTAGAAGGCTTTTCAACATCTTCATCCTCTAAATAAAGTTCAAGCGCCTCTTTGAGATTCGCCAAAGCTTTCTCAACACTTCTACCCTGACTTGCCACATCAAACTCAGGACACAAAGCAACATAAAGCCGACCTTCCCGCCGAACAACCGCTGAAAGCTCCAAGGTCTCATTAATTTGCATGAACAATTTCCACAATCACTGCCATCCATGCCTTGGAAATTTAAACTTTCACTGAGAAAACATCAGGTGAAGTCCGTAAATACTAAGCTGTCATCGCTCAACGTACTGTCTCCACAGTAACGTAACAAACGGATCAGCGTTTCGGATAACTATGTGGTTTGCAACCACTTCCTTAATTAAAATATCCCCATTTCTCAGACCCACATTGAACTGTTCAACCGTGAGGGTTTTTATGCTTATTTTTTTGCCGAAGGTTGCTTCGAATTTTTTGAAGGCGTTTTGTTGGTTTTCGGTGAGTTTGCCAATTATGAAGAGGTCTATGTCGCTTTCCTCGTCAGCGTAACCTTTAACGTAGCTACCGAAAAGTAAAAGCGGAAATGAAAAGTCCAGGGTGTTTAGAGTTCCAGTAAGTTTTTTGAAAATGAAATGCTTCTCTAAGAAATCTATTGTTGCCAGTTCCTCGGCTGCGTTGAGGTAATACTTCGTTAGTATATTGTCTTTGTTTAGTGTGAACTGTTTGTTTCGCCCCGCTGTATGAGCGTTTAGTATTTTTAGTTCTTCAAGAAGCCTCAGATGAGGCAGAAGTGCAACATGGCTGGTTCCGAGGGTTTTTGCCATGGCTCTTACGTGTAGGCTTACCGTGTAATCGGCTCGGTAGAAGGATAGAATTTCGAAGGCAGTGTTGGTAATTTTTGTTACCATATGGTAATAATTCTTACCAATACAATTTAAGGATTATGCCAAAAATTGGAGACTAAACAATAAAGCCAGGACTAGAGCCATTTTGTTTTGGTTTCTTTAATCTGCCTGATATGCCGATCGTCAGTTAAGACATAGTCGCAGCCCATCAGAATCGCCGTTGCCGCAATAATTGCATCAGCCGTTGGCAACTCCGCATATTTACATCTGAGCTTAGCCGCTTCTATTCCAATGACTGGGTCAAGATCAACGGTTTGTAGCTTAGATGACAAAACAGTGGTTGTCCTAATATCCGCTATATCCTTCCCATAGTTTTCCAGTAAAAACTTGTAAAATTCATGAATCACTATTGAAGGAACAATGCCGAGGTTCGGTCCGCTCTGCAATTGCTCCAAAACATTTCTTGTCTGTTTCCTACTCAACTCATCTTCAGCTAAGAAATGCGCTACAAGAAAACGAGTATCCATAACGGCTTTCATTTTAGTAACGGTCTTCAGATCTCATTTTATCCAGCATTTCAAAGGCTTTCTTGACTGAAATTTTTCCCGCATCTATACCTGCGAGGTCTTCAATTCGCGGTACGACCTGAAGAACTATGCTTGAGCCTGAGTCTTGAACTGCAATTTTCATGCCTTCTTTTATTCCATATTTGCGTCTTAGCGCAACAGGAACCGTTATTTGCCCTTTGCGGGTCACCAACACTTCTTCCATGGTCAACTTCAACCCTACAAGTAGTACCATTACAGCAAGTACAACTTAACTATTTTGGTCAATTGTATCCAAACAAAACTTTAAATCTTATTGGGCTCAAATGGCCGGGCCAAACCGCCAAGTCGGGGGTGAAATCCATCCAAAAAGAACTTGTCCCACTAAAAAAAGCACTCAGAGACCTAGCATGGGAAGGCGAAGAAGGACACGATGGACCACTCATAGACCTAGCCACACTAATATCAGCAGTCATCCGAACATACGAACACAAAGGCATCCACTACACACTACAAACAAAGCGCGTCAGAATTAATGAAACCTAACAAGTATGCTCTTATCCGAAAATTACAGTTAAACTTATAGCTAAAATGAGTGAAACTAAAACTGGTTGCTATGGTATCAAAAGTGCTGAAGAGGAAAGAGGTTGAATTGGGATTCATTAGTATACCCTCGAAGGAGAGAGCGGAGCTCTTAGGTGGTTTAATGGCACCCTTTGATACTAAACTTAATGATTTACCCGCTAGAGTTGACAGGCAGGGACGTCTATGGTGTTCTGAATGTCTTAAAAACAAATTTCAAGTCAATTCAGAGGTTACCCTGAACAGAAATGAAAGTGGTTTTGAGGTTGCGGTTATTGACCAAACGAAGAAAGCAGGCGATTTCGAAAACCCGAAGCAACAAGAATTAATAATGTCAGAAGGTACTGTCCCTTCATCAGGCCAAATGATTGAGATGATAGAAACCACCAAAAAACTTAAAATTAATTCCGTTAAAACCTGTGAATGCCCAAGTAATCACATCAGTTGTATTACTGCCAAAGAATGGGTAAAAGGCCAAGTTGCCCTTCAAGAGTTTGACCTTACTGAGGACGACATTAAGGAGTTTTATTATGGTGCAAGAGATATCAGGGATAAAAATGTGCATCCTGCAGTATTTCCAATAGCACTACCTGCGCATTTTATTAAAACGTTGACACACAATGGTGAGCTGGTTCTGGACCCCTTTTCAGGCATCGGCACCACATTATTAGCTGCGCAAGATTTAGGAAGAAATGCGGTTGGGTTTGATTTAAAAGAAGAATACATAGAGGTGACGAAAAGGAGACTTGGGCAGCAAAAAATTACCGACGATGGCACCAAGCAGATCGCAATACTCGATGATGCTCATAATATCCCAGAATATTTGGAGGAAAATACTGTCTCATTATGCATTACCTCGCCGCCTTACTCAAATATGCTTGCTCACAAAAGGCTAAACAAAAGCATGAGAGGCGATTTAAGAAAAAACGGTCACTACTTAAAAGTTCAACAGTATTCGAGTGACCCTGCGGACCTGGGAACCATGCAAAACGGACAATTTTGCAAAGCCCTTGAAGAGATTTATTCTGGAATATTGCCGCTCCTCAAAAAAAGAGCACATTGTATTATTAACATAAATGATGTTTGGGAAAATAACAAAAGGACACCCACTCACATGTACGTTATTCAAGCCTTAGAGAAAGCTGGCTTTGAATTTCGAAACACTTTCATTTGGGATAAACGAAATTTGGTAAACAGAGTTGGAATTTTCGGATGGCCAAACAACTTTATTTCTCTAGGAGCAACGATGGAGTTTATCCTTGATTTTTGGAAGCCTTAAATTATTCTTACAACCTTGTCGAAACATTCATGTCTAAACTTGGGCAAAACCCGAAAACCAGTTCCATGGTCATGCGGACGGCCGTCGGGGTAGTGCCCGAGTCTTAGGTCCAACTTAATAATGCCATCGCTAACAAGTTTGGCGAATTTTTCAAAGCTGAAACCTTCGAGCAAATATGCCTCATTAAACCAAAAAAATTCTTTCCCATTTTCTCTCTTGCTTGAGGCTAAAACGTGAATTGCCTTCTTTCCATACTTCTTTTCAAAAGCTTCCCTTAAGTAACTCTCCTGATAGTAAGCCAATACATTCTTTTCATTAGCGATATAAATTCTATCGCCCTTAACCTCTAGTTTAAGACCTACGCTGTTTATAGATTTTGAATCAATTGTAACGTGAAGTTCTTTTTCTCTAGTACTTAATTGATGTTCGTGGACTTGAGCATTAACATAGTCAGTTACATGTGACTGATTCAGGTTTTGCTTTTTTCTTTGCCCGTATCCAAACGCTTCTAAGAGACTTTTGTTTGCGCCCTTGGGCATCGGTGCCTTAGTGAATAGGGTAAGCATGGATGGAGAATCTTTTCTACCTGACTTTAGCTCGTAAACGTCAAAGTCTGGACCAGCAATATTGTTTTCAGCAATCCCGAGCAAGTCCTCCAAAGTCTTTCCTATTCCAGTATCACCAGTTCGATTCGATTCAACAAAGCCCAATTCTTTAATTTGGTTAATTCTTTGAAAGAATTCAGCATAGTTCATAGGCAGCAACCGCGGATATAATCAGTTGATTTGCATTATAACATTTGCTAAATATTCATTCGACTTGGTACGAAAGAGTAGGCATGAACCTTAACAATTTCTAATTGAATCGGAAGGTGCCTTTTATTTTCTTGATTTTTATGCGTCGATGTAAACTTAGAGAGTGTGTTGTACTTAGCGTAAAGCTTAAACAAGTGGTGAACGGGCCTTGGCCCTTAGCAGATGATTGCGGTTAGTCATTAATGGAGGTGAGTAGAATATCAGCCGATTTTAAAACACCAGTAAGATGCCCTAAATGCCACAAGCCATTGACTATCGTTCAAATTCAGGTGACAAAGGTTCTCGAATGGTCCATTGACGAAAGCGACAAAAAAGATGAAGGAAGATTCGAAGATAATGGTCAAGGCTCAACAGAAGTCTTTTGCTACAACTGCGGCACCAAAATTGGACATTACGATGCGAACAATGAATGGGGATTGTTCCCAGACAGCACCTTCGCAGATGTTTAATTCATCGCTTAGTCCAGTAAAGGCTGCTGCCTTGCAAGCAAACGCTAATTACTTGCTTGCCCAATTAATCTTTTAACTTGTGGCTTAGCAGGCTGATGTGTTGGCGTGGGCAAACTCAAATTCGACGTGTTCCTTCCATTCTACGCGTTCCCAGCGAAAGACCAAGGGGAAACCTTCAGCCTTATCCGAAGCACTGTTTTGGAGTGCGAGCGTTTAGGTTACCATTCGGTTTGGCTTGATGACCACTTAATGTACGGCGACTGGCCAATCCTTGAATCGTGGACCATCCTGTCCGCGTTGTCCGCGTTAACCAGCAGGGTGCGGCTTGGAACCATGGTATCCTGCACGGCGCATAGAAACCCCGCTTTGTTGGCGAAGACGGCGGCGACCTTCGATGTGATTTCAGGCGGCAGATTGGAGTTTGGGGTGGGGGCGGGAATCGGGGAGGCTGAGCATGCAGCTTACGGGTTCGATTTTCCCAAGCCAACCGTGAGGATTGAACGTTTGGTCGAGTCGTTGGAAGTGATAAAGCGTTTGTGGACGGAGGACAGGGCGAACTTTCAGGGGAAGCATTACAACCTCAAAGACGCGGTTTGCCTGCCTAAACCCGTGCAGAAACCGTACCCGCCTATAACCGTGGGAGGCAGCGGCGACCTGTTGCTGCGGAAAGCGACGGCGCCCTATTCTGACAGGTTCGATTTCGGCTATCTACCGTCCGTTGAGGTGTACAGGCGGAAGCTTGGGGTTTTAGAGAACGCATGCAGGGCGATCGGTAGAGGTTTTGGCGAGATTGAGAAGTCGTGTTGGCCTGGCGGGCAAGTGCTCATAGCCCAGAACGAGAAGGAGCTCGAAGAAAAGATTGCTAAGAAAAATGTTTTGGGTTTAAGCAAAGAAGAGTTTTTGCAGGTTAATTTGGCGGGTACCCCAGCGCAGATTAGGAAGCAGCTACAGGTTTACGTTGATTTGGGCGTGACTTGTTTTATGCTTTACTTCGCTGACTTGCCACAGGTTGACGGGTTGAGGCTGTTTGCTGAATCCGTCATGAAGCCGATGGGCGACGGCTAGAGGTCGCCTCGTGCGATGTGCGAGAGCTCGTGAAGGATGATTTCGTCTATTCTGTGGTAGGGGTTTTCCCGCACGAGGATGATGTATTGGGCGTCTTCGTGTTCGCAGGCGTTAAAAACGCAGGCGTCAGTGCCCCTGGTTGACAGGAGTCTGCCCCACTCCTCAATCTCCCGCAAATCATCCTCCAGGCAGCGCCGCTGCTGGATAACATAATTGAAGTCTTCGTCGCTGAGCCGCAGAGCCTTGATTTTTGGCAGCGGCTTGCTGGACAGGGTTTTCCACGCTTTAACAAGCTTCTTCCCGTGAATACGCTTAGCTTTCACTTCCATGCCTTCAACCATAACCATAAAAAACACCAGACAAGCCTCGCCCACGCAAAAAACATATCGCTCCCGGCGAAGGCTCACAAAAAACTAAGGTTTTTTGGCGTAAAAATATTTGCAGTAGCCGCGCTACAACCACAAATAGCCCGATCTAGATGGGCTACTAGGTGTTTTTGTTTCTAAAGCCGCCTTTTTCCAACCTTTTCCCGTGGTTTATTCTGAGGGGGTCGGCGTATAGCGGCTAAGGTACCCTTTTGTGATTTTGGGTTTGCGTGGCTTCCACGCGGCTAAGCGTTCCTTAAGCTCCTTATCTGACAGCTCAACACGCAGAATCCTGCCTGGGATGTCGATGGTTATTTTGTCGCCGTTCCTAAGCGCCGCGATTGGTCCGCCGTCGAAGGCTTCAGGCGCAACATGCCCGATGCATGGTCCACGCGTCGCTCCGCTGAACCTGCCGTCGGTTATGAGCGCTACGCTTTCGCTTAGACCCATTCCAGCGATGGTTGCGGTGGGAATCAGCATTTCAGGCATTCCAGGCCCGCCCCGCGGTCCTTCGTAGCGGATGACGACGATGTCGCCTGCTACAACTTCGTGGCGTTTCATGGCTTCTTCTGCTTCGTGTTCTGAATCATAAACTTTTGCTGGACCAGATATCTTCATGATTTTAGGCGAGACGGCTGCTGCTTTGACGACGGCTCCTCCAGGCGCCAAGTTGCCTCGCAAAATAGCTATGCCGCCTTCCTTGTGAACAGGGTTGCTCAGCGGGCGGATAACCTCTGCGTTAATGACCTTCGCGTCTGCAACGTTTTCGCCCACGGTTTTGCCTGTGACTGTCAGCGCGTCAAAGTGCATAAACGGCTTGAGCTCAGCCATCAGTGCGGGTATGCCGCCTGCGTTGCCGAGGTCTTCCATGTCGTAGACGCCGCTTGGAACCATGCTGCACAGGTGTGGGACTTTGCGTCCGATTTCGTCGTAGGTTGCAAGGTTAAGTTTAGCCCCTGCCTCTTTCGCGATGGCTGAGAGGTGCAACACGGTGTTTGTTGAGCCGCCAAGAGCCATGTCGACTGCTGTGGCGTTGTCGAAGGCTTTCTGGGTCATAATCTGAGAAGGCAAAATGTCCCGTTTGACCAGTTCGACGATTTTTGCTCCTGACTCTTTGGCGATCCGCTGTTTGTGGGCGCCGTTCGCCAGGGCGGTTGCGCAGTAGGGCAGAGACATGCCTAAGGCTTCGGTCATGCATGACATTGTGTTTGCGGTGAACATGCCGTTGCAGCTGCCGCAGCCTGGGCAAGCGACGTTTTCCAGCGCCGCCGACTCAGCAAGGGTCATTTTTCCAGCGAAGAGTTTGCCGACGGCTTCGAAAACGTTGTTGACGCCGACCTTTTGCCCTTCGAGTACGCCTGACTCCATGGGTCCGCCTGTGACGGCTACTGCGGGAACGTTGAGCCTTGCCGCCGCCATAAGCATGCCTGGAGTGATTTTGTCACAGTTTGAAATCGTCACCATCCCGTCTAGGCGGTGTGCTTGCATCATGATTTCGACTGAGTCAGCGATGAGTTCGCGGCTTGGAAGGCTGTAACGCATGCCTTCGTGACCCATGGCTATGCCGTCGCATACGGCTATGGTGCTAAATTCAAACGGGGTTCCGCCTGCCTCCAATATGCCTTCTTTCACGGCTTCGCCTAACGCTCTCAGGTGAACGTGCCCTGGAACGATGGACGTGTAGCTGTTTGCGATTCCGATGAAGGGTTTCGCCATGTCCTGGTCGGTTAAGCCCAAGCTTTTGAGCAGGGCGCGGTGGGGTGCCCGTTCGGGTCCAAGTTTTATTTCATCGCTTCTCATAACATTTCACACTTGTACAACATAGAGTCACCAATAATTTTATATTTAAGGTTGACGCTCAAAAAATGGAATGTGACTTCAAATGGGGTATTGCTTTATTTAACCGCTTCCCAAAGCACGTAAAGTTTTTAGACACCACCCTAAGAGACGGCGAACAAACACCCGGAGTATCACTTGTACCTGAAAACAAACTGCGAATAGCCCAGCGGCTAGACGAACTCGGCGTAGACATCATCGAAGCAGGGTTCGCAGCGGTTTCCGAAGGAGAAATGGAAGCCGTCAGCTTAATCGCCAAGCAGGGGCTAAAGGCGCAGATTTCAAGTGCGGGCAGGGGAACAAAAAGCGACATCGACGCCGTTGTGAAAAGCGGTGCGTCCACCTTAAGCATGATTATCCCGACGTCTGACCTGCATATCGAGTGCAAACTGCACAAGACACGCCAACAGATACTTGACGCCGTAGGCGAATGCACAACTTACGCGAAGGACCATGGTTTAGTTGTGGAGTTTCTGGCTGAAGACGCCACCCGATCAGACTTCGCGTATTTGACGAAGGCTTTCCAAGTGGCGATTGAAGCTGGCGTGGACAGGGTTACGGCATGCGACACCGTGGGCATCTTGACGCCTGAACGGTCAGCCGAATTCTTCTCCAAACTGAAAGAAAAAATCAAGATTCCAGTCGGCGTGCACTGCCACAACGACTTCGGCATGGCCGTCGCAAACTCCGTTGCCGCTTTAGGGGCAGGTGCGGCGGAGGTACATGCAACCATAAACGGTTTGGGCGAACGCGCAGGAAATGCCTCGCTTGAAGAAATAGTGCTCACTTTGCGGTCGCTCTACAAACTGGATTTGAACATAAAAACCGAGTTGATCTATGGGACATCGCAGCTTGTTTCAAGGTTAACAGGCGTCTACGTGCAACCCAACAAGGCAATCGTCGGCGAAAACGCCTTCACCCACGAATCAGGAATCCACACGCAGGGAATGCTGGCGAACCCGTTGACGTATGAACCGATTGCTCCTGAGTTGGTTGGGGCAACCCGCCGCATTTCCGCTGGGAAACATTCAGGGTCGCATGCGGTTAAGGCAGCTTTGGAAGATATGGGTCTTCGGCCATCAGAGGAGCAGTTTAAAGAGGTTTTCCAACGCATCAAGAACCTGGGCGACAAGGGCAAGGCGGTGATGGATGCGGATGTTTTGGCGATTGCGGAGAACGTTATGGGTTTAAGCAAGGAAAAGGCGATTCAGCTTGAGGAAATGACGTTTGTGGGCGGCGATAAGGTTACGGCTACGGCTTCGGTTAGGCTACGGTTGAACGGGAAAGACGTTTGGGGCACAGCCGTCGGCGTCGGACCTGTAGACGCAGCGATAAACGCGGTTAAAGACGCCATTGCAGAGGTTGAACCTATCGTGCTGGAGCAGTACATGGTTAAAGCCATCACAGGCGGCACCGACGCGATGGTTGAAGTGGTGGTGCGGATGCGTAAAGGCGACAGAGCCGTGACAGCTATGGGAGTCCGCGAAGACATCGTTAAAGCCAGCATGGAAGCGGTTCTTAGCGCCATGAACGTGCTTACAACAGACTACAACAACAAAAAACAGGCTTAGAACCCCGCTTAACGTCTTCTTTTCTATTGACATTAAGCTCTTTGTTTGCTTTTGCAGCTTATTTGTCTAAAAGCTCCACTGTTACGCGCTTATTTTTGGTGGTGGACGCACCCGTCGCCTGCCAAGCTTAACCCGCAACGCTACACGGTAGAGTTTGCGCAGGGACTTCACCAGTTGCTCCAACGTTGGCGCGGATGAGTAGATAAGCGGTATCTGCTCGTACTCGGCTATGCGTATAGCTTGGGCGTCAGGCATGGTTTTATGGAAAACCACCACCCGCGGTTTAAGGCTGCTGACCCGAACAATCATCATTGGCAGGGAGCCTTCTTCGACGTTTGTGAAAATCAGCGCCCTATCAGTCGTTGACCCAAAAAGCTGCGAGTACTCCAAGCCAGAATACGCTTCAACCGCTTTTCGACTGTCGACAACCGTGTACCCGTTAACTTCTTTGACGAATTTTTCTTTGCACGCGACTATTTCGCCGCCGATAGCCTTACACAAATATTCAACACGCACTGGAATCGGGAACTCGCGCAGATCCAAGACTGCCATGCTGGGTGAGCTGGTGAGTTTGGCGAATTCCCGTATGAAGCGGCTGCCCTTCTGCTCGTCAATGTGCAGGAGCGAGAGCACGAAGCGGCGGATGAATTTGGCGCCTGGGCTTTTGCGTCTTCCACTTTCATAGTCGCTTATGACGGCTGAAGATGAGAGCCCCATGGTTTCGGAGAGCGTGAGTTGGGAAACGGCGAAGAGTTCTCGCCACTTGCGCATGGCGGCGCCTGGTTTGCTTGAAAGAATTATTTCTCCAGCAATCCTTCTTCCCAAAATTTCTCTGAGACTAGGCGACACCGACATGAAACAAAGCTCCAGCGTGTACTCTCCCCTTAAGGCTTGGCTTATAAAGCTTTAACGTTTTTTTCCAACAGCGGAATTGCTCGGCTAATCTAAAGTATGAAGATTAGGCAGATTCCCACCACAATCGCAGATGCACCCACGACTGCTTTCGGGGTCATTTTCTCGTGGAAAAGCATGAAGCCAGCGACTGCGGCGAAGAGAGGCGACGTTGAAGAGATGGGTACTGCCCGTGTAAGCGAGGTGTTTAGGAAGCTGTAGTTCATGAGCAGCCACCCGACGCCGTTAGCTACCAAGCCGCCGACGCATAACGCTATGATGGTGCCGCGTTTCATCTTGATGAAGCCGTGGTCTCTGTCTATGAAGGGTGCGAGCAGCATGAAGAACAGGGCGACTGACGCGATTCTCAGGGTTATGATTGCGTAGTTTGCGCCCAGGGTGGTTGCGCTGGATACGGCAGCATTCATCATGCTGATGCTGACGGACCAGATGACCGCAGTTATAAGGCTTACAGCGAGGCCGATGAAGACCAATCTGCCTTTGACGCCTGCGTTTTCACCGTTTGTTTCTCTGCTCAGCAGCCAGATGCCGACGATGATTACGATGGCTCCAGCGACTTCCACGATGGATAAGGGTTGATGCAGCAGGGTTGTCGCCCATATCAGGCTGAAAAGGGGGTAAGTAGCCGCCAAAGGGACGGCACGCGACACTCCCACGTATTTGAGGCCAATCATGTAAAGGGTGTCACCGACGCCTAACCCGACTACGCCGCTGGCAATGACCAGAATCATCGTGTTCGTCGGCAAAGAGGCTAAGGTTCCTGCTAAACCAAAAAGCAGCAGGAAGGCAACGAGCACACCAGCGTTTGTTGCGCAGCGCACGATGTTTGCGGAGAGTGGGGTGGTGTTTAGGAGGGCTTTTCTGTAGAGTATCGGCGCTATTGCCCAGCTTAAGGAGGCGCCTAAAGCAGCGAGTTCTCCAATCATTGAGGCACGTGACCGTGGAAAACAACTATTGTGTCTTCGGCGTTATGAACTTTCGTTTCACTTGGCGAAATGACTCATGCGTGGGCTGGTTTTTTGGGTAGAAACAGGAGTCTTCTTGCTGCTGCCTTAGCGGTTGCTTGCGTTTTAAGACTGAATTGCCTTTATTAGGAAGTTTAGCTTATTTATGGGTACTTCCACAAAGAGCTATAAAAAGGAGTGATATTTAAAATGCAGGAAAAATCAAGTGATGTCGTCTTCGTTGGAAACAAACCACCTATGAGCTATGTGCTCGCTCTCATAACAGCTTTCTCGAGTGGGCAAAAAGAAATAACTTTGAAAGCTAGAGGCCAAGCAATAACTACCGCCGTTGACGTTGCAGAAATAACAAGAAGCCGGTTCATCAAAGACATCCATGTCAGCAAGATCGCAATCGGAACAGCCGAGATGCCACCAAGAGAAGGCGAAAGCAGGTCCAGGATGGTTTCAACGATCGAAATCAGCATGGCAAAAGAGTAAACCACGCGACCAACAAAACACACAAATGGGAGTTTTTTAGGCTCTCACTCTTTTTACATTAAGTTTTTTACGACCCCAGCATATGCGCTGGAAGCAGAAGGAAGAACCAAAGGAATGGGGTTATGATTATTTTTTCAGGTGAGTTGCTACTTTCTCGACGATTTCCATGAAAGCCTTCGTCGCCGCCGAATCCTTCTGCGCCACGATGAACGGTTTTCCCTTGTCGGAGTCCACGCCGATCTGGGGGTCAATCGGGATGCTGCCGAGGAAGGCGACGCTCATCTCCTTAGCCATTTTTTCGCCGCCGCCTGACTCGAAAATCTCGGTTTTCGTTCCGCAATGAGGGCAGACAAAGCCGCTCATGTTTTCGACGACGCCGATGATTGGCATTTTTAGGCGTTCGGCGAAGGTTATGGCTTTTTTGACCACGCTGCTTGACAGCCCAGTCGGCATGGTGACGATGACTACGCCGTCCATCTCGGGCAGAAGCTGCGCGATGCTTAGCGGCTCGTCGCCCGTTCCAGGCGGCAAATCGATGAATAAGAAGTCAAGTTCGCCCCAGACGATTTCCTCCAGAAACTGCCTAATCGCCCGCATCTTCAGCGGTCCACGCCAAATCGTCGGCGCTTCCTCAGCCAGAAAGAACTCAATCGACATAACCCTCATGCCCAAAGGACCCTCAACTGGAAAAGCCCCTGGCGGACCATACTTAACCTGTTGCCCCTCTAACCCTAAAAGTTTAGGCACGCTTGGACCGTGAATATCCGCGTCTAAAACCCCAACCTTGAACCCTTTAGCTGCGAAAGCCGTTGCAAGGTTTACGGTGACGGTACTTTTTCCAACGCCGCCTTTGCCGCTGATAACGGCTATTTTATGTTTAATTTTAGCCATCCGCTCCTTCAGCCGCGCCTGCTCTTCAGACTGCTGCTTACGGTAAGCTTCAAGCTGAGCCATATTCCTCTCCAAAGCCATAAAAACACAAATCCCTGAATCTTGTTAAAGTTTGATTCTTAAGTAAACTAAAATAGTTTACTATCGCCGGTTCTGTAAAGTCTTCGTCTGTTTTCTTATCCATGTAAGCTTTCGTCTGTTGGGATTTGCTAAGGTTTAATTCGTCAAGTAGGCACTCAATTTTAGCGATTGAACCTTGAATCTTTTCTTCATCGAAAGGAATGTTGTGCTTCAGGCAAAAAACCTGAATTGAAAAAAGCAATTGTTCAACGGTGTTCAGAAGTTCTACGTTTAATTCTTGCGCTTTTAATAATCCATTGCAACTGTCAGCAATTTTTTGTAAGACATCTTTCATTCATTAGCGGTTATCCCTTAGGACTTTTTCTGTGTTTGACAATGCTTCTTTGAATTTTTTGAGAGTTGGTTCGTATTGTTTTAGTTTCTTGGTTGATTTGTCAATCTCGTTTATTTTAGCTGCAATTTCGTCGATTTTCTTGCTTGATTCGGATGGCAGTGGTAATTGCCTTAGTTGCCGTAGTTCATCAACAATGTTTACAATAATCTTCTCATTATTAAGGGCTAATTGTAACGTAAGATGTTCTGTTGTCATATGGTCATGTTCGCGACTCATCATTGCTGCAAGTACAAGTTCAATTGCATTAGCAAGAAAACGCAGTTGTACTGAATTTTTGTCATCATTTTTGAATTTGTCCAAAACCTTATCAAAGTCTTGCATTTCAGGGTCGAGTTTATTTATATAAGAGGAACTTTCGGCGTACTGATTTCTAATTTGAGTAGATAGTTCTAAAGCTTCTTTAATCAGGTCATCCAGCAAATTTTATGTCTCCTGTTCTTGCTGTCGTATCCAACAGTCTATTGCTTCTTCCATGGCTTCACTGATATTGCCCTTTTTGTAGCCTTTTTTCTCATAGACGGTTTTACGAAATCTTTTTTCTTGTTCATCTGTTAAGACTATGTTCATTTTTCCCATTTTTATCGCCTTAAGGTTAAGTGTAGTTGTGTGCATATAAGCTTTTATGTTTGTGTGTTTGGGGAGATAGCTTCACATGTCTGTGTGTATAGAGAGATATGTGCTATGCGAAGTTTTACCCACGATTAGCCTTCTTAGTGGAAAAATCAAATAACAGACGAATTTTTACAGAGAAAACCGCTAGACGAAGACTTTACAGAACCCTATCGCCAATATGTTTTGTCAGAGTAGAAATAAGGCTTTTGACGAATTCGAAGCCGAATTGTTCCATATAGGAGTGTTCGCCAATTTGGAAGGGCCTATCAATGAAGAAGACTGGCAGCAATAGAAAACGGGATAATCTATCATGACATAAGCCATGAATGCTAGAGGTGGCACATCAAATCTAGTTATTTGATAGCAAAGTCCTTTATAATAGGTGCACTTACACGTAGTTTAAATGCGAGGATCGCGTTATCATTTTCTAACCTTTAAATGGGCATTAAGTGATTTAGTGACGATTCTGGGCAAATAAATAGAGGCAAAAAAATGAGTTTAATCTTAGAAGTCCCAAAAGTTAGTAATCGCCTAGCTGAGAAATGCCCTGAATGCACAAGCAAAAATCTTGTCCACGACAACGGCACAGGCGAAACCATTTGTGGCGACTGCGGTCTTGTTTTGTACGAGCAGATGTTAGATAAAGGCCCCGAATGGCGCGCTTTTACACAAGAAGAAAGAGCATCGAGGAGCCGCGTCGGCATGCCAACATCATATTCAGTTCATGATAAAGGGTTATCCACTGCAATCAGCCAAGTTGACAGAGATGCATTCGGAAGGAAATTGCCCCTTTCCACCAGATTGCAGATGTGGCGTCTTAGGAAATGGCAAATACGCAGCCGAGTACATTCATCCAGCGACCGAAACCTTGCGCAAGCCATGTCTGAACTTGAACGCTTATCGAGCAAAGTTTCCGTCTCTCGACCGATCAAAGAAAAATCGGCTATTATTTACCGCAAAGCGTTAGAAAAAGGCCTAGTCAAAGGAAGATCAATTAACTCTATCATGGCGGCTTCACTTTATGCAGCTTGCCGAAAGAGCGGAGCACCCAGAAGCCTTTCCGAAATCGCTGAAGCCAGCCTTGTCGACGAGAAAGATGTCGCGCGCTGCTATAGACTGCTACTGCAAACGCTTGATTTTCACATGCCAATTGCTGACCCGCTGACATACGTCTCAAAAATTGCCGAGAAAAACGGGGTTTCAGGCAAAACACAGGGCGCAGCCGTAACAATACTTGCTGAGGCTAAACGAAAACGATTTTCGGCGGGAAAAGATCCGATGGGGATGGCTGCGGCGGCACTGTACATAGCTTGTCTTCAGAATAATGAAAAGGTTACACAAAAGGACATGGCGGATGCTGCTGGAGTCACTGAAGTGACGGTTAGAAACAGATACAAGGGGCTTAAGAAGCAGCTAAATCTTGAATTACCAGAGCAAAGAACTTGGGTTTAGTTTTCTTTGGTTTGTATGTTCCTTTTCTGTTTTTTCAGAGCTTTTCGGGATTCTTTCCGCCCGCAACTCATAAAAAACTGTGTTCAATTAATTATGAAGGCAAGGAACGGCTTTGCGAGCGTAAAGTCGTTTCTTTATCGTAAGGAGAATGTCAGATGAGCAGGAAAGGAGAAACAGGAGAACAAGATCGGGGAAAACCTCAGCCTCGAAAAAAGAAAGAGCGAGAAGATGCCCGCAAGAAGAAGAAACTTGACCGAGTTGAAAGACAAAAGTCAAGATAGGCTTAGGTAGATTGATCTTAGTCTAGAGAGAATTCAGCAAAATGTTTTTAGAAAAAACTGCTTTACTCTCCGTGAACTATGGACCGACATAGGTTTTAACCCTTGTCGGGGGCAAACAAAAATAGTTCAAGTACCTCATTCAAGGTAAGGCTAACCTGTTTTCTCGGATATGAAAGAATGGTGAAACTTGAAGACATAGAGCAAGCGCAAAAGAACATATCATCGTACGCAAAGTTGACGCCTCTTATTCCGTCAAAGTTTGCAAGCGAATTGATAAATGGGAACGTTTTTCTGAAGTTGGAAAACGAGCAGGTAACGCATTCGTTTAAAGTCCGTGGGGTAATCAACAAGCTGCTGAGTTTGTCGGCTGAAGAAAAAGCCAAGGGGGTGGTTACGGCTTCAGCGGGCAATCATGGTCAAGCAGTAGCTTACGGCGCCCAAAAGCTCGGCTTTCAAGCAAAAATCGTTGTGCCCACCCGTGCACCGCAGGTTAAGGTGAATGGGATACGGCAGTTCGGTGCGGAGCTCGTTCTGTTCGGCGATACTTATGATGAGGCTGAAAGGAAAGCTAAACAACTCGCTGCTCAGGAAGGACGACTCTACATTTCTCCCTATAACGACGAGCGGATTGTGGCTGGGCACGGAACAGTCGGGTTGGAAATCCTAAAGGAACTGCCAAATGTTGACGTGGTCATTGTTCCCGTTGGGGGAGGCGGATTAATCGGAGGCATCGCCATCGCGGTCAAAACCCAAAAGCCAACCGTTAAGGTTATCGGGGTTCAATCGGCAGCTTCACCCGTCATGTATGAGTCTTTGAAGGCAGGCAAAATTGTTCCGCCGCACAGGCATGAACGCTACACCATCGCTGAAGGACTCGTCGGCGCCGTAGAGAAGGGCTCAATCACATTTGGCATCGCGCAGCAATACGTCGATGAAGTGACGTTGGCTAGAGAAGAATCCCTCAGGCACGCAGTTTACCTGCTTTGGAAGAACGAAAAACAAGTGGTGGAAGGTTCAGGCGCAGCAGGCGTCGCGTTGCTTCTGGAAAACAAAGATTCCTTCAAGGGGCAAACGGTCGCAGTTGTGATAAGTGGGGGAAACATCGACCCTTACCTGTTTGACGGCATCATAGCTGGGGAAGAGTAAACGGCGTCAACCCAGTTTGTAACCGATTTTCCTCACAAACGCGCGTCTGTCGGCGATGTCAGCGTCGGTTTCTATGCCCTTGCTTTTTTGGCCGTCAACAACCCCGATTATGCCTCTGCCCTGCTCGGTTTCAGCAATTATGACTTCCAGCGGGTTAGCCGTGGCAGCGTAAACCGTGCAGACCTCAGGCACCTTTTTGATTTTGTCAAGAACGTTAAGCGGATACGCGTTTTTCAGGTAAATCAGGAAACTGTGTCCGCAGCCGATTTCAAAGGCTTTTTCCGCTGCCATTCGACGCAGTTCCACGTCGTTTCCTTCGTGCCTAACCAAGCAGGGTCCTGAACTCTCGCAGAAGCCTAACCCAAACTGTATGTTGGGCACTGAGTTAACGAGCGCCTCGTAGAGGTCTTCGGCGGTTTTTATGAAGTGAGCCATGCCTAAGACGACGTTGCAGTCCTTAGGCGGTTCTATCTTGACAATCTTGAATTCCAAATCTTAGCCTCCTATGTCTATGCAGTAAAACTGTCCTTGGAAATATAACTTATGCGTTGAAGACAAGCGGTAGGTTGATGTCTTGTTTAGACAAATTTTATATTTGTCAACGGGTGCCTAGATGCATCGTGCGAAACTTCTTTTGGCACATAAAGTAAGTAAGGAGTTGAAAGTAGTGTCAGGAAAAGAAATGTTCAAGGCAAAATGTTCTGAATGCGGCGAAGAATGCGAAGTCCCATTCAAACCCGACCCAACCAGACCAGTTTACTGCCGAGAATGCTTTGCTAAGAAGCGCCCAGCAAGGCCAAGACGAAGCTACTAAGGCAACAGCTTAACTCGCAAGAATCTTATTATTCAATGTTTTTTTTGTTTTGTTGTTTGTTTTGTATGAGAGGTTTTTCTGCGGACAAAAGCTAAATATCATTGATTGGTTAATCCTTCGGGAAAGAGTGAGGGCTGGTAGTTCAGCTGGTATGAACGCTTGACTTGCACTCAAGAGGTCGGGGGTTCAAATCCCCCCCAGTCCATTTCGCCAACCGATGAAGAAACGAACATCACCCGTCAATTTTTAATTACGAAAGGCTTTTGCCGAAGAAGTAGACCGGAAGAAAATGAGCGTACCCTGCAGTCCAAAATTGAATTTTGACTAGGTTTCGAGCCTCGTTGATTCTCAATTTGATGTGAGAACCAAAAAAAAGAAAGGAAAGATGTTTTTGTTTTGTTTCTTTGTGTTTATGCGTGTTTTCTTGTGACGAGTAGTGCGAGCACTGCGCCGATGATGACTATCACGATGATGATTGATACGACTCCGTATTCGAGAGCGCTTTGGGTGGATAGATTGCTAACTGGTGTTGCTGTTGGTGCCTGTGTTGGTGCTGCAGCGCTGGCGTAGAAGGCTGTGTTTGCGTTTGATCCGTAGTATGATTGTGTTCCTGTAAAGACAGCGGTGACGGTGTAGTTGCCTGGTATGTCGGGTTTCCATGCGAGGCTGTAAAAGCCGTTTGCGTTGGTTGTTGTCGTGCCGATTGATCTGTAGTTGTTGTTAGCGTCTAAGACGTATACTGTAACTGGAACTCCTGTTGTGTTGGTTGGCATTGGCTGCTGCTCGTATACTCCCTCCATGAACGCTGTCATGCTTGCGTCGGAAACGCATGGTAAGCCGTGGGGGAAGTTTGCTGCAACTGCGTCTTGTTTCGAGCCTGCTGAGATGTCGGTGACTGAACCCGTGATAACTATTGGGGCGCCTACTGTTGTGACTGGGTTGGGTGCTGTTACGGTGGTCTGGCTTGGCCCAACGCCGAAGCCGTATATTTGTCCGTCGTAGCCGTTCCATCCCAATAGTTCGCCGTCAGCGATAGGTGATGGGTCTCTTTGGAAAGCGCCGTTTATTTCCCAGACTTCGTGGCCGTTGGTGCAGTTTATCGCGACTTTTTCTCCGCCTGGAAACAGCGGTGGATCGTAGCAGCGTCCTTCTGAGAGGAATAGCATTCCGCCAGCGATGCTTTGAGTATCGAAGACCCAGAGTGGATATACACCGTAAGGTGTGTTGTATCCAGCGCTTCCTGCGCTCCATGTCCAGTCAAGTTTTCCAGTTGTTAGGTTGAGAGCGTTTACGTAGCCGCCGATGTCCCAGAGGTAGCATTGACCGTAAGCGATAGCTCCGCCTCCGTAGATAGTGCTCAATCCGTTTCCTACTAGTTGAGTTGGTCCCCAGATTTTAGCGCCAGTTGTCAGCGAGTAGCCGTATGCTTGATTTACGTCTTTGTCCACTCTTACGTATACGCCACTGCCTGATGCCATAAGGTTGTAGTTATGCCCGCTTTGTAATGTCTGGTTTGTTGGCCCGAAAAGAACTGTGCCAGTCAAGGAATTGAACGCCATATCGGTAGCATAAGATCCACCATACTGTGAGCCGAAAAAGCCTGCTGCAATAAGGGTCGGGGCTGAGGACATAAGTATTCCTTGCGGGGTTTCTGAAGCGATGCCTAAGTTCGGAGTTATTAACGGAACGGGTACCGACCACTGGATGCCTATATTGAAATTGTATGTTCCCGTTGGCTTAAAGTCACCTGTGTAGATTTCAGCTGAAAGGCCATTTGCTTGTGGACCACCAACGAGACAAAGTGATGAGTTCCACATAGTCAGCGATTCCGCGACAGTGGGGCTGTAGGGGTTGCCAGGTACGGCATTAGTGGTGTTGGTGTAGTAGATTAGTATTGATCCTGCGCAGTTAGGTTCGTTGGCGTCTATCAATGCATTTGTTGATGTTGAAAACATGTTAGCTATGCCTCCTGGTATGTTGTTTACTGTTGCCATGTAGTTTCCTGTCACCGGGTCCAATATGTCGTAGTTGGCAGTTGAGGGATTGTACACCCATAGGAGTGCTTGAGAGCCGAATTCTTCAACTGTGTGGAATGTGATTACTTGACCGTAGACTAGCGTGTCAGTTGTATTCTTTACCCACAAGGTTTGTCCGTTGAAGAGGTTAACTGCAACGATGCCTGCGTAGTCGGTTTGAGCGGGATACCAACTGTAGAAGAGAATTCCGTCCAGAATTATCGGTTCAAAGGTGTGGTAGAGTGGAGAGTTTGCAGCGATTGCGCTCATTTCGTTAGCTGGTGTTTCGCCTCCAGGTTGACCGCCAGTTG
The DNA here is from genome assembly GCA_963722095.1 of Candidatus Bathyarchaeota archaeon. Taxonomy (GTDB): domain Archaea; phylum Thermoproteota; class Bathyarchaeia; order Bathyarchaeales; family Bathycorpusculaceae; genus Bathycorpusculum. The sequence continues at coordinate 1,239,705 of CAVRJR010000001.1, read as the reverse complement.
TGATTAGTTTGGTCCAAACTATGTGTGCTGTCGTTGGTGCAGTGCTGTAAGGTTGGAAGTTGTTTCCTGAGCCGTCATATCCGCCTGTGTTGTCGAATCCTGGTCTACCTAAACCATACCAGTTTCCGCCTACTGCTTGCGCCCATTGGTAGTTTGATGCGTATATTGGTGTTGTCCAGTAGCTCGTTGGTAGAGGAGTATTAGCAAAGTACGGTATCGGAGACGATTGCACGGTAATGGTGACTGGTGGGCTTATTGAGGGATTCACAGCATAGGTTATTCCGCTCGAAAGATCCGTTCCTAATGATTGTCCAGGAAATATCCCTTGGAATGTGTAGTTTCCTACGACGGTGGGCACCCAGTTAACTGCTGGGACGCCTGCCGAGGTGTCCGTTGTGTATGGTCCGAGAGTCATGTTGGTTCCGTCTGGTTTAATGACGTTGATTTTCAGGCCTGTGAGTGCTGCTCCTGCGTTGATGAAGTTGTTGTAGTTAAGTAACGTTACGGGTTTGGTGAAGAAGAGTGTTATGTACACGGTTTGGCCGACGCCGACTGGGCTGGGTGCTGCGTTGACATATAGAAAGGTTGGAAGGTTTACTGTCGTCGATGTTGTGGCATGTGCTTGTCCTATCATCATTATCATTGGTGCTGATAGTACTATCATAAGTACAATAGCGATTAAACGATTTTTGGTTTTCATTTTTTCTTTTTTCTCCTTTTTTATATGCTCAAGCGTTTATCTTGAGCGGTTGTAGGCGTCTGTAACTAGTAGTATATAGCACTTGCTACCGTCAGCACTTTGGTGCCTGGCTGTTTTCAGAAGAAAACGGCAAATAGCTTGCCGAACTGGGGCTCTTCCGTTCAACTCCCTGACACCCGTTTCCGAGTAGTAGTGAACGGGGAACCCTTTTAAGCTCGCAACAATAGCGCATAAAATAAAAATTGGTGATTTAAAATGCGAATAGCAAGAAAAGATTCTATCAAAGAACCGTTTATTGATTCAAAAGGCGAAAAAATTTATGAATTGGTTGGTTTATCAGAGAAATCCGGCGGGTCTGTTAAACATAGCCTGGCTTATGATGTAATACCGCCTGGTTGCTCTTCAAAACTTCATTACCATCCGCAAGACGAAGAAACCTTTTACATTTTGAAAGGCTCAGCAAACTTTGTCATTGACGGAAAGGAACACGCCGTTAAACCTGGCGACACAATTTTTATACAGCCGCCCGAACGCCACCAAATATTTACAACTGGGAACACTGACCTGGAGTTCATCGTTGTTTGCGCTCCCGCATGGCAGCAATCTAATAGTGTTTTCTTGTAGATAGAAAGACAATGTATGTCTTGGACAGGATTCCGTCCGAAGCTGTACGCTATAGGTCTGGGGTTCAAAATCCTCATAGTTCACTCTCTTTTGCGCCCTTTTGCAAAGAGATTTATAGAACATATTCAGAGGCTATTTTGGTGGCATCTTTGGAGAATAGAGAAAAACTAATCGGCTATTGTGGGCTTTACTGTGGAACCTGCGGAATTCGTCAAGGAAAAGTAAAGGAAGCAGTCAATAACCTTCGCGAAGTTATCGCTTCATATGGATTTGACAAGATTATGCCTGACCTTGCCAACTGGGAACCAAGTTTCAAGCATTATGATGAGTTCAAAGAAGTGATGGATGGTCTGGTGAAAATTTTCGGTTATTGTGCAGGCTGTTTTGAGAATGGCGGTGACCCGAGCTGCAAAGTGCGTCTTTGTGCAAGACAGAAAGGCTATCGCACTTGCACAGAATGCGGCGAAGCCCAGTGTTGCCAGAAGTTAGAGCCTTACCGCAAATACTATGAATCTGCTCTACAAAGCATCAAAGAGAATGGCGTAGAGGGCTATGCGGAAAAAATGCAGAAGAAAGCAGATGAGGGGTAGAGTTACCCAGCGGAATCGAATAGTCCACCTTAGCATCTAAGAACACTGGTTGAACAACAATAGGATTCCAATCTTCTCTTGATGCTCGGAAGGCTCAGACCGCCAGCCGACTTGTTTTTTATCCAAAAAAGTGGGTGTAAGCTGCCACATAACCCAAAACGCCTGCCACGTACGACAGAACCCACAGAACCGTCGTTGCCTGCGCGATTCTTTTGCTTTTGGCTGGGAAAGTTGTTGAATTTGGACGCCAGAGTAGAACAAGCCAGACGCCTAAGATTATTGCTGGGATAGATAGAATAGCGTGGGAAACGAATTGGACCAGATTCAAAGTTGAAGTAAAGTATCCCTGCATGGAACCAGCGGTCGGTGGAGTCATGAACAGCACCAAAGAGAAGCCTACCACCGTTGCGCCAACTACCACTATCATGATGATTCCATGTACAAGATAGTTCCCTTTTGCTCTGAACCACATGCTCACCAAGAGCAAAGCTGTCCAGAAAGTCTGCAAAAAAAGATTGACCTCATGCACGCTCATGCAGAATCCGCTCACAATCGTTTTCGTCGCACAACAATCACCGCAAAAGACAATCCCGAAACCGCCACCACCACGCCCGCGGCAGCCAGCATGCAGGAGGCAATCTGGTTTAGCCCAGGAGTTTTGGAGTGCCACAGGTTTGTAGCGGTCATGTAGACGTAGGCGCTCCAGTTTTTGAAGACCTCGGAAGAGTTGGTGAAGACGCCGGTGGCTTTATCCCATTCCTTGTATCTTAACGAGTCGTTTGCGTATGTTACGGTTCGGGTTTCACCCGCCACTGTCTTTTGCTCTTGGCCTTGAATGGTGATGTTCGAGGTGACTGAACGGAAAAGGTCGCAGAACGCGTCTCCTGGGCTAAGGTTTGAGGGAATGATTATCCACCCTTCAGTATTACCCTCGGCGAAATTGAACTGCCAGATAGTGCTGTACAGGGTTCCGTTGGGGTACCTGACAGTGAAATTTGCATTGAATGTGTCGCCTTGAACGTTTAAAATCTCTATTTTAAGCCAATTGACGTTGTGTATAGGCGGAGGGGTACCGCCAATGATGACTTTGTACTCGATCCAGTCGCCTTTTTTGACGCCGACAGAAGGCTCACTGCAGGACAGAGTTAGAGCTCCAACCGTGGAGTAAACAACAATAAGGATAGCGGCAAGCGCTGCAGCTTTTTTATGCATCCAAATGCCTCAGCGTATCTTCAGCTTGAAAACTCTATTTTGATTTTGAATTAAAGGTTATTCGTCAAACTTTCTTGACTGAGTTAAGTCAAAAATTGTTGACTAAGAAAAAAAATCAGGGATTTGCCTTTTATAGACTCTCATAAGCTTTTGTTGTGACAGAATTTTTCTTGTAAGTCATTTTAGGCAAAATTTATCTTTTCACGGACAACAATAGCAATTGCCCTGCTAACACGGGAGGCGCGGTTGAAATGGTTAAAAAAGCTAAAGAAAGTAAAGTGTGGGAGATTAAAGGTCTGGCTGCTGATGGGCCTGACCCAGGCTTGAAAGAGAAATTGATGCTTTTCGGACAGTTTGTCGGCGACTGGGACATCGTGGAAGCCCGCTATGTGCAGGCGGATGGAACTTGGGTTAAGATGCATGGAGAGGTTCATTTCGGGTGGATTCTCAGCGGCACCGCGGTTCAGGATGTCTGGATGGGCTGCAAAGAGGGTTCAGAGAAGATGACTCTTTTCGGAACAACTGTCCGATTCTACGACCCGAAGATTGATGCTTGGCGCAGCACTTGGCTGTCTCCACTAAAGGGGTTTGTACAAACTTTCATAGGCCGCAAAGTCAATGGCGACATTGTTCTTGAACTCCAAAATACAAGTGGCTACCCTGAGAAGTGGATATTCTCACAAATTACCCCGCAGTCTTTCCGATGGCACTCCGAGGAAACACATGACAACGGCAAAACATGGCTGATGACCGAGGAAATGCAGATCCGAAAGGTTGACACAAAACACTAGCCTAATGCATCTTAATCCGTTTAAACTGAGAAAACTCGACCATAACTGCTATAAACCAACTTTAGTGAATTAACGCTTTGTCAAACGCCTTCACTGATTCCTCATGCCTGCGCAAGGTGCTTAATACTGCTCCTTTCTGGTACCATGCTTCGTAATCCCTTGGGTTAATTTCTGTGGCTTTGTCGAGTGCTGCAAGAGCTTCTTCAGGTTTGCCTAAACTTGCTAAAACGTTTCCTTTGTTGAACCATGCCTTCTGATAATTCGGGTTAAGTTCAAGTGCCCTGTTGTAAGCCGTTAGCGCCTCTTCTAGACGCCCCAGATATTCCAGGGCAACTCTCTTGTTATTCCAAGCCGCTTCATGAGCGGGATTGATTGCAATGGCTTTATCTAAAGAAGCAATTGCCTCTTCGTATCTACCCAAGTTCTCCAATGCAGTTCCCCTGAACTGCCATGCTTCATAATCCCCAGGATTGATTTTTATAACTTCATCGATAGCCGACAATGCTTCATCTGACCTGTACATCTTAATCAAAACCATTGCCATGTTAACCCACGCTTTTTGATAGTCAGGGTCTAATTCAACCGCTCTATCGTATGCTTTCAGAGCTTCCCCAAATCGAGTTAAACTATCTAGAGCTGCGCCTTTGTTATTCCACGCCTTTGCATAAGCAGGGTTAATTTCTATAGCTTTATCGTAAGCTTTCAAGGCATCCTCATACCTGCCAAGGTTAGCCAAAGCAATTCCCATATTATTCCAAGCTTTTTCGTTTTCTGGACTAATCTCCATGCCTTTGGCGTACGCATCCAATGCCTCCTCAAATTTACCCTGAATCCTCAAGCTGTCGCCGCTGCGAAAATATTTTTGAGCTAAAGAAAGGTCGTGGCTGGACAGATTTTCATGCTCCTAAAAAATCAGGAATAAAACTAAAACTTAAATGAAAAACAAAAAACCGCGTTGGCAAGATTAACCCTCACCTGACTCTGCTGAACCACTGCTGTCCTGAGCTACACTGCTGTCCGAATCGGTGGACGCCTGCCTTATAACTTGGTCCGTGTTCTGATTGGCTTTGTCCTGTGTTTTTTGTTTATTCTGGGTGACATCTTGCTGGGTTTGCATGATTTTGGTTTGTGCATCTTGTTGAGTTTGCTGCAGTTGGTTAGCTTGATTTTGATTGGCTTGCTGCATTTGAGCCTGAATAGTAGCTGCCTGTTGGGCTGCTGCATTTGCCTCCTGCATCTGTTGGATGTTTCCTGCGTCAGCAACAAGGTTAGAATCGCCAGCATCTGCTCCGCCGCTGCCGCCGCTTTCCGAAGCACCTGAACCGCCACCACCAGTTCCAGACGACCCTGCTGCCCCAGCGCCAGACCCAGACGCGCTTCCTGCTGACCCAGTTGCAGCTGCACTCGATCCAGCACTTGCCGAACCTGCTGCACTTCCGCCTATTACGCCAAAGTGAATTGCCAAGCCAACGCCTGCTCCAACGCCTACAGCTACACCGCCTGCTATGCCGCCTACCGCAACAGGATTACTCAAAATACTATTTGATCCAGATGCGGAAGAATTAGACCCAGTTATAGACGATAATTGAAAGTTGTCGTATTCTGAGCCGCCTTCCCAAGGAGAAACCGAAGATACACTTACTATTTGAGAAGACGCAGAATCCTTTTCAGTGTAGGTGTATTCAAGGTGACCGTTATAGTAGCAGTTTATCTGACTGCCAGATTTTTCCATCGTTAAAGTAAATAGTTCTCCTTGGCTCTCGCTGTATGTGCCCGTTGCAGACGTCCAAATCTTAGAGCCATCCAGATAGAAAACGTATTCACTATACCAGCCATCAGCCATAAACGAATAACTATGCTTCTCAGTTGACGCTGTTACGTCATTTCCGCAGTGAGGCCCCGAAATCCAGCGGCTTTGATCCTCAACCTTCCAATTGGCGATTCCAGACGGAAAATGACCACTATAAGTAATCGAGGTATCGCCGCTATAGTCGTCAACAACAACGCCGCTTGAAGTAAAGTTAACTCCTGCAGGATTGCTAGTTGTCCAGCCCGCCGCCTGCAGCTGGTCTAGGCTCTGATAGTTCATGTTGTCGCTCCAAATTGAGTTGTAAGTTTGGGCTTTAGCCATCACAACCAAACTAAAGGCAAATAGCACAAACAGCGTTAACGTTAACAGTGAAAGATATTTTCCCTTCAAACCAATCCCTCTCTAGTTTGGATATTGATTTCTGTCATAGAATATAAGCCTTTTAACACATTTACCCTAAAGAATCACGATCGAATATCCAAGTTTGAGCAATTCTTGAATCACTACCTAAACCGTCGGAACATGCAATCCGTCCTTCATCGGCGGGTTAGACAAGTAATCATCATGCAGGTTTCGGCTAATTGATAGATTATTTAATTAATCCAAACACACCTGCACTAGAAGCAGACTTGTACGTGGGGTCCCATAGATGAAGGAAGAGTCGGACAGAATTCTGAAGCTTTTCAAGGAAAACAACGTTTGCTATCAGCTCTACGAACACCCGCCTGTGTACACGTCTGAGGAAGCGGCGAAGGTCCGCGGAGTCGAGCTAAAGACAGGATGCAAATCGATGGTGCTGAAGCGGAAAGACGGAAGCTTCATCCTCGTGAACGTTGCAGCCGACAGGAAGATCGATTTCAAAGTGCTTGAGTCTTTTCTTGGGACGAAGCTTTGCTTCGCGTCGAAGGAGGAAGTGTTGAAAGCCACGAACTGCGATAGTGGCTCGGTTCCGCCGTTTGGAAGGCTTTTCGGGTTCCCGACCTACCTTGACCCGTCGGTTCTGGAGAATGACTACGTCAACTTCAACATTGGGCTGCTGACTTTGAGCGCCAGAATCAGCAAACAGGATTTGCTGCGGGTGATGGAGCCGACGGTGCTCAGGTTTTCGAAGTGACGTGCCGTCAGTTCTCTTTGATCTTTGGGTCATGAATCTTAAGCGCGACGATGAGCCCTAAGGGCAACGCGACGACAGCCAACAGCAGGAAAGGCACCCAAGTTGCGATGTACGAGTAGAGGAAACCGACGAGCAGATATGCGAAGGCCTGTGTGAGGTACATGAAGAACTGCATGGCTCCAATCGCCTTGCCGCGGTTTTCACGGGGAATCAGGTCGCCCAGCAGGGCTTGTGCACCGTTTGCCTCCAAGATGTTGGCGAGCCCGAGAAGGAAGAAGGATACGAGCAGCATGGGGAAGTCTGCGCCGATGAACAGCAACATCGCTGGGATATAGAGCAGGTAGCCCATGAGGAGGTAACGTTTTCTTCCCGCGATGTCCATCCTTAATCCCGCAAGCAACACGGGCAAAACGGGGCCCACAGCCATGAATGCCGCAGCAACAGCGTACTGCGACCCAGTGATCTTCAGCGTTTCCGTAGCGTAAAGAACCAGGAAGATTTGGCACCCCGCCGTGATGCTGTTTATGCCGATTGTAGTGTAGAACAGGTAGTACGCTGATTTGGGAGCTTGAGCCCAAACCCTTAGGCTTTCCTTGACGGCTTGCGGGTAATGGCGGAACGCCTGCAGAAGACTCGGGCGTTCGCTTGTGCCTTGAGTTGGCAAAGTCTCTTTGAGTTTCAAACGAATAAACGAGGAGGCAAGGTAAGCGGCGAAAACGATGGCGTAAGCGATACGCATGCCGAAGTCGGATTGAGGCGATACATAGTTGCCCTTCTCCAGAATCAAGACGCTGGCGATCAAAGGCGCTGGGATTGCGACTAACCCTGTGACGACCGAGTAGAAGTTGAGTCCCGTGCATCTTTTTGCAGGCGCCAACGAATCAATCATCATAGCCAGCAGCGCGGGCTGGTATACCATGAATAGGTTTTGGACGACTAAGCCTAGAACTATCCATTGCCAAGAAGGCGCAAAAACCATGAACAGATACCCGAAGGTTAAACCGAAAGTCATCACGGCGACAAGCCATTTTCTGCCATGTTGATCCGCAAGGTAGCCTCCTGGAAATTGGACGAAGGCAATTGCCAATGCACTTACGAAGAACATCATCGACAATACGAAGGGGGATGCACCGAGGCTCACGAAATATTTGCTGCTGAAGGTGCCTGCTATCGGCTGCGTGCCGTTCATGAGTATCCAAGTTATGAGAAGCAGTAGAAAATTGCCTGTTAGGACGGCGTTTTCGCCTGTGAACCGCTCTGAAAACCGCATTTTAGACTTGGTAAGCCGCCAAGCAATTATTAAGTTAAGTGGTCAAAACGCTTCATTTACGCTTACATAAAGCATAGTTTACAAAGATGCGGCTGGGGCGGTGTTCAAAGAAACGGCGAGGCGAAGAACCCCAGATTTGCGGTTTCTTCGAATTCAACCCTAGTCGGTTTTACTGAGGATAGTCTTAAATGAGAAGCCCCCGATAGAACTACTTTCAAAGTAGAGCGTATGCCCCATCGAAAACACAAGCATTTAACCAGAAACATCATCCTTGCCGCAGCAGTCATAGCGGTGATTCTTGTTTCGACATTTGCGTCTTTCTATTTCGGAGGACTGAAATCCCAAAAGCCTCAGCCGACTCCTCCGCCCACGTCGCATATGCTCGCCGTCGGCGACAACTTCACCTATGCCCTGTCGGGTACAACGGTCTTAGGCAGCAGCGACACGGTTACGCCAAAGGAGTTTCTGCAGTACAACGGCACCGATTACTATCAGGTCACGGTTAAAGCAATCGAGGGCAGCAAAGTCACGCTTGAAACAACATGGCAATTCAAGAATGGGACGCAGGTGAAGAACCCGCAGGTGATTGATTTGTCAACTGGCGCGGTCGGTCAACTGGCAGTTTTCAGTTATCTTTACCCCGCGAACCTCAATCTAAACGATCCCCTTTACCCTGAGGAAACCAGCGGGCTAGTCGTTAACAGCACTGGCACCCAGAACTTTGCTGGCTCCACTAGGGCAACAAACATCTGGTCAACGACAGACGAATTCGTCAACACAGGCGACACAACAGGCAACACGATGAGGTTCGACTATATTTCAGTCACCTTCGACAGGCAAACGGGGATGCTTGACGGGTTAACCCGAATTCAATTCTTCACTAGCCCAGAAATCCAGCTGACAACTACGTGGAAACTAACCAGCTCAAACGTCTGGACCGTCAAATAAAACGGCCTGAAAAAGCTACTCGCGACTGAAATTTCTCGTTAGCTCTTCACTGAATCGCAGGCGACCAGATGGTTGGGCGCAACTTCTATCAGTTCAGGCTCTTTTTCACTGCAGCCTGCTTGGCAGTATCGGCATCTGGTGTGGAAGCGGCATCCTGAAGGAATATTCACTGCGGAGGGTACGTCGCCGACGAGTTCTGTTTCTTTCCTTTTCCGCTCGGGGTTCGGCACGGGAATCGCAGCTAGCAGCGCCTTCGTGTACGGGTGAAGGGGATTTGAGAAGATGGCGTCTTTGTCGCCGAGCTCCACGATTTTGCCCAGGTACATGACGGCTATGCGGTCAGAAATGTACTTTGCAATCGCTAAGTCATGCGTGATGAACAGGTACGTTAAACCCATGTCCCTTTGCAGGTCCAGCATCAAATCGATTATGGAAGTCCGCAGTGACACGTCAATCATTGAAACAGGTTCATCCGCCACGATGAATTCAGGTTGCAGAATCAGAGACCGCGCCATTGCGGCACGTTGCCTCTGTCCACCGCTCATCTGGTGAGGGTACAGCTCAGCGAATTTTTGCGCAGGCGATAATCCGACGCGTTCCAGAACTTGGTAGACCCGTTTCTGCTTTTCTTCGCCTGTGGCTAGTCCGTGGATTTGGAGTGGGTGACCGACGGCGTCGCCGATTTTCATTCGTGGGTTAAACGATGCGTAGGGGTCTTGGAAAATCATCTGCATTTTCCGCCTCATAACCCGCAGAGCCTCGCCCTTCAGGGTTGTTACGTTGACGTCGTCGAAATAAATGTGTCCAGCAGTCGGCGGATAAAGCCTAAGCACAAGTTTGCCCGTGGTGGTTTTGCCGCAGCCGCTTTCTCCCGCCAAAGTGAAGATTTCGCCTCGCCGCACGGTGAAGCTTATGTCATCGACTGCCTTGATGAAGTGCCTGTTTCGGGTAAACATCTTCTCGAGGAAACTTTTCTCAACAGGATAATACTTCTGCAGGTGCTCAACCCGCAATATTTGGTCGCTCTTCCCCGTCACGGTTTGCAGCCTCCTTCAGCGCTGCATAGGAAGCAGCGGACGATATGTTGGTCACCCAAGTTGACGAGGGTCGGCTCCTCTTTTTTGCAGCGGTCAAAGGCGAAGGTGCAGCGGGGCCAAAACCTGCAGCCTCCAGGCATATCCAGTAGGTCAGGCGGGGAACCAGCGATGGCTTCCAGCTTTTGGTCGGCTAACTCAATGTTTGGGATGCTTCGCAGTAGACCTTTGGTGTAGGGGTGCTGTGGCTGCTCGTAGAGGGTTCTGCTCTTTGCGTATTCAACGACTTGTCCCGCGTACATTACGAGGATTCGGTCGCTTCTCTCCATCACGATGCTGAGGTCATGGGTTATCAGCAGAAGAGCCATCCCGTACGAGTCCCGCAGCTTCTTGAGCAGATCGAGGATTTTTGCCTGCACAATCACGTCAAGGGCAGTTGTCGGTTCATCCGCCACGACGATGCTCGGATTCAGTGTTATCGCTAAAGCGATCATTACCCGTTGCCTCATTCCTCCGCTAAGCTGATGAGGGTAGTCATTGATGCGGTCAGCCTGGATGCCGACGTCTTTGAGGAGCTTTGCGGCGCGTTCTAAAGCTTCTTTCTTGGTTACTTTGGGTTCATGCGTGGTAATCATTTCCGCGAAGTGGTCGCCGATCTTCTTCACGGGGTTCAGCGAAGTCATCGGGTCCTGAAACACGTAGCAAACCCCCTTTCCCCGCAGGTTGCGCAGCTCCTCTTTCTTAAGCTTGAGGATATCTTTGCCGTTAAGCGAAACGTTTCCTTTGATGATTCTTCCAGGGTAAGGAACCAAACCGATAAGTGACAAGCCAAGGGTTGATTTTCCAGATCCTGATTCGCCGACGACACCGAGAACTTCTGATTTGCCCAGCTGGAAAGACACGTTGTCAACTGCCCTGGTTTTGCCTTTGTTAGTCCAGTACTCGACGGTTAAGCCTTCCACTTTGAGCAGGGGTTCCGCCGTTACTTTTCCCCTCCTTGCTCCAGCCGCGGGTTAAGCACTTCGCTTAAACCTTCGCCCATCAAAGTGAAGCCCAAAGCGAGCAGTATAATCATTATTCCTGGGAAAGTGATGACCCACCATGAGCCGCTCGGCAGCAGTGCCCGTCCGTTAGTCAGGTCCCAGCCCCAGTCAGGCATATTTACCGGTACGCCGAGGCCGATGAAGGTTAAACCCGCCGCGGTAAGAATGGCATCTGCAAAGTTCACCGTCGCCACCACCACAACCGAGGGCAAAACGTTTGGGAAAATGTAGCGCCTAAGAATCGTGCCTTTCTTCGCTCCGATGGAGGTCGCGGCTTCGACGTACGGCAACTCCTTGACGCTGAGCACCTGACTTCTAACCATGCGGAAGTACGAGGGAATATAGACCACGGCGATGGCCAGCGCCATGTTCACGACGCCCCTGCCTAAAACCAGCGAAAAAGCGATTGCCAGTATAATGCCTGGAAAAGCGTAGATGCTGTCCATTATGAGGCTGATGAACTTGTCAACCACGCCGCCGGTGTGCGACGAAAAAAGCCCAAGCGGCACCCCGACCGAGAAGCACACCGCGACTGAGACAAGGGCGACCTCAAGCATCACGGTGCCGCCCGCGATTACTCGGCTTAGCATGTCCCTGCCCAAGTCGTCGGTTCCCAGCGGAAACTTCCAGCTTGGCGGAGTGAAGGGTTTTCCAACGTTTAGTTGGCTGGGATTGTGGGGAACGATGAGGGGCGAAATAATCGTCATCACGATGATGGCGAGGGTGAGAACTAAGCCGAAAATTACGAGTTTTCCAGCCATGCCGCGTCTTCTTGCGAGCGACGAGAATCCGGGGATAATGGTTGCAAGCATTGATGGCCGCGGTTTCTGCTTGTCGTGTGCCGACCTGAAAAGCTTGCTTAGCTTTTCTCTCATGTTTTTCTTGGGTTTAGGCTCAGTCATCATATGCACCTACAGTCGAATCCTCGGGTCCAAGTAAGCGTAAAGCAAATCCACCGCCAAGCTAACCAGCGAAACGAAGATGCCGAAGACGACGACGGCACCTTGGATGGCAGTGTAGTCGCGGAAGTTGATGCGGTTAACAAGGTATGTGCCCAGGCCCGGCCAAGAAAACGTGGTTTCAGTAAGGATGGCGCCACCCAACAGCAGGGCGAACTGCAGTCCCGTCATTGTCAGCACGGGCAAAAAGGCGTTTCGAAGCGCGTACCCGTAGGTCACCGTTTCATCTTTGAGGCCGCGGGCTTTGGCTGCCGTGACAAAGTCAAGCCGCATGGTCTCGAACATGTTGGTTCTTGTCAGCCGAACAAATATCCCGCTTAGAACCAGCCCCAGAGTCAAAGAGGGCAGGAAAAGATACTTTATAGACAGGGCGAATTCGCCGATGTTCCCACCGAGCAGACTGTCAACGGTGTACAATCCCGTCTGGATGTGAAAGTTGCCCACAGTCAGCCCTGTTGGCTCCATTCCCGGAGCGATTCTTCCGCCTGTCGGAAGCCAATGCAGCCAAACCCCGAAAATCATCTGAAAAATCATACCTAAGAAGAAGACAGGTATGGCGTACGTGATGATACTGAAGAGCCTTATTGCGTGGTCCTTGGGCGTATTGTAGGCTTTTGAAGCTTGCACGCCAAGAAATATGCCCACAACAACCGCCACGATCATGGCGCATACAGCCAATTCAAGCGTTGCTGGGAAGGCGGAGAAAATCTGTTGTCCTACCGGCGAGTTATCCTGCATGGATCTGCCGAGGTTACCTTGGAAGAGACCGACGATGTAGTCCACGTACTGCATGTAAATAGGCTTGTTCATTCCCAGTTGTATACGCATTTGCTCAACCGTTGCAGGCGACGCCATCTTGTCGAAGTGCATCGCAACTGGGTCTCCGGGCAGCACTCTCATGATGACGAAGACTGCTGTGAGGAGGATGAATATCATTGGTATAGTTAACAGAATCCGAGCCACGATGTATGTTCTCAGAGTCATCTAATTCACCCTTTTTTGATTTTTATTTAAACAAGAAAAAAGATGGGTTGAAAGATTGGATGTTCGAATCTTTCTTTGTCCCCTATCACTTTGTTTCGTAGAGTAGCCAGTTTCGCCATTGCTGAGAAATGTCTAAGTAGATGCCGTGCACGTTAGGTGATGAAACCGCGTATGCGCTGCTCTGGTAGAGTGGGATCAGCGGGCAATCGGCGACTATTTGGTTGTTGATCTCGCTGTAGAGGTGCGCTCTAGTTGTTGTGTCTGTAGCTGCTCTTGCTTGTGTAACTAGGGAGTCCATGGTTGGGCTGTTGTAGTTTATGTGTAGCCATGATCCGCCGCTGGAGTCAACGAATGGGTAGATGTAGTCATCTGGGTCTATGTAGTCTGGGTACCAACCCATGATGTAGGCTGGCATTGAATTGGCGGAGCGAGCCTGTTTGTACGATGCCCAATCAGCTGGTTGCAGATTGACAGTTATGACGCCGCTTTTCTGGAGTGAATCCTGAAGAACGAGGGCTTGCTGAGCACTTGATGGGTAGTGTCCTGACGACTCATACCAAAGGGTGAAGGACAGTTTGTGGTTTGCGTTGTAGCCTAGTGGTGCCAGAAGCGCCTTTGTCAACGTGTAGTTTGGTGCGCCGTATGACTGGAAGGCGTCGTCATGTCCAAACATGCCTGCGGGTATCATGCTGTAGAGTGCTTGAGCTTGTCCCTGGAACACTGTGTCTACGAGTTCTGTTCTGTTGATGGCTGAGGCTACGGCTTGTCTGACGGCTACGTTGTTGAAGGGTGCGTAATTCTCCTGCATGCACAGGTACTGGATGAAAGCTCCAGAGCCAGTCCAGACCTTCAAGCTGCTGTCTGACTGCATGTTTACGATGTCTGTGGATGCAAGTTGCCTGAATGCAATGTCAACGTCGCCTGACTTTATGGCCAGTGCAAGAGAGGATTCATCAGCGTACATCTTGATGATTAGGTTCTTCGTTGCGGGCAAGCTGGCGTTCCAGTAGTTCGGGTTGGCTGTTAGGTCCATTTCAGTGTCTTTTCCGGCTGTTCTATCCCAAGCTGAGAGTTCGTAGGGTCCGAGTCCCATGGGGTTGCTTGCTCTTGCGTCGCTGGCTTTGTATTGGACGACGTCGTTAACGCTCCAACTTGATCCGGACATCTTAGCGTACTCTGGGTCAACGATGCACGATGCTTGACAGGCCATCAGCGAGAGGAAAGCCGCAAAGGGAATCTTTAGGTTGAACTCAACCACATAGGTGGAGACGACTGTTACATTGCCGATGATGTCGCCGTACCCTATGCCCACGTATGGACCGTCAGGGTCGTTCATCTGGATGTTCCGGTCGAAGCTGTACTTCACTGAATCCGCAGTGAATTCTGAACCGTTGTCAAAGTGTACCCCTTGCCTCAGGTTAAAGGTCCAATGTAAGCCATCAGACGATGAAGTCCAAGAGGTTGCAAGGTCGGCCACGATTTTGTCGGTTCCAGCTTGGTACTGGACGAGCGGTGACCCAAGAGATTCTATCATTTCCCAGCCAAAGAAGTCGTATGCATCCGCCGGGTCAATGGTTGTTTCAACTGAGTCGGTAGTTCCGATGATGAGTGTGTCTTTCTTAGCTGCCGAGGGGTGGCTGCTAGTGTAGAATAAGCCTGCGGCTACGGCTGCGATGAGCAATACTGCGATGATTATGATGACAACAACTAGTCTGCTAACTGCTTTTACATCTTTTATTTTCAATTTTTCACCGTGCCCTACTGTTTTGACCCGATTTAAATATAAGACTTTGCTTTCACCTGATTCAGGCATGGTCAAAAAAGTGTAGATTGATGTGTATTCATGTATGAACAGCCAAGCGGTCGCTTAGAACCTAATTCTCACGCCAAAAATGGTGACGGCTCCGCTTAATTGCAGAATCAGCCCCAGAATCGACCTTTGAAAAACGGTTCACGAGAAATTCGCCTTCGCAGACCTGTCTAATCAGTCATCTGCTTTACCAGAGGCAAACAGGTTTGTCTTCAACTCCGAAGACACCTCAGCAACGGGTTTGTTGGAATCGACAATTACCCATTTGTCAAAACGGGTCAGCGAAAGAGCCTTAGCCCTGACTTTTTTTAAAGCGTTGAGACTTTCAAACATTTCAGTTTGCTTGCGGTTCTTGGCGATTCGGTCAGCGGCTTCTTGGGGGGTGACGTCTAAGAAGAACATGTTGTTTGACTTGGGAACCAGTGAAGAGAAAAAGTTGTATGCCACCGTGTCCAGAGGCGACGGCAGATAAGCTGTCCCCATCAGGTACCTGACGAATATGACAAAATCCACCTGTCTCCATGAATACAGAAGGATTGAACGGATAACATCAGCCATGTAGAAGAGGGCTGACGCAAAATGGGCGCTCGTCCCTTTAGAGTACAAGTAGGCACGTGCCTTGACGCCGAACCAGTTGTCGGTTTCTGGATGAACCCGCAGGCAAACGGTCTTATTCATCTTCTTAAGTTCCTGAAGCATGAGATGAGCCTGCGTGCTTTTTCCGCAGCCGTCTAAGCCGTCGATGATTACGAGCTTGAACTATATTCCTCCTATCAGAAGCAAAAACACGGCGGCGCTGAACAGTGGAACAGTCAAGTTGTCAAAGCCTTTCGGGGTGAGCGCTTCGCACGCAGTGGCTAACGCGGCGGCACCTAAAGAAGCTAAAGCCCAGTTGACTATTGAAAGCGAGTAGAAGAACGAAAAGAACATGAAGCACGCCATCAAGCCAGAAATGCAGATTCCGAACATCGCCAATGAACCCTCAAAACTCTTCGTGCCGAAAACGTTGTATTTGTGTCGTCCAATTTTTTGTCCGACCAAAGAAGCTGCGGCGTCGCCGTAAGCCATCGGCAACACGCCCGCTGCAATAATGTATGAGTTCCTCGAGAAGAACAAAGCGAGAATGCTGTAAGACACCGCGTACAGTAGCAACCCGAACTTGTGCCCTCCCCCCGTGACCTCCGCCAATCCGCTGAACTTGCCGCTTAAGTCAACCGGGGACAAGGGGGAAAACACGAAAGTAACTAAGACGAATGGTGAAGCCACAAAGAAGGGAAAGCTGAGCGGAAAAGTCCTGAGGGTGAAAAACGGAATAATAAAAATGAAGTTGCCGATCATTATGTGTAGAAATTTGCGGGAAAGATTTGCTGGGATCCGGTCCTTGATTTTGCCTGTTATCAGGATTATGGCGATGATGTAGAGGTAACACGCGCCGAGCAACCCCACATTCATCAGGATTTGCGGCTCACTCATCTTTTTGTCACCCGAATTTTCCGAAGATGAAAGAAAGTAAACCGAAAACGAACAGGAAAAGAACGATCTTCTTTATTTGGCGAGCATTCTCCCTTGAAGGATTCCTAAGCAGCCGTGCTGAACACCAAACTAAGCCGACGTCGGTCACCAGCACAAAGGGAATAAACCATATGGAGACCAAATTGAAAATCAGCGGAAGAGGCGACAGGCAGACGGCAAAGATGAAGAAGACAGCCGCCGCTAAAGCCGCTTTTCTTTCTCCGAAAACTACGGCAAGAGTTTTTATTTTGTGGGAGCTGTCTCCTTGGACGTCAACGATGCCTTTGGTGATTTCTCTGCCTGTGTTTGAGAGAAATGCCATAGACGCGAAAAGCAAAATGTTAGTTTTGATCAAGTTGACAACTACTAGACTCCCGAACAGGAAAGGCGCAGCGATGCACACGCTGACCAGCAAGTTGCCTGTAAACCCGCTTCGCTTCCCCACGGTTGTGTAAGCCACCATGATTACCCAAGCTGCAAAGGCAAACAGAAGGCAGTAGAGGCTGATGAGGAACGCGGAAACCAAACCCACAGCTGTAAGGACACCTGTTAACACCAAGGCTGCTCTGAGAGATACTGCGCCGCTGGGGATTGGGCGTGAAGGCTCATTTATTTTGTCGATGTCAAGGTCGTAGTAGTCGTTGACCGCCATTGCAGCCCCAGTCAACGTAAACGCGGTTACTGCGCCGTAAACCAAGTTGAGCCAGTGATGGGTGTTGATGCCCGCTAAGCTGGCGCCTACGATAACGGCGAAACTCATGACTATGCAGTTGACTGGCCTAATCAATCTAAGGAACCCGTTGACTTTCCCCACAGCCTTTACCCTTATGCCCAAATACTACTGCAGCAGGCAAATAAAAAACTAACCACAATAAACTTTAATTATCCATCGGCAAAGCGGGTTTTTTGTTTTGTTTGTAAGCTATAAGTCTGAAAGTATCAGGAGCCCATCTTTTGTTCCGTTGGGTTGAATCACCGCTTGACGTCTATCCAAGGGCTCATCCGTCTCGATCTTTGTTCCCATGAGAGCGGGGATAGAAAATTCACGCGAAACAATAGCCAAATGCGATCCTATTCCTCCCGTTCTGCAGACGATACCTGCAAGCTTCGGCAGAATCGGCCCTAGAGTGGTTGTTCCAGCGTCTTCGACGATGACGATTTTTCCGTCGGCGCCTTCCTTCCATAGGTTGATGACGTCCTGGATCGAGGTTATAGTGCGGAGCTCGCCTTTCGCCGCTATGTTCAGCGTCATCCTTCCGCTGCCTATGACTTTCATTTTTTAGCCTGCCATCCAATCGGTAGCCTGCTATTCAGCCGAAGTTGGATATTAGATTTTGCCAGAGAAAGGGCACCTATGCCAAATCTTATAATGCGAAAGCTAAATATCAAAAGGCAAAGAGGCAAAATGCATGAAGGTTGAAGAGCTAAACGAACTTATCACCCACCTGAGCAAGGTTTTCTCCGACATAGTCCTCGAACGAAGCCTGCTTGAATCAAAACTGTTTCCCGTTAACGCGTACATAAGCCTCGGGTTCTACCAGACCTACCATGAGCTTTACGGAGTCATGAAACAAGTCTGGGACACCGTAACCCCTGAGGAATTAACTAAGAAAAGCAGAAGCCTCCTGTCGCCTGTGCAGGCGCTTTCAATTTCGTACCTGTGGATGTACTATTCGCTTGCGAGGATGGGCACGATCTACAACAAGTGTGAAGGCGACCCGGCAAAGGAACCTGTAGAGAAGAGAGAACAGTGGATGTGGATGCTGGAAAAATGGCACAGCTTAGCAACAAACTACTTCGCTTCTGGCAAGCCAACGGTTGCAGCTTCCGACAAGAAAAACCTGGGTTTAGGCGACGACGCTATCGAATGGGTTAAAGATCAAATTCAGCCTGTGACGGTGGAGCAAGCGCGGAAGGTGAGACGAGTTTTAGGCTCAATTGACCTCTACTCCTTTATAGATGAATGCGAAGCAAGAGCCAAAATCGTAAATCACGGTCCCTACCCTGCTGGAAACGGCGAAAGCCTCGTGCTTATGGAATACACAAACCTCTACGACGGAAAAGACAGGTTGTGGCTGCCTTGGTCGGCAACTGAAGCCAAGCTTCCCTCTTCAACCTTAGGCGTCGCCATGACATTGAAAAATGCAAAAATCACGTTCAACGACATCGGCACCATGACGGTGGATCCAGGCGACTACCCCAAACTTGTAACAGGCATAGCAGCATACAAGAAAAACGGCGGCAAAATAGTTCCTGTCGGGCTCGATGAGTTATCCTCTTACGCCGAAGCAGCAGACAACGCGCAGGCTGAGCTCTACATAAAATTCGCACAGATGGACCGAAAGCAGCAGCTTATTTCAGGCGCCACCGCCTACTGGAGAGGGTTCGCCAGATACACGGATGCCGTGGGAATTACGGATAAAATCTCTTGGAACCTATCAGAGCCAGTTCTTGAGGAGTACCTGCCGATATTCATGAAAGCCAACGAAGACCCCGCGTTTTCACGGATTAAACGGAAAATCATCAAGATGAAGACTCTTCCGTTCCTTAAAGAGAAGGACCCGATAATGTATCTCTTGCCAAAATGACAAAAACACACGTTTGGAGCAGTAAGAAATCTTGAGTCCCCTTAACAAAACCGACGATTACCTCCACCTTCCTGAGGACAAGCTGGATTGGCGTGAAAGCTACTACTTCAATTTTGTCGATGCCCAAACCAAAACTTCAGGATTCACCACACTTGGACTCATGCCCCGACTGAACAAGGGAGAATTCGTGCTGGCTCTATTCCACGAAGACAAACAGATGATTTACTACAAGGAACAAACCCTCCAAAAACCTCAAGCTTCAAACCTTCTCTCAGACGGCACGTTGACCTACAAGCTTGTAGAACCCATGCAGCAGTGGAAAATTGACCTTGCCGACGAAAAATTCAACGTACACATTCAATGGAAAGCCAGATTCCCGCCGTTTGATTTCGGGGAGGGAAGCGGAACCTCGTGGAGTGGACATTTCGAGCAGTCAGGCGTGGTCGAGGGAGAAGCAACATTAGCCGACGGGAGAAAAATCACGATCCACGGATTAGGTCAAAGGGACAAAAGCTGGGGAGCCCGAGACTGGCATATAGAAAACTGGTTTGCGCTCCATGCCCAGTTTGAAAAATACGCAGTCGGCTTACGAAAAGACACCGTTAAGGGTGCCTCCTACAGCTCAGGCGGATATTCGTCGGCGACCAAACAGGCGGCGGCTTCCCAGATTGATCTCCAAATAAATTACAGCCAAGAAGACACGAAAACCCCGATCGGGGCTTCGACAATAATTCACTACGCCGATGGGAAAGTTGAAACGGTTATTTCTAAGTTGGTTTCACCCAAGAGCTTCTTCAAGTTTTCAAGAAGCTTCCCGAATGGAACCACAGAACTTTTTGAAGGCATGGCGACGCACGAATCCGCTGAAACTGGGGAAAAAGGAACAGGACTAATCGAGTTCCTTTTCACTCACCCAAAAACTTAGACGCAGACCAAGAATGCAAACTCTGTCAAATCAGTGAAATTGGGTTGCCGTCGCATGAGCCGTCACGACACCGTTATGGCTTTCTGTGGGCATGCCGCCACGCATTTTCCGCATCGAGTACACAGGTCAAGCCAAACGGCAGTTATCTGCCAGAATTTGGGGTCGTAACGGTTTGCTTCTTTGACGCCGAGGGCTTCGTGGCGAAGGAAAATCGCTGGGTCACAGACCTTGAGGCAGATGCTGCATTCACGCGGGTCTATGCCGCCAGTTGCGTTTCCACATTTCGAGTAGTCGATCTTGATCTTTGTTTTTTTCACAATCAAGCCTCCCGCTGTGCTAGTACATGTTGGCGATTCCTGGGACGGTTTCCCTTGGAATCAGTTTGATGGCGTTGAACTTGCATCGGTCCCTGCAGAGTCCGCAGCCGAAGCATTTGTTTTGGTCAACGATCACTCTGCCCAGAGTGGGTGAGAACCTTACGGCTCCGAATTGGCAGTAGGAAACGCATGATTTGCAGCCTTGACACAGGTCAGGGTCTACGCTGGCAACGTATTCTGCCTTGTAGACGGCTCCCAAGCCAAAGTCGGTTCTAAGCCTAAGTCCGCCGCATTGCGGAACCTCGCATGAGCAAATCGCGTTGACGTAAGGCACGGGTTGGAACCAGACGGTTGCGATTCTTCCTTTTTTATTCTGCTCTTCCAGAACTTTGACTGCTTCTTCCCTCCCCAATTTGAATTTGCTTTTTTCTGGAATGAACCTTGGCAACTTCTCAATTACGTTTGAGAGGCAACCGAAGTTGATGCAGCAGACATCTTTGACTCCTCTCTGCATCATTCGGCACATGCAGTAGTTTTGAGCGATGGGTTCAGCCGCCAAGTTCAGCATGATAAGCTTGGCTTCTTCAAGAGGAATAACTTGACCGAAATGCCCGTCTGCTCTGACTGGGTTACGATTTTTGCTTTCAGAATGAATCATGCTTTCGGCTTTCCGGCGGACCACACGTCCGATAATTGGCATCTTAAGCTTGTAGCCTAAACCTATCGAGGACATGCCCATTAGCTTTCGGATGTAGACTGTTTCAAAATTCATCCACTGCTCCTGAAGGTAGGCTTCAAGATTTTCATGTTCAGCAAGCTCGTTTGAGTAGTTTTTAGCGTTAAGGTACCACTTTCCACCTGCGCCGTGTTTCATACACCACTTGCACATTGCAAAATCACTTAAACCTGAAAGTTAATAGGTAACCAGTTACGGCGGTCTTGGTATTTAAAAATTGGGTAAAAACAAAACCTGAGGGAAAGCATGAAGGAAAAGAAAACGATTGCAAAACTCGACTTCAACTCGGATTGCGAGCCGCTAAGCCACCCCGCTGGCTCTCACCCAGAGTGGAATGAATCGTACTATTTCGCTTTTTACTCTAAACAACAGGGGCTAGGCGGCGTCACAAGAATCGGTTTCAAACCTAACAAAAAAGAAGGCATGACTTTCTTCCTTCTTTTCTTGCCAGATGGAACAGTGGCTATTCACCAAACTGTAGAGAAAATGGGGGACGGCAGCTACCCCTCTGCGCTCCAAGTTGACGGTATGTTGCATCACAGGAACGGAGACGGCACATGGAACTATGATTTCAAGGGCGACATGATGCCGCTGAAAAACCCGCATGACGTGCTTAAGCTGCGAGCCCAACCGTCCGTGGCTTTAGGCATTCAGAAAGCCTCAATGAACCTGACTTTTACGCCGATAAACCGCATCTACGAGTACAGTAGCCACATGAGCGCTGAAAGCCGTGAACTCGGAAAAAAAGCAGGCGACGCTCACTGGGAGCAAATCGCCAAAGTCCAAGGCGACGTTGTCCTAGGCGACCAAACATTCAAAATAGCCAACGCGTTGGGGCAGAGGGATCACACTCATGGAGTGCGTGACTGGACGGGAATCGGAAGCTGGCTCTACTACGTCGTCTGGTTCTCTGAAGAACTAGCCGTGAACCCCGCAGCAATCGTCGCCGAAGACGGAAAAGTGTCCACAGGAGGATTCGTATTCAAAAACGGAAGGAACATTCCAATCGAGAGAATTCGGGTTTTGGACCAGCAGTTCACCGGCGAAATCTTCCCAGTCAGTTCAAAACTGGAGCTTCTTGATGAAGATGGCGTCATCCACATGTTAGAAGGCAAAGCAGGACCCGCGCTTCCGATCCCATTCAGCGACGAAAAAGGACAGACATCCTTCCTTACGCAGTCCTTCGGAACCTTCGAAATGGACGGCGTCTCCGGCGGCTATGGGACGTTTGAAACGCTACGGGCAAAACACAGGTGATTAAAACGTGGGTTTGTTCGATTCCGCTTAGGCTTAAATAGGTAGCACCTCAAACATGATACCGCACTTATGCTGTAGGCAAGAGGAAAATCAAGTATGAACGGCTCTGACAGCTCTGAAAAAGAAGTTATCTGGACAAGAGGATACTCAGACGACTACTGGAACGACCCTGTTTCTCCCCTGTTCTTCGAGTTGCTCGGGGACCAGTTGACGCAAATCGTGAATATTGAGCTGAACGGAATCATGGGGTACTCTTCCGAGGGCAACGGAGAAACCGACAAACTTTTGAGGCTGTATCATGGGCATGCATACTTTAATTTGGAGGTTCTGAAACGCAAAGTTGAATACGAGATTCCGCCGTTTGTCCGCAACGACGACATCCTCAACTACTTCATGGAAGGCAGCGGACCCTACGGCAAGCAAACCATGAAAAACCAGCCCTTCAGACTAAGCAAAAGAGTCTTGGCTGAAATCCGCGTGATGTTATACGACGGCGAAGGTTCAATAACCAAGACCAACTTGGCGTACGAGAAATGGAACAAGAACGAGTTTGAACCTTTTTGGCAAAGTTTTGATTCTCGAATTTCAAAAATTGAGTTGCAAGGCGATCCGAAGGCTCTCTTGGAGTTGGCTGCAGAATTAGATCGCTTGATGATCGGGCACTTCCGCCTCGTAAGGTACGGAATCCCAGTGCACAACATCGGCATGAACCTGATAGCCCAGTATCTGCTGGGACGCTTCATAGGCGAAGAAGCAGCAGAGGTCTACCCAGTCTTGATATCGGGACTGCAGCATAAAACAAGCGAAATGAACGACCGAATCCTCAAGATGACAAGCGTAGTTCACTCCTCTGCCGCTGCAAAAGCGTTGATTTTAGAAACTCCGTCCAACCAAATTCTACCGCGGCTCATGGAGAATAAAGATGGGCAGCTGGATGAGTTTAAGCAGGAATTCAGCCTGTTCCTGCGGGATTTCGGCGTCCGAGGCTTCACCCGAGAACCCTACTATCCACGCTGGAACGAGGCGCCAGAATACGTTTTTGACATCTTGAAGTCGCTGGTTCAAGACGAAATTCTGATCAAAAAACAACAGAAACTCGAGCAGAAGGCACAGTCAAGCCGAATCGAACGCCGAATAAAGAAGCGCCCCTTAGGCTGGTTAGAATGGCAATTGTTTTCGACGATTCTCGGGTTCGCAAGAAAATACATTGTTTTCCGTGAGAATCAACGCTACAACCTAGACAGATGGATCACGATGAACCGCAGGATTTACTTGGACATCGGAAGAATCCTGCAGAAACAAATCGTTTTAGAAGAACCTTCTGACGTGTTTTTCCTCACCAAAAGAGAAGTCCGCTCTTTAATAAACGAAAAATGCACCCGCGAAACCCAAGCTAGAAATTCTCAACGCTGTCTCAAGCCGCAAAGAAGAATTTCTAAAGTATGAAAACGTGACTCCGGCAAAGTTTCTTCAAGGCTGCAAAGAGCTGGATGAACAAGAAAAGAACGACGGCTTGATCCTGCATGGAATCCCAGCCAGCCAAGGAAAACTATCTGGAACCATCCGAATCCTGAACCGCGTTGAAGACATCGGAGACGTGCAAACAGGCGAAATACTTGTTGTTCCCCGAACCGATCCAGGGTGGACTCCCGTTTTCAGGAAAATCGGCGGTTTAATCACTGAAACTGGCGGAATCCTCTCGCACGGCGCCGTAGTGTCTAGAGAATACGGAATTCCCGCAGTTACGAATATTCCGAACGCGTGCCAACTGCTTCACAACGGTCAAAAAGTGACTATTGACGGTTCAAAAGGCGAAATCATACTGTAACGGCGCGGCGCCCGCAACAAAGACGCTTATCTGCAAAACAAGACGCGAAACCTTAAAGCGCGGTGCCAGTTTCTATCAAAGTTAACTTTAATTCAACTTTGCAATTCATAACTCATTTATTCCTTTTCAAGCGAGTCTTAGGCATTTAACTTAGCTGAAAACGTTGTGCAGAAAAAAACTGATTTGGGACGTTAAACTATGGGAAAAAACGTTATTAATGAAAGTCTTATAAACTTTGAATACGCAAATTCATGTTACAAAGGAAGAGGGAAGGTTAACTAAAATGGGTGAAGAAAAACCAAGAAAGAAAGGACATTCAGTTGGTCTGGGTAAAGTTGTCGGCATCGCAATTGTTTTTCTCTTCGTTGGAATGATACTTGGAGGATACCTCAGCTTCACAGTAGTTGCGCCAGAACTGCAAAAGCTCCACATTGACTTCGGAGTCCTTGGCAGCAACAATAACAACAAACCAAAACAATAACAACAATTACAACAGCAGCCCCAGCCCCAACGATAACAACAACAATAACCCGAACAACAACAATAACAACCAAAACCAACATGGAATGAGCAATAACAATCCGCCGCCAAGCAACGTTACGGCAAGCTACGGCGGAAGCGGTCAATTTAAAGTTTCCATGCAAAGCGACGGAACCTCATATTCAGGAACATTAACGGCAAACATAAACGTCCCAGTTCAACAGAATGGAAACACCATACAATTTAGCTTAGAACTGACGCCTACAAGTGTCTCTGGAAGCCTTTCGCAAGCAATCCAATCCGGCGGAGCGGCACAATTTTCAATTTCGTCGGCACAGTTTCCAGCTCGCAAGTTACTGCTAACGCTCAAGGCACGCTGGCAATGGACTAACCTTTGACTTGAACATCAGCGGCTCAATCGACGCGAACACGTTCTCTTTCACGATGACTTCAGCTTCAGACTCTCAGCTCACTGTCTCGACACCCCACCAGATATTACCACACCAACAGCTAACAGCATGAAATAACAATCTCCTTTTTTGTAACAAAGGAGAGCTTTGATGACATTTAATCTCAATCCAAAACTAAAACTTTTTAGAAACTCGCTGGAACAGAACATTTACTAAGCCTTCTTAAGCAGCGGACGGCTCAGCAAATAATAGAGAACCCCTGCACCTTGACAAGCCAACGAGTCCCGCCTTCCTAAATGACTGCTTGCCCCAGTTTATTACTGAGTTCTTGGTTTGAAATCTCTGACCCAGAAGAATGTTTTTTCGCGTCTTGCATATTAATGAGAACCACTAAAGTGAAGGCGTAATGAAAAAGTGGTTAGTGCCAGCGGTAGTGTTGATTGCCGCCATCTTCTTGGCGCGTCATACTGATTTTGCTGAATAACAAAGGAACCCAACTGCATCGGCAATGCCAAATTACACTTACTCGGTTGTCAACACTTACCCTCATGACACAAGCTCCTTCACAGAAGGGCTATGGTACTCGGACGGTTTCATGTACGAAAGCAGCGGCAGCGGAAACGGTCCCGATTACCATTCAACTTTGCGTCAGGTTAACTTGACCACGGGCAAGGTTATCAAAGAGTACACGCTGCCAATCCAATACTTCGGCGAAGGCATAGCTGTAGTCGACAACAAAATCATCCAGCTAACTTGGCTAAGTCAAACGTAGGCTTCATCTACGACAAAGACACCTTCGCGCTTGCTGGGCAACTTCACTTTCCCCACACAAGGTTGGGGCTTAACCTATGATGGCAAAGAGTTAATCATGAGCGACGGCTCAGACCACCTGTACTTCCTAAACGCAACAACGTTCCAACGCATAGGAGAAGTCCAAGTTCACGATGGAAACACGATCGTGACAATGATCAACTCGCTGGACTACATCAACGGAAACGTTTACGCCAACATCTGGATGACAAACAAAATCGCCATAATCAACCCTGACACGGGACAGGTTAAGGCTTGGGTAGACCTCACTGGGCTACCCGCCTCAGTTGCAAGCAAAACAAACGAAAACGCCGTGCTAAACGGCATCGCGTATGACCAGCAAAACAACAGGCTTTTTGTAACGGGAAAAGACTGGTCAAGTCTCTACCAGATAAAACTTGTAGCGGAAAACAAACCATAACCCAAAAAACCAGTCCTCATTCAAGCACTAAGTCGCCAAGGCGAAAACGCTAGCTTTTGACAATTAAGGTAAAAGAAATGATTGAGAGCGTCTTGTGAAATGAAAGAATTCCTGATTTGAGAAAGTAGATGGATTTAAAAGAAAAAGATGCGGTAAACCCCATGAATTTGCGTTTTTCAGATGTTTTTAACCGTCAAGTGTTGCGCTTTTGCTTGCAAATCCCACCATTTTTTTAGTCTTAAAATTGTTGAAAAATGTTAAATACTGAATGCTCCGAGTAACAGGAACGGGGATTCGTTTGAGTGAAGGAGAAAAAACAGTAGCTAAAACCGAAACAAAGTTTCCTTGGAGCAACTATACACTGAAATTAGGCAGAGGAGAACCAGTCTCAACAACACAGTACGTGCTATACGCAGTTCAGATCGCCGCAATCATCATTCTGTCATACTTAAGCGTCGCAGTTATTCCACTCAGCTACGCAGGCATCTCAATATTCTATTTCGTGTACCCATTCTTCCTAGTATTCACCATGTGGTGGGGAGCTTGGGGCATGCTTGGAGCATACGTTGGATGCGTAGTCGGCGCAGGAGTACTTGTTGGCACAGGTCCAGTTCCATCAATACTCTATTCCATCAGTGACTTAATACCTCCGCTAATCGCATTCGTAATTTACCGTGGATTTCTTGCGAACAGAGGCATTGATCCCTTGTGGAGAGACTTAACAGACAAAGAAGTTGCAGGCGTAAAAACAAAAAGAGTACAGGCATGGGTATGGTTCATACTGCTCAACGGAGTCGTACTCAACTTAATCAGCGGTGTGATTGGGGTTGGAGTACTATACGAGTTAGGTGATTGCGATCAGATGCCTTCTGTCCATGTTTATCGGATGGGTCGTAGGCGACTTTGTAGCGATGGTCATCATTACTCCAGTGCTGGTCAAAGGACTCACAAGTCTCGTCGAAAGGCAAGGACTAGTAAATCACGGCTGGATAACCTGAGAACATTTCTTCTTTGAAAAATTCGTTTAAAGAGGAAGGCTGTTGTCAGAACCAGACGTTAAAGCACGTGCTTCAAAAAAGTACGTGCGAACCTTTATTTTTTCCATGCGCACAGGAACCTCAATCGAGAAGCTTCACGTAATAACCAAGTTTTTCATGATTGTCGCCATTTCAATACTAACTCTATACATGTTTGATATTCCTGTTTCTCGTGGCGGCCCAGACTTCATTGGGCTTGTCTTATTGTTAGTTCTCGTGTTTAGTCTTCTGGCAATCTCTAAGACGGCTAAGTACTCTAGTGAGTTCTTACCTGATACTTTCTATACCTGTTATTTTAGCCCAGTTCTTCTGGTGGCTTTTCTTCAGCGGATCGCTTCCGGGAGCCAAAATGATGTTTTACCTATGGCCGGGATTCTTTCCCATAGGAGTTTCAACGCTGGTATTCATCGCGGTTTTTGTTGTGGTTTACTTTAAAACCCGAAGCGTAACGGTTTCGCTTGCACCAGCTGTCCTTTTGTGGTGGTTTACCATCATGCCTAGCTTCTTAGCCCACTCCTCATTAGCGACTTGGGTGAAGTTCCCGATAGGAGGAACCTACTCTTTTTCTCTGCCTCAATGGTCAGCTAAAATAGGGTTATCTAAGGCTATGGGATACGCAGTTTTGATTTACACGTCATTTCTTTTCCTTTTGACGACGAGAGACGTTGAAATCGGAGGAGCACTTAGGCAGCTACGGGTTTCATTCAGGAAAGCTTTCTTTGTTATGCTGATGTTTCGGAATCTAAACACGATATTGCTTGATTATGAAAGCATCAGGATGGCTCAGGTTGCACGGGCTTCCAGCGTTATTAGAAGTGGCATATTGTCGCGTATGAAGGATTTGGCGTACGTGTCAATTCCGCTGGTGGCAACTATGATCCGACGGTCCACAGAGATGGGTGTAGCCCTCTACGCCAGAGGTTTTGAAGCGTCGAAAGGCATGACGGATTATAAAGAGACCAAACGATTTAGCGGCGTTGATTACGCGATAATTGCGTTTTAGTCGCATTCTTAATATACGAGGTCATCCTTGGAAACTCCCTCACCGCCCTACTCGTGAGGTAAAATACATGTCGGTCTTGGAAGTCAACGGTTTATGGTGGAAATACCGAACGTATGTGGGCGCGGAGAACCCATACACTCTCAAAGACTTATCGTTCAAAGTTGACAAAGGAGAATTCTTCGGGATAATCGGACCCAGCGGCGCAGGCAAAACCACTCTTTGCTACGCCTTAACAGGGATTATTCCTCATGTTTTCACTGTTCCCGCTGGCAGAGAGCGTGAGCACCTGAAAGGAGAAATCAAACTTTTCGGGCAAACACTCACCAAAGTCGAAGCCGTCAACGACGAAAAAACGGGTAAAACAGTCGATAAAATTGTCGGCATGAAACAAACAGCACCAAGAGTCGGTCTGCTGCTTCAAGACCCTGAAAACCAGTTCCTCAGAATGGATCTGCTTCATGAAATCAGCTTCGGAATGGAGATGCTTCAGCTTCCTGAAGACGAAATTGAGAGAAGAGCCAAAGAGGCACTTGAAATTGTCGGGCTTAGGCTCGCTTTGGCCGATAGCAGACCTTGTTCACCCAAACGAGTTGTCAGGCGGACAGAAAGCAGAGGGCTGCGATAGCTTCCTTCATTGCCCTGCGACCTGAATTGCTGGTGCTGGATGAACCTATGTCTAACCTTGACCCTGAAGGCAAACTCAGCATAATCAAGGCTATTGACAACATACGGGACCAGTACGATTTGACGATAATTGTTGTTGAGCATAATCCCTGAGGTAATTCAAAAGTACGCTGACAAGGTGCTGGCATTAAACGATGGGCAAGCAATTGCGTATGGATCCACCGAAGAAGTTTACTCGCAGCGCAAGCTGTTCGAAGAAAACGGGCTCTACGCTTCAGACATTGCGAGGATCGGGTGGCAGTCAGGGTTAACCTACAAGGGAAGGGTTCCCTTCACCGTTGACGAGATGGTGGAGGCATGCGAATCCACAAGAGAAACTATCTTGAACGACATTGAGGATTAAGCGCCTGATGAGAACGCTGAGGAAATAATAAGCATCAAAAACCTCGACTTCTCCTATGAAGACGAAACACAAGCGCTCAAAGGCGTAAGCTTCACCATCAGAAAAGGAGAATACGTGGGGCTCATCGGGCAAAACGGAGCAGGCAAATCAACCATATCCAAAGTAATCAGCGGCTTATACAGGAAGTTTCAATGGCGAAGCCAAAGTCATGGGACAAAACCTGCGTGACAAAAAAGTGATTCAGAAAATCCCATGTTATGTCGGATACGTTTTCCAGAACCCTGACAACCAGATTTTCATGCGCAAAGTCTACGATGAAGTAGCCTACGGCTTAAAGAACCTCAAATTCCGCAGCAGGAAATCGACCAAAGAGTCAACGAGGCACTGAAAAGTGTCGGGTTGCTGGCGAAAATTGACGAAGACCCGATGTTCCTTGGAAAAGGCGAAAAACGGCGCCTAACCGTGGCGTCTATCCTTGCGATGAACCCGAAAATCATGATTGTCGACGAACCTACGACGGGTCAGGACTTCCGCATGTCCGAGGACATAATGGACCCTGCTTGAAGAACTCAACAGGGCAGGCACAACCATATCTGGCTATAACCCATGACATGACGCTGGTTTCTGAACATACAAAAAGAGTCATAGTGATGCATGAGCGGCTCGGTGCTGTACGATGGCTCCACGAGGGGATTCTTCGCAAACGAGGATCTGCTCCAAAAATCGGGAATTATCCCGCCTATGGCGGTAAGGCTCAGCCACGCCTACATGAAAAAGCACCCGTCTTCCCCATGCCTTATGAACACGAAAGAATGGGTCACAGCGCTAGAAAAAGTAAGGCGCTGCGAGTTTGGCCAGAATCAGCCTAAAACTGTTTCTAATTTGCTTAAAAACAAAAAAAGAATTGATGGATTTACTTTCTTTTCCCGTATCTTCGTGTGTCTAAGTAATGTATCTTCTGAAAATTGTTTGCTGTAGGCAACAGGCAGTTTGGTTTGGCGCGAAGTTTTAAAATTATATATAATGGTTGCTACAGTGTTGGAACCATAGTTACCGATTGTTTGGGGGAACGGGGTTTGGATGAAGTACTAGATATGTTAGATAAGACCGCTAAGCGGATTCAGAAAGTTGTTGATGAAACCAAAGAGGCAACGTGGAAGCAGTCAGCCCTCTACGAGCAGATTATGCAGGCGCCCGACGCTTCCGACGAGCAGAAAATTAAAGGCATTCATAAAGAAAACCCGTTATTTGGATCAGCTGGAAACCTTGAATAGCCAGTTGAGCCTGCTGTATATGCTTCAGATTTTCGCGTTCAAGGTTAAGGTGCTTCAGGTTACGGTTGAAAAGATGAATGAGCAGCTGGTGAAGTCGGGGATTCTGCTTAAGACAGGCGAGTTGGATGAAGTGAAGAAGAACATTGACGCACTCAAAATCCTCATCGAAGCCCAGTACGAATCCATGAAGGAAATTCGGGAAACCAAAACCAAAGCATTAGACTACATACACTAAACGGCAAATCTTCACCTTCTTTTCGAAGGCTAAAGACCTTTTTTGGGCAAAAGCCTTTTTGCTTCAGGTCAAAAAGGTTTGGCGAACGCTGTGGGAAATGAAATAATAAAAAGAGCAGCCAGGTGGTTTTTTACCACTCATGCCTGCAATGGTTCGGTTTTGGTTGGCTTATTCTACGATCTTTTCCCAGCTTGTAACTAAGTCAAGAACTTCTTGGCCTGCTTTGCCGCCGTAGCTCTTTAGACGTTCACGAGTGTCTTTTTCTGCGATTGCTGCTCTTCTGGAATTCTACCATCTGCGCTGCTTTGTCTGTCAAGTACAATATGCCGTCTACGCTTGCTCTTGCCATACGCACTGAAACCGTCAGAAGTTCCTTTGTGGTTGGTGTTTCAGCTGGGTCGTCACCGGGCCCTATGACGTACAATGCAATGTTCAGTTTGACGTCTTTGAAGAGTTTCTTGAAGTTACGTGTCAGCATTTCCCAATACCAAGGTGTCGCGTAGTTTTTGCTGAACATGACGACGAGAAATTCGTCGGTCAGAGGGGCAAGGTCGTCAAAATTAACTCCGAAGCGTTCATAGTTTGTAACTGGGTCGGGAAGAACACCGATGACAAATTTGCTTTTAGCTCTGTCGCGAACACGCTCGCTTACCAGCGCCATGTAATCGGTGATTTCTTTTCTTCTCCATTCATACCAGCTTAAGCCGCTTTTCTTGTGGAGTTCTTGGCAGCGTGGGCAGATGCAGTGTCCGTGCTCTGCGAAGTGGATGCTGTTGAGCCATATGCCTGGGCTTTTGCGTGCAACGTCTTCGATGTAGTCAAGCTGTTCCGCGCGGTGCTCGGGTTGAGTTGCGCATAGATACATCCCATCTGACGTTGAAGTTGTCGTTTGTTCGCCATGATGGACCCAAGGCTGACTGAGAAATCCAGTCTGGATGGTTACGGGCGGTAACGTTGTCTCCGAAAATAGCGATGTTGCTGTGCATGTCGGGTTTTGGTGGTAATCGTCTGCCTACTTCGGGTTTAACTCGGAAAAGGTCATAGTCGAAGCCTTCAACTTTCTTTGCTTCAAACATGTATGTGCCGAATTTCATCTTGATTCTACCTTTTTAGAATCCAAAACGTTTGGCGATTGTAATAAAGTTTTGCGTAAATCAACGCAGAATAGGTTGCAAAAAAACAAAATCCTGCAGTTAGGATTGTTTAATGTCACGCATACAACCCATTTCGAACCCGCCGAAGATTCAGTTAGTTGAACCCAGTTTTGCCTTAGGCGAGGACCCGAAGGGTACCGTCCGATGGCGTCGAGAATTTCTTCCGCCGTGGTCTTTTTGCCGACGTTCCGCACCAAATCCGTCGCAACCAGTATCCCCACGAGCTGGTTCTGCTTCAGAACTGGCAGCCTTCGGATTTGGTGGCTTGACATCAGCCGCGCTGCATCCCTGATTGAAGCGTCAGGGTCAACCGTCACGAGGGAAGTAGTCATTATTTCAGACACTTTAACGTCAAGTGAAGCACGTTTCGCGACGACCCTCTTCACGAAGTCCCGTTCAGTAACGATTCCAACGGGAACCGCCTTATCCGTGACAACCAAGCAACCTACGCCCTTTTCAGACATGAGTTCAGCTGCTTCAAAAACGGTTTGACCAACATCGATGGTAACGACGTTTTTAGTCATAATGTCCTTAACCGCTGGCATAAGCATCAATTAAAGAATGGCTGCTTTGGCGATAAAAGCGTTATCAATATCCACATCGCCTCAAGCCCCCGCCCATGGACAAGACCCGAAAGGCATTAAGAAATTACCCGCTAATGAAAGTACCTGACGTGAAAAGAATAATCGGGTAGCAGCCCGTGCCCATGACTTTTTGCGGTGGAAAAGCATTTAACTTCACAACCCAACATCATAAACAAGCCGTCGAGGAAGAGAGGGATAACGATTTGCCGATAAAGTATTTTGAAGCGCCAGAAATCAAGAAGCACGTTGACCAACTTGCTGAGGAATGCGAGTTTTTCCATGTTGTGCCCCAGTTCGTTTTCTGCGTCAGAAGCAAAGGCTCCAAAGCCAGACGCACAATCGCACGCATCCACGGACTGGGCAGGATTTGGCAAGGAGTCCTCAACCTGCCGCCATCCTACATTATAGAGGTTATCTCGGAAATTTACGATAAAATGTCGGCTGAAGACCAAGAAAAAACGCTTATCCACGAGTTAATGCATATTCCAGGCGGGTTCAGCGGCGGATTCCGACCCCACAAAGGCTACGTTGAACGCAAAAACGTGGAAGCCGTCTACCGTAAGCTTCAGAACGATCGGGCGGCGAAGAAGCAGAAAACCCTGTTTTTCGGGTAAACCCCAGAAATCTTTGCCGTTTACAGCCATAGCGTTTTTAAGCTTCGAACGCGGGGTAATGAAAAGTTGCAGCCACAACACCAAAAACATGTAAAGTTAAATAGTGAGGGAAACGGTTTAACAGTAAAAACCCGTTTACCGAGAAAAATGAGGTTTAGAAATGCGACACGTTATGAAAAGCCTAAAACATAACGGCATACTCATTCCGACTAACGAATTCCCAGATTTTAACATCAAAATAAATGGTCATACAATAAGTCTCGGCGAGAAAAGCAAACCAATGGCTGTGGCGTGGACAAGAAGAAACTTGTCAACTACTATTCCGCCGCCAGATGCCGTTTTCAAAAAGAACTTCATGAAAGCATTTCTTGCACAGCTAAAAGCGGAGAATCAGTCAGACATTTTCTTGGAAGACTTTGCTCAAAGGTACCTTTCCAACATCGATAATTCTCAAACCGCTTCAAGCGGTGACTGCGGAGAGGTCGGTGAAATAGACTTCACCTATGTCAAAAACTTTATTGCACAAGAGAAAGCAGCGAAAGAAGCTATGACAAAAGAAGAGAAGAAGAAACAGGCAGAAGAACGGAAAGCCCGACGGTTGGAGCTCAAAGAACAATACGGCTACGCTGAGGTTGACGGGCAGCGGCTTGAGATAGCCAACTGGACTGTTGAGCCATCCTGCCTTTTCGCTGGTCGCGGTGACCATCCGCAACGGGGAAAATGGAAAGAAGGACCATCCAAAGACGACATAACACTTAACCTGTCACCTGACTCTCCCAAGCCAAAAGGCTGGAAAGTAACGTGGGAACCCGACAAGATGTACGTTGCCAAATGGGAAGACAAACTCACAAGAAAAATCAAGTACGTCTGGTTCAGCGACACCGCTTTTCTGAAGCAGAACCGCGAGAAAGAAAAATTCCAAAAAGCCGAAACCTTGGGTAAACAAATCAAAACTATCGAGCAGCACATTCAGAGGAATTTAGACGCCAAGGATGAAGACAGACGTAAAGTCGCCACTGTTGCCTGGCTTATTTTCGCCGTTAACATGAGGGTAGGCGACGAAAAAGACCCTGACGAAGCAGACACCGTAGGCGCAATCACTCTTAGGGCGGAGCACGTGAAAATCGATGGAAACCAACTGAACTTCCATTTTCTCGGCAAGGACAGCGTGGAATGGGATAAAACTCTTTCAGCACCGCCAGAAGTAATTCGGAACATCCAGAATTACATGAAGACAAGCAAAGAATACCTCTTCGAAGGTGTTGACTCCAAGAAGGTTGCTCGCTTCCTCTCTGAGAAAATGCCGAAACTCTCAGCAAAAGTTTTTCGCACTTGGAAATGCACCACGACGCTTGAAGCCTCACTCAAAGAAGCAGTGGATCAGAAAGAAGTGACAAGGGATTCACCTGACTACAAAAAAACCTACTACGCAAAAATGGCAAACTATGAAGTGGCAGTCGTGGCAAACCACAAGAAAAAGGTACCGCCGACGTTTGACCAGCGACTGGAGAAGAAAGAAGCCAACGTCAAATCGCTTGAGCAACAGCTTGCAACCAAAAAGGCTGAGGGCAAAAAGACGGAGTCACTGCAGACCCGGTTGGAAAGGGCAAAGCTTGACTTGGAACTAACGAAGCTCACCAAAGAATACAATCTGGGCACTTCTTTGAAATCGTACATTGACCCGACGGCTTACGTGAAATGGGCTAAAAAAGTCAAGTTCGACATCGAAAAATTCTACCCCAAAACCCTGCGCAACAAGTTCAGCTGGGCACTGCAGAGCAAGCAGGCGCAAGCGCAAGCAGCCGAGTGCATAACTACATGAGTATCAAAGAAACCAAAGACGGCGCTCTCGTCACCATTTATGTGAAACCCAACCAACCCAAATTCAGAATCGCGCTTGATGGGGACGAAATCGTTGTTTACAGCACTGAAGAACCCAAGAAGGGAAAGGTAAACAAGGAAATTCTGAAGGAGACCGCCAGGTTGTTTGGTTTTGAGGTTGAGATTGTTTCGGGACAGACTTCCCGCCAAAAAATCCTTCTTTTAAGAGGCGCAAACAAGTCGCAGGTTGAAGCGGCCCTGAAACATTAGATCTGGTTTTGCAACCTCTCAGCATGGAGCAAGCAGTTTAGCGCAAGTTAAATAAGCCTTCTAGTGACTCACCAACATTCAGGAAGTGCTGAACCTGAAGAAAACCGTCGCCGTCGCCCTCGGCTTAATCCTGATCATCATAGTTGGGGTCTCCTTGGTTTTATACGAAAACGACTTTTTGAAGCCAACTTCCCAAAACGCTTCATCGCCAGACTCGCGGGACATTGCTTGGCAAATCGAGGTGCAGCATTTTCTCACCGACACCGCGGCTGCAGACGGAAAGGTTTTCGTGACGGACCAGGATGCGACGGTGCAATGCTACCATGAAGGCAACGGCAAACAGGTTTGGGAAACACCTTTAGACTACGCTGACTATGGAGGCGGCCCGCAGGTTCTTGTCTACCAAGACAAAGTCTACGCCAACACGGGTGGCAATCTGGTTAAGCGGCTAAACGAGAATACCGGCGCCGTTGAAATGCAGTATCAGGCGCCCCTGATCGGCATAGACGACTACAAATTTCTCTCCTCATTCACTTTGGCTGACGGGAAAGTCTTCGCGTTTGATTCAGGATCCACTTGTGGAGCAGTTTACGACGTAGCGTCTGGGCAACAGTTTTGGACAGATTCAGGTGAAGGCTTGATCGTCAACTACTCAATGGCTCCGTTCTCTAACAGCAACTACGCTTACCTAGTGCCTAACGGCGCCGAAGTTCAACGTTTAAATCCGAACAACTCGAAGGTGATATGGAGTTTCCCTGACGCGACAACCACCCCACCGATTGTTTCCGACGACCAAGTTATCCTCTGGAATTACGAAGCCAACTACAGCTACCCGCAAAAAGAGCACGCCATCGTATGCTTGAATGTCGAGACAGGGAAGCAGATTTGGCGAGTAGACCCTGACGCTTCGGTGTTTCAGCCAACGGTGTCCGATGGCTTGTTGCTGTTTGGATCAGCCGACGGGTACTTTTACGCATTAAACATGGCTAACGGCAGCCAGAAATGGAAAACCAACATAGATACGTCAGGCATGATCAGCTACTACAACGAACACTATTCATCTCCTCCTCCGTCAACCTACATCAGCCTAACCGCTGGTCCGCCTTTGGTTGACAGCGAAAACCAAAGGGTTTTTTGGACCGTGTTCAGCGGCGGCATATCCTATGAAAACGAGCCAGTAAACAATTCGGGAACAATCATGTCGCTGAACCTCAACACGGGGGACATCCTGTGGGACACACCTGTTGAGAAATCGTCGATTTACGGAGTTCACGGGCAACCGCTGGCTCTGCTGAATAGCAAGCTGTTCGCCGCGGGAGACAACGGGATCCTATGCTTAAGCGCCGACACAGGCAGTATCACGTGGGAAAGAACATTTTACCACTACGTCGGAAATCCCATAGCCGCAGAAGGCAAAGTTTTCGTCGCAGCCGACCTGTACCTTATAGCTTACAAGTAAAAGACCGTCTGCCGTTTTCTGTCTACCTGTACAACGCGATATATTACGAGACTCGAAATATCCCTTTTAAGGCAAAAGGAGCTTAGTTGGATACGTAAAAGTTGAGCTTCGAAGAGGGAGGGGCTGACCCCCTCACCTTACCCCAAAACCGATTTTTTCAACAACAATTCTTTTGAGGTTTTGCCGATAAGTTATCCTGATGGCTACGGATGGAATGGTTTTGATTTAGAATGCTGTCTTATGCTTGTTTTTCAAGGAGCCAATCCAGAAGTGGTTTAAACTCAACCAAATCTGAGTTTATTTCTCGGGTTTCTGAAACGTCTTTAGTTAGAACGAGTGAAAGGTTTGGCTTTAGCTCCTTTATGCACGAGGTTAGCCCTGCAACTTCTCTGCTTTCAGTCTCATCCCTGCTCAGGTCGTAAACCACTTGAACTGCTTCATCTACATCAATTCCTCGTTTTAAGACAAAGTCAACTTCCTCGCCTGCCTTGTTTCTCCAATAGCAGATTTCTTGACCTTTTAGCCGCCTCTTGAGTTCGAGGAACACGGCGTTTTCATATAGCCGCCCCCAATCAGTCTTTCCGGTGGTAGCATACGAAAAGCCAAGGTCCCCGCAGTATGCTTTGCGCGGATATGCCGAGCGAGCTTTGATGCTGTGGGAAAAGACCGGGACGAAAAAGAACAGGTAACCGGCTTCTGCACAGTTCTCAAGCTTAAGCAGCTTTTCTTTACCTATTTTATAACCCAAGCTTCTGAAAAAGTTTAGACACTTTGATGCAGAGAAGTAAGTGCTTTGGACCACGCATCTCCCAAAAGTTGCAACAATTGAGGGCTCTTCATGGGAAACCTCTGCGATATCAAGACCAACAATGTCCTTGAAATACGAGTCAAGAATTCTTGTCTTATCCAGTACATCTTCGGCGAGGACGACTTCGGGAAACCCACCAAACTGCAGGTACTCCGAAAGCGCGCGTTCCAATTTTCCTCTTCCAACAGTGGTTGTCTCGACTTCGACATTTTTGAAAATAAGGAACTCTTTGAAAGAAAGCGGAAAAAGCTCAGTTGACAAAATGCGACCCCTCAGCTGTTTGCCAGGAGCGACCAGACTCCTACGTGAAGAGCCGACCACAAGGTGCAATCTTCCCTTTAGTAATTCATGGGTTCTTGCGAGCCAGCCGTTCCAATCGTTGGCGCTCGTTATTTCATCAAGCAGCATAAAACCCTCGTCACCAAACCACTTGAGAATCTCATCCAGAACCTTCTTTTCTGCGCTTAGTCGGCTGTCCTCAACGTTTACGTAGCAAACCCTTTTGCCTTCTTTTGCCAACTTCTGAGCAAGCAACATCAGAACGCTTGATTTGCCGCAACGCCTAATTCCTGTTACGGCGATAATCTTTGACCGAGAATTATTTATTATCCCGTCTAAATCGACATCTCGCTGAATAAGGTTTCTTCTTAATGCGTATGTGTTCCATTCGTCGAAAATTCCCGAAAGAGCCATAATTGTTCTATGACAGAACAAGATTTATGCTTTTCTGTTCTGTGGCAGAACAATAAATGCACTTTTCTGTTTTCTGCCAGAACAATTTAATCCGTAAATCGTAGATGACGTTATCAAAAGACCTAGCTAAAGCAACTGGGATTCTCAAGTCCGTGGAAAGCACAAGTCAAAGCGCATCAATATCGGAATTTCTGCTAATATGAATTATCATTTCATAAAGCGTTTATTTGTATTTGTTTAACTACAGTCTGAAGTGTATGGTAACTAGGCGGAAACTAGTCAAATTATTCGTTTCCCTCGGCGTTAAAGGAATCGTTTGCATAGTCTGCTTAGCTGCAATAGGTTACGCGTTGGTTACCTACTCGAATTCGGTGACTATTTCTCCAACAATACAACTCAGCATCGGAGAAACAACCGCTTCTTGGACAATTTACGTGAATGAAGTAGATCAGGTGAGGTACATGCCCGGCGGCTTTACGCAACCCACATTGAACACCGCAGACTCAACCACTTATTCCTTCAAAGTCACAACCGATGCGCATAAGGTATGCGCCATCAAAGTTGAGCTGGTGACAGCCATGGATCCCGCCAAGTTCTCTAAATTTCAAATAACTGTCCTATCCTCAACGGGTGATACATGGGGCGCTGAAACCCTTTACTCAGCCGCAACAGGAGCAACAACCAAGAATTACGTTGACGGGTTAGTCCAAGGCGACGCAGCTTACATTCATCAAGACCTCTCAACCGTAAGCTACTACCTCGTTCAAGTAACATATTCTTATGACCTCGTTAGCCAAAGCACTCAGATACCCATAACCTTCCAGTTCACGCCGCTACCGCAGGATGGCTTCTAAGTGGATAAAATAAACGAGTATGCCGCACCGAAACTGATTCTGGGGTTAGCTTCAATAGCCATTGGTTTTCCAGCCTTTGCCTTCGCCTTATTCGGATGGTATCAATCAGCGCAATCGGCTATGGGAATCTACTCTCGTTACATTTGTATTTTAGGAAGTATAGGCGCCATCTTAATGGGTTCTTCCTTAGTTCGGGAAGGCTTTAAAGGAAGAAAAAATCAACTGCAGCTCAAACTTTAAGCCAAACTAACTTGACAAGTAACCATTGACTGCTGTTTTAGCCTTGAGCCTTGAATCGGAGCATTGCCGCTATGCCGCCGAAGGCGTTCTTAAGCATCTGTCCCTCTTCAGTTTCAGTTGAAATAACCTCAACATCCGTGGCGCCAAGCTCAGCCAACTCTGCTAAATCATCCACGACATCTTTCTTCTCAAGCACGGTAATGGATGGCGCGCTGCATTTTGCGCAGGGTTTGCCGACGAGTCCTTGCTCGAAAGCTGCCAGTTCCTGAGCTTTCACGGTGTGCTGCTCCTCGTAGCCGCAAGCGCCGCATTTCACGGTGACACGGACTAAGTCCAAGCTTTCAGACATGATAAGCAAACGCACGGCTCCCGCCTGCAGAAGCCGCCTTACTTCAGCTTCGCCGTAAGTTATCATTCCCGTGTCATGGCCAACTTCGTAGAGGAATTTCTGCATGATGTCTTTCTCTTCGATGTAACGGACTTTCTTCATGATTTCAGGCGCTTTATCCATCACTTCTTTAACGCCTTGCTCCTCCACGTAAGCCGTGTCAACAACATCGAGAATTTTATCCTTCAACTGATAGTTCAAGTAGCTGCCTTTCTCAAAATCGTATTTTGTCGGTCCAGGCCCGCCGAGAATAATGCCTTTCAATGTGTCGATGGGCAAGAAAGTTTCATCCGCATGCGCGCCGACACGGGTGAAATACTCGTTTAGCTGCATGTCCCGCAACCGTTCATATCGCCTAGCTGACTGCCCGCCTGCCTTGGTTTTGCCTGTCACGCCCGAATGCATTTGACGGACAATGTCTAGCCGTTTGCCCTGCAAGGTTGCGATGGTGGCGTTGTTGGCGTCTACTAGGAGGATGCCGTAGGTTTCTTTCTCCCGCAGCATTTCCTGCAGATGCTCAGTGTGGAACCGCGAGTCACAGCGATAAAGGAAAATCTTGATCGGCTCAGGCGGTACAATGACGTATGCTTCCATGCGTTCGGTGCCTGGTCCACCGCCTTCGGGCAAAAGGGCACCTGTAAAAATTACGATGCCTTTTTCGCCTGGGTCTTTGAAGAGTTTGAGTTTCTGCTGGGCTTTAGTGATGGCGTCGAGGACGTTTTTGCGTGTGACGTTTGATTTGATGTTGCTGGCTGTCCCATATTCGTTGCGCAGAAGGTTAAGTGCGTCGCTGATTTGTTTGCCTGGCGGCACGTAAACTGTGATGAGCTCCGTGTGGCTGCCCTCTTTGTTTGCTAAGGCATTGAGCATTTTTCGTAGGCGGAATAGTTCAAGGGATGATTTTTTCGCTGTACTCAAATCAACTTCACTAAATTCAGTCGGTAATTGAATAACTAACGCTAAAAGGAATCAAATAAAAGTTCCGACGCAAAAAACGGAACGTTAAGCTTTTGGCTTAGCTGCTGGCGCTGGAGCGGGCTCGGGCAGGGGTACACCGATGGCTTCTCGGAGGTAAGCTTTGAACGGACCCAGTTTGCCACCGTAGTTTCCAGATGAAATCTTGACGACGCCTGGCACGCCGATGGCGGCGGTTACACCCTCTTTCATGCCTTTTTTCACTGCGTCCAACGTCAAGCCGTTCATGACAATTTCATAAACGCAGTTTACGCCTTCTGGAACCACTGTGTCAGGCACAAGTGTGCGCAACGTTGGGCAGTACGGGTGGTTAGTTGAAGCCTTCAGTTTGTATTTGAGGCTGCCTGCTTTGCTTCCTGAACGGCAGATTCCGCCTGGAAACTGCATAATAACGTCTGGGGCGTTTGCGCGGATCGCGTCTGCGGCTGCTTCAGCTGATTTCAAACCTGACGCTTGGTCCTTAGCGAAAATCATAAAGTTGCCGCCGGCAACCGCTTCCATAGCGCCGAAGCCGTTTTCAACGATGAATTCGCCTTCCATAACTGGGAGTTTCCAGCATTTTCTTCCGCCGACCATGGCTTTTTTCTGGTAGCCGTCGCCGAAGTAGCGTAGGCTGTTGCCGACATCTAATGTGCGTTTGCCAACTAGCCCGTTGAAGGCTGCGGTTGTTGGGCAAGTCAGGGTGCATTGGCCAATACGCTGCATAAGCTGATGCTTGAGTTCAAAACGGTCACGATTATAAATTTGGATGTATACTCCGGGTCGTTTGTCAGGTGTCTGGTCTGCTGGAACAGATCGTTCAATTGCTGCTTCAGCAGTTGCCTCAATTACGCTTGTGGCAAACCCCGTGGTTAGGCTCGCGGCGATTTGTGCCCATTTTTCGTTTTGGGCGGTGATTAAAACTCTTCCTACCCAAAGCGCGAACATCTCTGCAAAGGTGTCTTGAACCTGCACGACGTTTCCGTTGGGCGATTTGACATAGAACATTTTTGCGTTTTCGTCATAGCTTTGGATTTCAAGCTTGTTAGTGTCTGATGACATGAAAGAGACCTTGCATTCAGTTGGGAATTGTATAATTTAAGAGTTTTCATGAACGAAATAGGGTTTCACCGTTTTTCAAAGCCTAAAACTACCTTGATTATTTCCGGGATTTTACCCACCATCCCAACCTTGCCCCTGAAAATTATCAACACACCCTCCACACCCTCAATCGACATCCCCCGCGTGATACCCGCCTTGATTCCTGCCTCCGCGTCTTCCCCTTTGACTGCGTTGCCGACGGCTGTGGCTGCTGCATCAGCTAAGCCTGCGTTTTTGCAGAAAACCGTCGCTGCCTCCGCATCGCCGAAGCTGAGTGCATGGCTGAAGCGCCCCGAGCTTGTGGCAACTCCGACTGGGAACTCGGTGAGTCGAAAGCCGAAGCGCCTTGACAGGGGTTCGTCTCCTGCGGCGACTGCTACGTCAACGGGCACGTTTGAAGCCGCCGAGATTTCGCCGCCGTCCTCCACTACCGCCACCTCGCAGCCCAGCCGCTTCATGTCGTCGACGGCTAAATCCGCGATGACTCCCGCAACCGCTGCCATGGGTCCCACAGCTGCCTTCTGGGCGGCTTGAGCCATCAACTTGGCGACGAGCGGCTTCTGCGGCGGCGGGTACGGTTTTAGGGTGTAGAGAAACTTGGGGTTTGCCTTCACGTAGACTTCGAGTTCTTGCCTGCTGCGTCCAATCGAGTCCACGGCTGCCTGGATGCCCCGCTGGCTGTCAGAAATTATGGTGCACTGCGTTTCTTTGAGGGTGAAGCTTTCCTTGAGTAGGTTACGTGTCAACTTACTTTTTCCCGTGGGCGGCTGATTGGTCCCCGTTGGTTTGCTTGATTGATTTTATGGCTCTTGCTGGGCACGCGTCAACGCAGATGCTGCAGGTGCTGCCGACGCATTTCTCTTTATTGAACTGAACTTGTGAATCTTTATCGATGCTTATGGCTTCTACGGGGCAAAGAGCCACGCATGAGCCGCAGCTAAAGCATTTTTCAGCGTCAACCTCGATAAGCTTTGGCACTGTGGCTGAGATGCCTCTTTCTCGGAAAGCCTTGATTATTTGTTCCTGTGCCTCATCGGGGATTTCAGCGATTATTTCTCCGCCTTTCGAGTTTATGTGCGCTGACAGAATTATCATCGGAACCTTGTACTCGATGATTATTTGGCTTGCTATTGGCTGTGAGACTTGTTCTTCAGAGAACCTTAGTAATATTCGCACCATGCCCTTTACCGTCCTAACAGTTCAGCCACGTCCTCAG
Organism: Candidatus Bathyarchaeota archaeon; assembly: GCA_963722095.1. Classification (GTDB taxonomy): domain Archaea; phylum Thermoproteota; class Bathyarchaeia; order Bathyarchaeales; family Bathycorpusculaceae; genus Bathycorpusculum. The sequence goes on along the minus strand of CAVRJR010000001.1, from coordinate 1,196,800 downwards.
CCGTGACTATTCCCAACACTTTCTTTTCAATATCAATCACTGGCAGCGCTGAAATGTTATGCTCAGCCATCCGTTTAGAAGCAATCTCAAGCGGCTCATCAGGCTTAGCGGTGATGACGTTGTGTGTTTCGATGTCGGCTAACGCTTTTTTGTCTTCAGCCATCGCCCGTGTGACATCCCACGAGGTAACTATGCCTCGCAGCTTGCCAGCGCCGTCAACCACGACTATGTGGTTAACCGACTTGGTAACGATGCGTTTGGCTATGGCGCTTATCTCCTCGTCCTCGGTGCATGTAACCGCTGGATGCATAACAGTGACGACGAAGGGGATTTCCTGAGTCTGACGCATCGGCTTAAAGATGGTGTCAGTGGGCAACCGTTCAACAGGCGAAGTTAGCAGGAAGGAGCCGTCTTGAATCCACGTCTTCAGCGTCTGGGAAACTTTCTTGGCCATCTTTATGCTGGATAAGCTGCTGACCCGCACTTTCTTGTCGTTGACGACGATTGAACCCGACTTGAGTTCTTTGTAGCTTACCTGCCGAAGTTTTGGGCGGTCTCGCCGTGGCACGCTGTAGTCAACCACGTCTGTGAAGATTTCGCTGTCACGAATCGCTGTTTTCTTGGCTAAGCCCTCGTTCAGAATCGGGATGGGGATGCCTAAGCCCACGTACATTGATGTGCCGTAACGCGTGAAGGCTGCGCCCTGCAGAAACTCAGGCGACATCTTCTTCGCGTCGCCTTTGACCATGAGGGTGCCGTTTAGGTTTTTGGGGCTATGCTGGGTTCCCTCGCCGATGACGTAGCCTTGAGCGCCGCCTAGAAAGATGCGGGTGCCCATGCCGATGGTTTCGTAGTCTGGGTCATTCATCAGCGGGTTCAGTTCGCCTGCGCCTGAAAACGTGGCGTTCCGCATCCTCGGCAAAAGTTTGCTCATATAAGTGTAAATTGTTTCGTCGCTGGTGTTGACTGCGCAGTTGTAGCGTTGGTAGCAGTTTCGGAAGTTGATGAGTTGGAACTGGTTAAGGTCGTCTTTGGTTATGTGGGTTTTAAGTTGGGTGCGGGGATAACAGTCTGTTCCGTAAGCCGTGGCATGGAGTTCAACTTCTTTTCCCGCGACGAGGTCTTGGATGACGTGTCCTCCGCCGTACTCGAAAGGCTGCTTAGTCAACATGTTCGTTGCCCCGATAAAGAGGTCTACGGCTGCGCCGGGGTGGCAGACTTCCACGTCGTTCATCCATGCATGGTCAATTTTGATGGGCGGGTCAGAGTGCCCAAGGTTGATGACTGCGCCGCTGCTGCACATGGCGCCGAAAGTTCCAGTTGTAACAACATCAACCTCTTTGAACGCGACCGCTACGCCGCTGTTTTCCACCAGCTTCTTCATTTCGTCAGCGGTTAAAACCTGCGCGTCGCCCTTACGGATTTTCTCGTTAATCTCTTCTACAGTCCGAGTTTTAACTTGTTTGGACAATTAGCCTTACCCTTTAATGCCAATCGAAAAGGCTACGCAAAGATATATTTTTTGCGTAGAAACGATACTGTTAAGTCTTTTGTGGTAATCTCGTAAAACATGGCTGATAGTCACGGAATAAGAAACAACTGCTTTTCCTTGTATTTGAATTTCAATGTCCGAAACTTCTTCAAGAAATCCATGCCTAAAAGACTAAATGAATTTTCTTTTTGGTATTGATTATATTGGCTGACTAAAAGAGGATTTGTTGGAGCATAACAGTGAATATCAAGTAACTTAGTACCCCAATAGCCTTCTGCCATGTTTAAAAAGCCTTTTTTCACCGTAAAAATAAGTATTGCTTCAGGTAGTTGATAAGGGCGGACACTGCCATTTGCAGTTGTGACCGCACATGAACTATGAAGAGCAGAACAATCTATTCCGAGGAAAGCCGCATCATCATTTAAAATTGTGGTTGTAGTGCAACCACTGTCAATAAGAAAGTTAACACTTTTAGGTTGCTCAAATTGAGAACACCAGAAAAGCGCCGTCAAATATGCATGACAATCGTCATCTAACTTTGCCACAATTCTCAATAAGATTTCCTAAAAAAGAAGGCTCCGAGGTTGTGTGTTTAAAAACTCAATTGCGAAGTCGTCCACTCGTTCTTGGTTTTCAGCTATCTCCATCATAAGAGATTTAGCAGTATCGGCGGAAAATCGAACCGTCTGATCCGCAACAGCTATGTATTTGTTTGGAAACTTGCATGTGAGGCTACTTCTATTGTTCAATATCCACAAATAGTCTTTTTGCACTCTACAGAACTTCTTCGCAACATTATCATCCAGCGCAAACTCTGACTTCCTATCGATTTGAACAAGCGTCACAGCCTTCCGCTCCTTTCCCTTTGCTTCCGTAGTATGCGCTTGCTTGCTATTTAACTTTTTTCTATGTATTGACTGTTGGGCAACCGACATACTCATCGCTGATGTATTACTACTTGCGACACAGGTTTTAAAGCTTTCTGCGTACAAAAAATTACATCCATCAGAATTTATCCATTTTATGAATAATAGTTAGATAAGCTATAGAACTTTGTGACTGCCAACGTACAATCACAACCGTTAAGTCGCTTGAATTACCCGAGTTTCTTAATATTTTTTTTCAGTACATCCAAATGTACTGATAATTGCAGTTTCAGTACATTGCAATGTACACAAATGACAAAATCAAGAAATAAATGTGGGAAATAATAGTCCCGTCTCAGAAAGCTGCTTACTGTTTGGTGCTGTCGTCTTTTGTTGGCTTTGCTTCCGTCGATGGATCGCTTGTTTCGTCTGCTTTGCCTGCCTGTGCCCCTTTGACCTCCGCCAGCAATCTTTGCAGCTCGTCTAAGTCTTTGTTGACTTGCCGCTCATCGAAGCCCCTGGATAGGTTGCCCATGACCATGCCGATGTTCGCCGCCACCCGAGCCCACATCTGCCGCTCCCTAGGCGTTATAGACTGCATTTTGTCGCCGACCTGCTGCTGCGTAACCTTGCCTTTCGCAATCGAAGAAGCCATCCCGAACAACTCATCAAGCTCGCCGATCCATCGGTCCCTCAAATCCTGCGTATCAACCTTCACAGTACGCTGAAGATGACAAATACGCCGTTGAACCTGAATACCAAAACCTGTTCTATGCCTCATACCCTCTCACCTCCCCAAATTTTAATTTCCATTATGAAAATCAATAACCAAGAATAGCCTCAAAATCACAAATTCAAACGGGAATTTCAAACGAAAAAACCCGACGATTTCTAACCTAATTGACGCAAAACATCAGTTAAACGCCACTCAAAGGCGGCAAAAGAAAACAAGCGCCAACCAAAGCGCACACCCGCAAGTTCTTAATTAATTTCAATTGAAGCAGAAACTTAAAAGCATTGCGAAATCGGGAGCTGTAAAGTTGTTTCTACACAAGCTCCTTAAAGGGTTCCTTGTAAAGTTCCGAGGCATAGCAGAAAACCTTTGGCTTCCAATTTTCGGGGTTGGTATGTGTCTTACGCTTGGCTCGTTTTTAGTAGCTGTTTATAGTAGTCTGGCAACTGCAACATTTCTTTTCTATCTGGGGATATTCCTTTTTGGAATAGGTTTATGCCTTGGCATATTTTCAGAGACAAATCAATAATCAAATGTTCCTTGGTATTCCAAAAAAGGCTTGTTCTCCTCGGCTTTTTTGGGAGCGTCCTTAATCCAATAAACTACCAATTTAAAAATCTCTACAACTGCAAAGAAATAGAGAGCTACCCCAACAAAACCACCAATTTGTTCAAGTTCCTCACTTTGTACTTGAGAGGATGAAATTACGGGAATTTGAATTTGGTTGTATGTGTATGTAGTGGCTGTGTTATTTTTGTAAAATATGTTTCCAACATTATATTGATGCGTAGTAAGAACAATAATACTAGGCGAATAGTTACCAGAAACAGGAAAATTGAAAGTAATGTTCCATGTAGAAGTAAAATTAGAGAAACCAGACCAATGAACTAACCACAGATAATCAAGTCCTTCATAATACTGTTGATTTTGAACAGTTATGTTAGACCCTTGTATGGTCTCGTTACCTAGTAACATTGAGCCAATAGGCGCATTTGGAAAAGTGTTTGGAAACCCAACGAAAACATCTGAGATATAGGTGCTATTTATTGGAGAAATGGGATTCAATGCGCCAATTTGATTAAATAATTTTCCACTAACATAAGTCATTTTGATATTTGTTTTTTCAGCGATAATAGTGTTTGATGTTAAAGTGAAATTAATCTGAAATATGGCGTTTTGTAGTGTTCCATTTGTAATTGGTGGATAAACCAAATTTATTGGAAGAACGGTTTTTTGGGCAGGTATTAAAAATGGAGAAACAGCATAAGAGACTGATAAATAGCTAACATACCAGATAAAGAATCCAATTAGAATAATGATGATTCCCCATCCGATAATTTGGCGCATTCGTTTTGAAAATTGCATTTATTGATATATCAAAGCATTTTATTGTTAAGTTTTTGGGTTGTTTTGGCTTGCGTTTTGTATTAGGGTTAGCCACTTGTTTTTTTCTTCTATGGTTATTCCGCATGCTTCGGAAGGGGTTTTGCCGTCTAATGCTTCAGGAGGTCTAATGTAGTTGTGGTATAGTTGGTAGCCTTGCAGAACGGTTGTATTGTCAATTTTTAAGCTTCTCATGACTTTTTCTCGGTCTCTGACTTCGCCGTTCATTCTTTCCATTTTGTTATTGTTGTGGTCGCCTCTACAGTATACTTCTCTGATAGTTTAGGCAAGAATTGAGTGAATATCTTATCGATAAACTCAGCGCTGACCATTTGATTCCACGATAATATTATCGTGAAAATGTGCACTTTAAATCTTGCGGCTAGCGGTTCTGTTAAGTTCTTAGGGGATGGTTTTTCCTGTTAAGTTTCGTGGGATGTTTTGCTCTGTGTTTTTCTCCATGTTAACTGCCGTGGGATAGTTTTTTGGAGAAGCTATAGTTGAGACAAAGGTCTTACCAAAATCTTTTAAGAAAGCACCTAAAGATAAGGTGAGCGTGGTGGTGATTGACATGAATTTTGGGTTTGGACGAAAGAAGAAGCCAGAGACGAAAGAGGAAAAGAAACCAGAGGAAAAGAAGAAGTAACTCTTTCATTAAATTGTTGAGCCATTAACCATGGCCCTTTTTTGATAATTTGCCAAGTCTTATTTTACTGGTTTAAGGTAATAATTAATCGCTTTGTAAAGTTCAGTTTTAGAACATATTCTTACTAGCGTTCTGTATTAGAGTTTTCCACTTGTCTTGTCCTTCAATGATTAGTCCGCATGCTTCACTTGGGGTTTTGCCGTCTTAGGCTTCATATGGTCTAATGAAGTTATGGTTCAGTTGGTAGCCCTTAAGAAGAACTTGCCTTCTTGAACATATTTCCAGCATCGCTGCCAGCAACGCTCTCAAAGAATACAAATCCAAAAAAACGCAGGCAAGTCTATTGTGTTATAAGTAGCTCCATTATGATTCTGTCGGCGTGGGTTCCGTCTGGGAATTTGATGTCGCGGGTTAACTTGCCGCATTTTTTGAAGCCGCATTTTTGGTAAACATGCATGGCACGCTTGTTGGTGGAGAATGTGGATAGCTGGATGATTTCGAAGCGGCTTTTGCGGGCGATTTCGATGAAAGCCTTGGTCAGGATTGTTCCAAGTCCCAGGTTGCGGTGGCTTTCAACTATGTAGATGCCGTATTCGGCGATGTGGGCTCGTTGGCCTGTGCGGGGCGTTATGTTTGCTCCGCTGACTACTTTGCCATCTACTCTGGCGACGAGGTAGCGCATTCCCGCGTTTTGGGCGCCTGCAAACCAGACCCGCTCCGCTTCAAGGTCGGTTATTTCGTTGACGATAAGCAGGTACCTTTGTTCCCGAATCACGCTGTTCAATGCGTTGACGACCTCGGGAAGGTCAGCTTCCTGCAGCCAGCTCAACGATGCGGTTTGCCCGTTTTTCAACGTCGCGGTTTTGTAAAGCACACTTTTCGCCGCCCTATCTATGGCGGGTTTGGTTGATAAAACATTGTGTGTCAAACCGCGTCTTCAGGCGGGTTCAAGCATTACTTCGAGCACGTAACCTGCCAAGCTTGCCTCCTCGTCACCGAAAAGGTTCAGCACCAGTTTGGGGATGGTTAATCTTCCGTCTTTGCGCATTTTCGCGTAAAAGAACTGCCAACCTTTATGCAAATCCGAAAAATTCACACCTACCTTCAACGCCTGGTCGCTCTCCATTTTGAAGCGCCACCTAATCAGCTTGGGAATTTGCACTGCGTTTGCGCTCTGCAGCGCTGCCGTGAAGGTGACTTTTTCAGTTAGCGGCATACGCACTCATGCAGTATTCACTTCGGCTAGGCGTTAATAAACGCTGATGAACGGGATTCAACGGGAAAACACGGGAAGCAACGGGAAAAGACGAAAAAAAACGTGACCTGCAAACGCCTCAAGCCCCAAACCAAACCAGCAACCCAAAACAAACCCAACAAAAACCCAGCAAACCGCCCCAAACCCGACGAGCCCTCTACCACATTTTCCACGGCAGCTCATCCATGTACTCGTTTAGGCTGCGGATGGAGTTGCCGTTCTCGCTTTTATGCTTCAACACGTTGACAAGGGCGGCGGCTAACTGCAGGTTCGTGATGACGGGCACGTTGAACTCGACTGCTTGGCGCCGTATGATGTAGCCGTCAGTTAAGATGTCGCTGTAGCTGGCATGCTTGTTAGCCATCGGCACGTTGATGACCAAGTCAATCTTGCGCTCCTGCAAATAATCCAACACGTTAGGCGATGCCCCTGCCTCTTTGACTTTGAACAGCTTCACAGCGTTCACACCCGAAGCGCACAGCACGTCAGCCGTGTGATCCGTCGCGTAAATCTTGAAGCCCATGTCCACGAAAGCCTGCGCAATCGGCACAACCCGTTTCTTGCGTTCAATGCTGCCGCCGACGCTGATGAACACTGAGCCGTCCCTGTCTGGGATGCTGAACTCAGCTGAACGCAGCGCTTTGGAGAACGCGTCAGAGAAGTTCTCGCCTAAGCATGCGACCTCGCCTGTGCTGAGCATTTCTACGCCCAACACGGGGTCAGCGCCGCTGAGACGCATGAAGCTGAACTGCGGAACCTTCACGCCCACATGCTTAGCCGTCGTCATAGGCGACAGCTTTACATCGATCTTCTTGCCCAGCATCGCCAACGTCGCCAGCTCAATCAGGTTTATGCCTCGGGTTTTGCTGACGAAGGGCATGGATCGGGATGCGCGGAGGTTGCATTCGATGACGTTGACGACGTCGTCTTTGACGAGGTACTGGATGTTGTAGGGTCCGTGGATGTTGAGTGCCTTGACGATTCTTTCGGTGCAGTTCGCGATGTTCTGCTGAACCTCAACCTTTAGCGCCTGAGGCGGGATGGTCATGGTTGCGTCGCCGCTGTGCACACCCGCATACTCCACATGCTCCATTATGGCGCCTATCAACACGTTTTCGCCATCTGAAACGCCGTCTACCTCAACCTCTTTGGCGTGGTCGATGAATTTGCTGATTACAACGGGGTGGTCACGTGAAACCTTCGCCGCTAGCTTCAAAAAGTTCTCAAGCGAGGTCTCGTTGTAAGCCACACGCATAGCTGAACCCGAAAGCACGTAGCTTGGACGCACAAGAACGGGGTAACCGATCTTTTCAGCAAACCGCTTAGCCTCGCCGATTGACAAAAGCTTGCTCCAGCTTGGCTGGCAAATCTGAAGTTGATCAAGAAGCGCACTGAATTTGGAGCGATCCTCAGCTAAATCAACGTTTTCAGCCGACGTACCCAGCAACTTGACGCCTCGCTCAGAGAGCCCCATTGCCAGGTTGTTGGGGATCTGCCCGCCGACGCTGGTGATGACGCCCATCGGGTTCTCTTTCTCGTAAATATCCAGTATGCGTTCGATTGTTAATTCTTCAAAGTAGAGTTTGTCGGAGACGTCGTAGTCGGTGGAGACCGTTTCGGGGTTGTAGTTAACCATGATGGCTTCTTGGATGCCGTTTTTCTTGAGCGCCCAAATCGTGTTGACGCCGCACCAGTCGAACTCCACGCTGGAACCGATCCTGAAGACGCCTGCGCCTAGAACGATGACTTTGCTTATGCCGCTTTTCAGTTCGATGTCGTCTTCGTCTCCGCCGTAGGTGAGGTAAAGGTAGTTTGTCTTCGCAGGCCACTCAGCCGCCAACGTGTCAATCTGCTTGATAACAGGAAGAATATTAGCGCCCTTCCGATACGAGCGGATCGTGAATTCATCGGTTTTCTGGCATTCAGCTATCTGCTCATCGGAGAAACCCAGCCGCTTAGCTTCACGGACAACCTCAGCCGCCGAGGCTTCAGCCAAATTCAGCTGCCGCAGCTCCGCCTCCATGTCGATGATGTTCTGTATCTTGTGGAGGAAGAAGGGGTCAACGCCGCTTAAACGGTAAATCTCCGAAATTGAGATGCCCATTTTTAAGGCTTTCACAAGTTTGTAGAGTCTCTCGTCGGTGGGGTTTTCGACGGCGTCCCGTATCCGCGCTTCACTTTCAGGCTCCGAGTCTTCAGGGTTGCACACTAAGCCGATTTTACCCGTGTCCAGCATGCGTACGGCTTTCTGCAGCGCCTCTTCAAAGCAGCGACCGATAGCCATAACTTCGCCGACGGAACGCATTTGGGGGCCAATGTGGCGGTCAGCGTTCTTGAATTTTTGAAGGTCCCAACGCGGAATCTTCACAGTAATGTAGTCCAAGGCGGGTTCGAAGCAGGCTGTGGTGACTTCTGTTACTTTGTTGATGAGTTCTGGAAGCAGGTACCCCAAAGTCAGCTTCGTGGCGATGTAGGCTAAGGGGTAACCTGTGACTTTGCTGGCGAGAGCACTGCTTCGGGACATGCGTGAGTTAACTTCGATGACACGGTACTCTTCAGATCTTGGATGCAGAGCCCACTGTATGTTGCATTCACCAACTATGCCCAAGGCGCGTATGGCGTTTATGGATGTTGAACGGATAAGGTGGTACTCGCGGTTGCTCATGGTCTGCGACGGCGCCACAACGATGGAGTCTCCAGTGTGCACGCCCATCGGATCAAAGTTTTCCATGTTACAGACCGTTAAGCAGTTGTCTGCGTAGTCACGCATAACCTCGTACTCAACTTCTTTCCAGTGCCCAACGTACTCTTCTATGAGAATCTGGCAGATTCGGCTCTGGGCTAAGCCGCGGGTCGCTGTTTCCTTAAGTTCCCCGGGGCTGCGGGCTACACCTGCGCCTTTGCCGCCGAGAGTGTAAGCGACGCGGACGATAACTGGGTAACCGATTTCGTCAGCAACCTGCAACGCCTGCTCAACGCTTGTAGCTGATTTGCTGTTCAGGGGCGGAACATTCGCCTTCAGCATTGCCTGACGGAACCGTTCACGGTCGCCAGTGTCTTCAATCGAATGGATGGGTGTGCCTAAAACTTTAACATTGTATTTCTGCAGGATGCCTTTTTTGTCCAGTTCGACGCCGCAGTTAAGAGCGGTTTGTCCGCCGAAACCCAACAGTATGCCGTCGGGGCGTTCTTTCTCAATGACTTTTTCAACATATTCAAGCGTAACAGGTAAAAGGTAAACTTTCCCAGAAAGGCGCGGGTCAGTCTGAATAGTCGCTATGTTAGGGTTAACCAGAACGGTTTCGATGCCTTCTTCCTTCAGAGCCTTAAGGCATTGGCTTCCCGAATAGTCAAATTCGGCTGCTTCACCGATTTTTATGGCGCCACTTCCGAGAACCAGCACCTTCTTTATCCAGTCAAACTTCGGCATCTACGGAGCCTCCAGCGTCTTCGCGAACTTGTCAAACAGCAGCTCCGTGTCGTAGGGTCCCGGCGAAGCTTCAGGGTGCCACTGCACGGCGAAGACGGGTTTGTTCTTGTGTTTGATGCCTTCGGTTGTTTTGTCGTTGGGGTTAAGGAACCATATTTCAAGCGGGGTCTTCTTGAGGGATTCAATGTCTATTGCGTAGCCGTGATTTTGAGTGGTGATGTAGCATCGTTGACTGGTCAGGTCGAGGGCAGGCTGGTTCTGGGCACGGTGACCGAACTTCAGTTTGTATGTGTCTCCGCCCAGCGCCAACGCAAGGATTTGCGCGCCGAGGCAGATGCCCATGAACGGGACCTTTTCGGTGACTTCGCGGACGCAGTCGATTGTTTTCACGCACTTCTTGGGGTCGCCTGGTCCGTTGCTGAGGAAGACGCCGTCAGGGTTGTAAGCTAAAACTTCGCTGGCTGAAGTATCATAGGGCACGCGTACAACGTTTATGCCCCGTTTAAGCAGGTTGCGGATAATGCTGTATTTTACTCCACAGTCGATTAAGACAACGGTTTTTTTGCCGTCCACGCTGTATTTGACGGGCTGCTTCACAGACACTTCCTTGACCAAATCCGTCAAGTTGGGGTCAACGATGCTCTTCCCATCCTTCAAAACGGCTTCCAAATCTGGCTCTTGACCCGCCTCGAAAACCTGAAGAATCCCCAGCATAACACCGTGGGTTCTCAACTTCTTCGTCAAGCGCCGCGTGTCTACGCCATAAATGCCCGGAATACCCTCATCAAGAAGCCACTTGTCCAGGGTTCGGGTTGACGCCCAATGGAAAGGTTCATGGCATAACTCGTGTATGACTAATCCTTGAACTTGAATGTGGTCTGACTCAAAATAGAGCGGCAGACCAAGGTTCTGCTCATTTGATGGAACGCCGTAGTTGCCTATCATCGGGTAAGTCAGGGTTAAAACTTGACCTTTATACGATGGGTCAGTCAACGCTTCTGGGTAGCCAACCATCTGAGTTGAAAAAACCACTTCACCCGAGATTTTTCCTGTTGCTCCAAAACCGTTGCCGAGAAATGACGTTCCGTCTTCAAGAAGCAGTATTGCTTTTTTACTTTTTTTGAACGTGCTATGTTGTGGGACCAAAGCCCTATTCAACCTATAAGTTTGGATTTTTAAATCTTACGTTTTCAGTCGCGGAGTGCGTGTTTGAAGCGTAAGATTCTGCGACGCTGTTGAGGTTCCTTTGTGCTTCTGCAAGGTTGTTTTTAAGTTTAACTATGTTGCTTTTGGCTTCCGCCATGTTTTTCTTGTTTGTTTTTATGGCTTTTTCAACTTCGACAGCTGAAGGTCCCCCAAGCACTTTATAGGTTTCGACCAGTTTACGCGGATTTGTGCAATCAGCCATCTCTTCCATTTTAACGGTCAAATTCACGCCTGCAGCTTCCTTAGCTATCGACTGCAGCATTTGGGGCGTGGCATCCAGCAGAGTCTTCTTTGAATCTACAAGCGACTTGACAAGGGCACCCACTATCTTATGTGACGTTCGAAACGCGACATTATATTTCAATACAAGCATGTTGGCAAGCTCAGTTGCACCAACGAAACCTGCTGCCGCTTTGCTTTCAACGTTCGACGAAACCTTCAAGTTCGGGATGAGTGCGGCGAATACCGTAAGCGAGCTGGAGAGGTTGTTTATTGAAGACCAAAGCTTCGGGGTTACCTCTTGAAAATCCAAGTTGTAGACTGTCGGTAAACTTTTGAGGGCAGCGGCTGAAGCCACGAAATCTCCAAGTGCGTAACTGGCTCTTGCACGGATTACTTCCAGCACCTCTGGGTTCTTCTTCTGCGGCATTATGCTGCTTGTCGAGGTGAATTCGTCGGGCAATTCAATTGTGCCGAATTCCTGTGAACTCCAAACTATCAGGTCCTCAGATAGGCGACTTAAGTTCACTGCGAGCAATGTGAGTGAGGATTGGGTTTCAAGGATGAAGTCTCGGCTGCCGACTGCGTCAATGGAGTTCTCTAAAACTGAATTGAAGCCCAAGAGGTTGGCGGTTCTTGCGCGGTTTATCGGAAAGCTTGTCGTTGCCAATGCGCCTGCGCCGAGAGGACACATGTTAACCCGTTCATAAACTTCGTGTAGCCGATTCAAGTCTCGCTCTAAAGCTTGCACGTATGACAGCAGATAATGGGCGAATGTGACGGGCTGCGCCGCCTGCAGGTGAGTGTACTCCAAAATAACCGTGTCAACATGTTTACCTGCGGCGTCCAAGAGGCTTTCCTCCATCTGAAGCACCTGGAGCATGAGCGCGACAAGTTCGTTTCGAAGTTGCATACGGATGGCTGTTGTAACCTGGTCATTTCGGCTTTTTGCAATGTGAATGTTTCCGCCGACTTCAGGTCCAGTCTCTTTGAGGACTGCTTCTTCAACCGCCATATGAACGTCTTCAGCAGCGGGGTCAAGCGGAACGTTTGACAGTTTCAGGAGGGCTTTGAGGATTTTAGATCCGTCTTGCGGCTGAATTATTTTCTGCTCCATCAGCATTACAACATGGGCTAAGTTGATGTCAATTACAGCTGTGGATAAGCGTTCGTCGTCTTTTCGGGAAGAAGTAAACTTAGCTACGTCTTCACGCACAGACGACAGTCGCCCACCATGCAGTATCTTCGACACTTCTCAGCTCTCCGTTTTCACTGTTCACTGTTCCGTTTTCTTGGTTTTCCCAGCCGTTTTCTTGGTTTTCCCAGCCGTTTTCTTGCTTGTCTTCTTGAGGGCGTTGTACATTCTTGTTTGGAGCCCCCACAGTTCAATAAAGCCCTTGGAGTACGACTGGTTAAACGAGGTTTTTATGTTGTAGTTAGCCAGGTTCTTGTCGTAGAGCGACATAGCTGAGGAGCGTCCTACGACTTGCATGCTGCCCTTGTACAGTTTAAGTTTGACTTCCCCGTTGACGTTTTCCTGTGACTTGTTGATGAAGGCGTCCAAGTCATCCTTTAATGGGTCAACCCATAGACCAGCGTAGGCTAAGAATACCCATTCTGCATCGATTTGCTGCTTAAAGAGAACTTGGTGACGGGTCATAACCATTTTTTCAAGGTCTTTATGAGCCTCCAAAATCACCGTCGCCGCTGGGCACTCATACACTTCTCTTGATTTTATGCCTACTAGGCGGTCTTCAATGTGATCTATACGTCCAACGCCGTTTCTGCCAGCGATTTTATTCACCGCTTCGACCAGTGCAAGTGGCTCCATGTTTTCGCCGTTGACGGCTACTGGCACTCCTGCCTCAAACTTTAAAGTTACAAGTTCTGGCTTGTTTGGAGCTTTTTCGGGTGAAACAGTCCATTCATAAGCATCTTCGGGGGGTTCTTGGCTTGCGTCTTCCAGCAAACCACATTCGATTGCTCTTCCCCAGACGCTTGCATCTATGCTGTACTTTTTGGCTGCGTTGGAGACTGGGATGCCCTTTGTTTTTGCGTAAGCTATCTCTTCTTCGCGGGTCATTCCCCATTCCCGCACTGGCGCAATAATTTTTTTGTCAGGTGCTAAGGAGCCAAGTGTAACGTCGAAACGCACCTGGTCGTTTCCTCTTCCCGTGCATCCGTGAGCTAAGGCTGTTGCGCCTTCTTTTTCAGCTATTTCAACCATCTTTGAGGCAATAAGCGGTCGTGAGAGACTAGTGCTTATCGGGTACTTTCCCTCGTAGAGGGCGTTGGCTTTTATGGCTGGGAAAATGTAGTTCTTTGCGAACTCGTCTTTCGCATCGATGGAAAAATGCTTTAAAACTCCGAGTTTTTTGGCTTTTTCCTCAGCTGCTTTCAAATCTTCTTGTTGGCCAACATCAACGGTTACGGTTATGACTTGTGCATCGTATTTTTCTTGGAGATACTTGATTAGCACAGACGTGTCTAATCCGCCCGAGTACGCTAACACTATTTTTTCGGTTATTTTTTGCTCCCCCATTTTTTAGCTTAAACTTATTTCCCTTACCTCGAACCCTGTCTTCTTAAACCTTGTGACTTTTTTGTTACTTAACAAAACTTAAATGTCCCATTTGATACATCTTGGATTAACATGAGCATAGCTCAAAGCGTGAGAAATTATCTTAGAAATAAGCCGTACCTACTTGAAGCCCTAGAAAAAGGCATTGTGAACCTCAGCGAGTTGGCAAGGCAAATACAGAAAGAACTAAAAACTAACGATCCGAGCGCAATAAAAGCTGCACTGCGTCGCTACTCGCAGGAACTGCAAAAGCACAAGCAGAAAAGAGAAGAAAAAGTCCTCCACCTTCTCAAACGCAGCAGCATAGCGGTTTATGACCGAAAATCCGTCATCATAACTGGCAAAGAGGTTAATTCGAAAACGGGCATGAAAGTGGATTTGCTCGATAAATTCGTTTATTTGCTTGACAGAAGCGATTTGCCTGAACGCATAAACGCCCTCATGAAGCATGACAACTGCACGATGATCGTTGTGCATTCACCCGAGGAGCTGGAGGCGACTCCGGGAGTTGTCGCATTCATAGCCACACTTCTGGCGGAACAGAGCGTGAACATCGTTGAATTCATTTCTTGCTGGACTGAAACTATCATTGTGATTGAGAAAAAAGACAGCCTAAAAGTCTATGAAACCCTATCCAACTTGGTAGGATAGTGGGCTATGCAAGCAACAAAATTAATAATGTCTAAGCAGATAGTTCAGCATCAGCCTTCATTGTTTACGTAGCCAAGGCGCTCGTCTAAAGGAGATCGAAAAACATGGTGCATCAAGAATGTATTAACTGCAGAACAAAATATGACATAGATGAAATCATATACTTCTGCAAGAAATGCGGAGATATCCTTGAAATAAAATTTGATTTTAAAGAGTTAGCGCAAACCCTCAAAAGCAGCGACTGGAAAACAAAGCCCCTGTCTGTTTGGCGGTACCGCGACTTCATGCCCATACATGAAGCTGCACATGTTGTCACTCTCAACGAGGGGGGAACTGGCTTGCATCGCTCCCAACACTTAGGCGACGAAGTGGGGCTTAAGGAAGTGTACGTTAAGAACGAGGGTGAGAACCCAACGGGCAGCTTCAAAGATCGAGGCATGACCGTCGGCGTTACAAAAGCCATTGAGCTTGGAGCCAGGCACGTAATTTGCGCTTCGACAGGGAACACCAGCGCCAGCTTAGCGGCTTACGCGGCAAGAGCAGGGTTAAAGTGCACTGTTCTCATTCCGTCAGGCAAAATTGCTTACGGCAAGTTGGCGCAAGCCATGATTCATGGCGCCAAAGTGTTGCAGGTACGTGGAAACTTCGACGAAGCCTTAGAATTCGTTCTGAAGTTGGCTGAGAAGCATAAGAGCATTTACCTGCTTAACTCAATTAACCCGTTCCGCATTGAAGGGCAAAAATCATTGGGCTACGAAATCTGCGAGCAACTAAACTACGACGCTCCAGACAGAATCATCATACCTGTCGGCAACGCAGGAAACATTAGCGCCGTCTGGAAAGGCTTAAGCGAATTCCACGAACTCGGATTCATAAAGAAACTACCCAAAATGACGGGTATACAAGCGACCGGCTCGGCGCCAATAGTGCAAGCAATCAAAACCAACAGCGACAAAATCATTCGCGTTGAACATCCTGAAACAGTCGCCACCGCCATCCGAATTGGGGCTCCAGTGAGCTGGAAAAAAGCCGTCAACGCAATCCGCGAGTCCCACGGCACCGCTGAAACCGTCACTGACGACGAAATCTTGGATGCTCAAAAGATGCTGGCGAGAATTGAAGGCATCTTTGTGGAGCCTGCAAGCGCCTCGTCAATCGCAGGGTTAAAGAAGCTGGTTAAGAATGGCGTCATAGGCAAGAACGAACGAGTTGTCTGCATAACCACGGGACATGGATTAAAGGACCCTGATACAGCCATAAAGCAATGCGAAAAACCAGTCGAAGTTGACGCCGACATGTTGGCTATTGAGCAGGCGCTGGGATTAAGACAACCAAAAGTCATTCTTGCAAGGTGAACACAAAGATGAGAATAATCTTAGTTGGCTTCGGAGTAGTTGGGAAAAGCGTAACAACCATTCTTGCGAAAAGATATGCAGAAAAAACCAAGGATTACGGATTTAACCCAAAAATAGTTGCCATAGCGGACATAGACGGCGCCGTCATAAACCCTAAAGGTCTAAGCCCTGAAAAGCTGGGCGAAATCAGACAGAGGGGATTTCCCATATCTAAAGACCCCGAGTTTGGGCACCCAGGAATGTCCGTTTCAGACGTTATTGAGTCGGTTGAGGCAGAAGTGGTTGTCGAAGTAACACCAGTGAACATCAAAAACGCTGAACCCGCCCTGTCGCACATCACTAAAGCCTTCAAAACAGGAAAACATGTCGTCACAACTAACAAAGGACCCTTAGCCCTTGCAATGCCCGCCCTCACGGAACTAGGCAGAATACAACAATGTTTATCTCCGATTCAGCGGAACCGTCGGCGGCGGAACACCCGTCCTTGAATTTGC
Source organism: Candidatus Bathyarchaeota archaeon (assembly GCA_963722095.1). Classification (GTDB taxonomy): domain Archaea; phylum Thermoproteota; class Bathyarchaeia; order Bathyarchaeales; family Bathycorpusculaceae; genus Bathycorpusculum. The sequence goes on along the minus strand of CAVRJR010000001.1, from coordinate 1,180,489 downwards.
GAAGCGGTGTTTGGCGGGAGACAAAATCTTAGCCATACGGGGAATACTGAACGGCACAACTAACTACATATTGACTGAGATGGCTCAGAACCGCTTGACCTTCCAAGAAGCGCTAGCGAACGCTCAGAAGCTTGGATACGCCGAGCGCGAGCCGTCAATGGATGTTGACGGATTCGACGCCGCCTGCAAAGTAGTCATTCTGGCGAACTGGATACTTAACAAGAAAATAACCTTAAAAGACGTCGATATCACAGGCATCCGCGAAGTTTCGTTGGAGGCGCTTGATGAAGCTTCAAAGAGGGGAAACACAATCAAACTCATCGGCTCAATAGACGGCGACAAACCAACGGTCAAACCCATGGAAATAGCTAAGAGTAGCCCCATGTGCGTCAGCGGCGTCCTAAACGCTGTAACCTTTTACACTGAATATGCAGGTGAGGAAACGATTATCGGCAAGGGCGCGGGTGGAATGGAAACTGCCAGTGCAGTTTTAAGAGACCTCTTAGATATAAGACATAAGTTAGCAAACAGAATGCTAAATGAAAACTCGGAGATCTAAAAATGAAGATAGTTATGAAGTTCGGCGGCAGCAGCGTAGCCACAGGCGAAAACATACGCAACGTAAGCAACATTGTGACTCAAAACGCCAAGAACGACTACAGAATCGCCGTGGTCGTATCCGCGTTAGCTGGAGTTACAAACAGCCTGATTGAAGTAGCTGACCAAGCGAAGAAAAGCGACGAAAAACATATTCAAGCCTTCACCACGGAACTTCTAAAAAAGCATTTGGCAGCAATCGAGTCAGCCATAACCAGCAAGCCAATACAGAAAGAAGTGACCCAAGTCACGGAGAAAACCATCGCTGAACTAGAAAAAGTGTTAACAGGCATATGCTACGTTGGCGAATTGACACCTAAATCAAAAGATTACGTCTTATCGTTCGGCGAGCGGCTCTCAGCACCCATCGTTTGGGGAGCCATAAAAGACCACAAGCTGGAAACACAATGCTTCACAGGCAAAGAAGCAGGCATCGTAACAGACTCCAACTTCGGCGAAGCAGACCCCCTAATGAACTTCACTACTCACTTGATCCGTGAAAGGCTAACCCCGCTGCTGGAAAAAGGCGTCATCCCAGTCGTAACGGGCTACATTGCCGCGGACCAAAACGGAGTCGTAACAACGGTCGGACGCGGTGGATCAGATTATACAGCGACAATTTTGGGTGTCGCTTTGGGCGTTGACGAAGTTTGGATATGGACAGACGTAGACGGCATAATGACTACGGACCCGAAAATAGTTCGAGCCGCCAAAATGCTGCCGCAACTAAGTTATCAAGAAGCTGCGGAAATGGCGATTTTCGGCGCAAAAGCCATGCACCCGCGAGCCTTGGAACCTGTAATAAAAGAAAATGTCCCTGTGAGAATACGCAGCGTTTTTCACCCAGAGAACCAGGGCACATTGATTACTGGAGAACCCGACGCGAACGCGAAAGAAGTCGTTAAAGCTGTTGCGATGATAAAGGATGTTGCCATGCTGAACGTAAGCGGCGCTGGAATGGTTGGTGCGCCTGGAAGCTACGCGAAAGTCTTTGATGTGCTGGGAAAAAACAACATCAACGTGATGATGATATCCACCGCCGCCTCAGAAGCAAACATATCGATGGTTATTCGGCGGGGGCTTTTAGGCAGGGCTATTAGCAACCTTGAAATCGCCTTGCTTGACAGGGGTGGCTTAGTCAGCGACATCTCTTCGGAAGACGACGTGGCAGTCATCGCCGTGGTAGGCGCCAACATGAAAGGCACCTTAGGCGTAGCCTCAAAAATATTCACAACCGTCGCCAAAAAAGGCATAAACATCCGAATGATCGCGCAGGGCTCATCCGAACTAAACATTTCCTTCGTAGTCAAAGAAAAAGACGGGGAAGCAGTGGTTCGAGCCATCCACGAAGCATTCAACCTAGATAAAATTTAGAGGCAAAACGCAAAAACGAAGTTCGGGGTTTAAACACCCCAATGTTTTCTTTATCTTAATTAGAGCGGTTTGTTCTGCATCCAGCGTTCACGCATGTATCTTCTTCTTGCACGCCAGAACAGCATTCGAACAACAAACAGAACCACTAAGACAACGAGTAGGATAAGGATGACTTCGCCTGGGAAGTACCCGGCTCCGTTGTAAACGTTGAAGTAAAACACTAAAACGCCAACGACGATGATGCCGATCGGCAACATGAACAAAATCGCGCCGTAACGCAGCCAGCCAGGAGCACTTTGCCTTCCGTAGCCGCCGCCTCCGCCGAACCCGCCCGCATGTTGCTGTTGGATTTGTTTAAGTCGCTCCTCGTTAAGGTAGTATTTGCCGTTTACCTCCACGAAAATGCCCGTTTGACCAAGTCTTCGATGCATCGCCTGCTCGAAACGAGGCGGCAAACCCAACTCTTGGATGGTTAAGGCTTTTTCGGGGCTGGTGGCTGCTTCTTCTCTGAATTTCTGAATTATCGCTTCAAGGCGCTGCTGCATCTTTTCTCTATCTTTAAACATAATTCCCCGCATAATTTATTTTTTTTCAGTCGTTACCCTAAAATGGGATATTCGGTTAAAAAGAAATTGGGAATTTACCAAGACACGCGAACCTTAATTTAAAAGAGAGGTTTGCTGAGGCTCTGGAGGATTCCAAATTTCTTTAGGAGAAAAAAGAAATGAAAATCAACATCTCTATGCAATCGCTATTTTGAGATTTAACCAGAGCCTTCTCAGCCACTCTCTTTTTCATCTCTCGCTATTTTTGTTTTTTTTTTGTGGGACTAAAAAAAGGGAAAGGAGATTTGTTTTGCATTTTTGGTTTATGGGTGTTTTCTTGTGACGAGTAGTGCGAGCACGGCGCCGATGATGACTATCACGATGATGATTGCGACGCCTATGTATTCGAGTGCGGTTTGTGTTGCGACTCCGCTAAGTGGTGTTGCTGTTGGTGCCTGTGTAGGTGATGCCTGCATCACTGTGAAGCTTGTCGATTCGGTTGATGGCCAGTAACCTTTGGTGCCTGCGAAGCTGGCGTAGACTGTGTAGTTGCCTGCGATGTCAGGTGTCCATGTCAGGGTGTACATTCCGTTTACGTTGGTAGTTGCAGTTCCTATCGCTCTGTAGTTGTTGTTAGAGTCCAACACGTAGAGTTGAACTGGTACGCCTGTGAAGTTGGTCGGCATAGATTGTTGCTGGTAAACGTAGCCCATCCATGCTGTCATGCTTGCGTCAGAACAGACTGGAACTCCGTTTGGAAAGTTCATTGCCTGCTCGTTTTCTTTTGTGCCTGCAGAAATATCTGTGACTGTTCCGCGTATCACTACTGATTGTCCAGAAGCTAAAGCTGCATCTGGCGCTGTAACTGTGGTTTGGCTTGGTCCTCTGCCTACCGTGTAGATTTGTGCGTCGTAGCCGTTGTACCAAGTGTTGTATCCGTCTGCTGCAGCGTAACTGAATACCTCGAATTCGCCTGTGTATCCTGAAAGTGTCCAGATTTCCGCGCCGGTTGTAGCGTTGATTGCGCGTGCTAATGCACCTTTAAACAATGGTGTTTCGGGTGTGTGTTCAGTTGTGACAAGGTATACGATGCCGCTGCCTATGGCGTTAACGAATGTCGGGTAGTGAGCGAATGGGGTTTCGAGTCCAGAGTTTGTGTTGTTGCCTTCGCCGCCGTTGCCGTAGGTCCAAAGTAGCTTGCCAGTCTTTGTGTCGTAACAGTAGACTATTCCTGCGTATGCGCTGCTGTACATTTTTCCGTAAGCAAATGCGTTTGCTAAGCTGCCTGATGCTGGGCTGCCGTAGTAGTCAAGGTATGCTTGAGCGTCAGTTGGACCCCATATCTTTGCGCCTGTATCTAAACTGTAGCCTACGTACTGTGAAGTTTCACGCCAGTTTTCAACGAAAACGCGATTCACTGGATCAATTCCTGCCTCGAGAACAGTGATGTTGTTTGGTGGTGTGTTATAGGTTTGGTGCCAAAGTATCGAACCTAACGAACTTTTATGACTCTCGCTAATGCTGACTGCAAAGTATGTGTAGGGAGTGCTGCTTTCGGAACCCATGAAAATCGCGCCTGTTGAAGGCAGACTGCCTGAGTAGCAGAGTAATCGGTCGTCGAGGATTCCTCCAACTTGCGTAACTCCGCCAGTAGGAACGCCTGTTACTGAAACGTTGAAATCATACAACGATGCGGTGTTTCCATTATTTATGGGTGGAACCACAGGTGGCGATGTTGATGCACCGGAATAGTTGTTGCCCCACAGCCTAGATGAGTTCCATTCTTGCAGATAGTAGCTTGGTGCAGAGGGTGTGCCGAGATTCGCCAAGGTAATTATTAGCTCTTCGCCGTTCGGACCAAGTATGCTTGTGCCCGACGGAACGTTGGTTACGTTGAACATTGGGTCTCCAGTGTATGCATCAAATGCTCTCCAAATTGTGCCTTGGGGGCCATAGGTCGCTGCGGAAGAGAATAGTATTGGTTGGTAAACTCCGTGTTGGTTAGGGTCTTCGACATCGTAGACGTACGCGAATGATAGTGCGGGTACGTCAGAGCGCTGCCAAATAAGCTGCCCTGTTTGCAAGTTGACGCAGTCGGTTGGTCCATAAGCGCTGCCGCTCAATCCGCCTGGTACTCCTGCGAACGATATTGGTTCAGTGTAGTAGAGCATTCCGTCGACTATTATCGGGTTCGTGTACCTTTGGTTGTATGCTGAGCCTTCGAAATACGTGTTGCCGTAGATTGAAGTTTGGTTTCCTCCGACGACTCCGCCGCTGTCAAGAGGCTTAGTCCACATTATGTGGCTAGTCATTGAACCTACGACGTCGCCTGCTCCGGCTAACTGTTCGCCGTTGCCTCCAAGGTTGTAAGTGCTAGCAAAGCCGCCGTATCCTGGTGCACCAGTGCCTAGCCAGTTTGACGAAACTGCGGCCCAGTTAGAGTTTGTGCCGTAGATTGGGCGTGTCCAGTAGTTTGTTGGAAGGGGAGTTGTTGGGTAATCTGAGATTGGGGATGACTGAACAGTGAGAGTTGCTGATGCTGAGCTGGGTGCGTAATAGTCACCTTCGATATGCTGCGTTGGATCCGAAAAACGAGTAGGCTAATGGGAAGTTGTATGTTTGTCCTGGGAAGCTGAAGGTCAGAGTGTATGTGCCGACCTGGGTGGGTGTAAATTGCATAGTCTTGGTCTGATGTGGTGTCATAGACTATTGGGAATGTCTGTGTTTGGTTGTCACCGTTGGGTGCTGTAATGACTAGCTTGGTAGTTTTGGAATCTAATAGTGTTCGCGATCATTGCAGCGTTAATCACTTGGTTAAGCCACATAATGACTTCTACCGACTGACCTGTGCCCACTGGGTTAGGTGAAACGCTAATGTATGCAAAGGTTGGAATAGTCCAAGCTGGTGTATGTGCGCTGGCAGATGGTATAAGCATCATTGAAGCTGTCATTGAGAGTATAAAGAATATCGATATTGCAATTGCTCCTGTTTTGCCTTTTGAAAATGCTTTTAGTTTGTTTGACATTTTTTCTTCTTCCTTTTCTGTACTCAAGGGTTTCAAGAATTTTGTATTTAAGATTTTGCAAAATTCTCAAAAATATCAAATAAAAATGCCATTTTTACAAAAAAAATGCAATTATATAAGATAAAATTACCCAATAGAAAACAACAATTTTGAGCATCAGCGGCTAAAATTGAAAAAATACGAATGAAATCACTATTTCTTACAAAAAACGGCAACAGCGTAAGTTGCATCAGCCGGACCATCACAGTACGGTGGAACAAGAATAGAAAAGAAAAAACCTGCGATGAATTTAAATAGAATAAAAAAGTACCATGAACGTCAACGAGGGACATTAGCCTTAACCGAGCAAATCAGCGTAATCCAAGCAAAAATCCTCAAAGAATTATTAGCAGACGGGCGCCAAACTGACAACGAAATTGCCAAAAAAATAGGCGAAACAAAAGAAACATGTTAAGAAAAACTTTGGCAAAATGGAAGAAATGGGAATAATTACAGGTGCGACTATACATATTAATTACAAGAGTTTCGGTTTCAAGGCAGTAGCCCACATTTTAATCAACGTTGACCCCCAGCAAGAAGATCAACTTGTCAGTTACCTGCAGAAAATGCCTAGAAGTTTACGCATTCTACAGCAGGGGAGTCAAAGGAAACTGGGATGTTGTTGCAATTCTTAAAACGCTTGAACAGTTGAACGCCATCAAGGACGAATTCAAAAGACGCTTTTCGATTTTGGAAATGAGAACTGCAATCTGGACAGACGTAAAAGAAATGAATTACAACTTGACAATAACAAGCGTAATGCGGAAAAGGAAAAGAGAATCAGTCAATTATCAGGTTAAGGCTCAGAGAAGCAGTCCGCAATCAATGATTCTCGATCAAATTGACCAAGAAATAGCTGATAAACTTTCTGAGAACGGACGGGTGTCCATGGAAACACTCGGAAGAGAAATTGGAATCTCATCCGATACTGCCAAAAGAAGATATGAAAAACTTAAGAAAAACGGAGTATTGAAAGTCACAATTCAAATTAACCCGAATAAAATCGGGTACCAAGCGCTATGCATTTTTTTCACTGTTACCTCACATGAAAACTCCTTCGCAATTATTGAAAAAATCAGCAGGATACCCGATGTCATAAGCATTATGAAAACAACAGGGGATTACGATTTGCAAATATATGCAATGGTGAAGGATTTAGGTCAATTTCTTTCGGTTCAAGAGCAACTTGGGAAAAATTCAAGGCATAACAAAAATGGATGTAGAAATATCGTCGTTAGAGAAATTGGAAAAATGGCCAAGCCCCCGTCAATATATATCTACCTTTTAGAAGGTCATATTGTTGGCTCGTCAAATCCGCCGAAAATTTTGTAAATTGGCAATTTCGTACCGATATGTTTCAAGGAAACAAGAAATTTTAAATCTTGAAAATCTGAACAACTTTAGACAAAAGGAAGAAACTGTTGAATAAAATCAAAGAGCTTGATTCGGAAATTCTGAAAAGTCTGCTTAAAGATGGTCGAACTGGTTATTATGAAATAGCGAAGCAGTGCGGTGTGTCGAAGAACAAAGTTTGGAAACGATGCAGAGCAATGGAGGAAAAAGGGAGTAATAAATGGGGCGACAGTGCAGATTAATTTTGGTTCCTTCGGATATGAAGCACTGGCGACTTTTCTCATCAGCATTGAAGCTCAGCAACTCGAACAAGCAATGGAACTCATTAGGAACATAACTGAGATACGTTCTTACCGGCAATATAACAGCGTTTACAATATTAGGGCAGTCGCAACTTTAAGGAACCTTAACGAACTAGATTATTTGAAGCAGGTAATTAGGCGAAAATTGCCTACAGTGGGTTTGAAAACTTACATCTGGACAGGCGTCAGAAACATTCCTGAAAACTTGAACTTCACTGGAGACTCAGAGGAATACCTCCGAAATAGAACAACCTGATTCTATCTCCTGCAGCCCGCTACGTTGGGTGAAAGAATCACGGTTGATGAGCTGGATAAACAAATAGTAGCAAAGCTCACTGTGGACGGGCGAGCTTCATTTACGAAAATTGCGACAAGAAATAGGATTGTCAACCGACACGGTTGTGAAAAGATATCACAGGCTCAAGGAAAAGGGCGCGATAAAGGTTTCAATCCAAATAAACCCGAACAAAATCGGGTACACGTCTATATTGGATTTCAACATTGCCTTCACGAGACCTGGGGGCTTGTCTAACCCGGTAGTTGAGTCACTTGCGAAAATTCCCGACGTTATCATAATTACAGAAACAAGCGGTGACTATGACCTGCAGTTGTCGGCAATGGTAAGAGACACCGCGCAATCATTTGATATGCAAGATCAAATTGCTAGAATCAGCGGCATAACGAAAATTGAAGCTAGTGCAAGGAAAATTCCGGAGAGGTGGCCGACGCCTCAGCAATACATATCAACATTCTGAGAAGCAACACTTTCTGATCGCATGTTACTTGTGAGCCGAGAGGTCCTTAGAGGATCAACGCTTCAAAGCGCCAAGATTCAATGTTTCTCCTTTATGCCAAGCTGCTCAAGCATAGTCGCCAGGCTGTCGGTTGCTGGAAGGCATGTTTGGTCGCGGCACACATAGGCAGTTGCTTTGCCTTCGATTTGCTGGTAACCTAAGCCTGCCTTGTCTGGATCCTTGAGCTGGATTACGGTTGTGGGCAGGTAATGTTGCCTCAGCGTCTTGAGCATTTCTTGCGTGTCTTTTGAGTTGGTCTCGCCGACTACTGTGACCATGTAGGAGGGGCCAAGCTGGAAGTCAAGTGCTGAGAGAAAGAACGTGTAGGCGTCGGGTGCCCCTTCAACTTCTTCAGCAAAGGTCTTCATCATTTGGGTCGCCATCTGATCGTATGTGGGCTCGTTGGTCAAGCGGCTAAGCCACAGCAAGTCATGAAGCGCCACTGAATTGCCTGATGGAATTGCACCGTCATAGAGCTGCTTGATTTTAGGCATGCCAGCGGGAGCGCTTTGGGCTTGGTAGAATCCGCCATTCTGCTTATCCCAAAACTTGTCGACCATAACTTTGGTCATGTCGGCGGCGGCTTGCAGGTACACGTCATTGAACGTTGCCTCGTAGAGCTGTATCAGCCCATACAGTTAGGTAGGAATAGTCGTCTAGAAATCCCTCTATTGCGACTTCTCCTTTCGCGTAACGATGATACAGCACGTCGCCTTTTCGCATGTGGTTCAATATGAAGTCGGCCGTCTTGGATGCCGCATTAAGGTACGCAGCGTCGCCGAACACAATGCCAGCCTTAGCCAAAGCTGCAATCATCAATCCGTTCCAGTCAGCCAAGACCTTGTCATCAACCGCCGGAGCAACCCTTTTCTGTCTCTCTTTAAAGAGGGCATTTTGGATTCTGCCCATCTGCATAATCAGCTCATCGACTGTCAAGCCCTTGTAGGAAGCGAGGTCGGCAAGTGGTTCAGCGATATGCAGTATGTTTTTGCCGTTTGTATGCCCCGTTTCGTCAGGGTAGTTGCCTTCGGGTTTTAAGCCGTAGAGGTGAACTGCCAGCTCTGCGTCTGCAGGAGACAGAACATCGAGAACTTCGTTGACGGTCCACAGGTAAAATTTGCCTTCTTCACCCTCCGAGTCAGCATCCTGAGCTGAGAAAAACCCGCCTTCCCCACCTGCAGACAAATCACGTAGAACGTATTCTACGGTTTCTTTCGCGGTAATCTTGAACTTGGGTGCACCTGTCGCCTGATATGCCTCAACATACGCCAGTGTCAGCAAGGCTTGGTCGTAGAGTGTTTTTTCGTAGTGAGGAACCAGCCAGTTCTGGGTCTGTGCTGTACCTGTGAAACCCAAAACCGAGTTGGTCAAAGATTCCGCCCAAACGCATTTGTGCGCAAAGTGTTTTCAGCCATAGACAGCGCACTTTTCTCTCCAGTGTGGGCATAGCGGCGCAGAAGATATAGGAGCTTGTGGGGGTGGGAAACTTTGGTGCTGACCCGAACCCGCCGTTTTCTTTGTCGTAATCCAGCTTGAGGCGGTCGAAGCCATCCTGCAAGACCTCAGCGGTGAGCTGGTTTTGGGGTGTTCGCTTTTCCACGGCTTCTATGCGTGATTTGATGTCGGCGCCGACCATTTCCATTTGGGAACGCTGCGTTTTCCATATTTGTCTCACTTGCGGCACAAGATCCAGCATGCCGATTATGCCGGGTCGGCTGTGTTTGGGTATGTAGCTCTGGGCGATAGAACGGGTTCAGTTTAGGCGTCATTATTATGTTGAGGGGCCATCCGCAGTTTCTGCCCATAGCTTGGCAAACAGCCATGTACGAAGCGTCGAGGTCGGGTCGTTTCTTCGCGGTCAACCTTAATGCACACAAACGCTGGGTTAAGCAGGTCCGCAACTTGCTTGTCGTTGAAGCACTCCATTTCCATGACGTGGCACCAGTGACAAGTCGAGTAGCCTATGCTGAGGAAGATTGGCTTGTCTTCTGCTTTTGGCTTTATCTAAAGCTTCTTGGCTCCAAGGGTACCAGTCCACGGGGTTGTAGGCGTGTTGGAGAAGGTAAGGGCTTTTCTCATGGATAAGCCTGTTAGGCTTGGATTCTTGTTTTGGCTGCATAAAACGTGACTTCCTGCCTGCAGTATAGTTTAGTGTCTTTTATTAACCTGTTAGGGCTTGGCTGCCGAACTATTCTTTTGTCAAAGGCGTCTTTGCTTTTCTCGGCAACGAAGGGCTGGCGCTATAATTCTTTAGTAAAGGTATCGTGTTCGCTTATGCATGGTTGAGAGAAGCCCGATTAACAGGAATACTACCCCGACTAATGCAATAAAAGAGCCTACCAAAAGGGCTACGCTTGCATCTGAAAGCGCCGAATAAGATGAACCGAAAGAATTCTGAACCATACTTGTCGATGACCAGCATAGGAAGATGCCTAAAATCAGGATAACAAAGCCGAAAAACGCAAGATAAGCACCAAATGACCGATTACCCAAGTTCTATCTTCCAAATTCAACTTCCGCTTTTTGAAAGTTAAGTTTTATGAATCGTAAAACCACAAATTCAAAGGTTCCCAGTATTTGCCTAAGTCGAACTGCTTGTTTGGAGATTTGCTTGTTTTTCAGCAGGGTTTATTGCTGATGAAGCCAACATTCTAGTTGGGGTCTCTTCATGAACGTGAAGGAAGCCTTGTCCAAGCTGCCGAGCTATTCCAGCGAGCTTGACTTTGATTTGTCCAAGCCTGAGGACAGGTTCAAATGGTTTTTGGCTTCCGTGCTCTTTGCCAAGAGGATATCCGCCGAAACAGCCAAGGAGACTTACCGCAGTTTAGAGCAGGAAGACTTGACGAGCCCAGATGCCATTTTGGAGGCGGGATGGGACCGCCTGGTCGAAGTTCTCGATTCCGGAGGCTACACACGATACGACTTCTCCACCGCGACAAATCTTCTGGATATTGCGAAAACGCTGAAAGAAAAGTACGGTGACCTCGAAAGGCTTCATTCAGAATCTAGCAGCCCCGTGGACTTGCAAAGACGACTCCAGGAGTTCAGAGGTGTTGGTCCTGTGTGCGTAAGCATATTCCTTAGGGAACTGAGAGGAATCTGGGACAAGGCAAAGCCTAAACCTTCGCTTGCGGCTGTGGAAACGGCTACATAAGAATTGGTTTAAGCGAGGACTGCGTTGTGAGTTATGAGTCTCAGTTGGTCCGGTTGAATCTTGAGTACTGCAAGAAAAATCGAAGCTCAGAATGCCCGCTTGGAGACGACTGCGCAGATAGAAAACCTTGTACGGCTCATAATTAACTGTTGAATTTTGTTGGATCAACCGCAACTTCTGGTCTAGGGCATCTTTGGATTGGATGAAAAAGAGAAAGGATGGGGAATTTTAATATAGTTCAAGGTTGATAGTTGCGTTCCTCGCGGTAGTTTCCGTATATAACCTACCTTAAAAAACCCGGATTGAATGAAATGAAATTAAACGCAAAGAAATTGGCTGTTATGGCTATCTTTGCCGCTTTGTATGCGGTTGGAGTTATTGCATTGGCTGGGATAAGCTTTGGCTACGGTATTTTCCAAGTAAGAGTCGCAGACGCTATGCTGCCGCTGTCAATGATTTTTGGGTTCCCAAGCGCCATCGGACTCAGCTTAGGATGCGTGGTCTCTAATGTTTACGGCGGACTAGGATTAATTGACATAGTCGGCGGCGCAGCAGCAAACCTCGTCGCATGCATTTTAGCATGGTATATCGGAAGAAACGGAGGCAAAATCAGACGTTTCGCAGCAACCATCGTGCAATCAGTGGTTATCGGTTTGATTGTTGGAGTCTACCTTGCACCTCTACTCAGCATTCCTGTCATGCTCAGCATTTTAGCAGTGTTTGCTGGAGAAGTCGTCGCAATCAACATCATCGGGTACCCGCTGCAAGAAGCCATCAGACGAAGCAAAGTCTTCAGCAAATTCGGCTAAAAACTTTTTTTGCCCTGAGGGAAAACTTCTTTTTTTTCTCTATTTTTTTAGTTGACAGGATCTTATGCATTCTACTAGGGACTTGAGGTTTTCCATCCCTTCGTCTAAGGTTACGAAGTTTTCGACGTCGCCTATTGCTTTGTTTGGAACAATCACGACTACTTTGCTCATGAAGGGTCGGCTGAAACCGAGTTCAGAGGCAGCTTCATCTGTTAAGGCAACCTGCAGGCCGTTGACCTGCCAATCGGCGAAATTCACATCTAACCCTTCGACTTCTCCCACTAAGAAACCGTTTGGGCTGACTACTCTTTTGCCTTCCACTTTGACGGTTTTCACCTGCATCTCTTTTTCCGCGACGTCTTTGAGGCTTCTTATCGGCTGCTTAAGCGTGACCACGTCGCCGACTGCCCCGATTAGTTCAGTTGGCAGGCACATCATTATTCTGCGCAGAAACGGCTTTTTCAAGTTGAGTTCTGAGGCTGCCTCGTCGCTTAGGATGACGTAGAAGGCGGTGGCTTGCCACGTGTTGAAGTCAACGTGCAGATCGTTCATTTCTCCAAGTATGTAGCCTTCGGTTCCGACAACTTTCTTGTTTTTCAACATTAAAGGATTCATCGGGTTCACTTGCCTAATAATTTCAGACGTTACGAGAATAAATAATTTGCTTAAGTGCACCAACTTGTCGAGTTGTGGCTTGTTTTCTTTTAGCGGCTGGCTTGCCTGTCTAGTCTTCGGAAAACATAGTTAGCTACTAGCCCAACCGCCAGGTCAGCGATGAGGAAGTCAATTATGTTTAGAATCTTGAAAAAGAACAGGATGACGAATAGCACCACTAATGCAATCGCGACGACGCCGATGGTTTGCTTCTTCCTGCGCACGTCCGTAGACACAGAACCGCTCGACCCACTCATCTGGCACACCACACCCCTCACCAACCCATCAATAACCTATAATCGTTACTGTAGCCAAAGCCGAGTGGGAGGGGATGCTACTTTTGGTTGTTTGTGTTTTGGGTTGCTGGTTTGGTTTGGGGCTTGAAGTGTTGGTAAGTCACGTCCCTAAACGTCCCGATTCGTCCCTGCCCGACCCGTAGCGTCCCGTAGCGACCCTACACGTCCCTTCCCGTCCTTAAGCAGGCAGGGCTTGGACGTTTATGTATTTTTGTTGTGCACATCTACGAATTTGATTAGAAATACAGAAGGTTTATTATTTTTTGCACGCGTGGAAAAGTATGCCACAGCAACAGAGCATCAAACGAAGAGCGCCGTCGCAACGTATATTTAAGAAGAGACTTGCCGACTCCGGGTACTCTGAGGACGCCGCGAACAAAGTTTGGAATTGGTACATCGCCAGAATAGAAAAGCAACGAAGCTTTTACCAAAAAGCGGCTTAGCGCAGGGCAAGCTGCAGTTGATTTTTGCTTGGACCTCGTCTTAATGGCTGTGCTGTGCCGCTTTTTGGGCGTCAAAGGTTTGGAATTAACGGGATGGGTAAATGTTTTGGTAGGTAGGCGGCAACGGGTAGTTTGGGTCAGCGTAAACAATGTCCGTTTTCAAGCCGTGCGCCTGCAATACGTTCTGCATCAAATCCCAGTACTGCACGGTTTTGTTGTCTGGCGGAAAAATCCCCCATATGTGGTCCGTGGACCATCGGGCACCCCACCCATAGTTCTGCGGCAAAACCAAAACCGAGTCAGCAGTGATTGATCCCCGAACGATCTTGGGGTTGTTTACGACGTTGTTCCAGAAGGACTGCAAGGCGTGGAAGTCGTCTGCCGTGAAGGTTCCGTCGGCGGTTTTGTTGTTGATGTAGTAGTTGAATAAAACAACGTATTTGGCTCCGCATTCGTACGCGTTGGTCATCTGATCTAAAATGTTGGCTGCGGTGTCAAGGTAGGGCGGCTGATTGTATTTCCAAGTTACCACTACGCCCCAGTCCTTGTGCTGCAACGTCGCTGCTCCCCTCAGAAACGCGATTTGCTCAGTGGTTGACATGTTCCATCCCAGTTGACCCAGCACCACATCGTACCCGGACAAATAATCGTACCACATAAGTGCATAGTCAGAAGTGAAAACCTTATTTTGGTTTATCTTCAGAAAATCAATGCTGGCTTTATCGTTGTCAATGAATCTTTGGGCGGTGTCAGCTAGGTTGCTGAAGGGACGCGTGCCGTTGAGTTCCTGATAGCTGCTGTAGCTGAAGTCGCTTAGGCCGTTGTTTGATTTCACGATTTGGATTGTGCCGTTTGGGAAAAAGGTCGCCTCGTTATCGATGTCTGATTTGCTGGAAGTGTCGGGCTGGTACAGGTTGATGTTTCCGTTCATTTCATATTGAATAACGGTTCCGTCGGGTTTTTGAACAACAATGTCCCCGTATATCGTTTTAGTTATCGTATCGCCAGTGGATGAATCGTTGAAGTAAACATAATCGTCAAGCATTTTTCCACCCGGCTCATCGCTGTAATAGACGCCTAGGAGATGGTTTCCCCACCTCTGCATGGCGCCTGTAAGCCAAGCGGAAAACGTTGAAGGAACATATTCGCCGAAATAAGGAAGAAAATACATTCCAGCTGCAACCGCGTAATCCCCTAATTCGTCAACGCTTTTAAAATCCTGCTCCAAAACACCGGACTGCAAAATAAACAGATTAGTGTAACCTTTAACTTTGTTTATCAGCTGTTCTCCCTGCGCAACCGAGTTGCCGCAGTAAGCTACCCCGACGTACGCGTTGGGCGGGTTCTTGGAAGTTGCAGGGGAGTTGTTTTCAGTATACAAAACGGCAAACGTGGCTATCACGATGATGACTATAATGGATGTAGCCAGGATTGCTCGTTTCATTTGAAGACCCGAAGATGGATTATATTTAGAAGGTGAAGATAAGATTTTTCTTTGAATTGAGATTCATATCAAAAAATGAAATGCTGATCTTTTTAGAAAGTGGGTTCATGAAAAGCGGAATTGTCTGTCTTGATTCTGTTTGCGAATAATTAATAAGCAGACAAATAATAGTACAAGTGAGGGCTTAGTCGATGCCAAAACGCTTTCTAAAATTCTTTTTAATCGGTTTGTTGATTGTTAGCATTGTTTTACCTGCGCAGTTATCTTTGGTTTCCTCTTCAACAGGAAACATCTACATAAACAGCACATCGACAAGCGCCGTTGGCCAGCAAGTTCAATCTGGAGGCAGGGTAAATCTTTTCTTTGGCAACGTATCGTGGAGTGGCTCTACTGTGTACTTATTTATGAGTACCAACGACTCGGAAGAAATTGCCACAGGTGACTTCGTTTACACACCGCAATTTTCAGTCGCCAACATAAGCGCGTCTGTGACTTCGGGATACAGCGATAATAATGGTGGCTCATGGACATTAGGAAGCAACTGGGTAAACGGCACCATAGCCCAAAACGTCGCTGTCGGAAACTACTACATTAAAGCCTTCGACCAGTACAGCGGCGCAATGGTTGCTGTGACAGACACTTACATCACAGTTAACTCACAAAATTACAGTTCCACATTGAATCTTACGCCGTCCGCTGGACCAGGCGGGGTTTCAGTTCAATTCACAGGCTCCAGTTATCCGCCCGGCTCTACCGTTTTCATTTCATATTATGACCCAACGTTTGGAACATGGAACTATTTAACTCAAACAGTTGCTAACGCTTCAGGAGACATCGTCGCCAGTTCTCAAGCACCCGACCTGGAAAAGTCTCTCACCGTCGGCGATTGCCCACAGCAATACAATCAGATAAACTACAGAACCACCATAAACAATATTGTTTATGCCAACGCCAACTACGACGAGTATGAACGGGGATTAAGCATGGTTGGAACCAACATTGCCAGTGGACTTTTCGGGAACGGCACCAACTTGGACACAAGCGTCAGAACCATGCCGGGTGACGTTATTACAATAGTGGGCGAGTGGTTCCATCCTGGAGTAATTTACATCCGATGGGATAGCCTAAGCGTTGTAGGCACGGTAACAAGCGATCAATGGCAAAGCGCAACTATCCTCGGCACCACGGCTGCGGGTGTAAACGGCACTTTCTCTACTTCAGTAACTATTCCGGCTGCTGCTGAGGCAGGCGACCATTTCATCCAGATAGAAGACTCTCAAACATGGATGGTCGTAACAATTTACGTGAGTACAGCAACGCTTTCCATTTCTCCTGCTTATGGTCCAGGCGGCGCAAACGTTCAATTTACTGGTTCACGGTACCCCGCGTTAACTGTGGTTAACGTAACATACGAGGGTTTATTCGGATGGAACCTGTGGGCTTCAACAACCTCTGACGCCTCAGGCAATATTGCCTTAAACTGTCAAATGCCAGACTTACAAAATTCATTTGCAGCCGGTGACTCCGGCACGGAAAACTCGAGCTCTTCAATCTCTTTCAGAGCAGAAATCAACAATAAAGTGTGGAGCTACGTGAGTTACAATGAAAACTTCCGAGGGATAAAACAAGTTGGGAGCCAAATTGCAACTGGACTCTACGGCAACGGGACTAATTTATCATCAAACGTTAACGTGAATCCAGGCACCAGCATCTTGATTTCTGGCGAGTGGTTCTACCCAGGCGTCGTGTACATCAGGTTTGACGGCGCCCAAGTGGTCACCACCGTAACCTCAAGCCAGTGGCAAACGGCTCAAATCATCGGTTCAACCGTAGCCAGCTCAACAACTGGTTCATTTTCAACTTACGTAACAATCCCAACTGCCAATGCAGGCACGCACTTTCTAGCTATTGAAGATTCGCAGACAAGAATCATAATCATAATAAACGTTAACTCTTCGTCAACTTCTCCTACACCAACCCCGACACCCGCTCCCACGACTACGCCCACTTATACTCCTACGCCTACTCCTGCTCCTTCGCCCACGCCTTCCACTTATTCAAATCCGACGCCCTCACCTACGTCTGCTCCTTCACAAACTCCTCAGCCAACTCCGTCTCCGCCTCATTCACTAACTTCACCAACTCTTACCGTTTCATGTGCCAGCTCCACTTCTTACAACGGCTTCAAAGTTGAAATCAACGGCAACTTGGCCGCTTCCGGAACTGGTCTGTCCGGATTACCAATCCAAATTTCAGACAGTGTCACAGGAGGAAGTTCTTGGAACGATCTAACACTCGTAAACACGGGTCCAGATGGCAGCTTCTCAGCAGAATGGCTTCCTTCGATCACTGGAAACTACCTGATAAACGCCACGTTCGCGGGAGATTCCTCTTACTCAAAGGTATGCACTGTAGTCAGCCTTGCAATAATGCCCTTTAGATCGGAGAGCACTCAAGACGTTTTTTCAGTCGCTTCAAACTCGACAGTGACGGATTTGGCGTTTAATTCCACAAGTAGAGAGCTAAGCTTCACGGTCAGCGGTCCTTCAGGCACAACGGGATACGTGGACACCTACATAGCTAAAACCCTCATAGGAGACGTTTCTACCCTGAAAGTGTTCTTAGACGACAGTCAGGTAAACTACGTTGCAACTTCACAAGGCGATTCCTGGCTCATTCACTTCGCATACCATCATAGCACCCACACCGTTGTCATGAGCTTAGGTGAAGCAACTTCGGCACCTGTCAAAGGAGTATCTGTAGGAACAATCGCCATTGCAAGCGCCGCGGCTATAGCGGTAATAGTCGCCGTAATACTTGCTGTGGTTGTCTTGAAGAGGAAGAAAAGCAAGCTTGAGCAAAAAACAGCCTAAAATAAGCGAGGAAGACAAGATCCAGCATGAAGCGCTTTACGAAGAGTTTCATAAGATTGATGATCTTTTAGAAGCCCATGCCAACATTATGATTGTACTTGTCAGTGCGTTGCTTGCGTTTTTGTTCACCCTGAAGTCAATCGCGGCAGTAGACGCCGTGTGCATCGTAGGTTTCTTTGTAAGTTTAGAGTTTTTCCTACACACTTTTAGGTTCAAACATATCGCTATAGACGCTAAGGAGAGACTAAAGGTGATTGAAGCCAGAATGGGAATTGACACGTTGAGACGGGAAACTCATCTTCTGGGAAAAAAAGCCCTGAAGATTCCCACTGGGTCAACTTTGATTTGCTGCATCGGAGTCATGTTCATGGCGCTTTGGCTGATTTTAATTGTCTCATTTAACGTAGGAACAATACATTTGCCCGGTTAAGTTGCTGACAAAATTTCGTGAAGCCAAGTTGTTTTCTTAGTCAATCGTATCCTCAAATCTTTTTCAATGTATTTCTCTTTTTAACGAATACAGCGAATACAGTGCACGCCATAAAACCAACCATGAAGAAGACAAGTGCTTGGCTTGGGAACTCGGGAACAGGCGGCACATATGGTGACGGCTGAGCAACAGTAACTGCCCCCAAGGCGTAAACGCTTTTGTCTTCTGAGCCAACGTAGACCACGCCGTTTGCAACTGCAGGGGAAGAATCAACATAATTAGTGGTTCCATAAGTCCATACCGTGGTGCCTGTTGAAGCGTTCAAAGCATACACATTGTCGTCGTCTGAACCAACATACACTATGCCGTCAGCAACGGCGGGAGAAGACTCCACTTGGCTGCCTGTGGTGTAACTCCAGATTTTGCTGCCCGATGCAGCGTTCAAAGCGTACATGTTAAAGTCTTCTGAACCAACGAAAACAACTCCGTTAGCGACTGCAGGGGAAGAATCCACGATGTCGCCTGTGCCGAAAACCCAAACCCTAGTGCCAGTTTGCACGCTTATCGCGTACACGTTATCGTCATCTGAACCAATGTACACCATGCCGTTCCAAACTGCCGGGGAACTGTCCACTGAGTCGCCTGTTGAGTAAGCCCATATTTTTGTGCCTGTTGCGGCGTTCACCGCATAAACTTTGCTGTCTTCCGAACCGACGTAGACGACGCCGTCTGCAACTGCAGGAGACGAAACCACCGCGTTGCCCGTGCCGAAACTCCAGACTTTGGCGCCTGTTTGAGCGTTGAGTGCGTAGAGTTTGTGGTCGTCTGAGCCAATGTAGACTACGCCGTTGACGACGACGGGTGAAGACTCGACTTGGTCACCTGTGCCGTAACTCCACAGCTTTGCACCCGATGTGGCGTTCAAGGCGTAAACCTTGTGGTCCATCGAGCCAATGTAGACTACGCCGTTAGCGACTGCTGGAGAAGAATCAATGGTACCGCTGGTCTTGTAGCGCCAGAGGTAGGCGCCATTTGCAGCGTTCAAGGCGTAAACGTAGTGGTCAAATGAGCCGACAAACACAACCCCGTTCATAACGGCGGGAGAACTGTAAGATACAGCTTTGCTTGTTGCGTAACTCCATAGAAGCGTGTTTTTGGTCGGCGCCGCCGAAGTAGAACTGTTGGAGTGTGCTGGGTCATGGCGGTAAGTTGACCACCAATCCACTGATTGTTGCGCTGACCCTTTTGGCGCGAATGCTACAAAAACCGACAAACATAAAAGCCCTAGAAGGAACGCGGCAAGTATTCTCTTCATTTCTGTCATCTCAACAAATTCACAGATTACTTAAACCACAATAAACGTAAGCTTTTAAGATTTTCCTTTCGGAACAAGCAAGCTGCCGCTGAATCCTGCAAAAAAGTGAAACAGGAAATTTCGCGGTTCTATGAGGTTTGTATGCGGTAAAGGTAGAATGTTTTTCTATACCCGCTTTCGCAGTCGGGAATTTCATCCGCCTTTAACGTTTTCAACCAGTCATTGACGGTTGGGAAACCCGATTTCGCAACGTAAAATCCCAGGTTGGAAGGCATCGTTTTTGACGGGGAATTTACGTTGAATACGGTGACGACAAATTCCGGCGTGGGGTTGCTTGGGTCAGCCGGGGCTTCGGGGTAGCCCATGCAGATTTCCACGAACTCCTCGAACGTGACTTTGAGGTTAGATTCATAACCCTTGATCCTATAGTACAGGTATTGCGGGTTTTGAACATCCGTAAGAACGAAGACATCACCGCTTTTCTTAAGAAACTCAAGAGCATGAGGGTCAACTTCGATTTCTAAACTATCCATGTTACTTTCGCCCATCATAACCTTCACCCACTAATGATTCTGTTAATAACCTAATGCATCCTATTTTAATATTAAACACTATCGACACACCACTCCTTTATGCAGAAAACCAAGAAACCCTTGTCCGCTTGAATTGTCAAAGAAAGCATTGTCTACCTCGCTAAATTTCCTTGTCAAAGAACTCTTTTATTAAGCAAAATTTTTAAGCGGCTATTGCGCATGCCAATGGTTGACCAAATATGGGTGTAATGCAGCTTAGACTTTCAATGTTGGCAACCATGACTATGATCATCGGATTGTCCACGCTAATTTTAACGGGAATTATGCTGTATTTCGGCGTCTTCAACATCATCGCCGTAGGCGTAATTGTAGTAGTCATAAACGTTGCCCAGTGGCTCTTCGCACCATACCTGCTGGGAGCCGTGTACCGAATAAGGAAGATTTCAGAATCTGAGAACCCGCAACTGCACCAAATCGTCAATAATCTTAGCAAGAAATGCGGTATCCAAACGCCGCAACTGATGCTTGCCCAAATTCCTGTACCGAACGCTTTCGCGTATGGGTCACCGATTTCAGGCAGCCGCGTTGCAGTGACTCCGGGGTTGCTAACGGCTTTGAGTACAGATGAGGTTGAAGCAGTCTTGGGACACGAACTGGGACACTTAAGGCACCGTGACGTTCAAGTCATGATGGCTGTTTCCTGCTTGCCCTCCGTCTTCATGTTCCTTGGATACTCGCTTTTGTGGTCGGGGGGCGGAAGGAAGAACAGCGGCAATGGCGCAGCCATAGGCATCGGCTTGATGGGTTTCTCGTATCTGCTGACCTTTTTAACGTTAGGGCTAAGTAGGGTACGAGAGTACTATGCTGACAGAAACAGTGTCGAAGTCGTAGACAACGGCGCATGGAAACTCTCTACAGCGCTCGCAAGAATCGCAACCTCCTCAAGGAACCCTGGCAAACAAAAGCAACAGAATGGTGTTAGCGCTTTCAAATGCCTCTTCATTACCGACCCGGGTGACACGGCCCAAGTTTCGAGAAATCTCGACTCGTCCATGATGGTTCAAGAACTCCTCAACAGAAAAATAACAGGCACAGACAAATTCATGGAAGCCTTGTCAACTCACCCGAACATGACTAAACGGCTTCGAGCACTACAGCAGTTATCACAGAACCCCAGCGCCTAATTTTGTTTAGGCATATTTTTTTCTTGAGCCAATGGAGCCTGAGAAGTGCAGGTTCAAGGCGAAAAACGTATTTGCATTTCTGCACTGGCGGAAAAAGAAAGTGTGAATAAACTTAAAACGTGAAGTCGCCTAACTTATCGCTGGCACGGTGTATCTGTCTTGGAAGTTTTCGTCACTAAAGCAGATGGCTCCAAACAACTGTTTAGCAGAGAAAAAGTGGTTCGGACCTGTTTAAAGATGGGTGCAAACGTTCAGGTCGCAGATGAAGTTGCACTGCGGGTTCAAAGAAGCCTTTCCGAAGGCATACCGACCCGAACGATTCTTCAATTGATTTTTAGGTTCATGAAAGAATACAAACCTGAAGTCGGGCACCTTTTTGATTTAAGGACGGGCATAAGCCTCATGGACAGCAAACCCGAATTCGAAATGTTCGTTCGGGTCTTGCTGGCGCACAGCGGCTTCGACGTTGCGCCTAACCGAATTCTCAGGGGAAAATGCGGCAGACATGAGGTTGACGCCATTGCAAAACGGGACGGCGTCACTTATTTTGTGGAAATAAAACATCATTTCAGCTATCATGCTTTAACTGGGTTGGATGAAAGCCGCATTGCGCAAGCCGTGCTGGAGGACGTCACTGAAGGATTTGCTGCGGGCATGATCGACCTGAAAGTTGACCGCGCCATGATAGTGACTAACACAAGGTACTCGGAGCATGCAGTGGAATATGGAACATGCAAGAATATCCTGCTTATTGGGTGGAGTTCACCGCAGTACCTTGGGCTAAGAGAAATGGTTGAAAAAGACAGATTGTACCCGCTCAGCTGCCTTAGAGGCTTAAGCCGCGACGCAAGGATAAAGCTGGTTAACTCGGGAATACTCCTCATAAAGCAACTGCTTGACCAAGACCAAGCAGCATTAGCTGCGAAAACGGGGTTGCCGCAGCAAGTCATCGGGGAAATCACTGAAAAAGCCCAAGCCAGCGCAAACGCACTCTGGCGCCATTAGCAGTTTCTCAAGCTGATTATTTTCGTGTTGGAGTTGAAGAGGAATGCTATTTGTCTTTTACGATTTCAACCATTATCTTTCCATTTTCAACCTTGCAGCGGTAGCAAGAAAGTTTCACCTGTGGGATTTCTTGGTATTGCCCGTTTCGTATGTCAAATTTCCAGCCGTGACAGGGACACATCAACGTGTAGCCCGTTAGGATTCCGCGTTGGAAGCTGCAGCCTTCGTGAGGGCAAATGTTTGAGACACCGTAGATTTCGCCGCCGACTCTCAGCAGCAAAATAGGCTTTCCCTTAAGCCTGACAGCTTTCATCTTGCCTTCCCCGAGTTCGCCTTCTTTTATGGAAGAAACAAAATTATTACTCAAGCAACAGCATCTTCAGAAGTAAGAACCACTACAAAGCTCAAAAACATTGCCTAAACTAAGCTTTCAACCGTTTTTTCACCCTAACCAACATAGGGAATGCTCGGAGGGAATATGGGAAAAAGGATAAATGTTTGCTTAATGTCCATATTGTAGTCGGTTTAAAACCGCGCCATGTAGGAGGCACATGAATTTTTTGAATTATCAGAAAGCTGCTGTTTTTCTGTTCATAGTTCTCTTAGCGGCTTGCATGATGCCGATTGTGACAGCGGGCAACATCGATAAAACCTACACGATTAGACCGCCGTCCACCGTCAGCCACCAATACAGCATAATCAACATACAGCCCAGACTTCTCAACACGGGGCACAACCAAAAACTCTACGTCTCAACTCCGTCCTCACTTGTTAACTATTACGGTAACTTGACTCACTCAATAAGCGACAACAGCGACTACGCACGGTTTGTCACTCCTCAGGTGGTAGCGCCCATTGCAGAATCCATCCTGAAAGTAACTGACAACCTGCCAAAAAGCGACGAGCAGTTTGCCGACGCCGTGTTAGGGTTCGTCCATCAAATCCCATACAACATTACAAACCCACAGTACCCTGTTGAGACACTAGCTAACAACATGGGTGACTGCGTCGGACTATCGCTCCTTACCGCATCCATACTGGAAGCTGGCGGCTTAGACGTCGTCTTAATTCTCTACACGGGCATAAACCCACAGCACATGAACGTCGGAGTCTACTTACCCTACACCCCAATCTACCACACAACCTTGATGGCTCCGAAAAGCTTCACTTACGATAACAAAACCTACTGGACCGCTGAAACCACGCCAGAAGGCGACTGGAAAGTCGGGGACCAATCTCAAGTCCTAGCCGACGCAACAGCAAACATCATTCCCATCAACAATACCCTGCAATCATTGCCGCCGGTCGAGGTCTCAGCTAGCTTAAACACCAAGCTAATCCCCTCAACGGTAACGGTGAACCCCAGCCAGCAACCCATAAGCACAGACGTAAATGGTGAGAGGTCCCTTTCAATCTCAGGCTCAATTACCCCAGCCATCCCAGTTCAAACAGTCACAGTTTACGTGAGCGGCAGTAACTACGCTGGTGAAACGCTTAACTTCTTAACTGCAACAACCGACAACGACGGCAACTACAGCTTAACCTGGAACTTCACCGATTCGGGAACATACTACATAACAGCAAGCTGGAACGGCGCTTCAAACTACGAGGGCGCCGACAGCCAAACAGTACCAGTCTTCGTTGGACCCCAATCATACTTCCAATTCAGCACACCTAACTACAACTATATTTTCGGGGAACCCGGCTTGGCAGCTTTCGCCACAATCCCGATGCAAGGCACAAACAATTTCCTCACATTGCCTTTAGGCGAGAACGCCACGTTGAGCTACAACTTCGTTGTGCTTCATGCAGGACAAACCATATCCAACGTTCCGACAACAAACGTAAGCGTATCGGCTAGCACAGAAAAAGTAGTAATGTCTAACGGAAAAGTAGAAACGATACAGATACCCGCCCACAACGAAACGGTTCCTTTAAGCGTACCTCTGGGTTTTGCGCCTCTGGTGTTACCCGACGATTTCAACCAGACCCTTGATAACCAATTCAGCCTTATCCTTCAAAACAATGCAGGCAAATACAGCTTAAACATTAAAGGATTAAGCCAAGAAGACATCTCGGACATGCGAGGGTACGCCGCAATCGAAAACGCAACAGACAACGTGAAAGAAAACACTTGGTACCAAGTAACCACCGAAATAAGCGGCAACACAGCAACCACCAGCCTAAGCTACGCAAACGGCACCACAATCGCAAGCACAACTAACCAAAACAGCAGCCACCCAGCAGTGCTACTGCTAACAAACAACGAAGACACAGCCATCGCACTCAAAAACCTGACAATCCAAACCCAAAACCCCACACCCCAACCAGAAGCCACCCAAAAACCAACAAGCGTCCTCGGCGACCCATACCTCGCAGTATATGTGGTTATAGCAATCTTGGCTGCGGCAAGTGTGTTGGCTGCGCTTTACGTCAAGAAAGTCACCAAAAGAAGCAGCGACAAATAAGGTCCAGTTAGCAGGCACCGTGACAAGCCAATTTGACAGGGGAATCCTCAAAAACAACGCTATTCCATGTTGAAAAGCGCCAATTCATGATGAAAAACGCGGGTCTTACTTCTATGTTGAAGCATGTTGTTTCATGTTTGGAGCCTATTTGGGGCATCTAGTAGACCGAGAGGGCAGACTGTACGAGCAAACACGACGGGTAGGGGGGTCTAGTTTTTGTGATAGGAAACTAACAAAAACTAGTCAAGCCTATTCGCTGGGGTTCTTGTTGTTGTAGAGCTCGGACAGCCGTAGCAGGGTCTCTTTGTAGACTTGGATGGCGGTCAGGTACTCGGTTACGTCGATGTGTTCGTCCAAGGTGTGGTCGAGGCGGCTGTTGCCTGGTCCATAGGTGACTATGGGCAGGTTCATGGCTTTGCCCAGAATGTTCATGTCGCCTGTCCCCGTTTTATGCAGAAGCGTCGCAGGCTTGTTCAGTACTTTCCGCACTGATGAAGAGAAAACGTGCACAAGCGGCGAAGCCTTGCTTACCTCGAAGGGCTCCACTGTGTCCAGCACGGTTGCTTTCACGGAGACTTTGGGGTTCGCAGCCTGGTACTTCGCTATTATCTTCTCTATCTGCTCAAAAACCTGAGCCGTCGAAAACTGGATTGGAACCCGCACATCAATGTTCATTTCAGCCTCAAAAGGAACAACAGACATCGCTCTGCCGCCTGCAACCTTAACCAAACAGGCTGTAAGCGCGTTGAAAGGGCTCTCAGAAGGATCCAGCGACGGATAAGAAGAAGCATTCTTAATGTGTTCCCAAACCTCATACGCCTTCTCCAACGCATTATCATAAAGCCACGGCGTAGAAGAATGCCCCGTCTCAGTTTTACAGACAATCTTCAGCTGGATTTGCCCTTTGTAGCCGACGGTTATGTTTTCGACGCCGCTGGGCTCCCCGAAAATGGCGTAGTCAGCCTTAATCCCCTGAGTGATAAGGTGCTTGACGCCTCGGCTGGTAGCTTCCTCCTCAACCACGCTTGCAACCAAGATTTTGCCTTTAAATCCAAGCTCCCGCGCAGCTGAGACCGCTGCCATAATCATGGCGGCAAGTGGACCCTTCGCATCTACGGCGCCTCGAGCGTAGATTTTGCCTTCCTCAATCCGAAGCGGCAAATGTCCAGCCACCGTATCCATGTGACCGCACAGCAAGATGACGGGTTCGCCTTCGCCGACGACGCCGATGACGTTTCCGATTGCGTCTTTGCCGACTTCAAAACCCATCTTCTTCATTTCAACCGCTAAGAAGTTGGCTGCGTCCTCTTCTTTGCCTGATGGGCTATAGATGCCCAGGAGGTTAGTTAGAAATCGTACTGCTTCCTGCTCGCTCATTTTCCTCTTCCCCTAGAACTTCATCCAGCACTGCTACTGCGCGGTCAATCTGCGCCTTCGAAATCACCAAAGGCGGCAACATGCGAACTACGGTTCGTCCAGCATCCAAAACCAAAACACCCTTTGCAGCCGCCCTCAGAATCACCCTCAGAACGTCGACGCGTAGCTCCATGCCGAGCATTAAGCCTAAACCGCGGACTTCCTTGACGATTTTATGCTTAGCCTGCAACCGCTCCAACTCAGCCTTAAAGTAAGCGCCCATTTCCAACGCGCGTTCAGTCAGCTTTTCCTCGATGAGCGCATCTACGGCGGCGCACCCAGCCGCACATACCAGTGGGCTGCCGCTGAAGGTGGTTGAGTGCTCGCCGACTTTGAGGGCTGACATGATGTTTTCTTTAGCAACGGTGATGCCGATGGGTAAACCTCCTGCAAACGGTTTAGCCAGACACATCACGTCAGGCGTAACACCCCAGTTTTGGCAGCCAAAAAGCTTGCCCGTGCGCCCGAAGCTCGTTTGCACCTCATCAAAAATCAGCAACACATTCTTCTTATCGCAAATCTTCCGCACTTCTTGCAGGTAACCGTCAGGGGGAACCCGAACGCCGCCTTCGCCCCGAATAGGCTCCATAAGAACCGCCGCCGTTTTCTCGCTGATAGCTTCACGTATTTTGTCAGCGTTATCTGGGGCGACATGCTTGATTTCTGGAACCAGAGGCATGAAGGGTTCACGGTACTTTTTGTCCCATGTCGCGGAGAGGGCGCCCATTGTTTTGCCGTGGAAAGCACCCATTAAAGCGATGATTTCTGGTTTGCCCGTGTATTTGCGGGCGAGTTTAATGGCGCATTCAACTGATTCAGCGCCGCTGTTGGATAGAAACAGTTTGTCTAAGCCTTTCGGCGTTATGTGGACAAGTTTATTGACGAATTCTGCGCGTCTGTCGTTGTAGTAGGCTCCGTGGCAGGTGATAAGCTGCTCTGCCTGAGCCTTGATTGCGGCGACAACTCTGGGGTGACAGTGCCCCAGCAACGCGATACCGTAGCTTGTTGAGCAGTCAACGTATTCTTTGCCATTAATATCCCAGACAAGCGCACCCTTTCCATCGGTCAAAACGACTGGTTTCTTAGAAAAGACGTTCGCCATGAACCGCGTTTCAACATCAATTATTTCTTGTTCATTCACCAGTTATCACTGTACCAACTTTATGATTCAACGCTGAACTTATAGGTTCATTCCCCGTGCCCGATGTCACCAAAACCTCTTTGACGCCTTGGTTTAGCGCCTCAAGAGCCGCATGCACTTTAGTGCTCATGCCTTGCCCGATGCTGGACAAGACCTCTTTAACCTCGGTGGCGGCGATTTTGGGAACACACTCACCTTTAAGCATCAAACCCTGCACGTTCGTAAGAAAAATCAAACGGTCTGCCTTAAGGGCGCCAGCGATTATCGCCGCTGTTCGATCCCCGTCCACGTTGAGCGGTTCACAGTTCTGGCTGACAGCGATAGGCGTCACAATCGGCACATAACCCTTCTCAAGAAGAAGATTAATCAGTTCACTGTTCACAGCAGTTATCTTTCCCGTGTAGCCGCCGTCGATGACTTTTTTGCGTCCCCGCTCGTCAACAGCGATAAGCTTTGTTTTCCGTTCCGCCTTCAAGGTAGCTGCATCCAACCCCGTTATGCCAACTGCATTTATGCCTTGGTTTTGAAGGGCTAAAACGATTTGTTTGTTGATTTTGCCAGCCATAACCATAGTGTAGATTTCAATGGTTTCTTTGTCGGTGTAGCGGCTTCTGAAGCCTTCGGGTGAAACAATGAATTTTTGTTCTTTTCCGAGTTTTGAGGCTACTTCGGTGACTTCTACGCCGCCGCCGTGGACCAAAACAACCTTGTTGGTTTTCGCTACTTCCTTTAGGTCGGCGACTAGGCCTTGGGATGCGCCTTCTTGAAGTATGCTTCCGCCCATCTTGATTACAAGCAGCATAGCTATCACATCGGATGGAACCCAGTGCTCTTCAAACCAGTGGTCTCGTCAATGCCTAACTGAATGTTCATGCATTGCACGGCTTGGCCTGAAGCGCCCTTGACCATGTTATCGAGCGCGGAGAAAAGCAGAAGCCGATTCGCATGCTCATCAATTTCGAAGCCTACGTCGCAGAAGTTTGTGCCCAAAGTCACTTTTGGGTCTGGCAGTTGATAGGGTCCTTTCTGGTATTTTACTATGCGTATGAACGGTTCATTGCCGTACATTCCGCGGAAAGCACGCCAAAGGTCTTTGTTTTCTAATTTTTGTTTTGGAAAAGTGTGAATTGTTGCAAGTATGCCGCGAACCATGTTTACTGCATGTGGAGTGAAAGAGATTGTCAACGGATCGCTGGACAAGGCATCCAGTTCTTGTTCAACCTCAGCGATGTGGCGGTGCCCAACAACCTTGTACGGACGTACTCCACTTGACCGCTCGGGATGATGAGAAGCAGCCGATGGTTTACTTCCGCCCCCAGAAGAACCAACCTTTAGGTCCACCACGATTTTGTCTTTGTCAACAAGCCCAGCCTTTACTATGGGTGCTAAACCTAAAATGGCGGCTGTTGCCTCGCAGCCTGGGCTAGCGACAAGTTTGGCTTTTTTTATCTCTTCCCGATGAAGCTCTGGCAACCCGTAGACTGCGTCTTGGAGCATTTCGGGGTGAGCATGTTTCCAGCCATAGTAAGTTTCATAGTCGGCTGGTTTTTTGAGGCGGAAGTCAGCGCTCATGTCGATTACCTTTAAGCCAGCCTCTAACAGTTTGGGAACAAGATTAACCGAACCCCCATGCGGCGTCGCCGTGAAAATCAAATCGCAGTTTTTCTGCAACTCAGCCACATCCAGCGGCACAAATTTCAGCTGGGTTAAGCCCCGCAGGTTCGGGTGAACGTTAAACACGTATTCTCCCGCGCTTTGCCGTGAAGTAACCGTAGTTACGTCTGCTTGCGGGTGAAGAAGCAGCAGCCGCAGTAGCTCACTGCCAACGTAGCCTGAACCGCCGATTATTCCAATTCTTTGCATTTCCATCATTCCTTTGTACACGTTTTGATTAATGGTCAATTAAGCTTTGAGCACCTTTAAGCAGGGGAACCGCAACGTTAAGACCCGTTGCAAGCCGAGTGTTCTCCCAGAACTCGGGACACGAATTTGATTCATGAAACACAAGCGCACTCTTATTTTTTTCGACGCTTTCATCAATAACGTTTTTGATGTTCCCGTAACATTCACTGTTCGCATAAAGTTGGAAAGCCTTCTCAAGCTTTGCAGTCCACACTTCAAAATCAGTTAAGCGACGCTCATCCTGCTTAACCTTCTGAACAGGCAAAAAAGCTTGCCCAGCCTTATCCAACTCACCCTTAACGTAAGCATCATCCACAGTTTTATTTTTCCCAACGTTAACCATGGCATCCAACGCAAAAATCCACGCTTCACTGCCTTTGCCGAGGGTTTTGCCGCATTTCACCGCCATTTCCCGAACAGTACTAGGCAGTTTGGTGCCGAAAACCAAGTTGCCGAGGAAAGTGTTAGTTCTAAAATCTTTGAAGCCAGCCCGCGCCATAGCAGTCGGGTAGCAAACTGGCTGTTTGCCCTTTTCTTTTGAAACGATTATCCGCAGATCGTAAAACCATTTTTCAACTAGTTCCTGCGCAACCACGCCGACTGGGTTGATGATTGACGGCTTCGTTTCTTTGATGTTCGCGATGAGCTCTTCATCGTTTCTCGCCAGCATAATCATCTTGCCATGTGTTCCAGCGTCAGCCTTAATCACGATGCCGTTGGACAGGGGGATTTCCTGCTTGACAAGTTCCGCTATGTCTTTCTCGTTGTGGATTTCCTGCCCGCTCTTAAGCGCGTCGGTTGAGTCGCATGGAACGTATACCGTCTTGGGAATCGGCAAGCCTTCCTTCCAAAGATTCAGCAACGTGCGCAGTTTGCTGTAGCAGACAAATTCGGCTTGGTATGTGTTTAGGGTTTTTTTGCCGAGTTGCTCCATTATGTATGAGGCTTGGAGTCTACGGTTTTTGCTTTGCGCACGATTAAGAACAACCGCGACGTCTTTGACTATGCCAGTGTAATCCTTGCCTTTTGTCTTAGCCGCAAATCCTTCTTTAGAAATGGAAAAAGCGATTTTTCTGAAAGGCAGAAAAGTCAAATCCACGCCTAATTGCTGCGCGGTCAGCTTTATTCCGTTTTCGTCGTTTTCAGACCGCTCATACAAAAGGGCAATGCTCATCGCTGTTTCCTCCAAAAAGTACTAAAAAACTGAGTTAACGAAAGGCTTAGCGGTGAATACTGCTTATTCTCCCCAGTCTTCCCCTTCAATCGTCAGTTCTTGAAGGTCCACACATCCGCCTTTAACTTGCTTAACTTCAAGTTCAAGCCCGCAACCCGGGCAACTAAGGATTTCTCCTTTCTCAGCGTCAACTGGAACATCAAGTTCAGCGTCACAGTCAGGACATCTTGCCTTCATGCCTTGGGAATTTGAGTTTACAGGTTTAATCATTTTTTATTCGTCACTTTATTTTTTATAGGAAATGACTTTTTCATTAATTCAATTCCAAATTTAAACGTTGTGACTAATTTGTTACAACTTGAACCGCATATGTTCCATTTGGTGCATGCAACCAGCCGACCGCAAGTCACGAACCAGTCAACAAACACCCCCAAACTCAACGAAAAACGTACCGTTTACCAAGCGCTGACAAGGGAAACCGTTAAATTTTCGCCAAAACAATAACCCTACGGCGACAACAAATGGATGAAAAAGACAAAGAAATAATCAAGCTTCTTAAAGACAACGCACGCTCAGGCTACGGGGACATAGGCACAAAAATAGGGTTATCAGAGGGCGCTGTGCGAAAAAGAATCAAAACACTAGCCGATGAAGGAATAATACGCAAATTCACGGTTAAAATCAGCCTTGCAGAAGGCGCCCAAGCCATAACTCTGCTTACGGCAAACACGGCGTACCCGACGCAGGAAGTTTCAAAGAAAATCCAGGCAATCCCAAACGTTGAAACAACCTATGAAGTCAGCGGCGAATACGACATCGTCGCAGTCATCGGCGGCATGAACATGACTGAAGTCAACGAATCCATCGAAAAAATCCGCAGGGTCGAAGGCATAGTCAAAACCAACACAATGATCGTCCTACGCAGCTCCTGATGCAGCTGTCCCTTGATTGTCCACCTGTTTCTTAGGTAGCAGGGTACAATCTGGCTTTCAACAACTAATTTTTTTAATCTCTGGGAACGAAATTCAACCTTGTCTTTAATTTTCCACTGAAATTAATTGTCTGACCCTGACCTCAATCTCATCTCGGATTTCCCTCACCTTGTCCATCGATTTACCCTTGGGGTCTTCCAGCGCCCAGTCAACCGTTTCCTTAAAGAATGGACCGGGACAAAAGTCAGAGGCGCCGCATCCCATTGTGACTATGAGGTCAGCCTGATTTGCCATTCCCATGGTAAGTTGCTTGGGCGTATTCAACGAAATATCGATGCCTTTCTCGCGCATGGCTTTCACAACAAACGGGTTTACCTTCGCCGCAAGTTTTACGCCTGCACTCTGCGCAGTCAGTTTTCCTTCGCCGTACTTGTTGGTGAAAGCCTCAGCCATTTGGCTTCTGCCTGCGTTCTCAACACAAACGAAAAGAACCTTCTTCATTTTGCATCTTCTCTTTGAAGCATCTTCTTCTAACCCAGAAGGCAACGTTAACTAAATAATCATTCCTCACAGCCTTTTCTTTTTCGTCCCGCCTACCCCTACGGTTTTCTAGATGCCCCAAATAGGCTCCAAATATGCTTATTTTTCACTTTCACCGACCCCTCCACTACCCTGCATGGTAGTTTCTCAGTTCGCCTTTTAACCAACACCAAACGATAGCGTGACTCACAGGTGATTCACATCAAAAAGAAAACAGCACTCCTAGCCACGCAAGAAGACCTCGAGGTTGACTTAACGCTTCACGATGTTCCCGCTTTGCTCATCAGTGAATTTGCGGAGAAAATCGTAAGAC
Source organism: Candidatus Bathyarchaeota archaeon (assembly GCA_963722095.1). Taxonomy (GTDB): domain Archaea; phylum Thermoproteota; class Bathyarchaeia; order Bathyarchaeales; family Bathycorpusculaceae; genus Bathycorpusculum. Next base: position 1,148,433 of record CAVRJR010000001.1, on the reverse strand, counting down.
CCTACTACAACGGCAACCTGAACGCTGCCATACAAGACCTAATCAACAAATCACTGTCAGAACAAGAATTCGTCCACTCGCACATAACACACATCAAAAATCCAGCCAAACCTTAGCAACAACAAAGCTCAATATCCGCACTGCCGCGGCTTGTCGCAAGTCAAAAACTGGTTTACGCTTATCTTTTCCGCTGAATCTTCTCTACGCCCGTTCCCGTTCCAATGTAGACGATGTCCGTTAACCCGACGAAAAAGCCTGTTTCCACAACCCCAGGAATCATCTTTACCTTAACATCCAAGTCGGCAGGAGCCGCGATTTCGCCAAAATAAGAGTCTAAAATGGCGTTCCCATTGTCGGTTATTGTCGGGCCAAGTTTGCCTTTGCCTTCCCGCAGAACAGGCTTCCCACCAAAAGCAATGATTTTTCGTTTCACCAGCGAAATCGCAAATGGCAAAACTTCAACGGGTACACCCTGACCTTTTTCGCCTAGTCTTTTCACTTTTTTGTTTTCGTCGGCGATGATGACGTTTAGTTTTGAGGATGCGGCAACAATCTTTTCCCTCGCTAGGGCTGCGCCCATGCCTTTGATTAGGTACAGTTCTGGGGTTACTTGGTCTGCTCCGTCGATGGTTACGTCGACTTCGGGGTGTTCATCCAAAGTTGTAATCGGGATTCCGCATTCGACCGCCAACAGAAAAGCCTGATATGAAGTGGGGATGCCCATGATGCGTAGTTTTTCAAGTTTGGTTCTTTCGCCTAAGGCTTCGATGGCAAACGCGGCTGTGCTTCCACTGCCTAAGCCGACAACGAAGCCGTCTTTAACATGCTTAACCGCGGCCAACGCTGCGTTCCGTTTTGCCTCTTGAATCGGGTCAAGGTTAGCTTTCAATTTCCATCTGCCCCAACTTGTCTAGAACCTTCTCAACTTCGCTTCGGATCGACTCAATCCTTTTCTCAGCCTCAGTTTTAGCGTCAGGTTTCTCTTCAGGAGGCTTACGTTTCCGCTTCTGCTTTTCCTCGCCCGCGGCTTCTTCCTCTTCCTCTTCTTCCTCCTCTTCGGTCTTCTCCATTTGGGAAGCAGGCGCCGCTGCAGGCATTTTCACAGGAATCTCTTTTATCGGTTTGACGTCGATTCGGGTTCTTAGCTCTTCAACCTTAGAGGTTAAATCGGTGAAGCGTTCACTGAAAAGCTTCATCAAATCTTCCTGCATGTCTTCAAGGTCGTGGAGCGCAACTATGGATTCATCTTTTGAAATGGACTCCTTAATCGACATCATCCTAGCTGTGTAAGTGCCAGCAAGCTGCTCCCGTTCTTGCTCAGTGATTTTTCCCTCAGCCTGAGCTTCGTAAAGACGTCGGATCGCGTCGCCCAAAATTTCCCGCTCCAAATCCAGCATCCGTAACTCATTTTTCGCGGAGGAAGCGGTCGATGCTTGAACGCTCTTAGAAAGTTTGAACGGTAACCCTGAATAATCAAGGTTCGGATCCCTACCCCCGGTTTGGGTCTGCTGCGGTTTTTTCTTCGGCGGACCTTTGGTGCCGAGGCGTCTCATGGCGTAAATGACGACTGCGCAGGCGAAAATTATCACTAGCGCAACTGCAATGACCATTAAGGGATCGTCATACCAAGCCATGCCTAAGCTGTCCTCGGTATCTTGATTATGTACCATTAATATATAAATTATACAAATATCAGCGGATTTCCGAGCTTAGAAGACAAGAAAAAGCCATCGTTTTTACGTCTATGCGTCCAATGTTTTAAGCATGCTCCCGGACTGGTAACCGTCAAGGTCAAACGTTACATATTTGAAACCGAGTTTTTTCAGGCATTCAGACACCTTGTCCAAAACATCGATTTTGCAGAAGAGGGCTCGCTCTGTTTTTCCAACTTCTATTCTGGCTAAGCCGTTATGGTCCCTCACCCGAACCTGCTTAACCCCGGTCAACGCCTTCACAGTCTGTTCTGCCTTGTCGATCCGAATCAAATTTTCAGCCGTAATTCTCACGTTGAACGGTATCCTCGAAGCTAAACACGCCAACGCAAGCTTATCATAAACGCTTAGCCCCATTTGTTTTGCCACTTGCCGAATCTCAGCCTTCGTAAACTTGTTAAGCATCCATGGGCTGTACACGTTTTTTGCTTCTTTAACGGCTTTGAAGCCTGGTCGGTGATCGTTTAAGTCGGAGAAGTTTGTACCTTCAAAAACAGCTTTGAACCCGAGTTCATGTGCGAAGTCGCTTAGGTTTTTGAGCAGTTCTTTTTTGCAGAAGTAGCAACGGTTTTCTGGGTTTCGGCTAAAATCTTCATTCTGTAACTCGTTGGTTTCAATGATGAACAGCTTGATGCCTATCTCCTTGGCTATTTTTCTGGCATCCTCCAACTCTTCAGACGTGTAAGTTGGAGACTTCGCAATAACAGCAACGACCTTCTCGCCAAGAATCTCGCGGGTCACCGCCGCCAATGTCGAGCTGTCCACGCCCCCAGAAAAAGCGATGACAACCCCGTCTTTCCCAGTATCCCTGATGAAACGTCGAAGATGCTCAAGTTTGCCGCTTAGCTCTTCCATGTTGATTACCTGTTTTGAATGAAAAGTTCTCTTGCCCGCGAAATCGCCATCTCTGAGAGCTCTCTGAGGGGCTTGTTGGTTTTTTCCGCGAGCCTTTTAAGGTCATCGTACTCGGGTTTTATGCGGATAATGTTTCCGTCTGCGTCTTTGGCGATTTTGACTTTCACAAGTTCCTTTGTACCGCCGATTAGAATTTCAACTGAGCCTGATTCCCGATTTATGATGTGCCTTTCACATGGGTAAACTCGGACGCCCAAGGTGCCAGTTTCTTCAATGAGTAGGCGGGAAAGGCGGTTGGCATCTTTTTGGTCAGCAATCACCTTGACTATTTGCCCAGGCCTGTTCTTTTTGGTGAACATGGGAATTACGCTTACGTCTTTTGCCCCTTCGGCGAGAAGCCTGTCAACGGCGTGCCCTACGATTTCCCCTGAAACGTCGTCAATATTGGTTTCTAACACCGCAATCTGATCCTTCATCAAGCTGTTCTCTAAAGGCTTACCGACCACTATTCGGAGAACGTTGGGGATTTCAGCAAAATCTTTGCCGCCTGCCCCGTAACCGACCTTGAGCGGAGCCATCTCAGGGTAAAAACGGCTTACCTCTTCCGCCAAATTGACAATTATCGATGCGCCTGTGGGCGTAGATAGCTCTGACTCGACAGGTCCCCCTTTAATCGGGAAACTTTTTGATTGAAAAATAGCCAACGCTGCGGGTGAGGGACTTTGGACTGTGCCGTGTGAGAATTGGAATAGTCCTCCGCCTACGGAGACGGGTGTCGCAACGATTTTTGCGTCGAAGAAGCCGAGGTCTTCCATGGCGACCGCTGACCCGATGATTTCTGCGGCGGTGTCAACCAATCCGACCTCATGCAGATGCGCGTCAGCTAAGTGATGACCGTGAAGTTTAGCTTCAGCGTCAACGAGCGTGTGGATGACGTTTGACGCGAACTGCCTTGCTTTTGCAGAAAGCTCTAGCTTCTCCGCGGTTTTTTCAACTATTGCGATTAATTGTTTGCCGTCTTTTCTTGATTTTCCTTCGGCGGTTACGTCAACTTTGGTTGCTCTGAACCCTTTCCGCATGACCTGCTCGATTTTCACCGCTACGTTTGTATAGCCGTACTCGGCGCTTTCGAGACTTTTTATTGCGGAGGTCACTTTTTGCGGGTTTGCTCCAAGGTCCAGCAAAGCGCCCAGCATCATGTCTCCAGAAACGCCAGCGACCTGACAGTCAACGATAACTATTTTAGAAAACTCAGCCATTATGATTCGACCGCTTGCTAATACTAAAAAAGGCAAAAGCGATATATTACTTGTGGTTCAATGGCAAGTGACTAAACAATGAGCGCATTGAAGGATATTTTAGAGAAAACAGCCAAAGGCGAGTTAACGGTTGAAGAAGCAGAGAAACTCGTACGTTTGCAAGCTGTCGCCGAACTTGAAGGCATGGCGAAGATCGATTTTAACAGGGAACAGAGAAAAGGCATCCCCGAAGTAATTTTGGCTGAAAACAAGACTGCACAAGATGTGATTGATATAACGCTGCGGATGATGGGTGAATGCGGAAGAGTCATAGTCAGCAGGTGCAGCCAACAGCAAATTCAAGCGCTCAAAAATGCATTACCTCGCGAAGCCGTTTTTGAGGTGAATGAAAAAGCAAGAATAGCCGTCGTAAAAACAAAGGGGTTCTCCGTGAAAAGTACGGGTGGAAAAGTGGGGATTTTGACGGCGGGTACATCTGACATTCCTGTGGCTGAAGAGGCGAAGGTTATAGCGGAGGAGATGGGCTGCGAAGTTTATGCGTCGTACGATTTAGGCGTGGCAGGCATCCACAGGTTGCTTACGCCACTCAAAGATCTAATAATGAAGGACGTTGACGTCATAATTGTCGTCGCAGGCAGGGAAGGCGCCCTGTGCAGCGTCGTCGCGGGCATGGTGAATGTTCCCGTGATTGCCGTTCCAACCTCTAACAGCTACGGTTTCGGCGAAAAAGGAGTAGCCACGCTTATGGCTATGCTTCAGTCATGCTCGCTGGGTTTGTCTGTTGTCAACATTGACGCTGGGGTAGCAGCGGGCGCAGCAGCAACGTTAATCGCTAATCGAGCCGCCAAATTCAGAGAGAAATAGCCTGCGATTTTTTCAAATGAAAACTTTCCGCCGTGAGCTTTCGGGTAGACAGAATTATTTATCTTTAACAAGTTACCATTTGCTGTTTAGACAGCGAGGCTACTTGTGAGTTTCGAGTGAAATGGGTACAGCGGAGAAAACAAGGCTTGTCATATTCGATGTTGAAGGGGTTCTTGTTCCGAAAAACCGCTTCATATTTGAAGTTGGAAAAAGATTAGGCTACATAAGGCTGATTAAGCTTCTTTTTTTCGGTTTCCTCTATGAAACAGGCATCATTAGGCTTGACTCAGTTCTAAGGCACTTGTACAAGGAGTTGGAGGGAGTCAAGGTTGAAGATCTAACGGAAGTCTTCGAAAAAATCTCGTCCACAACATACCTTAAAGGCATCTTTTCGCAGATAAAAGCAAGAGACTGCAAGGTCGCTTTAATCAGCTCTGGGTTGCCAACGGTCGTTGTTAAAGAATTAGCTAATGCGTTAGGCGCAGAGTATGCCTACGGCGTTGAAGTAGAAACCGTAGACGGTAAGCTGACAGGGAAAATCTGGGGAGACGCAATCCAGCCTGACGGGAAACTGAAGATTCTCGCGCAGATAATGACCTCTGAGAACCTGAGGTTGAGGGACTGCGTGGTGGTAGCTGACGACAGAAACAACCGTTGCCTCTACCTGCCAGGCATGCTGAAAATCGGTTTTAACCCTGATTTTGTAATACGGGTAAAAGCAGACAGGGTGGTAAACGGCAAGCTTTCCGCAGTCATCCCCATAATAGATGGAAAACCACGCAAGCGTTCTTTCCCGTCAACGAACGATTTTGTTCGGGAAGACATTCATGCGTCTGGAGTTTTCATGCCTGTTATCGCGGGCTTAATCGGTGTACCCGCAGTTGGCACGTTAATTTTCTTTATTGCGGTGGTGTACACTATTTCTGAGCTTTGGCGCTTAGAAGGCAAAGACTTCACTTTTGTCTCTGCTGTGACACGGCATGCTGCATCCCAGTCTGAGCTGCACGGGTTCGCGGCGGCGCCGCTGTATTTTGCCGGCGGCATCCTGTTCACTTTGGTTGTTTTTCCTCATCCTGCCAGCTACGCTGCAATCGCCATGTTCTGTCTAGGAGACAGCACCGCGTCGCTTTTCGGGGGCCTTGTTTCAACGTCTTTGCCGTTTAACAAGGGGAAAACTTGGGAAGGCTCATTGGCGGGGCTGTTCTTTGCGTTTTTGGCTGGAATGTTCTTTTTGCCTACGCAGCCGCTGGTGGCTTTAGCGGGCGCAGCAATCGCGATGGTAGTTGAGGTTTTGCCGTTGCCGATAAACGATAACGTGCTGATTCCAGTAATCACGGGTGCGGCGTTGACGCTACTGGTTTAATCCGTTTCGTCAAGCAGTTTTTGGCCCAAAAAAGAAGGCGTCTTGGATGCTTATTTTTTGTTTTGCGAGTTGATTAAGTCGAGTTTTTGCTGGTGGGTTAGCTTTTTTATTTCTCTTTCCCGCTTCATCGCCGCGCTTCTGGAGCCGAACAGTTCAGTGTAGGCGAGTTTTTGTGGTTTGTGTGTTTTGGTGTATCTTGCGCCGTTGCCGTTCATGTGCAGTTTGGTTCTGGCGTCTAAGTCTTTGGTGTATCCCGTGTAGAAGGTGCCGTCGCTGCAGAGCAGCATGTAGACGCAGAAAGACAATCGGCGCTATTGCCCCCTGACTTCAGCTGGCATGTAATCGTAAACAATGCCTCTTTGAATAGCCCGTTTCAAGTAGGCTTCAGGGTCGATTTCTTGGACTTTCGCGTGGTCAACGTCGATAATGTAGATTTCGTGTATTCGCGCATTCTTTATATCTTCAAGCGTGACCGGCGGCTTCTGGTAGTACGCGTCGCAAAGCTTCTTAATCTGCAGGATTTCCCAGTCTTCGCGGTTTCTAGGCGGCTTGGCTAAGGCGCGGGGGAAAGGCAGGATGTAGTGGGGTGGCACGCCCAGAGCGAATTTGCCTGCGAAGCTGCTGTAGCGGATTATTTTGCTTGCAAGGCGAGCTGACGTGTAAGTTAGGGGCGCCAAGGCGTTTTCAGGCGGAATGAAGCCTGTTTCAACTTCGACAATTAGGTTTCCTAAGCCTTTGGTTGCGAACAGGTCGCAGGTTAAAATCTCGTTCAGGACGTGTTCGATTTGGACTTCGTAGCCTTTCGCGACCAGGTACTTGGCGCAGGCAAGCTCCATTACGGAATGGTTGATCTTCACAATGTTTTCTTTACGCAGGTTTACCAGGCAGTTTTTGAGGACGGTGAGTTTGTTTTTGACTTGCTCATCCGAATCCACTGTTAGCCGTGCCAGAAAAGTCGTTAAATCCTCTTCGAACTCTTGCCTGCTGCTCATGTCCGCTTCCTTTCCAATTGACCCGCCATCTTTACTTAAACTATTTGGTTCCTACAACACATGAAGCCAAAAAAACGGTTGGCTACAGAAAACTAGTGGATTTTTCTTTACTTAAACTGGACGCAGCCCCCTTAAACGTGCTGTTATTTTTGTGGTTGGTTTTTGTTCACAAAAACTATCCCCCTTCCCAGTCTTTGTGGACCCATATTTACCTTAGATTTTTGATGTAAAGATGGGGTACCCTCCCCTGTCTTTGGAACCCATATTTACATTGGATTTTTGATGTAAATACTAGTCTCCCCTGTAGGGTAGGCGGCTTCTGTTAGGGCTTGTTTTGGGCTGCTTTTTAGGTTTGGAGCTTGAAGCGTTTGAAAATCATGTTTTTTCGGTTCATATTTTGTTCTGAGCGGTCAATCTTTACGTCATATATATTCAGTTAGCGAATTATTCATTTAGTGAATACCTTTGAAGTTACGACCTAGACAACTTTTAATTTACTTGATAAAACCGCGACAGCTCCCAAGTTCATGCTACCCTACTCCTGGGCAGGATTAAGTCATGGTTAGAGACCTATATTTGGCAGTTTGGGCAGATAAAGGGAAAAGGCTGATGTTTTTATGGTTTTATTGGGGCGAGCACAAGCCTTGTGTTGGGTACGTCTACATCCACAATCTTGCAGCCTTTGAACTCTTTCGATTCACCCAAAATGTTTCGGACTGTAACGTTGTCGCCTTCAACCTTAACGTAAATCACATCTTTAAACTGAGTTTTCCCATCAAGGATAACGTTAAATTCGCACATAAAGCTTCACAGCTAAGAAAAAAGTTGTTCTGTGTAATAAGGGCTTTCCAAAAAAATGGGAGCAAAGCTCCAAAAGCAAAAGTTTTTTCCCCAAAAAGTTGAATCCGTCTAAAACTTGAACCACAAGCTTTTTATTGATTCAGCAGTTTAATTTTAAGGAATATTTAAAGGGGCATGAAAATGAGGGATCGTCACCTCAATAGCTGGGACCGTCGGGTACTTATTCTTTGATTCTCCCAGGAAACCCTCTGAAAAATCCGCATCAAAATCTGCAGCCATTTCTTTCCGAGACGAGAGTATATTTGTTGAAAAGGAGAAAACGATGAAAAATGACTAGAATGTCGGGTGCAAAAGTACTCATAGAATCCCTTGAACAACAAAACGTGGATGTGATATTCGGCATCTTAGGCGGAGCAATATTGCCGGTCTATGATGTATTATGCGGCAACGAGAAAATCAGGCACATACTCGCTAGGCACGAGCAGGGAGCTGCACACGCCGCCGAAGGCTATGCTAGAGCCAGCGGAAGAGTAGGAGTATGCATGGCGACGTCGGGACCGGGAGCAACAAATCTAGTCACTGGAATAGCGAACGCGTATCTGGATTCTTCACCGATGATAGCCATAACGGGGCAGGTTCCCTCGTCTGGAGTTAACTCTTCTTACATGATTGGCAAAGATGCCTTCCAAGAGGCAGACATCATCGGCATCACAACACCAATTACCAAGCATAATTATCAGCCACGGACAATCGCTGAGATCCAACCAATGGTTAACGCAGCATTCTACATAGCATCTTCAGGCAGACAGGGGCCAGTCCTGATCGATTTACCTAAAAACATACAGTCGGACGTCGCCGAAGTGGAGATGGGAATTACAGATAAAATTGAAGCTCGCGGCTACAAACCAGCGATGACCCCAGATTTAACTGAAATCGGCGAAGCAGCTGCGCTTCTGGCGGAGGCTGAATATCCGATGATACTGGCTGGCGGCGGAGTCATTTCTTCTAATGCGTCCGATGAATTAATGCAGATGTCCGATTTACTAATCGCGCCCGTTGCAACAACTTTCATGGGCAAAGGTGCCTTTCCCGAATGTCACCCCTTGTCAGTCGGATGCATCGGCATGCATGGAAACCCAGCTGCAAACAGGTTGATTGGTGAAGCTGACGTGCTGTTAGCTGTCGGGACAAGATTTTCTGACCGTGCAACAGCCAACTTGGATACTTTCGCTTCTAACGCCAAAAAGATTCACATAGATATTGACGCGGCAGAAATCGGCAAGAATATTGAAGTTGACGTTCCCATCGTTGGAGACGCAAAAGTGTCATTAAAGCTGCTACATGTTGCCACCGCAAAGAAGCTGCCAAGGATGAAAGTTAGCTTATGGTCAAAGCGTGTTAAAGAGGCCAAAGAGCAGCTAAGCCCAATGCTAAAAGACAGACCTAAAGACTTGGTGCCCAAAGCTCTACTGATTGAGCTAAGAAAACTGCTGCCAGCAGACACCATCGTCACCACAGAAGTCGGGCAAAACCAGATGTGGTCCGCCCTTTACTTCCAAGCGTTAAAACCGAGGACTTTCATCAGTTCAGGCGGACTTGGAACCATGGGTTTTGGGTTCCCTGCAGCTATAGGCGCAAAAGTTGCCTGCCCAGACAGACCCGTCGTAGACATAGCTGGTGACGGCAGTTTCCTAATGACTGAGCAAGAACTAGCATGTTCCGTGGCTGAAAAGATTCCTGTCATAGTCATAGTGCTGAACAATTCGGTGCTGGGTATGGTGGCGCAGTGGCAAAGAATGCTCTACAATCGCCGCTATATGGCAGTTAACTTGGGGAAAACGCCTGACTTCGTGAAGCTTGCAGAGGCTTATGGCGCGCAGGGTCTGCGAGTAAACTCACTTGAAGAGTTCGAAAAAGCGGTTAAAACGGCGCTGAAAAGTGAAGTTACAACGGTAATCGATGTGCCTATTGGCTCAGAACAGGACGTTGTTCCGTTTGTGCCTCCAGGCTGCGGTTTACCACAACAGAGAGGTGACTATTGATGGAACCTGCACAAGCCAAAGTAATATCTGTGCTAGTAGAAAACAAGCCAGGTGTTCTTCACGGCGTAGCCAACCTATTCAGACGCAGAAACTTCAACATTGAAAGCATAACAGTCGGACCAAGTGAAAGCAGCGATATATCACGCATGACGATCACAGTAAATGGCGACGAAAAAACACTTGAACAAGTTGTAAAACAACTAGCAAAACTCATCGACGTCCTAAAAGTGGAAGAGTTGGAACCGGGACACTTTGTGATGCGGGAACTAGCTTTGATAAAAGTTAACGTGCCGACCACAAAAGATCGATCTGACATAATAAACTGCGTGGAAGTCTTCAGAGGACGAATCATAGACGTCTCAACCGACAGCTTAACCGTTGAAATCACCGGAACACCCGACAAACTCGACGCATTCCTAAAACTAATGCAGACAACAGGAGTCATCGAACTTGCAAGAACAGGCATAACAGCATTGCCAAGAGGAGCAAAAACCGTAAGAATAGACGAATAAATCGTCTCCTTGGACGGAAACCCTTAATTTCAAGTTTTCTTAAAATGACGAAGTTGTCATTGTTATCAAAAGCAAAAAAATAATTGATTAAAGAAGAGAATAAAAATGAACATAACTGAAAAAATCTTGGCTAAAGCTTCGGGAAAGAAAGCCGTGCACCCAGGAGAAATAGTTGACGCAAACGTTGACATGGTGATGGTGCATGACTTAACTGGACCCTTAGCTGTTGAAGCATTCAAGAAAATAGGCGTACAGAAAGTTTGGGACAGCAAAAAAGCAGTGGTTATACTGGATCATCAGGTGCCAGCAGAATCCGTGAAGGCGGCTGAACTGCACAAGACCATGCGTCAATTCGCCAAAGACCAAAACCTACGCATTTACGACGTGGGCAAAGGCGGAATCTGCCATCAAGTCATGCCTGAGAAGGGACATGTTGTCCCAGGCACGGTAATCGTAGGCGCCGATTCCCACACTTGCACCTACGGAGCATTCGGAGCTTTCGCCACTGGCATAGGCTCAACCGAGGCGGCAGCAGTTCTAGCTACGGGAAAGATTTGGCTGAAAGTACCCGAAGCAATAAAGGTAAACGTGACTGGGCATTTCCCAAAGTATGTCACTCCGAAAGACCTAATCTTATCCATAATCGGACGAGTAAGCGTTGAAGGCGCCATATACGAAAGCGCCGAATTCACTGGCCCAACAATAAAGGACATGTGCATTGCTGGAAGAATGACGCTGTGCAACATGGCAGTTGAGATGGGCGCCAAAAACGGCATCATAGAACCCGACGAAATAACCCGCAAGTTCTTAGAAGGAAGAGTCAAAAATCTGCCTGACTTTGAAGCGCTAAAAAGCGACAAAGACGCGGTTTATCGACGCACCGTGGACTTTGATGTTTCAAAGATGGAGCCGCAGATTGCTTGCCCCTCATCGGTGGACAACGTTAAACCAGTTTCAGAAGTAGGCAACGTTCCCATAGAGCAGGCGTTTATCGGGTCATGCACCAACGGCAGAATCGAAGATTTACGCATAGCCGCTCAAATCCTGAAGGGCAGACGCGTAAAAGACGGCGTTAGGGCACTGGTGATTCCAGCCTCGCAAGAAGTCTACAAACAAGCATTAGACGAGGGCTTAATGGATGTATTCATTGATGCAGGCGCGATAGTTTGCGGTTCAGCGTGCGGACCATGTCTAGGCGGACACATCGGATTATTAGCGGCAAACGAAGTCTGCGTCAGCACCTCAAACAGGAACTTCATTGGAAGAATGGGCAGCACCCAAGCCAGCGTGTACTTGGCTTCCCCAGCCACGGTAGCTGCTTCAGCAGTAACTGGCAAAATCACTGACCCAAGAAAAATGGAGGCAAAAGCATGAATATGAAAATCAAAGGTCCAGCAATAACATTCGGAAACAACGTTGACACAGACGTTATTCTGCCTGGACAATACTTGGTGCTAGTTGACCCTTACGAGTTAGCCAAACACGCACTGGAAAGCTTAGATCCAACGTTCCCCGAGAAAGCGAAAAAAGGCGTAATAGTAGTCGGCGGCAGAAACTTTGGTTGCGGCTCAAGCCGAGAACAAGCGCCGTTAGCTCTAAAGTACGCTGGCGTAAAATGCGTGCTGGCTGAATCTTTCGCAAGGATCTTTTTCCGAAACGCCATCAACATCGGCTTACCAGTAATCGAGTGCAAAGGCATATCGGCGGCGGTTGAGACAGGCGACGAGTTAGCCGTGGATTTTGAAGCGGGCAAGATAGAAAATGTTTCGAACGGCAAAAAGTTTCAAGTAGAGAAGCTGCCACCATTTATCTTGGAAATATTGGTTGACGGCGGATTAATCGAGAATTTACGAAGGAGATTGAATAAGAAATGACTGAATACAAGATTTCGCTGATTCCTGGAGACGGAATCGGTCCTGAACTGACAGAAGCTACCCTGAAAGTGTTAGATGCTGCCCAGAAAAAATTCGGAATAAAACTGAAAATGATTGAGGCTGAAGCAGGCGACGGCACCTTAGCCAAAAGAGGTGCGGCGCTACCTGCTGAAAGCGTAGAAATAATTAAGGCGTCTCACGCTTGCCTGAAAGGTCCAGTCGGCGAAACAGCGGCAGACGTTATTGTTAAGCTCAGGTTGATGTTCGATTTGTACGCTAACCTGCGCCCGATCAAGTCTTACCCATCGGTTCCAGTGGCTAGACCCGACATTGACATGCTGTGGGTCAGGGAGAACACCGAGGACGTTTACAAAGGCTTAGAATTTACCCTTGACAACGACACAACCATGTGCCTAAGAGTTATCACACGAAAAAACTGCACGCGTATAGCCAAAAAAGCCTTCGAAATGGCACGTCTACGCAACGGCAAAAAGAAAGTTACAGCAATACACAAGGCAAACGTCATGCGGGTAACTGACGGGTTATTCGCCAGCATATGCCGCGAAACAGCAAAACAGTACCCAGACATCGCCTTCAACGAACTCTACGTTGACGCGGCGGCGATGCGTCTAATCAAAGAACCACAGGTATTCGACGTGTTCTGCACATGCAACATGTTCGGCGACATATTATCAGACGAATCAGCCCAACTGATCGGCGGCTTAGGCATGGCTCCAGGCGCAAACATAGGCGACAACTTCGCACTCTTCGAACCCATCCATGGCTCCGCGCCGAACAGGGCAGGAAAACACACTGCAAACCCAATCTCGATGGTTCTGAGCGCAAAAATGATGCTGGAGTGGCTGGGAGAAAAATACAACGACAAAAAATGCATACAGGCAGGCGCGGCAATCGAGAACGGAGTAATTTACGCATTAGTTAACGGTCAAACTGTTCCAGACTGCGGCGGCAACACAACGACCGTGGGAATGGCGGAAGCCATTGCTGCAGCCTTAACAGTGAAAACTGGCTGAAAGTATGACAAACAAGTACATCCGAATTTTAGACACCACCCTAAGAGACGGCGAACAAACCCCCGGGGTTTCTCTAACCCCTGAAGACAAAATTGAGATTGCACGCCAACTAGACAAACTGGGCGTCAACGTTATCGAAGCGGGTTTTCCAAGTTCTTCCGAAGGCGAGAAAAAAGTCGTTAAAGAAATCGCCAAAATGGGTTTGAATTCTGAAATCTGCGCCTTATCTCGAGCAACCAAAGGCGACATTGACGCAGCATTGGACTGCAAGGTTGACTTAATTCACGTTTTCATCCCAACTTCTGATGTGCAGATGAAGTACGCCGTCAACTTGACCCCTGAGCAAGTCTTAGCTTCAGCAGTCGAGTCCATCGAGTACGTTAAAGCACATGGTGTAAAATGCGAGTTTTCACCCATGGACGCCACACGATCCCGAATGCCTTTCCTAAAGCAAGTTTGCCAAGCTGCGGAAAAAGCTGGAATGGACAGCCTCAACTTGCCTGACACTGTAGGTATTATGATTCCAAAGTCAACCATCAAATTCGTTGAAGAAATCAAATCCGTCGTCAAGACGCCGATTAGCATTCACTGCCACGACGACTTCGGGTTGGCAGTCGCAAACTCGTTGGCTGCCGTGGAAGCGGGCGCTGTACAAGTGCATGTTGCCGTCAACGGGTTGGGCGAACGGGCAGGTAACGCTTCGCTGGAAGAAGTGGCTATGGCGCTGCAGGTAATTTACAAGTACAAGACAGGCATAAACAGCCGACTACTCTACAGCACATCCCGCATGGTTTCAACGTTAACAGGCATCGCTGTGCAGGTCAACAAGGCGCTGGTCGGCGAAAACGCGTTCGCACATGAATCAGGCATCCACACCCGCGGAGTAACCGAGAAGCCTCTGACCTTTGAACCCATAGACCCCGCGTTGGTCGGCCGCACAAGAAAACTTGTTGCGGGAAAACTGGCTGGGACACGCGGCATCAAGGCGGAGCTGGACGAAGTCGGCATCCACCCAAGCGAAGAGCAACTCAAAGAAATCGTCCAACGCGTCAAGGAACTTGGCGACAAAGGCAAAATGGTCACAGACGCTGACTTGCTAGCGTTAACTTCAGCTGTTATAGGCGAAGTGGAACAGAAAATCGTTTCCTTATGCGACATGGCAGTGGTCACCGGCATCAAAGTTATCCCAACGGCTTCAGTGCGGCTGGTTCTGGATGGAAAAGAATACGTTGCCGCTGAGACAGGTGTAGGTCCAGTTGACGCGGTTCTAAAGGCAATTCAGAAGTTAATCAGCAGCCAAGAAAATATCCGTCTCCGAGAGTACCGTCTTGAAGCCATTACGGGCGGCTCAAACGCTGTTGCAGAAGTCATCATAAAAGTGGAGGATGAAAAAGGCAACCTTGTCTCGGCACGCGCGGCAAGGGAAGACATCGTGATGGCAAGTGTCGAAGCGATGATAAACGGTATAAACAAGCTTTTGCTTAAGAATCGTAATCGGGGAAACAAACCGTGAAAGTAGCCTATCAGGGTGAAACTGGCGCCTACAGCGAAATGGCTGTCTACAAGTTTTTCGGCAGCAAAGTGGAACCAGTCCCCTGCAAAGACTTCCGCGACGTTTTCGAGTCTGTAAAAACAGGTGCTGTCCCCCATGGTGTGGTTCCGATTGAGAACTCTATCGAGGGCAGCGTCAACCAAAACTACGACCTATTCCTCGCTTATGACCTCAAAGTCTGCGGTGAAGTCGCAGTAAAACTTGCCCATGTCCTAATCGGCAATCCAGAGACCAAAATCGAGGACATCGAAACCGTTTACTCGCATCCCCAAGCGTTAGCGCAATGCCGCAAATACCTGGAAAAGCACAAGTGGGAAATCATCCCCGCTTACGATACTGCCGGAGCCGTAAAAATCATTAAAGAAAAAAACCTCACGAACGCTGCTGCCATCGCAAGCGAAAAAGCCGCAGACCTCTACAGTATGAAGATTCTTTCCCGAGACATCGCCGATAACCCATCTAACTACACTCGGTTTCTTGTCCTTGACCATGAAGATGCAGCGCCCACGGGTGACGATAAAACCAGCATCATATTCTCAGCCAAACACGCTCCAGGAACCCTATACCATGCTCTTGGAGAGTTCGCGTCGAGAAACATCAACCTAACCAGAATAGAATCCAGACCCACCAAAACCACTGCTTGGCAATACAACTTTTACCTCGACTTTGAGGGGCACCGAACAGAGAAACGCTGCGCAGAAGCTCTAACGGCTCTTGAAAAATACGCGACTTTCCTCAAGATTTTGGGATCCTACCCCAGAGTCATCTGATTTTTCATCTTCAGTTAGGCCACATGCAATCAAATTCAGCCTCTAAAGCAGGCGGCTAAGGAATACAACTTCTGCCTGGATTTTGAGGGACACCTTTGCGAGAAACAATGCGATGAAGCCCTAGAGGCACTGGAGAAGTACGCAGTGTTCATCAAGATTTTAGGCTCATATCCCAAAATCCAAATCGTCGCAATAAGCTTAAATGGATGATTGTAACATATTTGTTACATATGGAACAAAAAGATTACAAACTTGAAATCATAATCTTCCTCTTAAGAGAGCAAGGACACATACGGGGAATAGCAAACAAACTCGGCACAAATCACATGATTATCGCGAGAAAAATGAAAGAACTCTCAAATGAAAATGTCGTGGATTTTGTTCAGGAAGGGAAAAACAAGACTTACTTTCTTAAAAAAACAGCCGAGGCACGAGCACTAATATTTATGGCGGAAAACTACAGAAGCCTGCAAACCTTAGAGAAGTATCCATCCCTGCGGAAAGTCATCGAAAAAATCCAAGGGGACGGAAAAATATGTCTGGCGCTTCTTTTCGGGTCGTATGCGAAAGGCACTGCGCTAAAAGACAGTGACATTGATATTTATGTTGAAAGCAGAGACCCGAATCTTAGAAGAAACTTGAAACTGCTCGACTCAAAATTAAGCATAAAGATAGGGAAGTATGATAGAGCGTCTCCACTGATAAAAGAAATTGAAAAGAACCATGTGGTATTAAAAGGGGTTGAGTATTTCTATGAAAAAAATCAGTTTTTTGAGTAAACTCAACCGAGAGGGTAAACTACAGCTAGTTTCGCCAAGCGAAACGATAAAGGATGCCTACTTGGCAAAATCTGAAAGCAATCTTGCCTCCGCGAAAATCCTTCTGGAAAATGAACGGCTTGAGGAAGCAGTTTCTCTGGCTTACTACAGCATGTACAATATGCTAACTGCGATTCTCTTTCAGGTTGGGATTAAATGCGAGAACCATTCAGCGAGCATAATTTTGCTAAATGCCATTTTCGGGATAGACAACGAAAGTATATCGTCTGCAAAGGACGAGAGAATTGACAAGCAATATTACGTAGATTTTAGTGTAACCAGAGGAGACACTGTTGAATTGATAGATATCGCAGAAGATTTCAACAAGAACCTTTTCGATTTCTCATCAAAAATGAATAGCCAGAAAATGAAGGAGTACAGAGAGCGGTTTCTGAAGCTGGTTTGAAATTAGCCAAGCATAAAGATTTCAGGCTCAAATTCTGAAGCAAAATAACTTCCGCCCCAGACTCTGCGTTTTACATTTAATAGGGCAATTGCTAGATAAAAAGAAGTGAGCTACAGAAATGAAGGCGAAAAAAGAAGTTACTGTACGCGAAGCAACCGGCAAAGACTCTGATGGGATAGTCAAGGTTTTGGCAGCTATGAAGCTTGATGGCGAAACGTGGGAAGGCGAAGAAGCTTTCGTGGCTGGCAGCCCCTCATCAGCCATGCAGAAGGGGGAATTCATTGTTCTTGTCGCTGAATACAAATCTTCCATCGTAGGGTTTGTCAACTGCGCGGTGTTTCCATCTTTTTGGGAGGGTGAAAAGCAGGGTTTGATAGTTGATTTCTTTGTGCATCCAAAGTATCAAGGCAAAGGAGCAGGCTCAAAGCTCCTCAGCGCATTGATTGAACGCGCTGAAAAAGGAAACATCGGTGAACTCCACGTTTCCACAGAAAGAAACAACACACAAGCGCGAAAAATCTACGCCAAGTTCGGCTTCACAGAGGAGCGCTTGCTGCTTGAGCGCTCTAGAACGAAGGGGTAAACTGGTCTCGCTGTAGCGTTTAGCCTTTGGATTTTATTTCTTGACTATTTTTCGGCAGAAGTTCTCTATGACTTTATGTCCCTCTGGATGGGTCACGTTATCGATGGTTATCCTTTCAGGGTGAAATTGGAACCCATAGAACGGCTTGCTCTTGTGCTTAACTGCTTCGACTTCGCATGACGGCGAATCCGCAAGCAAAATCATCCCTGCCTTCTTAAGGCTGTCCTTGAGGACATAGTCATGGTGGGACTCACAAAGCGGAATCTTCTGTCCGCTTCCATAACCCGAGAACACTTCGTCGTCAGCGATTAAACGGACATCCTCAAAACGGAAGACTTCCTCCGGCAATGCCCCCACATCGGCACCTAAAGTGTGGCAAAGAAGTTGATGGCCATAGCAGATTCCCAGAAGCGGCAAGTTGCAGTTTCTTATCAAGTTAGCGACGCCATTGAACATTCGCCTCTCGGCTGGATGCACGATTCTTGCACCTGAACCGCTGATTATCACAGCGTCGATGTCGCTGCCGATGAGGTGTGTTTCATCGATTAAGCTGAAGTCGGCAAGTAGAACATTACTGAACTTGTTGACTGCGGCAACCAAAGCTTCGCTCTTCGACTTCAAAGAACAATTGATCACTAGAGTCTTCATCGACTGAACACTCCCCAGTTAGCCTTCTCGTCCCCGTTCACTTTTCTTAAGGGTTCACTTGCATTTAGCCTTTTTTGCTGTTGTTTTCTCAATAACCGTTCAATATTTTTTTTTCACTCGAAACAGGCGACCAAGCGAACTGGAATTCTATTTTTCTGTTGCTTCCAGCATTCGGTACATGACTTCGTAACTTCGAGCAAAATCAGGGTCAGCTTTGAGCAGCTTCTTCTTAAGTTGCTCCATGCGGTCCACGATTGCCTGCGGGTCTTTCCGCTTGATGAGGTCAAGCCACTCTTGCGCCTTGGCAATGTATGCTTCCTCAATCTTGCCCATTTCAGGCAGTTTCATCTGCAAATTCGCGTACAAGTCGGGAGTTTCCAGCGCCGTCGCCTCCGCCAGCGTGAAGAGCATGCGGTAAGTGGTTCCCGCCACCTTTTTGGTTTCAGCGAAGTCTTTCTGGTCAAGAAGCGTTTCGCAGGCAACCAGCCCGAAGAAATGCGGCAGCCCAAGAACCACTGACATTAACTGGTCATGTTTTTGGGGCGTCATGATGAAAACGTGTGCTTCTTCCTTTTCCAGCCACTTTTTGAAGCTGTCAGCATACTTTTCTTCCGCAGCGTTCGTCGGGGTGAGCACGTAGGCTTTGTGTTTGACGCCTTTGCTGCCTGGACCAAAAACGGGATGCGTGCCCAACACCAAACCGTGCTTGATGTACTGATGCATAACTTTAACGGGATACTCTTTGATTGAGCATATGTCCGTGACCGCTTGTCCATCATGAATGTGTGGACCTATTTTTTTGACGACTTCTTCGAAGCTGCTGATAGAAACGCAAATCATGATTTCGTCAGCTGCCTTGACCGCTTCTACGAAGTCAGTGGTGGTTTCAACGCCCAATTCCTTGCCGAGCCGCGCCAGCTTCTCCGCTTTTCTGTCGGATAGGATTACGCTGTCGCCTTTTTCCTTGCAAAACTTTGCGAACCAAACACCCATTTTTCCCGCGCCGAGAACGGCGGTTTTCATTTGAGCGCCTCGCTTATCTTATCCAGCCCTACCTTTATTTCGTTTCTGGGTGCGGTTAAGGAGATGCGGAAGTGTTCTCTGTAGTCGCCGAAAGACGTTCCTGGAGCCACCGCGACGCCTTTGTCAAGCAGGTCTAAAGTGAATTTCTCCGAGTCTAAGCCTTTACGTTTAGGGAACACGTAGAAGGGTGCTTCAGGCTCGGTGAAGGACAATCCAGCTTGCGCCAATGTTTTGCATGCCATCTTTGCGCGTTCTTCATATTCTTTTTCGATGGTTTTGGTCAGGGTCTTCTGCATTTCCAGCCCTTTCAATGCTGCTTCCTGTATGAAGACTGGGACGTTGTTTATGGTGATTTGATTAAGCTTCGTTATGTTGTCGATGAGCGGCTTGTTGGCTATGATGTAGCCGATTCGCCAGCCCGTCATCGTGAACATTTTTGAGAACCCGTTGGAAAGGATGTGGGTGTGGTTGCCGTCGTATTCTAGGATGCTTTTTGTTTTTACGAAGCTGATTGGACCGTAAACTTCGTCGGAGAGGATGGTTACGCCTTTCTTGTTGGCGATTTCCACGATGCCGTCTAAAGTTTTTGAATCTATAACTTTGCTTGTCGGGTTATTCGGGTTATTGAGAATTATCATCTTTGTGTCTTTGTCAATCATGGCTTCAAGCTTGCCTAAATCAACCTTCCAGCCGTCTTCCATTTCGGTTCGCAGCAGCCTTGTTTGGGCGCCCAGGCTTTTAGCCATCAACTCGTAAGCTGTCCAGTAAGGCGTGGGTATGATGATGTTGCCTCCGCCCTTCATCGTCAGGTACAAGGTGGCGAAGACGCCCCATTTTGAACCGGGCGTAATGACCACGTTTTCTGGTTTAACTCCATGAATTTTAGCGAGTTTCTGCCTAAGTTTTTCCTCGCCATAAGCTGAAGCATACTTTGTTTTCCCCGCCTTCATCGCAGCGTACGCAGCTTCCACAATCTCCGGCGGCGTCGCCAAGTCAGGGTCACCTAGATTTAAGCGGATGATTTTCTTTCCTTCGCTTTCGAGTCTTATGGCTTTCTCGTTTATTTCGTAGAGCATTAAGGTGAACTTTCCTTTTCAGATTATTTCTTACTCTTGAACAACACTGCACATATTAACTATTTCGCGGTAAACTGCCTCAACTGTCTGGGAATCTAAGCCTAATTTGGCAGATTTCATTTTTACCTTTTTGAAAACGTCTTTTTCTCTGGAAACGTCTTTGACTGGCATGCCTCGCTTTTTCTTTACTAAGCCGATAGCCATGCATATCTTGACTCTTTCAGTTAGCGCTTTCAAAATTAACTCGTCAACTTGGTCAACTTCTCTTCTGTACAGTTCAAGTTCATCCAACAATTTTTTTCCTCTCCAAGACTTTCGGTATGAAACCTGCGCGAATCATATGGTCAGCTAACGTCACTGCGACTGCGGCTTCCACTGCTGGCACGGCTTTCGGAACCACACATGGATCATGTCTGCCCTTGACGGTTACAGACGCGTCTTCCTTAGTGGACAGGTTAACGGTTTTCTGCGGCAAGCCGATGGAAGGCGTCGGTTTAATTGCTACCCGCATGAGGATGGGCATGCCGTTGGATAAGCCGCCTAAGATTCCGCCCATGTTGCCCGTTGAAGTAGCGACTTTCCCGTTTTGCATGACGTAGGCGTCGTTGCTTTCTGAACCTTTCAGCTCAGCTATGCCGAACCCCATCCCGAACTCCACCGCCTTGACAGCGGGAACGTTGAACAGGGCTTTTGCTAAGTCAGCGTCGAGCGAATCGAACATTGGCTCGCCTACCCCCACTGGAACGTTGAGGGCAACGCATTCAACTACGCCGCCGACGCTGTCGCCTTCTTTTTTGGCGTTTACGATGGCTTCCTCCATCTTTTCGGCAAGTGACAAGTCGGGACATCGTGTAGCCGCCGCGTAGCGGTTCCTTCGGATTACTTCTGGGCTGAATTTTTTGTCGCTTCTGACTTTGCCTATGGCTACTGTGTAAGCTAAAACGTCAACGTCGAAGCGGCTCAGCAGTTTTTTGGCTATGGCTCCAGCCATTATCAGAGCCACTGTGACTCTGCCGCTGAAGCGTCCGCCGCCGCGATAATCGTTAAAGCCGCCGTACCGAACGCCTGCAGGGTAATCTGCATGCCCTGGTCTTGGCAGATTCTTTATCGCTTCGTAATCCCCAGAGTCAACCTCTTTGTTCTCAACCATCACGGCTATGGGAGCGCCAGTGGTAACACCGTTGAAAACGCCTGAAAGAATTTTGGGAACGTCTTTTTCGATTCTTGCCGAAACAATCTTGGGGTCTGCAGGGATGCGTCTGTCCAAGTCGGCTTGGATGTCTGCTTCAGATAGGGGTAAGCCTGCTGGGCAACCATCCACAATGACGCCTATGACTTTGCCGTGGCTTTCGCCGAACGAGGTAACTGCGAATTCTTTACCTGTCGAATTTCCCGCCAACTATTTCCGCTCCTAACTGTTTGAGATGAATGAAGAACTGCGGATAAGACTTTCTGACGCACTGGGCGTTTTGAATAATGGTTTGACCCTCCGCCCTGAGAGCTGCAACTGCGCAAGCCATCGCTATGCGGTGGTCGTTATGCGGGTCGATTTCGGCGCCATGCAAGGAAGAGTTCCCTTTCAAGGTTATGCTGTTTGAATCCACTTCTATTCCCGCGCCCATCTTGGTGAATTCAGCGTGAAGGGATTGCAGCCTGTCCGACTCTTTAAGCCTGAGCCTTTGAGCGCCAGTTATTTTTGAGGTGTCTTTGGCGAAGCATGCGAGAGCCGTGCATACGGGTACAAGGTCAGGAATGTTTCTTGCATCAAGATTTAATGGTTCAAGCGGGTTGCCTGCGCCGTCTATTTCAACGCTGTTGTCACATACTTTGCCAGCTACACCCATCTGCTTGAGGATGCCCAATATGGCTTTGTCACCTTGAATGCTCTCGTGGTCAAGGTCGTTTACCCGCACTTTCGAGTTGGTAACCGCTGCGGCTGCCAAGAGAAATGCGGCTGAAGAGAAGTCGCCTGGGACTCGGCAGTCAACTGTCTTGAAGGTTTGGTTGGCTGGGATGAAGATGCGTTCAAAGTTCCCGTAAACGTCCACCCTGACCCCATGCTTCGTTAGTACATCCAAAGTCATTTTAGCGTAGTCAGTTGACTCCAGAGGCGAAGTGAGAACAATTTCAGTGTCAACCTTAGCCATCGGGCACGCAAACATCAGCCCCGAAATAAACTGCGAACTAATGTCACCGCGAATAGAGGTTTCGCCCCCGAGGATTCCGCCGCCCTCAACAACCACAGCGTCTTTGTCGCCGAATTTCTTTAGATGAACCTTGGCACCCAAGTCGTCTAAGCTTTTAGTTAGGGGTTCGATGGGTCTGCGGTCAAGTAGAGCCCCGGAAGAACAGGATTGACGGGTCACTAGCCAAGGCAGCTACGGGTATCATGAAACGCAATGTAGCCCCAGATTCGCCGCAGTCAATGGGTGATTTCGCGTTTTGAATCGGCGAGGCGCCTTTGATAACCCAGCAGTTTTCCTCGAAGGTTGTTTCTGCCCCTAACGCCGTTATCGCACGCAGGGTTGCTTCTGTGTCCTCGGAAAGAAGCGGGTTTGACACTTTCCCAGTGCCGTTCGAAAGAGCCGCAGAAATGAGCATTCGCTGAGTGTAGGATTTTGAGGGGGGAGCGCATACTTCGCCGCTTAACTTTTCAGATTTTTTAACGATTACATCCACCATTGCTAAATCACCTTTGCTTTCTCCGCGTTAAGGTGGGCTTCCAAGATTTCGCCGCCGAATTTTTGAAACGCAGCTCTCACCGAATCAACCTTGTCTTTAGCTGTAACTGCCGTGACTGCTGGTCCTTTACCGCAGAGTCCAGCTGCCACCGCTCCAGCAGCCAACGCATCAATCGCGATGGAAGGGTCGTACCCCGAGGCTGAAGAGTAAATTAAACCGTTAAGCGTCAGAGCCTCCCAAAACTTGCCTGCTAAAGCCTCGTCATAAGCAACTTGAACCAGCGGTTTCACAACTTTTAGCCTGTCAACGTTCGAGTCGCCTGAATAGGCTTTTTGCGGAGGGACATGGAAGAGCACCACTAAGTCTTCAGGTAGCGGCGATTGCATGATGATTTTCCGTTCCAAGTTGTCAGTAACAACTACGCCGCCGAAATATGAAGCGCATGCATCGTCAAAAGCTCCTGTAACTGTCACCTTCGCGTCGAAAGCAGCGTCTACACCTAAGTTGACGATCTTAAAATCATCCAACATTTCCCCCAGCGCCGCCGCAGTCGCCAACGCCACCGCATTCGCCGCTGCACTGCTACTTTTGAGCCCTTTGGCGATGGGGATGTTTGACCAAGTTTTAACTTTGGCGCCGAACCTCTTTTCTGCCTTGAAATGTTGAAGAACCCGCGCGACAGTTTTCGCCATCAAAAGGGTGCTTTCTTCGGGGTCAGAAGCTATCTCTGCCTTGATAACCCCTGGCTCATCAGTCAATTTTACTTGCGCCTTCGTGTATAGGTCAACTCCGAAAGCGGCGCCTTTGCCAAGAGCCATGGCGTTAACAATCGTTGCTGCGCCATGCGCTATAGCCGTAGCTTGCCCCGTCAACTCTTCTGCACCTTCCGCAAGTGATTAAGCGCTGCCTTCCTCATAACTTCAACTGGCGCCTTCCGTCCAGTCCAGATTTCAAACGACGCCGCCCCCTGATAAATCAGCATTTCAACACCGCTGACCATTTTGGCGCCTGCAGCTTTCGCGTTTTTCGCCAGTTTGGTCTCAAGTGGGTCGTACACTATGTCCATTACTGCCAAGTCAGGCTTGAGCCATTTGGGGGCTACCAAGGTTTTGCTGGCGTTTGGTTTCATCCCGACTGAAGTAGCGTTAATCAGCAGGTCAGCATCGGCTACATTTGCTCTAATCGTCAGCGGGGAAAGAGCGTATGCAAAGACCTTACTGTTGAACTTTTGATGAACGAGGTTTGTCAACTCGACGGCTGGCTGAAGGGTTCGATTCAAAATTGAAAGCTCATCCGCCTGCTCCGCGAGTGCGAATGCGATAGCTCTTGCAGCGCCGCCAGCCCCGAGCAACATCACTCTTTTGCCTTTAGGGTCAACGCCGTTTTCTCTTAAAGCCGCCAATGCGCCTGCGCCGTCAGTGTTGAAGCCGAAGAGTTTGCCGTTCTCGTTCTTCACCGTGTTAACTGCGTTTAGGGATTTCGCAGTCGGGTCAACTTCATCCAGAAAGCTAAGGATAGCGGTTTTGTGGGGCATGGTAACGTTAAACCCTTGAATGCCCAACGCCCGCATGCCATCCATGGCTTTCTCAAGCTCTGCGGATTTTACGTTAAACGCTAAGAAGACGCAGTCAAGTTCGGAGACTGCAAACGCCGCGTTCTGCATAACTGGGCTTAAGCTGTGCTCAATTGGGTCGCCGATTACTCCGAAAACCTTGGTTTTTCCCGAAACAGCCATCTCACGGTGCCCCTAACAGGTTGTATGCAACCCTCATCTCGCCAATTGACATTTGACCCTTCGCCGTTTCGCTGCCCTCATCAAGCGAAGCAAACGTGAAGAAGGCGCCGAACATCGGTGAAAGAAGCCTTGAAACCTTGCCTGCTTCGCCCATGCAGAAACAGACAAGCTTAACTTTACCTGAATGGGAAGCCACAAAATTGAGCACCACCAAGTTATCCTCGATTTTTTTGGCTGTCAACACGATTTTGCAGACGCTAGCGCCGCTGGCAATTTCCCGCTCCAGAACCTTTTCCATCGCGGAACAGCTTAATGAGCCGTCGAATTTGTGGTGGGAAACGATGGGTTTAGCGCCTAAACGTTTGAGTTTATCGATTGTTTCTTGGCAGTTTGGGCTTGACAGGTCAACGTCAACGTATTCGAAGCCGTTTTCGGCGGCGCTCAGAAGGCTTTGTTGCCGCTCAGCTTCTGTCCCTGAGAAAAAACCGTTTTCGCTTGTCAGCTTGCGTGTTGCGATTAAAGGGATTTTTGTGCTCTGGACAAGTTCCCTGAGGTTAGTGGACGTTTCAAGGCGGTCCAGCCTAACTTCGATTAAGTCTGCTTCGGCTTTCTCAGCCATGCTGATGAGATTTAGCGCTTCAGCGCCGTTTTTTGGGAGAATCGAAACGCAGATTCTCAGGGTCACCTTTCAATCACCGTTTCTTCAGGCACGGAAACGCCGAAGTGTCTGCCCCCTTTCGCGGCTAAATGCACCAAAACCTCGTCGTTTACTTTCAGTTCCGTAACGGGTTTGGAGGCTTTCGGCGTGACGAGGCGGATGGTTTCCGCGTTTTGCAGAATCGTCTTGATTCTTGTATCGTCCGCTTGCGCTTCAATTAGAATCAGGGGTCGGAACTCGATTTTTGACCTGCCCACGTTGGTTATTCTTACTTTTCCTTCCCTGTTAATGATTAAGACTTCGTCGCCAGCCTTCAGTTCGGAGAGGTAGCGAGTGTTCTGAAGCGACGTCAAGGTGTAGTGTGATGCTGGTCCAGCGTTCACTCGGAAGGGTCTGGATTGCACGTAGGGGTTCTCGTTCACTTCTGCTTCCACCAGAAAGAACCCTGCGGATTGGCAGCCGACAAGCATCCCTTCGCCAGGAACCATCAAGTCAACCGTGTCCACGCATACTCTGGCACCTGTGCCGATGGGTTGGATGGATAGAACCCTCGCTGTTGTCAACGCCACCTTAGGCATTTCGCCTTTAACGAGCTTTACCGTTTTGGCAAGTTCATTTGGGTTTGCGGTTTTGAGCAGAACGCCGTCTGTTCCCAGTTCCAAGGCTTCAAGAACTACTTTGGCGTCCTGTGCTGTGGCGACTTCGGCGATAAGTTTGCTTTTGCCGCCGTGCGCCTTTGCAATCAAGTTTTCCAGCGGAATAACCCGCCAGTCAAACGTGTTAATGATTATGTAATCGACCCCTAGCTCAGCCGCTTTAGCAGCACGGTTCTCGTCTTCTTTCCCTTTAATGCTGATTTTGACAGCGGTTTTTCTGCCTTCAGTTTTGGCTTGAGAAATCTTTTTCTCGTTCAGCTCGGGAAGAAAGACTATGTCGAGTTTGCCGTTGCGGTCACTCGCTTGGGTGCCTTCGAGAACTACATCTGCGTTTTCATGCGCGGTGCTGAGCAAGTTTTCTTTTTCTTGCGGTGAAGCCGCCGCTTCAATTTCTACCCATAGTTCCTTCAAGGTTTTTCACCGAGGATTTTGAGGGCTTCCTGCACGCTGACCCCTTTATGAACGATTGCTGACAGCGCCTTAACAATTAAAGTTGGGTTTTCATGTTGGAAAACATTTCGTCCGATGGATAACCCAGATGCTCCAGCTGAAAGGGCGTCGTATGTGGTTTGGAGAACCTCTTCGGAAGTCTTGCATTTTGGTCCCCCCGCAATCACCACTGGAACCGGGCAGCTTTCCACCACGGTTCTAAACGTTTCTGTGCTTCCTGTAAAGTTCGCTTTGATGATGTCTGCTCCGAGTTCAGCGCCGATGCGCGCCGCATGAGCAACCACGTCGGCTGCATGTTCATTCTGGATTTTGGGTCCCCGAGGGTACATCATTGCAAGCAGTGGCATGCCGTAAACGTCACATTCATCGGCGACGTTGCCAAGATTCTGAAGCATTCGGTCTTCATCTTGTGCGCCGATGTTGACGTGCACTGAAACTGCGTCTGCCCCTAAACGTATAGCTTCCTGTACGCTGCAGACTTGGACTTTGCCATTCACGTTCGGGCTCAAGTTTGACATGCCAGACAACATCACGATTAACCCTACGTTTCCAGCGTCGGTGTGCTTAGCAATGCCTTTGTGGACAAGGACAGCGTCGCATCCGCCTTTGACGAGCTGGTCTATGGTTTTCTGCATGTTGGTTAAACCTTGGATGGGGCCGATTGTGACACCGTGGTCCATGGGAACAATTACGGTTCGGTTGTCTTGCTGCATTATTCTTTTTAGTCTACGGGTTTTTCCTTGATTCATATTTTCACCTTACTTAGCGCTCCTTAAAGAGTTTTTAATCAGTTTGAGGGCTTTTTCCCTTTCATTCCAATCTACAAAGAGCAGAATGCTTGATGTTATGGTCAATATGCCTGAAATGTTTATGCCGCTGAGCCGCAGGTCTTCGCTGATTTTTCCGATGATGCCGTGGGTTTCTTCTAAGCCGACACCGCTGGTCTTGATGAAAACAAGGTCTTTTTTGATTGCCATCGCGATGGTTTCCTTGTTGCTCTTTGTTATGTTGTGAACGTCGTTGAAGAGCCCTTCCAAATTCTTCTCTTCTGAAACGTAAAGAATAACCGAGTTGGTGTTCATTGACATGCCTAAAAGCAGCGAGTGCCGCTTGGTTTTCTCCACCATTTCCTGAACGATTTGCGGGTTGGCTGAGATGCCGTTTCCTATCACGGTGATTTCGGCGACTGGGAAAGGATGCGCGATTTCAGCGTCAAGCTCCGTTGCCAAGCCGCCTGTGATTAAGGTGCCTTCCTCCGACAGGTTGCCGCGGGCATGGTTGATGACGCGGACGTTGATGTTTTTAGGTTTATACTTTAACGCTTTGCTGTGAATGAATTTGGCGCCTGAATCAGCAAGCCCCACCAACGTGTTGACGTCGATTTCTTTGAGGCGCTCGACGTTGGAGAGGATTTTTGGGTCTCCAGTCATTATGCCGTCAGCGTCAGTTACCAAAACGATTTCGTCCGCTCCCAACGCTTCAGCCAAGACAAACGCGGTTGTGTCGCTTCCGCCTCTTCCCAGAGTCGTGATTTTGCCGTCTTTGGTTTTGCCCAAGAAACCCGCGACCACGGGAATGACGCCTTTCTCCATGACTGGCAGCACGCATTCACGGATGTTTTTTTCGCAGTCTTTCAGGATTGGGTTGGCGTTTTGGAAGGCTGAGTCGGTTATTATTGGCCAGTTGCTGTCGATTGGGTCAAAGTAGCAGGACTCTGCCCCGTTGGTCCGAAGAGCAGTAGAGAATAGCCTGATGCTGGTCCGCTCGCCCATCGACAGAATGTCGTCAAGGTCTTTCTTGTCGAGTTTCCCGTTGGAAGCGTTTTTCGCCGTCGTCATAAGAACGTCGGTTGTTTTACCCATAGCCGACACTACAACGGCGATTCTTGTGCCTTTTTTAGCTTCGTTAACCACGGCAACCACCGCTCTCAGGAGCCTTTCGTGGTCAGCTAGGCTAGAACCGCCGAATTTAACAACAATCGTTTTGTGTGAGACAGGCTTTTCCATTTGCTACACCCATGCCTTGCCCAGAACTTCACTAAAAAATTTTCTGAGTTCTGGGCTTAAGGAAAATAACGATAATAAAAGTAGTCGAAGCTCTGGAACCATGATGCAACGTTTTCTTTTTTGCTTGCGAGATTAGACATTGAAGCTTCGAACCTTGCTGAATGAGTCATAAACCAGAAAATATAAGCGTTTCGGATTCCGACTGCAGTTTAACCGCCTTTCAGCCGCCGAAAGCTGGGTATAGCATTTATCAACTCGTCCAATCTATAACAACAAGCAGGAAGACCCGCAATGAAAACGCAAAAACAGAACGACTGGCAACAAATCCTTCTCGAATGCAAAACAAACGTGCTGAAAAACATAGCGCCATGCATCAAAACCACCAAAGAAACGCAGCCTAACCTGGGCGTAGGCGCGGGCGGCGACGCGATGAAGCCAATGGATTTAGCTGCAGAAAAAGCAATCATCGACACCCTAAACCAACACGACGTTTCCTTTACGTTAATCAGCGAGGAGTCAGGGGTAAAAAAGTTCGGCTCGTCGGCTGAGGAGTGTTTTGTGACGGTTGACCCGGTTGACGGAAGCACCAATTTCATGCATGGCTTACCCTTCTACGCTTGCTCCGTTGCGGTTTCGGATAAGCCGTGGCTTGCGGATGTTTACGCGGGGATGGTTGCCGACCTATTCCATGACGTGACCTACACAGCTTTCAGGGGCAAAGGCGCATTTCGCGACGGAAAGAAAATCGCGCCCTCAAAAACCACCACGCTGGATGAGGCGTTAATCGGTTTAGATTTGAACACTTACAAAGTCAAAGAGGTTGCCCCAAAAGTAACCGCGCTTATTGGGAAAACCAAGCATATCCGCCATTTCGGCGCCAACGCCCTTGAACTCTGCTACGTGGCTGATGGCTCAACAGACGCGTTTGTTGACCTGCGCGGGAAACTGCGAACGACCGATGTCGCGGCGGGCTTTCTTGTAATAAAGGAAGCAGGCGGAACAATCACGTCGCCCGATAACAAAGAGGTAAATGTCGAATTGGACCCTAAGCGAACGTTGAGTTTTGTCGCTTCAGGGAACCTGCAAATTCACGAAAAAATCTTAAGCTTGGTTAAACCGTCATGTTAAGTTTGCTTTGGCCCAGCCCCGCAGCAATGGTGAAAACGGGAAACAACAAAACCCTGCTTATCGCTGACCCCCATATCGGTTGGGAGATGGAGCTTCAGGCAAAAGGCATCCATGTACCAAGCCAAACACCTAAGATTCTCAACAAGCTCACGGCGATCCTCGGCAAATACAAGCCGCAACATCTCGTTATTGTCGGCGACGTGAAATACACGGTTGTTAAAAGTGAACTGGGCGAGTGGCATGACGTCCCCGACTTCTTCACCAAACTCCAAAGCTTCATCGGCGACATAGCAATTGTACGCGGAAACCACGACGCAAACATCGAGCCCCTTCTACCTGAAAACATCAAGCTGCTACCCGCCACAGGCATCGCAATCGGCGACGTAGGGGTCTTTCACGGGCACAAGTGGCCGTCTCCCGCCCTGCTCGGATGTAAAACGCTGGTGATGGGGCACCTGCACCCCGTCGTAGTCTTCCGTGACCCAGCAGGCTTCAAAATTACAAGGCAAGCCTGGATGAGGGCAACCTGCGACACAGAAGCCTTAGCGAGAATTCTTCTGCGAAAACACAAAGTAAAAATCGAGGGCACAGTCGCCGAAACCCTGCAAAAACACTACGGGGTCAAGCTGAAGGCAAAAGAAATTTTCATAATGCCCAGCTTCAACGATTTTTTGGGCGGCAGACCCGTAAACGAAACCAGACCCCGAAAAGAAATCGGCAGCGAATCCTTGATTGGACCCGTGTTGCGTTCGGAAGCCGTGGACGTAGATAACTCTGAGCTTTACCTCCTAGACGGGACCTATCTTGGAACGTTAAACCAGCTTAGGAAACTTTAACGCCGCATAGGAGTCGCCTTATTTTGGGAAGGAATCAAATCATAAAGAAACAATCGGAAGCGAGGTCGAAAAGCAATAAACGCGGATACATTTTGCATCAAAGGGTTGCGGAGCAGTTAGGGGTTGCTGGTTAAGCTCTTATATGCGGAGCATGTTATAAGCATAATATATCGAGGGAGGAAAAACAAAAGTGAAACTTGTAACTGTGTTGTTGCCAGAAGCATATCTGGAAGGCTTAGATGAACTAGTCCGAGCGAACATGTACCCGAGCAGAAGCAGCGTCATAAGGTCAGCGGTGCGGGACCTGCTTAAGAAGGAGCTTTGGGAGAACAAACGCGGAAGATAAGCAGCTTATACCCCTTTTATTGAATCCACAAGCTCGCCTGCTGCTTTGGCTGGGTCAGCTGCAAGAGTAATTTCTCTTCCGATAATGATGTAATTAGCACCTGACTTAATCGCGGTTTCCGCCGAACCCCCCTGAGCGCCCACACCTGGGGAGTAAATGGCGACTTTTTCGCCGACAACCCCCTTCACCTCAGCTATTTTTTGAGGGTAAGTTGCGCCGACCACTATCCCGTCAGCACCATACTTCAGCGCTTTTCTTAGCAAAAGAAAGGTACTGCAGGGTTTTCTCGCCTGTTTCCGGGTCGATTATGGTTTGTCCGTAGCCTTCGGACGAGCCTTTGTGGCTCATGTAGCAGAGAAGTATCATGCCTCGGTTTAGCCGCTGGGAGACCTCAAAAAGCGGTTTTAAGCCTTCTTCCCAACCGATGAAGGGGTTCGCTATTAAAGCGTCAAAGCCAGCTGCAAAGTAATACTGCGCTATGGTCTGGTTGGTAGCTCCTATATCGTTGACTTTCGCATCCATAATCGCCAGCAACCCTTGCCCCCGGATTTTCTCCACGAGCTCTTGTACCCCGTCGAAGGTGCCCAGCGGGAGGACAAGATGGTGATTTATCTTGACTGCACAGATGTAAGGGTGAACTGCTTTGAGTATGCTTTGCGCTTTAGCCAAGATTTTGCTTCGGTTCTCTGGAGCTTCAAATGGGAAATCTAACGCTAAAACGATTCGTGAGCCGTTGATCTTGGCTGCTTCCTGTATTTTCGCGCTATAAGACATATAAGACAATACACTCGCCTCTCGCTGTATCTTGTTGAGCGCTTAGCTATTTCATTTTTTCGCCTGCTCGTCCCTTTTGCTTGCTGCAGATCCAAATCTTTTGCCTAATTAAATCTGAATCAACCAAAGACCCGCCGCTAAAGATGCACCTCGCCCGCAGCCTCGCCTATTTGGCTCATCTATAGGGTTACTTGGAATCATCTATTGAACCCGGGGGAGGTAAGCTGTACAAGCAAACACAAACAATTGGAACGAATGGTGCCCGGCAGCTAAATACGGCGTTGTTTTCTCTCTCAGGTACGCGGAACCATAGCGAACATGGGAACGGAGACAGCGCAACAACATCCATTTTCCCATCTGACGAGTCAACAAGAGCTTTTCTGCGCGGGCAGGGAAGAGAAGAACGTGGTTAAAGTAGGCGGAGAACTAGCTGCTAAAGATAAGCAGAGAAAATAAGTTTGAAGAGCTGTTTAAACGTTCCAAACTGTTGAGCTTCTAAGATTGTAAATAACTTCTAATTCTACTTCCGGATTGGTGTATTCTTGTATCTCGCTAAAGTCAGTGAGCATTCCTGTTTGCCTGTCAAAGTAAATTTGATCATACAAGTAACGCTTTGTGGTTTGTGTCGGATCTTGTGTGTAAACCTGGGTAGTGCTTACGTGGAAATAGGCGCTTTCTCTAGCGCCGCTAGCATATGTTTGGGTGAGAGTTTCATTAACGGGAACCTTACTGCTCATTTTAGGGTAAATCAGGTCATTTACTTTAAGGTTAGAAGGGTAAAGAAAAGAAAACCCGTTTGCATCAGTCATCGACCCGTTGCCTAAGTCGATTGTTTGTTGCTTCGGGATGTCTGTTCCGTTTACGAATACCCAATCTATTTTAAGCGTGACTGAATCACCCTGAATATCTGTTACAGTAACAGTGTAGGATTGGGTGTCATTAAGTTGGTAGAAGCCTGGATAATCTACATTTGATACTGCGCCTGAGCAGCTGCCAGTTATACTGTAGGTGAACGAGTCACCAACATGAACTCCTACCTTTGCCAAGGTACTAGTATGCTGATTTGAGTAGAATACAGCTGCAACAGCTCCAATCACGATTACAGCCAATAATATGACAGCGAAAACTACCTTTTTATTTACTCCCTTCTTCTTGATAGCCATGGAACATGAGTATTATAGCCAAGTATTTAGTTTTTTTCCCCAAAATGTTTTCAGCAAACGAAATCGTTTTTTCGCAGAAAAGACAGAATTACAGTTTGCCTAAAGGAAGTTATTTGAGGTAAATTTAAGAGAAAGGAGATTTATTTAGAAAGTCGGTGGAAAAGATTGTACTGTCATAACTGTGGTGCTCAACTTCCAGATGATGCCGTTTTCTGCGTTAAATGTGGAACAAGCACTGGATTAAATACGGCTAAGCCTGCCGCGCCTGCTGGACCTGTTCTTGCGCCTTCAGGGGTACAATCCTTGAAGTGTCCCAGTTGCGGAGCGCCTATTGCGCCAAAGTTTGGAGAGATGGTAATTACCTGCGAGTACTGCGGCACCGGAGTCACTTTGGGAAGCGAAGGGTGGACTAACATTCAGAAGCAGACGATGCTCGGGTTGAAGGTTGCCACTGTTGACCAAGTGAATTCAATAATCACGCCTATGATGGATAAGGGTCTCTTGCACAGGCACCTTCACGAAAACTCCAAACAAGAAGAAATGAGCCTCACGTTTGTGCCTTACTGGATTGTAAGCGTCTCAGCCCGAACAAGCATCGTCGCTACCGATGAAACCGCCCAAATTGCACAGACAGCTACAACCGCCGCGTTGATGGGCGTAATATTCGGCGGCATGGGCGGAGGTTTCGGAGGAGGCGGAGGAAGACGAGGCGGATTCGGAGGAAGACGCGTTTTTCCAGGCGAATCAATAGGCAACCCGTTTGCCGGTATTCTTGGTCTCAAGCGGATAAGAATTATGGCTTGGGGCATGGGTATGGGAATGGGTTACGGCGGCGGAGCGAGAAAGTCCGAGCAGATGGACATGAACTACAACTTCCCTGTGATTGCGCTAAAGGCTCTCACGGATTATCAGCCGCGCGACTACCAATTCAACCTCGAAAGCAGAGAACTGTTTGATATTTCCAAGTTGCCCAAAGACGTTAAAATCTTAAACGGCGACATCAGCGAAGACGTAGCCAAATCGCAGGCAAAGACGCTGGTTGATCAGCTTCAATCCCAAAAAGCACACGCGAAATACCACATGATCCAATCCATACATACTGACTCGGACGTCGGCGATGTAGAGCTGCTTCACGCGCCTATATGGTTCTCAAAGTTCGACCACAAAGGGAACAAAATCGTGCTGGTCATTGACGCCAATTCGGGCAGATTAATCAACAGCCTCGGCATCTAAGGTCGCCCTACTCGATTTCTTTTGGTTGACTAATTACCAATTATTAGTCGTAGCCATTTCGCTCACAGTTTTTTCTAAAGCGCAGGTTAAGCTTAATTTAAGGGCGTTTTCGAGTCAGAAGCTCCGTTAGAGGATCTACTGGGAACCGTTTTTAGTAAAAAGAAAAACGTCACAACTTTTGTATCGTTGCATCTGCTACAGTTTGAAGTAAAAAAACTAGTTTTCCAAAAAAAAACTAAAATTAAAGAAAAGTTTTAGTCGGTTTTTTCTTCTGTTGCCGGCTCTTCGGGAGCAGCTTCAGCTTTCGCCGCTTCTTTAGTTACTTGCTCTACTGGCAAACCTTTAGCTGCACGTCTCGCCACGACACCAAGCTTTGTTAATGGCGTGTAAGCTCCGCCTGCGAAAGTATAGTTGCATTTGCCGCATTTCCAAACGCCGACGCTTTCACGGTGTACCCGCACGAAGCCGCAGTTTGGGCATTTGTGCGGTTTCCTAAGTTCAACGATAACTTTTGCATAGCGTTTCCTAACTGTGGCACCGTAACGTACTCCTAAACCTCTTGTTGGACCGACTTTCTTCGTTTTGGGCACTTTTTTCACCAATCAAGCTTCTTGCGTAATTCGACTGCTTTCTCCTGAGCAATCTTTGATGCTTCTAAAATCTGTTGCGGTGTGAAGTAGCCTGAGCCGCCCTTCTGGCAAGCGCATATTTTGCCTTCGTCGTTGATTGCCAATGTTATTCGGGAATCCATAACTTTTTCTTCTTCAAGCCATGGGTCAACGATCAACACGTTGTTTATCTTGCCGATGGTGACGGTTATGGGGTGGCTTTTCATAGGCAGCGGAGTGTAGCCTTGCTTAATCTTCAATTCGCCGTCTTTGATCTCGTAGTTCGGCATCTTTGTGTTCATTAACGCGGCTAGAGCAGCTAAAGCAGCGCAGTCAATCAGGTTCCCGTCGTGGTTAAGCACGTATACGTCAACGAATATAACGAAGACTTTCTTGCCTGGCTCAATGCAGAGTTTTTCAGTGTCGATTGCGTGTGATTCGCGTATGCCTCGGTCAACAACTCTTGCAAGCTCAATGGAGTTTTCGTCTGGTGGTCCCGGCTCAAAGGTCGGTGAAGCCAACGGAACAAGTTCAGCGTTAACAGTCATTACGCCTTCGTTAGGTGTATCGGGGAACGGCTCGCCTTCTGCAACTTTTACGCCTGCAAGAACCTCGGATCTGCCCAGTAGGCATCTTGCTGACCCTTCAGCGCGTTCGATTAAGCCTTGCTCGATTTTGATTTCTCTTGTGTCGTGTAAGCCTCTGTCGTCTAGGCGTTTTCCTTTTTCGAGAAGACCTTCAATTTGCTTCAGTCTGACTTTAGTTATAAGAGATGACATTACTCTTCACCTGCCTCCTTAACAACCATGTATTTCGTTTTTAACGCTTCCTTCTGCAGCTCATAGATTTTTTTGCATCCGTCAATCGCCATGCTTATGGCTTTTTCAAATTCTTCACTTGTGAGGATGCCGTCCATCTGAAGCAGGGTAATCGCGTTTTGGCTTGGCATGTAAGCTACTGGAACATCTGCGGCGCCAAGTTTGTCTTCAGCGTCATAAAGGTCTAAGACAACTGTGTCGTCTATTTTTCCAGCTGCGCAAGCGACTACTAAGTCGCGCATTGGAACGCCTGCGTCGGCGATAGCTAATGCCGCGGCGGTGATGCTT
Organism: Candidatus Bathyarchaeota archaeon; assembly: GCA_963722095.1. Classification (GTDB taxonomy): domain Archaea; phylum Thermoproteota; class Bathyarchaeia; order Bathyarchaeales; family Bathycorpusculaceae; genus Bathycorpusculum. The sequence continues at coordinate 1,112,868 of CAVRJR010000001.1, read as the reverse complement.
GCACATCGGGTTCCTCCGTCAGCCTGCAAGACCTCTACGAACACGTTGACGCCTGTCCGCGGATAAAGCTCCAGGAACAAGGCTGGCTCTAACGATTCTTTTATGACTTTTGAGAGTTCAACTTCTCTTCTTGAAGGCGCGGGTGATTTACGTTCCTGCACTGAAAAGGGAGCCATGTGATAGCGGCACCGCAGAACCATGCGGTCTGGCTGGGCCAAGTGTTTGGGATGCATCTCTCTTGGGCCATATGCGGCGGCTAAAATCTTGTTTTTGCCGTGTTCAATATAGGCTGATCCGTCAGCGTTTGATAATACTCCGACTTGAAGCTTTAAAGGTCGAAGCTCATCGGCTTTTCTACCATCCGATCTGATGCCTTTTTTATCAATCAGTTTTTCGGGTTTTTCATTCATTCTTCTTTTCCTCCACTTTTTCTTCAACTTTACCTTTACGTTCTTTAAGCAACTGTGTTATGCGATCTGTGAGGCCACTTGTATGGGATTCTTGCTCGATTTTTCTGATGACCTCTATCGCGAGTTCTTCATCCTCGGGGGTTTTGCCAGTGACCAAGATGACTCCGTTTAGTCCCAGAATGATTTGGCAGCCTGTTTCCTGTTTTATCATGGAAATCATTGAGCCTTTTCTGCCTATTACTCGGGGAATCTTGGTTGGGGTCACATGGAGAATTTGCCCTCGAGTTATCTTTCCCAGCCCTGGCTCTCCAACTGTGAGTTGTGGGTCGTGGGCTCGGTCGTATGAGGCGATTTTTGCAACAATGAGGTCGCCTGCGTTTAGGACTGCAGATAATTCGTCGTTTTGAGGCTTAAAGGGCCTGCTTAAAACGTCTGAGGCACGTAGGAGTGCTGTGTAGGGTGCTTTAATATCGATTGTCCAACCGTTAAATCCAACTTCGAGGACTGCCCCTATCACGATGTCTCCCATTTTGGGCACATAAAACGCCCTTAGTGCGACCACGTTTACTTTTTTGTTATCGGTATCTACAAGTCCGATTCTTGAGGCGTAGATCTTGTTTTGCTCCATGTATGTGTTTTCGCCAGGTAAGTATTCGCCTTCAGCAAGCATTTCTCCCGGCGTCACAAGCTGTTTTTTTTCAAAGAATATTGGCATAAATTCTTCACCATCCATATATTTTTATTTACGAGATTATTTTTGCTTCTCCACTTCCTTTGGTTACGTCGCCTAGTTTGTTGAGCAACGAGGCGTAGGATCCAGCGGGCAACTCCAGTTCGCCGTACCATGAGCCGTCTCCACGCCATTCTTCCCGTTTTATGGTACCTAAAGTTTTTACTGACCCGTAAGCTCGTGCGGAGTATTGTGCGGGTACCTTCACTGCGACTATGACTTGCTCGATTTTTAGGGGCAAAATCGGACGCAGCAGTTTAACTATGTCCCTTGCTTGTTCCTCAACTGGCTTGTATGGGTCAATCGGGTAACGGATTTGCTCCATCGCGTTTTCGATGCGCATTGGAGGATGAGGCAGGTTTGTTTTGGGGTCAACTGCTTGTCGCGCGATGAAATCGATTATTTGCCGTCTTTTGTCTTCAACCATTTTGCGTCTCTGCTCAGTGGTAAGCTGAAGAGTTCCCTTCTTCAATATGACGTCGGCGATTTTCAGTGGGTCGGTGGTTCCGAATGCTTTGTGCATTGATTCCTCGGAAACTTTGGTTCCTTTGTTTGCGTCAGAAAAAATCATTTCAGCGGCTAAAACTTCGGTTATCCCTGAGATTTTCCCGTTGCGGTAGTCGAGTGCTTTTTGGGGTTTGACTAGGATTTCAAAATGTTCGTTTTCTTTTGTTAGGCGTGCAACGGTGAACTTTTCACTCATCAGACTGTCACTTGCTTGAAACCTGCTCTTTGATGTAGCCTTCTACTTTGTCGTCTGCTAGCATTTCCATCTTTTTAGTCGATAGTGGTATGACCGCGATTTTTATTCTGGGCGGCAGTTGGCGTGCGTCTAAGGCTTTGACTAAGCATTTTACTATGAGTTTGGTGCCTTGCTCAAGTGTCAGGTCGTCTTTGTATTCTTCTTTGAGAATCGGCAGGACTGTTTCTCTTCCTGCGCCGAGTGCTGTGGCTTTGTATCCTCTGTAGGTTCCGCTTGGGTGTGTGCCGAAGACGCGTGTGCCTGTTTTGTCGACTCCGCCGAAGATTATGGAGACTCCGAAGGGTCGGACACCCGCGTGCTGCGTGTACATCTGTTGGATGTCGCATATGCGTTTCGTCACGACTTCTACATCTATGGGTTCATCGTAGGTTAGCTTGTTACTTTGAGCGTAAATCCGCGCTTGATCTATGAGTATTCGGGCGTCTGAACTTAAGCCGACTATCGCCGCGCCGATATGATCATCTACCCTGAAGATTTTCCATGAGTAACCTGCTTCTTCAAGGACTTCGATGTTTTCTTCTGAGCCGAGAACTAAGCCTTCTTGGCATTGGATCCCTATGATGGTGGCTCCGCGGTTTACTAGTTCCATTGCGTATTCGACTTGGAAGAGTCGTCCGTCAGGCGAGAAAACGGTTATTGCACGGTCATATGCTCCTGGTGCTGCAAAGACTGACATAATTTAACCTCACTTTACACTATACACTTTTCAACATCTCATATAATAACCACACTAAAAACCTTTCCTAGCCAAAATCCATTCCAGCAATCCGTTGGTTTGACGAATTTTTCGTTTTTGACCATCGCCGTGATGGAGCAGGGGTTGTTTCATGTTTATTGTTGGTTTGGGTTAACCATTTTTGTGGTTGTTTTTGGCAACAAATACTAGACCCTCGCCCGTCTTTGTGGGTCCATCGTTACCTTGGTTTTTTGATGTAAAGATGGGGTACCCTCCCCCTGTCTTTGGAACCCATATTTACGTTGGAATTCTAATGTAAATACTAGGTACCCCTATAGGGCGCTCTTTCTCTCTCACGACCTACCCCCTCGGTTTTCTAGATGATCCAAATAGGCGCATCTAGATGAGCCAAATAGATAAGCCGATGAGCTTTCCGTGCCGTGTGGCATTGAGTTTTTGGGGAAAAGTTAAGTAGTACTTTTGCCAGCTACGGCTCAAATTTATGAATGCTCACTTTTTTCAGATGATAATCACTTTAAAGAAGTAGAGAACTTGAAAACAAAATGGTGCTAAATCTCAGTTACTTTTTTGGTTGAGTGCCTTCAACCGTAAGCGGGCTTTGGGTTATTCCAGCCAGAGCGTTTCGGGGAGGCTCTTAAAATGTTGGTCGCCTGTTAAAATTTTTGCGTTTAATGATCTGCCAATAGCTAATATTATGGCGTCGAATAAGCTCGGCAGCTTTAGCTTTAGTTTTTTTGTGTTAGCTTGCATTTCCAAGTAGCATTTTGCAGACAATAAAGCTATTTCGGCGTCTAAGCCTACGATATTTGAGGCATCTTCTACTTGTTGTAAACGCGACTGGATTATGTTATCTTCGACGCCCTCTCGGGCGTACTTCCTTGCGATTTCGGCTAACACTGTATCTGGAGTATAAATGTCATCGGCGTTCAGCAATATCTCGTCGGTCTTAGCGCCTTTTTCGCTACCTAGAAAATGTTCAATCCAAGCGTAAGAGTCAATTACGGTCTTCACCGCGGTCTGTTTCCGTGAAGGGTTTAATGTGTTCTTTGTCTGCGCCGAACGATTTTTCTAAAATGGCTGTTGTTATGGTTTGGACTTTGATGTATTTTTGAGCTTTTGTTTTGAGTTCTTTGTCTTCTGTTATGAGTTGGAGCCCTTTTTCTTTTGCGAAATGAATATAGCTTGAATCGTAAAAAGTGAGTTTCTCAACTTTGGCTATTTCCATGGTTTTTCCAAAGCTATCTGAATCGCTGCTTATTCGGTCGATTTTTGCCAGAACGGTTTCAGCTGTTCTTTGTAGGGTTTTTGCGGCTTCTGGTGTTAGCAGCTTTATTAGAACGCTTTCTTTCCAAACCGCGTTCCCGACCTCGTAGTAGGTTAAATCGAGAATGCTGGAGTCTTGCAGGAATTTGATTGTGCTTTGGGGGTCGGCTTTTTTGATTAAAAGCATGAATGCGCTTGCATCAATCAGGTAATGGTTCATCGTTGGTCTCTTGATTCCCTTATGGCTTTTACGATTTCGTCGTCTGGAATCGTTTGCAAGACAGCTTTCATTTGAGTTACGGCTTGAGATAGTTCAGCGTTTTCTCGCTTCTTGACTTCGTCTTCGAGAGCTTCTCTGACGATTCTGCTAACGTTTATTCTATGTTTTCGTACTTTTTCTTTCAATGTCTTGTTGACTCTAACAGTAATTACTTCTGACATACAAGAATTGTATATACAACATTCGTATATAAAATATTATTGGCACCTCAACCTTCGACGATAAATAGCTTCGCTAGCAGCTAAACGAATAACAATACACCTACGCCAAAAACGGACACCTACAATTCAGCCACCCACAAAACAGCCACGACGACATTATATGGCTGGAACAGAAGGGTCAAGGAAGTTCATTTAGGGTGCCCAAATATCTTTTTGAAAACACAATAGTTTTATTTGTGTTGCAATGAAACACTTATATAAAATCAAGTAATTACTACCATGATAGTAAATGCGAGCAGAGATGCAAATAAGATGCAAGTAGAGGGATGCGAGAAATTAACAAAGGCTAATATAATAATTATATATGGCCTCTCTTCAGAAAATGCCAAACTTAAGACTAAATTTCATGATGAATTATACGGCAGAAACAAAGACGGATTTCTTTCTAAAATACCTCACCGAAAATTGACCGATGGCGTAATAGAAATATCTCAAAGGAATCTTGAAGAAGTTAAAACTATCTTTGAAAAGTACCCTGTAAACTATCAACTCAGAATTACAATTCCCGTCAGAGATAATGAGCAAATTCTCCAAATTACTAAAACTATTGAAGATCCATACGAGAAGGCGCTGGGATTAGAAGCAGTAGGTTTTAGCAAGTTTATGATCGATAAACTTGAAAAGATAAGTAAACAAGAAATGGAAAAAGAGGACTTTTTGGATGAATTGCTTGCAATCAAAGATACAGTACAGAAATGGATAATGTTACATCAAGAGGAACCGTTAGCGGCAACATTCTCGTATATGTTTAAAGCTTTAGAATTAACTGAGGGAAAATCTCCTGAAACCATAAGAAGAGACGTTTCAAGGATAGCTGAATCTCTTAAGCACTGGACTATTGGATATCAAGTTCTTAAGGAAAGCAAAGATACAGAATCAATTGATGAAGTCTTAAAGAAATATAAAGCCAAAAAAGAAGAACCCTAAACGTTCTTTGGAGCTTTATAGTAATTTACAAAGAAGAATTTTTTGCCAAGAATTGTAACGCCAATCATAATTACGCTTGGTTGGTGCTGTTCGGTTATTTGTCATGCATTCAACCTTTTTGTATTATGCACCGTTATGTTCTATCTAGAAATAGCCTTACACTTTCATTTTTAGGTATATTTCGGCTGGAGTTAAATAGCCTATTCCCTCGTGCGGTCTGACGTAGTTGTAGTAGCGTATGAAGCTCCAGTGCTCTTTGAAGAGGTGAGACTCCAGCTCGTACGCCTTGTGGAAAGCCTCAATCTTGCCGCAGGTGGTGGGCCTGCGAACGCTGGCGGTAATATGCTCAATGCCCAACTCAATGCAGTGGATGTCAAAAGCGGATGTTTCTCCTCTTGCAGGCTTAAACTGGTTCCCTGATCCGTGAGAATCTGCCTTGGAACACCATACCGCTTAACCGCCCTGTCAAGCAGCAACATAGCATTCTCACCCGTTGGACTCCAAATCTTAACTGAGCCAGTGATGAATCTGGAGCGGTCATCAAGATAGCTTACCATCCAAAAGTCGTCATTGCACAATTTAAAATCCGCTTGCCAGAGGCTGTTGCAATGTTCCCTTTGGAAACGTTTGGTTCCCCAGGTCTTTTCTAGGCTCCGTTATGGGGTGGTTTAAGCCTGATTGGCAGATGATCTGGTAGGCTTGGTTATTGTCTACGTCATAGCCCTTGAGTCTGAGGCTTCCAGCAATCTTTTTGGGTCCCCACTCATACCTTTCTCTGAGTTTGACGACTTTCTTTTTGAGTGAGTCTTCAACGTCCAAGCCCGTTGGTCTGCCTCTGGCCTTTTCTTTGAGGCCATCTTTGCCTTCTGCTTGATAGCGGTTCCACCAGCGATAAAACATGTCCCTGCTTATTCCAGCAGAGCTGCAGATTTTGGTAACTGACCAACCTTGCAACCTCTTCTTTATGATCCACGCTTTTAACTGATCTAAGTCTCTGTCCAAGCCCTCTCCACTCTCGCGTTATATTACGACGCAAGAGTGTAAGGCATTTTCTAGATAGAACATATTATGCACCGTTAGAAAAAGCAATAAAAGTATTAACAGTCCTAACAGTGTTACAAGTGTTAGTTATATTGTTAAAATAATTAACACTGGCTAGCCCAAACATTGCATAAAATTTAATAAATAAACAGGGGCTGCCGGTCATTGAAATTGGGGGGAGACGGGAATAGTTGGAAGAATTCGCTTTTAAACGATTCAAAAAAAGACTGTTAAGTGAAATCCTTAAAAGCTTTAGACCGCTTCTTCGTTCTTTCTTTTTGTTATATCTAAAAACATAAGTTTCTGCTCTTCTGTCTTTTGCTTTGGTGCCAAAACAAAACCATAATTCGTATAAAAATTAACCGCTGACTCTACAGCATCTACAACCAAAAATCTACAACCTAATATTTTCGATAACTTGACTGCTCTATCAAAACAAAAATCACACAGGAAAGTTCCAATACCGTTTTTTTGATAGCCATTAGAAACTGCTAATTCACCAATTAAAAGAGATGGATAACTTCCGATAGGCTTAGGCAATCTATCTTTAGATGCCATCTTTTGTTTATTGAGATGTCCCATGCACAACGTTGCAAAACCAATTAACTTTGATTCATAGTTGAAAACATAGGTAATGCCAAGGCATTCTTCTTGATAAATAAGAGCTTCTTTTTGGATAAAATCATCTATGTCCTTATTACCACAACTGAACCCGCTAACATCATCGGCTTTATCCAAAACTTTCGGTGACAATAAATCCTGAGGCTTTAGCGATGGCTGAGCGGACATAAACAATTCAATTACAGCGGGCAATTCTTAAAAGTTTCCGTTGCTCTTTTATACCGTGTCTCGTCTGTTACAGTTGGCTTGCGCTTGATTTCCTTCTCAACCGCTGCCCACTGGTCAGAATCAAGGGCTGGTATAGGTTTGGGTAACATTTTATTCGCCTCTTCTGGAAACTATCAATTTTACTAACTACTACCCACTAATGATAAGCGGTTAATTAAATTTTATGTTCAACTCGTCTCAAATTCCAGAAACAAAAGTTCGGGGTGCCTCGCATTCCGCTGTGCTACAGATGTGTTAAACCGCCAATAAAACAACAATTCACCTACGCCAAAAACGGGCACTTACAGTTCAGCAACCCGCAAAACAGCCATGCTGAATGATGGGCGACCATTCAGGGGCAGAAACTTCTGTATTTCCAGAGTACGTTAGAAGGTTACCATTATCAGGGTTTTATTCAGGTATTCAGAGGTGACAAAATGCTTTTTTATTGGAAAGATGCTCTATCTCATAATATTCAAGAAAGGTTGATGAAAAATGTTTGTTTACTCTTTCATCATTAAAACCCAAAAAAGTCACGTTACACCTATTCTTCATTATTGCTTACGTTAAGATAGAGTGGAAAAATAGAACCTTGACTCCTCAAAATCTGAGAGAAAAAAAGTTGAAAAAACGGAATCTAATCAAAGAACCTGATTCGAGAGACCCAACTTTCGAAGAAGGAAAACAATACGTTAAATGTCATAGATGTGTAGTGGATACTGAATATTACCCTTGGGAGTTAGCAGTACATTTGGAGAGAACCCATAAAATCAAGAGAAAAGACCAAATGATTTTGCCTTGGACTTCGGAAGACGAGAAAGCATATTTGAAAAACAAAAACAAACCTCTAAAATGGGACAAAGAACCCCCCGTTACAGACCCCACTTCATCCAAGGAGTATGAAAAAGAAAAACAGCGAATAAAGAAAGAGTTAGATACCAAGCGAGACCGATAGAATTCTTTAATTGCGTGGAACTATCGGCCATTTCCTTTTTATGGTTACATTAGACTTCTCTATCTCTTGGTCCCTTCCACTCGTAGCATTTAGCTGTTTTCATAAAGATAAGTCTTAAATCTGCATGTTTGAATTTCTAATGTAAAACTTAAGCTTAGAAATAAAAAGAAAACACAAATTAGACTCTGAAATAGCCTTTTCCTTTACAGGTTGAGCAAATGCCTGTTCCATTGCATTTAGGGCATGTGTCTCCAAAAAAGTTGGTCTTGCTCCAAATAGTTTTTGGGCACTTGCCTGAGCCGTTGCATTGTTGGCATTTTATCAATTTGCCTCTACTTTCGGCAGAATTATCATCTATGATTATTCTTACCAATTTGACCACTATCATGCTTGTGCAAAGAAATGCTATTTAAGGTTTAGGAGAGACGCAAGAATTAAAAGCCAAAATAAATAATTAATCGGATAATCAAAAACTCATCATGTTAGGCAGGGTGAAAAGCAGTATGAAAAAAAGGATTTCTGGAACACACTTTGAGAATTACTTATATCCCACGGTCAGAAAGCACTTTCCGCTAAATGAAGGATTTATTATTCGTGCAAATGAAGATATATGGATTGGTAATTCGAAAATCAGACCCGATTTCTGTTGTGAAAAAAGAAAGGTTTATGCTGTTATAGATGCAAAAGATAAGGCTTACCTTGAACCTAAAGATATTGACCAAATCGGGGATTATAAGAAAAAAACAAAGGCAAGTCAAGCAATAATTTACATAGCTAATGATACCGAGGTGCCTCAAACGGTTAAAGATTATGCGAATGATGAAAGAATAGAGATTCGAAGAACTCTATGGCGGATGAAACCAAAAACATAACCAAAATAGCGCTTACCGTTTTTATTTTTTTGACTTTTTGATAAGTCTTAAATCTGAATAGCGTGGAAATAGCCTAAGAGGAGAATAAGGATTAAGAAAAGGAAAGCCTAAGAATGAAGATAATCGTTAAAGTTGCTATAGTGATTGTTGCGGTTGTTATTTTTCTGGGAAGTGTTGGAGCAATAGTTTACTTTTCAACATCCGCTAAACAAAATACGACTACGAGTCCAATTGTTACAATAGCACCAACCCCAACTGAAACACCTACAGCAACCACAACACCTCAAACAACATCAACTCCAACACCTACGATGACTCCAACTCCATATGTTGAGGTAGATTACACAACAATAGGGTGGTTTTATGGTGCAATTGAGGAATATAGTGGATACAATTACACATATCTCGCACTAAACGTAACAATTACTGATCATGGGTACTCGCAAGTTAATCCTGATGGTAGTAACGGTTTTGGTGTCGTGGTAAATCGCAGTACATTTCCCGCACTTTTTTTCCCTCCCTTCACTATGTATAATAGTTCGACCATTAATGGTGAAGGTTACTATTTCGGAGATTCTGCATTACCGTCCTCAGCCACGTTGCTCAATACAGGAAGCATAACAGGAATAGTGGTTTTCCAATTTGGTGACCCTAATGTTTACCCTGCTCAACCGCAAATACTAAACGCACCATTCGTTCTGCAATATTCAGTAACATATGGAAATCCTGATGTACTATTCCCAACAAATGCTAAAGTCATAATAAACCAAGTTGGATAGCTCCAAGTTTTTTGACTTTTTGTGAAATTATGCAAAGTTCCTTTCTATTCTGAAAGTACTAGTAGGTTGTACGTGGTAAAACCGTAAATACCAATTTAGAAAAAGCTCAAATACTTAGCCATTACAGAGGAGCTTGAGGGAAAAGTTTGGGAGAACCAAAAGGATTCTATGACGGTGCTGGTGAACCTCTTGGACGCAAAAACCCAATTCGCACAACAAACGGTATTATATTGTACAAGGGGAGAGGAGACATTTGGTACTTGGAATTTCCAGATGATTCAGAACGCTATGGTGGATGCACAACAATAAAACTGATGAATTTAATCTATTATCTCAATAAAACGCACGGAAATCTTGAAAAAAGTCGAGAACTTGCAAGTCTGTAGAACAAGTTACTCCAACAGAGTATATTAGGGCTATTAAGAAACAGGTAAACTATAAAGACCATTAAGCTTTAAGGATAGTTTCAAAGATACATGCTTTTTTTATGCAGATGATATTTATAACTTGGCAAATTAATAGTTGGAGGTTAATATTTTCGAGACCTATGAAGGAACGATGATGGCTGACAGTCATGCGGCAACAATCTTGCAGATATTACAGGACACAGTAGCCGTGCCCAAATTGGTTAAACCAAAAAACGACCCATTCGAAACCTTGGTCATTACGATTATTTCACAGAACACCGCTGATACCAACACCGAAAGAGCCTTCGAATCCCTGTCGAAGCAGTTCGAAATCACCCCCCAAACGCTGGCTAACGCGGAAGCAGGCGAGATTGAAGCTTGCCTTCACGTTGCAGGACTTTTCCGCAGCAAAGCCAAAGCAATAAAGGCAGTCTCGGAAATTATTATTGAAAAATTCAGCGGTTCCCTTGCACCTGTTTTGTGTTTGCCTTTGGATGAGGCGAGAGAGGCGCTTATGGAGTTGCCTGGAGTCGGACCGAAAACTGCGGATGTTGTCCTGCTGTTCTCAGCCAACCAACCCACCGTACCCGTGGATACCCATGTAAACCGCGTGTCTAAACGGCTCGGTTTCGCGCCTGCAAACGGCGACTACGAGGCTGTACGTTCGAGTCTCCAGTCACTTTTTGAGCCGAAGGATTACTTGGCGGTTCATCTGCTTTTGATTTCGCACGGCAGAAAATTCTGCAAGGCAGGGCGCCCGCGCTGCCACGAGTGCCCAGTTTATAATTATTGTCCGTCGAACGGTTTGGGGGATAAGGCGTGATTAAGCTGCCGACCCAAGTGGCAAAATACTTCCCCTACAGCAGCGTGCGACCCTACCAAGATGAATTCATCACCACAGTCTACAACGCTGTGCGGGAAAGGCGTTCAGTTCTAATCGAGGGCAGCAACGGGTTAGGAAAAACAATTTCTGCTCTTTCCGCCTGCATCCCAGTAGCGATGGAAAAAGACTTAAAGATACTTTACGTCGCCAGAACCCATCGGCAACACGACCGCGTCATAGAAGAACTGAAAGCCATCCATAGAAAGCAACCCGTCGTAGGAGTCTCCATCCGCGGACGCAACGAAATGTGCCTTAACGCTTTTGCCACGGGCGGCGCTTTTGACTCGAAGTCAATGATGGAAGTCTGCGAGCTACTGAAAGCTAAGGGCAGATGTCCCTATTACCTCAACGTCATCAAGAGGTCACCCGACTACATCGAGCTTGCCCGTGCGGTGGCTGTTCGCCCCTATCTTGCATCTGACATTTTGTCGATTTGCATGAAAAGAGAAATTTGCCCGTATGAGCTTGTAAAGTCAGCGGTGTCGGAAGCCCGAGTCATCGCTTTGAGCTACCTGTACGTTTTTGAACCCAACATTCGAATGGCTTTCATGAAAAACATGGAGGCTGAACTGTCAAAAATCATCCTGATTGTCGATGAGGCGCATAACCTGCCTGAGACAGCTATTGACATTTCAAGCAGCAGTTTGTCTTCATTTGCCGTCAAGCAAGCTGAGTTGGAAGCTAACAAATTCGGTAATAAGGAGGTCGAGAAGTTTGCTCTTTTCTTCAAGGATTACATTGAGAAACTGACGGAGGGGGTCAGCCGAGAAAAGGTAATTTCGCCTACTGAAGTAATCGAAGACATCGAAAAATCAGGCATCGATAACCCAAAAGAGTTCTTTGAAGGCATGTGTGAAGCAGGCAACGCGATTAAGAAGCGTTTGTTGGCGGAGGGGAAGAACCCGCGGTCATATCTTCATTCGATGGGAGATTTCCTGCTTAGATGGGTGGAAACGTCGGATGATGACTCTTTCATAAACGTGGCAAGCTGCTACCTCAACAGAGATAGGAATAATAGAACAGCGAAGTTGGAAATCGTCGCGTTGGACCCCGCGAAAATAACGGAGCCTGTTTTTTCATCAACTTACGCCAACGTGATAATGTCGGGGACCCTTCAACCTTTGGAAGCCTATGAGAAAATAACGAGGCTTCCGTTTGGCACTGTTGAATGCGTTGTTCCCTCGCCTTTCCCCAAAGAGCATGTTTTCTCAGCCGTGTGCTTGGGGATAGCCACGTCGATGGAGAAAAGAACCCCCGCCATGTACCGGGCAATCATTGAACGGATAAATGAGGTTGCTGAGAACACGCCGACTAACACGGGAGTTTTTGCCGCGTCGTTCGAGGTCTTAAACGGCATCCTTACTGAAGGGCTAGAAGATGCATTGGGCAAACCGCTTTTTCACGAAAAAAGAGAGATGACCTCGGAGCAAAACGAGAAAATGGTGTCAAACTTCAAAGCATGCGGCGGCAAAGGCGGCGCCGTGTTCCTCGGGGTACAGGGGGGCAGAACCTCGGAAGGCGTGGATTTTCCAGGCAACCAAATGAACTCCGTTGCTGTCGTCGGTGTCCCGTATGCTGAGCCGACGCCGAGGGTGAAAGCGCAGATCGAGTACTACGACAAGCGTTTTCCAGGGTTGGGGCGGGAGTACGGGTACATTTTGCCCGCCATGAAAAAAGCATCTCAAGCCGCGGGAAGACCGATAAGGACGTTGGAGGATAGGGGAGCAATTGTCTTTTTGGATTACCGCTTCTCGACAAGTTACTGCCGAAGCTTCCTGCCATCATGGATAACCAACGGCATGAAAACGCTTCCGAACGAAAAAGGGGTTTTAGCGCAGGAAATAAGCGGCTTCTTCAAGGCTCAGTCTTGAATTTCCCTCAGCTTCTCATCTAAACAAACTTTGCCTACAACAATTCGTGAGGGCTTGGCGGAGACAGCCGTTTGCACTTTTAACGCTCGCCGCAGCTGGTTTATTTCGCGCAAGACGCCGATTCCTAAAAATTTGGTTCCTGAACCGTACAGCCCGACAAGCACTCCTTTCTCTGGCGCCTGATTCTTGGGAAGACCCCACTGGGGTTCAATAGTCACTTGGCTTATGGGGTAGTTTTGAAGTTTTGCGTCCTTGAGGTACCTTGCGTAGGTCATTTCCCTGAGGCTTTTGCGTCTTTCCGCAGTTCGTTGGCTCAGAGCTGAAGAAAGCTCAACCGTAAATACGGGTTGCCCAACGTTAGCAATCAACTCGCGAAGTTCCTCCCCTGCTTGAACTCCAACGATGACGTCGGGTTTTAGCTCTGTAACCAACGCCGTCTTGTACTGCACAGCGATGTCGCCTTCAACCCAGCCGTCCGTGTTAACCACAACGAAATCAACGGGTCTCCGCAAAATTTCAGCTTTCAAAGCGGCTAAGCCTTCAGTCGTCTTAACAATCGCCATCATCGGCGACGTAACCCCGACGAAAAACGAGTTTTCAAGTTTCAAATCGTACAGTTCCGCGACGGGTTTAGAAGTGGTGGCGTAGCTGACGGTGCCCGAGGACCCAATGTCTGATTGACCTAAATCGCCGTCTAAAACAGCAACCCGCCGTTTCCCATCAACCAGCTTGTTCACCAAGTAAGTGCAGTAACTGCTTTTTCCCGAATCAATTTTCCCCAAAACCAAAACTACGACGGGTTTTTTCTGCATACCCAAGATTGATTCAACAGGTTTATTCCAAGATGCTGGGATTGTGCTGCCAGCAGTCTCCTCTACTGCTGCGTTGGGACCTAACCATATGTCAAACACTGCTTTTTCAAGCACAAAAAATGGCAGCCGCTTTCCTTCCCGAACCACAACCTTCTGAGATGGCTTAACCGGGTAGCCGAAGACCTCAGCCCGTCCTGAAACAAGGTTAACGGATGCTGGGCCGTCAACTAGTATTGTCTTATTGGATTCGACTGTCTGCTGCAAGTGTCTTTCCCCTTGGAACAATGTAGCCTGTTCTCGCTGCTATTCGTTTGGCTGAAGAGATATGCCTGATTTTTCGGCTGCGCTTGTTCTCTTTTATGGGCAGATTAGTCCCGACTTCGCTTACGACTTCAAGCGCAACCTGTGGTGGCAACGCGGCATCCAAGCTTTCAACTATCTCTTGGTAGATTGGAACGCCGTTGCCGATTTTGACCGAGACATTTGTTAAAGAAAAATTAATGTTCTTAACCAGCTTAACCAAGCATTCGGCTAGTTCGCGTGGGCTGAAACAGTTGTTTTCAGCGATTACTTTGCCGTCAGCGATTACCGCGAGCCCGATTGCTCCGCCTGGGTCAACGCCCACGATTATTTTTTCGTAGGCTTCTTTGCCTTGAAGAATCCGCTTTACCTCGTCAACCAAAGCATCAAGTTCTCCTTCTTCAGGCAGAATTAGGATTTTTTCATGGGTAACCAAGTGCCTTTCCCGCTCAGTTGTTATTACAACTTTAACTTCGGATGGCACAGGCTCACCTGGAACCAAATTCACAAACGGGATTTGTTGCTCTTGCAGCTGGTTAACGATGAGAAAGTAAGCTTTTCCTTTTACCGTTGCAACCGCAACTTTTTCTTTCACCTGATCAACCTTACAGTATACGTTTAAGTGCAAAACACACTACTAGTTTCAAGTTTAATAAAACTTGGGTATAAAAATGGTTTCAATCAGCACAGGCGTCAAATGCATCGACAGCAACATCGGCGGAGGAATCTTGCCTGGAAACGTTGTTTTAATCTATGGGGAACCTGAAACTGGGAAATCTGCGCTTGCTGTACAATGCACGGTTAATTGTGCTCTGCAAAACCTAAAAATCCTCTATGTTGACTGCGACAACACGTTTTCAACGAAAAGAATGGCGCAGATAGCCAAAGACAAATTTGACCAGATTGCTGAACAGGTCATTTTGATAAAACCAAAGGATTTCCGTGAGCAGACGGCTGTTGTTGACCGCATTGAAGATTACACTGTGAAGAATTTTGGGTTAATAGTAATTGACACTTTAACTTCACTGTATGGCGCAGAAGTTGCCGAACGTTCAGGCAAGGCGTTTAGCGTAAACCGCGAGTTGAACAGGCAACTGGCAATTTTGGCTCAAACAGCCAAAATCCGAAAAATCCCTCTAATCGTGATTAGCCAAGTTCGAAGCGTTCTGGATAACGAAAACGTCACGGTTGCACCCGTCGCCAACAGAGTTCTAAAATTCTGGGCTGACACCATAATCGCTTTGAAACCAACCGAGTACCCCCAAACCATGAAAGCCGTCATTGAAAAAGCCCCAGGAAACACACAAGAAATCAACTGTTATGTACAAATACTCGAATCTGGAATACAAGATACTGAAATCCGAGAATAATGACGGTTGACCACATGAGCATAGCTCTGCTAGTCGTTGATGCATTAAAATTTATTTTTCCAGCTTACTGCGCAAACGCCACGCCAGTGCTTGCAGGCGGCGGAACAAAGATGGATTTTGGCAAAAACTTCTTCGACGGCAAACGAGTTTTCGGGAACAACAAAACCTTCAGAGGCTTCTTCTTCGGTCTCGCCATCGGCGTACTGGTCGGTGCGATGGAGGTTGTGGCTTTTCATTTTCCAGTTTTGTTCGCCTTCCTAATTCCTTTGGGAGCGCTGCTGGGCGACTTGGCAGGCGCTTTTTTGAAGAGAAGAGTAGGAATCGCGCCTGGGGGGTTGCTGCCGATTGTTGACCAAGTCGATTTTGTTGTGGGGGCAGTTGTGTTTGCGCTTCCTTTAGCCATCGTAAGTTGGCAACTTGCGGTTACAGTTCTGCTGATTACCCCGCCTATTCATTTATTCACAAATTTCTTGGCTTACAAATTAAAGCTGAAAAAGAACCCCTGGTAAAAAAACTACGTTGAGCCCGTCATCCAAGGGATTTGTTGCAAGAAAGCAAGTGCTTAGCAGGGTAAGAAGCCAAAATGCTTTTTGCAGCGTATAGTTAACGATAAGAGAAAAGCGCAGCCCTCAAATCAGGGCATTTAGGCGTTTTTGAGATGGCGAGCGAAAAAATTGAGAAGGCAGGTTTAGGATCCGTTGTGGGTTTTGAATGAGATTGCGCCTTCTAGGAATACGTATGACAGAAGCAGAAATGCCACTCCTACGACGAGTAACATGTAGGCTTGCCTCGGCTTGTAGGCGCTCTTGGTGCTTTGGTAAATCGCGAATAGACCAACGAAGCCAAAAGCGTACAGTATGCAGGCGATAATAGTGTCAGAAATGAATTGCCCGCTGACGCTTGGGTACAAGAAGTAAATCGTTGTGCTGCCCAAATAGGCTGGAGCAGGCTTCATGATGAGAGTGTATAGGCCGCCGCCGAAAAGGAAAATTGCGTAGCCGACTCCCACGATAGTTAGTATAAGTGCTATGGGGGTTGTTGTCTGGATTCTTTGGAACCAGCGACTCAGCGAAAAAGATACGTCTGAAGACCGCTTCTTTAGTTTACCTGACATTTCCATTCTCGTCCTTGATTAAGTGCTTTACCACCTCTTTAGCCGCCGCTCCAGTTAATGAATTTTTCTGAATCTCACCCAGATACTCCATCCAAACAAGCCCTGATGCTTTCCGCCAAACATCAAATTTCTCCAAAACATTTCTGTAAGCCTTCAAATGCAACACGCAAAACCCATTCTCTTCCGCTTCCCTGCTGCAAATCTTACATTTCACAGTTTACTCTCCCCTTTCGCGGGGCAATCAGGGTTTAAGCATAGCTTCCAAGAATGCTTTCCCCTTAGCCACACGTTTATGGTTGGGCTCCCGCAGCTTTTGCAGAGGCTCCGTAGAGGCTTGATTGCGCCCCTTTGAGGCAGCGGAAAAGTAACGTTGCATTTGCCTTCGAAATAGTTTGTGCAGCCGACAAAACGTTTGCCTGTTTTTTGGGAACGCAAAATAACCAGTTTCCCCTCACGGCATTTTGGGCATTTCCCAACCGTCCTCTCTTCAAGCCGAGCTTTCTTTAACGTTTCACTTAACCGTTGACCAATCACTGACTCTTTTTCCTTAAGCTCAGACATAACTGGCTTCAAAATGGAAACAGCGTTCTGCAGCACGACATCTTTCGTTTCTTTGCCCTCTTGGATCGCATCCATTTCCTGCTCAAGACTTCTTGTAAGTTCAGGTGAAACAATCGTGGGGCAATAATTCGTGAGGATTTCCGCGACTTCAAAGCCAAGGTCAGAAACAGCGAGATTCCCCGTTCCGCACACGTATTTGCGGTCAAGAAGAGTTTGCATTGTGGCTGCCCTTGTAGCCTTGGTTCCAATGTTTTCTTTCTCCATTTTCAAAAGCAAACTGCGAGGGTTAAACCTTGGCGGCGGCTTGGTAAAATCGTTTTTTAGGACTACCTGTTTGACTGTTACTGTTTGCCCTTGACTCAGCGGCGGCAAAAACACGTCTTTCACTTGGGCATAAGGCGCATAAAGTTTAATCCAACCTTCCCTCAGCGTCCGCACACCGCTCAAATGAAACCTGTTTCCGTTGACGCTGACCGTCGCCTTTATACTTTGACGGATAGCGGGTTCACCGAAAACAGCCATAAACCTGCGCACAATAAGGTCGAAAACGTTTCTTTCAGCCGCGTCAAGGGGTTTGTCAAGGCGGCTTCCAGTAGGGTAAATGGCTGGATGCGCAGAATCAAACCTTTCCCCCTCATTTGGCTTTAAAACTGGTTTAGAAAGCAGTTCAGATGCCTGTTTTGCGTAGGAGGGCATTTTAGCCAGCTTTGCCAATATGGTCTTGTAACCTATGGTTGGCGGCAGTTTTTGGCTGCTTGTTCTTGGGTAAGAGATTAAGACGTCTAAGTACAGGCGCTGAGCGATGCTTGATGTGCGCATCGGCGTGTACCTGAAAATTCGGTACGCCTCGCTTTGCAACGCGCCCAAGTCGAAAGGAGGAGGCGGCTTCACAGCAAACTCTTCCACCGCAACAGATTCTACCTCGCCCCTCTCGGTTTTGCTTTCAGCCAAGACCCGAGCGGCTTCTTGCTTGCTCTCCAGAATCTTTTCATATTCAGCTTCGAATTCAGTTCCATCAATAACTATTTTGGCGGTCAACGTCCAAAACGGGGTAGGCACAAAGCATTCAATCGTTTTTTCTCGTTCTTCAACAAACTTCAGGGTTGGACCCTGCACTCTTCCAGTGCTCAGAACAGCGTATTGCCCACTGGTCTTTTTCACAGCCGAAGTTAAGGCTCTTGAAAGGTTGATGCCGTAAAGCCAATCTACCTCATGCCTCGCCAACCCCGCCTGAACGAGAGCAAAATCCAAATGCGGCAAAAGATGAGCGTAGGATTCCTGCAGTTCTTCCCTTGTGAGCGTGGAGTACTTCATTCGTTTGGCAGTTTGCTCTTTGCCGCCGCAAGCGTACTTGAGTATGCAGAAACCGATGAGGCTGCCTTCGATGTCGTAGTCGCATGCGTCAACGAACCCGTCAGCGTTTTCAGCCAAGCTGGAAATAACTTTCAGCCAGGCTCGAATTCTGCCCGCCCCTTTTTCAGCCATGTACCTTGGAACCCACTCATAATCGAAAACTGGAAAGTCACGTTGAAGCTTCTTCTTGCCTGCTACAGTGTACAGGTGCCCAAGCGCTGGAACAACAACCAAATCCCCGTCGCGGTAAGCCTCATAATATGGGACGCCGCTGGCAACGTTTCTTTTCGCATTTCCATCGCAGTCCAACGCGGCAGCTATTCTGTTGGCGGCATCAGGCTTCTCAGTGATAATCAACGTGTACTTTCCCAAGACACTTAACCCGCAGCTTCAACGTCACAAAATAACCGTTCTTGAAATAAAGGTTTGCAGTGCAAGCAGCACAGCCTTAACCCTCCTCAGACCCATTTTTTAAGCAACCAATAAATAATCCATGACCATGTAGTAACTGGGGAAATGGGATGCCGCAACGCGTTATTTGCCATGGTTGCAACAATGTTTTGTATGAAGGATTTGAATTAAAGCCACCTGACGAAATTATTTCTCAATACGGCGGAAAATGCCCGAAATGCAATCGGAAGCTTTCGTTGTTGCCTATAGATGTAGAAGTCAAACCGATAAGTAGACGCTAAAAACTAGATTGTCGAACAAGAAAAAACCGCCTAACCAAAAAAGTTGCCGCATCTGTCCAAAACAGGGCTTCAGCTTAGCGGAAAAACGGTTACAGTTAGTTGCCCATTAGCTGTCACCGCCAATTTTCTACAGTTTCTAAGCAACAGTTTATGGATGTTCGACTCAAAAACGGTGTACAACCTAATCAATTGTTTAATCTGCAGGGTTCCTTTAGCTGGCAGCCTTCGCCAACCATGTCGGCACATTTTGGAAAGCCATAAATAAACGTCCAATGTGTATAAGTTAAGAATTAGCAATCGAATAACTAATCGCTACAATGAGGATGGCTTAAAGTGGGGGAAGGAATTAAAGACCGGCTAAGTAAAAGGCTAGCACCTTTTGGCAAACTACGCGTCGAAGTAAGTCACGGCACCATAATTGCATACTCCGCGCTAGCGCTTATACTGTTTGTTACGTTCGTAATACGCATTTTACCGTTACGGTGGGAAAACCTTACTGCGGGAACAACAACTCTCAACGAGTTTGATCCCTACTATCAGTTCACCGTGACACAGTACATGGTTACCCACGGACTGCTTTCGCCGTATTGGCCGACACACTGGATAAACAATCAACTGTGGTATCCCTTCGGCCTCAACATGGCTACAGCCCTACCTTCAATACCCATAACGGGGGCAGCAGTCTACGACGTTATCCACGCGTTAGGCGCAAACGTTAACATGATGACCCTTTGCGCTTTGATTCCGCCCATAATCGGCGTAGTTTCAGTCTACGTAATGTACCTGTTAGGCAAAGACATCGGCGGAAGAGCAGTCGGCTTGTTCTCGGCACTTTTCATCGCTTTAGAACCATCAATCATCGAGAGAACTTCGCTCGGGTTCTTCGACACGCAGGTTCCAGGCACAATCGGCCTGATACTGTTCGTCTTCCTGTTTCTAAGGTCAATTGACAACAACAGGTCCCTGCGCGCATCCATTCTGTACTCGTTAGGTGCAGCCGCAACCTTAGCCTACTTCATCGCAGGCTGGGGAGGAGCCTACTACATGATTGACGCCACCGTCCTATTCATGTTCGTAATGCTTGCCCTCAAACGCTACAGCCAACGGCTACTCGTCACCTACAGCATAACCTTCGGTTTAGCGTTGATGATTGCAACAAAAGTCCCGTACATGGGGTTGGCATACTTAACGTCAGGCGCAGTTCTACCCGTTGCCCTCGGATTCGTAGTCCTTCTCATCGCGGAACTGCTACGCAACAACATTTCGTTGAGAAGGAAACTAACCATCGCAGTAGCCACGTTAGTCGTGTTCGTCGGAGGCTTCGCAGGGTTAGTTGCAACTGGACTCATCAACGGTAGCGGAATCACAGGAAAATTCGAAACGGTGCTAGACCCATTCATCAGGGCTTCTTCACCCATCATTGCCTCAGTAGCTGAACAGCAAATTACAGCCTGGGGAAACGTCTACCTTGAACTAGGCATCGGCATACTATTCTTCCTAGTCGGATTGTACTTTATCCTTAGGAACCCAACAACCAAAAACGTCTTCTTCATAATTTTCGCGGTCACAGCGCTTTTCTTCGCCGCATCAATGATTCGTCTGCTCGCAATATTCGCTCCAGCCTTCGCCATAATAGCAGCAGTAGGAATCCTAAGCATACTCCGACCATTCTACACTCTGCTTAAAGAGTCACCTCGCAGCCTTGCTAAAACAAAGAGAAAACTTGCACGCGTCAGCAAAGAATACAGCGGAGTCGCAATCTTCCTGATATTCCTCATACTCGTAACCGAAGTAGCTTTCTCACCTCAAACCGGCGGGGTCCCAAGATCAATTAATGAATCTTTCATTCCGACAGCTCTGAGCGCATCCAGTCTTCCAATAGGCGGAACAAGCTTAACGCAACCCGTCAGCGCATGGACTTCTGCGTTGAGTTGGTTCAAAAGCAACGCGCATGCAAACAGCGTTGCTGTCTCATGGTGGGACTACGGCGACTGGCTAAGCGATATTGGGAACGTTACTACGCTTTGCGATAACACAACATACAACGCAACCCAAATCGGCAACGTAGGCCTCATAATGATGGGCAACGAAAACCAGTCTCTAATGATGCTAAACCACTATGAAAACTATGACAACCCAGGACGCACCAACTACGTCGTTGTCTTCCTCGTGCTGGCGGTTCAGCAGTCAAGCAGCGGCAGCTCATCATACACAGCGACTCCTGCAGGATACGGGGACGAAGGCAAGTTCGTGTGGATGGCAAGAATCTCAGGAACATACGAACAAACATACCTAAACGACGGCTACATGACACCGACTACATCATGGAAAGATGAAACATCCTTCGGCAGCTACAGCAACACAACGGGAGCTTGGACGTGGAATCTGCGAGGAGACAACTGCACCATAAACGAGCTAATGTACGACGCCGCATACCAATACTGCCAACTAGTAACCCAAGCTGGATACAGCATCTCACCAAGCTGGACGGCCACAATGCCAAAGTACTTTACACCAGTCGAGATCGCAGGCATAAGCACATCACCATTCCAATACGGCGGATTAGTACCGTTAGTCGCAATCTACCAAGTAAACTACCCAGCATACTACGCAGCGACAGGCACAACAGGCACAGGCGTTACAAAGGGCTAATGGCATAAAGACAAGGAAGCGGCACGGTGTTTCCAAAGGTTCGAGATCAACACAAACCCGGACAACCCCTCGTTCCAAACGGCTTCGGCGTTTTTTACGTCCTGTTCGCCACAGTCTATCTTTTTCTTCTCTACTTCTTAGGAGCAATAAAGACCCCATCGGGCGTTTCAGCACCCATATCAGCCCCGTTAATTTTGGCGTCATGCATCCTTTTCGGCGGCTTCATGGGGTTAATGGACGACTGGATGGATCTTAAGTGGCGTTACAAAGCGTTCATGCCTCTGATTGCGGCTTTACCCCTCATTTACTACGCGAAAGCGATAGGTGCAAGAACAACTTTGCTTTTGCCGTACATTGCGTCATTTCACCTGGGCGCAATCTACTTCTACATAATTATCCCAGTCATCGTGATGATAGTTACCAACGCCGTGAACATGCTAGGCGGGTTAAACGGTTTAGAAACAATATGCCCAGCCATAGTCATAGTCGGGTTAATGGCTCTCTCGTCATCCTATCTTCTGATGGTTGGACCACTCGTGTTCTGGCTGGTGCTGGCGTACCTTAATTTTCAAGGAAAAATCTTCGTCGGAAACTCAGGCTCTTTCGCGATAGGAATGACCATAGCATCGTTCGCCGTAATCTCAGACCTGAAGCTGAGTTTGCTCATAACACTTTTACCTTACATCTTCAATTCCACGTTGATTCTGCTTGCAATCTTAATTACGCGGCAAAAAGCCAAGGTTTCCTTTGACGGAGTCAAACTCTGCGCTGACCACAGAAAAAGCCTCATCACACTGATAACTTACCGTCGCCCCATGACGGAGAAACAAGTCGTCAGAACAATAGCCATAATCGTCGCAGTCTTCACGGTGCTAGCCGTCGCCAGCCAGCTATATTAATTAGGCGAGGAAGCTTTCAAGCTTCGTTAACCCGATGATTTCTTCAAAACTTAAGCCCAACGCGTCAAGAACCTGGTCAAAAGTAGACTGGAGATAGGCAACGTACTTGTCCACATCGACCTCATTCTTGGAAGTTAGCTCCACCGGTTTTACGCCAGAGTTGACATCATCTAAGGAGCCGCGTGAAGACGATTTAAGCACTTTGACAAAACTAATCTGGTCGCCTGCCCTTATTTCCTTGCCGCTTTTCTGCAGGATCCGCGCAGCTTTAACGTGCTGGGGGGTAGTTTTCGTATAACTAGACAGTTCATCACCCAAAACCATGTGGAATGCAAGTTCATCAATGTCAGCCCATTCTCTTCGTTTAAGACGTTGGTAGCGCTCACGGATTATTTCCGCTATTTCTTTTTTGGCTTTTTCGAAGTCCTCGGGGTTTTTGACTTTTGCAAGTTTTTCTTTCATTTGGTTGAATGCGTCTTTGATGAAGATGGGGATGTGTTTTTTCTTGCCTGTTAAGCCTTTAACGTCAACTGTGCCATCCTCTAGGACCCCGAGGTAGTTTTTCTTGCGTGAACTGAAGACCGCGTAACGGTAGACTTTGTCAACGTCTATGCCCATGTGCAATTCATGTTCTGTAAAGTTGACGACATCTTCAATCTGTTCTTTCGTGGGGTTTTTGAGGAAGAGGCTGTCTGTGTCGCCATAGAGAACCTTGATGCCTACTGACTCGGCGTGGTTGAGTATTTGGGTGATAGAGTATCTACCGATGGCTGCTGTCGCTTCCGCAACAGGTGGACAATAAAGGTCGAAGCTGTCGGCGCCGAACACTCCATAACTTGCATTCAAAATGACTTTAAGCGCTCCCTGAGTGATGCCGTACCAACTTCTGAGTTCAGGAGACAAGGTCTTGTCTTTAGCTCGGCTCTTATACCAGTTCACACGCAAATCTCTAAGCGAGCCTATAAGCAAGCTTTCAAGTGCCCGTTTTTCGGTGCAGACCCAATGCTGAGTGCCAGGGATGCTGTGTCCTCTGCACCCAGGATGGTTGCAGCGGATAGATTGGTATCCTAAATTCCAAACCTTGATGATTGAAGGATACAGGCTAGGAAAGTCCATAACTGCAACATTAAAGTGAACACCTGGCGTTGGCTCAACAACTATGGCGCCCTTGTATTTTTTGCCCTTAATAACAGCGGTTGTTGAAGTTTTGCCCTTCTTAGTCAGGATGTCCTCTGCGTTTGGAATCAAGATGTTGCGTTTGCGGTGCTCTCTATGCAGAAAGTTGCGTATCCATCGGCTCACGCCTTGGCGGCTGACATCCTCCATAGGCATGCTTGCAATACGGGCCAGAACAAGGATCAGTTTCATGGCTGAATCGTTGTCGAAACTGGTTAGCTTGTACGTGATTTCTGAGTCTCGCAGGCAGTAGGCGGCAAGTTCAGAGTAGTTAAGTTCTCCGAACGTTTTTTCTAAATGAATTTTTTGTTCGCCCAAGAGAGCATTGCCTACGTCGTCAAGGCTCACGTCTTTGTAGCGGTTGCCGTAGGCGTAAATTTGAATGGAACGGTTAAAGAAGAACTTGTAGAGGTCAATGTGGACACCGTATTTCAGTGAGCAAACCCTGTCCCCGACCACTATCGGGATTTCACTTGCCTTTATTCCTTTTTTCAACGCTCGGTTGCTGAGGTAACGTAAATCGAAGTCGTCACCGTTAAAAGTTAAAATGAACGGGTAATCCCAAAGAACCTCGAAGGTTTTCTTGAGCAGTTCCTCCTCAGTCTCGCAGTATTCCACCTCAAAATTCTCTGTAAGGCGCTGGATGCCTTCTCTCATGTCCTCTCGTTTTAGAACAAGAACTCTTTTTTCGCCGTCTGAACTGTACACTGAAACGGCGATTACTTGCCCTTCCGCTGCATCCGGATTGGGCATTCTTGTCGCTATTGAGGATAGAACTTCAATGTCTATGGCTGCCCTGCGGAACTTTGGCGCTGGATACTCCAGCAGTTTCGCCCACATTTCAGCGTAACTGCGTTCTTCTTCAGAACAGTCCTTGAACAGTGCCCGTATCATGTTCAGGTTATTTGTGGCTTCTTCAACCACTTTTTCAACAAGAGAGCCATCTTTGACCTCGTAAATCATGCCGGGTAAAAGCTGGCGGTCGTAAATGTATGATTGATAATATTTTATGTTTGATTCCCAGACCTTGATGTCTTCCTTTGCAACTGGCATGTCAGAGACTTTCGGAAAATCTGCAGGAATAATGTCTCTTATGGTGCCGTATGGTTTGCCTCCGATGGCTAACGGGTCGTCTGTAACGATTTTTGAAACCTCGATCTCTTGATCTAGGAAAGGATCCGTTTTCTTGCATGCTTCGATATGGTCAAAGCCTGGATGCTTAACGACGCGGTCGATTTTTTCCAGGTCAGCCTTAGACAAGTTGGTTAGACAATAGGGTTTGTGTCCCGTGTTGTCGTACCAAAAGTAGATTTGCCCCGATTCAGGCTCGTAGAGTTTGATGACGGCTTTCTTGAGGCGTCCATCATAAGAAGCCGATACAAAGTAGGATGCTGGGAGATTCGCGGGTGCAACAGGCGGAAACTCGCGGGGCTTCCTCTCCCACTTTGCTTCTGGAACCTTCTCCCGCTCGGGCGGCGGCGCGGCTTGCACTTTAGCTTCCTGTTTGATAACAGGTTTAGCTGGTTCGCTGATCCAGTAGTCTAAGAGTGTGCGCGCCATCCCATTTGACCTACCCCTTTCTATGCGCATATGAGACTAAAATCTTTAGTGACTACAAAACAACGTTTTAACCCGCGAAACTGAAGAGGAAAAATGGTGGAAAAGGTGGGGTTTTATGCGAGTTTCCATGCGTTGGTCATGCTGGGTTCATGCTTCTTGAAGACGTGGCTGTCAACTGATTTTTTGTCGGTGAATATTTTGCCACACTGCGGGCACATGTACTGTCCAGCTTTCGTTTGAGGGGTGATTTTGCGCTTAGAGATTTGACTCATCAATACACCTTGCTATCAACGACAAAGAAGAAAGAGGCATAAACCGCTGTGTGCAGATTCCAAATTACACACTCACCCGCCCCGCTTCTTTTCTTCTCGAAGACTTTTAACCCATATTTACCTTGGATTTTTGATGTAACGATGAGGTACCCTTCCCCCGTAGGCTGCCACTGGTTGGGCTTGTTTCATGTTGCTTTTTTGGTTTAAAGCCCAAATCAAGCTCAGGCTAAACTTGTTATCCAATGAAGAAAACAAGGAACCAGCTAAAAAACAGGTATAAACCCATTCATACCTGAAACCAGATACTCTATCAAGCGGCAGCTCATTTCAGGCAGGGCTTGTTTCAGGTCTATTTTCTGGTTTAGGGCTTGGATCTGGTTTAGAAAAGATTGCAGAAAATATGAGAGATTGGAAAGACTGGGGAAGATTCCAAAGATGCAAAAGCGCTCGTCATCGACTGATTTCCAGAAGAAAACTGGTCGAAATGTGAAAATGATGGTTGTATTCTTATTTAGAGGCGCTGCATCTTGTTCTATCCGTGAACTGATTTGTTGAAGGATGCTTGGACAGTCGCCATTGAAACCCTAAGCTGGATGGAAATGCAGAAACTAAGCGAACACTTAGCCTTGGCAAGAACCATCAAGCAACTCAGCGTAAAAGACTCAAACGCCATACGCTACGCCTACGGACTCGTCGTAGAAACCACACGACGCAGAAACCTCATAGACAAACTCGTCAACGTCGTGGTGGCGCCCAAAAAAATCAGCGACTACAACCTCGGCATCCAATCCTTTCTGCGACTTTACGTTTACCAGACCCGCGTCGTGAAGAACTGGGGAAAAATCAACCTTCAAGAAGCCCAGCACATCGCCAGCATGGGCAGGGCAATTTTGGGTTGGGAAACCCTGCGGGAAGTCGAGCAGTTTCTGGGTTTTCTGCTTACGCGCCAGCTGGAACCCATTTTGGAGGCTGCGGACGATGAGGAAAGGGTTAGCTTGGAAACTTTTCATCCCGCTTGGTTCGTCAGGTACTGTTTCAACCTTATGGGACGCGATGAAGCCATAGCTTTTCTGCAGGGAAGCATGAACCCGCCGCCAACGTACGTCCGAATCAACAATTCTGCGTTAACCGAAGAAGCCATCGTACAAAAATTAGAGTCGGAAGGCGTCAAACTCGAAAAGGCGTCGCCGCTAAAGTTCACCTACAAAGTCTCGGAAGCCAAGCAGCCGCTGAACACCTTATCCAGCTACAAAGAAGGGTTATTTTACATCCAAGACAAGGCAAGCTGCTTCGCCACAGAAGCCGCCGACCCCAAAGAAGGCAGCGTCGTTTTCGACGTTTGCGCCGCTCCAGGCGCCAAAACCACCTACTTGGCCCAGCAGATGCGAAACAACGGCGCGATCTACTCCGTGGATTTTTCTGCGCGAAGGATGCAGACGTGGAAGCTGGAAACCAAACGCATGGGAACCAAAATTGCGGAACCAGTAATCGCCAGCGCATGTGTCAGCCTGCCGTTTTCGGGCGAAGCAAACCTGATAGTTTTGGATCCGCCGTGCACGGGCACAGGCATCTTCGCCAAGCAGCCCTCAGCAAAATGGCGCATAACCCAAAAATCAATCAGCAAAATGGCGGATATCCAATGGAGCATGATTAACAACTGCGCTGAAAAAGTGGCGGCTGGCGGCGTCATGATCTACTCAACCTGCAGCATAACGGTCGAAGAAAACGAAATGATTGTTGAGCGGTTCCTGAAGGACCACCCAGACTTCAGCTTGGTAGAAATCAAGCCTGAACTTGGGTTGCCAGGCCTACGCGGGCTAAATCTGTGCCAGCGGCTTTACCCGCACATTCATCAATGCAACGGATTCTTCATAGCGAAACTACGAAAAGAATGATAAAATAGTTAGACTTCGGCTCCAAAATCGCCCAGAGTTCTTTGTGGTGTTTCTTTGGTGTATAGGGGGTAGGTTATTTTTGTTCCTTCCACCTGTGCCAACTCGCTTAGATCGTGGTTGATGAGGCTGGTTGCGGTTATGATGTGCTGCACTTTTATGTGCCGTACCACGAGGGCGTCGCTGATGAGGCTTCGGTGGCAGCGCCATGGCAAGGCTTCAGCGCACATCAACGCGAGGCAGTTTTCCCGTGCCAGCGCCATGATTTTTAGAAGGTTGTCGGTGAATTCTTTGGTTTGCATGTAGTCGGCGTATCCTCGGAAACCCGTGTTTTTCCATGCGAGGTTGATTGAGTCGTGTTTGGGTCTGCGTAGGCCGCCGATTTCAGGCATGTGAATGTATTTTATGCCGCTGGGTTTGAGGCTGGCTGGCAGGGTTTCCTTGTTGAATTGGGGGTTGTGTCTGCTGCGTGGAACCGTCCGAACATCAACCACAAGGCTGACAGCGTAGGTTTTGAGCAAACCGATGAATTCGTCAAGCGTTCTTGTCGAGTGCCCGATTGTAAAGACAGTTAATCCCGACTCCTTAGCCAAACAAGCTACCTTCAACATTTTGAATGTTCTCAATTTTAGCCTTTGAACCCTGACTTCTGTTCTGTGTCGGCCATGAGTTGGACACGTCTGAATTTACGAAGACCTCCGTCCTCACAGTTTGAACACCCAAAGAAGCTAACACACGGATTATTTCGTTCGCTAACGCGCTTGGAACAATTACGCAGCCATCACTGATTTTATTTCCCCCAGCCTTTGCTATCGCGCCTTTGCCGCCCTTTGAATAAAGAAAATATGAAGCCTTCATTTTGTCTGAGTAACTTAGGCTTCGCATATCATACGTAATCAAGGTGAAAGGCTTCAATTCTAGAGGCGCCAAGTGAACCTCAAAGGGCATCTTGGCAAAAATCACTTTCCCAGAACTGCGCAGTTCATCTAAAAACACCGGGTTCGCATCCTCAAGCTCATCAAGTGTTTCTGGAATCGCATGCAAATTCATTTTTAGGCTCCCAACAACCCCAAAAAGTTCATCCCAACTTTCCCACATCAAACGTTTATTCTCGAACAGAACCAGCAAATCATAATCGGAAAACTCATCAAAGTCCCCTCTAGCTTGACTGCCAAAGAGAACAATGCCTACGACACCCTGAATTTTTGACACGGAACCAACAAAGTCATTTAAGAGTAACTTTTGCTGCTCTTTCAATTTCATCAAAAACCCGCTCCATCGCAGAGATAGCCTTTTCGGCTCTTTCTCCATTTATGCCCTCATAACCCAGAGCGCCATAAGCGCCCCATAACTCGTCTAAATCTTTGGATACAGAGGGAAGTTTTTCTTTTATCCAAAGGATTCGGTTCCTATGTGCGCTTCTTGGCGTCGTATGGAAGTGTTTTCCCTCGGAAGCAGCCAGAACTTCAATCGCTTGTTCAACAGCCTTTATTGCTAAATCTCCGACAACGCTGTTCCTTTTCTTTTCGAACTCATCCAAAGCCGCGAGCCGCTTTTCCTTAGCAGCTTTTAGATGAAACTTTAGGTCATCAGACATGTACTTTCGCCTTTTCTCATTACATGTAACGTTTTCCTTACATATAAGATTTTATTTGGTGGCTTTGCCCCAATAATACATAAACAGGTCTTTAACCCAGCTGTGGAACGCGGGGTCGCTGCCGAAAAAGCCCGCATAATCAATTCTCCCGCCAAGTTGTCGGAAGCATATACCAGCTTCCTTCTCGGTGAGGACAATTATCGCGGGAAGTTCAGGTAGCCCTCGTAACTCAAAGTTTTTCGGAGCGCCAGACGATGTTATTTCGGGGGTCATGCGTTCTTGAGAAATCAGCATCTTAACTTGTATTCCTTCTTGAACCCGCTGATTCATCACTGAAGCCATCTGCCCCGGAATGGTGCCTTCGCCCATCCCCCAAGCGTACCGCTTACTCTCAGTGAACGCACGCATACCCTTATTCAAATTCTTAATCGTATCCACCTCAAACTCCGCGCCCGCAAGCTCACCTAACCTGTTCACAAATTGGTTGGGAAGCAGCGTCAAATCATGAGTTGAAAAATAATCCTTGTGCTTGGAGACAAAATCTAAGGAAGTGGAAATTTGAAGAACCAGTTTGCCGTACTCTGCAAGAGCGAATGTGCCGTCAGGTTGCTTCTTAACCAGCGAAGCCGCGCTTAACCGTTCCAGCTGCCTGAATGCTTCTGTGGCTGTCACGTCGAGTCGGCGGGCGATTTCCTGCATCTTCAAGTTTTCTTTCTGCAACTCCCGCAGTATGCATAGACGGCTTTCACTAGCCAACTCAAAAAACAACTTTTCCAAACCTGCTTCTTCAACCATCCTCTTTCACCTTGCTGAAGTATTGACTCCGATGCTTACTTCTTAGCATCTGAATCAAATAAAACTAATCATTACTCCGCGACTTCTCAATCCGTGAGGAAAACAAAAAATGGAAAACAAAAAAGAAAGGGTCTTCTCAGTCGAACTCAAGTCAAAGCTAAACGTCAAAAGCATCAACTTAACAAACGGCTCTGCCGACAGCGTCCTGCTGGAGGGCAACATAGGCGAACTTTTGCACGCCAGGTTTGCTGAAGACATAATTCTGGAGGTTGTTGGCGAAAATGGTGTGCTCCGAGTAGACCTAAGGGAAGACGAAATCGTGAAAACACCCAGCATAGAAGCGGCTGAGGCAAATTATGGCAAGGCGGGCAGTAACCAGGTTGGGAAGAGCCCGATAACGTCTGCTTAGAGGTGAAATGGAGTGGTGTCGATAGCTCGAAGAAACATGTTCCGTGAAAAAGGCCGTTTCACAGCCACTGCAATAGGCATCGCCGCGTCGATAATGCTGATTTTATTCGGTGTAGGCATGTCTACTGGAATTTGGGACAGCATGGTTACAATAGTTGACCATTCAAACGCCGACATTTGGGTGCTGAACTCGCAGAGCGTGGATCTGGCTGAGGGGCAGTCAACTATCCATGAAAACGTATTGACGAGCATAGAGGGAATCAACGGAGTACAAAACGTAACTCCACTGGTCTACTCGTCAAGCGTTGCAGAAAAAGCGGGCGCGAAACAGACTGTACAAATAGTTGGGGTAGCTGGCTCAAACTCTCTAATTTATCCTTGGAACATTATTTCAGGCAAGATCAGCGACTTGGACCGCAATAACTCCATAATTATAGATGAATCTGCTCATCTGGCACTAGGCAAACTATCAGTCGGGGAAAACCTGACAATTAACAACTCGCCTGAAGAAATCGTGGGCGTATGCGGCGACGCGAAGTCGTTCTTTTACCCGATGGTTTTCACCTCCAACGAAAACGCCCAGAAACTTTGCAGCCTAAATGGGAACGAAACAAATTTCATGCTAGTCAAGGTAAATCAGCCCCACGACGTAGCGCAAGTCGCAAAGCAAATTTCGCAGATAAGCGGGGTTAATGCGCTCTCGAAGTCTCAGATCAGGGCGAACACGGTGGACTATATGCTGTATAAGTCGGGGATAGGCGCGATGGTTGTGGTTTTTGCCGGAGTAGGATTGTTCGTGGCGGTAATCATCGTTTCGCTCACGATCTACACGGCGACCATGGAACGCATACCTGAATATGGAACACTCAAGGCGATAGGGGCAACAAAGAAGGACATCTACAAAATCCTGATTGAGCAGGCGTTTTGGCCCGCCACCATTGGCTTCTGCGTTGGACTCGCATTGTCGTCAGCTGCCGCGCTCCTGATTACTTCAGTCTCCATCCTACCCATAGAAATCAGCATTCAGCTAATAGCCGAAGTGTACGTCTTGACCACGTTTTTGTCCGTAGCGGGATCCTTCTTGTCAGTACGGAAAGTGAACAAAATCGATCCTGCCATAGTCTTCAGAACATAAGGAGGAATAGCCATGAACAAAGTAGTCGAAGTCAGAAACTTGGAAAAAGAATTCGGCAACAAAAACACCAAGGTAATCGCAGTCAAAGACGTCTCTATGAAGGTAAGCGAGGGAGAAGTATTGCTTATACTGGGTCCAAGCGGAAGCGGAAAAACAACGTTGCTCTCAATGATAGGATGCATATTAACTCCAACCAGCGGAGAAATATTCATAGACGGCGAGAAAATCTCAGATCTACCCGAGAAGGAGCTGCCGAAAATCAGAAAAAAGAAAATCGGCTTCGTCTTCCAAAGCTTCAATTTGCTAAAATCATTGACCGCTCAAGAAAACGTTGAAATCGCCTTTAACCTGAATGGAACACGAGGCAATGAAGCCAAAGCAAAAGCAAAAGAACTGCTAACTGAGGTAGGTTTAGGCGAGAGACTGAGTTTCTTCCCTGCAGAGCTAAGCGGAGGAGAGAAACAGAGAGTGTCTATTGCAAGAGCCTTAGCCAACAACCCCAAAATAATACTGGCCGACGAACCAACGGGAAATCTAGATTCGAAGACAGGACAAAAAATAGGCGGCATCCTCAAAGACCTCGCCAAAAACCACAACAAATCTGTGGTCATCGTGACGCATGACAACAGAATAGAGAACCTCGCCGACAGAATCATACGTCTGGAAGACGGAACGATTAAGAATGAAACCTATCGTGGAGGTGAATGACAAATGACTAAAGCTTTGATTGTTTACGGAACCCGTTATGGCGCAGCAGCCAGCACATCCGAAGAAATTGCGAATGCGTTGCGTCGAAAAGGATTAGAAGTCGCTGTGGTGAACGTTAAAGAACAAAAAATCAAAGAAATATCCCAATATGACCTTGTCATCGTGGGCAGCGGCATCCAAATGCATCGGTGGACAGGCGAACCCGAAGACTTCCTCAAGAAACACCAAAAAGGACTTGCAAACAAGAAGCTGGCGCTTTTCGTCTGTTGCGGTTCAGCCACTGACAAAGAAAAACCTGAAGCCGCTGAAAAAGCTAAACGCAGGTACCTTGAAGAAAAAGCAGCCAAGTACAACCTTCGCCCCGTTGCTTTAGGTTTGTTCGGAGGAGTCTACAACTACAATAATGTGCCGTGGTACGCCAAAAAAGCCATGGCGATGGATAGACCAAGAGTAGCCGCCGCATATAAGGAGACTGAACCGGGAATCTACGACACAAGAGACCTCAACGCCATCCGAGCCTGGGCAGAAGAATTAGCTAAAAAAACTTCGGTACGGAGCGAAACGTGAGCTGAAGCAGAGCTTTATCTCGTAAACTGCGGGTTTTCGGATTGGGTTTTCGACCTCTTATTAAGCAGCAGAAAAACCGCCAAGATAATCACTATGACCACAACAAGCACCCCAACAACTGTCACCGCCGCTTGTTCTGGCGGGGTTGATTTCTGGGTATTGTTGGGTTTTGCGGTCGGGGTTGAGGTGGGGGAACTGCTAGGTGTAGGCGACGGGTTTGCTAATGGCAATTCTAAGGTGGCGTTGGAAATGTTCACTGGCGACAGAAGAGGGTATCTGTCCAGCACATTTTGCGCATGCACAATGGGGCTGGTGCCAACATAATACGTGCTAACATTATACGGAGTGTTGTAGATTCCTGAATTGTCAATCTCAGTTGCGTTGGGATAATTGTTGCTGTAGTCGCTCCAGTAGTTACCGCCTGATGGGTAGCCGTTGTCCCAAGGCAGCAGCGTAGCCTCCGTCGCGTTCGCGTTGGCGGTCAGAATATTCGTGTTATAACGCATGTTGTAGAAATTATTATGGTAGACTTGGAAACCGCCATAATCAGTGCTGAAAACCATCGGGTTGTTTGATGTTATACTGTTGTCTGCTATTATAATGCCCGAGCTATCGGTTATCCAAAAGGCAAACCCCCAATTGTCTATAGTGTTTCGATAGAAGACATCGTTATCCCCGACAACGCGAACGCAATAGTCGCCTTGCCCAATATAGTTGCCAACAACACGATAGTTATCAGCGTAAATTGCTATGTCTCGCTCATTGCCGACGATGCTGTTATTCGAGATAACGTTGCCGTCGTAAGCGCCGAGAATTCCAACCTCCCAATATTTGACTACAAAGTTCTTAACCGTCACGCCAGTGCAAGTGAGGTTTATGCCCGCTGGTGTAGGCCACTCTTCTGGTCCTTGAAGCGTAAAACCTCCTCCATCAAGGATTATGTTGTTGCATAATACGACTATGGATGAATTGTAAAGGCTCTCCGTCAGGGTATAGTGGTTCCCGCTGTGCTGGATTGCTTTTGTTCCTGAAACTGACCCGTCAGCGTTGATGAAGACCGTGCCGACTGACTGCGCCTTAACACTGCTGCTAACAGCCACTAAACTGACTATGCTGACGAATACGAAAAAAATTGCAACCTTTATTCGATCCATCTCTCATCGCTTCAGCCCTACAGACAGTTAACTCGCACTCTTAGCTCTCCCCAGAGAACAGATTGTTCCGCCACAAGAACAGCAATCAAAAAACCCAAAAGACGACTTCGCAATTGCATTGGGACTAAAGTCCACGGTTTTTTTCCAGTTGGCACAGCATCTCGCATATTACTTTTGCCGCCGCAATCGCCGAGATTCCTTGGTCGTAAATTGGCGCAATCTCCACTACGTCAAAGCCGAGTACCCGTTTATCGC
This sequence comes from Candidatus Bathyarchaeota archaeon, assembly GCA_963722095.1. Taxonomy (GTDB): domain Archaea; phylum Thermoproteota; class Bathyarchaeia; order Bathyarchaeales; family Bathycorpusculaceae; genus Bathycorpusculum. The sequence goes on along the minus strand of CAVRJR010000001.1, from coordinate 1,078,669 downwards.
ATAGGCTGCAGGCAAGGTCGATGAGCTGGCTTGTGGTGATGCCTCCTGGCTCGGGGTTCTGCACTGCTGGGGCAAACGCTGGGTCAAGCACATCCATATCCACCGTCAAGTACAGGTTGTCGTAGGGCAAAAGCTTCTCTCTGAGTTGCTCCCCGATGAGCAACGAGCCCTGTTTGAGGATTTCTTGGGAAGTGAAAAAATCCACTTCAGCCTTCTTCGCGAAAGCCAGTTCTTCTTTGCAGGCGGAACGCGTGCCAACCTCAACTATCTTCGCAGGCTTAACTTCCTCGCTTATCAACTGCATAAACGTCGTGTGAGACAGATTTGAACCCAAAAATTCGCAGCGCAAATCCAGATGGGCATCGAAGCTTACAATCGCCGTTTTTGCCGCCCTCGCGCCTAAACCCTTGGCAGCCCCAAGAGTAACGGTGTGTTCCCCACCCAAAGCCACAGGCACCTTGCCCGCCGCCAAAAGCTCATCGACCACAAGACGAGTCATGTCCACCGTTTTCTGAGCTTCGATGGAAGCAGCCAAGTCGCCTGCGTCATGTAGAGCCAAATCCTCAACGTCGACCCCGCTTCGGAAGCTGTAGGTTTCGATGTTCTGGGACGCTTGCCTAATGGCTTGGGGAGCGAACCTTGCGCCGTTCCGATAGGTGCTGGTGGAGTCAAAGGGCACGCCGAAAACCACATATTTTGCCTCTTCAAACGGTTTCTGGACGCCGCTGAAAACGTTTGTCTGCGACGTGAACAGTTCAAGGTAACTCATGAAATTTCAGTCCTCTTCTGAGTGTATCTGCATCAAGACGGCTTCTAAACTTTTTCGCTTACACCCAACTATCCATTCCTGATTGGGGCGTAAACCTGTTCTTTTAGGAGAACGCTTCGTTCCTCGGGGAGAGTAATAAGACGCCGCCCAAACTATCAAGGCAGTGACCGACATGAAAAGACCCGTCTACGTCTTTGTGTTTCTTGCCGTTTTGAGCTTGGCGTTAATTCCATGTGGACTTTCTATCCAAACCCAGCCTAACAAAAACGTCATCAGCATAAACGCTGACGGAACCCTTCAACCATCAGATGCACCCCTAACCCGAAACGGCGATGTATACACTTTGACAGGCAACTTTTCCGGAGGCATCACGGTGCACAGGAGTAACATAGTCATTAACGGCGCTGGTTACGGCTTAAACGGGGACGGAACCCTGAGAAGCGCAGGAATCGACCTCTCAAACAACGTGACAAATACGCCGGCACCCAACGAAATCTGGAACGTCACCATCAAGAATCTGGCAATAATAAACTTCGACTTCAGCATAGACACTGACAGCGGCGGCAACGACACAATATGCAACGACTACATCGCAAACACAATGAAGGGCTTGCAAGGCGGGGTCTTCTTCTGGGCATGCGGAGGCAACAACGTCTCCTACTGCACCATCATCGGGGACCCAGCAGTCTACATGCACTTCTGCAGCAGCTGCAACACTATAACACACAACAACTTGGCAGGCGGCGTAAGCTTGGAGATAGGCGGCGGCGAAACAATCGACAGCAACTACTTCGCCGACTACACAGCCAGATACCCCAACGCGAGGCAGGTGGGTTCAACAGGGGTTTGGGATACGCCCTACAGCTATAACTCCAGCTACGAGAGTTTAATCCAAGATAACCACCCAGTCGTGAACCCTTTGGCTTTCAGCATCTTCCCAAGCGGAATGCCTGCACCTGTAGAGACCAAAGCGCCTGCAACACCGCCTTCCCAAACGTCATCGGACTCGAACTTTAGATTTGACCTCTTAGTCGTTTTGCCCATTGTTGCTGCCGCTGGACTGGGAAGTGTCTTCGTGATTAGGCGGAGAGGTTATTTGCAGAGGGAAAAAGCCCGTTAGCTCCTTGTTCTTTACCGCAAAAACTTATTAGTTATACCCTGAATGCATTAGGTTAAGGCGAGCAAAAAGTGACTTTGGCGTTAACAGCTAGACTGAAAAACTTCAACCGCATCGAACTATTAGCATTAGCCTTCTACGCACTTAGCGGATTAATCCTTCTAATTTCCCTCCCCTTCGCAGGCTTTGCACCCCAACTTGGGCTACTGGGAATCCTAAGCCTAATCGTGGCTTACGGGGTCTTCACAAAACGCGGTTGGGCTCCATGGCTCATATTCATCCTTTTCGTAGCGGCGTCAACCTTCACGCTCTACACGTTGGTTGTGGCGGGATTCAGCAACGCATTGGTGGGCTTAAGCATGGTTGGCTACGTGGCGCTAACTTGGATATTCGCAATCTACATGCTGCTGATAAGAAGAAAACCGTAAAAACCACGTTTTTTGAACATTTCGCCTTTGATTGATGCAAGGGTGGGTTTAGCCCACTAGAGCTGTCGCCTTTTTTAAAAGTGTATTGAGTATGCTCATTTGAGATATATTACCGCGGCTGGAATAAGCGCTTTATTAAGAAACAATAATCTAAGATGCGGGTAGAGAACACGGAAACACAAAAAGTAAATTGGCTTGACTTGACCGATTCTCAAAAAGCCAACGTGCTGGAGCAGGCTAGAACTTATTTGCATGAGCAAATGGAAGAAGCAAAAGTTTCTAAGACCGTGAGGGCAGTTCTCGACAAACACGGCCTCATATAAAAGAAAAGAAAGAGCGCTTTTACTTAGCCTATTTGCCTGGCACGTTGCGGAAAAGGTAGACCGCGACTTCTTGATCTGCATCGACGAACTGTTCGTTTTCAGGAATCTCAACAAACCCGTCAGCCTTCGCCAACGTGGTAATTGCCCCGGAAGCGCCTGACTCAACGGGTTCAGCAATCAGACGGCAGCTTTTATCAAACATCAACCTGACCATGACGAAGGTTCGTCTGCCTTTGGCGCTGAACATGCGTGAACCCGCGGCGGCTCTAACCGTTTTCATGGCTGCGACGGGTCTGCCCGCTAACTGCTGAATCAAGGGTCTAGCTAGCAAATAGAAAATCAGCAACGCCGATGTGGGATGACCAGGCAGGGAAAACACGGGCTTGTCGCCGACGAACCCGACGGTGGTTGGTTTGCCAGGTTTGACTGCGATGCCGTAGACTACGATGCCGGGTTTGCCCAGTGAATCGACGATTTGCGGAGTGTAATCCCGTGGACCCACGGAGACGCCGCCTGAAGTGATAACCATGTCGGCGGATGCCAAAGCCGCATGCAAAGCCTTAGACAACGCAGCTTTATCGTCAGCTACCACGCCGAAGTAAACGGGTTTGCCGCCGCTTTCCAACACGGCAGTGCTGATGCTGTAAGCGTTGATGTCGTAGATTTTGCCCTCGGGCAGGGGTTTGCCTGGCTCAGCTATTTCACCGCCAGTTGACAAAACCGCAACCATAGGCACCCGAGAAACCTTAACGCTTGTCAAACCCAGCGCTGCTAAAGCACCGATTTCTGAAGAGCCCAGAAGCTGCCCTTTCTTGAGCACCGCCTCGCCCTTCTTTATGTCTGAGCCGCGTTTCATAACGTTCTCGTTGGGCTTGACGGGGCTGAAGACGCGCAGTTCGCTGTCTTCCCGTTCGGTGTCCTCAACCATAACCGCTGCGTCAGCGCCATCGGGAATCGGCGCTCCAGTGACAATTTCAACCGTTTCCCCCTTGCCGACCTTAACCTGCGGCTGCTCCCCGATGTTAACGACACCGGAAACCTTGAGAACTGAGGGTTGGTTTTCGTCTGCTCCAAAAGTGTCCTCTGCTTTCACAGCGTACCCGTCCACGGTGGAGCGATTAAACGGCGGAATATCAAGCGTCGAAACCACGTCTTCGGCTAGGACGCGGTTATAGGCTTCAAGCAGCACCACTTCTTCTTCGCCTAAGGCTGGGGGCTGAAAATGGGATGCGATGGCTCTTTGCGCTTCCTCAAACGTCATAAGCTTCCTAAACATCAAGCAGCCTCCACTTTGCCGAACATGTGCACGATAACTGTTTCGCCGCCGCCTACGCCTTCGCGGTTCTCGGGAACAACGAGGAAGCCGTTGCTCTGAGTCATGGTGGAAATTGAACCTGAACCTTTCGCGCTGACTGGCTCAGCGTAGAACTCACCGTCCCTCAAAGCCACGCAGACCCGCACATAGGTTTTTCTTCCCAGCGCACTCGCAACCTTTCGCGTCAAAACAGCCTTCAACATGGGTCTGGGCTCCGTTTCTTTCATGCCTAGCAGCCTGCAAACCATCGGTCGCCCGAACACTTCAAACCCGACAATTGCAGCCACAGGGTTACCTGACAAAATCAAAACGGGTTTGCCCTCCAACATGGCAAGAGCCGTGGGCATTGCGGGTCTCAGAGCGACGCCGTGCACGACCACGCCTGGCTTTCCCAGTTTGTTGACTGCGTCAGGAACCAAGTCTAAGCCGCCTACACTTGTGCCGCCTGTGGTGACGACGACGTCCTGCGTTTTGAGCGCCACACGGATTTTTTCAGCGATTTCATCCACGTCGTCCTTTGCTATGCCGTAGTCGGTTGTTTCTGCCCCGAGCTCTCGGCACATGGATGAAATCATAACTTTGTTAGAGTCAAAAATCAGGCTACCGCTAAGCTTTGCACCTGCCTCTGCAAGCTCGTTTCCCGTGGCGACAACGCCGACCTTGGGTTTCGCGGCGACTTTCAGTTGGCTGTAACCTAACGCGGCAGCTAACCCGATGTGGTAGGGGTTCAAGCGTGCGCCTGCCTTAGCGATGAGTGTGCCTTTTTTGAGGTCTTCCCCGATTTTGGCGACGTTTTCTGCTGGGGCAAGCTGGCTCCAAACCTCAAGTTTGCCTTCTTTTTTCTCGGTGTTTTCCAGCATTACGACGGCGTCGGCGCCTTTGGGAATTGGGTTTCCTGTCCAAATCTGCTTGGCTTGTTTGGCGCCTAGCTCTTGGCTGTCGGTCAACTGGAAAACTGCGGGTTTAGACTGTGAGGCACCTGCGGAATCCGCGGAGTTCAACGCGTACCCATCCATGGCTGACTTGCCAAACCGCGGCAAACTTTCCGTGGCAACAAGGTCTTCGGCTAAAACACGGTTCAACGCGTCCTGCAAAGAAACCGCCTCAGCGTTGGGTTTGCCAATCTGCAGCGTTTCAAGCCATGTCTGCAGGGCTTTATCAGTTAACGTTAATTTTTGGAATCCCTTAAGTTTCACCACAACAACCACAACACTGCACACTAGCCAACTTTACTTAGAAAAACATATCGAAACAAAAAACGGAATCAACCGCTGACTAAGTGGCAACTTTAGTTTTTTGGCTTTGCTTCTTCCGTCATTTTCCTGAGAAACGCCTTGATGCCTTCCTGTTGACCGTAAACTACCAGTCGCCCATCTTTCTGCTGGTTTACTGCAAGGCTGTTTTCCTTGGCGATTTTCAGTAGCATCTCGGTTGGCAAGGTAGACATCGGTTCAATTCTTATCCATTTCTGGTCTCTGGGAACACCAGTGATCAAGGTGGTTTCGCTTTTGCCTTTGATTTCGCATGTTGGCAGGCTGGCTTCGTCTAACCATTTGAGCCATTCATCAACCTCTTCTGCGCTCAAAACGGTCTGGGCTTGGGTGATAAGGTCAGATTCGACGCTGCCAATGATTTCCTCCAGCTTCAAAGCCGAATCACCTTGGCTCTCTCCTGCCTCAGCGATTTTGATCATCAGCTTGGCACTTCTTAAATCGTTAATAACGTTCGACGGAGCCTCTAAGCCTTTTTTCCTAAGCTCCAGCATCAGGTCTTCGAGCACTTTCCATTTCGCAGCGTAGCCCATCGGTTTCCCCATTCAGTCTAGTTAAAAGTGACCTTTAAAACCTTCGAGCATTCTTATCCTTCGGCTCTAAAAGTTCCTTGACGAGGTTAAACTGGCGCTTGTAGAGGTGGCAGTTTTTTGAGTGAAAAATCAGTTTGCCCGTTGTCAAGCAAAGATTTCCCCGTTCGTTAATCTCTGACACGAAGGCTTCATTGAACAATTGCAGTCCAGCAATGTTTGCGGGTAGCCCGGCGTAGGCGTCCCAGCTGCGGAAGTAACATGTCAGATGCATTCTGCCTTCGAGGATTTCAGTGTCGATGAGGCTTAGGCAGGGGGGTTCATGTCGCTGGTTTGTTTTGGGGTCAATCTTGTAGATGTCCTCTGGCAGCCTCACAACCATGGTTACTTGCCTGTCCCGTTGTTCTTTCACGTAGTTTTTGATTGCTTCTTCAACTTGGTCTACGGGTTCGCGAAGCCTGCTGCCGTAGGTGTAAGTCTCATCTTGTTTGCCCTCGCCACACCACAGGTACGTTAAGGCGTACCACTGGACGTACTTCATGTCGCAGGGTGCCTTATCGCTGACGAGCGGGCGATTCTCGGGATGAGTAATCTCTATTGATAAGTTGAGCTTTTTTGTCTCGGTGACTTCTGAGCCATAACCCACTTGGAAATCGTCGCCTTCAACCCAAATGGCGTTTAAGGCTTTGAAATAAGCGTCAGGGCAATCGAATGCAGTAACGTTAACGTGTTTCAATTGGCAGTCTCCAAGACACCAACTAATCCCTTTATTCAAATAATTAAGTTTACTTAAGAAAACTGGCTTGCGGTTTATACGAAAAAATTTTGCCGAAAAGATACTTTTATTAAAAAATTAAAAAAAAGTAAAAAGGGCTCTTTTAGTAGGGCATTCCGCCCATACCGCCCATGCCACCCATTCCGCCCATACCTCCGCCCATTCCGCCTGGAGGCATTTTTCCGCCGCCTTTGACGCTGATTAGGTCGTCGATTTTGAGTATCATGTTTGTGGCTTCAGTGGCTGATTTTATGACTTGCTGCTTTACGCGTAGTGGCTCGACGACTAGTAGGGTTAGCATGTTTTTGATTTTGCCTGTTGAGACTTCGATGCCGAAGTATTTGCTGTCTGGTTTCTCATGTTGTGCCCGCAGTGCAACCATGATGTCGATGGGGTCTAACCCTGCGTTCTCTGCCAACGTAAGCGGGATTGCTTCGACTGCTTCCGCGTAGGCTTCCACCGCGAGTTGTTCTCGTCCGCCGACTTTAACTGCGTATGCGCGTAAGCCTTTGGCTAGTTCTGCTTCGGGTGCGCCGCCGCCTGCAACGATTTTTCCGTCTTCAATCGCGTTGCGGACAACACATAAGCCGTCGTGTAGTGAACGTTCTGCTTCGTCGATGACGTGGTTGGATGCGCCTCGGATAACGATGGTTACGGCTTTGGGGTTCTTGCATTCGCGTATGTAGATGAGTTTGTCATCGCCGATTTTTACTTCTTCAACCAGTTTTGCTTTGCCGAGTGTATCAGCGCCCAGGTCTTTTACGTTTGCAACTATTGTGGCGCCTGTTGCTTTGGATAGTTTTTCTACGTCGCTGCTGCTTACGCTTTTAACCGCTAAGACGCCTGCTTTGCCGAGGAAGTGCAGTGCCATGTCGTCGATGCCTTTTTCGCAGAAAACAACGTTTGCGCCGGATTTTGTAACTGACGTGACCATTTCTTTAAGCATGCGTTCTTCTTCATCGAGGAAAGCCTGCATTTGATTGGGGCTTTCAATGTTGATTTTAGCGTCGAACTCTGTTTTTTCAATCTCCATCTTTGTATCTAACAGGGCGATTTTGGCGCCGTCGATCACCTTGGGCATCCCTGAGCTTGCGACTTCCTTGTCGATGACCATCCCTTTGACAAGTTCTGTTTCGTCTAGGCTTTTGCCGTGTTTCTTGACGACTTTTATGAGGTCAATGTCAGCTTTGTATTTGCCTTCGACTTTTTCAGAAACTTGCTTAACTGCCTCAACGATTATTTTTGCAAAGTGCTCTTCAGCAACGTTGATGCCTTTGCTGGCGAGAGATGTAATTGCTATATCCCTCAATGTTTTATCATCGTCTATCGAAATAGGAATGGCTATTGAATCCAAAATTTCCTGAGCTTTTTCACTTGCCTTCTTGTAACCTTCAATTATAACTGTCGGATGCACGTTTTTGTCAAGCAAGCCTTCAGCCTTCGAAAGCAACTCTCCAGCTAAAATCACCGCGGTCGTTGTTCCGTCGCCTACCTCGTTGTCTTGAGCTTTGGCAACTTCAACAAGCATTTTTGCTGCTGGATGCTGAATGTCAAGCTCCTTCATTATTGTTGCGCCGTCATTAGTGATGGCGACGTCGCCCATGCTGTTAACAAGCATTTTATCCATGCCGCAGGGACCAAGCGTGCTTTTCACTGCTTCAGCCACTATTTTTGCAGCCATGATGTTGTTTTTCTGTGCTTCGCGGCCTGTAGATCGGCCTGTTCCTTCTTTAAGGACTAGAATTGGAACTGTTCCACCTTGAGACATAATTTTCACCAAGTTTTATTGTTTTAATACAAACGGAATTCAACAATCAGATATTTAAATATAAATTTTTCTCAACAAGAACCCTACAACTACCCAAATGACGGCGATTTTTCAGATTAGACTTCTGGAAACAATTAGGCGATATCCCCCTTAATCAGAAGTTTTATACCGTTAGTCAACAGTAATAGAATTGGTGGTTTTTTGACGGATGAACTTTTAAATTTGCTAAATGAAACCATTTCAATGGAGTTAGGCGGCAGCACAAGTTACATGTGGCAGGGCGTGATTTTAGAAACGAAGGACAATCCCAGCTTAAAGGATACTTTCAGAGAAACCTCAATTGAGAAACTAAAACGGGCGACTACGCTTGGTGAACGGCTCTATTCCCTTGAGGGCGTCCCCGCAACCCAAACGTCACCTGTCAACATTGGAAGTTCGCTGAAAGAGATGATAGAGCTTGACCTCAAAGCGGAGAACGAAATTATTTCAACAATTAAGGAAATCTTGGCGGAAGCAACCAAAGAAAATGACACAGACACGCATTTGCTTTGCGAGAAGATTCTTGACGAAGAGGAACAACTCAAACGCCTACTTGTGTGCGAACTGGGGCGCTTACATAAAAAACTAGTCGAGTAACCTCGGAAAAAAGGGAAACAGAAACGTAAACACATCGTGCTCCTAAACGCCTAGGCTTTAAGAGGGAACAGACTGGAAAAAGCAGGTCCCGCCCCGACTGGACCACGCGTTCTTACAGCGACGGCGTCTGGGAGTGCCTTTCCGAATGCAGTTGCCCACCCGATGCCCAATTGCTCTTCGGCGCTTCATAAATAACGATGTGGACTGCTTCCTTGGGAACCCCTAAATCCACAAAGACTTTAGTTATCCCTTCAACCGTCTTCTTCTTGTTCTCAGACGTCATTCCTTCCCAAACAGAAACCTGAACTATCGGCATTATACTTTACCTCAAACATCACTTTGCAGTTTTGCCTAATTAATCTGCTCTACAAAAGAGGAAAATGATTTATCTAGCAATTTCTCGGCAGGATTCTGAGCAGCGACGGCATACGTTGGCGCATTCCTTCATGAAATCGTCATCGAACCTGTCGCAGGTGTCGCCGCATTCATCGCAGATGTCCGCTGTTATCCCGCATGTCTGCGGATAATAGGTTGAATTTCTAAGTATGAAATCTGCGTTTGCGCTGCATATTTTTGCGCAGTCAATCAGGAGGTTGAGGTGCTCAAGTTTAGCGTGTTCTCCACCCATGGTTAAGCATTTCGTTACGGTTTCTGTGCAGGTTTTGCAGCAGTCTATGCAGTCTTCGAGGCATTCGCGGACTTCGCCGCCGACTGTGCTCTCTGCCTGAAGTTTCTCAAGCTGCTCCATAGAACCTGACATTTTGCCCGCTATGGGCGATTCGGGTTTAGTTTCAGCTTCCGCTTCTTCCTCATGCGCATCGTCTTCAAGTGCTTCTCCACTGTACCCTTCATCCTCCACAGTTCCTATTTTGATCGGTTCAACTCCAATTGAGTAATCAACCTTATTGTTACCTGAGTCATCGCCTTGCCCATAAGGTCTCGGCACTTCTTCACCTCCCAAACAATCTCCTCATTTTGGATTTTCCAAACGACAAGAACGGATTAGACTTGACTCACGGCTGAGTCCTGCTCCTTAACTCTACACATGACAGCCCTTTCAGGGAAGATAATCATTCATCGGCAGTCTTTGCATGTTTTCGATGCATCTTAATTTCGGATTACCATGATTTAAGAATATGTGACTGTAATTCTACTCCAACACAAACTTACAAAAGACAAATATGGCACCTGAAAAGAAGGCTGCTGAAAAAATGAGTGCTTATTTTTTGGGTAGCAACTCGCTGAGGTCGTAGCTTGCTGCGCAAAGTACGCTGTCGGCGCCGCCGTAGTAGATGATGACTTGATCGTCTAACTGCACGTTTCCGCAGCTGAACACGACGTTAGGCACGTCACCGACGCATTCGTAACGTTCGCACGGTGAAAGTATAGGTTTCTCGGAGCGGTACAGCACGTTTTCAGGGTTACTCTTATCAAGCAAAGCCGCGCCAAGCGAGTAATGTTTCGCCTTGTTCACGCCATGATAAATGAATAGGTAGCCCTCGTTCAGTGCGATAGGTGTTCCTGCAGCGCCGATCTTTTGGTCATCCCACATCTTGTCCCTGGGCTCCATGATTGATTTGAAACCCCACCACTTCTTGAGGTCTTCAGAGTAAGCCACGCAGATGCTTGGTTCAACGCGGTGGAACATCACGTATTTCCCGTCTACTTTGCCTGGAAGGATGACAGCGTCTTTGTTGCGTACACCTGGAAAAGGCAGAATCCGCTCTTTCCAGTTCCACTGGCGATTAAGGAAATCTTTCATGTTTATGGAAGTTAGCGAAATCTGGTAGACAGCTGGGTAATCGTGGTTTCGGTAAGCCGTATAAGCCATCAGGTATTCGTCGCCGATTACGGTGAGCCGCGGGTCTTCGCAGCCGCTGCTTTCCGCGTGATTCGCAGGGTTGAAAATTGGTGTGTCAAATCTTTCTTTGATGGTGAATCCGTCGGCGGATGTGGCGTAGCCAAGCCTTGAGATGTTGTCGCTTCCAATGGCGCGGTAGACGATGTGTACTAAGCCGTTGCCGTAGACTGCGGCAGCATTGAAAACTGCTTGAGCCTCCCAATAATTTTCTTTTTTAGGCTCCAATATGGGATTACGTTCGAAACGTTTCAAGAATCCCCCTCCCCCTCTGAAGAAAATCACTTGGCAAGGTAACATATAAACTTCATGGGAAAGTATGTTGAAAATGGTTCTTGTGACTAGCACGGTACAATCACATGGGCTTTTAGACTGCCAAACGCCAGATATATTGCGTGACTTGTTGTTGGCAAACTACGTTCTAGGCACTTCTACGCTGACCAGCGTTGAAGAGGTTGTTTACGTAAGCACTTTTCCACCTAGAAAATGTGGAATTGCAACCTTCACGAACGACTTGATTAGTCATATTAGCCAACTTAATAAGCTGAAAGATCAAAAAGTCATTTCAATCGATGACCGCCGACTCTTCAAGCCTGTACATGACGGCGTGCAGCATAAGATTGGCCGCGACTCCATCGAGGATTACCTCATTATGGCAGAGCTTTTAAACCAATCTTCAGTCAACGTGGTTAACATTCAGCATGAATTCGGTATTTTCGGCGGGGAATTCGGCGAGTACATCTGCGCCTTCATGGATAAACTGAAGAAACCCATTGCGACGACCCTTCACACAGTTCTTCCCAACTTTGAGCCTAAAGCAAGAGAGGTTTTTGACAGAATCGTTGACTCTGAGCTCAGCGGTAATTGTGCTTAACAAAACCACTCGGGCATTGGTTGAAAGTTACGGGGTAGACCCCCAAAAAATAAAGTTGATCCCTCACGGCTGCCCCGATATTCCTCTTGTTCCAAGCTCAAAAGCCAAACCCCTCCTGGGGCTGCAAGACAGGGTTGTGATGTCTTCTTTCGGTCTTTTAAGCAGGGGCAAAGGAATCGAATACGCTATTGAAGCTCTTCCCGCCATAATTGAGAAAGAACCCAGAATAGTTTACTATGTTTTGGGGGTTACGCATCCCGAAGTGAAGAAAACGGAGGGGGAAGCGTACCGCAACATGCTTATGCAGAAAGCCAAAAGCCTCGGGTTAAACGGGTACGTGAGGTTTTTGAACAGGTTCCTTTCGAACCCTGAGTTGATAAATTATTTGCAGGCAGCCGACGTTTACGTTACGCCGTATCTTTCTCCGAACCAAGTCAGCAGCGGCACCTTATCCTACGCGTTGGGAGCAGGCAAAGCGATAGTTTCAACGCCTTATCTGCACGCTAAAGAGGCTTTAGGCGAGGGACGAGGCGTCTTCTGCCGCTTCCACGATTCAGCATCCATAGCCGAAAAAGTAACCGAAATAATCGGGAACCCAAAGCTTCGAAAGTCCCTGGAGCATAAAGCCTACTTTTACAGCAGAAAATTCACTTGGCCTTCGGTTGCAAAAAAATACCTCGCCCTCTTTAATGAGCTAACTCGGCAGTCTGAGGAGGAGTGGCCATCCAGCTTCCGCCTGTAAAAATAAACTACCTGAAGAATTTGACGGATGACACAGGGGTTTTTCAGCACGCTAAGTTTTGTGTTCCGCTGCGCAGGGAAGGCTACACAACCGACGACAACGCCCGCGCATTAATCGTCTGTACAAGGTACCATGGGTTAAAGAAAGACGCGAAGATTGAAGCTTTAGCGAACGTTTACTTGGCTTTCCTCAGTCACATGCAGAAACCCGAAGGCAACTTCCACAACTACCTCAGCTACGCACGCACCTTCCTAGATGACAATGGAACAGGAGACTCAGTAGGTCGGGCGCTTTGGAGTTTAGGATGCGTAGTCAACTCTACTTTCCCAAAACAGGTCAAAATAGCCTGCTAAGGAAATTTTCGACAGGGCGTTGCCGTGGGTTCGGAAATCTAAATCGCCTCGGCTCTACGCTTCAACCATTTTAGGGCTCCTACAGTACTATCAAGCCTACCCGCAGGAAGGCGCGGCAGAAAACGCGGAAAAGTTGGCTGACAAACTTGTACAGGTCTACCGAGGTGAGGCTAAAGATGATTGGCTATGGTTTGAGGATTGCTTGACTTATGACAACCCCAGGTTGCCTCAAGCTCTTTTCGAGGCATATATGCTTACGGAAAACCAAAAGCACTTGGACACCGCTGAAGAATCTTTGGGTTTCCTGATTAAGACCCAAATGTTAAACGACGTTTTTGTGCCAATCGGCAACGACGGATGGTTCAGGCGGGGCGATAAACGGGCAATCTATGACCAGCAGCCTTTGGAGGCGGCAGCTATGGTTGAAGCCGCGGTTGACGCCTTCTACGCGACAAACAACAAGGATTACCTGAAGGTTGCTGACTCAGCGTTTGAGTGGTTTCTGGGGAAGAACAGCCTTAAAGCAACGATGTACTGCGCGGAGACAGGCGGATGCTTCGACGGTTTGAGCCCTAGAGGAGTCAACATGAATCAGGGTGCAGAATCATCCGTTTCATACCTTCTGGCGCGTCTAAAACTTGAAAGGTTGAAGCGGGAGGGGTTTGGAAGAAAAACTTAAAGATGGCGTGTGGCTGAGGTTCCTTTAGTCAAGATTGCGTGTTTTTTGGGGATGAAATATTGTGTGAACCCATGCTTAGAGTCCGAGACATCATGTGCAAAAAGGTGGTTACTGCAAAAGAAGACACCTCCATTTTAGATGCGTGCAGGCTTCTCAGCGAGAGGCATGTGGGGTCACTGGTGATTGTTGATGAAGAGCAAAGGTGCGTCGGCATCTTCACTGAGCGCGATGCAATCCGCATAGTTGCACAAAAATTCTCTGTAGATCAACCGCTGGGAAAAGTGATGAGCAGACACGTAGTTACGGTGTCGATGGAAGCCTCCTTCCATGAAGCCAAACGATTAATGCTGTCCCATAACATACGGCATCTGCCTGTGACGGATCAAGGGGGAAAGGTGATTGGGCTTTTTTCGCTCCGAGCCTTCTTGGATGAAATTCACGGAATCCAAACGCCGATACCGAGTTCAACTTAGGAACTTTCTATGGAACGCTTTTCAGACAACCCCATCTTGACGCCGATAGAAGACCACTCTTGGGAGTCAAGACAAGTGTTTAACCCGGCGGCTGTTTACCTCGGCGGCAAAGTCCACCTGCTCTACAGGGCAATAGGCAACGACGGCACCTCAAGGTTCGGCTACGCCGCATCGCTTGACGGCTACTCCATAAAAGAGCGTTCGCCCGACCCAGTTTTCGAGCCTGCAACTGAAAGCGACAAGAACGGATGCGAAGACCCCAGACTAACCGAGGTCAACGACCAGCTAGTCATGACTTACACTGCACTCAGAGAATACAGCCACATTCAAGTTTACCAGATTGCCATGACGACAATCGCCAAAGAGGATTTCGTGAAGGGACGATGGAACTGGGGACCGCGCAAGCTGCCGTTTCCAGGCATCCGAAATAAGGACGCCGTGATTTTTCCCCAGAAAGTAAACGGAAGATACGTGATGCTTCACCGCATTGAACCTGACATATGCATAGCTTACTCGGATGATTTGCTGCATTGGTGTGACATGGCTTGTGTGATGGCGCCGCGGGTTGACGGCTGGGACAACTGGAAAATCGGTGTCGGAGGCACACCGATAAAAATCAATGAGGGATGGGTTGTAATCTACCATGGCGTAAGCGTGGACCGAGTGTACTCGCTTGGCTTAGCCTTGCTCGACAGCGAGCATCCAGAGCAGGTTCTTTACCGTTCAAAAGAGCATATTTTGGGTCCCAAAGAAGATTATGAGCGCTTCGGAAAGGTGCCTAACGTCGTGTTCAGCTGCGGTAACGTCATCATCGACGACCGCCTTTTCATCTATTATGGAGGCGCCGACAGCGTAGTGTGCGTCGCAACGATAAGGATGGATGAGCTTCTCGCGTTAATTCGCAAGTGAAGCGTCAGTTTGCTTTGATAATGTGGTAGCCCGATGCTTTGCGGAGCCTGTTCATGACGGCTAACCCGAGCCCCTCAGAAGAAACACCCTCAGCGATTATGACGCCGACGCCTTCAGCGTCGACCTCCCGCAGCAGACGGAAAAGGCTTCTGGCGACAACCTCCAAGTTAAAGCGGCTTCCCAACGACTTAACCACGTCCGCTCGGTAACTGGCTTGCGTTTCGTCAGTAGCTAAGACCCCTACCTTTACCCCTTTAAGCCTGTAGGATTCAGTGAGCTCCTTAACTTTAGCCATCACCGCTGAAACGTTTCCCTCCACAAGGATCACTTCCGCTTTAGGCGCGTAATGCTTATGCCTCATTCCCGGGGAACGCGTTTTTTCCAGCGACAACTCAGCCTCAGCCAAAACGAAGGGGTGAAGCCTCATGTCGCCGAAAACCTGCTTCAACGCTTCAAAAGGCGTGCCTCCCGGGCGAAGAACCATAGGCGGATCAACGCTTAAGTCCACAACAGTGGATTCAACGCCGATGTTTGTGGCTCCGCCATCCAAGATAACGTCGATGCGTCCATTCAAATCTTCAAACACGTGCTGCGCGGTTGTTGGGCTGGGTTTCCCCGCGAGGTTCGCGCTTGGAGCAGCAATCGGGCAACCGCTCTGCCTTATCAACGCTAAAGCCACCTTGTGCTTGGGCATTCGAACCGCAACCGTGTCTAAACCCGCAACCGTCACAGTGGGCACGATGCTCGAACGCTTAAAAACCAGCGTCAAAGGACCAGGCCAAAACTGCTTCATCAGCAACTCCGCCTTTTTCGGAACCTCCTCAACCAGCCTGAAAACTTCGCTTTGTTCGGCGATGTGGACGATGGGCGGGTTATCTAAAGGCCGTTTTTTAGCTTCAAAAAGCGCTAAGACGGCGTCAGCGTTAAGCGCGTCTGCGCCAAGTCCGTAGACTGTCTCGGTGGGAAAAGCCACTAACCCGCCTTTGCGGATGAACTGCGCGGCAACCTCAATTTTGGAGACATCTGGCGCTTCAGCGTCAACTTTGAGCATTAGGGTTTCTTTCATTTGGGTTGCCTTTTTAGTTTGAGTACTACTGACGTTTCAACCTGCCGCTCCGAAATCCGCCAATACTGCCTTAGCAACATGTCTTTTTCCGCCTCTGACACAAGTTGGAAACCGTTTTTCTCGTAGAATTTCGCTGCCCACCCTGCAGCCGTCCATGTCCCAACATAAATCTGATGCGTCGCGGCTAAACCGAGCAAATGCTCCAGAAGTTTTTGTCCAAGCCCTTGCCGCTGCTGAGTGGGCAGCACGTAGGCATGCCTGATTAGGGTGACGTCCTGTACGGGTTGGATTCCCATTGCCGCCGTCAAAACGCCGTTTTCTTTGCAGCCGCAGAATTGCACGCCGCTGTGGATTTCTGCTTCAAGCTCGTCCAGTGGCATGTAAGGTTCTTTCCACATGTCGCTTGGGATTTTCCCTTTGTAGGCGACTGCAGCGCTGTTAACCACATTTAGAATCGCGGGGACGTCAACGGTTGACAATTGGCAGATCATTGTTTTTCCCTGTTCACGGTAAGCTTCACTTTCAGCATTTTTTCAGGTTGCTGTCGGCTCTTTTTGACTGTCGCCTTTAATTAGTTTTTCAATAAGCTTGTTGAAGAATCCTTGCGCCTGAATTTCACCCACTTTTTCCAAGTAGACTGAGACAAGGGCGATTTTTCCTTTTTTTGAGGCAACGTTCTCAGCGAACATTCGTGCTGAAATGACGTTTTTGTCGCCGATAAGCACCGAGGACGTGACGGCGCCCACGCCTTCTTTAGGTTTAGGAACGGCAATCGCTAATGTCCCAAGCTTATCTTCCCTCTCGCTTAACATCACCATGCACGAGTTCTTTGATTCAACGTAAACTGCTAGGAAACGAGTGTCCTGCTGCTGGATTTCCTCTTTCGTAACTTTAGCGCGTTCCAATTTCTTTTCGCTTCCTTCAGTGTTGGTTAATGACTGGACTCCTTTAAAAACTTCACAAGAACCTTCATGGGGTTTGCTTGGGGAAATCAAAACTGGTCGCCGCCAGCGTGTTGGCTGATTTTGGTTTTTTACAGTAAGACATTAAGGATGGATCAAGTTAACAGTCCCTTGCAGGTTCAGCCATGAGCAGCCTCAAACGAGCCAGAAAATACGTGATTCCTGCCTTCCTCATCGTAATACTGGCAGTTTCAGTTGGGGCTTACACTTCTTACAGTATTGGAAGCCAGCCTAAGGCTAACCCGAACAGCGTTTATGTTGGGGTTGCTTTCGGCGGAAACACAACAGAGGAAGCCAAAGTCCTCATCGACAAAGTGAAAGGCTACACAAACCTCTTCATACTGGACTCGGGAAGAAACGCCATTACCCAAAACGAGACAGCGGTGGATGAAATCTGCGATTACGCCGTCGCCAACGGTTTAAGCGTCATTGTAAACGTCGGCATCCAACAGTCCTTTGACGCCAGCCGCTACTGGTTTTGGAATCAATCGCTGAAGGTAACTGAACAGTGGAAGGCGACGTGGGGAAACAAATTCTTGGGAATGTACTACAATGATGAGCCAGGCGGGATACAGTTGGACGGCAATTGGACCGAATGGTTCGTTCATTACAACCCGCAAATTCTGAAAATTCTAACTAGCAACAGCACAAGAGGCAACTTTACGGGTTCAGCGGATTTCCAGCGTTACCTAAAATCAATCGAAGACCTGAACCAGATATACAACAAAATGATTGGCTACATGAATAACGGGACGAGCCCCCCGAACTACAATCTGGAAGCCAACTTTTTCGTCAACGACATCATCAAAAACGACGAGGGATTCGACACACTGAAAACGGATGGGGTTACCACGTTTACCTCAGATTACGGCTTGTACTGGTTCGACTATTTAGGCGGATACAACGTGATGTTCACAGAGCTGGGTTGGAACTGTAGCGTAGCTGAGCAAATCGCCCTTGTGAAGGGAGCCGCAAGAATGCAGGATAAACAGTGGGGTGCAATGATCACTTGGAAATACAACAATGAATCCTACTATCTGGACAGCGGATCGCAAATCTACGACCAAATGGTAAGCTCCTACGAGGCAGGTGCAAAATACATCGCAGTCTTCAATTACCCCTACGATAACGGCAGCATCTACGGCGCATTGACAAATGACCAGTTAATCGCCATGCAAAGCTTCTGGAACGACATCCACCAAAAACAATTCCCAGATCTAAGCCGTCCAAACGCGGTGCTGGTTTTGCCTCAAAACTACGGGTGGGGCATGCGTAACCCGAACGACACAATCTGGGGTTTCTGGCTCACAGACGGAAAAACCTTGCAGATAGCAGAGGCGACAAGCGCTCTTCTGTCACAGTACAGGGTGAGCCTAGACATAGTTTATGCTGACCCGCAGTACCCCGTGGCGAACGTGGGTTACCAGCATGTTTACTACTGGAACCAAACGGGGATTTAGCCTGATTTCGGAAGGCATGCGCTTGTTGGAAATACTTAATTAATAGCTTCTCTTATTGCTGGGTACGGAAGGATAAAATTTGAGTGATGAACTTTCAAGATTACCGCCTAACGTGCAAGAAAGACTTCTTAGACTGCAGCAGCTACAGCAAACGCTACAGACCATTCTGCAGCAGAAACAGCAGGTTGAAATGGAAAAATCCGAAGTAGAACAGACAATAGCTGAACTTCAAAAAACAGCTGATGCCGCAGTCATCTACAAGGCAGTCGGTTCACTGTTGGTTAAAGCTGAAAAGCCGAAAGTGACAGAGGAACTGGTTGAACGCAAAGAACTGCTCGACACAAGAAGCACAGTTCTAGCAAGACAAGAAGAGCGAATGCGCAGCCAAATAAAAGAGTCGCAGACAAAACTCCAAGAAGACCTCAACCCAGTTAATCAGCCACCTACTTCTTAGGTGAATGCGCGTTGGATGAGCTGGGGATACCAGAGCTATCCACCGAGCAAATAGAAACTTTATGCGCAACGGCTGAGGACACCGCTAGAAAATTGGTTCTCGCCAAAGTTTCTTCTAAAATGGTTGACAAACTTGACATCAGCGTAGAAGCCGAAGGATCAAAACCCGTGAAGGTCTCTGTGGAAATTAACCTCTTGCTTGCACCAGAAGCTAAAGATGTAGATGCTGAGGCACTAGTCAAGGAAGCAACAAAAGCGGCACATAAAGCCGTTGAAAACTTTTTGAGAAAACTAAAATGAACGAATTCCAAAATTTTCTTCAAATCCTCAGGGAAAGCAAGGCGTCTTTTGTTCTTTTGCTGTGTCACCGCAGCGCCGACGCTGACGCAATCTGCTCAGCCTACGCCCTGCAGGGTTTGCTGAAACGGTTTATGCCTGACGTCGTGTTTGAAGTCGGTTGCCCCCAAGGCGTCAACAAGCCTGCTAAGCTGCTTCTGGAACGCATGCCGATAACAGTCAACCTCAAGCCGAACATTGAGTCGGCGGACGTGATTGTTTTTCTGGATTTAAACACGGTTGAGCAGCTTGACGAAGTGGCTGAAACCATCAAAAGGTCGCCTGCGCCGAAAATAATCGTTGACCACCACTACCCAAGCCCAGAAACCACAGCAATCTGCAAGCTCTGTATCATAGACCAGAAAGCCCCCGCCAACTGCGAAATAGTCTACAGACTTTTCAAGCAGGCAAAAACTAAGCCTACCTTCAACGAGGCAAAGGCGTTGTTCGTAGGCATAGCTTTCGACACGCGGCATTTCTCCTTGGCAAGCGCCTCAACCTTTGCAATCGTGTCTAGACTTGTTAGCGTTGGCATAGATGTGCAGGCGACGCTGCAGGAGTTTTCCTTGCCCATCGATACTTCAGAGCGTTTAGCTAAGCTGAAGGCTTGCAAAAGAGCCAAAATCGTGAGGATCAACGGTTGGATAATCGCCGTCTCCCATGTCAGCGCCTTCCAAGCTCCAGCAGCAAAATCGCTGGTTGATTTAGGTGCCCACGCCTCGGCTGTGGCAGGGCTGAAAAACGGGAAAATCGAGGTAAGCCTGCGCTGCACACGCCAATTCGCCGAGGAGGCAGGCGTCAACTTGGGAAAAGACATTGCGGCACCTCTGGGCGAGTTTCTGCAGGGCGTCGGCGGAGGACACGCGATGGCGGCTGGAGTAAGCGGCACAGGTGAAATAGAACCAACCCTAAAACAGTGTCTTGCACTTCTAAGGCAGGCACTGCGAAGTTCTCATCCACCCAATTAGCAAATCTTTTAAGACAAACAGTCGAGATAGCCTTCGGGTACCTTGTCTGCCAGTTAACGAGCTCGACGGCTACGTACTTTTCGTGTTGGCGGATGCGATTATGTACGTTGCCCTTTCCTGGTTTTTGGTTAGTTCTTTCAAACGTCACCGTTTCAGAGTGACTGCGTTTCTAATCTGGATAGTTCCCTTCGTCTACTCTCTATTTTACGCTGGCAGCCTAATCAACCTGCTCTGGATGCTAATCTTTACTCCAATTTATGGCTCAATCGTAATGATTATAATCTATCCAATCCAGGTAATGACGTTTTACGCGATATCCTTCGGGAGCCTTACCGCCATATTTTTCTTTAGAAAAAAACTCTCAAGTCGAATGGGATTTCAAAAACAGAAAGGGCAAAACACCAATTCGATTGAATTAGCTCATGAAAAGGCGACGAAAGAACAAACCTAATGCAAAAAGCGCGCCAGTTTATTTCTTGCATCGTTCGGGTGATTTACTGCTGGGACCGAATAGAAAAAAGGTTGAATCTTATGGTTAGTTTTTCAGGTTATAAATCAGCCAGCCTACCATGAAGACGAAAACAATCAGAGGCAGAAAAATCTTTAATTCTGGTCGAATCCGTTTCGGCAAACCTTTTGCTGATTGAGTTTGTAGCATACGAGTCGCCAACAGAAAAGAACTGTGTTGAGACCTATTAGGCGTATGCAAATAATATATAGAGACTCGTGTAAACTATATAGTTCTGAAAGATTGTCCACGCGGAAACTCCAGCGGGTTTTGAGTGGTAGCTTTTTGCGGGCAAATATTTAGATGAAAATCATGTTTCACTATTCATGGATCCTGACCGTTGATTATCAAAATCGGGTAGCTACGCTTAAATGAGCAATCGTTAACGCTTAAGGATGCAGGCACAAAACATGGCTGTAATCGAAACCAAAAACCTCACCTACACGTATCCAGGCGCAGCTAAGCCGTCAATCGCCGACGTCTCCATCAAAGTGGAGAAAGGCGAGTTCGTCCTAATCACGGGTCCAAGCGGCTGCGGAAAAACAACCTTGTGCCGATGCTTCAACGGGTTAATCCCGCATTTTTATCAGGGCGAAATGAAAGGCGAAATCACGGTGGCAGGCGAAGACGTACTCAAACGCCACACCTACGAAATGGCTAAACACGTCGGGCTGGTGTTTCAGAACCCCGAAAACCAGCTTTTCGCCCTCTCCGTTGAGAAGGACGTGGCTTTCGGGCTGGAAAACCTCGGCGTTCCCCGAGAAGAAATGAGAAAAAAGGTGGATTGGGCGCTTAATCAGACGGGCATTTACGATTTGCGTGAGCGGTCTCCGCATGAAATCAGCGGTGGACAACAGCAGCGTGTGGCGATTGCAGCTGTTTTAGCGATGGAGCCTGAAATCATCGTGTTGGATGAGCCGACGTCTTTTCTTGACCCACTCAGCGCCCAGAAAATTTTTGATGTCATTTACGATTTGAACAGAAAACAAGGCATAACCGTCGTTTTGGTGGAGCACAGGTTGGATTTAACGGCGAAGTACGCGAATCACCTGATTGTCATGGATGAGGGAAAAGTGCGTTTCGAAGGCAACCCAAGAGAAATCCTCAACTCAGAAGAAACAAGGCTAATCGGCGTGGGCATTCCCAAGGCAACGTTGCTGTATCAACTGCTCAAGAAAGACGGGTTAAACATCGGCGATAACACACCCCTGTCTTCGGAGGAGTTAGCTGACCAACTTTTGGAGGCGTTCGGAGCCAAATGATTGAGGCACAGAACGTCCACTTCTCCTACGCGAACAAGGTGGAAGCCCTAAAAGGCGTCTCGTTAACCGTAAAAGACGGCGAGTTCCTGGCGATAATGGGGCAGAACGGGGCTGGAAAATCAACCTTCGTCAAACACTTCAACGGTCTACTCAAACCAACATCGGGCAAAGTGCTGGTAGACGGGGTTGAAACAACCAAAACAAGCGTTGCAACACTCGCCAGAAACGTGGGTTTCGTCTTCCAGAACCCTGACCATCAACTCTTCAGCGAAACAGTCGAAGAAGAAATCGCTTTTGCCCTCAAAAACTTCGGGTTCACGCCAGACGTCGTTGAAAAACGGGTAACTTGGGCTCTTGAGCTACTGTCACTTACTCAGTACCGTAAAATTTCGCCTTTCCTCTTAAGCGGAGGCGAACGGAAACGGGTCGCGTTGG
This sequence comes from Candidatus Bathyarchaeota archaeon, assembly GCA_963722095.1. Classification (GTDB taxonomy): domain Archaea; phylum Thermoproteota; class Bathyarchaeia; order Bathyarchaeales; family Bathycorpusculaceae; genus Bathycorpusculum. Next base: position 1,056,399 of record CAVRJR010000001.1, on the reverse strand, counting down.
CTTCGGTTTTGGCTTGGAACCCACAGACGCTGATTTTGGATGAACCCACAATTGGGCAGGACCATGAGCAGAAAGAGAAACTAACGCAGTTCATCATGCAGATGCAGGCGCAGGGAAAAACCGTGGTCATCGTCACGCATGACGTGGAGTTCGTCGCCGAATGCAACCCCCGAGTTGTTTTGATGAAAGAGGGAAAAATCGTTGCTGAAGGCCAAGGAAAAGAAATCCTCACCAACCCGCAGATTCTAGCGGATTCCTCGATTGTTCTGCCTCAGATAGCGCAGGTCTTCGCGAAGCTGTCGCCTCTGGGTTTCCCCAAAAACGTCATTGACATTTACGAAGCAGAAAAAATAATCATGAACGCCAAGGAGAGCAAACCTCGATGAGCGTCTTCGACGGGTTAAAGTTCCGAAAAGTTTACTCTCCAATCCACAACTTGGACCCCCGAGTAAAATTTGTCTATGTCATATCGGTTTTCGCCGTCGCAATCGTCTTCTCCCAAATCATCCCCCTGCTCTTCCTCTTCGTACTGCAGGTCCCCTTCGTTTTGCTGGCGCGTGTACAGCGGCAATGGCTTCGCTCACTGCGTGGAGCAGCTTTCTTGGCAGCAGTCATCTTCGCAGTAAACGTCGCAACATCATTCTTCTACGCAGGCTATAAGCTATCGCCGTCCGCCGTGGAGAGCGCGGTTGGTTTGACCTTGCGTTTCGTGGTGCTTGTCGAATCCTTCTCAGTCTTCTTCCTAACCACCTCACCAGACCACCTAGGGTTGGCGCTGGAGGAATCCCACGTGCCCTACGAGTTCGCCTTCGCATTCACCACCGCCGTGCGTTTCGTCCCCGTTCTTGCGGAAGAAGCCCAAACGATTATGGATGCCCAGAAAGCAAGGGGGCTGGAGCTGGAGAAGGGCGGCTTGATGAAACGCATCAGGAATTACATACCCGTGCTCATCCCGCTCATCGTCAGCGCAATTCGAAGAAGCCTGGAGCTGGCGGAGGCGATGGAGAGCCGAGCGTGGGGAGCAACTAAGAAACGCACCAACCTCTACTCGCTAAAACTCCACAAAGGAGACTACGCCCTGCTCGCAATCACCATCGGAATCATAATCGCAGCCATCTACATCCGCCTCTACGTGCCCATCCCCACAATAGTCCACCTGCTCCACCTTTAGCCGTTCACGGATCGTGGGAAGTTTTAAGGAGACGAAAACTTTAATGTTTGACAATCCAAAAATGAAAGGTGGGATTTGATGGCTGAGCGTACACGTTTTGGACCCGCAGGTGTTCCGCCGATGTTTCGGCTCATGGGAGCTGACTTGCCTGACGTTCCGCGGCTGCTACGTGAAGAAGACTTGGATGCCTTTGAGTACGAGGCTGTCCGTTGGGGACCAAAGCCGCAGATTACACGGGAGCACGCCGAAAAGCTGGGTGCCGCCGCAAAAGAAAACGACGTTCGCCTCAGCCTTCACGGCTCATACTTCATCAACCTGTCAGGCAAACCCGACGTTGCGGAAGCAAGCAAACGGCGGCTAATCGCGTCCGCAACCGCAGCCGACTGGATGGGAGCCTACGTCATGGTTTTCCACACCGGGTTTTACGGGCGCTTCGAAAAGGACTTCGCCTTAAAAACCTGCCTGCAAGCGCTCAAGGAGGTTAGCGCCGAAATGCGAAGCCTCGGCCTCCGCGTGAAGCTTGGTCCCGAAACCATGGGAAGAAAATTCCAAGTAGGCAGCCTAGACGAAATCCTAACACTCAACCAAGAGCTCGAAGACACACAGCTCGTCATTGACTGGGCACACCTGCATGCCCTTCATCAGGGGAGCCTGAAAAAGACCGAGGATTTTAGGGCAATAGCCGAAAAAGTCGAGGAAAGGCTTGGCACCGAAGCGATGCGGAGCATGCACTGCCACTTCTCAAAAATCGAGTTCACCGCCCAAGGCGAAAAAAAGCATCATACTCTCGACGAGGAAGGGTTTGGTCCAGACTTCCGCATGCTAGCTGAAGTCATCGCCGACTTTGAGATGCACCCGACAATGATATGCGAATCACCAATCTTGGATGTTGACGCTAGGAAAATGAAGGAAACGCTTAAAGAAGTGCTAGAAAACAAACCGCCAAAAAAATAAAAAATTATTGTTTCCGATTAGCGAGTAAACGTTCGGCGAGTTCGAGTTCCCGCACCGTGTTAATGTTGACCGCCAGTTCATCTAAGTCGAGCAGGTAGATGTCTTGGTCGAGCCATTCATCGCCGTAACGGCTACGCCCGTCGATGACGTTGATGCCGACGGGAACCACGTCTTTGTCGTCCATTTTGAACGAGTACTCGACGCTCATGCCGAGCCGCCGTTTGGTTTCAAGGGGAACGGCAACGGTCAGGGCGGGTTTGCCGCAGCGCTCATAACGTTCAACAATGTTGTCCAGCACTTCGCCCGTGACAAGAGGCAAATCAGCCGCGATGGCTAAGAAAACGCCCAACTTCAGGTTTTGGCTGGCGTAGCCCATGTCAGAAACGTAATCTTTCCCAGGCGTGTCCACAACTTCCACGGAGAAACCGCTCAAGTATTTGGCGGTCTTCGGCGTACAAGCGCTGGTAGCTACGATGATGCTGTCGATTTTCTCGGCGTTCTGCAATGCCGCAATCACGTATTCGATGACTGATTTCCCGCAGACCTTGATGAGGGGTTTTTCTTCGCGAATTTGCATGCGGGTTCCTTTTCCGCCCGCCATCACAAGCGCGGTTATACCCAAGCAGCCACCGCCAGCAAAACAACAACGCAGACCATTCGGGTTATCTCGTTAGTGGCTCCGAAAACGTCGCCTGTAACCCCGCCGAAATGCCTGTGAGCAACCGCAACCATCACCAAACTGGTAACTACGCCTGACAGGACAATCATCGCGCCCGCCCAACCCAGCAGAGGTAAAGCCACCGCGAAGGAAAGCACCAGCGCAGCAATCAGACGTAAGTTGCCTTTGCCGCCGCTCATGGCTTCAAGGAACGGCGAGTTCATGCCTTGATGGACAGATTTGCCTGCCCAAGCCATAACAACCATGGATAGTTTAGCTGAAGCCTCAATGGCGATGATGCCGCCGACTATCAAAGGAATTTTGAACTCACCGTTGCCGACGACTTGTCCGATGGCTAAGGCTGTGATAAGCATGGTCATGATACCCATGGATAAGCCGCCTGCGCCTGTTAGCTGGTCATGCATAACCTCGATTTTATGTTGCGGTGTGCCGTGAGCCATGACTCCGTCGCCGAAATCCAACAGACCGTCAGTGTGATGAAGCCCAGTTATAAGAAGCAACACCGCTAAAACCAAGCCGCCGACGACTATGCTTGGCACAAATTGGTCAGCTACCCAGCCGAACACCCCAGCAACTAAACCGATGAAAGCGCCGATAAGCGGGAAAGTCCACATGCTTTTGGCGCAGTCGGTAAGCATGTCCTTGTCCATTGCTACGGGGAAGATTGTGAGGAAAGACAGAAGGTTCTTGAGCTCTTTAATAACCATCTCACTTCAAACCCATCAGCAAAGCATAATTACGCTCTATCTCTTTAAGCAATAGGTCAGCTGTCACAGCGCCGCCAAGCTTCGCCATCGCAGCGATTGAAGCGCCTCCTGCACCGACACCTTCCTTCACAAGACCAGTCTCGTAGATCTGCAAGCCTGGATAACGGGATTTTGAAAAGTTCAGGTCAGCCGCCAAAATCGGCACATCGCAGAACTGCTTCACGATGCCTTTGAGGTCAGATGATTTGTCATTCGCAACCCACCTGGTCGTTCCCACAGCCACGTTGCATAGAACGTCGGGCTGTAAAGCGTTAATTAGGGCTAAGACAGCGCTCATCTGTGTGCCGCCAGCCATTAAAACGGGAACCTGCCCAGCCGCGCCGACCACCAAGCCTGTGAACGCCGCCATCATCGGGTCGCCAACGCACGAAATAGCCCGAACAGGGTCTCTCGCTAAACTGCCGAAGCTTTCGCCTGCAGCCGCCAAACCCGCCCTAACCGTTTCAGCCTTTAAACTGTGAGGATTCTGCGGCAGGGTGCTGCTTACCTTGCCCTCCGCCTTCACGCCCAACGCCGACAACACGCCAAGAGCGGTTGTTGTCCCACCGGGAATGCTCTCGCCAATCACAAGGTAATCCACGGCTTTAGCCAAGTTTTGCCCAGCAACTTTTGCGCGTTCAATAACTTCCGCAACATTGTCAACTGCGTTGCCGCTTCGAATGTCCCTTCCCGGGCTTCCGCCTAAATCTAAAAAGGGAATCTGAGGCTTCACCCTTACGCCGCCGCTGGCAATCAACACGGGAATGTCAGCGAGCTGCAGAGCGGACCTTGTGATTAATCCAGGTGTGGGGATTCCATCGGGAGTTATAGGGACACCGCTGATGGATTTGCATTTGCCTAAAAGAAGCAGTTCAGCGTCGGCGGGCGGAGTGTAATCCGTGAACTCGGGGTTTGCTCCAGCCGCAGATATTCCCGCGATTTTGCCAGTTTCAGTTGTCCCTATTGTGCAGATGAAAAGAGGGTTTTTGCCTGCGATTTCGTCGAGGAAAGCCTTCGCTTTCAACTCGTTATTGGCGATTATTACGTCGAGTGATTGGTCCATCTAAGGTTTACCCTTGCCTTTCGGCTTGACTTCGAACCGCTTGATTTCGAGGCATCCGAAGCCGCCGTCTAGTTTGTGCTTTTGTGTTTCTAGGATTTCAATCTTTTTCTTAAAAGTAGGTCCATCGGTCACGACAGTGTGGTATTCGCCGCCTTCCCCGCATGGGTCAATGTTGCCGAGCTTGAGGATGTCGTCGTAGAATTTCTTGTCAAGCACGCGTCCAAGCCACTCCACGCCCAGCTTTTCCAGGTTGGTGCGCACAACTGTTGCCTTGAAACCCGTTTTTAAATAGTCAAGGTAAATCTGCTTCGTGTCAAGCATCCACAGCGGCTTTATCGGTTTCAACCCGACTTCTTTGAGCACTCTACCCAGCCAACCCTCTTCATGCCCCGCTACCTCGTAGATGTCGCCTGTGACTAAGCCTTCGACGCCGTCGGCTTTGAACCGTCGCAGCGCAGCTTTGAAGTCGTCTTCGTATGTTTTGTGGGTGGCTTGCTGTTTCACTATGGGGATGCCTATGGCGTCTGACTGCGCGTCCAAAACGCCTACGGGTATCATGTGGAAGTTTGATTTTTCTTTGCTCATCATCATGGTTAAAATTTTGACTACTTCGTAGCCCTGCTGGGCTGCCAAGTAGTATGCGTAGCAGCTGTCTTTGCCGCCGCTCCAAGAAGCAACAACTTTCATTTCGGTTTTGTCCTCCCTAAATGTCCTTCACCATTAGCCGCTAAGTTCTGTGCGGCTCCAAGGTGAACGTGACTTGAAAACGATTCGAGCGAAATTATCCCAGAAACATGTGAACAACAAAAAGTAGTTTTAGCGGTCAAACATCCAGATAATTTGCCGATTGATAGAAGATTGGTTGAAGCAAGCGGTTTTTTCTCGATGTTCAGCAAATTATCCTCCCCGTGTTTGGTTGGTTTATCCAACCTTTTCATATAAGCATTATGGTTTCGGGCAACCAAGAGGATTTAAGAAAAATTTTCCTTCAACCCGCTGGGTTTTCGCCGCAACGCTAGCATTTGAAATTTCCACACGTGAGCGCTTGCATGTGGGTTTTCCAGAAAGCTTTTAATTGTTTGTCGATTGAGGAGTTTACGCTGTTGGGCTTCCATGGTTCAAACAAGGCTGTGCATAGTTACGCATACTTTTCTGCCTCATGTCGGCGGGATAGAGAAGGTTGTTTATGAACAGAGCAAACGGCTGATGATGCGAAACTTCAAGCCCATGGTTGTTACCAACCGAATCGACACCCCCAAAACCTACTCCGTCGATGGCATAGGTGTCCAGTGCTATGAATCAATAAACACGGGCTTCCGCCTCGGCATCCCCTACTCAATTCCAACGCCGACAAGCCTAGGAACTTTTCTCAGCGCCATTAAGGCAAGCGACATAGTTCATGCTCACGGTCACCCCTACTTGACCTCGCTTGTTGCCGCTAAACTTGCCAAAAGGTATCAGAAACCGTTTGTTTTAACGCAGCATAACACGTTCATTCAGTACGACAACATGTTTGACAACGTCGAACGCCTCAACGACCTCGCAGTCGGGAAAGAGACGCTCAAGGAAGCAGACAGAATAATTACCGTAAGCAACGCAACCAAAGAATACGTTCTCAGCTTAGGCGCAAAACCAGACAAAATCAAAGTCATCCACAACGGCGTTGACCTAAACCATTTCAGGCATCTGCCGGGAAAACGGGAAGAAATGCGAGCTAAATTTGGGATTCCGAAGAACGCAAAGGTAGCCATAACTGTGAGGCGTCTTGTTTACAAGAACGGCATCGACACCCTGATTGAAAGCGCAAACCTCGCCATCAAAAAGAACCCGAATCTTGTTTTCCTCGTCGTCGGAAAAGGACCCGACCAAAACGGCGTTCAAACCCGAATTCGGGAGTTAGGGATAGAGAAGAATTTTCGGCTTGCAGGCTTCGTCAGCGATGAGGATTTGCCGTTTTGCTATAACGCAGCGGACTTTTTTGTGTTGCCTTCTAAGTCTGGAGAAGGGTTACCTTTGGTGGCGCTTGAAGCCATGGCTTGCGGCTTGCCTGTGATAGCCACGGATGTCGGTGGAATCCGTGAAATCTTGACTGATGATTACGGTGCTCTTGTGCCGCCTAACCAGCCTGAGCCTATGGCGAAAGCAATCTTTGAATATTCAAGTGTAGATTTATCTTCACGCAAACCGGAGCTTCGAGCTGCGGTCGAAGAAAAGTACAGCTGGGATAGAAACGTCGAAACTCTCGTGGAAATATACGAAGAACTTATTTAACCAAGATGTGGAAACAATATAGCCTTCGCAGGGGGAAGTTAGCTATGACATCAAAAGTCGAAATGGTTTCGGTCGTCATTCCGACACTCAATGAAGCAGGAAACATACTTGAGGCAGTTAACACTATCCACAAAGAGTTAGCGTACCCCAACGAAATCATAGTTGTCGACGGCAACTCCACTGACGGAACAATGGAGCTTGTTAAAGATACAAGTTTTTGCAGGCTAATTCTTGAGCCAAGGCGCGGCTATGGAATAGCTTTGCGGACAGGTATGAAGAACGCGAGGGGAAACATCATTGTCATGGTGGACGGCGACGGCACCTACGAGGTCAAGCACATCAACCGCCTTGTTGAAAGAATGCTTGAGAAAGACGCGGACATGGTTTTAGCTACCCGCATGTACGACCCGAAAAAAGCCATGGGATTCACGAATTTCATCGGAAACAAAATCATAACCATGGTCTACGACTTCTTTTACAGCCAAATACTCAGCGACACCCAATCGGGGTTCCGAGCTATATCGCATGAATGCATAGACAATGTGCCGCTGGTAGAAGGGGACATGGCGTTTGCCACTGAAATGCTGGTGCAGTTCGCCAAGGTTGGGTATAACATGGTTGAAATCCCCACGACCTACAAGCCGCGCAAGTATGGGAAGACCAAGCTTAAACCATTTAAGTCTGGGATTGAAATATTTAGTACTATATTCAAGGGTTTTCTTGATGCGGATACAGTCAGAGTCTGTCAAAAACATTGGAAAGAAAATAGGCATAAACGATGACAACGGCTACATAGTCGCCATCGCTCTTGCCTTAATCATCATTGCGTCGTTGCTTGCAGGGTACTACTTGCTCTATAAGCCGTCGCCAGAAGGGTACAGCACGATGTACATGCTTGATGCGCAGAACAAAGCAGTTGATTACCCGCAGCTTTTAGTTGCCAACCAGAACAGCACCTTTTCTGTGCCGCTGACAGTCATCAACAACATGGGCTGGACCGTGCAATACCAAGTTCAAGTGAAAATAACCAGCAACCTTGACTCTTCCCCAGTCAACGTTCAACCCACAGCAGCCTACAACACGACGTTGGCGAACGGGAAAAGCTGGCAGAAAACAATCACCGTGACGGAAAACCAAGTTGGCAGTTACTGGGTTGTTTTTGAACTGTACAAGTACAATCCTGCTGACGGCGGCTCATACCAGTTTACGTATAACTCCTGCGTCTTGCCGATTCAAGTCGTAAACCATGCTTAAGCTTTCTTTTGTTTTTCCGCGTACTGTTTCTCGATTTGCACCCGGTGGATGTTGTTGTAGGCGCAGAAGGGTATGATTTTCAAGTCAGGCGTGATGTAGTGGACTACGCATCGTCTAACGCGGTTGACGTCGAAGTTGTATGAATCCATAAACGCCATGCAGCCGAGCAGAAAGATTCTTCGGCGGATTTTGCCAAGCGACTGGTAAGACGGCGAAAGATGCATACGCATAATCGAGTTCATCAGGGTCAACATGCCCACTTCTTGAGTGACTAGGAGCATGTTCATGGAAAGCATAGACGCCATAAACAGCGAGGATAGCAGCGAAAGTTTGCCTTTAGACTCGGCGGATTCAGCGGTTTTTCGAATGGTGGAGAAGAAGCGGTCAAAGTTGACGAAACGGTTGATTGGGAACATTTTGCCTTCTTTTGAAACGTAAATCCAGTTTACGATGCCACATTGGGGACTGCAGGAGAAGAGAGGCCATGGCTTCTGCATGAATTTACGCATTATCTTGATTGGCGAAGTCATAACGGACATTGGGAATAAGTCGGTGGTTTTTATTTCGCCGTTAGTTTGTTTTTCAACGTCTTCTGCAAAGGACCATTCGCGGAAGTTTTCGCGGAAGGGGTTTTCGGTGGCTCTTCCTGTGAAGGCGATCGGTTGAAAGATTAAGCCTCGCACTATGTCTGTGTTTTTGGCGGCGAACCGTATCATGTCGCCGACTTCTTTATCGTTCAGGCTCTTCATCAAAGTGTTAACTAAAATGATTTCCATGTCGTATTTGCGGCAGACCTCAATAGCCTTGAGCTTCATGTCAACGAGCGATTGCCCTCGGATCTTCTTGTTGAATTCTTCGTGGAAACTGTCAAAGGACAGGTAAACGATGTTTAAGCCGCTTGCCTTAAGTTTCTGGGCTAGCCCCGGCGTATCAACCAGATGCGTTCCGTTGGTCGCTAGGATAGTCATGAATTTTAGCCTGTGCGCCACGGCGATTATTTCAGGCATGTCTTCCCGTTCCAGAGGTTCGCCGCCTGAAAAGAGAATTGCTGGAGGTTTAGGGTTGGCTTGGCTTACGAACTCCAGCATTTTTATGAGGTGTTCTTTAGTTGGTTCGTAGTCGGTTCCTTGCTCGGGAAAAGTTGAGAAACAGATCGCGCATCTGAGGTTGCAGCGTTTTGTGACGTCGATTACGCCGATAACCGTGCCTGACGCGTGGTTAGTGCAGGTTTCGCAGACGTAGGGGCAGCCTTCAGGGTTTTTCGGAGCGTTCAAGTCGCCGAGGTACTGGAATTGATCGTAGGTTTGCATGTGATTGAAGACGCCTGTGCTTTGCCAGTGGGTGGCTTCGAATTCGCCGTGTTCTGGGCATTGCTTTGTGATTTTTATTTTGCCGTTAGCTTGCCTTAGTTGAGCGTCTATTTTCTTTTGGCATTCTGGGCAGATACTTTTTGTTTCGCTCACTCTATAGCCCTCCAATGATGTGGGATACTGCTTCAAGAATCAGCGCTATCGGCAGCAGAATCATCGACATAGTTACGACCCGTTCATACTTGCGCACACTCAGAACATTCGAAGACCCCGTTGAGAGGCGAACTGAAGAGTAAATCAAAAGGACACTCCAAACAAGGATTGGCGCCAGATAGAAAAGGTCAAAGTTGCCTTCGCCTACGAAGAAGGGAAGGGGCGCAAGTAAGCCTGTTAACAGGAAGAACCCAGCTGCAGCCTTCGCTGAATTAGCTGTGCCGATTTTCTGCGGAAGCGTCGGATAACCCGTTTTTGAATCGCCATCAAGGCTCAAAACGTCGCGTAGCACGTTGCCGCCTATCGTACCCAACGCTATCGGGTAGAGGCTCAGAGAAATTATGCTTATGGTTGGCGGGCTCGAGATTGTTGCTTCCCCGTACAGAAAGGCGGTGCCTGTTAAGATTCCGACCAAAATGTTAGCTGCAAACCCCGACTTACGCTTCACCACTGTGGAGTAGACCAGCAGCAAAGCGGAGTCAGCCGCAATAATCGCGAAGCTTAACCAGTTGATGAAGAAAGCCATGACCAGACCTGCCGCGAAAAGTACGCTTGAAACCACCACCACCTGCCTCAGCGAAAGGGCTCCTGAAGGTATGGGGCGTTTTGGCTTTATCACCGCGTCGCTTTCCCTGTCAAAGTAATCGTTGACTGCGAAGCCAGCGGACGTGATGAACGCCATGGAAAAGAAAATCAGCAAAACCGTCTGGACGCTCAGGTTCAGGGGGTTCTTTGTGATGGCGAAGGCTGTTAGGAGCGATAAGCCGCCAGTCATCAGCCAGTAGGGAAGCCGCAGAAGAGCGATTAATCCTCTGGCTGGGGCTGGAGCAGCCATTAAAGTTTCCTGTCAACGATGACTTCTTTAATGCTTTCTTCAAGGCTTACTTTGGGGTTCCAGTTTAATTCTTTCTTGGCTTTGCTGTTGTCAAACCATATGGTGGTTACGTCGCCCTGCCAAGAGACACCTGTCGTTGTCACAACAGTTTTGTTTTGGAGTTTAAGGATTTGGAGCATGAGTTTGGCGAGGTCAATTATTTTTATCGTTGTCCCATAGCCTATGTTGTAGGTTTTGCCGTTGGTAGATTCTTCTGAGCCCACGGTTACGAGTGCGTTAACTACGTCTGAGACATGGACAAAATCGCGAGACTGCATACCTGTGCCGATTATCTCGAGTTTGTTCGGGTTCTTGGCGATTTTATCTAAGAAGTCGTGGATTACTCCGTGGCATCTTAAGCCGTAGACGTTGGCGAACCTCATGATTGTGACGTCTAACCCATACTGGTCTCGGTACATTTCACAGTATTCTTCGCCCACCACTTTAGATAAGCCGTAGCATGAGAAGGGGTGGAAACCATACGATTCTGGAGTTGGAAACACTGTCGGGTTCCCGTAGACGGCAGCGCTGGATGCAAAAACGAGTTTCGCGTCGTCTTTGCGGGCTTTTTCAAGCACACTCAGGGTTCCTTTGGCGTTTGTTTCAAAATCTATCATGGGATTCTCCATGCTGTAGGGGACGACCACTTGGGCGGCTAAGTGATAAATCAAATCGGACTTTTCCATCGAGAGCAGCTTTTTGGCGTCAAGGATGTTGCCTTCAACAAACTTCACTTTTCCCGCGTCTTTCACGTTTTGCATTTTGCCGCTTGACAAGTCATCGTAAATCGTCAAGTTAGAAGTTAAGCCTGAAAGCCGCTTGCACAGGTGGAACCCGATGAAGCCTGCTCCGCCCGTGACAAGTACTTTTTTCCCTTTGAGTTCCCCCATAGCTACCACGACAAAGTCTATATTTCCATTCACTAGTTGTAGGGTATATGTCGCCTGCGAAAGCTATAAAAACTTTTAGGGATTTGCTGTCTTTCCTAACCATTATCCCTGTGGGCGGAAAAGAAGACTTCATCTTCACCACGGCAGAGCACGTTTACCTTTTCCCCATAATCGGCGCCTTAATCGGCGTGCTTGCAGGCACCTACTTTCTCGGCGCAAACATCATCCTGCACTTCCTGCTCGGCTTAGTTAACCCGTTTATTGCCCTGCCAGTCGGCATCCTGTCGAAGCTTGCGGTTGCCGCGATGACCGTCGCGTTTCTGCTTGTATTAACTGGGCTCCAACACTTCGACGGCTTAATCGACTTAGGCAACGCCTTCGGGCTGCGGAACCTGCATGACCGCAAAATGGTTGCGCACGCATGGACCGTAACCTATTGGGGAGCCTTGCTGGCGCTGGTTGTGGAGTTCGCCGCGTTCGCAGGCTTATTCTTGATTAACCCGCTTTACGCTTTCGGAGCCATCGTCGCCGCAGAACTCTCGGCAAAGCTCGCCATGGTCACCATTGTCTGGGTCGGCAAACCAACACATAAAGGGCTGGGCTCGATTTTCCTGCAGAAAGCAAAAACCAAACTCAACATAGTTGCTTATGCACTCTCCATTCTGATTGTTTACCCCTTCTTCGCGTTCACAGGCAAGCCGTACTTGGGCTTCGTAGCCGTCGGGCTAGTTTTGGTCAGCATCCCCGTAGCGTTAGTGATGGCGAAGGTTTCCCAGAGCGTTTTCGGCGGGGTTTCAGGAGACGCAATCGGCGCGACAAACGAGGTTGCACGTGCAGTTACGCTTATTTTGGCGGCAGGCGTGTTGATGCTAATATGAAAGTTCCCGCGTTGATTATGGCTGGAGGCAAAGGCAAACGCATCAGGCTGCCAATGGAGAAGCCGCTTCTGCCGTTTTTGGGTAAGCCGCTGATTGACTGGGTCGCTGGGGCGGTTGCGAGTGCCGAGCGGGTTTCTGAGTTTTATGTAGTGACGAGCCCGAACACTCCTGAAACAGAGAAGCACTGCCAAAGCATGGGCTGGAAGGTTCTGCACACAGACGCCAAAGGCTACCACAACGATTTGAAGCAGGCAGCACGACTGGCAAACCTGCAAGGACCCATCTTGACGATTCCAGCGGATTCTCCAGCCGTCACGGGCAAGTTTCTTGACAAAATCGTCAGCCAGTTTGAGGCTTGCGGGAAAGACTTCTACGCGGTTTTCGTGCCCATCCCAGCCCGAGAAGCGCTGGGTCTCTCTGTGGACTCCACCGACGAGTACAAAGGCGTTTGGTTCGCCGTGTCAGGGGTAAACATCATTAATGGCGCCAAAAGCCAAACGGAAGGAAAGATAGAAACCAACGCCTTAATCACGGAAGAACTTGAGGTTCTACTAAACATTAACACGCTCAAAGATTTGGAAATTGCAGAAAAAATCATGAAAAACAAACTTTAACGTTTAGGGAAATATTTAACATCCCCGCTTAGCCTACTCTAAACCTGTCGGTGTTTCGGGAGGTCTGCCTTGGATGAGTGTGCTTAGCCATGATAGCTTCTGGAATGCAGTGATAACGCTGCCTATGACTAAGCGGATGCTCAAGCTGTCGCTCCAGAAATGCCCAGCCTGCGGAAGAACGGTTCTTGAAGCAGCCTTGGATTCGTACGCGGGAAAAACCGAACGGGACTGCCCAAAATGCAGCGTCCTGTACTCGCAAATTATCGGTTTCTGGGTTGAGTTCCTTAGGCGAAGCCTTAACTTTAAACGGGAAAAAGTTGAGAAGCTTCTTGCTGACCCGTACGCGAGGCGCGCGGTTTTGAATTTGACGAAAAGCTTCGCGTATATGGGAATCAAAAAGCCCATGTCTCTTTATGCGCCTTTCTTGGTCGTTTGGGATTTCACTCATAAATGTAACCTAAGCTGCAAGCACTGCTACTCAAACAGCGGTGCAGTCCAAGAGGAAGAACTAACAACCCAGCAGGCCATGGCAGTTGTGGACCAGCTTGCCGATGCCAACGTGACAGCGCTGGCTTTTTCAGGCGGCGAACCCTTGACGCGGAAAGACTTCTTTGAGGTTGCAAGGCACGCCGCTGACCGCGGGCTCTACGTATCGGTAGCTACCAACGGCACCCTGCTGACCAAGGAAAACGTTGCGAAGCTAAAACAAGCCAAAGTCAACTATTTGGACATCAGCATCGACGGGGCATCGGCGAAAACCCATGACGAGTTCCGAGGTATGCCAGGCGCGTTTGACAAGGCGGTGGCTGGGCTCAAAAACTGCGTTGAAGCCGACCTATGCGTGTGCATCGCTTCGACGGCGACGAAAAACAACGTTGAAGAGTTTCCCGCCATCATCGATTTAGCCGAGGAGGTGGGCGCTGAACGGTTCACTTACTTCAACTTCATCCCGACAGGCAGAGGCAAAGCCCATTACGAAGACGACCTGTCGCCTGAGGAACGGGAAAAACTGATGCGGTACCTGCTCGCGCGAATGTCAAAGGGCTGCAAAACAACCATCCTCACCACGGCGCCTCAGCTTGCCCGCGTCGGCTTGCAATGCCAAGGTTCAGAGGGCACAGGCGAAGTAACCATGTCTATGGCGCACATGCAAACCGTCAAAGTCACCAAGAAAGCCGTGCCCTTGGCGGATTTCATCGGCGGCTGCGGCGCTGGAAGGCTTTACTGTTCACTATCGCCTCAGGGGGATGTGCACCCATGTGTCTTCTTACCCGTGAACGTGGGCAACCTCAAGACTGAAAAGTTCCAAGACGTCTGGCTGAACGCGCCCCTCTTCAAAGCCCTGCGCAACAGAGGCAACCTCAAGGGAGCCTGCGGAAAATGCACTTACAAGTACGTCTGCGGAGGATGCAGGGCACGTTCAGCCGCGTACCATAACGGCGACATGCTCAATTCTGACCCAGGCTGCATAATGGGAAAACAAGCGGGAGATGCCAAGAACGCCTGAGCCAAAGCAGAAAACCGTCAAAATCTTCCGAGCCAAAGGCAGCATAAGCGACATTTTGAAGCAAGCCGTCGCCGATTCGGGACTGCATGGGAAAAAGAAAATTTACGTGAAACCCAACATGAGCCACCCCGAATACGTGCCAGGCGTCGTGACTTGCCCCGAACTGCTGGGCGAACTGGTCGGTTTGCTGCGTGACGGCAACAGCGAAGTCGTAGTCGGCGAATCCAACGGATTCAATTACCCATGTAACTCCGCGTTTGAGAAAACGGGGATAGAAGCTGCGGTCAAGCGGGCAGGCGGCAGCATCATTAACCTGTCAGAAGACAAAGTTGTAAAAGTAAAGTTTCCCGACAGCGGCACGCCGCTCAAGGAGCTGGTTCTGCCAAAAACCATTTTGGACGCCGATGCCTCAGTGGATTTGCCGTTGATGAAAACGCATGAAATCGCAATGTACAGCGGAGCCATAAAGAACCTTTTCGGCTGCGTCCCCAGCAACAGACGCATTTACCTGCACCCGTACCTGCCCGAAGTCTTCTACAGGCTCTACACCATCCTGAAGCCTCAGCTAACCATAATGGACGCAAGGATCGGAATTGAAGGCAACGGACCCACCAAAGGCAAACCAGTCAAAATGAACCTGATGCTGACCAGCAACGACGCCTTAGCCATCGACATCACAGCCGCCAAAATCATGCAGCTAAACTGGCAAGAAACCTACTTGGGCTACATCGCAAAAAAAACGGGCTTAAAAGAAAACGCCATCTCGGTGGAGGGGGTGCAGGTCAATGAGGTCGCGCACAGATTCGAGCCGCCACGGATCGATTTGCCCGTGAAACTTCAAATGGAAATTTATCAACATGAATACTTGACGAAGCTGCTGTTCTGCTCGCTAGACGTGGTCAAGCTGTTCCAGAAGGTAACGATGGCTTATCGGCAAGAGCCAGTCCAGATCGCTTAGCCCGCTTAGCCTAAGCTAGCAGTTTAGTGAACGCAAATGAGCCAAAGATAATCGATTCTTGTGTTGATGTGTGCTTATCCTTCTTTCATCTTGGCTAAGACCTCAATTACTAAAGGTCGCACAGTTGGTAAGCGCTCTTTAACCGTCTTCCAAACAACGTCTAACTGAACGCCAAAATATCCATGTATTAGCTTGTCTCTCATTCCAGCCATATCTCTCCAAGGCACTTTCGGGTATTCTCTCCGTACCGCTAGAGGAATATGCTTGGTTGCTTCACCAATAATCTCGAAGTTTCTAATTACTGCATCAACTGTTTTTCTGTCGCCGACAAATCCCTCGTAAGTCAACCCTTTAGTGTATGCTTCTATGCTGTTTATGGCGTCAATTACGTCTTCAAGGTAGACTTGAAAATCTCTCAAACGTAAACAGCCTCGCTTAAAATTCTCTCCTTCAGGCGAGGCTTAATCCCCTCTTTCATAACAAGATCAACTTTAACCCCGAGAATATCGCTCAGGTAATTTTCAAGTTCAACAAATGTGAAGAGGTCTATTGTCTCGTAAAAAGTTACCAAGACGTCTACATCGCTTTTCTTGTTTTGCTCTCGTCTGACATAAGACCCAAAAATTCCAATCTCTTTTACCTTAAATTTTTCCCTTAATTGCTCTTTATGCAAAGCCAAAGTCGCCTTTAGCTTCTCTACTGTTTGCATTTTAATCGAAATACAGTTAGTCTATGCACCTTTTAAAGGATACTGGGAATATTCTCGAGGCTCAGACTGCCAACTAAGGCATTATTCACCCATAAATGAGTTTGCGAAATGCCCCTAAAATGAAATAGCGAATGGGAAGGACTAAGGAACAGCACTTAGCTTAGCGCTTCATCGTACACTTTCATCGCGTCTTTAACGACTATACGCCAGTCAAAACGTTCCAAAATCGTTTTCCGCGCAAGCAAACCCATCTCCTTTGCCTCCGCCGGGTGCTCAAGCAAATAAATTATCTTATCCGAGAACTGCTTCGCATTGAATGGCTCAACCAAAAAGCCGTTTTTGCCGTTTTCGATGGTTTCAGGGATCCCGCCGACCCATGTTGTCACCACGGGTAGCCCTGTGGAGAGCGCTTCCAACACGGCGAAGGGGTGGTGCTCGTAGAAGGTGCTGAAGGCGAAGACGTCTGCGGCTTGATAGAGCAGAGGCAGCTTCTTGTCTGGGTAGTAGCCTGTGAATACGATGTTGTCTTTTACGCCTAGTTTTTCTGCGTGGGCGATGAGTTTATGCATTTCGTCGCTTTGCCCTTTGCCTGAAACGATGAACTTCGCCTTTGGGAACCGTTTGACGACGGCGGGCATGCTTTCGATAAGCGTGAATAAGCCTTTGCGTGCGTAGAGCCTGCCCACGGAGACGACGGCGATGTCGTCTGGGTTGAATCCGAGTTCCTGCTTGACCTTGCGTTTGTCTAAGGTGGGCTGGAACTTTTTGGTGTCCACGCCGTTGTGTATAACCTTGATTTTGCCTGGGGGAATCTTGTAGTAGTTTGTAAGTTCCCATTTCGTGAAGTGACTGACAGCGATGATTCTTCGCGCTCTGTGAAGCATGCCTTCTTCAAAAAACCTCAAAAACCAGTTGAAACTCACAAGAAACTTTTCGTTGGCGTTTAGACGACTGTAAGGTTCACCTCGGATGGCTTCCGCCTCGCCTTTCCACGTCGAGTGCACAGTGCAGACGAGGGTTTTGCCAAAGTTAGGCGGCACCGCAAAATTAGGTGTCAACGGAAGCTGGGGATGGGTGACGTTAACGCCTGCGGTGTCGCGGACGTTTTGGAGTTTTCGGTAGCTTGCGCCTGCAAGCATGAACGATTTAACTATGGGTGTTCTGGGGATTTTAAGGAAGGAGACGCCCAGTTGTGGGTTGACTTGGATGTCTTGGGTTTGGTTGCCTCCCGTGACAACGTAGATTTTGTAGCCGTTCTTGAGGAGTTCGTTGCTGAGGTAGTAGACATAGGAGCCTGTACCGCCTGTCAGGGGCCAGTACTCGGGTGATATGAAGCAGATTTTAGGCGGCGTCATTTTCGCTTCCTCCTGAGGTAGTTGACGACTGCTGCTGTTGCGCCGACAAACCATGCGGCAGCCCGCACGTAGTAGAGCACAACCAGCCGAAAAGCGATTGCCTCGTTGAACTTGAACGCGACTCGGGCGGCGGAAACAGCAAAGTAAACAAGCATATACGCCAAAATCAGCCCCGACCCAAGCCAAAGCAGCCGAAGCGCGGGTACGACGCCGACGACGAAGAGGACGATGACTGCCAGAAGCAGAACGGGCTGCACGTTCATGCCGACATCCGTGATTTCGTCGCCCTTAGCCAAGCCGCCGTGCTTAAAGTACAGTCTGAGAGTGTTTTTGCCGTACTGCCGCTGCTGCCTAAAGTAAGCCCGAAGCGTGGGTCTGTTATAGTGGTAGCAGACCGCGGTGGGTTCGTAGGCGATGCGGTAGCCTTTGGCGCTAAGGCGGAAACCCAAGTCTGTGTCGTATTGGCTTGGCAAGTTCTCGTCCCATCCGCCTGCCTCCTCGATAACCGCCCGCTTCAGCAGCAAATTCATGGTGGCTATGCGTCCCGTGTACTTGCCGATGCGGCGGTAGCGGTTTTTGAGTTCATAGCCGATGCTTTTTGCCCACGGGTTCTCTGTGTTCCATGTTTCGATGCTGCCGCTGACGCCTGCAACCTGAGGCTCATCGAGGTGTGGAACAAGCTTCCGCAGCCATTGAGGCTCGACTTTGGCGTCGGAGTCTAAGAAGCCCAGAATCGGGTACGTCGCCTCGTTTTTCATGGCGTAGTTGTAGGCTGCAGGCGCGTTCAGGCGGATTGAAACGACTTTGACGGGGAACTGCTTCGCCTTCTCTACTGTGGCGTCTTTGGAAACCCCGTCCATGACGATGACTTCAAAATGGTCCCGTGGATAATCAAGCGCCAAGATGGAGCGGAGGCATTCCTCGATTGTGCCTTCGTTGTTGTAAGAGGCAACGATAATTGAAACTTTAGGTAAAGTTTCGTCACCCACAGCTAACCCTTCGTACTTGCCAGTATTATCCAGAACAGGATTTTGGAACCGTCCCACAGGGGATCAACGCCTGACCTGCCGTAGGTTCGCTGTTCAAAGCTGATGGGAACCTCGGCGATGCGGAATTTTTTGCGGGCGGTTTTAACTAGCATTTCAGATTCTATTTCATACTCGCCCGAATACAGTTTTTGGCTTCTGAGCACTTCCCGCGTCATAGCCCGGTAGCCTGACTGCGAATCCGTAATGGCTACGCCTGTCGCCATTTCAATGAGAAAGTTGAATACGCGCACGCCGAATGCGTTAAGCCGCCTCGCCGCCACATGCTTGTGGTTAAGGTACCTTGACCCGATGACTAGGTCTGCTTGACCTCGGAGAATCGGCGCTAAAACCTCAGGCAGCTCCTCAGGCATGTGGGAGCCATCAGAGTCAATCGTCACAATAACGTCGCCCCTCGCCTTGGCAAAACCCGCGCGTAAAGCATAGCCCTTCCCCGAATGTTGCTTTAGCGAGCACACTTTGACGCCGCGTTTGTTGGCAACTTCAAGCGAGCGGTCATAGGAGTGGTCATCAACAACAATGATTTCCGACTCTAATCCCGTCTGCGGGGCAACTGCTTTTACGCGGTCGATTATGTCGCCTATCGTTAATTCCTCGTTGTACACGGGAATTATTATCGAAAGCAGCATTTCCCCTCGCTCAATTTATTCTTAGATGCCAATGGAAGACCTTATAAAGTTTGGGTGCTCCAACCTTGTAAGCAGCAAAGTGGAAAGTTACTCAGATGCAAACCGCTATCCAAAGTAAAGTTGACGCTGACAGGAAACTTTGGTTTTCCATGTGGTTTCTCTCAGCCATCGTAACCTTTGGAGCGGCGTTTTTCCCCATGTTTTACCGCTTGGTTGAGGGAAGGAACACGCATTTCAGCCGTGAGGCAGACTTGGAGAGGCAGATTGCCGAGTACCTTAAAGCCAAGGGGAAGCAGGCGCCTGTTGCAAGTGCGCTTTTCCCTGAAAGAAACTCGAAGGTTTGGGCTGCCAGCATCATACTGATTATTCCAGCTTTCATCATCACTTACATGTTGTCCAAGGATTTGTTGGTGCATGAGCGGAACCAAGATGCTTTTCTTGCTTCTGCTTTTCCAGAACGGATGTTTATGCCCCAGACGATACCGATAAAAACATATGTTTTAATAACAATTGTTACGCTCGGCGTGGGCGGAATCTACTGGCTATACAAGGTTGTTAACCTGTATAACGCTCACTTTAAAGCTCACGTTGTAGTTGAAAAAGAAATCTCAAGGTTGATGGAGGAAGAGAAAACTGCAGGGTCAATGTAGGGAACGCAGGTTCGTCAGTCATGGCGGAGACATCTGGGGTTTCAGCCGAAAATACAACGTCCCGTTAGATGAAGTGCTGGAGTTCAGCGGACCCATAAATTTCCTCGGACCCTCGCCCAAAGCCGTTGAAGCCGTCAGAGAGCAGGCGAAACTGATAAAGTATTATCCTGACCCGAACCCCGTGGAGTTCAAAGCGGCAATAGCCAAGTACGTCGGACACGGCGTCGATGAAGAAAACGTCGTTTTAGGAGACGGCTCAATCGAGCTCATCTACGCCATTACTGAGATTTTGCCCCGCGGATTCAAGGCTCTAATTCCAATCCCGTCCTTCAGCGAGTACGAGAAGGCTGCGTTGCGGGTAGGCAGCGAAGTCATTTTTCTGCAGTTGCCAGATAACTTTGCCGTGGACAACGAAAAAATCAAGCGGGCAATAACACCTGAAACAAAAATACTGTGCATTTGCAACCCACACAGCCCCTCGGGAACCCTCTACAGCAAAGAGTCGGTTTTAGACCTCGTTGACTTTTGCCACAAAAAAGACGTCGTCTTCAGCGTTAACGAAAACTACATCGAATTCGCCGATAAAGGCGAAGAAACCACTTTGGCGGGCATGGTCAAAGAATACGATAACCTGTTTGTGATTAGGTCGGTCACGAAGTTTTACGGTATGGCAGGTATACGTTTGGGCTACGGGTTAGCCTCGCCTAACATGGTCGGGAAACTGGAGAACGTCCGTTTGCCTTGGAGCATCAACAGTTTAGCGAGTTGCGCTACATTGGCAGCGTTCAGCGACACAGAATTCATCGAAAACACAAAGAAAACCATCAAAAAAGAAAGAGCCACGCTTGCCAAGAGTCTGGGCGAAATCGAAGGCTTCCACGTTTACCCGTCCGTAACCAACTTTCTGCTCGTAAAAATCCAAAACGGCAAAATCACGTCCACCAAACTGAAGGAAGCGCTGGTTAAGGAGCGCATTCTCATCCGCGACTGCTGCACCTTCATGGGCTTAGACGACAAATACTTCAGAGTCACGGTACGCTCAGCCAAAGACAACCAGCAACTCGTCAAGGCAATAAAAAAAGTAATGAAAAGCGGGAAGTAGCCTTTCGGGTTCCCGCGTTTGTTTCTATTGGACGACCAGAGGAGTTTTTTCAGCTGTTTTAGGCACGTTTAAGCCTAAACCGTCAGCTACGCGTTGCCCATACTCGGGGTCTGCTTTGCTGAAGATTTGGATTTGCCGTAGCTGGATGTCGCGGTTTACGCTTCGCATGTGAGCCACGATGTTGCCGATGAGGTGGTCGCGGTCGATGTCAGTCATGACTTTGCGGTAAAGGTCCCCTGGCTGTACAAAGTCGCTGTTCGGGTGGGTGTATGGTTGGCGTGCAACTTTGCCTGAAACTTCAAACGCGGGTTCAGCGGCTTCAGCGTTGGGTTCTGGTCCGCCGAAACTGTTGGGATAATAGTTCGGGGCGTCTGCTTCGTTTCCATCAAAGCGCATGGTTCCGTCGCGCTGGTAGTTTTTGGCTTTGACGCCTTTAGGTCGGTTAACTGGCAGCAAAAGGTAGTTGGGTCCCAAACGGTACCTGTGTGCGTCGTTGTAGGCGAAGAGTCGTCCCTGAAGCATCTTGTCAGGTGAGGCTGCTATGCCTGGCACGAAGTTTGCGGGTGAAAACGCTGCCTGCTCCACTTCAGCGAAGTAGTTGGATGGGTTTCGGTTAAGCACCATCTTGCCGACGTTGATGGGTGGGTAGTCGCCGTGAGGCCAAACTTTGGTGACGTCAAACACGTCGAAGCGGTAGTTTGCGGCGTCTTTCTCTGGCATTATTTGCATCTGCAGCGTCCACGAGGGAAAGTTGCCTTCTTTTATCGCGTTGCAAAGGTCGCGTGTAGCGTGGTCTGGGTCTGTGCCTTTTATGTGTTCAGCTTCTTGGCGGGTTAGGTTCTGTGCGCCTTGGTCGGTTTTGAAGTGGTACTTCACCCAGAAAACTTCGCCAGCTTCATTGTACCATTTGAAGGTGTGGCTTCCGTACCCGTTCATGTGACGGAAAGAGCGGGGCGTTCCCCTGTCCGAGAACAAGATTGTTACTTGATGAAGCGACTCAGGCGTCAGCGACAAGAAATCCCAGAACATATTTGCGTCCTTAAGATTGGTTCCTGGATTACGCTTCTGCGTGTGGATAAAGTCTGGAAACTTCAATGGGTCACGGATAAAGAACACTGGCGTGTTGTTTCCGACGAGGTCGTAGTTGCCTTCTTCCGTGTAGAATTTGACTGCGAATCCCCTAGGGTCGCGTTCTGCGTCGGCTGATCCTTTCTCTCCGCCAACGGTGGAAAATCTGGCGAAAACTTCTGTTTTTTTGCCGACTTCGGAGAGGAATTTGGCTTTGGTGTATTTGGTTACGTCTTTGGTTACTTCAAAGTAGCCTCCTGCCCCTGCTCCTTTAGCGTGCACGATTCGTTCAGGGATGCGTTCTCGGTTGAAGTGCGCCAGCTTCTCGATTAAATGGACATCCTGAAGCATTACGGGTCCGTTGTTGCTAACGGTCAGGGAGTTTTGATCGTCTGAGACGGTAGCACCTTGATTTGTAGTTAAAGTTTCTTTCAAGAATAATTCCTGCTTTGCATTCAAAGCAATTAAAAATACAGTCCGCGACGCTATTTAAGAATTATTGAAAAGCCGCCCCGCCGCAAGAAACAGCTCGACCACTGGGCATCCAGCCCAAACACATAGTTGAGGTCATGTGAAACAGTTTCCGTAAACGCTTATTAGGTCACGGGATGTTTATCCATAATCCAACAGATCCAAAATTAACCTTGGGTGTTAAGTTAGAATGAAAGTGGTTGTTCACTGGAGCGGCGGGAAAGACTGCTGCACCGCCTTGCACAAAGTTGTTGAGCAGGGTCACGAAGTAGCATGCTTAGTCACTTACATCTACATGGAGCCCTACGTTTTTCACAGCTTCAAAGTCATCGAGCAACAAGCCAAAGCCTTGGGCTTGCCCCACCAATTCGTCAAAATTACGGATAACCGCTACGACGACATCATGGGAACCCTTGAGCGCCTGCATAAGGAAGAGGGAGCAAAAGCCATAGTGACAGGCGACATCGATAACGTGCACCACCGCCGCGTCTGGAAGGATGCGTGCAGAAAACTGGGTTACGAGCTGATTATGCCGCTCTGGGACCGACCACTTAATCTTATCCCAGGCAATCGCCATCGCAAACGTATCATGGAAATGGAGCAGACGACAGGCGTAAAAGCGATTCTAAGCTGTATAGACCAAAGGTACTTCACTGAGGAGTGGCTTGGGCGCCCGATTGACCGCAAATGCATCGAGGACATGCAGCCCCTGGTGGGTCCAGCAGGCAAGGGAATAGATGTTTCAGGCGAGCCTGGCGAGTACCATTCCACATCGCTTGATGCGCCCCTGTTCAAGCAACGCGTCGAAATAACCAAGTTCACGAAGAGGAGCAAGGTTGTGGATTTCGGCGGGTCGCCGTTTCGTGAAGGGAACTTTCTCTACATGGACGTGGAAGAAGCCAACCTCAAACCCAAAGCCTGAGGCAGCCCCACCTGAGCATTCGCCGTTTTTAGCCGTTTTATGGCAATGTTGATAAAGCGAACCTGCGCCTAAAATAGCAAGGCTGGAGTTTGAGAGGGATGGCTGTAAGAGAAGTTATCGGCAACCTCAACGTTGTTTGGCTCTGCGGAGGCACAACCGCGGATATAACTCCAGCGCAACCCCTGAAGTTCAGCATGAACGACGCCTGCGACAAAATCAAGAAGAGCTGCAAAATCCGCGTGAAATCCCAGATGGTTCTAATGTTCGACTACATGAAGCTGGACATCAGCCTCTTCGACGGGGGACGCATGCTGATTAAGGGCGTGCATGACAAAGAAACTCCGCTTAAAGCCTACCGTGACATCCTAAAAGCAATCGATTTGAATATTTAGAAGAACATCTGCGATATTTTTTCTTGAAATGAAAATAAAGAAAAGAAAATTTTTGGTTAGCGTTTAGAAGTGGCTTTTTGACGGTGGCTTCGGCGGTACCTTGTTAGGTTGCAGTGCCATTCGGAGGTCAATGAGCCTGAATGTGGCGGCTGCTTTCATCGCCGCTAACCCGTAGATGAAGCTTTTCTTGAACATTGCCCCTATGTAGCTTGGCCGTTCGTAGAAGCTTGACCACGCTTTTGCACGGAGCTTGCGGAGTTCTTGGATGGTCATGGTTGGGGTTTCGAAGGTTGGCGTGGCTGTGTCGTAGTGGTCGAAATCTGTGTCTTTCAGCCAACCCTTCTCTTTAACCATGTAGTAGAGGGGTGTGCCTGGGTAGGGCGTGGCTATTGTGTAGGAAGCCATGTAGGCGGGAGCTATTTCTTGGCAGAGCTTTATGGTTGCCCACGCGGATTCTTTGGTTTCGCCTGGGAAGCCGAGGACAACGTTGGGGTCGGGTTTCATCCCTGCCTCTACAGTCCACTGGAACGCTTTCTTGGTTTGCTCCAGCGTAATGCCTTTTCGCATTTCGTTGAGAACGTTTTGAGCGCCAGATTCGACGCCGTACCACATGGATTTGCAGCCTGCCTGAGCCATTTTTTGCAAGAGTTCTTTGGTGACCATGTCAACACGTGTTCCAGCAACCCAGCTGATGTTGAGGTTTCGCCTGATGATTTCGCCGCATAGGTCAGCGGTGAATTGTTGGTCTACTGTAAAGGCTGCGTTGACAAAGCTGAACCATGTTGCGCCGTAAGTTTTCTTGCATTCTTCAAGTTCGTCGCAGACGTTTTGGACGCTGCGTTTGCGGAATTTTTGTCCGTGCATCCGGACTTCTATGCAGAAGTCACACCAATACGAGCAGCCGCGGCTTGCAATGATGTCGAACATTACCTTGCCGTATTTTGATGTGGCTTCTAATGGCCACAAGTGGCGGGCTGGGAAGGGGAGTTCATCGAGGTTTTCGATGTAGGGTCTCTTAGGGTTCTTTGTGACTACGCCGTCTTTTCTGGTGGTTGTTCCCACAACGTCATGCCAGTCTTTGCCTGCCTCAACTCGCTGCGCCAGCTCCAGCATGGTGTATTCGCCTTCGTTGCGGACCACGGCATCCAGCGTCTGCAGATCCTTGAAGGCTTGTTCATCCTCAAAGGTGACGTGGTGTCCGCCGATGACGGTGACGCAGTTTGGCAATGCTTCTTTGGCGACCTTCAGACATTGAAGCGCCGACTTGTAGGTGAGCGTGTTGCAAGTGCAGCCGACGATGTCTGGTTTGCGTTTGCTGAGTTCCCCTCTGAGCCCCTCGTAGCCTGTTCCCAAAACGAGGCAGTCGGCGACATCTACGTTAAATTTATGTTGTTCCAAAACGGCGGCGACGTAGCCTAAACCCAGCGGAGGAAACGGAGGATGCGGGAAAGATTGACCCGGATACGGCGGGTTCACAAGGGTAATGTGAGTTTTCATTTTTCCACCCTAAATCGGTAATATTTTAGTTAAATTAAGTCCACGAGTTAATATAGTTGTCTAGTTTCCCTGCGAAGTACCCGTATCTGTCCACAAATGCTAAAACAAGAAAAAATCGGCTAAGTTTGGATGACTTTTCGGGAGTTCGAGATGCAGGTTGAAGTTTCTTCAGCGGCGAAAAACCATTGACGCACCCTTTTTGACTGCGCTGCCTAAGCCTTCCTGCTTTACCACTCGCATAAACTTGGATGTTGCTGATTTCTGGAGGTTCCGCTGAAAATCCCTCTGAATCTTCTCCAGCATGTCGTGGTCGAATTGGTCAGTTTTGACCCGTGCCAAGTAGTTGTACAACTGGTCGTAGAGGCCTTTGCTTATCACTTCATCGTACAGTTGGCTGCCGGGGCAAGCTATGTAAATGTTGAATTGGCACCAGTCCGCCTTCAGCTTCTTGGCAAAGGTGAAGGTCTCATTCATGTCGTCGATTGTTTCGCCTGGAATGCCGAGCATAAAAGAAGTCACGGTCTGTATGCCTGCTTGCCTGCAAAGCTCAAAGGCTTTTTCAACCTCCGCCAAATCGATTCCTTTGTTGAGTTTCTGCTGGATTCTGGGTGAACCTGACTCGACGCCGAAGAACATGGTTTGGCAGCCTGCGGATTTCATTTCAGAGAGCAGTTCTTTGTTGATGAGGTCGGCTCTGGTTTCGCAGGTCCATTTCAGGTCCAGCTTGTTGGTTTTGATTAGGCGGCATAGTTCGGTTGTGCGTTTCTTGTTTATGGTGAAGTTGTCGCCGATGAAATAGATGCCTCTGGTGCCGTAGGTTTCCATCATGTGCCGTATTTCGTCTATGACTCGCCGCGGCGAAAACGCTCGACAAGCTGACCCCCAAAGCTCCCTTGTCTCGCAATAAGCGCACCTGTACGGGCACCCACGATGTATGCTCATGGTGTCAACGGGTTTAACAGTCAAGTAGCTTAATGTGCGTTCGTACATTCGCATCGGCAGCAGGTGGCGAGCGGGAAAAGGAACCGTGTCCAAGTCGCCGATGAATTCAGGCGCATTTTTCACCATCTTGCCGTTGACGTTACAAGCAACCCCGGGAATCGCCGCGGCTGAAGTTTTTTCGCCTTTTGTGAGGCTGGTGGCAAGCTGAACCATCGCCTGCTCCCCCTCGCCCATGACCACGTAGTCTATCTCGGCGTGCTGTAGAAGGGTTTGAGGCATGTACGAAGCGTGAGGTCCACCGACTACAACGCAGCTGGAGGGAGATACCTCTTTGACTGCTTTAGCCATCTCCACACAGCGTTCGTAGGAGAGGGAGTTGCAGGTTAAGCCAACAATTTGTGGCGACCGCTTTTTGATTTCAGATTTAACTTCTTCTATGGGTCTTTCTAGCAGGTAGTTATCGTAGATTTCAACTTGGAACCCGCTTTTTTCCAGAGCCGCAGCCACGTACGCTAAGCCAAGCGGGGGAAGTTTTCCCGGCATGCCCCAAGGCGACTTTTCTGGCGGCGCAGTAGTCATCAGCAAAATCAAACGTGGCGGTCTCCTGTCGCTTAGGTTCCTATTTTAGGATGCTGTTTGCTCTTGCCCTGACCGCGCGTCTTGCATGAGCTAAAATGAGTCGGGTTGCGCCTAAACCCCACATTTTGCCTTGCCTAAACATGCCAAGAGCGCTGACGAAGTATGCTGGGCTAAGGTAGAAGCTTTGGAATGCTTGTTCTCTGAGCTGTGATAGTTCTTGCATAGTCATGTTTGGGATTTCAAAGGTTGGGGTAGCGGTGTCATACTTGTCAAAGTCAGTTATCCTGAGGGAGCCGTTCGCTTTGACCTCTTCATACATGGGTGTGCCAGGGTAAGGCGTAGCTATGTAGAATCCCACGTCATTGGGGTTAAGCTCCTTGACGAAGCGGATGGTTTCCCAAGCGCTCTCTTTAGTTTCACCTGGAAAACCCAAAATGACGCCTGCAACCGTCATTAGCCCAGCTTCTTTCGCCCATTTGAATGCCCGTCTTGTCTGGGTAAGCGAGAACCCTTTGCCCATGCTTGTCAAAAGCTTCTTTGAACCTGATTCAACACCGAACCAGACAGCGATGCAACCCGCCTCTTTCATTTTTACAAACAGTTCCTTACTCACCATGTCAACTCGGGTTTCGCAATCCCACTTTATCTTTAGTCCTCTACGCATGATTTCGTCGCATATCTGCATGGTTCGTGGTTGATCCACTGTAAATGCGTCATCGTAAAACGTGAATTGGCTTGCATAGTAGTTTCTGTGGAGAAACTCTAACTCGTCAACTACGCTTTTGGGGCTGCGCATGCGGTATCTTCTGCCGAACATTCGGACAGTCGTGCAAAAGTTGCACCAGAACACGCATCCACGACTGGTCATAATAGGATAGGGAATCGTTCCGTACTTTCGCAGGTTCTCTGTATGCTGCCAAAGGTGAAGCGCTGGATAAGGCAAACTGTCAAGGTCTTCTAGAAGAGGACGGTCAGGGTTTTTCACTGTTGCCGCGCCGTTTCTGCAAGTTGTGCCTGTAAGGTCGAGGTAAGATTGGTTGTTTTCGACTCTTTGTGCGAGCTCCAGAACGGTTTCTTCTCCCTCTCTCCTGACGACAATATCAATTGACGGCTCCTCTTGCAACGCCTGTTCATCCCAAAAAGTAACGTGTGGTCCTCCGATTGCAGTTATGCAGTTGGGCCAAACTTCCTTAGCTATCTTTACTATTTTGAGTGCTGACTTGTACGTGAGGGTGGTGCATGTGACTCCGACTATGTCAGGCTGGACTTTGGCGATTTCTGCCCTGAACAAGCTGTGAGTGATTTTTTGCGCTTGGCAATCAATCACGTTAACGTTAAAATGATTCTTGTACAACACGGCGCCTAGGTACCCGATGCCTAGAGGCATGAAAGGCGGATGTTGATGGGAACCTGCAGGGTACGGTGGATTGACAAGAGTTATGCGAGTTTTCATGTTCTTCCCTGAAGGATTAGAGTTTGTGCCTTGTGCTTCATTTACTTTATGCAAAAACGTGCATTTTTCTGCCAGACACCCGATTTATCAGTAAGTCTGGAAGATGGTGCTGAAAATGAAGGGTAGTTTTACTTGGATGTTTCTTTCGGCGTCAAATGGCACTCTTTGATGTCCATGTAAAGCCAGTTTCTCTTCCAATTCTTCGCTTTCTCTTTCTTCTTCTTGACCTTGAACTTGTCGATGACTAAGGATTCCTTAAAAAGCGGCGCTTCAACCACGGTGGTGTGGTAGCCTTGTCCGTCTTCGCTGGAGACATCTATGCCTTTTTCGTCAGCCAACGCCTTCAGCTCTTTGACTGATTCGGGGTCAAGTTTGCGTCCCAGCCATTCTTCGCCGAAAAAGTTGGTGTTGATACAGTTTAAGACTGGTCTTAGGCCTTTGCCCACAACGTCTTTAAGCACTTCGTATGTGTCGCCCTCGTTAGGCATCATGAAGGCTAACCCCAACTGTTTAGCCATACTCTCATAGTAGCTGCTGTGTACAATGGCGCATCCTGCACCAGCTATGTCGCCTGTGACGATGCCTTCTATGCCCGCCTCATCCTTCAGCTTGCTTAGGGCACCAAGGATGTCTTCGTAAGGCTTCTTTATCCTGACGACCTTAAGCGGTGTCGCCAACGTTTGGGATTGGAGCTGCATCATCTGGAAACTGTGGAAAACATAGGGACGCTGGTACTCGAAGCTGAGCAGGCAAGCAACTTGGTGCCCCTGCGCTATGACTTTGTGGTAGGCTAAGCAGCATTCTTTGCCGCCGCTCCAGTGAACAACCACTTTCATGTAAGCCCCTCTTTCTTCTGGAAAGGCTCTTGGAAGGGCTATAAACCTTTTCATAAACCCGTGCCGCGGAGATTTCTTGCGAAAACAGCAAAAACAAACAATCAACCACGTCGAAGCGTCGGCTCAGTTAAAGCTATTAACTCGCCTACAATCAAAGTTAGCAAACGTTTCAAGGGAGACAAACGTGCCGTTAAGTTTACAAGGCAACTGGGAAGGGGAAAACTGATTTGATTCTTTTAATGACTACTGCTCCTCCAGAAAACAGCGCGTGGTACCATGGCAAACGGTTGCCTCCGATAGGTTTAATGTATGTTGCCGCTGCACTCGAGAAAGCAGGCTTCGAAGTGCAGATGCTCGACAACTACCTCATGAAAAAACCCATCAGCGAAGTCAAGCAGTTAGTATCCAAACTCAACCCGCAAATCGTCGGCATCACCTGCGGGTCAGCAACCTACGCACGATGCATAGAGACCGCGAAAGCAATCAAAGAAACCCTGCCTAACTGCAAAATTGTTGTTGGCGGATGGCATGCCTCCTACGTGCCAGACAGCCTGCTGGATAACCCTGAAATCGATTACGTCGTCATGGGAGAAGGCGAAAGGGCAACAACCCAACTTGCCACATGCATAACAAACGGCGACGAGCCAGCCGCCATGACATTGCCAGGAGTTGCATGCAAGCGCCAAGGCAAAAACATCAAAAACCCGCCGAAATTCATCGAAAACATGGATGAAATTCCCTACCCAGCAAGGCACCTGCTACAGCTTGAGCTTTACGACAGGACAGTTGAATACTTGAATGTTAAACCCGCTGACGTCATGAGCATATCTCGGGGATGCGTCTACAACTGTGGCTTCTGCGAAACAAAAAAACTCTGGGGAAACATCTGCCGAGCATTCAGCCCACAGCGGGTCATCGGCGAAATAAAGGACCTACAAAGCAAGTACGGCACAAAAGGAATTTACTTCATCAACGACAACTTCACCCTCAGAAAAAAAGAAACACTTGAACTATGCAATCTGATGGTTGAGAACAAGCTGGATTTAGAGTGGGTATGCGACACACGCGTGGATTTAGTTAACCAAGAAATTTTGGAAACGATGAGCAAAGCAGGATGCAAAACAATCTGGTTCGGGGTCGAGTCAGGGTCGCAGAGAATTCTGCAGCGCATCGGCAGAAACACAACTCTTGAGCAGATAGAAACCGCCTTCAAGCTTTGCCGCAAAAATGGCATAAAGACCGCGTGCTCCTTCATGCTTGGGGTTCCCGACGAAACGCTGAAAGACATGGAAATGTCGTTGAAATTCGCTAAGAAGTTGAGCCCCGACTGGTGCATATTTAACATATTCATCGCTAACCCAGACAGCAGACTCTACCAAGAAGTTTTAGACTCCAAAAGCTACACTCAACTCGACGACTTTTTACTCGCCGTGAAAACAAAGGAATGGGACTACGACTCGTTGCTGAAGATTCAGAGAAGATTCTTCATAGATTTCCATCGGTCGCCTAAACAGATAATGAAGCGGGTTAGGCGTGAAGGCGTCATCAACTTTGCAAAACGCAGATTAACCCCCAGTGCCCACCCAAACGTCGGGGTCGCATAGTTATTTTTTAGCTATCCAACAGCTCATTTCGGGGCTGCATAGAAGGCGGTATATGATGGCTAGTGGGCTTGGAATCCAAGTGCTGGTTTCGTAGTAGTCCGTCCGTTTTGAAAACATGTAGTTTTCGTCTTTGAA
This sequence comes from Candidatus Bathyarchaeota archaeon, assembly GCA_963722095.1. Taxonomy (GTDB): domain Archaea; phylum Thermoproteota; class Bathyarchaeia; order Bathyarchaeales; family Bathycorpusculaceae; genus Bathycorpusculum. Next base: position 1,025,627 of record CAVRJR010000001.1, on the reverse strand, counting down.
CACGCGCCTTATAGTGTCGTGGTTTAGGGCGTGCTCTTTTTTATGCCAGTAATCCGACATCTCATAATCGATTGGAGGGACTCTTAAGCCAGTTATTTGAAAGTACAGGCTGTTCAGCAATGGGTTTGAGTGCAGATAGACGGCTTTTACTAGGCTGGAGAGGCTGCTTGGCTCGTTTTTCCAGTAGAAGGGGGATGCTTCATGGTCGAGGTAGAATACTCCGCCTTTCTTCAGGAAAACGGAGAGGCAGCCTAGGGCGCCGACGTAGTCGGGTAGATGATGAAGCACGGAGTAGCATGCGATTAAGTCAAATTTTCCCTCTTCAAAAGTCAACTCTTCAATGGGCGCGCAAACCACCTTTAACTTGTTGCTTTGCAGGTACGCGCGGTATTTTCTTTTCAGTATACCGCACATTTCCAGCGAAATATCCACGGCAGTAACGGTGTAGCCCATCTGCAAAAGCTTACCTGTGAGGTTGCCTGTGCCTGCCCCAAAGTCCAAAGCCACTCGGTGGTTGCTGGTCACAAGTTTATCAACCATTTCTAGTGCAGCAGTTGTTCTTTTCTGTTCTTGTTTGGAGTACACTTCTGGGTGGAGCAGTTCATAATATTGGGCTTCAAGATGGTGAACGGTTATGTTTGCTTGATGAATTTTTTCTTTAAGCGTTTGGTCCTGAAGCAACGTGCACTCCCCACTTTAACGGGTTAGCCTTGCCAATAAACGCTTTTCAACATTTAAATAATTTGAAAAAATGCTGCTTCAAAAGCTAAATAAAAAAGAAGAGGGGAAATTGTTTTTTCCCTTGGTTTGTTTTATGCGTGTTTTCGCATCATCAACAGTGCGAGCACTGCGCCGATTATAACAATCACAATTATGATTGCGACGCCAATGTATTCGACTGTTGATTGAGTTGCTATACCTGTGAGTGGTGTTGCGGTTGGTGCTGCTGTTGGCGCTGCTGAGGCTGCGGCGAAGCTTGTTTCAGACGATGATGGCCAGTAGCCTCTGGTGCCTGCGAAAGTTGCATAAACTGTGTAGTTGCCTGCGATGGTTGGTGTGTAGCTGAGTGTGTACATGCCGCTTGTGTCAGTTGTTGCTGTTCCGATTGTGTAGTGGTTTCCGTTAGAGTCTAAGACGGATAGTTGCACTTGAACGCCTGTGAAGTTGGTTGGCATAGCTTGCTGCTGGTAAACGTATCCCATCCATTCTGCCATGCTTGCGTCAGATGAGCATGGGACACCGTTTGGAAAGTCGCCTTTCTGCTGTGTTCCCGTTGTGCCTGTGGCAGTGTCCAATACTGAGCCGCGTATTACTACTGGTGTTCCGACTGTTGTAGCTACGTTTGGTGCGTTGACTGTTGTTTGGCTTGGTCCTCTGCCTACGACGTAGATTGAGTTGTCGTAGCCGTTGAACCATGTGTTATAGCCGTCTGCCATAGCATATGAAATTGCGAAGAATTCGCCTGTGTAGCCTGAAATACTCCATATTTCTTGTCCGGTTGTAGCGTTAACAGCGACGTTCACTGCGCCCTTGAAAAGCGGTGTTTCGATAGTGTGCTCTGTTGTAACCATGTATACTACGCCGTTGCCGACAGCGTTGATCTGCATTGGATAAACACCGAACGGTGTTTGGAAGCCTGCGCCAGTGTTGTTGCCTTCGCCGCCGTTACCGTAAGTCCACAATAGGTCTCCAGTTGTCAAGCTATAGCAGTAGAGTATTCCTGCGTAACCAGTGGAGTAGAGGTTTCCGTAAGCTAAGACGCTTCCAATGATTGGAATTGCTGGGTTGCCGTAGTAGTCAAGGGCAGCCATAGGTGTAGTTGGACCCCAAAGCTTCGCGCCTGTCGCCATGCTGTAGCCTACCCACTGCATAGTTTCTTTGTATCCTTCTACGAAGACTCCTTTGCCGCCGTTAGCTGTTGGGTCAGCGCCGCCTGGTGCAACTGTGATGTTGCCTGCTGGTGGTTGAACCGTGTTTGTCCACAGTATTGTGCCTTTGTTGCTAGCTCCTAAGCCGATTCCGAGGTATTCGTATGATGTTTGGCTGTTTGAGAAGAAGAATGTCTCTTCTGGGGCTCCTGGGAAAGAGCCGATTGAGCAAATCATCATGTTGTTAGTGAAAGCATTTTGTATCGTTGGAGCAGTGGTGAGGGTCGGCATCGAAATGTTAAAGTCTAATAGAGATGGGTTAACGTTTACGTTGCCGTTTGTGTAGATTGGAGCGGTTTCACTTGGCACTGTTGACGCGCCAGAGTATGAATTGCCCCAAAGTCTGGATGAATTCCACTCTTGCAAGTAATATTCTGCTGGGCCTGAGGGAACAGACATCGGCCCATATGCCGTCATTACCGTCGTTGTTGGTCCGTAGTTTACGAAGCTCAGTATCAGATGTTCTCCCGATGGGCCGAGTATGCTTGTGCCTCCGGGAACATTGCTTATGGTGGTTAGGTTTGTTCCAGTCCATCCGTCAATAATATACCAATTGCTGGAAGCTGAATACACTAGCAGTGGTGGCCAAGTTCCGTGTTGGTTAGGATCCTCAGCATCGTATACGTATGCGAATGATATCGAAGGTATTACAGTGCTGGTCCATTTTACCTGTCCTGTTTGCAGGTCAACGCAGGTTACTGGTCCACTATTAGAGCCCGAATGCGCAACTGGTGGGTTGTAGTATATTAGTCCGTCAACAATTATGGGGTTGGTATATCTTTGGCTGTATGCAGATCCTTCGAAGTATGTGTTTCCCACAATTTGAATGTCGTTTCCTCCAACGACTCCGCCGGCTTGAAGCGCTTTAGTCCACATAACGTGGCCGGTCAGTGATCCTACAGCGTCGCCTGGGAATGACTTTTGGTTTGAAGTCATACCCCATCCGCCGTAGCCTTGGCTTCCGGAGAGCCAGTTGGATGAGAGAGTGTACCAGTTGGTGTTTTCGCCGTAGATTGGGCGTGTCCAGTAAGCTGTCGGTAGCGGTCCGCTAGTTATAGCTGCAGGAACCGGGTTTGACGTTACAACAAGAGTCGTATGTGCAGAGCTTGCCCCGTAAGTGTCGTTAATGTATAGTGAAGATGCGAGATCGTTGTCGGCAGTTATTTTTTGTCCTGGGAATATGAAGGTGAGCGTGTACGTGCCAGTTGTGGTTGGTGTAAATGAGTAGTCTTGTGCTGAGGTTGTGTCTTGGACAATTGCGAAGGTTTCTGTTGTATTTGTGCCGTCAGGGGCAGTAATGATTAGCTGGTAGCCATGGAATCGGTAGGTGTTCGCTGTCAACGTGTTGTCCCAAAGTTTGTCAAGGAACATGATGATGTAAGTCGTTTGACCGACGCCGATTGGATTAGGCGCCGCAGTAATGTAAGCGTACGTTGGAATTACCCATGGAACGTTTCCTCCTTGAGCCGCAGTTAAACCTGGACCGTGTGCGCTTGCAGATGGTATCAGCATAATTGAAGCTGTCATTGAAAATATGAAGAGTGCCGTAATTGCGATAGTTAGGGTTTTGTTTTTTCCAATTTGCATTTTTCTTTTTCTCCTAAAATTTTGTAGTTATTACTACTGAGAAATTTGCTTATAAGTTTATTGCTGGGCATTCAAATTAGCGCTTCTTTTGGTATAGGAAAGTATGTTTTTTAAGGCTACTTTCAAGGTTTGCACCAAAAAATCGACCCTCAAAGTCTAGCTTTCAGTGAAGCCTACTTGATTTGAGGCAGAAATTTGATTCGTTGGAGGGCGCCGTTTATTTTGTCTTTGAGGCGTCGGAGAATGCTATGTTGATGTAGTTACGAGTTGTTGAGTGTAAGAATTCTTTGTTCTCACCCATTTTTGAAACTTGCCTGCAAATCCTCACTTAGAAACATGAATTTTTGATTCAAAAACGCAACAGTCTTTGAACATTATGGCGGCAAATTTTATATAAAACGCTAAGATGATTGGCTGATGATTTCAACATCTCAAAGGTACATACGTTTGGCTGCTAAGATAGATGAAATTGACGGGAAAATTCTTAAAACCTTACTTTTAGAATCGCGAACCAGTTTCACAGACATCGCTGACGAATGCAAAATCACCGTGACCGCCGTCAGGATGCGTTACAAGCGCCTTTGGCGGGACGGCGTAATCAACGGCGAAAAAATGCTCATTAACCCTCACTGCTTGGGGTATCAGCATATCGCAGATTTGGGAATGATAACTTCGGTTGAAAACGAGAAAGAAGTTAAAAGGTTCCTTGAAAGCAAACCCTACATAGGCGAATTAGTCGGTCCCATGGGGCAGTACAGTTTTTATGGGAAAGTTGCCCTGCGCGACCTCAACAAGCTGCGCGACATCATTGAAGATTTAGAGCCAAACAGCAACATCAAACATGTGGACGCGTTGATTTGGGCGGAAGCAGCAAACATCGAGTATCCTCAAAACCTGATTATTAAGCCGCTTGACCAGAAGGAACCGCGGAAAATCGTTGAGCCGCCTTCTTTAAACAACCATATTCAGGCGCCGATTGATTTGGATGATGTTGACAGGAAAATTGCGGTAATTCTCTCGCAGAACTCTCGCACCCCCTTCAAGAACATCGCGGCTGAGCTGCAGATTTCAAGCAAAACCGTGATTCAACGCTACAAAAAGCTTAGAAAAAGCCTCTTGACGCTTTCCTCCGTAACGGTTAACTTGCATAAGCTGGGGTACCAAGCGCTCGCCAACGTGTACATAAAAGTTTCAAACCGCAGCAAAATGGCAGACATCTACGCGACGCTGCTTCAAATCCCCAACGTAATAGTCATCATACGATTGATGGGCCCCTACGACCTGTACTGTGCAGTTCCCCTTGAAGATTTCGAGACACTTTTTGAATTGAACGGGAAAATCGTGAGGATCGCGGGGGTTGAAAAAGCGGAGGTTTACCCGTCAGGTATGCCGCCTGCGTGGCCTTTGAACCTGTTCCCGTCGCTGCTTGAAAGCGAATACATGAAACCAAAGTATTGGGCTGGACAATAGGGATTCTTCCAAAAACTTCTTTTGTTTGGTTTTGTGTCTGAAATGCGAAATGTTTAAGCATCAAACGGTTCCTTTTGAGGGGTAAAGTGAGCTGTGAACCAGAAAATGAAGCCTCATGTAACCCTTGTTAACCCGGCGGCTCCAGCTATGGCTGTGATGCATCTGCCGTTTGCGCTTTTAGGCTTAGGATATCTGGGTGCGGTGCTGGAGAAAAACCAGTTTCCAGTTGACGTGATTGACTGCCAAGTGCTGAAGTTGTCGTTTGAAGATTTCCGCGCTGAGATAGCGAAGCGTAAGCCAGACATCGTCGGGTTCACCTCATCCACACTCACGTACAACACCGCCATGAAGCTCGTTAAAATCGCGAAAGAAGCTTGCCCCAACTGCATAACCGTTGCAGGCGGCGCCCACGTTACCTTCTGGGATGACAAGGCGCTTCAGGAATGCCCCGAATTGGACGTTGTCGTCCGCAGGGAGGGCGAATACACTCTTCTGGAGTTGGCGCAGAGAATTGAAGCGGGCAAAAGCTGGACCGACGTCGTCGGCACAACCTGCCGAAAAGACGGAGAAATCGTCAAAAACCCCGACCGCCCCTACATCGAAGATTTAGATTCCTTGCCGTTTCCAGCGCGTCACCTTTGGCCGATGGAGCGTTTCCGCGAATTAGAAGACATCCTTTATCTCGCAACAAGCCGAGGCTGCGTGTACTGGTGCGAATTCTGCTCAACCGTGAGAATGCACGGACGCAAATACCGCATGCGAAGCCCAAAAAACGTCGTCGACGAGATTGAACTTCTGCATAAAACGTACGGCATCAGCAAATTCACCTTCTGCGACGACGCCTTCACCGTTGACCAGCCCCGAACCGAGGAACTCTGCAACGAAATCCAGAAGCGCGGCTTGAAAATCGAGTGGAACTGCGGAACCCGAGTAGACATGCTTACCAAAGATTTGCTTGTGAAGATGAAGAACGCTGGCTGCATAACCGTTTGGTTCGGCGTCGAATCAGGCAGCCAGCAGGTACTGGACGCCATGAAAAAAGGCATCACCCCCGAACTGACCATGAAGGTTTTGGGTTGGCTGGAAGAGCTGGGCATGACGCCTATCCCCAACGTTATCTTAGGGTTCCCAGGCGAAACCAAAGAAAGCGCATGGAAAACCATCCGCTTCGTTGAGAAAATTTCGCCTCATGACACAGGCTTCTATAACGTTGCCACGCCGTTTCCAGGTACGCCGATGTACGACATGGTTAAGGAGAAAGGCTGGCTCAAAGTAACCGACTTCGACCTGTACGACACCTGCCACCCCATCTTCGAGACCCCTACCATGAGCATGAAAGAACTCGGGAAACTGCGGCAAGCCGCCTACATGCACTTCTACCTGCGCAGAGGATACTACTTCGACAAAAGAAGAAGATTCAAACTCAACACCGCACTAGTCGTCGCCTACAACCTTTACGCGTACACCAAGCTGAAACTCAGCAAATAGAAACCACAAGCAGCCGCAGGATTTTCGCAGGAACCAAAGTTTTTTCCCTCTTTACCGTAATCGATATTAGTTTTTGCGGCAATGATTAGCGTAACCTCGGTTGGTGCCAAACATCCTGCTCCAAAACATCCTAATCGCCCTTGCCGTGATGGTTTTAGCAATCATCTTAGATTTGGCTGTGGGCGACCCCTCGCCGAATTACCCCAACCGATGGTACTTTAGGCTTCACCCAACCGTCGTCATGGGCAAATACACCAAGAAAATCGAGCCGTACTTCAAAAACCCCGACCCGAAAATGGAAAAGTTCCTCGGCGTCCTCTTGGGATTGACCGTGATTGCCACGTTTGCTGTTCCCGCATATTTTGGTTTGTGGGCGATTTACACTTACATAAGCGTCTTCGTTTACGCGGTTGTCGGCATAATCTTGGTGAAGATGACCATATGCATCAAGCTTGAAACTGACTGGGCGAAATCCGTAGCCAAAGCAATTCAGGCGGATGAGGTTGAAGAGGCGAAGAAGTACAGTCACTTCTCAAGACGGGACTCGACAAACCTCAACGGGGCGCAGATGGGCAGCGCAGTCATCGAATCCATGGCTGAAAACCTCATCGACTTCAAACTCTCGCCCATGATGTCCTTCGCGCTTTTTGGCGTCACAGGCGCAATCGCCTTCAGAGCCATCAACACGCTTGACGGCATGGTCGGCTTCAAAGACAAAGAACACATCAACACAGGCTGGTTCAGCGCAAACCTCGACACCGTCGTCAACTACATCCCCACACGGCTAACAGCCCTGCTGATGATTGCGTCGGCTGCACTTCTGCGGATGGACGCTGGGAACGCTTGGAGAGTAGCCCGCAGAGACCACAAAAAAACCCCGAGCAGAAACCACGGCTGGCCGATGGCTGCGATGGCTGGCGCACTGCGAATTCAGCTGGAGAAGCCTGGGCAATACATTTTGGGGGACAGCCAGGAGCCGTTGACGGGTGAGAAGATTTTGGGTGCCCTGCGGATTCGGGACGTGACGATTGTTCTGTGGGGTCTGATATGCGTCGCCGTCATCGTTGGGGTGCGGTTGTTCTTTTTGCCGTTTTAGTGCAAAGTTTTAATCAAACCCTCAGGGTAGATATGGCGTAAGAAGTGCAGTGCATGCGTGTTTGCCTGATTAATCCGCCGCGTATTCAGCCCAAAGCGTGGGGTAAACCAAACGTTTTTCCACCCATAGTCTTAGCTTCAGTGGCTGCTGTCTTGGAAAAAAAGAATGCCGTTTGCATTATTGACGCGCCGACTGAGGGCTGGAGAAACCTTGTGGAAATGGATGAAACCAAGTACCGTGTCGGTTTAAGTGCGCAAACTATCGCACAACGCGTAGGGCAATGGAGACCCGAAATAGCCATTATTGAAATTCCCTTTTCAGGCTGGTCAAAAACCGCTTTTGAAGTGGTTGAAGCAGTTAAAGCGGTTAACAAGAAGATTTTGGTCGTGCTGATGGGTCAGCATCCCTCCGCTAGACCCCAAGCATGCCTTGAGGATTCTAACGTGGATTTCGTGGTTGTCGGTGAACCTGAGAACACGATTTTAGAGTTAACTGATGCCCTCGAGTTAGGCAAGAAAAATTTCGGCGGCATTGACGGTTTAGGCTTCATTAAAGATGGAAAGTTTACGCTTACGAGTCCGCGGGCTTTGATTGCGGATTTGGATTCCCTTCCGTTTCCCGCTAGGCACCTGCTTCCCATGAAGGTTTACAACGAAGCAGTCAAAGAGAACCCGCTGCGAGGCGAAATTAGCAAGCCGTGGACTATCGTTACGACGAGCAGGGGCTGCCCGTACAAATGCGTTTTCTGCTCAAACTTCACAGTTTGGGGCAGGCAATGGCGTGGCAGAAGCCCAAAAAACGTCGTTGACGAGCTTGAATCGGTAGTGAAGACTTACGGGGTAAAGCAGATTGACTTCTACGACGAAAACATGACACTGGACAAGAAACGCATGGCAGACATCTGCGACCTCATCGTTGAGCGAGGCTTGCACCTTGAGTGGTTTACGCCTAACGGCATTCGGGCAGACACTCTGGATGAAACCTTGCTTCGGAAGATGAAGCGGGCGGGCTGCAAGAAAATCCGTGTGGCTCCAGAATCAGGCGTCCAACGGGTCGTTGATGAGGTTATCGGGAAAAGCTTGGATTTAAAAGCTGTCGAGCGGGCAGTCATCCTGTGCAAGAAGGTCGGCATCAAAGTCGGCTGCTTCTTCGTTCTAGGCTTAATCGGCGAAACCAAAGCCGACATCGAAGAAACCATAAAATTCGCCTACAAACTCAGAAGCCTAGGCGCGGACAGCCTCATCTTTAGCATAGCCATGCCCATCTACGGCACCCAACTCTACGAGCAAGCGAAGCAGGGCGGCTACCTCAAAGAAGGCTTCTGCGACTACGCACTAGCAGCCACGGAACCCCTGATTGAAACCCCCGAATTCACGGCGCAGGACCTACAGGTTCTCTGCATGAGAGCAAACATGGCAAACCCAACCCTCACCAAAGCCAAAATCGCAAGAGCACTGCGCCACCCAAAGAAAACCGCCAAGATACTACTCAAAATAAAATAGCAACAAAACTCGAAATTGACCAAATTTCAGTGATTTTTGCCACAAAATGGGGTACCCTATCGGTTGTGGCTTTTTTCTTTCAGCCAAAGCCACAAACTACGCAGCATTAGACGGAACGATGCTGTTTAAAAAAAAGCCAAATAAACAATAATTACTTACTATCGCTACTTTATTTTTACTTTTTCCATCACAGCGTCGAGATGTCGAAGCGCTGTTGAGTCAACGGCTTTCTTGGTAGACAGATACTTCTGCATTTTTTCAATACCTACGAGCTCTTTAATTACATCCACCTCTTTTACTTGTTCTCTTTGATTGAAACCATTATACACTGTTGGATTTTCGTAAGACATTTGGTACGCCAAGTCTTCTTTCAAGAACTTTTTTGCGCGTGGAGGCGGTTTAGGCTTATTATCGTCGGAACCCCCGCCCCTTGGCTTAAAGGTATTTCCAATTGCGTCTATATACGCGAAAAGGCTTAGGAAATCGTCGGCTCTAGCAAATGATTGCTCAAATCTCGGGATGGCTAGATTGCAGGCATAAATGAACACTTGATTTAATGGGACCGTTTCATTAATTTCAACTAGAATTGACCTAAGGTCAGCAATGTGATTCAAAACGTCCCTGTTGCCAACGTCAATCACAAAAGCATTGAAGCCCTTTTCTAGATATAAATGAACAAACGGCTTCGAGAATTTGAATGGTAACAATGGTATAGTTCCCATTAAAGCCTTGTAGTTTTTCAATTCAGTTATTTTAATCAAATCATCTATGAAAGTAACACAATCAGTTATTCTCTTCTCAGATAACGTGCTATCTTCTTGCAATAACTTCGTTCTGACTGTTGGGACAACAAGTACATTTTCACTTGATGCATACCAGTAACTTGAGAGTGATTTAATCATATCTCGAGTGGGAACTTCATCAATTGTTAGGTCAAAAATAGTAAAATTCAACTTGTCTGTTTTGCATCTATCCAAGAGGTCTCGGGGTCGCTCTCGACCATCTGCTACAGCGTCCAATGTTTGCAAACTAACTCTTTTTGTAACCTCGTTTACATAAGAAGTCTTTGGCAATGGAGAGTCGAGATTTTTAACACATTTCGTTGGCGTTTGAAAGCTCGGGCTTCTAACAATTGAAATTTCTTTTTTAATGACACCATAATCATCGTCTTTGCTTAACTCTCGAATTGCTATTTTCGAAGCCATAATTGTTAATAGCTATCAAAACGCTTAAATAAATATAGGTATCTCGAGGGAAAGACCAGACATGAGTGAGCTTGAGGAGTATGGACTAGATTCTCCAGCAAGAGCGATACTATTGCTGATTCTATCTATAAATGACCGCACCGAGCAAAAATCGATGAATAAACTTCACTTTCAAAAGACCGTTTATTACTTTGAGAAATTAAAGGAAAATAAAGAAGTATTCTTTTCAAATTTCAAATACGGTGGAGTATCATCCGAATTAGCCGAAAATATGGAAACGCTGGAAATGTCAGGACTTGTGACTAAAACAGGAACTAAATATGTTTTAACACAAGAAGGGGAAAAACTGGCTAAACGGCTAAAGCTGGAATATGATAACGATACATTGTGTAAATTGGAGTTTTCTAAATTCTTGTTGAACGATCTGCCAGATAAAGAATTATTGTTTTTCATGTACATGACATTTCCAGAAACTCAGGTAAATTCTATAGAATTCAAAAATTTAGTCAGGGAGAAAGAAACCTATGTCAAAAGACTTTTCCTAAAAGGACGTATAACAGCTACCACTGCCGCTGAGTGGCTTGAAACTACAACGAGAAAGTTTTTAGAATCACTGCCAGTTTGCGATTAGTAATGAACTATGTGTTTGACACTTCAGCTGTTATAGTTTTACTCGAAATTTGTAAAATTAAAAAACAACTTCTAGAATTCGGGAAAGTTAATGGATTGTACATTCCTGACAGAGTTCGAGAAGAATTTTTGGACGGCTGTAAAATTGAGATTGATGCAATCAACGTTTTCACACTTGTCCCGCCAGTTTTAAATAAGGACTTGTCATCGTACTTCTCACAAAATACCAGCTCTGGTGAGTACTGGACAATAGCACATGCACAAAATGAAGGAACATGTATCTGTGTTCTTGATGATGGCTTTGGACGCAGTATCTGCGATTTTTTGAAGATTAAACATACGGGTTCTATCGGGATAATAAATGAAATGAAGAAGCAAGGTTTTCTCTCAAAAGAGGATTTGTTAGCAATAAGAGAGAGGATAAGGCAAAGTAATTTTTACTTATCTAAAAAGTTATTGATTAAACTAGATGAAATTTGCTTTTTTTAACCTTTTTTACTTATTCATACTTCATACCGAGAAACGATTGAGTAACATAGCACAGAGGTTCCATATCTCCAAAAGTTTGCTCACAGAGAGAAGAATCATCTTAGAGAGCCAAACGGTAACCTACCTTTTCAGAGAAAAGGTACAACCAAAAGCTAACAGGAACCACATAGAAGTAAGGACTAGTTTTAAAGGCCTAGAAAAGCCCTAGTCAAAAGAACGCTAATCTATCAGGTTATTAGGCAAGCCGATAAGTGCCAGTGTGTAAAGGTTCTCGCAAGTTTTATAATGCCGTTTCAGGTTCAGTCTATTACATGAATGCTTCTTCCAGCCGATTATTGCTCATAGCCAAGGTTGTTGGGGAGATGTTGTTCTTTTTCGGTTTCCTCGCTTGGCTCGACGGCGTAGTCATACAACTTACCCACCCCGAGTGGCTGCCCATGCGTGTTTCCCATCTTCTAAACGTGAGAACAGACAACTTCACCATCGCCATGTTTTTCGTCAGCGCCCTCGGATTCTTCCTTTGGCGAGTCACCGCTGAGCTTACCAAGGCTGAACGCGGCAAACCCCAAATCGACTAGCGATTTAATGCTGGTTGAAAACAGTTTTTCCGTTAATAATCGTCATTTCAATGCCAACATCTTTGATTTTTTCCGCGGCAACGGTAAATGGGTCTTCCGATAACACGGTTAAATCTGCAACCTTCCCCTCTTCAATCGAGCCTTTCAGGTTTTCCTCACCCGAACAGAAAGCTGCGTCGGCAGTGTACATGCGGAGGGCTTCTTCAACGGTTAGGCGTTGTTCGGGAAAGCTGGCTCTTTGCACGGCTTCTTGTATGCCAAGCATGGGGTTTAGGGGCTCCATCGGGCAGTCTGAGCCGCCAGCAACCTTGACTCCAGAGTCCAGCAGGGTTTTGAGGGGGTGAAGCAACTTAGCCCTTTCCATGCCGAGCCGCGTCATTGCTGACCAGACCGCGAATTCGGTTGCAATAACGGTGGGCTGAACTGTGACGATGACATGTTGGGCTTTGAGGCGCTTGATTAAACCCTTGTTCAGCACTGCTGCTTGCTCCATCCGAAAGCGAATCCCGTCGGCGGGTTTGGTTTGCTCGATTACTTTGAGCACCGTGTCAATTGCCTTGTCGCCCATGGCGTGGATAACTGGCTGAAGACCTAACCCTAAAACCTTGGCAACCGAAGCCGCCAATTCCTGCTGGGTCAGGAGCATTTTGCCGCTGTTGGCTGGGTCGTCGCTGTAGGGCTGCGTCAGGGCGGCTGTTTTGGAGTCAAGGTACCCGTCGGTTGTGATGAAAACCCCAGCGACATGAAGCATTGAGGGGTCTTTTGATTGGAACCCGTCTGTTTCTTTCAAAAACTCGTAGGGAACTATCACGTTGACCCTGACTGGAAGCTTCCCCTCCGCGTCAAGCCGCTGAACTATTCCGAGCTCGCCCTGCGAAATCAGTATCCAGTGGATGCTGGTTATTCCTGCCTCCGCGATTTTTTGGAGAGCCAACGCCGACGCATCCACAAGTTCATCGACGGTGGGTTCGGGGACTGCTTGCCAGATTAGGCTGGTGGCGGTGTCGCGGAAGATGCCTGTGAGTTTGCCTGTTTTAGGATTCTTATCGACAGCGCCGCCTGAGGGAACAGCTGTCTGTTCGGTGACGGAAGCTAAGGTTATGGCTTTGCTGTTTACGGCACAGGTCATCGCTGCTTCACGGTAAAGAATAACGGGGTTGTCGGGCGCCGCCGCGTCTAAGTCCGAGGCGTTGGGTAGGCGTTTTTCTTTGAAGCGACTCTCGTTCCAGCCGCGACCGATAATCCATTTGCCAACCTGCGTCTCCTTGGCTTTTTCGCTGATGCGCCGCTGCAAATCCACGATGGATTCCGCCGCTGTCAGGTCGAGCCAGAGGAGGCATCTGCCGAAGTCGGTGACGTGGATGTGGGTGTCGATTAAGCCTGGAACCACGGTTTTTCCGCCGAGGTCTACGACTTTCGTGGCTTTGCCGACCAGCCGCTTCACGTCTTCGTCGGAGCCAACCTTGACGATGCGGTTTCCCCTTATCGCTACGGCTTGGGCAAGGGGCTGATGCGGGTTCATGGTTCTAACGTTTCCTTTGACGAGGGCTAAGTCGGCTGGCAACCTGTTGTTTCTCCAAGTGTAGGTACTTCGCCTATTGAAGACAAGCCATAAAAACCCTTGCTTTAGCATTCACTTAGGGGTCAACTCTTTGAAGTAGTAGCTTTTGTTCTCGGTAGCTTAGATTTTTTTATCCCAAGTTTCTCTGGTGATAAATCTTAAATCCAAATAGCGTAGAAATAGACCAATTCTTAGTCAAGAAACTTTGACTAAAGTCAGTCAAGACAATTTTACGAATAGCCTTTTATTGCAAGCATACTCCAAAAGTCAGCATGGGCAAGATAATAATAGCCATAACAGCTTTGGCAGTTGCTATGCTGTTTGTAAGTGCAATTGCTGGAACGGTAATTTACTATAACACTGCATTAAATAACAAAAATTCAAAAATAGCTTTTTTACAATCTCAAATTTCAAATCAAAATAGGGAAATTGCTAATTTGACAAGTCAAATAGACCAAGAACCAAATTTTACCAACCCGCATATCGTGGCACAGTTAGGAGTAACCGAGATAGGAAATGGTAATGCACTTGGAGATCCTTATGCTTGGGGAGATTATTGGCGACTTTTCATCCAAGGAACAGCATTTAACATGGGAAACAACACAGCGTACAATGCAGGATTAAAGGTTGTAGCTTACTCGGGTACGGGTATCTTGGAAATTAACATGACTGTTCCTTTAGTTAACGGTTACAATTACGGAACTAACTCTGCAATTGTTTCATATTTAGACAACTATGAGCTTGGTCCATTGCAACTTGGGAATTTGACAAGGGGACAATACGCAATAGTTGACTTAGATATTTATCACGAAGGCGTTGTTGCCAATTGGACTGTTACGCCAGTGTGGACAAATTTGCCATAGCCATGTGCTCCAGACGTTAAGCCCAATAGCTTCGGTTTTATCATTTTCCTTCAAAATCGCGCCTACGTTAATGTCTTGTTTCTGACAAACTTTTGGAATATTCCAAAAAACCAACCGAAACCAATGGTTTTCCCCACCCCGCCAGCTCCAAACATCTAAAAGCATTCAAGCCTAAACCAAAAAAGCAACCCAAACCAAGTCCAGATGAAATCCCTTCTACCGAGGGAGAGGGTCTACTATTTACATCAAAATCTCATCACAAAAACCAATCCATCACTTAAACCCGCGAAGCCCAACTTTCTCTTATCTGCATAACACATAATAGTTTCTGTTGCCGATTTGATTCTTTATTGTTGGGGAAGCGACGTGAAGGCTCACGTAGTACTTGCAAATCCACCTTACCCTGAGGATGTGCCGCAAGCCGTCTTCATACCTCTGGGCATCAGCTATTTGGTCGCGGTGCTTGAGAGGGACGGGTATCAGGTGGACGTCGTTGACTGCCAAGTCGCCAAACTCAGCCAGAAGGACTTGGAAGACAAGTTCCGAAGCCTCAAAGCAGACATCGTCGGCGCAACCGCTGCGACAGTAACCTACTACCCGGCGCTGCAAGTCCTTAAAGCAGCTAAAGCCGCCCTACCCAGCTGCGTCACCCTCATAGGCGGACCACACGTCACCGTCTTGGACGAACGCACCTTCAGCGACAGCCCAGACGTTGACATCGTTGTGCGCGGCGAAGGAGAACAAACCATGCTCGAACTCGCACGCCTCGTATCCGACGGCAACCTGCAGGGGCTCAGCGACGTTTTAGGCATCACCTACAAGAGGAACGGGCAAGTCGTCCGCACAGCCGACCGACCCTTCATAGAAGACATCGACGTGCTGCCTTACCCAGCGCACAAGCATTTTGACGTAAGCCGCTACCGCATCAACGGCAAACTCTACATGCCTATCATAACCAGCCGCGGGTGCCCCTTCAACTGCGCCTTCTGCCTGGCATCCAAGATGTGCGGCAAAGGTTTCAGGGCACGCAACCCCACCAAAGTCGTGGACGAGCTTGAGTGGCTACGGGACACGTTTGGGGCAGGAGCATTCGCCTTTTACGATGACACATTCACCTCTGACGTGCCGCGGGCAATCGCCATCTGCGACGAAATGAAGGCACGAGGGTTCGATATGCCGTGGGACTGCCGAACGCGGGTAGACAAGGTTTCTAAGCCTCTGCTGGATAAGCTTCGGAGCACAAACTGTCAGCTCATACATTTCGGCGTTGAATCAGGCAACCAGCAGCTCCTCAACATCATGCGCAAAGGCACCACGGTGGAGCAGAACGCAAACGCCATCAAACTCGCCAAGGAAGCGGACATACTCGTCGCCATATCGCTGGTCATCGGGTACCCAGGCGAAACACCCCAGATGCTTGGGCAAACCGTCGATTTCATCCGCAAAACCAAGCCTGACTACGTTTACATGTGTGAGGCGGTTCCGTACCCAGGCACCCAGCTCTACGACTACGTCAAGGAGCTCGGGCTGGAGTTTTCGGAGAACTGGAACCTCTACCATGAGCAGATGCAGGTCTTCAAAAACACACTCTTGCCGTTGGAGAAGCTGGAGCAAACCAAAAAGCAAGTTTACGACGGCATCTTCACGCCAACGTATTATCTGCGGATGAGGCAGCGGGGAGACTTCCACAGCCAAATCATGGCTCGCATGGCTCTGAACCACCTTGTCTGGAAGTACAGGGCTACACGGTGGGCGTTTAGGCAGCTGGGCAAGGTCAGGCACGTTAAGCAGAGTCCAGGCGGGCATAGTACGCCGAGCAAAGACCAGCAAGACTAGAAAGGACCTAAGACGTTGCAGCAGCCGACGGTTTCTCAGCTTTCTTTCTGTTAGCGTAGCTTGCGGTGAAGGCTACTGCGACAGCAACGGCGGCAACTACGACAACTACAATTACTATATCGTGTCCCATGGCGATGTTGTTCGATGAAGCGGGGGTTGAAGCTTGGGCGGTGACGCCTTCGGAGAAGCAGTAGATGTTCCAGTCGTTGCATCCGATGTACAGCATGCCGTTGGCGAGGGCGGGCGACGACCAGCTGCTGGAGGGAGTGTAGCCTACCGCGATTCGCTCGCCGTTTTTGGTTGTGTCCAAGACTAGAATGTGGCGTTCGCTGGTCGCCATGTAGATTTTGCCGTCAGCGTACGAGGGCGACACGTAAAGTTCGTCGCCTGTGTATGAACTCCAAAGCAGGTGTCCGTTGGCTGCGTTAAGGCAAGCTATGTTGAAGATGTCGAGGACGTAGAGGTTACCGTCCACGTAAATCGGCGAAGAAACTATGAATTCGGTTGCTCTCGGGTTGACAAAGCTCCACACAAGCTTGCCACTCTGCGCGTTCACCCCAAAGTAGGCTCCGAAATCTGATGACGCGAAAACCATGCCTGCCGCAACCGACGGGGAGCCAAGCATCTCTGTGCCGCCGAGGAAAGAGTGCAAGTAGGGGATTGTGAAGTTCCATGCTACGTTCCCAGTGGCGGCGTCCAGCTTGTAGAGCATGCCTACGGTGGGCTGCTGTGAAGTGAAGTAGACGGCGCCGTCAGAGTACACTGGAGAACACTCGATGGGTCCACCCGCCGGAGTCTTCCAAACCACCGCGCCCGTGTCAGCGTTCAAAGCGTACAGGTTGCCGTCCAACGAGCCGATGTAAACCACGCCGCCTGAAACCACGGGCGAAGAGGTAAGCATCAGGTTCGCGTACGTGTAATGCAGGTTGCTGCCGACCGGGGTGTGCCAGTTCAGGGCGCCTGTTTGCGCGTTTAGGCAGTATAGGTAGCCGTCGTCGCTTTCAATGTAGAGCATCCCGTTTGCAACCGCAGGTGAATCTTCAATCTGGCCGCCAGTGGCATACTTCCAGATGAGCTTGCCGCTTGATGCGTCGAGGGCGTAGACGTTCTTGTCCTGTGAACCAGCATAGACGACGCCGTTCACGATGGCGGGCGAAGAAATAACTGAGCCGTCGGTTGTGAATTTCCAAGCCACAGTAAGATTTGAGGGACCTTGCGCGGCTGTAGAAGAGTGGGCTGGGTCAGCGCGGAACATGGTCCAGTTGCTTGCGGCTGCGGCTGAACTTGCAATCGGCTTCAACGCGGGAGACGGGGTTGGCGTGGCTGCCGGGGTCGGGGTGCTGGAGGGCGTCGGCGCCTGGGTTGAGCCGCCTATCGCCCACAGTTCATTATTCGTCGCGTACTCAGTTCCCGACGTTGTGTCCACAGCCGCCGTTACGTTCCCTGGAATAATGTACAGGTTTCCATATGCCACAATCGCGGATTCGCGTGGGGCTAACGCTTCAATGGGAAGTGTCCAGAGGGTTTGTCCGTTGTGGGCGTTTATGCATGCGTACTGGGAAATCTGTGCGGGACCGTTGTATGCTGTGTATTGGCCTGTCGTTACGTATATTTTTCCGTCAGCAACCGTAGGCATTCCTGGCCACATGAAGTTGTTGTCTGGGCTCCTGTACTTCCATAGGAGAGCGCCAGTTTTTTCGTTCAGGGCGTAGAGGCAGCCGTCTTTGTTCATTTCGTAAACGTTGCCGTAAGCTACTGCTGGTCCCGTGGTAAAGTACCCGTCGGGGTCTGAGGGAGGCGTGTAGGTCCACACGATTTTTCCAGTAAGCGCGTTGAAACAGTACATTGTGTTGTCGTCTGTTCCGCCTCGGAAGAAGAGACCGTCCGAGTAGGCGCCGTCAAAAATCATAGGTCCCTTTGTGAGTGTGTCCCAGATGATTTTTCCTGTCGTCGCGTTGAGCCCCAGCTGCTGGTTTTCAAACGAGCCCGCGAAGACTACGCCGTCGCCGTAGGTTGTTCCGATGCCTGCTTGTCCTCCGCCTGGAATGTAGGTTGTCCAAGCCACGGTCGGCGGCTTTGAGGGGTCTGCGAAGCTCCATGCGATGATGTATGAGTTGGCTTTTACGTAGAACATTTTGGTTTCTGGGCTGTACACGTTGGACGTGAAGATTCCTGTATCCGCAGAAAAGGATGTGCTGCTCCACAGGATTTTACCTGTCGCCGGGTCAAGACAGCTACCTTCAGCAACGAGGTGTGAGGAATCGATTTCGTAGGCTATCGGCCAAGTTCTATTCAACGGAATCGGGGTGCTCCAGACGATTTGACCTGTCTGGTCTACAGCAACCATTGAAGTGTTCGTGCCAACAAATATGAGCCCGTCGAAGGCAGTTAGGTCGGGTTGGATGCCGGGTAGGTTGGCTTTCCAAAGTATGCTTGGCATGTTAGGCGCGGGTCCCGCTGAGAAACGGGTAAATGATTCGCCTCCTTGGAACTGGGGCCAATCGTACTGATTCAAGTTTGTTGAAGTTGTGCTATTGCTCGTCTGAGCCCTTGCGTTCATTTGAAGGGTTGAAGTTGAAGCGAAAAGTGAGGAAGCAAGAAGCACGGTGAGAATTGCTATTACTAGGATTTTTTTGGTTATTGATAGTGCCCCCTGAAGCTAATCATATACGCATCTCCAATTAAGAGGTTAACGATTTGCCACCAATCTTTGTATGATTGTTGGTTTCACTATAAAGCTTACGGAACCCTCTGGCTTGCACATCGCCGCTTAAGAAAAGCAGTAAAGTGCTGCTTCAGCCTAAAAATGGAAAAGGGGCGGGTACCGCACAATCTTTTTTAGGTTGAAAGGAAACGTTAACATAAATAATGATTTGGCGAAGAGGGTGGATTTTGGTTTGACAAGTAAGGGTCCTTTGCTTATGACTTCGTGGAGGGCAACAGGCGCCTGCAACGCCCGCTGCAAATACTGCAACGTTGACGCCACAGGCTCCAAAGCCCCCAGGGAACTCACAACTCAAGAAGCCTTCCACCTTGTGGATGAAGTGGCAAAGTTCGGTGTTCGCTGGTTCGGCATCAAAGGCGGCGAACCGCTCACGCGCCCAGACATCTTTGAAATCACTAAATACGCTAAAAGCAAAGGCCTCAATGTCTGCCTTCTCACCAACGGCGCCTTCGTCAACGGCTCCATCTACGACAACCTGGTCAGGGACCAAATCTGGACCAGCGTCAGCATCGACGGACCCGAAGAAATCAACGATCAACTTCGAGGCAAAGGCAGCTACAAAAAAGCCATAGCCGCCATCGATAAACTCAGCAAGGGCAAAATCCTCAACGGCTTAGCCTGCGCCATAACCACCATAAACTACCAGTATCTCGACCATGTTTGCGAGTTGGCGGAGAAGTATCACGCGAACTTCGTCTGGTTCAACCATCTTGTCCCCAGCGGAAGAGCCAAAGAAATGGCTGACCTCACACCCTCACCCGAACAGTACGAGTGGGTGCTCAACCACATTTGGGACCTCACCGAAAAATACGAGGGCAAATTCGAAATCCACGTTCACTGCCCCCACTTCGCCCGCGTCGTCAAAATGCGCGGCATCCCAAACTTCGATGAATGGTACGAGCACAAGTTCCACGGCAAATGCACCTACTTCGCTTTCGGCGGCTACGTGTCCGTCACGGAGAACGGCGACCTCATCCCATGCTTCTACACCGACCTCACACCCACCGAACACCAGCGGCTGGGCAACATCCGAAACAAATCGCTGCAGGACGCCTGGAAAGATGTTAAAGCCTCGCCGTTCTACAGCAGCTTCCAAGACCGCAACCTACTCAAGGGCAAATGCGGAGTATGCGAGTACCGTGAGCTCTGCGGAGGATGCAGAAACCGCGCGTACGCTTACACAGGCGACATGTACGCTGAGGACCCCGCTTGTGCTTACATCCCTGAAAGCCTCCGCAAGAAGTAGCCCCGACTTTTCC
Organism: Candidatus Bathyarchaeota archaeon; assembly: GCA_963722095.1. Taxonomy (GTDB): domain Archaea; phylum Thermoproteota; class Bathyarchaeia; order Bathyarchaeales; family Bathycorpusculaceae; genus Bathycorpusculum. The sequence continues at coordinate 1,005,410 of CAVRJR010000001.1, read as the reverse complement.
CTCTTTTAAGAGAAAACCTCTTTATTCCTTAAGACCCGAGTTAAATAGGAGCAGAAATGAAAGCAGCCGCCTACGTTCTGACTGTGCTGTTTTTGGTTTGTGCCGTTTTGGGAAGCGCCGCTTCTGCAAGCCAGCAAAGCCCCAATGCTTGGCCGATGTTTCATGGCGACCTCACCCATTCAGGCAGCTCCAACTCGGCGGCGCCGACGTCGAATGCGACTTTGTGGAAGTTCAATACGGGCGGGCAGGTGGATTCGCCAACGGTTGTCGGCGGAGTGGTTTATGTGGGTTCGTTTGACCATAAAATCTGCGCTTTTAACGCTTTAGACGGCACCATCATTTGGAGTTATCCAACGGGCGGCATTGTGATTTCCCGTCCTGTAGTCGTTAACGGCGTCGTTTACGTGGGTTCAGAAGACCACAACCTATACGCTTTAAACGCGGCAACAGGTGCAAAGCTTTGGAGTTTTTCAACGGGATACTATGTTGACTGTGACCCCGCAGTCGCCAACGGCGTCGTCTACTTTGGTTCTGAAGACCACAATGTCTACGCCCTCAACGCTGCTACGGGAGCCTACATTTGGAATTACAGCACAGGCTACAAAATCATGATGTCCTCCCCCGTGGTGAGCAGTGGAATAGTTTACATTGGGTCAGAAGACAACAAAATCTACGCGCTTAACGCTTCCAGCGGAGCCTGCCTTTGGAGTTATGTAACAGGAAACCAAGTGGTCTCTTCGCCAGCTATCAGCAACGGCGTAGTGTACGTGGGCTCAGACGACGGCACAGTATACGCTTTAGACGCTTGCAGCGGCAAATCGATTTGGAACTTTTCGACTGGAGCAGCCATCTACTCATCCCCATGCGTGGATAACGGGTTAGTTTACGTGGGTTCAACGGATGCCACAGTTTACGCATTAAACGCCGCAAACGGAAAAGCTGTCTGGAACTTCACAACGGGCGCGGCAGTTGCTTCTTCCCCAACTTTTGCTGGCGGCGTGGTTTACGTCGGTTCGGAAAACAACAGAATCTACGCTTTGGACGCTTCAAGCGGAAGATTGCTGTGGAACTACTCGACTAGCGACATGGTCATTTCCCGTCCAACCGTGGCTGAAGGCGTGGTTTACGTGGGAGGTTGGGACGGCAAACTTTACGCTTTAAAAGCTGCTGACGGCGGCTGCCTTTGGAGTTACGCGACTGGAGGCGAAGTTGACTCGTCCCCGACCGTGTTCGGCGGCTTAGTGTACGTCGGTTCTCACGACGGCTCAGTGTATGCTTTGAATGCTTCCACAGGAATGGTTGGTTACAATTTGGAGATGCATAACAACGTTGTTTGGAGCTACACAACTAACGGCATGATTATGTTTTCTTCCTCAGCGGTAGCCAACGGCGTCGTGTACGTGGGTTCCTACGATGACAACGTTTACGCTCTCAACGCATCGACAGGGAGCCTTATTTGGAGTTACAAAACGGGTGACCCAGTGGTCTCTTCCCCAGCAGTGGAAAACGGCGTGGTCTACGTTGGCTCAGAAGACCACAACATTTACGCTTTAAATGCCTTTAACGGGAAACTGATTTGGCAGTTCGCTACACGCGGTCAGATAACGGTTTCTTCGCCCGCAGTCTACGACGGCAAGGTGTACATTGGCTCAAACGACGGAAACGTTTACTGCTTGAACGCTTCAAATGGAATCTTCATCTGGAACTATACTACAGAGGGATACGTGGTTTCTTCCCCTGCCATCTCGAATGGAGTTCTATACATTGGCTCATATGACCAGAACATTTATGCCTTGAACGCGTCAAGCGGGAAGCTTATTTGGAAATACACCACAGGAGGCAGCGTCGCATCTACACCTGCAGTAGCGGATGACATGGTTATAGTGGGTTCTGGCGATGACAAAGTTTACGCGTTGGATTCATCGGACGGCAAACTCGTCTGGACCTACAAAACAGGGGGGCAAATAGCATCTTCACCTGCCATGTCAAAAGGAATCGTCTACGTCGGCTCCTATGACGGCAACATTTACGCTCTTAACATCACGACAGGCTCATGCGTTTGGAGTTACGCAACTGGGGAAAGGGTGGTTTCGTCACCCGCCGTAGCCGACAACGCCGTCTACGTCGGCTCATACAACAACATGCTCTACGCTTTCGGATCAGCAACCGCAAAACCCGCCACAGCAGAACCTGTCCCTGCGGTCGCCGTCGTGTTGGTTTTGGCGGTAATCGTGGTTTTGGCTGTGTTTTTGGCGGCGAGACGGCTCAGAAAGAGAAATTAGATGTGTCACTCGCAAGCCACTTGGGTTTTTTGGGGGCTAAGTCTGAGGTGACTTATTTTTCGACGAGTTCAGCTTTGGTTATGTCCAGTACCGCGAAGCCTTTGCGTTTGACTTTGCGGCTTTCAACGATTTTGAGGCGTTTCTTAAACAGTGGGGCATCGGTGACGAGCGTGTGGAACTCGATGTTGCTTACCGCCGTTCCCGTTTCCTTGCTTTTGCTGCGAATTGCCGCCAAGAAGTCGGCGTCCACTTTTCGTCCAAGCCAGTCTTCATTCAAAAAGTCAGTGTCAACAACGATTATGGTTGCTTCAAAGCCTTTCTGGGTGAAAGCCTCGATGTTGGCGTCTTCGCCGATGCCTTTGAGTGGAAAAATCATCTTCACCTTTAGCTCTTCGCAGATGGGGGTAAGCATCGACGTGTGGACTGCTGCTTGGTCTTCTTCGGCGCCCCACGCGATTCCCTCAACAGGTGGATTCAGGCTGTTGACTGTCGCCTTGAACTGCTCAACAAACCCCATCATCGAAACTTCAGGCTGAACAATCGGCAAACCCAACGCCTTCGCCTGCAACGCGATGATTTCTGGGTTAACTTCATGCGGAACATCCTTGTAGGGCTTCATCCGCGACAGCTTCATCAAAACCGACCCCGCCAAACTCTTGATTCTGTTAGGTTTGGGATGCGGAGGTTCTTTGAATATGAAGTTTATGAGTGTGGTAACGTTGTTTCCTTCTGAAATGGCGCCTGAGCAAGCTAAGTAGCTGTCCTTGCCGCCAGTCCACATTGAGGCAACTCGCAAAATCTTCCCCGAAAAAGCGTCACCCCCACAATATAAAAACATGACGGTAAAAAAATGCTCAGCTTCCCCTCTTGAGGCAAGCGCACGCCTTTAGCAAAAGGTTAAAATCTCAAAAATAATATGCTTAAGAACTATATCCTCGCAGAATGACCAGTCATTCTATTTACGCAGCCAAACGTGTATGTTGATGAAGACAACTAAACCAAAAATAGCCTTAGTTAATACACCTCTCCTTGAAGGGGCAGGCGACCACCCGCTTTTCGCACCGCTCGGCTTGGCATACATGGCGGCTGTGCTGGAACAGAATAATTTTGAAGTAAAAGTCTTCGACTGCCCCATATACGGCATCGACCACGAGAGCCTAAAGAAGGAACTAAGCGTTTACCAACCCACCATAGTCGGTGTCGGCGCGATGACGCAGACTTTTGAGTCAGCCCTCAAAACCGCCTACGCCGCAAAGGAAGCCTGTCCCGACGCTAAAATCGTGATGGGCGGACCACACGCTACCTTCCAAGACAAAGAAATCCTCGCTCAAGAAAGCGTCGTTGACGTCATCGTAAGAGGCGAAGGGGAAGAAACCCTTCTGGAACTCGCAAAGCAGCCCCAGCTGCAAAACATCGGCGACATCAAAGGCGTAACCTTCCGAAAAGACAACCAAATCGTGCAGACGCCCACTCGACCCTTCATCCAAAACCTAGACGCTCTTCCACGCCCAGACTACAAGCAGATTCCAATCGAAAAATACAGAATCAACGGAAAACGGATACTGCCGATAATCTCAAGCAGGGGATGCCCGTTCCAATGCAGCTTCTGCGTCGCCTCTGAAATGTTCGGCAGAACCTTCCGTGCAAGAAGCGCCGGCAACGTCCTTGACGAGATTGAATGGCTTAAAAACGAGTATGGAGCAGAGGGAATTCAATTCCAAGACGACACGTTTTCCTTCGACAAGAAAAGAGCCATCGACATCTGCGACGGAATGATTGAGCGGAAGGTAAACTTGAAGTGGGGCTGCGGAACCCGAGCAGACGTCACGACAAAGGAGTTGCTGGCTAAGATGCATAAGGCTGGCTGCGACGAAATCTGCTTCGGCGTCGAGTCAGGGTGCCAAAGAATCCGCGACTCACTCAAAAAGAAAGTCACCACGGAGCAGTGTGAAAACGCCATCAAATGGTCTAAAGAAGCAGGCATATTCACCACCGTCTCCATAATCCTCGGCTACCCCGGCGAAACCCGCGAAACCGTTCAGGAAAGCTTAGATTTCGTCCGAAAAGTGGAACCCGACAGCGTATGGCTAAACATTCCTACGCCTTACCCGGGAACTGAACTGCGGGCTTTGGTGCAGAGCTACGGGTGGAAGATGACCAACGACTGGAACCGCTACAACACAATGAACGCTATCTTTGAAGACCCCAACCTGCCCGCGGAAGAAGTGCTCAAGGCGAGAATGGATTTCTACAACAAGTTCTACTCTGTCAAGTACTTCCTGCGTCAAGCAACAAAGGGGTACCTGCGGGGAAGCGTGTACAGTAAAATCATGGCTCGAACCGCCGCAAACTACATCATCATGAGAACCAGAAGCAAAGTCTAAGATGTTTAGGCTCCACGAATTACCTCAAGAAAACACTTGATGCTTTTTTTCAATCATAAAGCACAGTAGCGGTTTTTACGTAATCTTTATTATGGTATCGAGCCGTTTTAAGGTACAATCGAGGGGAATTGGGATGTCAAAAGCCTCTGCGCTCAAAAATACAACGTCAGAAGTTTACGATTCACGGGAGAACTGGCCGCCCTACACTTACAGGGATTACCCAGACATCAAACCCGAAGCGTACCATGCTTTCATGGAGTTTCTTAATACCGAAAATAAGTCGGGCAGATTGATGGAGTTGCAACCGTGGATCTCCGTGTGCGACTCCAGATGCGCGTTCTGCTATTTTCCCACAACAGCCACAAGCAAGGTCCAGATTGAGCCGTACCTTGACCTGCTCAAAAAAGAGCTTGCAATGTACGCCAAGACTAAATATGTGAAGACCAGCTGCTTCGACGAAATCGTCCTAGGCGGCGGAACCCCCAGCGTTTTAGCAGCTGACCAGATGATTGACCTCATCGACTTCTGCAAAGCCAACTTCAACATCAACAAAGAATACTTCATCAAAGTAACGGGTTCCTCGAAGACTCTTGCGCTTCCGAAAATCAATAAACTCGCCGAGTACGGCGTGTACCAGATGGATATGGGTGCGCAAACCTTCGACGACAAGCTTAGGAAACTGCTATGCTTGCCTGACAGCGCCGCCGACGTGGAAAAGGCAATTCGGCATGCTCGGAAACTTGGGCTCTGCGTCTGCGCGGACCTCATGTACAACCTGCCTGGGCAGACAATGGAAAGCTGGGTTGAAACCCTCAAGAAAACCATCGAGCTAGACGTGGAAGTAGACACTTACTCGCTGCATGTTGACCCAGGCACAACTTTGGAAAAAATGATTAAAACAGGCGTTTCTCCGCCCACGGGCGACGCAGAGTACGAGAAGCAGATGTACCTGAAAGCCTATGAGATGCTTACCGCCGCAGGGTACAAGGCGGTTGGGCACGACCGCTTCAGCAGGGTTGAATGGCACATGCGGGAAAACTGCCTGAACGGTTGGCCATGGGGAGGCATATTGACGACAGGCGCAGGCTGCTTCATGGGGTACCTACAAAAGTTCAGTTACTCTAACATTGAAAACATTAATGATTACATGGCGACGGTGAAATCGGGGAAGCTGCCGATAAGCAGGCTTTCAGAATCCACCAATGAGGACATGATGAGGCGAACGATGACTAGGCTGTACCTGCGGCTGCCAGTCAGCAAAAAAGAGTTTATGGAGAAATTCGGCACAACCCCGGAGAAAGTTTTCCCCAAGCAACTTCAAAAACTGAAAGACAAGGGACTTATCGAAATCGACGACAAAGAAGTCAGAATCACAAAGCAGGGCGAAATCTGGAAAGGCAACATAGCCTGGGAATTCGCGCCTAACCAAACCTAATTTTCCCTAGCCTAAAAAAGCAATCCAGATCATTCCTGCTTGAAACCCCAGGTATGAATTGGTTGATACCTGAAAAACAAGGGTTTTTCTCTTTTTCTGAATCAAAAAATGCGTTTCTTTCTGCCTGATTTTTGCTCTAAACGAAAAAAGCAACCCGAAACAAGCCCTGACGCCGCCTGCCCGAGGGAGGGGTCTACTATTTACATCAGAATTCCATTGTAAATATGGGTTTTGTTAACCGACGGGGGAGGGTACCCCATCTTTACATTAAAAAACTAAGGTAACGATGGATCCAAAGACCTGGAGAGGGTCTAGTTTTTGTTGACAGAAACCAACCACAAAAATGACGTCAGAACATGGGGTTTCTGAAAATTTCGGAAATTAAAAAAGAAAGGGAAATAGGGATTTTATTGATGCCTCGTTGGCTGAAGCCCATACCAAGTCATTACTTTCGCGATGATGGGTATGATGGCGCCTAAAGCGATGCTCGGAATGAATTGTAACACGAAGCCATACAAGCCAGGGAACAAATACTGTGAGGATGCCCACATGTCATGGTTCATCGTCTTTGCCGGCGCTAGAGAATAAGTCCAGTTAAAGTACGCCTGAATTGTCGCAACCATTACTGCTGCTGTCATGCCTGCACCAAGCATTCGTTTGAAATTCGTTGATCCGTTGTTTAAAGCCCCAGCCATGTAACCGATGACGACAGCCAATACGAGCCAGCTCAGCATACTCATGTCGCCGTAGAAGTTGTAAGTGAAAACGTTATAGGCCGCATAGGATCCGTTAGATACGCCTGCTTCAGCTAAGTAATACATGCCTCCTGTAATGAAGCCAGCCGCGCCGCCTGCCCATTTATTCCATAGCAAGCCTAGCACAAGTGGGACGCCGAGAATGATCATCTGCGCAAAGCCCTGTGTGAAAATGATGGCAATAACACTGGAGCCGCCGATTACGTGGTAGGATCCGTTTGGATTGACGTAGATTGCGAGCAAGAATATCAGGAATACCAGAATGAGCGGTATAATTATGGCATAGAATATGTCAGCCAGTTTAAATTTTTCTGTTTCCAATTTCCATCCCTTGAACTATTTACGTGGTGGCATGTTAATAAGCTTAATGCTTGCAAGCTTGGCATGTAAGAATCCCCAAGCCGCAGTGTTTGACTTAAGAAACAAAAACAAAAGCATACTCTTGACAAAGAACCATAAACCGTTGGGCTAAAAGAAAAGAAAATAAAAGAAAAGATTAAGGAAATAGGGTTTATTCTTGTTGTCTCAGCATTCCTTTGGATTGCAGTACAGCTTTTCTAAGGTCGATTCTTGCAGGGCAAACGAAAGTGCAGTGTCCGCATCCAGTGCAATAATCTGCATGTAGCTTGCTCATCTGGTCAAAGTTCATCTTGTCAAATGCCTGCTTAATCAGTATTGGGCTAAGTCCGTGGCAGCATGCACGCATACAAGCACCGCATCTCATGCATTGGTATTCCTTGACTTTTTCAGGGGCGAACGCTTTAGCTTTAGGCAGTTTAGGCTCTTTAGTCTCAGTTGAAGGCTTTAGTCTACCAACTTTGTCAAGTGCAGGCACTGTTAAGTTCATTATGACTAGCGCTACGAAAGAGGCTCCGAAGAACTGCATGTACGTAATCATAAGCACTGTTAATACTGCTGTGCCAACTCCGAAGATTATCTGTCCCATATATGTTAGCGGCGTCGTTGCAGGATCCGTCGCCATAAAGAACGCCAAGAATATTGAACTGCCGATGAACATCAGGAACAGAAACCGCACAAGGTAACCTGAACCACCTGAATCCCCGTAAGCAGCAGAGAAAATCACCGAAAGCACAGCGACAGCGACAAGGTAGCTGACTGTAATTCTCCATTTAACGTATTTGCGCGCGACAACAAAGAAGGCAATGCCGACGACGAGAACTGCAATTGTCGATGCTCCGCCGGGCCAGCCGTGGAACTTGTCCAAAAGCATTTGCTGAATCAAATTGTTCATATTTACTGTTGGAAGTTTCTTGATGCTCACATTAGAGAAACAACTCCACATGTATGCGCCGAATCCAGGATATCCTGTGCCGCCTCCATTGCCGTTCACCACGTTGGTTAACCCAACTGGACCTGCGAGAGAAGGTACTTTAAGCAAACCGCTTTTCATGTGGTCAATTGCCAGCAGCAACGATCCGGTGAATGGTATCATGAATATGAGTTTTGCAGCCGCAGCGGGGTTAACGTATTTTCTGCCTGTGAGACCGACAAGCTTCTTGAAAACAACCAAGCCAATCATAGACATTGCAGCGACAAAGACGAAACACTGAGGTGCCTCCAGAGGAAACAGATCAACACCTGCTGTAGTCATGGCGGGGACGCCCAGTACGTAGCAGTCAGTGACTATTAAGCCGAAAACAGCGGCAGACATCAGGTTGAGTGGGCTGTCGGCGGTGATCTTATACAGAAACGCATCCAGTCCGACCGCGAGGCCTACAGCGATTATAGCGTTGATTGCCAATGTTAGTCCGAGGTTCCAGCCTGAAGGGGTTTTTTCCTGTGACCAAAGAGCAGCCGTTATGATAGTGAGTATGAGCAGAGCGAAAAAGGTGTAAGTCATTAGTTTATCTTTAGTCATCCATGAATATTCTTTAGGTTTAGACATTATTCAACTTCTTCTCCTTTTAATTTCTGAGTTCAATTTAGCGCTGGTTAGTTTAATAAGACTTTCTCAACATATGATGGAAGCATCATATTTTTAGCGAAAGATACGCTTCCACACAGGAAAACAGAAGGTTTTCAGCTAAATATTTGCTCAAAGATTTACGCCTCCGTCTTGGATGCCTCTTATGGGAAAAAATGCGTAAAAAATAGTGTAACCTTCGATAAAGCTAATACGGATAAACTTTTACTTTCGTTTTGTGTAAAGGTAAAACCATGACTAAGACGGGCGGCGAGGAGTTAGAAGGGATAACTTTAGACGTGTACCTACACGTGTTAAAGATAGGCAAACCCGTCGGGCCTAGGGAAGTAATGAAAGCCGCCAACCTCAGCAGCCCCAGCGTGGCATATAGACACTTACAAAAGCTTGAAGACCTTGGCTACCTGCAAAAAAACGAGTACGGAGAGTACATAACAAAAAACAAAGCACGCGTTTCAGGGTATGTATGGATCGGCAACCGTTTAATGCCTAAAATGTGGCGTTACTCAATTGTTTTCCTAGCCATTCTTGCTGCTGAAGCAGTAATTTTAGTTGTACATTACCCAGTTGAAACTTACGAATTCAAAGTTTTCTTTCTACTGCTGATTCTCATAACCGTGCTGGCTTTTAGCGTTTTCACGGTTGAAGGATTTCTTCAAATCAGGCGAACACATCACGGCAAACAAGAAAAGATCAACCTTAGGAACGACTCTACCTCGATACTGGAAAATAAAGCCAAAATGAAGCTTCGGCTAAAACTGCTTTCTGCAATCTTTTCATTCAAAACAAACTTTGCCTTCTAGGAGTAAGTTTTATATCGCATATGCGAATTTACCTTGACACTGGGAATTCAATGAGCAATTCAATGAATCCAATCACAGCGCCATTATTCATGGTTGTTTGGCGGTGTACCCGCAACTGTGTAGGCAGTTGCACATATTGCAGTTACATCAAGGAATATGCTAAAGACCAAGAACTAAACACCGAGCAAGCCAAACACATGGTTGATGAAATGGCAGAGTTCGGCTCACAATGGCTAGGAATCAGCGGCGGAGAACCCCTGATTCGATCTGACGTATGGGAAGTTATTGAATACGCAGAGAAAAAACATGACATGAAAGTCAGCTTGATCACAAGCGGCTATGCATGGGACGAGAAACGCTTTGATTTATTGCGCAAATATGAAGTACACACTGCAATAAGCATTGACGGCGACAAAGAGTCAAACGACAAAATCAGGCGAAAGGGCGGCTACGACCAAGCCGTGCATGCCATGGAGAAACTTAGCGGCGTCGGCCTACTAGACTGCTTGGTTACAACTATGACTAAGTTTAATATTGACAAGATGGCTCATCCCGCTATGTTGGCAGAGAAGTACAAAGCCCGCATGCTCGTCTACCATAACTTGGTTCCAGTCGGCAGAGCAGGCGAACACATGGAGGAAATAGCTCCAACACCAGAACAATACGAAACAGCATTCAACGAAATCTATGATATCCAACGCAAACTCTACGGCAAAGTAAAAGTCAACGTCTACGCACCCTTCTACGCTCGCATCGTACGCCAAAAAAACCCAGTAGACTTCTGGCAATGGTACAACGAAGGCTACCTTGGCAAATGCACCATCGGTGGCAACTACATTGGCATAACGGAAAACGGCGACTACCGAAGCTGCGGCTTCCACGAAGGCTACCGTATCGGCAACGTCAAAGACAAGAAACTACGCACCGCATGGGAAGAACTACAGAAGAGCGAACTGCACCTAAAGCTGCGCGACAAAAACAACCTCAAAGGCAGATGCGGAATTTGCGAGTACCGTGAAATCTGCGGCGGATGCAGAACAAGAGCTGAATACTACACAGGCGACCTATTCGAGTCAGACCCAGCCTGCAATTACATTCCAAAAGTGCTACGCGAAGACCCCAAGTACCTGCAGAAACAATAAAACAATTTTTCCTTTCTTTTCTATTTAGAAATTTTGCACTTTAGCGATTAGTTATCATCGTAGTTGTTGAGGATTCTGAAGATTACGTATCGGTCGTTTGAGTAGACTTGCTGCAGGAACCTGCATCGGGTGATGTTGGGGTCAAGCTGGTTTTTGTCGTAGACGATGAATTGTATGTTTTCAAGCGCTATGTAGTCTTGGAAGGAACGGGTTTGAATCTTGAATGGGCTTGTCTTGTAGCTCAATAGGCTTTCAAGGTTGCTGGGCTGCAACGCGGTAAAGTTGTCTTTTGAAAGGCAAAGAACCTGATACTGCCTGGAAACAGTCTGGTTTACATTGATCTGGTCGAATTGATACTGGAATCTTAGCGCATCGATTACGCCGTTGCCCAGCGCGCCGATGTTGCCCCAGTTCGGATAGTCAGTGAAGTTGAAGGCGCAACCCACCTGGTTTTTGGTGTCGAAGAAGCCGACGTAGTTGTCGTTGGTTGCGCTTGGCAGGTTGACAACTGTCCACAGTTTCCCGTTGGGCTGATTTAAAGTTATGTTCCATGGGTTAACCCAATCCGCAATGTTGGGAATCTGCGTCTTGTCAAAGTCGAGGTCAAAGTAGTTGGTCAAATAAAGGGTTACGTTTGAGATGTCGCCGTTCAAGACTTTGACTGACCAAGAAACGTTGGCTGTGTAGGAATCATTTGGAGTAAGCAAGGTCTCCGTTAACGCCACGTATTGGTTGGCGAATTTGAACTGGATCTGCTTGGGGAAAGTGTGCTCGTTGAAGTAGACGTCACGCGTGAGATTCGTGAAGGGGAAATCGTAGTTCTTGCCGTTCTGCGTGAAAGAGATGAAGTTTCCAGCCGCCGACGAATGCGTTGCTCGATACCAGATTCCATTCATGGAAATGTAGCTTTCCAAGAAAGTATCGCCATAGGCTTCGTAGGCTTGGTATAAGTCTTGAGGGTCTTGAATGGCGTATGATAGGGTTAAAACTTGCCAGGCGATGTCGTTTGTTTCAACGGTGGCGGAAGTTTGGGCAGTAACGTTCTTGCCTGAGAAAACCGCGAACCAGTAACCGGGAACCTCGGTGTCAACGACTGTAGCGTTGGCTGGATAGTGTTGAGCGAGCCATTCGCCTGCGTCAAGCGCTTTCTGGTCGGTGGTCGAGTAGAAAACGCTTGCCTCCAGCATCTTCCCGTACACCTGATCTGATCGAAAAACAAGCAAAGCACAAATCAGCACAACTAGGGAAACCGTGAGAATTCGGAGCCAATTCCGACGCAGAGGATTAACGATCCGCCGCCGAAGAGACTTGGAGACCTCTGCTGGTTGCGAGAAACCCATGGAAGGGAGGCTTGCTCTCTTCGCCGAATAAAATGTGGAGAACTTATCCCAAATGAAGACAACGAAGACAGCTGCAAAAATAGCCATCTCAGGCGTAATGTAGTAGTTGAACCATTGGAAGGGCATGAAGAAGCCGACAAGGTAGGATTCCGCGAAGAAAAGCGGGACAAAGAAACTTATCATCAAAATCGCGTAGAAGAACCCCTTTTTCTCCTTCCTGAGCACAAAGAACGATACGACTATGCCGCCTACGGCGAGGAAAAGGATGAAGCCGAAGTTGGTCATGAACGCGTTGAAGCTGACAGAATGAATCTGGTAAGCGTAGGTTTTCACGGCGAAAAACACGTATTCAACGACTAGTCCAATGTAGCGGAACATCGCTTGGAAGTAGTAGAGGAACGCTATTCCCGCCCCCACAATCAGGGCTAACACGACTTTGAGGGATCGACCGCGGGATTTTATCACCATATAGAGCAGGATGGGAGGCAGCATGAAGGCGGCTACAAATGCCGAAAGCTGATGAGAAAGGACAAGCGCAAAAGCACCTAAGAAAGTGACGACGAGGTAACCGAACTGCTCGATTGCCTTAGTCAAGTAAAGGAGCACGAAAAGGATGAATGCTATCCCCAAAACTGTGGTGTAGCCGCCGAACTGGTTAGCCTCAAACACGGGGAAACACAGCAGCAGCAAAACCACGCTGACAGCACCAACTTTCTTGTTGAAGAACCTGCTGGCAAGCAAATAGACAGCCATGAAGAACAACCAATCCGCAACCACAGCTAAGGCCTTCACCAAAAAAATCATCTGTCCAATGGTTGTTGCGCCGCTGTAGGAAATCAGGATGGAGAGCAGAAGCTCGTAGAGCGGGGGCGTCCAGCCTAAGTTTTCCAGGGGGATTTTGCCGGTATTTAGGAAGATCTGTGCTTTAACCAAGTGGACAGCAGGGTCATTTCCAAGCACCACGCCGTTCATTGATACTACAGTGTAGAAGATGAGTAAAACAAGCACGGAGAAAATCGTGATAAAGGCAACTTCAAGCTGTCTCTCTCGTGTCAATTTACCCATCAAGGAGCTAGTTATCCTCCGGTCAGATTGATGTTTGCTCCGACCTTAAAGATGGCAACTTCATCGTTAATAAATACAAGGCTAAATTCGGGGTCATCAACAAATTTTGCGTTCACCCCAAAATCACGGTTAGCAACGTAAGAAATCGAGTTAGCCTGCAATGCCTCTTTATAGTCAAACGTGGTCATGGGCAAAGTGGCAGCGGGTTTTTGCGCGTTATCAACATTATCAATTAACGTTTGGTTGAGGCTTGATGGATTTGCTATCTGATTTTCCGTAACTGCGTAGATGCCCACCAAGATCTGTATTTCCGCGGAGGACCTGCCCTGCAAATTGTACGAGAGCTGTGGGATACAGGGATTCTGAGAGTTAAACGCTGTTACCTGCGGCTGATTTTCCGCGAAAACAAGTTGACCCACCTCCTTCATATCAGCATCTAACATTGCGACGGTGTTATTTGATGGCTGCAGAAATTCGCCTTGGGCATTCATTATGAAATTGATCCAGTCTAAAGAAACGTTCGGTTTTTCGCTTTGGATTACTATGGTCATGTTTGCGAAGGCGACTCCTTGAGTGAGAGTCAGAATTTCCGAGTAACTGAAGTCGCTGTTTGCTTTATTAACCACAATTGATGGGCTGTGGCTTTGTGCTCCGACCAGTTGCATGTTGGCTACCGGTATTTGGGTTAAGTCAGTGGACTGCATAGACCCCGCGCTCTGTGAGAGCAAAGTAATCTCGCTATTGTTGAACTGGAAGAACGGAAAGGGAAAAGGCGTCCAGTTCAGGTCTGCTAGAAATTCAGGGTTATGCCTCCCTATGTACCCGCCGTCTTCTCGAACTTGAATATAGCCGTTGTCGATCAGGTAATCCGTGTCAAGCAGGTTAGAAGCAACAGTTGCCGGCGCTAACTCACTGTCAACCGTTAAGTACTGCGGTTGAACCGCGCTCCAAGTTGGTCGTTCGGCGAAACCTCCAAGCCACCACCCGTAAAGAGCGTCAGAAACAAATATTGATCCCGGCGCGGTGTTTTGCTTGGCCCATTGGATTGCTTGGTAACCTGGTTTGTCCATGGTTTGGTAGAAGCCTTGAATCGTGGTTCCCTGCCATGGAGTGAGAAAGATGGGAAGAGTCACGAGAAAGACAAGTATGAAGCCTAATGCGAAGATGGAGTAAATTCTCTTGTGGGTAACGACAGCGGAGACTCGTTTTGCCCACTTGTTTGCGGACCACGTTGTCTTAGTCGTTTGGCTAGTCAGGGTATGATATGTAACTGTTAAGTGTGCAAAATATGCTGAACCGTGATCAATCATCATGGCAAAAAGTATGATGACTGGTAGAACCAAAAAGTAAAGAAAACGATTGTAATCAACTAACAGCCCAAACAAGTAGCCTTGAGTCAGCACTAACGGAACAAAAAGCCACATGATTAGCAGGAAAGTTGGAAGCGAAATGAATCGGCGTTTATATTTTTTGGACAATAAAAGAAGCGGCAGAAGGCAGGCGAAGAGAGCTAAAACTTCATCCATGGGAAGGACTCTTGTCGCAATTATAGCTTGGTCGATAGCGTTAACGGCGGAAAATGACGAGTTAGCGCTCAAGTACGCAGGAATCGCTTTCAAGAGAAACGGTGAAACCAGAAGTGCGCCCCCGAAAAGTGGAAGTAACCAACTTAGAACACTTTTCCTCGTCGTCCCGAATGTTTTGGGGGCAACCAATGCGAAAAGCACTGTGGCAGCAGTTATTCCTAGGAAAACTGCAGCGCTCAAAGAATGCGTCAGAAATATCGATCCTACCAAAATCGAGCCCGAAACAAGAAAAGGCGCCAGCGAAAACCTTTCTCTTCGAAGAAACAGGTAAAACGTCACAGGAATCAAAAGCAGTGTTATGACGTTGGGGTAGCCTGCCCACATCAACATCTCAATATCAAAACGTGAAACTGCGACCAAAAAGGCCACGATAAAAGCTGCCGATTCAGACCAGACTGTTCTAGTTACTAAGAAAGCGGCTAAAACAATAAATGAAGAGAACAGCGCAACAATGAGTGCCTGCGCCACGTAATCGGTTAACCCCGTCATGAGCATTATGGCTGAAGCGAATATGTGGTATCCTGGGAAAGTTAAGGATTGGCCTCCGCCCATCTGGAAGTAGTCATAGAGGAAATTGGTGTTTCCTGACCCCGTTATTGAGTTGATGACGCTGGCGTGTAAGCCTATGTCAGCGCCCGGCGGAAAGCTTTGCCAAAACATCAGTACAACGCGGTAAATGAAGGAGAAAACGAAAATCAACAGCAACAACACATATTTTTTGTTTGCCTTGAACATTTGCGCCTCTCTCTTTTCCGTGGAATTCTTTCGTGTTTGATGAAATTATTAGTCAAAGCTTAAATATGAAACTCGAGTATAAAAAGCCCAGAGTAATAAAAAAGGAAAAAAGGTGTTTAAATGTCGTGGCTTAAATCTATGATGGAAAAAGAGCCTCCAGAACCAGAGAATCCAATCGGCATAGTCGTTATAGGCAATATTGAACCGGACATGCATGACACAGCGAAAGAAGCAGTCAGAAGGGCGCTAAAACGCGCTGGATTTAAAACAATTGACGTTGGAAAAAGCGTTGCCCCACAGGTTTTCGTTGACAAAGCAAAAGAGAACAATGCAAACTTGATTGCTATTTCAGTGAATACGGTGCCAGCAAAGAACAATCTTCCAAAGCTTGATGAAGCATTGAAGGCAGCTGGTCTCAAAGGGAAAATCGCCATAATTATGGGCGGTGCTGCGGTCAAGAAAGAAGACGCTGACGCTATGGGTGCACTCTTTGGCAAAAACAAGGAAGAAGCTCCTGAACTCGCAAAGAAAGCTATAGGCAAAAAATAGTCCTTCAGATGAGGAAACATGTCCTTTAAATTCAACACGAAACAAAACATTTACACGGTTGGAAAAGCTAAAGTAGGCGGTCAGCCAGGGGAACTACCGACTTTTCTGATTGGTTCTATCTTTTGGCTTGGCCAGAAAATGGTTCAAGATGCAAACAAGGGTATTTTTGATGCGAAAGCGGCAGAAGACATAATCAACACGATGCAGACTCAAAGTGACATTACAGGTGTACAGTTCGCTTTTGACATTGTTGGAACTACTGATATGGCTTTTGAGAAGTACATTGACTTCGTTGCGAAACACAGTGATGCTCCGTTGATGCTTGATGCCATGAGTCCAAAGACACGCATGACAGCGGCTACCATCGCAAAGAAAATGGGTCTTGCAGATCGATGTCTGTACAATTCAGTTTACAAAGGTGTAACTGATGCTGAATTGGCGAATTTGAAAGAAAGCGGCGTCAAAATGTCCATAGTGCTTGCTGATGACCCTAAAGATACCACTTTAGAGGGAAAAATGAAGGTTATTCAGGAAGCATTAGCGTTGGCTGAAAAAGGTGGAATCACAAAGCCTTTGATTGACACAGCTATTCCTGCGTTCGCTCCAGACATGGGCACTGCAGTTAGAACCATACCGATTATGAAAGAGAAGTATGGTCACCCAGTCGGGTTAGGCAGCGGAAACGTTGTCACAACAATGGGTTGGGTTAAAGCAAACGTCGCGAAGGAATTCCGCCCCGGCTGCAGAACCGCAACCAACTCGATCATGCAGATAGCAGGCGCAAACTGGCTTATGATTGGACCCGCGGAGCAGGCAGAGTGGATTTTCCCAGCCGTTGCAGTAACTGATACGTACATTGCTTCAGCCGCAGGCGACCTTGGAACTAGACCCGTAGACGAGACTCATCCAATCTACAAGATGTTCCTGTAGAAAAAATCCTTCCTTTATTTTTTATTGTTAAAGGTTTTGAAGCGCGAGAATCTGAAACCTCTTAAATGGTTTGAAATTACCGTTGTTTTCACAGTTTTAACGTTGGCTGTAACTTACTTTATTCCCGGCGACTCTTTGTTTGCTGTTTTGCGTTATGTTTTCGGTTTTGTCTTTGTTGTTTTTCTGCCTGGTTACTGTTTAGTCAACATTCTTTTCGTGGGTAAAAACAGGGTTGACCCGATTGAGGAGGCGGTGTTGTCGGTGGCTTTGAGTTTTGGTTTAGATGGGTTGGCAGGTTTGTTTTTGGGTCTTTCGCCCATAGGGATAAACTTTTCTTCGATAACGGTTTCTCTTAGCGTGATGGTGCTGGTTTTTGCTGCTGTCGCGTTGGTGAGAAAGTTAAGAGAGCCTGATGTGCAGGGCTCTGAGCAGGTAAGCGCCTGAAGTTTTCACAGCTGACTTCCCGTATGTTCCGCCTCTACGCATCATATGAAGCACATATCCTGGGCGCAGGTAGAATTGCTGGTAGGCTTTGTATCGGATTTCTGCGAGTTTCTCCATGGTCAGCCAGGGGGTTTCGAATGTTGGTCCCGCTGTGTCGTACTTGTCGAAGTCTGTGACACGCAGCCAGCCGTTAGCTTTGACTTGCTCGTACATGGGTGTTCCAGGGTACGGTGTGGCTACGTAGAAGCCGACGTCGTCAGGGTTTAGTTCTTTGACGAAGCGGATTGTTTCTTTCGCTGTCTGCTCTGTCTCGCCTGGGAAGCCTAGGACCACGTTTGCAATAGTCATTAACCCGACGTCCTGAGCGGTCTTGTACGCCAATCGGGTCTGGCCAAGCTTGATTTTCTTGTTCATTTTACCCAATATGGCTTCTGAACCTGACTCGACGCCCATCCAAACAGCTATGCAGCCTGCGTCATGCATGGTTTTGAGCATTTCGCGGTCAACCATGTCGACGCGTGTGCCGCAGTCCCATGTCATGTTGAGTTTTCTTGTGTGGAGTTCCTCGCATATTTTGAGGACTCGGTCGCGGTTAACTGAGAAGGCGTCGTCGTAGAAGGTGACTTGGTCAACGCCGTATTTGTCGTGGACTAGCTGCATCTCGTCAACGACGTTTTTGGGGCTTCTGAAACGGTATCCCCTGCCGAACATGCGTACCGTGCTGCAGAAGTCGCACCAGTAGACGCATCCGCGGCTTGTGATAAGCGGGAACAGGATTTTGCCCATGCGTTTAAGCGAGTCAAGCGGCAACAGGTGATGCGCGGGGAAAGGCAGCGAATCAAGGTCCAGCAGGAAGGGTCTGTCTTCTGTGCGCACGATTTTGCCGTCCTTGGTTCTGAAGGTTACGCCGAGCACGTCGCCGAGGCTGCCGCCCGTTTTGAGCTTGTTGAGGAGCTCGATGAATGTGATTTCGCCTTCGCGGCGAACTATGATGTCGAGGCTCGGGTACTCGTTGAGGGCGTTTTCGTCCCAGAAGGTTCCGTGGCTTCCGCCCAGCATCGTGACCGCCTGCGGATGCACCTCTCTGGCTATGTTGATGAGTTGCATGGCTGACTTGTACAGAAGCGTGGTGGCTGTGACGCCGACGACGTCTGGGTTCTGCTGGCTTATCCTTTGCCTGAACCCGTCGTACATGAGGTGTTCGGCTTGGCAGTCGATGACGTTGACTTCATGACCGTTCTGTTCAGCTACAGCGCCCAAGTAAGCAAGGCCCAGCGGAATAAAAGCCGGATGCGAATGCACATGCAACGGGTAAGGAGGATTAACCAAAGTAATCTTCAAGCAGATACGCCCTCTAGGTGACTGCTTGTACGCTATGAGGAATTATATAGTTTTCTAAATAAAGCGCAGAAATGGGAAACGGACAACTTAAGGTAATTTCTGGGTTTGTAGCTGATTTTGCTGGTTTGATTGCTTAGTTTTTGTTGTTGGTTTCTGTTCACAAAAACTAGACCCCTCCTCTCTGTCTTTGTGGGCCCATCGTTACCTTAGTTTTTTGTTGTAAAGATGGGGTACCCTCCCCTGTCTTTGGAACCCATATTTACATTGGTTTTTTGATGTAAATAGTAGACCCCTCCCTCGGGTAGGTTCGCTGTGTAATGGGCTTGTTTCGGGTTGCTTTCTTGGTTTAGGGCTTTAGGCGCAATTGGGTGCTGGAAGCGGACTCGTGGTCAGAAAGGCGAAAAATGCTGGAAGCCACTATTTGGGATATCTAGAAGAGCCAAATAGGCAAGCACCCAAGCAGTAATGTTAAATAAACCCGAGTTAATCTTTGAGTTTTTTCGCCATTCCTTGGTCAGCGGCACCTTGCTTGTTGCTAGTCACAAAGTCGATGGCAAAATATAGTAAATGCTTAAAAGCAAATTTGCAAACAAGGCGGGATTAAGAATGCTAAGAACGCTGACTGAAAACACCCACGTAAACAGGTTACTTCACAATGAATGATACACATAAGGCTCTGCTCATCGGCTTGTGCTCCCGCGTATTAGTCATAGCAGTATTCGTCATAACCAGCTTTTTTTTGCCCTCAACCAGAAATCTTGCAGCTGACCAATCTAAAATCCCAATAGTGAGCTTATTCGACAGGTGGGATTCAGGGTACTACATAAGCATAGCCAACTACGGTTACCGCAGCGGCTACCCAGACCTCGTTTTCTGGTTCAGCAAGGGCGTCGGTTCCTCGTTTGCTACTCCGCTGGTTAGACCTGAATGGGCTTTCTTCCCATTATACCCAGCCGCCATGAGAGTAGTGTCATTGCTTTTCATGCCCTTTTCTTCTGCAGCTAACGCAGTAGATCTGGCAGGCTTTGCAGTAAGCAATGTAGCTTTCTTTCTCAGCGTGTATTTCTTCTATAAACTAACGAAAAAAATCTTCAATTCAGCCCAATTAGCCTTGATCTCTACAGTGTTCTTCTCGTTTTGGGGTGGAACAGTATTTTACTCCGCCATTTACAGTGAAGCGTTATTCATGGCTTTAGCCTTGGCAGCCTTTTACTTTCTTGAAGAAGATAAACTGCCAATTGCAGCCCTGTTTGGGTTCTTGGCGTCCTTCACAAGAAGCGACGGCTTCCTGGTATTCATACCGTTCCTCATCTATGCAATTCAATCCGTGAAAAACAAGCCCAAAGCCGTCCGACTCTCAGTATGCTCAGCAATTGTGGCGTCGCCGTTCCTGATATTCCAGTTGATAGGTTATGTGTCTGCTGGAGGGTTTTTCCCGATTACCGTTTTAACACGCACCCTTTACTGGAAGAGTTACCCGTTTTTGTGGCAACAGTTTGGGAGCATTAACCCCGGCTACAGCTTATTCTACGGAGTCGGCTTGGCACTGATTTTGCTGCCTGCCGCATACTTTGTCAGCCACGCACTTTCAGGGTCAGCTGAGGACAATTTGAAGCGGGAAGCAGACTTGTTAAAGTACTGGGCGTTCTACGCCGCCATGACGGTTATTTTGCTGTCTGATTCATTAGTCTACAGCACTGTTCGTTATGCCGTGCCAATGCTGCCTATCTACTGGGTATCAGCAATAATCTACACCAAGAACCGCCAAGCGGGAACCGCAATTTTCATGGTTATGACGGGGATGCTGATAATCGGATGTATGCTGTTTGAAGCCCGCGGATACTTTATGTGAATTCTTTTTCACGCCCCTAAAAATTGAGGGCGGCATGTAAGGAAATATCATTTCTGAAAAAGCGCTACTTGGTTAGACAAAAACAAAAGTCAAATAAAGAAAAATTGTGGAATGCTATGCTTTTAGCATCTTTTCCCATCGGTTAAAGAGCTCTAAGACTTCGTCGCCGCCGTGACCTTTGAGGAACTCACGAGTTTCTTTGTCTGCGACCGCGTTCTTCTGGAACTCCTGAATCCACTGGGCTTTTTCTGCTAGGAAGATTATGCCGTCGATACCTGTTCTTGCCGCGCGTGTAGCAACCGTCATTATCTGTTTGGTCGGTGCAACTGTGTCCCAAGTTTCGTTTGGACCTCGGACATAGAAGTTCACGAACACTGGCTTCTTGAGGAAGCTTTTGTAGCCTCTTGCGATTGTTTCCCAGTACCACGGGGTCGGGTAAGCCTTGCTGAACATTGGGATAACGAAGTAGTCAGCGTATTCTGCCATGGCTTCGAAGTCATAGCCAAACCGCATCTTGCCCAAAAGTGGATCAGGCAGGCAATTAACGAAAAGCGGCTTGTTTTTGACGACGTCGCGGACTTCGCTGAGGAATTCGGTTACGGTTTTTGCTCTCCACTCTACCCAGCTTAATCCGCTTTGACGCCATTGTTCAACGCAGCGTGGGCAGGTGCAGAAGTCGCGTTCAGCAAAGTGTTGGCTGCTGATGCTTATGCCTGGGGTTTTTTTAGCGGATTCAGCGATGATTTTGAGGTTGTATTCTCTGGCTTCTGGGTTAGTCATGCATACGACGTCCCAGCGGAGGTTGTATTTTTTGTTCGTGCGCAGAGATGGTCCGTCTTTGCTGATGGAAACCCAGTCGGGGCGCTTTGCCGCCATAAAGTTGTCGCCGAAGCAGGCGATGTTAGTGTACATTTCAGGGTTCGGTTTACCGACGATTCCAGATTCTGACTTCAAACGGTAAAAGTTGTAGTCAACGCCTTCAACAGGCTCTGGTTGATAGAGAAATACGCCAAATTTCACTTTTAATGCACCATCGTAACTGTTGTTTTACCAACGAATAAAATTGCAAGTTATTTAAGTCTTTTCAACAGATGCTACTTCTATTAATCGATTGAAAAATTTCAGACTTATCGGGATATTCACAGAAAAAGAATTATTTTGACCAGGATGGCTTTGAATCAGTCCCGCACTATGCAGAGAAGGTCAATCAACATGGGAAGGCATGTTTCGTTAATTGCATAAGTAACTTTTATTCCAGCCATCCTTTCTTGAATGATTCTTTCTTCTCTTAGTCTATTCATCTGCCAAGTCAGCCCTTGCGAAGTAATTGACAACTTAGAGGCTAATTCGCAGTGAGAAATTGCAGTCTCGGCATTTATTCTCTCGATAATTTTTCTTGGTGTTTCATGCCTTAGAAGGGAAATTAATTTCATTTCTCTAAGCGAGAATTTTTTCGCAATGAAAAACCGTTTATATTTGCCATCTCGAATAAACGTGATTAAACCAGCTTTCTTGAGGACACCCAGATGAAACTCGGCAGTTCCTATTGCAATGTCTAATCCAGCGCATATACCTCTAAATTGAATGCCGGGATTTGCGTCAATGAAGTCGTACATTTCTGCCCGCGTTGAATTGTTGGTCTGTGGAAGAGAGGATTCTCTGGTTCTGTCTTCAAGGACACTTTGATTTGGTGCGCAATTAGTTGTCGCTGCAAAAAATGATTCAAAATGACCTTGACCAGCTAAGTTAGAATTGAAAGGGACATTTAGTTTGAAGCCAGAAGCATTGTTTTTTTCCAGTTGAATCAGAGCTACGCATGAAAAAGCAATTACCAAGGACAGGGTTAATGCGAGCGTGGCTTTTTGAAGATTCAAGCGGGTTCCCTTCAGACGTATTTGCCTTGCCAGTTTTTATTATTATTTGTAAGTGAATGTACTAGTAAAGAGCTTTACCTTAAAATCAATCCCAACACTTGAACAGCTAATGCTCGGTTAGAGTATCTCTAACAATTCTGATTAAGGCTTGTTTTAGGAAGGGCGTCAAATCAACCTCTTCATAACTTGGCAGCTTGGCGCATTCCTTTGGGGTGCTTGCTGGATAGGCGAAACATTTACTGAGCGCGTTAGCATCGCCAAGTTCGGCTGGCAGCAAACCCTTTTTGACGTCTTCATCCATTTTCGCCGCCGCCAGCAACTCCGCAAGAGCCATCGGTTTTCCTTTCAGGATTTTAGCCAACCTGTCAGCGGTGACACTTAAGCCCTCAACCTTGGAGACTTCAGCTGCGAGCTTCTCCAGCGGCAGATGCCTCTCGCTGAGTCTGTCCAGCACGGTTCGGCATGCCCAGAACGGCTCCTGTTTGACGAGGGCTTCCGCGACGGCTTTCCGCGTGCAGTACGCGACTGCCTTGCCCAGCTTGGATGCGGGTCCAGCGTAGTTGATGGCTTTTCCTTTGCCTGTTGTGACGACGGTGACGCTGTCGGTGATTGACCCCGTGGCTGAGTCGCCCGTGTAGAAGCTGCGGATATCGAAGTCTCGGAGAACTGCCGATTTCGCCTCGGTTGCCGTGATAACGGATGCCACCATGCAGCTATCTGACGGGTCAGCGTCGATGAAGACTATGACGTTTATGGTTCCGCCTCCGATTTCTTTTACGTTCATTTCTTCGCCGCTGGATTCGCCGTGTTTGCAGCCTGCGGTTGCGGCGACGGCTACGGAGAAGTCTTCGAGTTTTCTGGTGACGAGGCTGTAGTTTTGGATTTTGGCGGCTGTGACCATGGCAAGGTAATCTTTGGTTAAGCCAAGTTTAGCCGCGGATGAAGTGATTAGTTCCAGCGGGTCAAGGTGCAAAGAGCGGTCATTGTACCCGTCCGGCACCCCTACATTAAGGACAGCTTTAAGCTGGCTATGCCCGCCTTGATAGAATGCTGAACTAACTGTCTTTAAAGGACTATCACAAATTACGGCTAGTACATTCTCTTTGACGACCAGCCTCACATTGTCTGCCAAGTCAAATTGTTCCATGCCTATGGCGCCTTACCCTGTCTCTTAGGGTTTGCTTATAGTAATGGCTTTTGCTGGACACAGGTTCACGCAGACGCCACATATAGTGCACTCGACAACGTCAACAACCTGCGGCTTCCTGTTCTTACCCTCTTCGAAAACGCCTTGGGGGCAAACACCAACGCAGATGAGCCCTGCGCAGGGTGTGCACTTAGCGGTATCAATAAGAATAAGCGGTTTTTTCTGCTTGCCCATTTAAATCAAGATTTAAGAAAGCGCCAAGAATATATTGTTTGCGTGCATCAAATAGAGAAGTATGCAGATAGGCTTAGTAACCTACAAGCCCGAGAAAGTTGAGGGCTACGACCTTCACGTTTACTATTCAAAATGGGCGGATGGACAAGCGTTCCCAGCTGCGAAGGGTATGCAGAACGATGTTACGGTTTTTTGTGATGCTAAAGCATTGCGGGATGACCCAAGCCTCGTCGCCATGTCAAACACGGGTCCAGCACTCCGCAAGAACAGGCGTTCAAACCTGGCTTTCGACTTTGTCTGCCCAACCCACCCAGCTTACAAAGCAAAAGTCTTGGACTACGTTGAAAGCCTAAGCAAAGAAAACATTTTGGGCGTAACATTGAATCTTTACCATTTTCCCGACCAAGAATACTGTGTCTGCCCTCGATGCGTTGAGAAATGGAAGCAAAGCGGTTTGAACTGGACGCAGTGGAGAGCCCAAACGATCACCCAGCTTTTGCAGGAAGCCAAAGAACGGGTTAAGGGCACTTTCGCTGTGGAAATTTACCCTGACCCAGTGCTCGCCAAAGAAAGGTACGGCTTGGACCTTGACACCATCGCGGGTTTGGTTGATTATTTTCATGTGCCGCTTTCGGCAAGGGATTACTCGACTAACTACTGGGCGATCATGTTGGCAAGGGATTTTGCTGAGTCTTTGAAGAAGCCTGTTGTGGTTGAGTTAAGTGCGGAAATGCCCAATGACGAAAAACTTGAGGCGTTGCTGAAAACGGTGGCTTACGTTTCCAGACACAGGTTGGATGCGGTTCTGTTGTTGGTGCATGATTCTGAGAACGCGAGGCAAGTCTGCAGGTACGCCGTAAACAACAGTGACCTAAGGGATTGGCTGGAAAAATACGATTTTGGGGAAATGAGCCGAATCGTCAACGGCTGGGCTAAACTCTACTGAGTTTGCCGCGATATTCTTTTAGCCGCTGCATGTCGAGGTCTCGGGTTAATATCGAGTCTTTGGGGGCGTCGGTTACTTCTCCAAGGATTCCCCACGGAGCGATGATTGCGCTTCTTCCGCCCCTCATGCTGGAACACACATTTCCCACCTTAAGCAGGAACACACCGTAGTTCCGTGCAATGCCCTCTGTCAACGGGTGACCCTTCACTACGGGATGAGTTCCCATTGAAGCGACTGGAAGCGAAATGATTTCCGCGCCCATAGATGCAACCCGCTTCACGAGGTCAGGGTCAAACGAGTCAGCGCAAACCAGCAGCCCAATTTTGCCGATTTCCGTGTCAACCACGACGGGTTGGCTGCCTCTGGCGACGCCTGCGTTAATTTCGGCTCGGATCGGGTTTATTTTTTTATATTTAGCTAAAAGAGAACCGCTCTTCCACAGGGTGCTTGTGTTGTAGTATTGTCCTCCGTCTTCTTCGAGAACTGAGCCTCCGAAAAGATAGATGCCGCCGATCTTTTTTGATTCTTTTTGCAGGAAGCTCAGGGTTTCTTTGCATGTTTCTCTTGATATCTTCTGTGCATTTGTGAAGTCTGCCATGCAGTTGGGAACGGTGAAGTACTCTGGGAGGGCGATTATTGCTGGTTTTCCCTTTGCGGCTTTGTCAACCGCATCCTTGGCTGCTGCTATGTTTGCTTCGAATGTGTCACGTATTTCCATGTGGAGTAGGCTTGCTTTCAACGTTGATCCTCTGTGTGTTGGGGCTGAGCTATTGACTGACAATTTTTGACTTTTAAAGGTGATGTTTTGTCGGGCAAAATGATGTTGATGCATGTAAGACCTCGACTGTTCAGTATTTTGTTCACTTTTAACACAGATGTTTAAATTTTGACGGCTTTTGTATGCAGTCGGTAAGCTTAAATATCCGTGGAATGACAAGCATGGTATAATTGCGAGGGAAAGATATGGCACTAGACCCTTCAGAAGTTAACAAACTCCTACCACAAGTCAGAAAATTAGTAAACAAATGTGTCAAGAACAACATGGCTGACGGCTTCTTGTTTTCAGCTGGAACCGACACCCAGATAATCGCTTATGAAGCAGTAAAATACAAACCCGACATCCCATGCCTCACCTTAGCATTCAAACACGGCGCACCCAAAGACACCGAATACGTCAAACGAATGGTAGAGCTTCTGCACCTAAAACAGGAGACATACCAGTTCGGCAAAGAAGACGTACTGAAATACTACCCCAAAGTTGTCGAAGCACTCAAAAAATTCGACCCCATGGAAATCAGAAACAGCCTACCAGTCTACATCGGCTTAACACTGTTCAAACCCAAAGGAATCAAAAGCGTATTCACAGGCGACGCACTTGACGAACTCTTCGGTTACCCATGGCAATTCCACCTGTCAGAAGCTGAATTCGCAGTGAAGCAGCAGGAAATGTGGGCAGAAATGGGTTTCTCCTCGTTCCCAATGGCGGAATCTCTTGGAATGCAAATCAAGGCACCTTACCGCGACCCAGCCTTCATGGATTGGGCGATGAAGTTGCCTATTAAATTCAAGATAAACATGTACAACGGCGTAAAATACAGCAAATGGATACTGCGCAAAGCCTACGAGGACGTGATTCCTATGGACGTTATCTGGAGACCTAAAGCGCCGCTTGAGCAGGGAACAGGAACTGAAACGCTAAGAACATACTTCAACGACATGATAACTGACAAGGAATTCGCGGATAAGAAAGCAGCCATCAAAGCGGCAGACGACGTTGAAATCCAAGACAAAGAGCAGCTACTCTACTACGAGCACTTCCGAAAGAAGTTCGGCAACCCCAAAGACGTGTTCCCCAAGGTCGAAGGCGGCATCCAATGTCCAAAATGCCACAGCTACATTAAAACGAAGATACAGTTCTGCAAAGTCTGCGGAGCTTACCCCATCTAAAATTTTTCTTTTATTTCTTGTCAACCTTTAGCCGTTTTTTTCCGTTAAGAGCCTTCTTGATTTCAGTTTTCAAATTTAGAATTCATAATAATCAAATAATACGACAGAGTAGTTTAACTTAGAGTATTCACTGCACATATTCGGGGGCTAATCAGGAATGGTCACTAAAAACCTTGACAAGATTTTCAACCCGCAAAGCGTCGCCATAATCGGAGCCAGCGACGTCGAAGGCTCAGTAGGCTCCTTGATAGCCAAAAACTTCGCTCAACTAGGATACGCAGGCAAATATTACTTCGTGAACATTCGCAAACCCGAGATTTTCGGCGTCAAAACCTACAAGTCTGTCGACCAGATTGCTGAACCCATCGACTTAGCCATAATCGCCACACCTGCAAGCACCGTTCCAGAGGTTGTAGAACAGTGTGGAAAGGCGCATGTGCAGGGCGCGATTATCGTTTCCTCAGGCTTCAAAGAAACAGGCCCTGAAGGAATGGAACTGGAAAAGAGGGTTCAGGAAACAGCGAAACGCTATGGCATCCGAGTTATCGGACCGAACTGCATCGGCATGATTCGACCAAGGATAAACCTGAACGCCAGCTTCTTGGAGAAAATGCCTAAGCCTGGCAACATCGCTTTCCTGTCGCAGAGCGGAGCCTTGGGCTCGGCGATTTTGGACTGGGCTATCCATGAAAACATCGGGTTAAGCAACTTCGTGTCGGTCGGCTCGATGGTTGACGTGGACTTTGGCGATTTAATCGATTACTTCGGCTCGGACCCCAAGACGAAAAGCATCATCATGTACATAGAGGGGATAACTGACGCCCGCAAATTCATGAGCGCTGCAAGGCACTTTTCACGAACCAAACCCATAATCGTCGTGAAAGCAGGCAAGTACCCTGAAAGCGCCAAGGCAGCCGCTTCCCACACGGGCTCCGTCGCAGGCGAGGACGACATCTATGACGCCGCCTTCAAACGTGCGGGCATAGTCAGGGTCGAAGGAATAGAGGACCTGTTTCATGCGGCTCAGGTTCTGGGCACTCAGCCTTTGCCGAAAGGATCAAAGCTTGCCATAATCACCAACGCAGGCGGGGCGGGGGTGCTGGCGACGGACTCTTTGATTGCGAGGGGCGGCAAATTGGCTAAGCTCAGCAGCAAAACGATGGAGGTTCTGGATAAGGTTCTGCCGCCGTTTTGGAGCAAAGGCAACCCGATCGATGTGGTGGGCGATGCCAAGGCAGATTACTATAGGGCTGCTGTTGAAGCCTGCTTGGACGATGAGACGGTTGATGGAATCCTGATTATCTTTACGCAGCAAGCAGGCTCGGAACCGGCTGAAATAGCACAGAGCATAGTTGACCTAGTGAACAGCAGATCCTACAAGAACAAAACCATATTAACGTCTTTCATGGGTTTCGAAGCGGTCTTGCATGCTAACAAAATCTTCAGCGCCAACGACATCCCAACGTATTCCACGCCGGAGCAAGCTACCAAAACATACATGTACATGTACAATTACCAACGCAACCTTGAGTTGCTCTACGAAGCCCCAGAGGAGCTTGCGCTTGATGCTACGCCGCCTAAACGACCCGTGATGGCTATAATAAGAAATGCCGCCTTCGAAAACCGCGAAGTCCTCACGGACGAAGAAGCCATAAACATCCTCAAATACTACAACTTCCCGATCATTAAAAGCCTGGTTGCCAAAAACGCTGAAGAAGCGGTGGCTCAGGCACAGCAACTCGGGTTCCCAGTGGTTCTTAAGATTCTGTCGCCGCAAATCACCAATAAGAGGGCTGCAGGCGGAGTGGTTTTGAACGTCAATTCTCCAGGCGAAGTGCGCGAAACTTTCAACGGCATAATGCAAAGGGCGAAGCAATATAGTCCTAACGCTCAAATCATAGGCGTCACCATCCAGCATATGATCGGACAAAAGGGCTACGAAATTGTAATCGGCGGAAAAACCGACCCCGTTTTCGGACCCGTCATATTGTTCGGCATGGCCGGCGCAGGCATGGATCTTTACAGGGATTTCTCCATCGGGTTGCCACCGCTGAACGCCACGCTGGTGCGCCGGATGATGGAGGAAACCAAGGTTTACCAGCTACTGAAGGGCTACTACAATGCGCCGCCAGTCGATGTCAAGAGAGTGGTTGAGACGCTGCTGCTGTTCTCGAAGCTGCTGATCGATTTTCCGCAGATAAAAGAAATCCGCATCAACCCGCTGCTGGTCAGCGAGAAAGACGCCTTCATCCTAGACGCCCGCATCGCCATTGACAAGGACGCGATCTGCCGAAAACTTGAGCCGCATGAGCACATGGTGATTAGCCCTTACCCAAAAAAGTACGAGATGATCTGGACCCTCAATGACGGGCAAGAGGTTCTTCTTCGACCGATTAAGCCTGAGGATGAACCGCTTTGGCTTGACATGTTCCAGGGATTTTCTGAGGAATCGATCAGGTACAGGTTTTTTGAGATTCTTCGTGACACGCCCCATGAAGTGGTGGTGCGGTACTGCAACATAGACTACGACAGGGAAATCGCCATCGTCGCGGAGCTGGTGAAGAGCACACCAAGAAAAATTCTCGGCGTCGCACGCATCAGCATCGAATCAGACGGCAAAAACGGCGAGGTCGCCTTCATCGTACGCGACCAGTACCAAGGCGTGGGTTTAGGCACCAAACTCGTCGATTACGTGCTTGACATCGCCAAAGATATGGGGCTAGAGGAAATCTACGCTATTGTTCTTCAGGACAACGCCCGTGCGATGGACCTGATGAAGAAGATGGGTTTCAGCTTCCAAAACGTTGACAACGAGACAGTCCGCGGTACGCTGAACCTGAAGGACGAGGATTCGGATAGGACGTGCCTTGTGCGACCAGCGGATTCAGTTAAAGCCGAAGCAGAAGCCCCGAGTCCTCCTGCTGAACCAGCAAGCAGCAAAAAGAAGACTAAAGCATTGACCGCCTAGGAACCCAGCGTCCATTCTAGCCTATTTTCAATTGAACTTCTGACAGAATAAGAAAAGAAAGTGTGTTCTTCCAAAAAGGGAAGGAGATTATTTGGCGAGTTGCTTCCGCAGTTCGCTGTATGTTGCTTTTATGTCTTCGATGGAGCCTTCGTCTTCAATTGTCGATGTGTCGCCCAACGGTGCACCTGTCAGCACGGCTTTGAGTAGTCTACGCATGATTTTGCCGCTGCGAGTCTTAGGCATCTTGTTCACGAATACGATTGCGTCTGGGGTTGCTATTGGTCCGATTGCGGTTCTGATTTGCTTAATGAGTTCAGTGCGGAGTTCATCAGATGGTGTGAAGCCGCTTCGTAGTACGACGAATGCTACTGGAACTTCGCCTTTCACTGCGTCTTCTTTGCCCATAACGGCTGCTTCAGAAACTGCTGGGTGAGCAACCAAGGCGCTTTCAAGCTCAACGGTTCCGATTCGGTGTCCTGCTACTTTGAGAACTTCGTCGGATCTGCCCAGAAGCCAGAAGTACCCGTCTGGGTCACGGACTGCATAGTCGCCTGAGAAGTAAATTCCTGGCCACCGTCCATAGTAAGTTTGCTTGAAGCGGTCAGGGTCTTTCCAGATTGTCTGCAACATTCCTGGCCAAGGTGACTTGAGTACAAGCACACCTTTGGTGCCTTGTTGCACTGGCTGCCCTTTCTCATCGTAGATGTCCGCGTTGACTCCCGGCATTGGAAGTGTTGCGCTGCCTGGTTTTAACGGTGTTAGTTCTATGCCTGAGGCTGGAGAAATCATGAATCCGCCTGTTTCAGTTTGCCACCAAGTGTCGATAATGGGGAGCTTTTCTTTGCCTACGACGCGGTAGTACCATTTCCACGCTTCAGGGTTTATGGGTTCGCCGACTGAGCCGAGGATGCGCAGGGTGCTTAGGTCATGTTTCAGCACGAGGGCTTCGCCGAATTTCATGAACATTCTTACTGCGGTAGGTGTGCCGTAAAGGATTGTTATGCCGTGTCTTTCGATCATTTCCCACCAGCGGTCTTGGCCTGGATAGTCGGGGGTGCCTTCGAAGAGGAACGCTGTTATGCCCATGCTTAACGGGGCATAGACGTTGTAGGTGTGTCCTGTGATCCAGCCTATGTCGGCGACGCACCAGTAAATGTCTTCGTCTGTGGGGTTAAACGCCCATTTGAGCGTCCAGTAAGCCCAAACTAGGTATCCGCCTATTCCATGCTGGACACCTTTGGGTTTGCCTGTGGTTCCTGAAGTGTAGAGTATGAACAACGGATCGGTGGATTTCATGCTTTCCGGCTCCACGTAAGCGTTTGCGCCCGCGTTTGCCAGAGCGTCATGGTACCATACGTCTCTGCCTTCTTTCATCTGAACAGGTTGACCAGTCCGCTTGACAACAATGACTTTTTCGATGTTGGGCATAAGAGGCGCTGCGCGGTCGGCGTTGTCTTTGATGCCGACTGGTTTTCCCCTTCGGAAAGAACCGTCAGCCGTGATTAAGATTTTTGCTCCACAATCGTTTACCCTGTCTGCTAATGCTTCAGCGCTGAATCCTGAAAAGACAACTGTGTGGACTCCGCCGACTCTTGCCGTTGCGAGCAATGCAACTGGCAGTTCGGGGATGACTGGGAGGAAAACTGCTACGCGGTCGCCTTTTTTGACGCCGAGATTTTTGAGGGCTTTTGCAAGCTTGTTCACTTCTCGGTAGAGTTGATAGTAAGTGTAAGTTTTTACTTCGCCCATTTCGCCTTCCCAAATGTAGGCAAGCTTGTTTTTGCGGCTACCTTTTATGTGCCTGTCTAAGGCGTTGTAGCAAATGTTTAGTTCACCGTCTGGGAACCACTTGTAAAACGGCGGGTTTGAATCGTCAAGTGCTTTGCTGAAGGGCTTAAACCAATCGATGGCTTTTGCCTTTTCAGCCCAGTACGCCTGCGGATTCTTCAGTGCTTTTTCTGATTCTTGTTTTCTTTTTTCTCCATTAGAAAATTTTGCGATACTTGGACTATATCTTTCGTCGAAGGGTAAACTAGATTCTGACATGTCATTCAACCTAGGTTGCTGGGAATGGTAAGCTCCTAAGAATATAAGTTTTTCAGTTGATTTAATATAAAATAAAAAAGAGTTGGGGGGTTTTAGCTAGTTGGGCAAATTGGCAGAACTGTTTTTTGGTGCGATTCATTTAGGACTTCAGCTACTCCGAGATAGACTGCACTTAAGCCGCAGATGACGCCTTCGACACCAGTTATCTTTGTAAATGTAGCGCTTCCAGCGTATTGAGCTATAGCTAGCATGAAGAACAGGATGGCTAGACTCATGAACACAAACTGCAATGCGCGGTTAGCTTTCAATGTACCGAAGAACATGGCGAATGTGAAGATTCCCCACATTATGAAATACGCAGATAGGGAAGCTGCAGATGGAGCGGCGAACCCTGTGAATTTTGGCAGAAGCAAAAGCATTACGAAGCTCCACCAGAACAAGCCGTAGGATGTGAAAGCGACGGTGCCGAAAGTGTTGCCTTTTCTGTATTCCATTGCGCCAACGATGATTTGTGCGATTCCCCCATAGGCGATTCCCATGGCTAAAATCATTGTGTCCAGCGAAAAAGCGCCAGCGTTAGCTAGGTTAAGTAGAACTGTTGTTAAGCCGAAACCAAGTAGCCCAAGTGGGGCGGGATTTGCCAGTTTTGCTAAATGTTCGTTACTCATTTTTATTCCTCAAGGTGACGTATTACCCCTTGCATCTGCTGATTTATAATAAAAGCTTTTTGAAGTAGAGCTACACAAAAACAACAGATGGATGGTTTTTTAGAATGGAAGCCTTCGAAAAACGGTAAATTTAAGGCGAAGACTAATATCCCTGCAGCAGCGATTAACCTATAAAATTTCCCGAGAGAAAAATATGACGATATATTGTCCTGAATGCGGGGGAGAATGTCATTACGAAATAGGCACTAAGCGGTATATCTGCAAAAGCTGCGGGTTATCAATGACACAGCAAGAACTAAACGATTTACGGGATAAGAATAGGCCAGAGGAAGAAACAGAGGAAGAAAAAAGGCAAAACCGCAGAAAAGAATACCTCAACTGGTATCTTAGCAAGAAAAAATAAAGTCGCACACCCCTAAGAGATTTTACACGTTTAGCTAGCAAACACTATAAAACATACTTTTCCAATTACTTGCATTTATCAAGTGAAGGCTATGACGGTAGACTTGGAAATAATCTGTGTGGGCAACGAGTTACTTATCGGCAAAACCGTTAACACGAATGCGTACTGGATGGGAAAGCAGGCGACGAATCTGGGAGTAAACGTCAAACGCACGATGGTTGTCCAGGACATCGTTGACGAAATAGCCAAAGCAATCCGAGAAACCCTTGAGCGGAAACCACAGTTTATCGTTACTTCAGGCGGGTTAGGCCCTACTTTTGACGACAAAACTTTGCAAGGCGTAGCGAAAGCGTTTGACCGAAAATTGGAAGTCAACGAGAAAGCCTTAGCCATGGTCAAGATGAGATGCGTTGAGTACGCCAAAAAACGAAACCTGCCTCAAGGCGAGTTGACTCCTGCCCGAGTGAAAATGGCGACTCTACCAGAAAAAACCGAGCCAGTCAACAACCCAGTTGGCACCGCGCCAGGCGTGCGTGTTGATTTGGACGGGACGGTTTTGTTTGCGTTACCGGGTGTGCCTTCAGAGATGGAAGCTATTTTTACTCAGACAATTGCGCCGCTGCTCAAAGAAGCCGTTGGGAACAGGGTATTCTGTGAAAGAAGCATGTTTCTGGAGGACATTATGGAGTCGCAGTTAGCGCCGCTGATTGATAAGGTGATGGCCGCCAACGGCGGGGTCTACATCAAGTCGCATCCTATGGGCGCCGAGAACATCGAAATCCACCTGACCGCAGCAGCAAAAGAGGAAGAAAAACCTAGTGAAATGCTGGCAAAAGCAATGGGTGAGCTTGCCAGGTTGGTTGAAGAGAACGGCGGAAAAGCCATCTTTGAAAAGTGATTTTCAAATAGGGGAAAATGGAGTTTGTGGTTTACGCTTTTTTAGCGTTTTCCAGTTCCTTTTTTAAAACGTCAACTTTGTCGGTTTTTTCCCACGTGAAGTCTGGTTCTTCTCTTCCGAAGTGCCCGAAGCATGCAGTTTTCTTGTAGATAGGTCTTAGCAGGTTCAGTTGATCGATGATTGCTTTAGGTCTCATGTCGAAGTACTTGTTCACCAACTCAAGAATCTTGGAGTCAGGCAACTTCCCAGTTTCGTATGTGTTTACCAGTACTGAGATTGGTTGGGCGACACCGATGGCGTATGAAATTTGGATTTCGCATTGGTCAGCTAACCCTGCGGCAACGATGTTTTTCGCTATGTACCTTGCCATGTAGCAGCCTGAGCGGTCAACTTTTGACGGGTCTTTGCCGCTGAAGCATCCGCCTCCGTGGCTTCCGACGCCGCCGTAGGTGTTGACGATGATTTTTCTTCCCGTCAAGCCTGAGTCCGCAAGTGTTCCGCCGATAACGAACCTTCCTGTGCCGTTGATAACGTAGTTTACGTCTTCAGCCAGCATGTTCGCGGGAATAACGTTCTTGATAACTTTTTCGATAATTTCTTTCTTGAGAGCTGCATCATCAAGTGCCCCATTATTTTGTGCAGCGATGACTACGGTTTTTACGCATTTCGGTTTGCCGTTCACGTATTCCACTGTAACCTGAGATTTGCAGTCTGGACGCAGACACGGAATAAGCTTTGTTTTTCTGCATTCCGCCAACCTTTTGACAAGTTTATGCGCCAGCATAATAGGCAGCGGCATAAGCTCTTTTGTCTCGTTGGTAGCGTACCCGAAAACCATGCCTTGGTCGCCAGCACCCTGCTCGTGACCTTTTGACTCGTTTACGCCCATAGCGATGTCGGGAGACTGCGCCGTCAACGAAACCAAAATGCCGCAGGTTTCCCAGTCCAAGCCGTCCTTGGCGTTGTCAAACCCGATTTCTTTGAGGGTTTGGCGGACAATTTTTGGGATGTCAACGTAGGTGCAGGTGGTGATTTGCCCTGTAATCATTACGGTTCCTTGCATAACGAGAGTTTCGCAGTCAACTCTTGCCTTGGGATCATTTGTGAATATTGCATCGAGAACGCTGTCGGATATTTGGTCTGAAACTTTGTCTGGGTGGCCTTCACCAACAGACTCAGAAGTGAACAAGTATTTTCCGTTTATTCTCATGAAATCTTTCCCATCCAAGTTGTTGTTGGAACATAAGATACTTGCCGTTTTTCTTAAAAATCTTTCTACACAGCCAGCACCTAACAAATAAACAACGGCAGGCTACTTAGCAAAAAACAATTTTAAACCCGAGACAGCACAACAAGAAGAGGGGCAAGATGAAAAAAGCAGTGTTCAGCGCAAAAGCTCCAAAACCCGTAGGTCCATACAGCCAAGGAGTGAAAGCCGGCGGATTCTTCTTTGTTTCGGGGCAACTGCCGATCGATCCGAAAGAAGACAAGATAGTAGCCGTGGACATCTCGTCTCAGACCAAGCAGGTTATGGAGAACATAAAAGCTATTTTGGAAGCGGCAGATTACACGTTGAAAGATGTTGTTTCAACCACAGTTTACCTTTCTTCCATGACGTTGTTCAGTCAGTTCAACGCCGAATACGCGAAGTATTTTGACGGGGAATTTCCTGCCCGCGCCACAATCGGCTGCGAGTTGAAGGCAGGCGCGCTTGTCGAGGTTTCTGCTGTTGCTTACCGAGTCTAACTTGCCTGAGCCTTTGACAAATTATAAAAACCTAGGCACGATATCTTAAGAGTAGTGCGTTAAATGGCTGTCTCGTTAAAGAAATTCATACAGGAAATTGCGGGGAAAAAAGCTCCGGGGCCGTCTACAACCTTCACGGTCTTCCACGTTTTCTACGCGTTGGAGCTGATGTCGCAGAAGCCTCTGGGCAGAAACACGTTGGCTAAGAAACTCGACGTTGGCGACGGCGCCGTACGCACTATAATAAGCAGGCTTAGAAGCGCTGACCTGATTGAAACAAGCAAAGGCGGCTGCAACCTGACGGAAAAAGGCTTAGAGACTTGGCGGCAGTTTGAGCAATTCTTCCCCAAACGCGTTGAAATCCCTAAGACCGAACTGAGTCAATCCGACTTTAACTTCGCTTTTCTGGTTAAGAACAGCGGGGACAAGGTGAAGCCGGGGATCGATCAGAGGGACGCCGCCATCATCGCTGGCGCCCGAAAAGCTTTGGTCACTGTCTTCAAGGGTGGGCATTTGCGGATTCAATCGGTCAGCGACTGCATAGAGAAAGACTACCCCAAAGCTGCAGCGCAGATTCTTGAGCAGTTGGCGCCTGAAGACAACGACGTGATAATCATCGCTGGCGCTGACTCAGCACTAAGAGCTAAACGGGGAGCTTTCGCCGCAGGCTGGACACTACTTCCCGCCTAAAATGTTAAGTGGTGTATTTTTCGCCTTGGTTAAGTATCCGCTCAAGTGTAGTGTTGATGTTGATCATGCCCTCGTTTGTTTTTGAAGAAACGGGCATCAACAGAAAAGTCAAGCCAAGCCTGTTAATCGCCTGCATCATGTTACGGCTGAAGAGACGTTTTGTCCCCTGAAGTTTCTCTTCAATCGCGTCCTCAAGCGCTCGGGAGTTAGCTGACCAAGAAGCAATCGACTGCACATCATTCTTCGGAAGCAAATCAGTCTTCGACAGAACATGCAGCTGCGGATGGAAAAATCGGTTGTAAACCGCCGCGGAGAGAAACATGTTTGAAACGTAGTTCATCGGGTTGATCGAGAACACGGCGTCAAAGAGGTAAATTAGGGCTTTAGGCTCCTTGGTCAACTCGTCAACGATGTATGGTCCGCTTGCCCTGAAAGCGAACAGCTCCATTTGGCCAGGTGTATCTACCAGGACAATGTCAGCGTGCACGTCCTCAATGTCGCGAGTTAAGTTTTCGATTTCGTCAGCCATCAAATCAGCAGCCATAATCATAGCGCCGTTGGGTCCTAACCCGTATTTCTCCATCAAGTCGCCTACATCAACGTAGTTACGAACGTCAACGTCAGGCGAGTAAGGAAGTTTCAACGCGCCAGGGTCTAGGTTGACGACGGCGACGTCTTGTTTTGACATTTTTAGCCATTCGCTGAAGGCTGCTGTGAACAGGGATTTGCCTGAGCCAGCTGTTCCGATAATAAACGCAAGGGGCACTTTTCGGTCTCTCCGCTTACGAATGAAGCTACTCTAAAAGTAATAACCTTTCTGTAGATGACAGGCGCTGGATGCGGTGATGTGAGGCAGTTAATTTGTTAGGGAGTTGCGGATGACTTTTTGGTAGAGGTAAAGGAAGTAGACGACTGAGAAGGCGGTTAGGCTTATTTCAAGCATCGGACTTAAGTTAAATGTGTAGACTGCGACAGAAAATTTGATATATACCCTGAGAACTTCTCAAACTTTGAAATAGTCTTCTGCCCAATTTGCGGACTAGACCATCAAGTCATCAAAAGAACAAACCATGTCACCGTGAAATCAATTCAATTCGCCTAAAACCAATCCCTTTTCTGAGACGACTGACTGGAATTTTGCGTTTTTTCAAGCGGTAAGCATGTTTATAACTGCCAGTTGGTTCAATGGGTTTTATGCAAGAGATAGAAGTCAAAATTCTGGAGATTAACCGAAAAAAGATTGAGAAAACTCTCGCCGATATGGGTGCAGAAAAGGTTTTCGACGGCGACATCCAAACCCTGTTCTTTGACTTCGAAGACGGCAGAATAATTAAGGCAAAAGATGTTTTGCGCTTAAGAAAAGAACAGGACAAGATTGAATTAACATACAAAAAGGTTCACTTCACCAAAACAACCAAAACCGCTGAAGAATACTCCGTTGAAGTCTCAAACCTGGAAACCATGAAGAAAATCTTGGAAAACATAGGTCTATCCGCCACGGAAAGCATGGAGAAACACCGAATCAGCTACAAGCTTGGCAAAGTGCGCTTTGACATCGACCGCTACCTCGGCAACTACGCATACATCCCTGAGTTCATGGAGATAGAAGCTGAAAACACGGGTTTAATCCACAGGTACGCCGAACTCTTAGGTTTTAAAAAAGAGGACTGCCTGCCATGGTCAACTACCGAACTAATCCAGCATTACGCGAGAAACATTGTCAAAACTTGAAGCAAGAAAGCTTCAGGGTTTAAGGCGTTGTTTTGGCGGGTTTGCGAGCGGGCTTTGGTTTTGCAACTTTTTTCGCTGGCGTTTCAGTGTTCTGCGTCTTTTTGTTTGGAAGGTTCCAAGCAGGGTATTGGCCGTGTTCTTTCTTAAAGCTCTCCAGCAGTTCTTCCTGCGTCGCTTTCGGGTCTTCAGTCAGCATCCAACTTACGGCGACTTTTTCGATGTATCCGTCATCAAACAACTTTGAGCTGATTTTTCTGGTTGTTTTTCCGCCGTAGCCTGCTAAGTAGCCGCCGAAGATTCTTTTTGTCGGTTTCTTGGATTTCCCAATGTAGAGTATGTCTGAGGTGGGTTTTCCTGTGAGTGTGCTGTCAGCCAGGATTAAAACGGTGTTTTTGTTGAGGGGGAGGCTGGAAAATGGCAGTCCTTTCAAAGAAACGAATTCTGCGAAGCCTTTTTGTTTAAGAGTTAAAGAATTCATGTGTTTTAGTAATTCGATGTGGGATTTAATCTTTCCTATATAAACTATAGAGTCTATTTAGAGAGTCTTTAATGACAACGATCACCCTAAAGGTTTGTGGAGCAGTTTGGAGGAAAAGACGTGAACAAACAAGTGCCGCTTTTTAAATATGAAACCTTCACCGTTCGCAAAGCAAGATGCGTGGAAGCTAACGATTTTCCAAGGAAGCAAGACCGCTGAACAACACAAACTCAATACGCCTGAAAACAACTTATTTAGATTAGTTGATTAAGCACAATTGTAATAGTTTTTATTGTATGACCGACCAAACAGTAGCCGTCGAAAATGTTTCAGGCAAAGGACTTTTGTCAACTCTGAAGGCTGACCCTGAACTGAAAGATGCGTCAAACCAGAAGAAGTCACTGGACAACCCAAGCTATTTCCTTAACAGGGAACTCAGCTGGATAAGATTCAACGTACGCGTCCTCGAAGAAGCCCAGGACCTGAGGCATCCCCTGCTGGAAAGGGTCAAATTCATCGCTATCTGCGGCAGCAACCTTGACGAGTTCTTCATGACAAGGATCCCGAGGCTTATGAAGAAAACCAATGCGGGGTCCAAAGAAAAATCAATGGATGGAATGTCCGCCTTTGAACAGATTGAGGCTACAAGAAAAGAGATAGTTCCCTTGATTGGGAAGCATACGGCTTGCTGGAGAAACGAGCTTCTCCCTGCTCTCGCGAAAGCAAAAATTTTCATTTGGAAATTTAACGATTTAGGTTTAAAAGATAAGGAAAACTTGCGTGTATTCCTCAAGCAATCTATTCTTCCATTCGTCAAAACTAAAGAGGGATTCGATAGCGCATCAATCGAGAATCTTCACATAACGCTCTACGTGTCAGGCTTCGCTAAACAGGATGCCTTCTGCCTAGTTGATGTCCCGACTGATGAGTTCGGAAGGCTGATAAGAATCCCGAAAAGCGTTTACAGCCAAGAAGTAGAGTACAACTTTGTCTTTGTCGAAGACTTGATTGTAAACAATCTGGACTTGATTTTCCCAAAGGAAAAAAACCTCACCGCCTACCAGTTCAGGCTTACACGGAACGGGGAAATAGCCATCCTAATGGATGAATCCGCAGATTTCCTTTACTCCGTTAAGAAAAGCCTGTCGACGAGAAAAGTTGGGTTTCCAAGCAGGCTGGAATTTGAAAGGAAAGTACCCGCCGTTATTAAGGAGAGGATAGCTGTAGCCTTAGGCTTGCCAGATTACTTAACGTACGAGTTTGATGGGCCACTCGGGTTGGTTGACCTCTGGCAAATGCTGAAAATCAACCGTCCCGATCTTAAAGACAAAACTTTCCTTCCGTGCTTCTCGCCTGTTCTGGCAAAAGGCAACATGTTAGCAACCGTCGCCAAACAAGACTTCGCCCTGTATCACCCGTACGACAGCTTTGACGTAATCGTTAATCTGCTAAGGGAAGCCGCGCGGGACAGAAACGTTTTGGAAATCTGCATAACAATGTACCGCATGGACCACAACTCCCCCGTCGTAGATGCGTTGATTGAAGCCGCGGAAAAAGGCAAAAAAGTCACAGCGATAGTAGAGCTAAAAGCAAAGTTCGACGAAGAAAACAACATCCGTTTAGTTTCAAAACTGAGACAAGGCGGAATAAACGCCGTCTACAACTTCCCAAAGTTCAAGGTTCACGCAAAACTGTGCATGATCGTTAAAAAAGAAGATGGCAGAACAGTAAGGTACTCACACATCGGGTCAGGCAACTACAATTCTGTAACTGCGAAAATCTACGGCGACATCGGTTACCTAACGGCGAACCCTGAAGTTGGGGCGGAACTTGAGGAACTCTTCAACATCATAATAAAGGGGCTTCAAGAAAAAGAATTCAAAAACCTGCTTGTGGCGCCGAAAACGCTTAAGAAAGAAATTCTGCGGCGAATAGATAAGGAAATTAGTTTTCACCAGAAAACAGGGAAGGGGTACATAGCCCTAAAACTGAACAATCTAGAGGAAACAGAAATTATTCAAGCTCTGTTCAGGGCGTCAATGGCGGGAATCAAGCTTGACCTCAACGTGCGAGGTTTA
Source organism: Candidatus Bathyarchaeota archaeon (assembly GCA_963722095.1). Lineage (GTDB taxonomy): Archaea > Thermoproteota > Bathyarchaeia > Bathyarchaeales > Bathycorpusculaceae > Bathycorpusculum. The sequence continues at coordinate 964,971 of CAVRJR010000001.1, read as the reverse complement.
TGCTGCCTCAGACCTGGAATTCAAGGAGTAAGCGACAACATTTCAGTGATATCCATCGTTGGACGCTTCCTTGAGCACGCACGAATCTATTACTTCCGCGGAGAGACGGAAGATGAGGTTCTCATAGGCAGCTCCGACATGATGTTTAGAAACCTCAACGAAAGAATCGAAGTTCTCTTATCCGTTCCCGACCCGACTCTGCGCCGCGCCCTCTTTGAAAACATGCTTAAAATTCACCTCTGCGACAACGTAAAAGCAAGAAGACTGCTGCCAGATGGAACCTACGAAAGAGTAAAACCCAAAGCCGGAGAGGAAGTTATCGACTCACAAGCTTGGCTTATCAAGAACAGAGGCATCTGGAATGAACGCCCCAGTTAACAGCCAAACCTGCGACGCTGACAGGAGCTACTGCAGATTCGGCTGCGAAGCAATCGTTGATTTGCTTGATGGGTTTGAAAAAAACATCGACGGCGTCATAGAAAACGAAGACATCGAATGCGTACACAAAACCCGCGTGACCTCACGCAAGATTAGAGCAGCTCTACCCTTGTTCCAACCCTGCTTTCCCGACAAGAAATACAAAAGATGGACAAAGGAAATAAAAAAAGTCACTCGGCTACTCGGAGAAGCAAGGGACCTCGACGTCCAAATAGCCTTTGTGAAAAACTACTTGAAAAACGTTAACTTGACAGAAAAAAAATTCGTTAATATGCTGCTTCGTGACCGTGTCGGTAAAAGAGACATGGTTCAACCCTTGGTCACCAGCGGAATAGAGGAACTTAAGGCATCAAATGTTTTGGAAGACCTAGGCGAATTTTGCAAGAATGCCTCGGCGGAAAAGCCAAACGTGAGTTTTGATCCTAATCAGGTGCTTAAGAAAGCCCAGTGGCACATAGGCTTCAGACTTGACGATTTCCTATCGCTGGAAAAATACGTCCACTCGGAAGACGCAAACGAAAAGCACCATGAAATGAGAATACATGCAAAGAAGCTTCGCTACACCATGGAGTTTTTCGCGTCAACCTATAAAAATAGGCTCAAAAACGAAATAGAAACGATAAAAGCCTATCAAGATATTCTAGGCGAAAAGCATGACCTTGAGGTTTGGCTTGCCTATCTGCCCAAATTCATCGCGGAAACCAAAGCAAAAAGCGGCAGAAAAATAGACCCCGAAAAGTTTGAACAAGCGATAGAGAGTTTTTCTAAGTACATAAAAGACCAGAGAAAAGATCATTACGAAAGATTTGTTCAACTTTGGGAAAACAATCAAAAACAAAATTTTTTCGATAAACTCAGGGAAACAACCAAGGCTGGATTAACCATGACTGAGGAAAAAACAAACCAAATCCTGACGAACCCCGATGTCAAAGTTGCAGTTTTGTCAGATGTCCATGCTAATCTTCAAGCTTTGGAAGCAGTCATCAAAGACGCGGAAGAGCGGAACATCGACGTTTTTCTCAACGCTGGTGATTCAATAGGGTTCGGCGCATGCCCAAACGAGGTTGTGGAGCTGCTTTGCGAAAAAAACGTTCTCAGCGTGCTGGGAAACTATGACGCGGAAGTTCTCGAAAGCGAAGCCAACGCTAAAGGCGACAAGAGAGCTGCTTTCAAGTTCACCAAGAAAGAGCTGGCAAAATCATGTCAAAGCTACCTTTGCACTTTACCGCGGGAACTCAGGCTCCAAGTTGCAGGCGTAAAACTGCTCGTTACACATGGCAGCCCCGAATCCATTGACGAACACATTACTCAGGACACGCCAGATGAACGGTTAAAAACCCTCGCTGAAACCGCGAAAGCAGACGCGATAATCGTGGGGCACTCCCACGAACAGCTGTGGCGAAAAGTTGACGGAGCCTCCTTCATCAACCCTGGAAGCGTGGGAAGACCAAGCGACGCAAACCCTCAGGCAGCCTACGCTATTTTGAAGTTTAACCCGTTCAAGGTTGAAATGATCAGGGTAGATTACGACGTTGAAGCCGCCGCGGATGCTCTGAGGAAGAAAGGGTTGCCTGAAAGCCTCGCCCAGATGCTGCTTCAAGGGGTCTCTATTGACGCGATAACCGAGGAAGACGCCGTAAGAGAAAAAGCCATGTCTGAAAACTGCAAGCTCATAGTTGACGCGTCGAAGCAAGTTGCCAACGGGTACGGGCAGGACTTGGAACATTGCAGGCAAGTCACCAAGCTAGCCTTAAACTTCTTTGACGGACTAGCCAAGTTGCATAATTTGGGTGAGCGGGAAAGATGCTGGCTTGAATGCGCCGCATTAATGCATGACGCAGGCTTGCTGGAAGGCAGACGCGGGCACCACAAGGCAACGGCAAGGCTCATCCTCAACAATACCCATTTACCCTTTTCATCCCGAGAAAGACGAATAATTGCAAGCGTCGCACGCTATCACCGCAAAGGCTTGCCCAAACCAAAGCACTACAACCTTCGGGCTTTGGACCGCGAAACCATAAAAGTGATAAAGGTTCTATCCAGCCTCTTGCGCGTGGCAGATGGCTTAGATTATACTCACCAATCAAACGTAAAAGCAGTAAACTTCAAAGTAGGTACCAAAAAGGTAACTGTCCAGTGCCTTTCCGAAACAAAATCGGCGCTGGAGGAGCGGGCTTTTAATAAGAAGAAAGATTTGTTTGAAAGGGTCTTCGCAAAGAAATTGGTGCTGGTATGGAAGACACCGTGAAAACTGCTGAGAAAATAGTCGGTTTCATAGACGTAGGCACAAACGCCGTTCGCCTCTTAGTGGTGAGAATAAACCCGAATTTCTCCTACACAATCATCAGCCAAGAAAAAGAAGTTGTCCGCTTAGGCGAAGATGAATTTAAAGACAACTTACTTAAACCAGACGCGATGGAACGAACCATCTTTATCTGCGGCAAATTCGTTGAATTAGCCAAAACCTACGGTGCCACAGAAATAATATCTGTCGGAACCTCAGCAATCCGGGAAGCACAGAACCAAAACGAATTCCTCCAAAAACTCCTCGACGAAACGGGACTCAAAGTAAAAGTAATTTCAGGTGAGGAAGAAGCCCGCCTAATCTGCCTTGGCGTGTCAAGCGGGATAGACATCGGCGAAGAAATAGCCATCTTCATAGATCTGGGAGGCGGCAGCACCGAAATCTGCATCGGAAACCAGTACCAATGCTTCTACGTGAACAGCCTCAGGTTAGGCGCAATTAGGCTGACTGGTCAGTTCATAGGCGAAGGGTGGGCTGGATCAGTGGCAAACAGCACTTACAAGCAGATTAAACAGTACGCCTGCAGCAAAGTAAGGGTAGCTAAAGCAAAAGTCCAAGAGTACGGAGTCAGGCGGGCATATGGGTCATCAGGCACAATCATTAATTTGGCGGAAATCGCAAACAAAGTAGTCAAGAAGAGTGCCAACGGCGACGGGTTGGCATTATCAAGGAAAAACCTGAAAAAGCTGGCGCCCCTCCTTTGCTTCCTACCGCTTGAGGAAAGAAGAAAACTGCCCGCCATCAACCCTGACCGAGCCGACATCATAATTGCAGGGGCAGCTATAATGGAGGCGGTTATGGAGGAGTTTGGCTTGGAAGAAATCAACGTTAGTCACAGGGAACTGCGGGATGGCTTGCTTGTGGATTACCTGTCGAAGTACGAGGGCTTCCGGGAACTCCAAAAGACCCCGATGAGGAACAGAAGCGCCCTGCATCTGGGAAGGTCCTGCAATTTTGACGAGAAACACTCAGAAGCCGTAGCAGCCTTGGCAACCCAGCTTTTTGACAGCGCAAAGCAAATTGGGCTACATGACATGGGAGAAAACGAAAAAGAACTTTTGAAATACGCAGCTATGCTGCATGACGTCGGCGACTTTCTCTCATTCAACGACCATCAACTTCATTCCCAATACATCATCTGCAACGCTGACCTCCTTGGTTTTGACCGCAAAGAAATCCAAATAATGGGCAACATTGCGCGTTTCCACCGGAAAAAGCTGCCTTCAAAAAAGGCTTTGAAAGCTTCTGGACTGGATGAAAAATCGAAGCAGAGTATCGCTATTTTATCGACGTTTCTTAGGTTCGCAGAGAAGCTTGACAGAAGCCACACTGGACTGGTCAAGAAGGCTGAGTTTGTTAAAGTCAATAAAGACAAGATTTTGCTTTCTTTCTATTCGGAGTCAGACTGCAGTTTTGAAGAGTGGAGCGTCATCCAAAACAAGCAGGCATTCTACGAAGCCTTCAAAAAGCAGCTGGACGTCCACTGCATAGTCAACCCCAACCCATAGACCGCCCACGCCGCTACTCCTTCTCAAGTTCGGCCTTTGCTCTCTCCAAAGCTGCAAGCTGTTCCTTGCTTAGGACGGGGTATTTTAGGTCAAGTTTCTTGATTTGGGAAACTATTATCTCGGAGATTGAGGCGTGAGCAACCCATTTCCTGTCTGCTGGAATGATGTACCATGGCGCCCAGTCGGTGCTTGTCATGTTAAGCATTTCTTCGTATGCCTCCATGTAGTCAGCCCATTTGGAGCGTTCCGACAGGTCTGTGAGCGAAAATTTCCAGTTCTTGTCGGGGTCTTCGAGGCGTTTGAGAAGCCGCTGTTTCTGTTGTTGCTTTGAAATGTTCAAGAAGAATTTCAAGACGACCGTGCCGTTTCGGACCAAGTGGCGCTCAAACATGTTTATGTCTTCGTACCTTTGGCTCCAGAATTGTTTTCCCTCTAGCCCCTGCGGCAACTTCTGCCGCTGTAGAACTTCGGGTCGAACCTTGACTATGAGCACGTCTTCGTAGTATGAACGGTTAAAAATGCCGATGATACCCCTTTCTGGAAGAGCCTTCGAGTTCCGCCAAAGAAAATCATGCATCAACTCATCTTCACAGGGCACTTTGAAACTTGTAACTTGGCAGCCCTGTGGGTTAACGCCCGACATTACGTGCCGTATTGTGCCGTCTTTCCCAGCTGCATCCATGCCTTGGAGCACGATAAGCATCGAATAAGTGCCGTTTGCCCAAAACAGCCCCTGCATCTCGACAAGTTTCTGTCGGCTGCATTCAAGCATTTCCATTGCCTGCTGCTTTACTGCTTTTTTGCCCTCTTTTTCCTCCACCTTCTCAGCCCATTTCGGAACCCAAGCGGAATCGTAGTCGTTCAAGCTGACTTTTTTGCCAGATTTCACTTTGAAGTCTTCTGCATCCATTGACATGCCAAAACAGCCTCAATCAAAGAAGAGGAATCTGCCTAATACACTTAATGCAAAGGCGATTGCTTGCGGCAAAAGCTATTAGCGGCTTGCCGCCTGCTCCGCAGGTTTCTGCTTGCTGTTTTCGGCGGGTTGTTTTTTTCCGCATTCAGGACAGAACTTGGCTCTGGCAGGAATCTTTGTGTTACATCGAGGGCAGATTTTCAGCAAAACGGGTTGATGCAGGGGTGTGCCGCAGAAGTTGCAGTAGTTAGAGTTCACTGTCACTTGTGACCCGCAGGCTGGGCACCTCACGTACTGCTGGGTGTAAGATGGGACTGGAACCATAAGGTAACCTGAAAGAATGATTCAACACCACTATACTAGAACCCAAACAGCCATTTTTCTCTTTGCCTTCGAATCGGGCACAGAAGTTGTTTTGGTGCGGTCACCGGGATTTGAACCCGGGTTGTCAGGTTGGGAACCTGATGTCCTAACCAAGCTAGACTACAACCGCAATAGTCCTTTTCAGTAATTATGCGATTCTCAGCCTTATTCTTTACCATTAACTCTCCACAAGTCTTTACCAAGAAATCTTTTCCAACACTATGCCATTGAATGATTGATGTGCCATTTTAAAAGCAATGTAATGACCAATTCGAACTAAGTGCACTATTGACCAAGTTCTTAAACGATGAACCCATAAACGATGAAACCTTTCGAGTGCTAAAACTCCGAATCAAGCGCAGTTACCCTTATATTGAAAACGATTTTGAACTACTCAAACAAGTGAAGGAAAGAAACTATAAACCTATTTTCTACATACAGGCTAAGAACTACCGAAAAATGCCTCTAGTTTCGCAGTAGGGTTTGGTTTGGGTTGCTTCTTAATTTTTGGATATTTCTTTTGTATCTCAGAGACTCCCAGACTGAAGCCATCGAAAATATCTTAGGCATAGTGACTTGCCTTCTACAAAGCTTAACATAGAATCAGGATTTTTACCATGCCATTCTTTTTTCCAACTATCCCATATGTTTGTATAATTGCCTTGTTTTGTTACAAGAATTATATCGTAAAAGTAGCTGTCATTTCCTAACCGAATATTTTCAACATAAGCCTTCATTGGTTTGATACGTTCATAAGCTCTCCTCAAGTTATCCATATAGAGTTTAACCGATAGTTTCCTGTCAAATTTTGCGATACGCCAAGATTCATCGCCAAAAAATTCTGTTAACTTACCATGAGACTTTTGGTCTCTAGCAACTCTTTCAAACATAGATGTTGGATAGTTTATGATGATGTCGGCTTTTGCATTGAGTATGGTTTCTATGCTTTTCCAATTAACGTTGAAACCTTCATTGTCTATGAAAACCAAGTTATGAGAGGGATAATCAGCGAATATTTTCTCAACTATACTGTTAGTATCACTACAGAGAGCCTTACATTTATCTCCCAATTGACTTGTTCTCTCTTTAAGGGCATTGTATTTGTCTGTGTCACGTTCAACTAGAATGTATTCGTCAAAAGGAAATTTCTGAGCAAAAGTATCAACAACAAACACAGAACCTTTTACTAATTTGCCTTGAGCCTCTTCTATCTGTGTTCTACCTGCCCCTGCCAATAGGTCTACAAAGCGATAAGACGCGAAATAGGTCTTAATGATTGTAGAATAGATGTCTGCCCATTGACCTAGCAAAAGAAGTTTTATGATGGACCAAGGATGACCCTTATTGTAAGATTCATCTTCTTTTTTATCATCATCGATAATTAGGCTTCTAACTTTCCTAGACTAGCAGTTCTGACTCATGCTTTGTACCCATTTTGACCACTAGGTGAAGGGATTAATTACTCTCAAACCATGCGGGTCTAATGCTCTTCTTTATCACCAGAGTGCTTTCGGGAAGCTTCTGTATTAGGTCCATGGTATTCTCTAGAGTAGGTTCTCTGAGTTTGTGACAATAGTTGTCATAGCCTACGTACACTATGAAGGGGTTGATGTCTTCAATCCACTTAACGAAGGTAGGTAAGTTGAAGTCTAAGATTGGTTCAATAGATACAATTTTTCTTTCCCAATCAAGTGTCTTCATAGCTTGATATCTTTCACTTGGTAGCGGTGCTAATGATACTTTATCCGTTTGAATAATATCATCGTTTGTGGTTTCTATGGTTGCCCCAAGTATCGCATTTTTTGGGATGTATGGCAAAAATTCAAGATATCTTTGAGGATTTTTAGTCATAAATAGGAAATCAGCTTTAGGGAACAGGCTAATGTGTTTTAAAACCTGTTTTATCCAATACTCAGGGATGAAGTTGGCGAACATATCAGCCATGTCTGAGACAAAAACGAGGTCTCCATTAACAAATCGGGAAGAAAATTCTTTCTCATTCAAGCTAGGCTTAAAACCTTCAGCATATCGTTGAGTGTTCTTTAATTTGGTTACAGCTAACTCTCTAGCCCAACAATATACGCAATTGTATAGGCAACCACTAATAGGATTCCAAGTGGCAGTTACTATATTGAACATTTTACCTTTAGTTTTCTGGTTTAAACTGCTCTCAATCATATTTTTGATAAAAGTTAGATTTCGGTTCTTTCTAACTATAGAAAGATACTCTTCATCAGTAATAAATGGAGATTTGCTATTTGATTTAGGGATGCATTTTTACCTCTTTATCGTAGTTAGTGATTGATAGCGCTTTTAGTTTTTGCTGTTTGTTATGTTTCAGGTTAGCGTTTGAAAATGTGGTAAAAATCAATAGGACTTAAATCGATAAAGAGCATATGACAGCCTATGAGTGAAGAGTCAGTTATAGTTCTTGTTCCTATTGTGAATCTAGATAGCCCTCAAGATTTCATTAAGCTTGATGACTCATTATGCATAAGACGGATTGGTCAAAAAGAACTTGATGACTTAATGCAGAAATCTCTGGATTATTACCACATGATGGAACAAGCTCTTCTAAATACTAAATTTGTCATTGAAAAAAAGCTTTCCAAAGAAGCTGATATTCAGCTACATTGGTGGACAGAAAATTCATCAAACGTAAGAAATATCTTATTAGCGCTTAGGCTTTTGGGGAAATACGAATTTTGCGTCCCAACTACTTTCTTCATTTCGTCTAGCTCTTTTTATATTAGCAATAATACGCCTGAACCGTGCAGATTTAACACTACGGTTTCTCTTTCAAAAGAGGACATAATTGAGTTCACAAAACTATGGCAAAAGATTGATAGAATTGAAAAGGGAAATGGACAACAGTATCTAAAATTTTCTTTATCGCAGTTTAACAGGTCTTTTGATGAACCAGTGGGACCAGCAGACCACGATGAAGTTGACCTTGGTCCGTATCTAATCGATTATGTTACTGCATTTGAGTCAATTGTTTTTCACAACGAAAAGAATGCTCCCCATCCTTATGGACCGGTAATAGGCATAGCTATTGGAATGCTAATTGGAAAGAATGAGGCTGAAAGGGTTGAAATTAAAAGGATTCTGAAATTAGCGTATGAAAAGAGAAATACAATCGTTCATGGACACTTAAGAAAAGAACCCGATTATGAAAATGAAGAGGCATTCGTTTTTTTCAGTACCGTTGAAAAATATCTAAGGCGTTCACTAAGGAAATTGTTGGATGAAGAAGCAATATAATATCTAACATTCATATAGCGCTCTTGAAACTATAACTGCGTGGGAAAGTGCGTGAGACAAACTTGTCAAAGCCTACTATATTTACTCACAGCCAAGTTTTTTATTTAACAACCTAACAAACATAGACCAATATGTCAATGGATTCAAGCGAAGACAGTATTCAAATTCAATTAGGGCAAGATAGCATAAAGCTTCTCCAATTTAGGAAAAGTAAGTCCTCTGGAGACATTTACGGATGGTTTGGCATTCCAGATGTAGGTTTGCATATCTCTGGTCACAAGCCCAGACCGCCTCTTCATCCTTATGCGCATCTGCACTTGAAAAGCGACCTCTTGAATATTCATGAGGACATTCTTGATTTTGACCCTGACGACTTAGTGGACTATTTCCTAGACCTTACAGAAGAATTTATTGATAATATTTCTGAACCAGAACCAGATGAATCTGTAACTATGCTTCCCCTGCCAGCCAGCACTTTTAGCTCTGGAACCCTTAATGTTCTGAACCTAATCCAATCAATGACTGGTAAATATTATCGAACTAGAGCGAGAAGGCTTTCTAGACTTATAGTAGACCAACCTTCTCTTCAAGGCACCGTAGGTATTTCAGATAATGGCATAATATTGCCTTTTGATAAGGAGGCTATAATGGAAATTCCATTCAAACCCAACTTTGACTATTTCAATAGATTGTTTTTGGGTAAGCCACTTAACTCCTTTATTGACCCACTAACAAAAGCACTTGAAACAGTCCAGCGCACTAGCCCTGATGCTTTGTCTAAATGGATACCACCTTCAACAGTTGGAAGCTTTGTTCAGGAAACTCAATCGATAATCAAGAAAGCAAAACCCCAGATTGTTGACTACTAAGAACCAAGAATTCCCGGTTAAACAATGGCTAATCGTCCTTACGCGCCCTCTCTGTCAAGCATAAGTGTTATTTCTGACATAACGAAAGAATACAGGGAGAACTAGCTTTGCCCAAAAATTACACTTACACCGACGCAGGCGTCAACCGCGCCCAGCGGGTAGAATCCAAAAAAGCCCTAAAAGACCTGCAGGAAACCTACAAGCACAGCCACTTCGGAAACGTTATGCATCTGCCTTACGGCAACATTTTTCCAGTTGGAGAAAACACCTTCTTAGACCTCGTCATCGAAGGGGTAGGCACCAAAGTTCTTCTTGCGCAAATGGCAGGGAAATACGACACCATAGGCGTCGACGCAGTGGCGATGGCAGTCAACGACGTCATCCGTTCAGGAGCCCGACCCCTCGCAATAGCCGACAACATACATGCGCAAGCCAGCGAACCCCACCTCGTAAAAGAATGGCTCAAAGGAATCATACAAGGCGCCGCAGAAGCGGAATGCCCAGTTACTGGTGGCGAAACAGGCGATGTAGCGGAAATAATTAAGGGCTTAGTTGACAACACGGGCTTTGACATGGTAGTTGCGTCGGTTGGCACGGTTGAGCGGCAAAATATCATAACTGGCGAAAACATCAAGCCAGAAGACCCCATAATCGGCTTGCCAAGCAGCGGGTTACACAGCAACGGCTTGACGATGGTTAGAAAAATATTGTTCAAGCAATGGGGAGGAAAATACATGCCGACCGATATTCCAGAGGGCTTAGACAGGGAAGTCGTGCTTGAAACCTTGGAGCCGACAAAAATCTACGTGAAGCCGCTTCTCAAGGTAGCCAGCAAAGTCAAAGTGAAAGCAGCAGTCCACATAACAGGCGACGGCTACATGAAATTCAAGAACTTGGCGAGTTTTTCGGCTGGAATCGGCTTTGAATTTACCAACTTTAAACCGCAACCCATATTCGGGTTAATCCAGAAAACCGCGGCTGAGCTTGGCTACCGCATTTCTGATGAGGAAATGTTCAAAACCTTCAACATGGGATGGGGCTTCGGCATAATCGTTGACAAATCGGAAGCCGATAAAGCCATGAGCACACTGGAGAAGGAAGGTGCAAAACCTGAATTGATCGGCAAAGTAACGGGCAAGCAAACGGTTGAGATAACGCACGGAAAGAAAAGGCTGGTTTTGACGTAAAGTTTTGCGTTTTTTATGTCGAAAGCGTTTAAATCTTTAGGCATAATTTAAAGAATTTATGACATACCGAGCGAAGATTGAAGTCAGCCTCAAACAAGGCCACAGCAACCCTGAAGGGGAAACAACAGCCCGTCTGTTAAAAGAACTCGGCTACAAAGTGGAAGCTGTAGACGTAAGCAAAGTCTACACAGTCACTCTTAACGCGGCAACAGTTAAAGAGGCAAAGGCGAAGGCGGAAGAAATGAGCAAACGCCTCCTCGCAAACCCAACCAAAGACAACTACACTGTAACCCTTGAGGAGCAACAATGACCCCTAGCATTTACCGCCCCCGCAAAACGGAATACGCCCTCTACGAAGCAGCCTTGGAAAAAGCCAGCGACGAACTAGCGTTGGGCTTAAGCCTTGAAGAAATGAAGAACATCCAAGCCTACTTCAAAGGCGAAGGCAGAAACCCCACAGATGTGGAGTTGCAGACCATCAGTCAAACGTGGTCGGAGCACTGCTACCACAAAACCTTCAAAGGAAAAATCGTTCTGGACGGCAAAGAAATCGACAGCCTCTTCAAAACCTACATTGCAAAAGCCACCAAAGAAATCAAGGCGCCATGGTGCTTCAGCGTCTTCGAAGACAACGCGGGCATCGTACGCTTTGACATGGGCTATGGCATAGCTGCCAAGGTTGAAACGCATAACCACCCGTCCGCTGTGGAACCTTTCGGCGGAGCAGCTACAGGGGTAGGCGGCGTCATCAGGGACATCTTGGGCGTGTGGGCTGACCCGATTGCTTGCACGGACGTTTTAGGTTTCGGACCGCTCGATTACGATTACAAAAAGCTTCCCGCAGGCGTGAAACACCCAAAATACGTTTACATGGGCGTCACAGCAGGCATCAGCGCCTACGGGAATAACATGGGAATCCCCACCGTCAACGGCGCAATATACTTTGACGAAAGCTACACAGGCAACGTCACCGTATACTGCGGATGCATAGGACTCCTGCCGCTTGCGAAATTCACCAAAAACGCCAAGCCAGGGCACATCGTGGTTTTGGCAGGTGGAAAAACGGGACGCGACGGAATCCACGGCGTAACCTTCGCATCGGCCGAATTAACTGAGAAATCAGAGGAAATTTCCCGCCCAGCCGTGCAGATTGCCGACCCGATTGAAGAAGAAAAAGTGAAACGCGCGATAATTGAAATTCGCGATTTGCAACTTGCGTCGGCAACAACTGACCTCGGCGGAGGCGGATTATCGTCAGCCGTAGGCGAAACCGCGGAAAGGTTCGACTGCGGAGTCACCGTCAACCTTGGCAAGGTGCCGCTGAAGCATCGCGGTTTGGCGCCATGGGAAATTTACATTTCAGAATCCCAAGAAAGAATGTTGATAACGGTTCCGCCTGAAAACTTGGAGCGGGTAATGGCGATTTTCGCGAAAGAAGACGTAGAGGCAACGGCAATAGGCAAACTCACAGTTGAGCGCCGTTTAGAGCTCAATTTCAACGGCGAGAAAGTTGCGGACATGGACATGGCTTTCCTGTTTAACCCATGCAAAAGCATGAAAACAGCAACCATCGAAAAGCAAAGCTTCACGGAACCCCAGTTTCCCGCCCCCGAAAACCTCAACAAACCCCTTCTTGAGCTTCTTGCGGCGCCCAACATCGCCAGCAAAGAAAGCGTCATACGCACCTACGACCATGAAGTTAAAGGCAACACCACGCTTAAACCCCTGCAGGGAGTGTACGCTGGACCAAACGACGCCGCAGTCCTCAAACCTCTGAACGATTCGTGGAAAGGCTTGGCGATTTCATGCGGAATGAACCCGAATTACGGCAAGATTGACCCGTACTGGATGGCGGCTTCAGCCATTGACGAAGCAGTCAGAAACAACGTTGCGGTGGGAGGAAGAAGAATCGCGCTGCTAGACAATTTCACGTGGGGCAACCCTGAGAAGCCAGAGCGTCTAGGCTCACTGGTTCGAGCTTGCCAAGCATGCTATGACTTTGCCGTGGCTTTTAAGACACCGTTCATCTCGGGAAAAGACAGCCTCTACAACGAGTCACCGCTAGGTCCAATCACGCCCACACTGCTCATCACGGCAATAGGCATCGTTCCCAACATACAGTCTGTCACTTCAATGGATCTAAAAGCGCCAGGCAACCTGCTCTACATTGCTGGCGAAACGTTCAGCGAGCTCGGAGGCTCAGAGTACTACAAGCTCAAAGGCTGCCTAGGAGCAAGCGTTCCCAAAGTTAAAGGCGCCAAAGCCAAACGCACCTTCAGAGCAGTAACCAAAGCCATAGACTCAGGCTTAGTCAGGTCATGCCACGACCTTTCAGAAGGCGGGTTGGCGGTGGCGGCGGCGGAGATGGCGTTCGCAGGCGGCTACGGATTGCAACTGAATCTAAGCCAAGTGCCTGGCAAAAGTTTGGAGCGTGACGATTTCGTGTTGTTTTCTGAGTCGAACAGCCGCTTCCTGCTGGAAGTGTCAGAGCAAGATAAGGAAGACTTTGAAGCTCAAATGAAAGACAAGCCATGCGCCCAAATCGGCAAAGTAACCAAAGACGAGCGCCTAGTCATTAACGGGTTAAAAACGAAAAACGTCGTTGACGCTTCACTTGCAGAGCTGCGGCGAAGCTGGAAGAAAACCTTGGGCGGTGAACCTTGAGATGAAGCAGGAAGAAATCAAAGTCTGCGTCATGCGTGTCGGCGGAACCAACTGCGACGCTGAAACCCAGCGGGCTTTCCAAGAGTTAGGCATCCAAGCTGATGTTCTTCATGTTAACGAACTGATGAAACTCCACAGCTTGCTTGATTATTCGGTGCTGGTTTTTCCAGGCGGCTTCTCCTTTGGCGATTACGTTCGTTCAGGCGTAATTTTCGCGAGGCATCTGAGCGCCAAGTTAGGCAAGGAAATGGAAACCTTCATCGACGAGGGCAGACCAATTCTGGGCATATGCAACGGCTTCCAAATAATGGTCGAATACGGTCTGTTGCCAGGGTTCAAAGGCGTAAGCGAATATCCCGAAGCCACCTTGACGAATAATGAGCCTGCAGGCTTCAAATGCCAATGGATTTACCTCAAACATGAAAACCGAGGAAAATGCGCCTTCACAAACAAAATCGCGCCGGGCAAAGTGTTGAGGATGCCGATTGCCCACGGGGAAGGCAGACTGCTTTTCCCAAAAGAAAAAGAAGAAGCGTTGCTTGCGGAACTGGTCGATAATGACATGATTGTTTTCCGTTACTGCGACAAAGACGGCAAGGTTGCCGACGGCAAATACCCAGCTAACCCCAACGGCGCCTTCTTCGACATCGCGGGCGTCTGCAACAAGGAAGGAAACATTTTCGGGCTCATGCCGCATCCAGAAAGAGCCATGTACTGGTGGCAGCAACCCGACTGGACACGCCAACAGCAGATGCTTCAGTACGGCGACGGAAAACTAATCTTTCAAAGCATAATCGACAGCTTAACCAAAAAATGCACATGACGCGCGACACCTAAGACCCAGCCGATTTGCCAAAATGAAAACCTGCGATGCTTAAGAGATGAAAAACTTAATAGGGTATAGCAATCCATAAGGAAGCAGCGCTAACTGGCAAGGTGAAGTCGATGTCAAGAGCCAAGATGGCCATAACACTGGTTCTTATTGTGGTTATTGCAGTTTCGCCGTTTGTTTACTTGTCGGTGACTAAATCTTTTTGGTTCACTCACGCGTTGACGTTGCAGAATGTTGGTGTACCGAGCAGCGCCTCTGAGCCTGAGTTCGAGTTTAATCTAAGTGATTCAGGCAGGAACGTGGGCGAATTCTATTTCAGGGTTGAACCGATTTTCCCAAATCAAACCTCAAACAAAGTCTACATTGATTTTCAACATTCGGGCAACACGGAATTAGATTCAATTGATTTCCGGTTTTCTTCGCCTGAAGTGACCAAGGTGTACCTTGACATGAGCGACCGCGTGGGCGTCGAGTACATTTCATCCATAAGTGCAGATTCTTTTTCAATTAACGCGAACAATTTCGGAGAGTTAGGCACCATGCAGGGAAGCAACGGACCCTTCCAATTTGTCCTATTCGACCGCCAAGTCAACAGCAACAGCCTATACTTTTCCGCCGACATATCTATGCATTACATGTCTCCGCTTCAGCTGACAACGCTCAAAGCCCATATAACAATCAACACTGCTATTCCGTCCGATTAATCACAGAGACGACTGAAAACTGACGCACTCAATATCTAGAACGCATATAGAGACAAAAAGTTTTATCGATAGCTTAGCCAAAAAATGCCGTTAGATCCTTAGCGTAGGGCAAGGCTGAGCGGGCACCCATCGCCGTGACGCATCTGGAAGCGACGAAATTGGCGAATCGTCCACATTCGAAGAGGCTTTTCTTTTTGATTAAGCCGTAGAGGAATCCTGCGCAGAAAGCATCTCCTGCCCCAGTTGTGTCGACGACTTTAACTTTGAAAGGCTCAATTCTAAGCCGCTCCTCTCCGTCAGTAACATAGCAGCCTTTGTCGCCAAGTTTAACCGCGACAATTTTGACGCCTGCATCAAGAATCAAATCGGCGCCTCTTCGGACATCGTCTTCTCCAGTTAAAAGTTCAAGTTCACCAGCGTTAGGCATGAAAACATAGGAACTTCGAATTATCGGCTCTATAGCTGCAAAACCCTTCTGCGCATATACTGAGCCAGGGTCAAAGCTGACTCTAACGTTGCTAGGCAGGGCGCCTAGGAGCTTTTTTGTGCGCGAAAAGATTTTTCGCCGACAAACGATGAGAAATGCAGAAATTCTGTCCCGAACGCGTAGCCGTAGTTTATTTCCCGAGGCTCGATTGCGTCGTTGACGCCCGGGTTGATGTATAAGGCTCTTGCGCCTTTCTTGTCCACGAAGCCCAAAACTGACCCGCTTTTTCCGCGCTTCGCCTGAATGATTCCTGCCGTATCAACGCCTTCACTGCGGAAGCAGTCAATTTGCATTTTGCCTTCCCGATCATCCGCTACTTTTCCTATGAAGCCGACTTTGCAGCCGAGCCGTGCCAGCCCAACTATGGTGTTTGCTGCTGAGCCGCCGCAAGCCTCGGTGTAGTTTTCAACGAAGCTTTCTTCCTCCGCGCCTGCCAGCCTCTCCACTTTGAGAAGCATGTCAACGTTGAGCGCTCCAAAGCCTACGACATCAAACTTAGTCATGGAAATAGCTCCTTCAAGTTTATTTTGTGGTCGCCCAGTTTGCCGCCGTAGTTCCCAGCGGAAACCTTCACGACGCCTTCAACTCCCAGCACAGCTTCGATTCCCACCTTGGTCGCCTGCCGAACGGCGTCCAAAGAAACCCCATCGAAGACGATTTCGGCTATGTAGCCTACGCCGTCTGGTACACGGGATTCTTTTCCCAACTTCTGCCTAAGCGATGGGCAATACAGGTGGTTGGTTGTGGGTCCTATCTTGGGAAAGTGGGTTTCGGGTTTGGAACCTGCTGAGCAAACGTCAAAGGGTGTGACGACGCCGGGTACGTTGTGGATGGCGGCTAATGCTTTCTCGCCCGCCGATTTTAGGGCTTGTTTGGTTTTGCATAGAACCCAGAAGTTGCCGCCCATAACCCCGCGGCTGTAGCCTAAGAAACGTTCGATTACAAAGTCGGGAACCATCAAAGGAACCACGATGACTTCTCTGCCGCCGCGTTTTTCAACCCATTCGTAGCCGTCGCCGCAGTGCCCGACAGTCTCCATCATGTCCAATTTGCCCTCAGCGTTTGGCAGGGCGTCGTAGACGGCGGTGAAAGGCTTAACCAAAATGTCTTGGCGAATACGGTAGGAAAGTTCAGTCTCGAATTTTTTGAGTGATTGTTCAAAGGTTTTTTTAGGGTTGATTTCTCCCCAGAACTGCAACAGCGCACCTAAGCGCTTGTCGGGGGTTTCTTTTTGGGTGAGGTACCTTTCGACCCCGCCTTCCGTCCTACCAATCACGACAGAAGGGGTTGCCGTTGAATCCTCAGCAGCTTTATGCAGGGTTTCCTCGTCGTCGGCAGTAACAATTATGCGGCAAAAAAGCCCAGTAAAAGCTTCAGCGTACGTGTCCTCTATTTCCGCTTTCGCCGTTTTACCCGAGTTTCCCAACTGCTACACCCCGCACCTTCCTTCTAAACTCGCTGCTCTCTTTAATGAGGATTTCCATATTTTGGGCTGTAACTATTTTAGCTTTAGGCAAGGCATCAGGATACAGTTGTGAAAGCTGTTTAATCAAGGAATGATCGGCTTCGCTGTTTTTGAGTGCATCATAACTCCAACTTTGAATGGCTTTGAGTACCTTTTCTTTTCCGAATCTGAGGAACAAATCCGCAATTACCGCAGTAGCAAGGCTGCTTTCCGAGAGAACCGCAGCTTCAGCGTTTCTAACTGCGTAGCCGTTGCCGTTGAAGGAAACTGTTAAGCCGCCGCCATCCCGCACCAGTTTGAAGGCTTCCACGTCGGTGATGCTGTCACCCACATACATGACATCGGCGAGTTCCTTACCTACACGCTTTACTGCATCTCTGATGGATTCAGCCTTTTGTTCTCCGCCGACGGTAACGACGTCGATGAGGAATTTGCCGACGAACATCGTGGGGATTTCACTCCAGAAGATTTCGTCTAAACGCTGAATAACCGCTTGGTCGCCTTTTGAAAAATCTTCCAGGGTTTTCGCCACCTGCGGAATGTCAATCGTGTTCATTTGTGCGATTTCTTGGGCTACTTCTCTTAGGCGCCCTCTTTCCTGAGGGGTAATACCACATTTGTCGAGGCTCAGTCGGGTACAGTACGTGTTCTTGTACGGGAAATCTGTTGCCTTGCAAAGGGCTTTGATGTAGTGTTCGTAGCTGGTGCTGACGATGAAGGCGTCGGCTATGGTTTGCACGTGGCGAAGTGTGGTTTGGCTGTTGGCAATTAGCAGTATGTTGTCGGCTGAGAACTCTTCCATCTGTTTGTCCGATAAGCCGTAGGCCTTGAAGAAGGGCAAGATAAGCTTGAGTGTACTTCCAGCAGTGTAGCCGGGTTTGTGAAGAACATCAGCCAGCACATCATCGTACCTGCTTATGTTCGTGAACAGCTTGTCCCCGTTTGGAATGAAGTTTGAGGCTAACTCGAAGGCGTTGTCGTTCTCGCTGATTGGTCCCTCGCAGTCGGAAATGAAGACTCGCTTCACTTCTTGCGCCTCAGGCTCTTCATGTGGCTGACGGCTTTGGCGATATGCTGCTTTGAGGCAACATCCTCTCTGTTCCAGAGTCCGCCGCCGCTGATTGCTTTGGTTCCTTCAAGACTGATGTTGCGTGCTTCTTCGATGCTTTCGCCGATGCCTAAGACGCCGACGGCGCGGGATTTGAGGGCGTAGTTTTTGCCGTCTCTTATTTCCATTGAGCCTGGGTAGATGCGGATGCGTTTGCCGTATTTTTTGGTTAATGCCTGGGCTTTTGACAGGTCAACCGAAGTGTTAGCCTCTGCCTTGAGGGCTTGGTTAGGGAAGACTTCTGCGTAGCCGCCGTAGTCAAGCGGGACTTTGTAGGTTAAGACGGATGCCGCATTTTCCATTTTGACGCCCGTCAAGTTTCCCTCAATCATTTTGAAGCAGACATCAACAAAATCGTCCTTGATTAGCGCAAGCAGGTTGATTATTTCTGGGTCGCCTGGGCGACTGTTGTTCTCGAGAACTTTGATTCCGCTGCCTGTATGCATGAAGGCAAGATAAAGCGGCACACCTCTGAGGGCCGAGTCGTCGTTGATTTTGGCTTTCCACCCGTTGAAAATTTTGTTCGCCAATGCTAATTCCGATTCCCGTTCAGCGTCAGTTAGGAAAGGCAACTTGCCATCTGCGCCTTTGTATGAGCCCATGCCGCCCGTGTTTGGACCGCGGTCTTCATCGAAGGCGCGTTTGTAGTCTCGCGTGTCTGGAAGCGCAATGAAGTGTTTGCCGTCGCAGAAAGCCATGAAGCTGGATTCTTCCCCGTCGATTTTTTCCTCGATTATAACGTCGCCGTACTTGAAGTTGGACATGAAATGCTCAAAAAGCTCGTCTCGGCTGGCGAAGTGGTCGCCCCAGACGCCAACGCCTTTCCCCAATGCAGGCTTATCAGGCTTAACAACGGCCTGGTTGTCAAGTTCATCAAGCCAACGCCAAACAGCGCTTTTGACCGTTTCAGTTTCCTTGTAGTCGGTGGGGCTGAAAACTTTGAAGCGGGGGTTCGCTTCTGGAGCTATCTCGTCGAAAAGCAGGCGCTGCTCAACCTTGCTGACTTCTATAGCGTACTGTTGCTTTGGGCAGATGACGGGTATGCCTGTGGATTTTTCTATTTGGTCGCGGATGCCTTCGATTATGGGTTTCTCCGAGCCGACCAGGGCGAAGTCGATTTTGTCTTTGTTTGTTTGGGCGAATTTGCATATTTCAGCTAGGTCGAGGCTTGGGGTGACGGCGTGTTTGGCGGCTTTTTCGGCGTTGAAGGGGTTGCGTTGCTTGTCAGCGATGTAGAGTTCAACCTGATAGCGCGTGCTTTGAAGCAGAGCGTCCACCATGGCGACTTCTCTTGCGCCGTAGGAAACTACTAGTACGCCTATTTTCTCCATAAGGGTTACACCGTGTTAATGCAAAGACGGCAAGGAACGCCTAATGTCTTACGCTACTTTGGGCTGGTCTTCTTCGGTTTCGTAGATTCTTGATTTTTCCTCGTAGCCTTCAAGGAACTTCTTTTTCATAGCGTCAGCCATCTTTTGAGCGCAGGGCGTTGGGTACTTGCCCGTGATGCAGGCCATGCAGAGTTCATTTTCTGTTTGACCTGTCGCCTTAACTAATGCTTCAATCGACTGGTAGCATACCCCGTCTGCGCCGATGATTTTGGCGATTTCCTGCGGGCTGCGTTTGCTGCCGATGAGTTGCCCGTAAGTGGACATGTCGATGCCGTAGAAGCAGGGACCGATGATTCTTGGGAACGTTACGAACACGTAGACTTTTTTGGCTCCTGCCCTTCGAAGCTTGTCTATAATGACTTTTGTCGTGTCTCCCCGAACTATGCTGTCCTCAGTTATTATGACTCGCTTGCCGTCTACTTTGGAGCCTAAAATGTTGATTTTCTTATCAATAGTTGAGAATCGTTCCGTGTTAAGAAGTATGAAGGCGCGTTCGGTGACGTAGCGGTGCCGCCTAGATGCACGCTCCCACCTTAGACCTGACGCTTCGTGGACTCCCATGGCTGGGTCGTCGCCTGTTTCAGGCACCGACAGGATGATGTCGCCGTCCCGAACCACTTCAGGAAACTCCCGAACGATGTTTCGTCCGAAGTCCTCTCGAATTTCATAAACGTATTTCCCGTCAAACCTTGAATCGGGCCTAGCAAAATAAGCGTACTCGAAGGCGCAGAAAGCCGGGCGCGGGTTCTGGATGATTTGCATGCGTTTGAAACCGTCTTTTGAGGCGGTGACTAATTCGCCTGGCTTTAGTTCGAAATCCCGTACGAAGCCGTTCATGTCTAACCCGACGGTTTCAGAGCAGAACGCAAGGGTTGCTCCCGCCGGGTCGTGTCCAGCGCACAGGGGCTTTATTCCATGCGGGTCTTTGAACGCGAAAAAGTCGCCGTCGCCTGTTAATCCCGTTACTGAGAATGCGCCGTCGAGGCTTTCCATGACAGCTCGAACCGCAGACGCTAAGTCTTTGCCCTGTTTGAGCCCGAGGAGCAGTTTGTGGCAGACTACGTCTGAGTCGCAGTTGAAGTAGAAGTTTGAGAAGTTTTCAGCCATCTCTTTCTTAAGTGGCAAGGTGTTAACGATGTTGCCGTTAAATGACAAAGCAAGCTTTACTCCGCCTGAAGTAGCGGCTACTGGCTGCGTGCCCTCGATGATTGAGGTGTCATCGCATTTGCCTGAAGTCGTGTAACGCACGTTTCCGATGCCTACTGAGCCGGGCAAACGGTCGAACCATTCATGTATAGCCTCGTTTTTGAGCCTCGGAACCAAATCCAAGCTTTTGTAAACATGAAAAGCCTTGTCGTCGTAGGTTAGAAAGCCGTGGGATTGGTGTCCTCGATGGTTCTGGGCGCGGAGACCCCAATAGACATATGGGAAGACCGTTTGGTTTTCAAAGTTTTTTGCTCCGAAGATACCGCAGCCTATCTTTTGTCCCTTCTCGCCTTGATTGGGGATGTAAGTGAAAAAAGGGGTTTATCAGCTTTATGTACATATTTAGCTCAAAAGCATGGCTTTTTTGACATTTTTAGGGTTTAAGGCAACGAGGGTTTGGGAACCATTTTTGTGACGGTTTTTGGCAACAAATACTAGACCCCCTCCCCTCTCGTGTTTGCTCTTGCAGTCTGTAGCCGTCGAAGGTCCGTTAGAAGTTGGTGGTCTTTGCTGGTTGCCCGTTGAGGTATTGGAATGTAGCGGTGCCATGTTCAATGTAGAATACTTCGAATACGGGGTTGTCGGGGTTTTTATATCTGGATCGCACGAGGGCGTTTTCTTTTATTATCCTCTCTTTTATTGAGAAGTCTTTGCTGAATTTTACTTCGCCGCTGATTCTCAGTGTTGTTACGTAATCCTTTGATGACGTGGATAGCTCCACGAATGGTGTTGTTTGCATTTGTTTGTACATGTTCTTTGTGTTTGCTGTGCAAAAGAATAGTTTTCCTTCTTCTACAAACAAGAGAGACACTGGGCGAACAGCTGGTTTGCCGTTGTTTACTGTTGCCATGGCGCAGATTGGGTTTTCTTTAAAGAAATGGGTGAATTCTTCCATTTTTTCGGGTTTGTTATTCATTTTTTCTACCTGATTTACTTGTGTTATTAGCTTTACTTGGGAAAGCATATAAGTCTAAGCTGATGTGAGATAAAGTTAGTTACCTGGGTGAAAGCATGAAAAAACCTGTTCTATCCACAAAATGTCCCTATGAACAAGCCATACGGCTAGTCGGCAACCAATGGAGCCTACGAATAATAAAGGAACTCCACTTACGCAAAAAACCTACCCGATTCAACGAGTTAATGAGAGCACTCCAACCAATCAGTTCCAAAACACTCTCTTCAAAGCTGAAAGAACTCAGCAACTGCGGCGTCTTAAAAAAAGAGGTAATTGCAGAAACACCCGTCTTAATCCAGTATTCGCTTACAGGAAAAGGGCAAGAATTGACCCCTATCTTAGACGGAATGGCGCAATGGACTCTTAGATGGCGTAGCAGCGAATAACAAGAAAAAGATAGGAAACAAAAAAACCATAATCCCATTTCCACCAGAACAAACACTAAAGCAAGATTAACTAAGAAAAAACAAAAAAGAAAAGAGTGGCTTGTTTATGGTTGCTATTTCTCTCTGAGATATTCGGGGCGTCGGCATCATAGGTTCTGAATAGTTGGGCGCTCATGTCTTCGCATCTTGAAGGCAGCCAATGCAGTGAAGGATGCAGCTAAGGCAAGCAGACCGCCGAGAAGGTATTCGGGTACTACGAACATGTTTCTTTGCTGAACTGAACCGTTGTCGGTTACGGTGAATCCTGTGCCCCAAGTTTCGCCCTGGCTGACTGTTCCCTTCCAAGTTCCTGTTCCCAATGTTGAGCCGTCTGTGGCGGTGTTGATGACGGTGACAGTGAAGGGTCCCGTTCCTGTGCCGAACATCTGGATGCTGTAGTCGCCGGGGTTTGAGTCGGGCAGAGTTATGACCTGTGGCTCTGTGCCTGCGCCGCTGTAGGTTGCGCCTGGAATTTCGTTGTAGACCGTGCCAGCGGCGTCTGCGCCTACGCGGTGTCCGTTTTGATCAGTTACTAAGATGTTGACGGGGGATAACACGGCGATTTGAAGATAGGGGCCAGAGACGGGGTTAGGCAGGGTGGCGTAGACGGTTGCTGTGGAATCAGAGGTTCCGCCGACGGAGTCGATTACATGCACGGAGACGTGGTATATTGCTTCGGCGCTGGGGGTCCACGTCAACGTTGCCGTGTTGGGGTCGCCTGTGGCGGTGGCGCCGTTTATGAACCAGTGGTACGTGAATGGAGCTGTGCCTTGACTGGTGACGGTGAAGGTTTGGGCTGTGCCGACGTTTATGTATACGGGGTTCGGGGTTATTGCCGTGAAGAAGCCTGTGCTGCCCTGTGGATTGATGAAGGCGGTTGCGGATGCTTGTGTGCCCGTTGAGTCTGTGACGGTGAGGGTTATGATGTGGCTTGTGCTGGTTGAGGAGCCGAAGTTGTAGGTCAAGTAAACGTCGGTGCCTGCGGGAACGCCTGAGCCTCCTGTAGAAAGTGCACCGTCAATGTACCAATTGTAGTAGAATGGTGGGGTGCCGCCGCTTATTGAACCGGTGAAGAGTTGTTGTTGGTTCAGAGAAGCGGTCACGGTAGACGGCGAAATGTTGACTGTGATACTCGGGGAAGTCCTCGAATAAACCGCGGTATCCGTACCTGGACCAGTAATCGGCGAAGCCAAACCACTATCACTAACATAATCAAACCGCTCGCCAGCCACACCACCAACCAACCCCGCCCAGCTAAAAGTAGCCCCAGAAGAAACCCAAACCGTATCAGGCAAAGCACCATAATCAATCAAAGAACCATCCAGATTAAGAATCACACTACTGCCAGCATCGCCATTGAGCCCCACCGCATCGAAAGTCACCTGGAACTTAGGCGAATAAACCGCGGTATCCGTACCTGGACCAGTAATCGGCGAAGCCAAACCACTATCACTAACATAATCAAACCGCTCGCCAGCCACACCACCAACCAACCCCGCCCAGCTAAAAGTAGCCCCAGAAGAAACCCAAACCGTATCAGGCAAAGCACCATAATCAATCAAAGAACCATCCAGATTAAGAATCACACTACTGCCAGCATCGCCATTGAGCCCCACCGCATCGAAAGTCACCTGGAACTGCTTTTGGTAAGTAGCCGAGTATGCGCCTCCAGCTGATATAGGTGAATTCCCTGTTTCCCCTGTCTTGATGAACCGCTCATTTAAAGAAGCCCCCGCAACTGGAGACGCCCAACTGAACGTGGTTCCCGCATTAATCCAGACGGTTAAGGGTAGGGCATTGTAGGCATAGTTTACGCCGCCCACTGTGAGGACAGTGTTGCTGCCAGCATCGCTATCCAACCCGGTCGCACTGAAAGTCACCTGCTCCGATGGGGCAAACTTCTTCACGTTGTCTCTGAAATCAGAAGAATCGCTCACGTAAACATAACCTAAATGATCGACAGCCACCCATTGCGCGCTGAGGAATTGACCGTTGCCTATCACCGATATGAAGTTGCCGTCGCCGTCAAACTCTTGCACGCGACCATTCACCGCGTCCGCAACGTAAACGTTACCCGAGTTATCGACAGCAACTCCGCAAGGTTGTTTAAACTGTCCGTTGCCGCTGCCCGTAGAGCCCCAAGAGCTCTTGAAGTTTCCTGAAGTGTCAAATTTGAAGATTCGGTTATCCTCATCAGCCACGTAAACATAGCCTGAGGCGCTCACAGCAATTCCGGACGCATGGTAGTAAAATGCCGGTGGCGACGGGTCTGGCTTCGCAAACGTCCCCCAGTATCTGAGGAGATTACCGCTTGGATCAAACACTAGAACGTAGCCGATTTCAGTGGTGTACAATGTGCCGCTGTAATCGGTTACATATACGTTGCCGGAGGAGTCAACGGCGATGCCATAAGGATTAGTGAGATAACTTTTGGACCAAGAGGTTATGTAGTTCCCATCTAGGTCAAATATGTCTATGCGGTGATTGCCCTCATCAGCCACATAAAGAAGGGAACCATAAACGGCACAAGAAAGTGCAGTCTTAAACTGCCCGAGGTTGGTGCCGCAGCTGCCAATTTGTTTTATGAAGTTGCCGTTGCTGTCAAATTTTTCTATTCGGCAGTTTGCATTGTTTTGGTAGTCGCACACGTAGACGTAGCCTGAGCTGTCGACTGCGACACCGAGGGGATTTCTGAATTGTCCGTCTCCTGAGCCGAAGCCGCCGAAAGTAAGCACCAGAGGGTAATTGTCGGCGTGAACAACCGTTGTGGTGCACACCAAAAAAAGGAGGGACAACGAAGCAAGAATCAGAAGCAGTTTACGCCGAGTTAGGTGCCTTGTTTTTTTAGCGATTTTCTTCTTGAGAGAAATTGTTGTTTCTGAGAAATTGATTGATGTCTCCGATTCGACTGTTTCTGTCGGATGCACCGTTGACATGCCATAATCTGCGTAAACTGCCATAGCCCTCCCTTCTTACTGCCCTAGGATTAATAGGTGAGTCGGAAAAAGTGTTTAGGTGCACCTAGTATTTAAGATTATAAGAAAGAATGGCTTCAATGATAAATAGTTTCTAAAAAATATGTGCTTTGAAAAGGAAACAGAGTCATCTCGCCCCTAACCCTAGTCTGCCGTCGAGAGCAGGTTTTTCTCGGCTAGCGAGGACCCTTTTGGAGAAGTTGCTTCACGAAGAAAGTGCCGCTGCTAGCGCCTGAGAGAAAACGAAAAAATCTGAAACAAAAGAAGAGGTTGGGTTTTATGGCTGCCACTTTTCAATGAGATGTTTGGGTATTTCGCTGCTGTCGCGTGGTCCAACGAGGACTTTCCAGCCGCTGAAGTGTGCCTGAAGTTTTGCCTTTGGGGCTAATGTCCCGTAACTTACACCTTTTTGCGCAGCAGGCATATAATCAATCAAGAGATAATTCTGATTTTTTTCTTGGTAATTATTACCAGTTTGTTCCGGATGTCCGTTCTTTTTAGTTTCTTCAGGGCTGTATCAAGGGTTTTAATTATATTTTCAGTTGTTGGAGAGTTCGCCTTTACAAGCAGGACAGCTATTTTGCCTCTGAAAACATTATGGTACAACTGAGCAAAGTCCGAATCTAACGTTAAAATCAACAAGCGCTCTTTGGCGGCGTAATCTGCTATGTAGAAGTCTTTAGCGCTTTTGAGGAAATTGTCACTTATACAAAGGGTCTTAAATCCCCTTGTGTTCAGATGGGCAGCGAGGCTTTTGGGAATGTTTTCGTCAATAATTATTGTTTGATCCAATTGCGGGTCTTCTTTATAGAGCGACCGTAACTTCGCTTTCCACTAGCTTTGACGCATATAAGAGCGATGCTTTGATGTCCTCTTCCTTTAGCCTAGGGTATTCCTTGAGTATTTCTTCTTTTGATATTCCGTTTGCAACCAGCTCGACTATAAGGTAGACCGGAATTCGCGTTCCTCTAATAACTGGTTTTCCAACGAGAACATCAGGGTCAACCGTTATTCTATCAAGCAATTCTTCCACGTTTACTTACACCCTGTAAGTACTTACACCCTGTAAGTAAAAGACTTTTCCACCAAAAAAAGAACTAAAAATAGAAAGGAGATGGCTTTATGGTTGCCACTTTTCTATGAGATATTTGGGTATCTCGCTGCTGTCTCGTGGTCCAACCATGACTTTCCAGCCGCTGAGTTCTTCGATTTCGCCGCTGATGCGTGATGCTTTGCCGGGGATGATGATTTTGCGGTGCTTCACTTTGCTTTCTATGCCTGAGGCTTTGATTGCGTCGGCTACGCGTTCCGCGGTTAGTTTTCGTCCTGCGACTCCGCTGTCGATTGCGCTGCCTTCGGTTTCAACCACGATTAGGTACGCGTTGATTTTGCTGCTGTCGAGGTCTGAGGCAACGGTATAGTATGTGAGTGCGAAGTTTGTGGTGAACATTACTGGCGAGTTTTCGTCTGGTGTGCCGAATACTTTGAGTCCTGGAGCTACAGCGACGGGTTTGCGTGGGTCAGTGTAAATGTTCTGCCTAAGAACTGTGTCAGGCAATAGTGACCAGCCGCTTACGCTATGCATCACAAGAACGTCTGAGTACCGTACTATGAGCATCGCTGCTAAGTAGGCTTCGCGCCATTTCAGCAGGTCTTCAGCCGTTGCCGTGTCTTCCCAAGCGACCATAGGGACGCCCATTAACGGGAAGCCTGCTAGTTCTTCGCCGCCTTTGCATGCTGCTCTGCGAAGCATCGTGAAGTTGTTGATTGTGTCAGGTAAGCCTTCGTTGGCGAAAGTGCCTGGGTCTAAAACCAAGTCGGTTACGCCGTAAGCCATCAACGTCTTTGCAAGTGAAACCAGCGCGGTCATGTCGTTGGGTGCAGATGCAACTAGTGGGCACTCATACATCAAAGCGAGTTCCGCCATGTCTTTCCAGTTGCTCTGGGTTGCCGCATAAAGCAGCGGCCGCGCTTTCGGCGCCGCCATCAAGCCTGCTTCTGCGATTGCAGGGTTCAGGGTGCAGAGTATGAGTGGTAGTTTGGTTGTTTCCGCGACTTTTTTGACAACTGCCTTGAATTTGTCTGCGTCCCCAGATGTGCATCTAACTGCGATCATGTCAAGTCTTAGTGTGTTTCCGATGTATTCGAAGGTGAAGTTCTCTGTGTACTGTACACGCGAGACGACTTCTTGCATCGGCATTTCGTCGGTTACGTCAATTGCGATGGCTGTAGGGTTCTTGTAGGTGAATTCATGGCGGTACATGACAAGTTTGCCGCCGAGTTTCTTTGCTTTGTCGCCGACTCCAACGATGACTTCTTTGACTGCTGGCTTCAGCAGGTCCTTGAGTTTAGCGTAAGCTTTTGCGTTTTCTGGTTTTAGCAGTGGTTTGCAGCTGTCGATTTCTAATTCGCGGTTAACGATTTTGGTGGCGAACGCCATGCAGTTGTCTTGGCCGCATTCTTTGCAGTTAGTTTTCGGTAGAAGCTTGTAAATGTCAATTGGGCTTAGTTCTTTTAGTCCAGCTTTCTTTTTCTCGCTCATTGTTTTCCAACCCCTTGAGCTTTCATGGTTACCCAATCTGCATATTTGGATGCGTCTGCTTTTTTGCCGCTTGTCAGGTAGTTCGTTACGTCTTTGAGTGTTTTAACCGCTGCTGGATGCATCATCATGAACAAGTCAACGCCTGCAAGCAACAATGTTAGGGCTGTTGTTACTTCCCAGAGTGGTCCTCGGAGTTCGCGTGGTTCCCATTCAGCGGACATTTTCAGCCAGGCTTCTCGTGCAGCCCAAGCGTTGGTTGTTCCCGAAGACATCGGGTGAGCCAGCTCCATGTCGCCCATTAATCCGCCGAGTCTTGCGCGTTCCATGTTGGTGAATGCGTAGTCTAAGCCGTAGCCTAAGGCTGCAGTGGTTAAGTCCATGACGATGTCTTCTCTGCCGAGAAAGTCGTATAGTCGCCTGTTAAGTTCCCGTGCCAAGTTCAGATCCATCGGAGTGAACGAGAGCGCTGCATGCCCGTTTTTCTTAACGAATTTTGCGCAGCGTTCAACATCCATGTCCCGTGTTATTGAACTGATTAGGAAGCGTTCGCCTGGGAAAGCCTCGCAGATTGCCTCGAAAACATTAGCGTCCTTAACTGGGTCACCGCATCCGCCGATAACTAGTGGAACGTCAACGGCTTGCAGAACTTTTTCAACGGTTTTCACCGCATCTTTCGGTGTGGCGTCTTTCAGCAATGGATCGATGCTGATTAAGTGGATTGTAACCATGTCTGCTTTGAACTGGTCTACCGCAAGTTTCGCCCAAGCTGCTGGGTCTCCAACGACGTCCCTAACGTGCATTTTGACCGCTTTGCTCAATGGAACTTCCATGTCGAAAACGTCAAGGGTGATGACTGGTTTATGGGTGGTTGGTCGCTCGAAGTTGTAGAATGCAGGTGATGTTTCGCCGCCGATGGTGAATGTTGTTCCGCGTGTTCCGCCTTCTTTTCGGGTTGCGCCCAGTTTGACTTCGGCTATCTTGTTCGGGTAGGTTTCAATTGGGGGTAAGAAAGGTACCTGAAGCATAGCTGTTGGTTTCCCGCCTGTTACTGCGGCTGGAAGCTTTAGTTTGGGCATTATTTGCCCAGCCATGCCAGGTTCAAAGATTAGCTCTAGCTCTTTGACGTCAATCTGAAAGTCTTCAATCTCGATTTGCTTGAATCTTGCGAGGGCTTCCAGTAATTCGTTGCTGAGCTTTAGCCCTTCGTCGTCTTTTTTCTTGTCGCCGTCTGTGGGCAACTGTGTCACCGCTTGTCTTTGTCGTCTTTGACGGTTTGGATTATGACTTTGTTAGCGTAGATCTTCGCGTCTTTGAGGATGATTCTGAAGCCGCCTGCCATTATTGGTAGTGTGCCTGCTGTTGCAACTGGCATCATTGTGCCTGCTGCTTCTTCAGTGACTTGTACTGCTTGCGCTTCGGGTGCTGGTGCTTCTTCCGCTGCCCATCTTGCTACTACTGGGTGGTTCTTGGCTTTCAGGAAGACTTTGAGTTCATCAACGGTTTTTGCGTCTTCTTCCGTCGCAACTTTGTCAACTAGTTCTGGTGGGATAAAGTCTTTTACGCGTTCTTTGACTTCTTTAGGTACCCAAACGATGCGGTTCCATCCGCCGTCTGCTGCGAAGAATTTCTTGCTTCTCATGTATTCAATGGACATTCCGTGGAAGCCGTCGATTTGTCTTCCGCCTGCCGCTGAATCTGCGATGGTGCTGAAGGGTAAACCGTTTACTGCTGGGCCTTTGAAGCTTCTGTGTACTACTGCTAATCCGTCAACTTCTGGTACGTAGAAGGTTACTGCTTCGAAGCATCCGCATGAAGTGTGCGGGTGGTCAAATGCTGTGTAGAGCCAAACTTGCTGGACTTCGCCCATGCTGCGTTTCTTTGCGGCTTCGTTGACGCCTGAGAATTCGCCTTTTTCAGCGTTTATCATTTCGCCTCTGGGTATAGCGAAGACTGGACCTTTGGGGTCTATGCTTGCTGAGGCTTTGCCGTCAAACCAGCTGATGGCGCCGCAGTTGCTGTACCTTTGGGGTGTGATGACGCAGACGTGGCTTGGCGCGAATGATTGGCATAGGGCGCAGCCGTAGAATGTGTCAACATCTTCGTCTTTGAGACCTCTTGCCTTGGCGTCACGTGACTCGTAAGCTGCTACTGCTTCGGGGTACATTTCGTCAAGTTTAGCAGTGTCTGTTATGAAGGTAATTTGCACTTTCTCAATGATCGGCAGTTCACTCTTGAATAGGCGGTACAGGACTTTTCCGATTGGTTCAAAGCTGTTTAAGCCTTTTTGGAATGATTTTTTGCCGAGGCGTATCCAGATGTCGTAACGCTGGTTTAGATGCATGAAACCTTCAATGTAGTTCAGGTAGCCGTGAATGCGTCGTTCTATGACACCTTCAAGTCCCTGGTCAAGTTTTGAGCCTGCAGCTTCGACAAGGATGCCGAGCGGGTATGCTCCGCCTTCCTTCATGTCTTTTATGTCGGGTCCGATTATGGTGATTTTTCCGTCGTCTATCTGGTCCATGGGTTTTACTTTGGCTAATTCAAATTTCTGTTTGACTGTGGGTCCGCCGAGTTCTATTTGCATGTCGTTTCTTCTGATTCGTTCTCCTTCGTAGATTACGCCTACATCAACGGGTATATCTTTAAACATAGACATTTTTTTATTGTCCTCCTTCAAATTTTGAAGTAATGACTTTGAGGTTTGCAGCCCACTCTTCTGGGGTTGCGTTTGGGAAAGACCAGCTTGCATGCACATGGAACAAGTTGTCCAGAGTCATGGTTTTCAGGTCAGGTGCAAAGTGCTTGAGTCCGCTGAGCATCAACGATTCAACGTAGTAAGGCAACCCCACCATTAGAACCAGGTCTGGGTGTCCTTTGCCGTCTAAGCCTTGCCAGGTTGGATCAACCACCAAGTTGCCAATCTCCATAGCATTCATAAACGCCGCTGGTTGATATCCACGTTTCAGGAATTCTCCGACCATATGCGCTGTGGCTACTACAGGTAGTTTTGATGCTTTTGCGAGGTCGATCAGGTATTCGATTAGTTGTTTGCCTTCCATGCATCTTTCAGTAGCGTTGCTTCCCACAATAAGAATGGGACGTTGGGCTTTTTTGATCATTGCTACTGCTATCTCGGGTTTAGTTATTGGGTTTGCTTTTTTAGTTGATGCTATTTCTGCACATTGCCAGGGTTCACATGACATTTTATTTTCACTCCTTCATTTTCCGGACCATTCTTGGAAGCAATGTTGGGTCTGGAATTACTGTTTCTTTCCAGTCGTGTGCTTCCAGTATTGTAGCGAATTCTTCTTTCAAAGTCATTGGGACATCAGCCATTGTTCTTACGAACAGATGCAGGTCATTTGGCATGACGCCTAAGTAGCGTTTGCTTAAGTCCACATAGTGGCTTAGTTTTATGCTTCGTCCTTTCCAGGTGTCGTTTGGTCTGATGCAGAGTTTGGCGATTGCAACCATACATTCCTCTTTAGTTTCTGCTACGTTGAAGAGGTGCTCTGGTGCGGGTCCGACTCTAACTTTGTCGCCTGTACGTGCATCGTAGACTTCAAAGTCTTCTGGATGGTCTTTTCTGCCAAGGAGCATACGTCGGTATTTTACACCGTGTGGACCGACGAGGACGGGTATTCCGAGACGCCAGAATCCTGCGCCGATTGAGGCTGCTTTCTGTGAGTATGCACCCCAAGCTAAGCCGACTGCGCCGAGGCGGTTGTGGATGTAATCTGCGATTTCTTCGTAGTTGCCTTTTAGTGGGCGTTTTGCGAAGATGTTTGCTACTTTGATTGCTGCGCCTGCGATGTGTGCGTTTGATACGCACGAGCCGACGTTGAGGACTCCTCCTGCTTCAAATCCGCCTGGGAATTCCTCATAGAGGGTTTGACCGTCGCTGTTGCGGTAGCTACCTGCGGACATTGCCGAGCATCCTGATAATGCAACTATGTATCGTCTGCTTGCGAATTCACGGGCTATGTCGTAGACGTCTTTGCCGCCTTTCGGATAGTTGCTGCAGCCAACTATTGCAACGATACCTGGGATTTCACCGAGCACGATTGGGCTACCGACGTTGCGGATTTCGACGTCTGAGACTGCACCTCTGCCAGAGCGGCACAGATTATCTTCGCACTGCATTGATTTTTCGCCTGCTTTAACGATGAGACTGTGGATCGCGATTTTTTGTGGGCAAGCTGATTCGCATCTTCCGCATCCGATACAGACTTCATAGAGGTCTGTTAGTAGTGATATGTCGCCTGTTGCTGCGGCTTTCATGGCTGCTGGAATGGCGTAGTCCTGTGGACAGTTGCGTTGACAACTCTTGCATTGCGTGCATGTCTTAGCGATTTGTACAAGTTCTTCAGCTGTTGGAAGAACGTTCTTTCTCTTACGGATCGGAGCAACTGCTTGTGCTACGCGGACGGCTACTTCGCCGACTTTTTCTGGGTCAAGAATTAGTACACCTTTGACTTTGCCGCTAACGAGGTCAGCGACGATTTCATCTGCTGGGTCGTTTGTGCGGTTCTTGAAGCCAACGCAGTTCTTCTCTGAGGCTGCGATGACTGGTGCGTTAACTTTAGCGGCTTCGTCAGAAATGTCTGTTCGGATACATTGCTCGTCGAGTACTACTACGTCTGCTAATCCTGCACGGATGAATCTTAGCTCCCAACTGATTGGACCAACAATTCTGGCACGAGTGTAATATCGTGTCATGTCATGTGCTGTGCAGCATAAGCCGACTACTTCAATTTTGTCGTCTACTTTAGTGTCTTTTGCATAATCAATTATTCCAACTGATGGTACGACGTTGTGGCCGATGCACATAACGACTGGTTTTGTTCGGTCGACACTTGCGATGCCCAGTTTTACTAGTGGAGCTTCGGGGTCAGCTTTTGGATAACCAAAGACTGAAATTTGTGCGATGTCACCGACTTCCATGCCTACATGGTCAACCATGCCTACGTGCATGGCTTTGGACTCGAAGTCTAAGTTGCTGCTTTCTTGGCCTGTGTGTGCTACTGCGAGGATTTGTGTGATTTGCTCTTCAGTATAAGTTAAAATGTCATCTAAGTCGCCGAGTGTTTGGGGCTTTATGCCGGTAACAAGACGGCTGACTGGTGCTTCAACTTTTGTGTTTAAGCCGCCGACGTCTAAGGGGTATCTGCGGCCGTATTTTTCAATCAAGTGGTTGACTAAATGGCGTGAGTGGGCTGTGTGGCATGCCGATCCAATTGCACAAGCAATCATTACAATACGAGATGATTGGGCTGCGATGTCTAAGCCGCATGCACCGCGTTTTCCAGCTGTCAGGTCGCATTTGCCAAAAGTGCAGAGACAACAAAGGTCACAGTCAGGCATGTAGAAGGGCTTGTATTTGTTGAGAAGCTTCATGTCCCAATCTCGAAGGGCAGTTATAGATGGCATCGGGGTCGGTCCCATTGGCTCTTCAGTGTAGTTGTCGTTGACAACTTTGCCGATGGAGACTTCGAGGTTTTTAATAAGACCAGAGTTGGTCCTCATTTCGTCAATTTTTACGTTAACGTTTTTAGTAGTCAAATTAATGACTCCTCTGTAAAGGTTTAGGTAAAGACTGACACAATTTGTTTTTAAACCTTTCCAGATTCAAAGTCAAAAGTCATGGAACAACTGAAGAAATGCAAACGTTCTGAAAAATTGTGTAAAGAAACGAGTTTAGAATGTAAACCGCTGGCTACAAGTAGCCAAGCGTCTTCATGATAGCCTTCACTGAAAGGTAGGCTTCATTGTTATTTGGCAGGTCAAGCAACGATTTCCCGTTAAGCACATACTCGTCCAGTGTTTCGTCTTCCGCGATTTTACCTAAGTACTTGAATCCCAAGTCAGCCTCAGCCTGCTTCCCCAACTCCGCTGGAAAACGGTAGCCGCCTACCAAATAGAAATTGTCAAACTTCATATCGACTTCTTTAGCTATTTTGAAGGCTCTTTTCACGTGGTCCTGGGATTTCTTAGAGTGGTCCAAGATGTCAAATATATCGTCAACGTTTGAGGTGATTCGACGGTTCAGGTTTTCAAGTCCAGCTGGAGAATCAACCAGAATGTACTTGTAATTTTTAGTTAATGACTCCAACGCACCCTTCAGTGCGGAGTTCGGCATGCAGTAGCAGCCCTCGACCCATTTGGTGCCAACCGCGAGGAAATCAAAATTTTTGCTTTCATAAAGCCCTTTTTCCCAAATGCGGCTTTCAATGCGTTCAGTTGGAGCAACGCCGACAGTGGTCCCACCTGATTCAATGAACGTACTCACTAACAGCTCAGCGATAGTTGATTTTCCCGCCTCTCTGAGGTCTATTCCAAGCATTTCAGCAAGGTTCTGGTCTGGGTCAGCATCAACCAGCAACAGGGGTGCTTGTCCTGATTCAATAAGAGATTTGGTCATTAGGGCTGTGAAACTGGATTTTCCTGTTCCGCCACGTCCTATTGTTACAAGAGTTTTCATGTTAAAACCTCAAAGTTAATGTGATTTCTTTAGCAGAAGCTCGCATATATTATCTATGGTTTTAACGGCTTCAATATCCATGTTTTTGAGGGGAGTTTCACCCAGCATGTCAGCTTCTATGACTTTCTGGTCAAACGGCACAAAAGTAAGCAGCGGTAAACCGTTCTTTTCGGCAAAGCTGGTGATTGCTTGCTTCTGGGCGTCGTTCATAACCCTGTTTCCCACGAGGTAAAGCTGCTGCATCCCCGCCACTTTTGCCATGTCATAAATGTGCTTGGCAATCTCTAAAGACTTCAGGTTGGAGTCAGCGATGATAAGCAAAGCGTCAACCTGCCGAGCTGTGCCTCTGCCAATATGTTCAACGCCTGCTTCCAAATCCAAAACAACCGCTTCATCCCGCTCCACAACCAGATGCCTAAGCAACGCACGTATGACAGCGTTTGGCGCACACATGCATCCAGCACCCATCGACTGCACCGTACCCATAACAATCAAACTTACGCCCAATGGAGTTGGGACAGAGTACTGTTTGACGATGTCGTCAACGGTGAAATTTAAATTGTAAACTCCAGAGTAACCCGTGCTTGTTTTAGATTCCACAAGCGTTTTGTTTTCGGAAATAGGGACGATTTTACGGGTTTCCTCAGTGGACAAGCCCAGGGTTAAACCTAGGTTTGGAGAAGAATCCGCGTCAATCGCTATAGTTTTCAAGCCGCGCGCAACAAAGCCACGGGCTAAGCCGCCCGCGATAAGGGTTTTTCCAACGCCGCCTTTACCAGAAACCGCTACCTTCATAATCTCACAACTAAAATAAATTCCGGTTCAGGGTTAATTTACGTTTCTTCTTTATTTGAAATTTCTTTTTTTATTCAACCACTTTTATCTGTTTGTTATGGTTTCAAAAGCTTCTTTTGTGAGCACACCTACAAGTTCCGAGGTTAATGCGTCAACAACATTGTATATTCTGGCGTTGACGGTTGAGTAGAGGCGTTTGGTTCCGTCTTTTCGGCACTTTATGATTCCAGCGTCTCTAAGGATTTTTAGGTGCCGCGAAACGAGCGGCTGGATAAGGTTCAGATGAGGAACTATTTCGCAGACGCATTTTTCGCCGTCCTTCAAATAGTCTATTATTTCGAGTCTTATGGGGTCGGATAGGGCATGGAAGACCGTTGATTTGAAACGATTATTGTCTTCGAGATGGGTTGGCATAGTTTGCTCTTGTCGATAACAATATTTTAAAGTTGCTATGAAACCCAAATGTCAAGACGAGTGGCAAAATTTCTTGTGCCTAAGAAAGATAATAAATATATCAAAATACAAATATAGCAATAAAGCGTTTGTCTTCAAGGTGGCTCATATGAAAAAACCTAATCGTGCCTTGTCCATTTTCATCATCCTTGTTTTGGCGACATCAACATTTTTCTGTCTCGCTTTGCTTCCAGCGCCGCTTGCATCAGCCAATTCATCCACGGATAATTGGCCAATGTTCCACCACGACCTAACTCACACAGGCTACTCAACCAGCACGCCAACTGTAACCCGTGCCGCCTTGCTGTGGAACTATACGACCAACAGCGTGGTTGGAGCTTCACCCACAATCGTTGACGGTCGCGTATACATTGGTTCTGACGACGGAGTCGCCTACTGCCTTAACGCCTTGGATGGGTCGGAGATATGGAACTTCACGATTCACTCCGCAAACCGAGGGTTTCAAAATGAAGGCGGTACCGCAATAAGTTCCTCAATGGCGGTCGCCGACGGCTACGTCTATTTTGGATGCTACGACCGCAACGTCTATTGTCTGAACGCTGCAACAGGCGCCAAAGTCTGGAACTTCACAACAGGAAACACCGTGGAATCATGTCCCTCAGTTTCATACGGCTACGTGTACGTTGGGTCATGGGACGGAAACGTTTACTGCCTTGACGCCGCGAACGGCACCAAAATATGGAGCTACCAGACGGGTGCACTTGTAGAATCTTCCCCTGCAGTCGCTGACGGTTACGTCTACGCGGGTTCCGCAGACGACAACGTTTACTGCCTCAACGCGTTGTCGGGCGCAAAAGTTTGGAGTCACCCCACTGGCAGCATCATTGAATCTTCCCCTGCAGTTATTGATGGCCGCCTCTACATAGGGTCAGATGACGACAACGTCTATTGCCTTAACGCGACAAACGGAGGCAAAATATGGAATTATCCAACTCAAAGTTGGGTTACATCAACCCCCGCAGTCGCAAACGGCTACGTTTACGTGGGGACTGGTGAATCTGGATCTGGGAACCCTGACAAAAACGTCTATTGCCTCAACGACTTGACTGGAGCAAAAGTCTGGACATATCCTACCCAAGATGGAGTGGATTCTTCTCCTGCGGTAGCGGGCAGCTACGTTTACGTCGGCGGCTGGGATGGAAACGTTTACTGTTTGAACGCTTCAAGCGGAGCAAACATTTGGACGTACACGACTGGAAATCACGTGAGTTCTTCGCCGGCAGTGTGGGACGGAATCGTTTACGTTGGATCGTGGGATCATCATGTTTACGCTTTAGGCAACCCGCCTTCGTCAAGCACTCAGCCGATCTTGTCATTTTCAGCAGAAATCACCTACCTAATAGTTGCTGTTGTCGCCGTCGTGGCCATTGTCGCCCTAGCAACAATTATTCGACATAGAAAACATCGCTAGGAAGGCACTTTATGGACGATGGTCAGGTCAGAGCCAAAAGCTGGGAAGAATTCAAACGTTTAGTCGTCGAAAAGAAACCTGGCTCCATAGTTTTCATTCTCGAACAAAACGGCTTCTCACCCAACAAGGAACTAACGGTGCTGAGGCTCATAATGCTCCACGACAAGCGCTAC
The DNA here is from genome assembly GCA_963722095.1 of Candidatus Bathyarchaeota archaeon. Classification (GTDB taxonomy): domain Archaea; phylum Thermoproteota; class Bathyarchaeia; order Bathyarchaeales; family Bathycorpusculaceae; genus Bathycorpusculum. Next base: position 928,033 of record CAVRJR010000001.1, on the reverse strand, counting down.
TACATTTTTATCGATTTTCCTAAAAGTGAAGCCCAAACCCTCAGAGAAACAGGAATTTCACTTCACAAAGACAAGAACGGAATTCCAAACTTGGATGATTGCGAAGTTAAAGCCTTCTTGGAAAAGCAATTCGAGAATCAGAACTTGAAAGTTTATTCTTTCTGGACAGCCTAAATCTGATATTCACTAAAATTCATAACAATATTTAAATGTTGTAATTAATAATTAGCTCAGCAAAAAAGAAGAGACAAAAAAATGACTAAAGAAACATTCAAGGGCATCCCCAGAAGCCAAATACCTTGGAGCCCCAAAATCAATTACGAAAAATGCGTCTCTTGCGGAAAATGCGTTCACTTCTGTCACAAGAAGGTTTTTGCGTTCGAGGAAAACGAAGGAAAAAAGCGAACAATCGTGAAAAAAACAGACGACTGCGTGGTGTTTTGCCGAGGTTGCGAAGACATCTGCCCAGAAGGCGCGATAACGCACCCCTCTGAAGGGGAAACTCGAAAAATAATTGAAAAACTACAAAAAGCAAAGACATAGCCAACATTTCAACCACATGGTGAAATCTTCGCCGTCATAAGCTTTTTCGCATTGCCTTTTTGGAGCCTTTGCCTTTTTCATTTATTCTGTTTTGCTTTCGAACTCAACTTGAACTGGGGTTGGGTTTTTGAATATCAACAGGACAGGACAGTTTGCTTCTGTGCGTCTCCACGCCGCGTCCACGAGTTCTTTTCGGGCGCTTGAAACGACGTTAACTTTCATTGCAACAGCGGTCACCATAGGCGAGTCAGGGGATTTATCGGCTTCAACGGTCACTTCGGCTTTCTTAAGCTGAATATTGCTTTTTTTGCAGACGTCAGCGAAGATTGTGACTCCGCAGTCAGCTAAAGCCATCATAGATAGCTCCAGCGCTGTTGGCCCGCAATCTGTTCCGCCTGCAGCTGTTGACATATCGCAGACTACATTGTGAGTTCTTTGATTGTCCACTATAGAACGCACGTTTTCGACCCAAGTTGCCTTTGCCTTTATTTTTGGCATTTTTTCACCTCTTCCTATTTTCTTCATCTAAATTGACTAAAAGTGCTCGTGATGATGTGCGTGTTCGCATCCGCCTGTAAGCTCGGTGAGTTTGCCTTCTCTGAAAGAAGCAAGGGTTGCTTTTACGGTGTCATCAACTGCTTTGAGCACAGCTACGCCTGCGCCCTGAAAACTCTGCAAGCCTCCCGGACCCATACCACGGGCAACGATAAAGTTTGGCTTTAAGGTAAGTAGGCTGTCGTGTGGGTGACCTGTGCCGCCCATGTGTTCGTTTGTGTTAGGCTCTGTTTTAACGGTTAGTGTTTTTCCTTTTTCGTCGAGGTCTATTACTGCATAGTAGGGTGCTCTTCCGAAGTGCTCTGCAACTTTGGCGTCTAAACCCGATTTGTCTTCTACTGGAATTATAACTCTGTTAGGCATCTTTTTTACCTCAGTATGTTTGTCTATAACCAAAGAGTTTATTTCATAAATCACATTAATAGTTATCGTTTATAAAATAAACTCGTGAGCAAAAATGGACGAAACCGACAGAAAAATAATAACCCAACTGCAAACAGACGGAAGAACAACACTCAAGGAGATAGCCCAAAAAATTGGGTACACAAGCATGGGAACCAAAAAAAGACTCGAAAAACTCGTAAAAAACGACACTATCAAAGTATCAGCGCTCCTAAACCCAACCGAGCTCGGGCTGCATCCAGCCATCGTGATGCTGGAAATGGAAAACGCGGGAGCCATGCAAAACCTGCTGGACAGGTTCAAAGATTGCCCCCGGGTAATCCAAATCTTCAAAACCGTAGGCGGCTTCAACCTAATCGCGTTAGTCCTTGCGGAAAATCGGGAAACACTGGAAAGCATATCGATGGAGAAATGCTCAATGCGTAGCGGTCCAGGCATACGACGCTCGGAATTTTACCCCATAAGCGACACTTACTTTGCACCTTACCTGCAAGTAAGAGAAAACTTGGCACACAAAGGAACCGCGGTCGCCCCCTGCAGCGTAGACTGCGACCCATGCATCCGATATAAACTTCACAAATGCGTCGGCTGCCCAGCAACCAACAAGTACAAAGGCACACTTTAATGGGAAATCATGAACGCCGTGTTGAGAGCCTAAGAGAAGGTTACCATTTAGTCAGGTAAACCTTGTCTCCTTCTTTGAAGGCTCGGACTAGCTCACAGTGGCGGAGAATAGCAAATTGGCTTTCCAGCTCTTCCGCTTTAATGCCGACGATTTTTAAAAGCTCTTCTTTGGTAATTTGCTTCTTTTGCTCAATTACGCTGTAAATTTGCTTTTGCAGCTCGGTCAAACCAGCGGTTCCCAACTGTCCCAGTTCTTTACGTATCGACGTGGCAGAAGCCACCGCCAATGGATCGCAAGCCTTAGGAGGATTTGTTTCGTACATGCAGCAGTCTTCACACAGAACCTTTCCATGAAGGTTATACGCTTCGTCCTCTTTGAGAGCTAACCCGCAACGTTCACATTGCATGTTGAAAACCAAATTAACGCCGCAGTCAACGCTTATTTTTGTTGCCGTCAGAACCCAATGAATCAGGCATGCATGTTTATATTTCGATATAATAATAAGACAACTAAATTCTTCAGGTCAAAAAATTGCCCAATACGTCAACTGATGGAAATTTAAAAGTTCATACGAATGATGCATCCAGCTTAAACGATGCGAAGGGTTTGAATTCGTCTGAAGTTGAAGAAAAACAGAAGTTGTTTGGGCGCAACGAGGTTGCGGAGAAGCAGCCAAGCTCCATCTTAGCTTTTGCAAGGAAGTTCTGGGGTTTAGCGGCTTGGATGCTTGAAGTGGCGATCGTGCTCTCCGCTGTTTTAGGGAAATATTTAGACGTCTACATAATCGCCGCCTTGCTGCTTGTTAACGCCGTTTTGGGGTTTATCCAAGAGCGGCAGGCAACCCGAGCGGTAAAAGCGCTTAAACAGAAGCTCCAGTTGCAGGCAAGAGTGCTAAGGGATGGCGTCTGGCAGACCGTAAACGCCGCGGATATTGTGCCGGGTGACGTTGTCAGGGTCAGGTCGGGCGATTTCGTGCCCGCTGACTTTAAAATCCTTGATTCCGAAGCAACGGTGGACCAATCAGCCATAACGGGTGAGTCTCTTCCCATCGAGAAGGAGACTGGTGACCTCGTTTACTCTGGGTCGCTTGTCAAGAAAGGCGAAGTCACAGGGGTTATCACTGCGACTGGGACCCATACGATGTTTGGGAAGACGATTCAACTTGTTCAGTTGGCTAAGCCGAAGCTGCACATGGAAGGCGTCATCTCGAACCTCATGAAGTGGCTTATCGTCATGGTGGTTTCCCTGCTTCTTGTCGCCACCGCAGTCTCCTGGGCACGCGGACTGAACCTGCTAGACGTGCTGTCCTTAGCTTTGGTCCTGCTTGTGGCTGCAATACCCGTTGCGTTGCCCACGATGTTCACTATTACCATGGCGCTTGGCGCCTACGAGCTTGCAAGAAAAGGCGTGCTCGTCACCAGACTCAGCGCCTCCGAAGACGCCGCCCTCATGGACGTACTTTGCGTTGACAAAACGGGAACCATTACAGAAAACAAGCTGACCGTAGCCGACACTATTGAAATGGGCAATTACAAGAAAGACGACACCCTCATCTTCGGCGCATTAGCATCGCAAAGGGCAAACCAAGACCCAATAGACTTAGCGTTCTTTGCCGCCGTGGAAGACAAAAAAATAAAACTTGACGAATACACACAGAAAAAATTCGTCCCCTTTGACCCGTCAACACGGAGAACTGAGGCGATTGTTGAGAAGCAAAATCAAACATTAAGGGTCACTAAGGGCGCCGTCTTGGCAGTTTCAGAAGTTTGTCAACTCACAAAAGAAGAGCTCGCAGAAGTCAACAAAAAAATGGATGCGTTGGCGGACAAAGGCTACCGAGTCATAGCCGTTGCAGCAGGCAAAGAATCATCAAAGATGCACTTAGTCGGGTTGGTGGCGCTTTACGACAAGCCGAGACCTGAATCTGCAAAGCTGATAGCGAAACTTCGGTCGCTGGGAATAGCGGTGAAGATGCTGACTGGCGATTCGCAGCCGATTGCCAAGCAAATTGCTCAAGAGGTAGGTCTCGGAGAAAAGATAACGCGGATGGCAGACGTCGAAAAAAACGCGGAAAACGCCGTCGTCGCCGCTGAAATCGTCGATCAAACTGATGGCTTCGCCGAAATTTATCCTGAGGGCAAATACCGCATCGTTAAAGGCTTGCAGGTTGAAGAGCACGTTGTTGGGATGACTGGGGACGGCATAAACGATGCAGCTGCGCTCAAGCAGGCTGAAGTCGGGATAGCCGTTAGCAACGCGACGGATGTGGCGAAAGGTTCAGCCAGTGTTGTGCTAACGGAGGAGGGGTTATCCAACGTTGTAGATTTGATTCAGACAGGCAGAATGATCTACCAGCGGATTTTAACATGGATATTCAATAAAATCGTCAAAACCTTCCAGGTAATCCTGTTTGTCATCGTGGCTTTTCTGCTTACGGGGTTGTTTGTTGTAGGCGCTTTTCAGGTGGTTTTGCTGCTTTTCCTAGTTGACTTCGTCACCATATCACTCTCAACCGACAACGTTACGCCGTCCGAAAAACCCGAGAGTTGGAACATCGCGCCCCTTGTCAAGGGAGCCACGGTGCTGGGTGTCGCAACGGTGATTGAGTCGCTGGGGCTGCTATACTTAGGTCTCAACTATCTGGGATTGTCCAACTCGGCTGCCCTAAGCACTTTCTCGTTTGACATGTTGCTTTTCGGCGGATTATTCACCATATTTGTTGTCCGCGAAAGAAGCCATTTCTGGAAGTCAAAACCCAGCCGCCCCCTCCTAATCGCGATAGCTGCAGACATAATCATTTCATCGTTAATCTCCATAATTGGAATCCCAGGCTTAGCACCGATACCCCCACTTTTCGTGGCCATCGCTTTAGGCTGGTTTTTCGTTTTCGTCCTATTGGTGAATGACGAACTGAAAACGCATCTGTTACCGAACTTCACCACGAAATAAACGAGCGGAAAACAAAACTTCTATGAATCTGCACTTAAGATTTCTGAAAAGGGTTTCTTGTTTAAAATTTAAATAGAAACACTTTCATATGCTTGCTGCATGAGCGCCAAAAAGAACGGTTTTGAAAATACTCTTTTAACTGAAGTTGTTGAAACAGGAAAATGCGCAAGCTGCGGAACATGCGTGGTCGTATGCCCGTTTGGCACACTTGAACTCGCCAAGGGAAAACCCAACATGGTTAAAGAATGCAAAGTCTGCGGCATCTGCGCCCAAGCCTGCCCAAGATACAACTGGTCGATGGCTAAAGCGGAAGAATTCACTTTTGGCAAAATCAGAAATCCCCAGGAAGAATTCGGGGTGTACCGCCGAATAGTAGCTGCCCAAGCAAAACCAAACGACATCCTGACGGTTCGCCAAGACGGGGGAGCCGCCACGGCGATGCTGGTTGCCGCCTTGAAAAGCGGGTTAATCGACGGCGCCGTGGTCTCTGGGAAAAGCCAAGAAAAACCGTTCCTACCCGTGCCGATTCTCGCGACGACTCCTGAGAAAATTGTGGAGTCAGCAGGAACGAAATACACCTGTTCTTCGGCGCTTTTGGCTTTGCCTGAGGTTATTAAGCAGAAGAAAACTCAGGTTGCCCTTGTAGGCACACCCTGCCAGGTTCAAGCAGTCCGAAAGATGCAGATGAACAACGTGAAGAAGATGAGTGCTCCAGTCAAGTACCTCGTCGGGCTCATGTGCTCAGAATGCTTTGACTACAAGGGACTCATGGAGAGCCACATCAAAGGCAAACTCGGCATCAACCTTGCCGACATAACAAAAATGAACATCAAAGGAAAAATGCTGGTAACCACCCCCGCCGGAACCACAGCCATCCCGCTCGCCGACATCAAACAGTACGTTAGAGCAAGCTGCAGCGTATGCGAAGACTTCAGCAACGAGCTCGCAGACGTCTCGGTAGGCGGGTTGGGATTGGACGGCTGGACGTTCACGATTATCCGCACGGAAAAAGGCGAAGAACTCTTTGACAACGCGGTGAAAGCAGGGTATTTGGATTCTAAACCGATTGAAGAAGGCTCCTTCTCTAAGGGGCTGCTGCTTAAGCTGACCAAGAAGAAACATGACGCACAGGTTCCCAAAGCCCCGCCAGCCCAGCCGAAGCCGTAGTAGCAGAAGAACACGCATCAACAATTCCACGCCTTTAAGCCAGAAGCAGCAACCCTTAAGGTGACCCGCCAGCTTTGGAACTGAGAACCTTTAGATTTTTGGCTCCGATTGAAGACAGGACAGAGAAACCAGCCAATCCCTGTTGCAAGTCAACAATTTTTGACTAACGGGCACGAAAGGTTAGTCAAGGAAACTTGACGAATAACTTTAAATGAGAACAGAAATGAATGGGTTAAAGGAACCTGAATCGGCTGAAAAGAAAAGCCTAAGCGGGAACAAACAAGTGATGAAATTAAAGCCAATTTGCACCATCCTAATTCTTCTCACGGCAATTTTGGCTTTGTCAGCAGCCGACAGGGTTCATGCTGTTGGAGTGATAGGCACCGTAACCGTGGGTGACCAACCTGAAAGCCTAGTTTATGATTCTGGAAAAGGGGAAATATTCGTCCAAAACCATGGCGCTGACACAATTTCGGTCATATCAGACAGAAATAATTCTGTGGTGGCAACCATACCCGTTGGAGAATACCCAGCTGGAATGGCTTATGATTCCAGCAAAGGAGAAATATTCGAATCCGATCTAGGCGGCGTCGAAGGCCCTCCCACTGTTCAAGTCATATCGGATACTAATAACTCTGTGGTGGCGACTATATCGGGGGCTATATGGAACATGGCTTACGATTCGGCTAAAGGAGAAGTATTCGTAAGCCACTATGACACGAATGATGTCTGGGTAATTTCAGACAGCACAAATACAGTGGTCGCCAGCATACCGGTGGGCTTTGAGCCTACTGACTTAGTTTATGATTCAGGCAGGGGGGAAATCTGGGTCAACAACGGCAGCTACTCCGTATCAGTCATATCGGATAACACTAATGCAGTGATTGCAATCGTGAATATACCGAACGGCTCTGCGTTTGCTTCCACAATGGCTTATGACCCAAGCAAAGCAGAAATTTTTGTTACACTTTTTTCCGAAGTAGCCGTCGTATCGGATAGCACCTACGATGAGATTGCAACGATACCTTCTGACGCTCCATATGGCTTGGCCTATGATTCCGCTAAAGGAGAAATCTTTGTAGCTGATGCGGGCAGCAACACGACATCAATCGTATCCGATAACAACAATACGGTGATTGCAAGCGTGCATGTGGAATTCCCTTGCGGCGTGGCTTATGATTCTGGCAAAGGCGAAATTTTTGTAGCTAATGGATACAGCAGGTTTTACCCTGTTCCATTTTCTACAGACACTGTCACAGTTATATCAGATTCGCAAAATTTGACTCCTCCATCAGTCTTTGCCTCTGCCGATTCCGTAAGTCGGGGTCAGACTTCAAATTTGACCTCCAATGTGACAACGGGCGCTTCACCCTATTCGTACCAGTGGTTCGCTAAGGCTCCCAGAGGCTCCATTTACGCGCTCATAGAAAATGCAACTTCGCCAAACTACGACTTTGCAACCTCAACTTCCACAGCTACAGGCGACTGGAGCTTCATTCTTCAAGTTACAGATGCCGTCGGAACAAACGTAAATTCGACTGCAATAGCAATCACAGTTAACTCGCCTATTCACAGCGTCAGTCTGCCCAATTTTGGCCTAATCGCCATTGCAGCGGTAATAGTAGTATGTCTTTGCATGGTTGCATTCTTGCTAAAGAAGTTTAAGAGACGTTCGTAAAGCCGCCGTCCGCCCGTAGCAAAAGTCGCAATGCCCATCCCGCAACATGCCACACGACGCACCGCCCATCCGTCAACATAGAATACGACCAGACACGACCAGACCTGCAAGCGGCTCAAGCCCCAAACCAAAAAAAGAACACAGAAACCAACCCAAAAAAAGTCTCAACTTTTTCCCACGTGGAAGTCTCAACTTAGAAATCACGCCGAAAGAACAACCCGCGAAACCCGCTATACAAATAAGAGACAAGGCACGCAGATGCAAAAGATTTTTTAGTCTTAACCCATTTAGCCATTAGCTCGAGATGAAATCTCCATGAAAATACTAAATGAATTTGTGCCAACACGTAAATTCTTAAAGCTTGCAGATGAACTCAAAGATCTAGTTGACGGATGGAACGTAACTGACGGCGCAGCTGGTTATCCAGCTCCAAGCGGCGTAGTAGTAAGCTGCTTACTCAAATACAAGTACCCAGAAAAATACGTCTGCCCAATCTTCATTCTAAAGTATAAAGGCCCAGTTGAAGTAGGAGGCTTAGCTTTAGCATCAGACGTCGTTGGGTTAGACGGCTTAGCAGTCACCATGGGAGACAACCCCAAGTTTGGTCAACCCATAACGATGCTGCCATCGTCTGAAGAAGCAAGAGACTTCATACGCAACCAAGTCAAAACCAAAAACCTAAAACTCGGTTGCTTACTAACCGCAAGACGCTCCATAGAAGAAACTCTTCAACGGGTACGTGAGCCATGGGACTTCGTGTATTTCATGAGGTTAACCGACGACTCATTCGAGGCACTCAAAGCGGTATCAGCTGAATGCAAAAAACTCAACAAGCCACTCTTCGCATACTTCCTAGTGGGAACCGCCAAAAACGTAGAAACCGTAAAAATGATCGGGTGGCCAACCGCAGCAACCATGGAAACAGTTGAAGAAAAAGCATCAAAACTTGTCGGATTAGTTGACGGCATCATCGCAACATGCGCAGGTGACGCTGAAGGCGACAAACTGATGCTACAAAAACTGCAGAAGTTCAGAAGCTAAACCCAAGCTTCTTTTTCCTTTTATTATTTTTTTTGTTGCGGAAATGTTTTTCAAAAGTTCATGCGGCTAAGCAAGATAACCTTTTAAAGCGTTAGTTCTTGTTGTATTAGCCTTTAAAGATAGAAGGAAGACTGCATGAACCCAGTGAAAGTAATCGCCGTTGAAAATCTTCCATTGATAAAAAAGGGAGATAATCTGGGGCAGCTGATTGTTCAAGCAGCAGAAAAGCAGAAAACGCCCATACAGGAAAAAGACGTTATTGTGGTAACCCACGTGGTCGTTTCCAAAGCTGAAGGAAACGTAGTTAACCTTGACAATGTAGTTCCCTCGCAGCAAGCTAAGGACATAGCGTTGCAAACAGGCAAAGACCCCGCTTTGGTCGAGGTTATCCTTCAAGAAACCAAAGAAATCGTCAGATTAAACAAAAACAGCATAATAACAGAAACCAAAAACGGCATAATCTGCGCTAACGCTGGAGTCAACAGGTCAAATGTTTCAGGCGACAGAAATGTTGTGCCGCTGCCGAAAAAACCCAACGTTTCAGCACAGAACATCAGGAAAGAAATAAAACGGTTAACAGGCGCCGACGTGGCGGTAATCGTTTCCGACACTCATGGAAGACCGTTCCGTATGGGGGAAATAAACGTGGCTGTAGGGGTGGCGGGAATCAAGCCGATTAGAGATAGACGGGGCGAAAAAGACCTGTTCGGGTATGTGCTTAGAATAAAACAGACGGCCATAGCTGACGAGTTATCTTCGGCGGCGGAGCTGGTGATTGGCCAGGCTAACGAGGGGATTCCAGCCGCTATCATCCGCGGTTACAATTACCAAACCGCAGAAAACACATCCGCGGTTGAACTTACAAGACCTAAAGAAAAAGACCTATTCAGGTAAACCAAAAACGAGTTTGAACATGATGGAACCAATAATGCCTAAGCAATACTTGGAGGAAATACTGCCGAGCAAATTCAAGCCTGAGAAGGCAGCGGATTTTGACGTAACCGCCCAACTGAATTTGACGGGACCAAACGGGGGCAACTGGACACTTACACTGAAGAACCAAACGTTAAAAGTCACTGAAGGAACCCATCCCTCGCCTACTTTGACGCTGACAGTCGCCGACACCGATTTTATGGATCTGGTAAACGGGAAGTTAAGAGCGGCGCAGGCTTTTTTCGGCGGGAAAATCCATCTTAGCGGCAACCTTGTTTTAGCCTTAAAGCTGAAGGATGCGGGCTTGCTGGATTTTGAAGCATAAACGAATCTTCACTGTTTAATTGACGCTTCAAGGTAACACGTCAAGCGAGTTAAAAGGCATAATTTTAAAACTGTTACGCGCCAAATAATTCAGAAACTCCGTTTGAATCCTTGAAAGCTGGTTGGATATGTCTACTTTCGCTGTGGTGCCCGTAAAAAGTCTGCTTAAATCTAAGACGAGGCTCTCTAACTTTTTCACCCTGAGGGAACGCCCTCTTTTCACGTTAGCTATGCTTGAAGATGTTTTAAATGCTCTGCAGTCTTCGAAGGTCAACAAGACAGTTGTAGTAAGCTCCGACACCGCTGTCGAAGGATTAGTAAAGAATTTCGGCATGACTTTTCTCAAGGAGACACAGGGAGGCTTAAACCGAGCACTCAATCAAGCGACAAAATGGTGCGTTCGAAACAGGGCAGAACAGGTTTTGGTCTTGCCTGCAGATGTTCCGCTTATAACGTCGAAAGACGTGAACAAACTCTTGAAGATGGCGCTAAAAAATTCGGTGGTTATTTCTCCATCGAGAAACGGCGGAACCAACGCGCTGCTGCAGACGCCGCCTGGGATTGTTTCACTTAGCTTTGGACATGACAGCTTCAAAAAACACGTGGACAAAGCGTTAGCTAAACAGGTTCAGGTCAAAATCTACGTCTCTTCAAACGTCATGTTGGATATCGACTCTGAAAGAGATTTAGAGCGGCTCCTAAAGGCAAGCCAGCAAACAGCCGCTAACCGTTTTTTAAGACAAAGCGCTTGGAGCCAGAGTTGCCGCCGCGTTGATTTAAGCGATGAAAACGCGTAAGAGATCAATTCAAAAAAAGCTTATTCCAGCTTGAGTTTCTTTAACGTCCCCTTAGGCAGCTTGCCTTCCCCAATTTTGAACGTCTGAGGCTCGTCGATTTTCACGATAGCCCTAATCTCTTCTGGGTCAAGCTCGCCGATTAATTGAGTTAGCTGTTGCTTGGCTACTTCGAAATGCTTCTTGAAAGCCTCTTTATCAGCGAACAACACTGTGGCGTAAGCGCAAATTTCGCCCTTTTTCAGAAACCACTCGATTTTCTTCGTATAAAAATTAACGTCAAACGTGATTGGACCTGAGACACATGTTTCAGGCTTAACTGGGTGCACCAAGCATTTACCTGTTTTCCTGTTTAAGAAACAGCAGAAAAGATGCCCATCAACCGCGGGGAACGAGTAGCCTGCCCTTGCAAAGGGTTCTTCAATGTTGATTTTCTGTTTCGCCAAGTATTCTTTTATGATTTTTTTCCGTTTTTCGCTCAGCGGAGGTTTTGCATCTTGGCAACAGCCTTCTTTGCAGCGGCTGCAGACATCAAAGGAATAGGTTACGCCGTTGTCGCCTTCATTCAAGGGTTTTTTCGCCTTTTTTAGAAGTAGGGTTCATTATTGGATAGGCATTTAATAAGTGTTGAATAAATATCCAAGGTTGCTTCATGGAAACTTGTTTTTTCAGCGCGACGCAAAACCCTGTCCAATATGACTTCAGACAAGCTGCCTGTTTCCAGCCGCTTCTGAACAAGCCAAAGGTACTTTTTTTCGTCTGCGTCGGCATATTCTTGTGCCAGGTCAAGGTAGGTTTTGCACACTTGCCTTGCGGTTTTGGCGTTAGGGTTCGAGACTTTAGCGTTTAACCCTTCCTTGATGACTGCGTTGAAGTCGCGTACCAGCAGGTCATGTGGCAAAAGCTCAGCTTTCGTTGCGACTAACCCTCTGAGCGCCGCACGGATGAAGCAGCTTAATGCGACGTCGGATTTGATGCATTCTTGCTCATCCATCACTCGTACTTCAAGGGCTGAACGGTCAAAACGGAAAATTACGCCTCTTGAGTTAATCCATTCGCGCCAAAGAATCGTTTTTTCAGCGCCTGCTTGAGCTAGATCCTCCGAGTACCGCACTATGACGTCATGTTTGTACCTGCTAAACGAGGTAGTGTACTCGGGAACCACGTCGGCAGTTATGGATGGAATTTCCTTCTGGTTAACCTTGTAAAACTGCAGCCGATTATCCCTGTCTGCCCCTGCCTTGCCCTCGTAGATTGGGGAGGAAGCGGTTATTGCGGGAAGATAAGCGCACAGGTTGGCAAGCAAATTATGCAGTTGAACGCCGTCCTGCTCTTTTTCGTAGGGGAGATTCAGGTGGAAACTTTGGATGTTAAGCCAACCGTGCTGGTTGAGATTGAAGATTTGGGCGAATTCATTGTAGATTTTTCTGTGGTAATGCGGCCAAACAGCGGTTTCTTCTAGTTTAAGCAGGGGATGCATCCCTGTCCCGAGAAGCAGAGCGCCCTGTTTCTGAACGATTTGGCTCAGCGTTGAAACCGCGTTTTGCATCGTCTCTTCAAATTCGACTGGCGACCTGAAGGGGGAGTTAGCTTTCAACTCCATCACATGCATTTGCAGCTCTTTGCCAAAAGTAAAAGTGGGCAACTCAACGAAGTTTATGGTTTTTCCGCAGTAGTCCTTGATGATTTTGTCGGAAATCGGCAAAGGTTTCAGTTCGCGGTTTACGAGCGCCAGTTCATGTTCTGGTCCAAGGACTTCAAGCGGTTTGTACATGGGGTTGTGCCTCTTTCTGTTTAGCGTTATCTTAGAATGCGAATATAGTGGTAGTTAATTTTAAATATAACCCTACGAATAACGCCTTTCAATTAACCCTGGTGTCCCATGACCGTGTTGGTCGTCTCAAACATCGACCTAACCACTGATTTGCAAGTAATGAAGCCTGCGACGTTTTTAGATTCCACAATCAAAGAACCCACACTCAACATCAACAACGAGTACCGTTACCTCAAAACGGGCTATTACGTTTCCATGCATGCTGAAGTTTTAGGTAGCCGCGTGATTCCGTCATGCGAAAACATCATTGATTCAAGCAGAACCCCGGTTTTCCTTCTAAGAGCAGCCAAAGCAGGCGTGCCAACGTTGCCAGTTGTGGTCACCGACTCAGTTAAAAAGATAATTAATGAAATCGGCTTCCCAGTCCTTATTTTCGCAGTTAACCCCTTCATTTACAGCGGCTTTAAGGAAGCCTCCAACAGGAGCGCCCTTTACCGCGCCATGAAAAGCTTAGGCATGAACTACAAATTCGCTGTGTGTGCGCAACCGCTCAGAGGGGAACTCTCCGCTGTCAAAGCTTACTTCGGCAAAACCGTTAACCAAGACGCATGCACGCAGAAAATCGCGGAAAAAGTCTACAAGACCTTCGGCATACCAATCTGCAAATTGTACATACAAAAAACTGTTGACAAAGCTTATCTTTGTGGATTGCAACCCGTAGATAAAGAGGAGCTTTCCGAACAAGACTTGAAAATAATATCCAAAGAGGTCTCGCTCATTTCTGAGCAAGGTGAACACTTCGGTGTCTAAGATCGCGTGTTTTGTTGAAAAATATAATTTTACTGATCCTCGTGAGGAAGGCGCACTCCAAAACTTCAAGTTAGCCGCTGAAAAGCAGGGAAGCGAATTCCATTTTCTCTTCCGAGAAGACATCTCTGAAGTCCCAAAATACGACGCTGTCTTCATCAGGGCAACAACTGACCCGTTGAACACGGCTTACGTGGTTTCTAAAACCGCTTGGGAACTGGGTCTAAAAGTTATCGACGACCCCGAATCGATTACCATCTGCGGCAACAAGATCCATCAGTACGCCCTGTTTGAAAAATACAACGTCCCGCGCATACCAACGATGTTTCTGAACAAGGAGGAGTTGCACCACAAAAAAATCAGCGACATATTCGACGCCCTCGGAAAACCCGTCGTCATAAAGGCGCCTTACACGAGTTTCTCGCGTTACGTTGAGAAAGCCGCATGCGAAACAAGCTTTCGGGATGTTGCTAAACGGTTCTTCAGGAAATCGGATGTTTTAGCTATCCAAAAGTTTACGCCTACCGCCTTCGACTGGAGAGTCGGCGTGCTAAACAACGATATACTCTACGTTTGCAAATACATGATTCCTAAGGGTAAATGGAAGCACGGCGCCAAACTCCGAGGCAAACCCACAGTGATTTGGGGCAGAACAGTAAGCCTCCATAAGCGGGAAATGCCTTCTGTGCTTAGGGAAGTGGCGTTGAAAGCATGCAGCGTTGTCGGGAAGGGGCTCTACGGCGTAGACATCAAAGAAGTCAACGGCGAATTCGTCGTGGTCGAAGTCAACGATAACCCAAGCATCTACGCTGGCTACGAAGACTCATCAGACCATGACATCTACAAAAGAATCATCAATTACCTATCAGAATAGTTAAGTCAAGTTCGACACGTATTTATTTTAAGCTTCGTTTATCCAGTGCATTGGAGATTTATTTCATGCCCAAAGTACCGCACAAAGAACCAGTGAAAGATTACGACCTCACCCAAGGAATGTCCGTAGACGAACTTGTCAGCCAAATGGACAAGGCGTGGGGTTTCACCGCTGGCAAACTTGCAACAGGCGTCAGCATCATGGAATCCATGATTAACACCAAAGGCTGCGTAAAATTCCTGTCATTTCCCGCCGATATCGTCGCCACAGGTACCCGAGGCATCATCAGGGAACTGGTTAAACGCAAACTCGTCGACGTAATCATAACAACCTGCGGCACCCTGGACCACGACGTTGCCCGATGCTGGAGGGACTACTACAAAGGCAGCTTCATAATGAACGATTCCAAACTTCACCAGGAAGGCTTAAACCGTCTCGGAAACGTGCTTGTCCCCAACGACAGCTACGGAATAATAATAGAGAAGAAAATCTTAGCGCTCCTTGAAGAGCTCTACAAGGAAGGTAAACGGGAACTTTCAACCAGCGAACTTTCGCGGGAAATCGGGTTGCGCTGCTGCAACGAGAGCTCGATTCTTTATTGGGCAGCCAAAAACAACATCCCCGTCTTCGTGCCAGGCATAACTGACGGCTCAGTAGGCTACCAACTATGGTTCTTCAGCCAAGACCATAAAGACTTCAGAATCAACCTGCTAAAAGACGAAGGCGACCTCAACAACATCGTTTTCGACGCTAAAAAAAGCGGCGCCCTCATCGTCGGCGGAGGCATCAGCAAGCACCACACAATTTGGTGGAACCAATTCAAAGACGGCTTAGACTACGTCGTCTACATCAGCACCGCAGTTGAATGGGACGGCAGCTTAAGCGGCGCCCGACCACGCGAAGCCGTTTCATGGGGAAAAATCAGCGAAAAAGCAAGACGCATAATGATCGAAGGCGACGCCACAGTAATAATGCCAATAATGACAAGCGCACTAATTGATAGACTAAACAAAAAGAAAACAAAATTAAAGTTAAGAGGGCGTTTATTGGACGCCTTTGAATAGCCAGCTCATATCTGGCCCTTTCCGCTTTTCGGGCATGCGTTCGCATAGCGCGTGCGCGATTAGTGGCAGTGCGATTGTTGCGTCGCAGTAGCATACAGCTCGGCTGCCTTCTTGGCTGTTGATTTTACCCCAGCTGATGGCTTCTTCCAGCGTGCAGCCGCTTAAGCCACCCCACTGCTGTGAGTCTGTTGTTATTTGTATGGCGTATTTGTGCGGGTAGTAGTATTCTTGTAGGCCTTTGCGTAAGCCACCTTTTCTGCCTTTGACTCCTTGATCCTCCGTGAGTGGCGAAACGGATATGGCGATGAGCTGTGTGAGGTCTTTGGGTACGCCTCCGCCGATGTAAACGACGCCGACATCCTTGGTTTTCGTGCCTATACTGATGAACTCGTCGAATTCGCGGACGGAGTCGATGTGGACGCTGTGACCTTGGTTTTTAGCCATGAGGAATGTTTCGCCGTAGGCGCTGTCAACCATAGCGGGGCTGAAGATTGGAACTCCGTTTGCGGCTGCGACGGTAGAGATGGCTGGAATCTTTTTCTTGCCCAAATATTTGCCGAGCAGATACAGAAACTCAGCTGAAGTGTAGTAGTAGTCTGTTTTCAGGGTCATAACGAAGTCAGTGACTAATTCTTCCATTTTTCGGTAATCGGTCTCTTTCCCGAAAACGTCGTAGTACCTATTAACATCAGCTTTAAGCAAGGCTGAGTCGTCAACCATATGGCTTCCCTGCCAGTAACCCAAACCCATAGCGTCAACAATGTCTTCTGAAACGTTGGCGCCTGTGGAAACCAACACGTCGATGAAACGATTCTCCATAAGCCAGTTAATAATTGTCCATTGCCCCGCCGTGCTCATCGAGCCCGCGAAACCCATTGCGATGGTTAAGTCTTTTTCTTTAAGCATGTTCTCCCAGATATCAACTGCCTCGCCAAGTTTGCGTCCTTGGTATGCTGTTCGGCTCATTTCTGAAAGAAGCTGAGAAATGCTTTTCTGTTTGACCTTGATGGGTTCAAGTTTCTTTTTGAAGTATGAATCGCTCATTAGTGTGCACCGCGTTCTATGTTATTTGGCTTGTATATGAAATTTGTCATGCCGAAAAGCCGTTGACCATGCACATAGAACCGATAACCCGTTTAAATCGTCAACCGCAGCAGCCTCAAACTAAAGGACACTCGGCACGACTCCAAATCTCAAAGGGATCTTAGCCGCTGCTGCTGACCAAACGTCATTCGGGGCTACTTAAATAGGAAACTCTTGAAGAGTAGATCTGATTTTGCTTGATTTAAGCCCTAAACCAAAAAAGCAACCCAAAACAAGCCCTGACCACAAGACGCCTACCCGAAGGAGGGGTCTACTATTTACAACAAATTTCCAATGTAAATATGGGTTCAAAAGACAGGGGAGGTACCCCATCTTTACATCAAAAAACCAAGGTAACGATGGATCAGCCAACAAGCAACAACAAATCGAACATTTGCAAAGCGTTTTTTCCATCAAATGCATGCTTTTCTTAAGTAACGGTTAAAAGGCAAATGATGCACAAACTACCTAACACCAAAAGGTTTGGTCATCAAAATGCAGTCTGTTAAAACAGAACAGAAAAGAAAATTCATCTCCGTTGACCCATCCAAATGCATCGGCTGCGGAATATGCGAGTACGCTTGCACTGTAGAGAAGGGCGAGGCAATCTGGAACCCGATGAGGTCAAGGATCCGAGTTGTCCGCATGACACCTGTCTTCAATTTCGCGTTGTCATGCCGAGGCTGCAAAGACGCACGATGCGTTAAAGCATGCCCCGAACACGCAATCGTGCAGGCAGAAGACACTGGTTTACTTATAATCGACGATAAAGCCTGCAAAGGCTGCGACTGGTGCGTTCAAGCCTGCGAACACGGCGGAATAACAATTAACCCAGAAACGGGAAAAGCCATCGCGTGCGACCTATGCCAAGGCGAACCAAAATGCAAGGAAGCATGCCCCGAAGAAGCCTTAGAAATCGTGGAGTCCGATGAGGCAGCAGACAAACGCTTCAACGACGCACTGACAAATCTGCCTGCGCAATGCGAACAGATAGCCACGTTGGCGAGGAACAAGGATTGGAAACCGCTCTTAGCTACGGCGGAGAAACGATCCGAAAAAGTTTCAGCCACACTTGAAAAGCTCAACAAGAAGACGATGGATGCAAGGCAAAAACAGAAGCCTTAACCATCTTTTTCCTTACCTGTTTTCTTCGTAACCCCTCAGTAAACTGTCAATGTCTAAACCGACTTTTTCGCCCACGTAGCCGCCTTCCAAAACAAAAAAGGCAGGTTTTTTCATGTTTGCAACTCTTTTGCCTATCTCCCAGTAATCCTGCTCAAGCAAACCTAAAGACGCTAAATCCCCGAGGTGCGTGTCAAAACCGCAGGAAACCGCGACCGCCTCGATTTTGTCGAAATCAACCATGCATAGGGCTTTGTCCAGCGTCTTCAAGTAGAGTTGTCCTCCAGCATCTGGCGACAAAACGAAGTTGATGCAGTTTCCCTCGGTAGAATCGCCTGTCCCCGGGTAATTTGGTGATTGATGAAGGGAAAGGTAGGTAACTTTTTTGTTGTCTTGAAAAATCTCTTGGGTTCCATTGCCATGGTGCCCGTCAATGTCTAAAATCAACGTGTTCTTGCCTAGTTTTTCGACGGCTATCGCGATGTTATTGAGATAGCAGAATCCACGCGTGTGAACACCTAAAGCAGCGCCGTATCTTCCAACGTGGTGTCCTGGCGGACGCGTGAGTGAGAACCCGTTGGTTTGGCTGGCTAAGATTGCGCCGCCGACTGAAAGCCTTGCGTACTCGTAGATGTTAGCGTACGCGGGGGTATCCGCGTCTTCCACTAGGCCTTTCTTGAGCTTCCATAGGTAGTCGGCGTCATGCACAGCAAGCAAGTCGTCTTCACATGCTGGGTTAGGCTCCAAAAACTCGTAGCCTTTATCTTTCAAAATTTCAGATGCAACCTTGACTCTCTGCGGTCCCTCGACATGCCACGCACCGTAGCCTAAACATTTTTCAGAATATACTATCTTGGTTTTCATCGCTACCTGCATCCATTACACAGATAAGTGACGATTTAACTTTAAAAGATAACGAAGCAAGTTTGCCGTCCGAATCAAACGGAGAAAAGATTGATGATTGCTGAAAACCCGTTCGAACAGTTCCGCAGTGAATGTCAAACCGTGTTAGCGAACGCCCTTAAGAAGGCTCTGCCCGAAGTAAAAATGCCAAACATCACACTGAACAAGACGCCCAACATCGAGTACGGTCAGTTGGCGTCGTCACTTTGCTTTGAGCTGGCGAAGAAGCTGAATCAGAAGCCGCTTGCCGTAGCTGAGCATCTTGCCGCCGCAATTGATAGCTCAAGCTTTAACCTGATTGAGAAGGTTTCTTGCGCGGGCGCTGGCTACATCAACTTTCACGTTAACTTCGCCAAGTTTTCAGCCCTCACGCTGGAGTCAATCAGAAAACTCAAGTTTGATTACGGGTTCGTCAAAACCTCTAAGCCATCCAAAATCATCGTTGAGCACACCAGCGTCAACCCGCTTCACCCGATCCATATTGGGCAGGCTAGGAACCCGATGCTTGGCGACGCCCTAGCGCGTATTTTGGAGTGCAGAGGACACACGGTCTCACGACACTATTACATCGACGACGTGGGACGCCAATCCTCTGTCATCGCTTACGGGTACGATAAGCTGGGCAGACCCAAACCCACCGAGAAACCAGACCTTTTCGTCGGCAGAATCTACACGGTGACCAGCTGCCTCGTTGAAATTAACCGTTTGAAGAGGGCACGTGACCTTGCCGCCGCCGTCAATTCCTTGGATGATTTGGCGAAGGTGAACAAAGATATCGATGAGTGGATGTCGATTGCTGCGGAGCTCAAAGAGAAGCACCCTGTGCTGTTTGAGGTTTTGACGGACAAAATCGGGTTGGATGAGAACCCTGAGGAAGAAATCAACAGGCTTAACCGCGCCTACGAAGACGGCGAACCTAAGGCTAAGCAGCTTATCCGTGAAGTCAGCGATTTATGTCTTGAAGGCTTCCGAGAGACCATGAAGCGCGTAGGCGTCACCTACGACAGCTGGGATTGGGAAAGCAACTTTGTATGGAGCAGCCAAGTCAGTGAGGTGATGCAGAAACTGAAGACTTCGCCGTTTGTTTACAGCGAAAAAGGCGTGCTTGAGTTTGACGCTGAAAAGGTTACGCAGGTGCTCGACTTAAAGGGTAAGCTGGGGCTAAGCGAGAACAACGAGGTTTCGCCCCTGACGCTTGGACGCGCTGACGGCACCACATTGTACACGACCCGCGACATAGCCTACACCCTGTGGAAGTTTAAGCACGCGCAGAAAGTCATCAACGTCATCGGCATGGAACAGTCACTGGCGCAACTTCAGCTTAAAATTGCGTTGTACGCGTTGGGCTACGGCGAATACGCTGACAACCTCGTGCATTTCGCCTATAATTTGGTCACGTTGCCTGGCTACAAGATGAGCAGCCGCAGGGGGCACTACATCACTTTCGACGAGGTTTTGGACGAAGCGGTCCAGCGGGCTTACGAAGAGGTTTCGAAGCGCTCGCCCATGCTGTCTGAGGAGGAGAAACGTAAAATCGCCAATTTCGTCGGGTTAGGCGCCGTACGCTACGCTCTTGTCGACGTTGACTCTTCGAAGCCTGTGGTCTTCACTTGGGAACGCGTGCTCAACTTTGAAACCAACAGCGCCCCATACGTGCAATACACCCATGCAAGAGCCTGCAGCATCCTACGCAAAGCCCAGCGGGAACCCGAGAACCCACCTTACGAGCTGCTTTCGGAAAGGCTTGAACGCGAACTGGTGCTGAACCTCGCAGGATTCCCAGACGCCTTCGTCGAAGCCACAGAATACCTAAAACCCAACATGATTGCCGACTACGCGAACGCGTTGGCAGACAAATTCAACACGTTCTACAACGCCCTGCCCGTGCTGAAGGCGGATTCAGAGGGGCTCATTGACGCACGCTTAACGCTTACGGAAGCCATAGAAATCGTGATGCACAACGCGCTGACGCTTATTGGTGTTATTGCGCCAGACAAAATGTAGGTAAAAACCATCGTTACCTTGGTTTTTTAATGTAAAGATGGGGTACCCTCCCTCCGTCGGTAGGCAATTTGCCTGACCCATTTTTGTGGTTGATTTTTGTTCACAAAAAAAAGACCCCCTCTCGGTCGCTTAACCCATATTTACTTTGGAATTTTGATGTAAATACTAGACCCCCTCCTCGGGTAGGCTGCCAGGCTTAGGGCTTGTTTCGGGCTGCTTTTTTGGTTTAGAGCCAGGTTCATTTTGGCAGCTGGGATGGGTGAGGCGGGAAGGCGTTAAACCTTAAATATGTGTAAATAGATAACTGTTTACAGTGAGCGTTATGCCCCTAAACTGCTCCTTATCCTCACCCCTCAGCGAAAGTCAAAAACTCATATGGTCCCTAATCAGCAAAGGCCTCAGCGTCTCAAACATCGCCCAAAAGCTGAAGACCACCCGCCAATACGTCAACCAAACCCGCCTAACCGCCGAGGCGAAATTGTCAAGTACCCTCCTCGAAGTCGCACAAGTAAACAGCCTCCAAGTCACCAAACTCTACCCCAAACAAGCCATACTGCTCGGCTACCACCCAGCACTAAAACGCAAAGCCATCATCACCTACACAACCACCCATGGCCTAAAAGTCTGGTACTGGCACGACAACCCCGAAGAAGTCACCGACACCGCCTTCCTAAACCAAACAAGACAATACCTAATCGACATCGCCAAAGAAAGAGGCATAATCATCCAAAGCATGGAAAGCATACACCCCGCAAAATTGGCACACATGATTTTCACCCAACTTATCCCCGAGTTGAAAACATGAACGCCAAAAAAAGCCTCAAAAACCGAGTCAGAGGCTGGTTCCCTCAGGAGCCCTTATTGAAAAAGGCGTTCCACATACAGAGTAAACCCGTAAAAACAGTTCTCCCGCCTACGCCTTGGGAGTCCACGAGCACTTTCGTGGTGGGTCAATTTTTGGCCGCGATGTTTGCCTGGGAATTCACGTTGTTCAATAATTTTGGTGTTCAGATTCCTTTTGGCTGGATTTTGATCGTGGTGGGATACGCGGTGGCAGCAGGACAATGGGTCGCGAGTATCTATCGGTTGAACCGCTGGCACCTGCTCGATTGGAACTACTTGAAAGTCTTGTTCGGAACGTCAGCCGTTATAATCGTGACCGCAAATGTTCTTTTTGCGTTTACCCTCTTGAACTCGGTGACTTACTGGATAACTTCGGCGGTGGACATATCAATCTTCACGGCGCTTTTTGCCCTCCGTGGAAGAGTAGTGGGTGTAAGAAAAACTGCCCTACGTAGAAAACTGAGCGTTTGGTTCGCACTGGCGGGTATTGTTTTGCTCGTTTGCTCTATGTCTCAGGTTTATCATGTCGAAGCCAAATTGACTTCGGTGGGACATGAAGCGAGCATAGTGCCTGAGAACCCATTCATCTTAAACCAGTCTATTCCCGACGTCGAAGTTGCCCAAAACCTGACGACCAACAACTATGTTGATTTCGAGATAATCGTCGCTCGACTCTACTCCCATCAAACTGAAGTATCAGGCGTCAGCGTCCAAGTAACAAACCAGTCTGCCTCGGCGCCGTCCACCCCTGAAATCTACTATTACATTTACAACGTTACAAACTGGGCTTCAAGAACATGGCACCCACCACAAAACAGCACGTACTACTTCAAGCTGCACTACGACTACGTCGTGCCCGACCAAATGGACATCACGATAGACTACTCTTGGGCAACAAACGAGACGGTGCCAACAAGAGGGTACAACCCGATTCTCGGTCAATTCACGACTCCGGCGCTGGCGGGATCATTGGCGCTTTTGGCGCTTAGCGTTGCCATTCCAGCCCGGCAAGCGCTGGGAGCCTGGATAACGAGGCGGCGGCAAAGCGCACCCACGTCGTCCACAGAGTTGAAAACATGAACGTCAAAAAAAGTTTAGAAAACCGTATTCGAGGGTGGCTTCCAAAAGAGCCGACGTTACCCCAAAGATACACGGGGGACACTTCCGAGAAGCCGAGGCGTCAGCCGCCGAAAAACAATGGGTCTCGCTTGGCAGCCATGATAGTTTTTGCTGTATTGGGTGTTTTCTTTGGAGTCACCAATCTATTCACCCGGCAATACACAATGTCCCTCATTTATTTTGCCAGCTCAACCGCTCTAATTGTGTTTGCATATTTTTTCTACAAGTACAATTTTGTGGTCAGACCCAGATTAGTCTTCGGTGTACTATTCGTTGCCTTAGGCGTTCTCTTTGTCTTCTTAAACGGGGTCGGCGATTCTATTTTCAGCTTCCCCGCGTTGTTCACTGTAACCTTATTTAGTGTGCAAGGGATTTTGCCATTAGCAATTGTCTTATTGATAGTTTTAGCGGTTTTTGGTTTGGTTCTCAGAAGGCAAAGAGAAATCAGCGATACTTCTCCATGGATGGGGCAGTTTTTGCCCTATTGCGTTTCAGCAGTCATAATTTTCTTAAGTTATTTAATTGTCTTGTCTGGAATAGTGTTTGAGTACAGTATAGCTGCAGCTTTTCTAGTAATGGGTGTTTTAGTGCTCAAAGGCTTACGGCGTTTTGCAGTTACTTCTGTTGCGCTTGCCGCGCTTCTTATTTCGATATTAGTTTTCGGCAGCGCTTTAGCTGGATCCTACACGACAAGTTATGTTGCTACCGAAAACAATTACATAAATAGCGCTCAAGTTCCCAATAATATTTCTACCTTAAATTTGGCTGTAGGTAGCGTTGACGGAGACATCAACATTTACTTCGCAAGCAACAACTCGCAAGTTAGCCACACCGTGTTCCTTCAGCAGTATGGTCCCGTCGCCCGCAATGGAGGCGTCGAATATTACTCCCGATATGGCGGCGATGAAGGTGAACCAAAAGAGCCAAACAGCACCTATAGCTATTCAGTCCAAAACGGAACCGTAGGCATCAGCGCTTGGACCTTCACAAACAACATTGACATTACGTTGAATCAGAATTTCAAAGTTAACTTAACATGCTCTGCGACTTTTGGCAACATCGTGGTTCATGTTCCATCAGGCGTAAACCCAGTTCAACACTCTAACTTGCATAGTCGCTACGGCAACACTCAAACGGTCAACGGATAACTATCTAATCACTAAGGTGAAAGACGACTAAACCCGTTTCACTTTTTCTCTCTAAGCTCCTTTTCCATCGCTTTTGCTAAAAGCTTCCATGCAGCAGCGTCTTCCTTGCATAGTTTTTGGGAAAGCGATTCAGCCTCTGTCTTCGCTTGGTAATCCATGTGTAGACCCGTGAAATCCAGAGTGGAAGCTTCTTTACCGTCGGCTGAAATTTTGTAGAGAAACTGGCTGTACTTGTTCGGACCCGTCAGGTGCGTGGATACCCATGACAACTGGTCGGGGTAAAGTTGCACGAGTTTTTCCTTTTCTATTGTGCCTGTTGCCCTGTGAAAAATGTCTTTCAAAATTATGGTGCCTTCGGCAACGCTGGTCACCTGCCGCTCAACGCCTACGTCACCCATCAAAACGTGGTCTTGCGGGTCAAAGCTGGTGCACCATTCGAAGGCTTTCTTTGCGGGAACACTGAAACGTTGACGGAAATGGTATCTTACAGGTAGCGGCATAGCGGTCTCCAGCTACCAAAATAGTGGCTAGGGATATATTTCATTTATCCTTATCAACTTTCATCCTTGCAGATGCTTTGCCATATAACTACCTTGACTCGTCATCCTTAACATCCATGGCTTCGCGTATTAACTCTACATCCCGAACGCTCAGCGGCTTGTTCGTAGCCTTCAAGACCACACGTTCTTGCCAGCCACAGTCGGGACACTCATAACTCGGCGGCAGCATCCCTAGGTGACCTCACGTGTCCCCGCCCATGCTTTTAGCTCTCCTAACCCTGGGGCTCTTACATTTAGGGCAAACCTGAATATCAATACGAACCCCCTGCTTCTCCAACTCTTCAAGTGCCTCAGTAACTTCAATCGCGTTTTGGATCGCGGTTTCTTCCTGCACCTGCTCTAAGGCTAAGAGCTGTTGCTTCTTGCGTTTTTTCTTCTGGACTTGGGTTTCCGCCATTTCGCTGTCACCTGACACCATCTGACAAAGGGGGTTCTTTAAGAAAGGTTTTCTGGTACAAGGTTTTACCATTAGTACAGTAGTTTACAGAATGTGATAAATAGTTGGACAGTGAATCTTTGCAAGATGCGGTTTGAACGGAAAAGTCGCTTTAACTGTACTGCTCGTCATGCTGACTCTTTCAGTCTCATTTACAGCAGTAGCCTGCACGCCTCAAAACCCCGTTTATTTTAGCGGACTTCAACACCTCGACAGCTTAAAGCCGCTGACAGCCTCTGTTCCCATTGTGGTTGGCGCAAGCTTACACAGCAACGGCACACATCCGCTTGACCAGCCGACAAGACTGGAAATATATAATTTTATCAAAAACAACCCAGGCGTGCATTTCAGGGGAATATGCGATAGCCTAAGCTTATCCGTGGGGGTTGTCCAATACCATCTAAGCATACTTGAACACGTGCACCTAATCAAAGGGTATGCCGATGGTCAAAACAAAAGATTCTTCGAAAACAACGCTTTCTCAAACTCAGACATGCAGCTAATTTCGCTTGCGCGACACGAAACCACAGGCAAAATTCTGACAATTTTGGCTCAAAATGGCTCAGCTCTCCACAAGGACGTAGCACGCACCCTCGGGGTTTCTTCACAGGCTTTGACTTGGCAGATGAATCAACTCAAAAAGACAGGATTAGTCAACGCTGAAAAGACAAGCATAAACGTCAAATACAGCTTGGATGATGCAAACGCGGTAAAGCGCATTCTCGGGTTAATAGGCAACTAAAAGAACTAAAGAAAAAAGGTTGTGTGGAAGAATTCTCCTCAATCAAGCTTTGGGCTTGAAAGGAGGGGATTCTTTTGAGATTATTGTTGTTTTCCGCAGTTGGGGCAGTAGGCTGCATCTGGCTTCATTTGTGCGCCGCAATATTGACAGTATCGTGCTGTTTGAGTTGGCGGTGTTGTTGAGGCTGTGTTGGGCGGTGCATTGTAGCTGTATTGTTGTGGAGCGTCGGATTGCCGTTGCGGTGATTTCATGGCGAAGAAGCCGACTACTGCAAATATCCAGGCAAGGAATATCAGGATAAAGCCAACGCCGATTATAGTCAGTATGGATCCCCACCAAAGCAACGATGAGGCTGTTGCAAACGAGTGTTCTCCTGTTTTCTGCGCGAGCGTGTTGAAGGTTTGTTTAAGATGCATTGCTGCAAGTACGTAGAATATGAAGGCAATGATTATCCCGCCTAGGAAAGCTGCTAATCCGATTCCGAAGCCTGCCGTGAGTGTGAAGTTTGAGTTAAATTTGAAGTCTGTTGCGGTTCCAATGCCGATCACCATTCCTCCAATTGCTACCGCCGCAGCTACCAAAGCGACTATGTAGAATTTGACGCCTGTCAATGCATTCTGGTAAATTTCGTTGTCCTGATAGTAAACTGCAAGTTCTTTGACTCCCCTGAGAAGCAGGATTACACCGATGATTCCCAATACCCAGCCGACGTAAGGAACCAAACCAAGTATAAGCAGTATTGATCCTTCGCCGCATAGAGTTTTGCTGTATTCGAAACTTGTACCCATTTTGTTTTTTCCTCCAATTTTTTTGATTTCTGAAAAGCATACAAGTGGGCTGTTGCCTATAGCCCTAACATTTAGATTTCCTGCCCTAACACTTGGAGCATCTACTCTAAGGGTTAGAGTCATAAGCAAACCAGCAGATTATAGTGAAATCATGGAAAGAAAATTGGGCTGCAGAGCTTCGTTTATCTTGCCGTCGGTAGTTAATCGGAGTAGTGGATGCAAGTGTCAAAGCCTCGTGGAATAAGCGCTGATATTCAATCGCCAAGAACAAAGCTACTGTACTTCATCTATTCTGCCCCAAACAGCAGAATCCGCGCTGAACCAGGCGTCAAATCAAGCATCTCTTCCGCCTTAGGCTACAAGTCAGACGGCCACTTCCATTACGACTGGAATTACCTGTTGAGCGCTGGCATGATAGAGGAAAAACAAGGCTTCTATTACGTGACGGATGAAGGAAAAAAGGAGTTTGCTTTACATTCGACAGCGGCAAGAAGCAACTCGGTAATGATTCTTATCGGAGTTGGAATGATTGCTTTTACTTTAGGGCTTGAGTTGAAGCTTGTTCCCATACTAAGTGTGACGTTTTTCGGGGCAGCGTTAATTGTTGTAGGTTCAGTGTTTTTAACTGTTGACCGAAGAAAGAGGCCGCAGTTGCCGCTTGAAGCCAAAGTTCTACTAAAAGAATTAAATCATCGTTAAAATCTTCTAAACCAGCTATTAGAATCGGTGGTGCGGAGGGTGGGACCTCACCTTAATCGTGACCTTTAATATAAGATGAAGGGTCACATGCTACCGTTGACAGTTTGCAAAGTGATTTCAAAAACAATTAAAAAGGGGAATGGGGGATGTGCTTTCACTTTGTTTGAGTTTCTTGCGTCTTAGGCGCAATTGAGTTCAGCTTAATAACGTAGTTCGTTTTGTTTGTCACTGAAACGGATACTGGTATTGACGAATCGTACCCTGTGGCGCTGGCTTTGATTGAGTAATCGCCTGCTTGCACGTTGCTAAAAACGATTTGCCCATTGCTTGCAGTAGTGCCTGACAAAGGTTTCGGACCACTAGCTGAAACATTTGCTCCAGAAATCGGCGATAGCGTTTGTGAGTCTTGCACTGTCACTGTAAGCTTGCGGCGGCTGTACCATGTAAGGATCATGAGGATCAACACTATGATGATAACGATTATCACGATGAACCAGCCGACCGCACTTAAAGCAAATGCTGTTGCGGTGGCTTTTGGCGTTAGTGTAGGTGTCGGTGTTGGCGAAGGCGTTGTGGACGGCTGAGTAACTGTCATAGTTACTTGGTTAGAGTGTATAGCCTGCCCGCTTGCATCAGTTACTAGCAGATAGAACTTGTAGGTGCCAGGAACTGTCTCTGAAACGTGCAGTGTAGCAGACGTTTGCCCGGTAAGCAAGCCGTTTATTGTGTTGTTCGGGGACTCCGACACGATCCACTGGTAATGGTATGGCGCTGTGCCACCTGAAACAGTAGTTGTGCAGGTCACTGAGTTTCCAGCTGTAACCGTTACTGATGTTCCCGATGATGATGTGGCTGTAGCAGTTAGTGGTTGAGTCGTAGCCGACGGGGTTGGAGTTGAAGTCGCAGGTGCCGAAGCCGTAACCGTTGCAGTATTGGATTGAGCTGAAGTCGCGGCTAAATTGTCAGTGACAGTTGCAGTGATCGAGTAAGAACCCGCGGAACCAGGAGTATAACTGAACGTTGACGCAGTCTGACCACTCTGAGCAGACCCACCCACATACCACTGATAAGATGGGTAAGTTCCTGAACCGCCACTGGGAGTAGCCGTAAACGTCTGAGACTGACCAACATTCAAAGTAGCTGACGTAGGGGAGACAGAAACGGTCGGAGCAACATTCACCGTAACCGCCACAGAGTTTGAAGTAACCACTGCCGAAGCTGCATCAGTGACCTGAAGCTCAAAACTCCAAGACCCCGTGGTGGTAGAACCAGAAGTAACGAAAGAATAGCTAGATGAAGTCGCACTGTTAATCGAGGAGTAAGAACTAGCACCAGGAGCTTTCTGAAGCCACAGATACTGGTAAGGCGAAGCACCCGTCGAAACAGCCGTAGAAGTCAAGCCGCTAGTTTGACCCTGATCAACCGCACTCTTAGAGGCAGAAGCAGTCGGAGCACTAAGCGCAGAGCTCACCTGAACCGACACAATGTTGGACCACACGATGGCACCAGTGCTATCAGTAACTCGAAGATGAAAGTTCCAAGTACCCAAAGTCGTAGAGCTGTCCGTGAGAAAGTCATAGCTCACTAAAGTCGCACCGCCAATCGGCGAAAAAGAAGAAGCGCCAGGAGCCAACTGAGTCCACTGATAAGTGTAAGGCGAAGTACCCGTAGACACAGTAGTCGAAGTCAAGCTGCTGGTTTGACCCTGATCAACCGTGCCCGCAGAAGCAGTAACAGTCGGAGCAACCAAAGCAGAATTCACCGTAACCGTTGCAGTATTGGATTGAGAAGTAATCGGAGTAGGAGCGCTATCAGTCACCGTACAATAGACCCAATGCGGACCCGCTGCAGCAGTATAAGAATAGCTTGCACTGTCAATGCCAACCCCGGTATCATCTAGGTACCACTGATAAGACAGAGAACCTGAACCGCCGCTTGGAGTAGCAGTAAACAGCTGAACCTGATCAACATCCATAGTAAGCGGGCCAGCAGGCGCGATGCTTACAGTCGGCGAAGCATTCACCGTTACCGTTGCAGCATTGGATGGAGCCGAAGTCGTGCTTGAACTGTCAGTAACCGTCACAGTAATCGAGTGAGAACCCGCGGAAACTGGAGAATAACTGAACGTGTTTGCAACCCCAGTCTGAACTAGCGGCCCATCCACATACCACTGATAAGACGAGTAAGATCCTGAACCGCCGCTGGGAGTAGCCGTAAACGTCTGAGACTGACCAACATCCCAGGTAGCCGACGTGGGCGAAATAGACACGGTGAGAGCGGGAGTACTCTGACCTATAGCATAGAGTTTGTTGTCCCATGAGCCGACGTAGACTACGCCGTTGGCAACAGCAGGAGACGAAGTGACATCGCTGCTGGTGGGGTAACTCCAGAGTGGGGCGCCGGTGGCAGCGTCCAAAGCATGAATATTGAAGTCGTCTAAGCCTATGTAGACTACGCCGCCGACAACAGCAGGAGACGACTCAACCCCGTTGATGCCGAAGTGGTTACGCCAGATTTGGGTGCCGCTTGTAGCGTCCAAAGCATAAACATAATCGTCATAGGAGCCTATGTAGACTACGCCGCCGACAACAGCAGGAGACGAAAGAACGCGGTCACTAGTGGGGTGATTCCAGAGTTTGGCGCCGGTGGCAGCGTCCAAAGCATAAACGTAGTGGTCATAGGAGCCTATGTAGACTACGCCGCCGACAACAGCAGGAGACGAAAGAACTGCGCCGCCGGTGGGGTAACTCCAGAGTTGGGCGCCGCTTGTAGCGTCCAAAGCATAAACAGAATCGTCCTCGGAGCCTATGTAGACTACGCCGCCGACAACAGCAGGAGATGAATAAACTGCGCCGCCGGTGGGATGACTCCAGATTTGGGTGCCGGTGGCAGCGTCCAAAGCATAAACGTTATGGTCAAACGAGCCGACGTAGACTACGCCGCCTACAACAGCAGGAGACGAAATAACCATGTTACTAGTGTGGTAACGCCAGAGTAGGGCGCCGTTATTGGTAGCGTCCAAAGCATAAACATAACCGTCATTTGAGCCAACGTAGACCACGCCGCCGACAACAGCAGGAGACGAAGAAACATGACCGCCGGTGGGATAACTCCAGAGTTGGGCGCCGCTTGTAGCGTCCAAAGCATAAACAGAATCGTCCTCGGAGCCTATGTAGACTACGCCGCCGACAACAGCAGGAGACGAATCAACCACACTGCTGGCATGGAATGCCCAGAGCAGGGTGGGAGTAAGCACTGAAGTGCCTGTTCCTACACCACTGTGTGATGCATCCGACCGGAACATCACCCAGTCCGCATTCGTAAACGGAATCAAAACTAGACTGAAAAGAAAAATCACGCAAAATAATAGTAATACTACATGTAACTTGCCCATATGCATCGTATGCCTCAACCCCCGTTTCCTCTTTCAGCGTTATAACTATTTAAGGTCTTGCCATTCGGTTCTCTAACGAGTTACCTCGTCTAAACAGTTTGTCAAAACGCCCAAAGTTCTGTTCCGCGTTTCTGAGGTAAACTCCGAACTGAACTTGTGTTCAATTTTAACCGCTCACAAAAAATCATAAATGAAAATAGTTTGCCAAATTAAGCGCAGAATAAGCCTGAAGTTATGGTGCGGAGTGGGACATCCGCCTTATTTTACCGGCAAAAAATGATACAAGTATGCTCGGTGAGAGTCAAAGCTCCCTCTCAGGTGGGGCTGGGTTGGACCAGACTTACCCCCGAAACGGTCTGAGTCCCCTTCATTAAGCGCGCGCTAAGTGCTAACTGCTAGGCAACACTAGCTCGTACTTGTTAATTTGGTCTATCTGTACCGTTACGTTGCCTGTAATGCAGTCCAGCAGGTGTCCGCCAGCAGTGCAGTCGTCATTGATGAAGTGGAAGTGGTATCCTGGGAGGTTGACGCCGTTCATGTTGCTTGGGAACCAAAAGCCGACAGCAGTTCCTGAAACATCGGTCAGGTTGAACAGCACTTGGTTTTGGAGGGCAATTGTGATGTTTTGGTAAGGCTGGGTTTGCTTGGGTTCAGATCGGGTTTGTGCATAGTCAAAGTACCCTGACACTTTTATGGCGTAAATTGAGTCTTGGTTGGGCAGGGCTTGGGTTATGCTATCCTTCAACTGCGTATAGTTGAGGTTGCTGACCTGCAGGGTTTGGTCTGCTTGGAAGAATGTTACTGTTGCGTAGGGTGTCGTTTCGCTTGGGTCTATCTTCACAGGTTTGCCGTCGATGCCGATTTGATAGAAGACACCGTTAAGCTCCACCATTTCGCCTAAGCCATTAAGTGTTCCTAATCCAAAATTGCCGTGCTTCGCCAACTCACTGAAGCTTACGAAGCCCGTGTAGTTGCCTAAAATAAAGGTGTTGTAAGCTGCAACTTGATACAGTGTTTTCTTGTCAGCTTTGGCAGTCGGCTGAAACTGCAAGATTGCAAAAAAAGCTGCAAAACAAACTATGACGATTAATGTCAATGCTACTAGCCATTTGTCCTTCAACCTGCATTCCCCTCGAATTCAGTAGGCTATGACTTGCTAGTGGTTCATGCGTTAAAAAGCTTCTTAACGCTGGGGTCAAGACAAAGCGCGGCGCGCGATTGATTGCCGCAGCATTTAGCACCTTTAACTTTTTGCGGTTAAAATTTTTGTGGCTATTACCCAAAGTGTTATGCCAGTTAATATAAAGGCAATATCAACTATTACCCATAATATTGTTTCTAGCAACGGTGTACTGCTCCAACCTGTATAATAGTAGTCAGTCAATTCAGCAGCGCCATAGAAAACACGCGCGCGCGGTGCCTCCCGAAAAACTAATCTTTTTTCTGGTCTTCAGAGAATATGTTTTGCATTTATTTTGCGCGCGCGGTTTGCCTTCCCATAATACGCGACCCCCGCGACCTACAGCGTAACGGTTGACCTTGCAAGATAAAAAAAACCTTCCCTTTTTTTCTTTGTTTCGTAACGTTTTCTGTTCTTACGACAGCTCTAAAAGTTTCAATAGCGGCGCTTTTTGAAATTTCGGTTTCAATAGGTCCTGCGACGATTTCCGTAAACAGAACCGTTATAAGTAAACGGGCTAGAGTAACAACGGGGAAACAGAACTTTGAAGCGTCTGTCACGGAAAACCCGTGCCCTAATTTACATTTTAGCCGCCGTTATAACGTTTAGCGCGGTCGCGGCGACGGTTACGTTTTCCCCTCATTATGGTTTGCCGACAGGGGAAAACTTTAGCGTTATTCAAATCACGGACACACAGTATTTAAGCGAATGGGACCCCGCCCTATTTGATAAGTTAACATCATGGATTGTTAACGAAAGCGCCCCGCTAAATGTTTCTATGGTTATTCATACGGGGGACATTGTAAACGTCCACGATTCGCCCCTTGAATGGCGAAACGCAAACACGGCAATGTTAAAACTCTATAACGCGGGGGTCCCGTATTGTTGGGACGCGGGAAACCACGACCAAACAAACCCAAACAGCACGCTAGCCCAGAATATAGGGTTAGGCGACCCTAACGGGACATGGTTAGGCGGGGAATATCCCGCGTTTGATGTTACAAATTTTGAAAGTAAACTGTATTGGGTTAGCTCAATTTTTAACGGGACATCAACCGCTGTAAAATTCAGCTATGGAGATTATCGGTTTATGGTCGTTAACATTGAGTATAACGCTAATCAAACGGTTTTAGGTTGGGCGGCTAACCTTATTGAAAGCAACCCGACCGTTAACGTGATTGTTGCGACCCATGACTTTTTAAACGGTTACGGAACTTATGGTTATACGTTTTATCCGCAAGATATTTTATGGGCGTCTAATTTTGAGAAATGGCTTAACGGCTTTCCCAACGTGTTTATGACTCTTAACGGGCATGACATAACGGACGGCGGGACCGCGTTTGACCGTAAGGTCGGAAACCGCGAAGAAAATTTTTTCAACCGTCAAGAATCCGACAACGAAGAGGCGGCGGGGACCGCCCGCATATACGCCTTTTACATGGGCGCGTCGGGTCGGTTAACCGTTAAGGTTTCCACGTTTCAAGATTACGGCGGGCGCGTCGTTAACGGGACATCGGGCGGGGTTTTCCTAACCGACCCCAAAGATAACTTTAGTTTCACGGTAAAATTAATTAAAAGCAATTCCACGGGCTAGTGTCGTTTGAAAGGCTTATCCCTGTCGCCACGGCAGGCCGCAGCATCTGTGCCACCCGCACAAGCGGCAACCTCTGCCTAAAGCTATCATTCGATGGTGGCTTCGAGAATTGTTCATCAGAATTTGAAATCAATAAGCCGCTTATTATGGAAACAGCCATTGATAAAGCGCGCCGCGCTTTTTAAGCTAAAACAACTATTAATGCAGAGGGAGATTAAATGGGAGAGTCAAAGAACATGATGATGGAGAAATTTTCAAAAATGGTTGGGTACTTTCTTGCTCTGCTGGGGTTAGCCTTATTTTTCGAAGGCTTAGCCGACATAGTCTACGACGTGTACAACGGGACCAGCTCCGTGACAACAGTGTTATACCTCATAGGCGACGTACTGCTCATAGTTACTGCAATAGTGGCTTGGGTAATCAGTGCAAAAATCTTGCAAGCCAAAAGCAAACCAACCGCTTAGCGCGCGCGAGGCAAGGCAGCGCGCTGAACGAAAGGCTTATATTGTGAACGTAAGAAAACAAATTTTCGCTGGTATCTTGTTTGTTTAGAAAAGCTTCTACTGAATCTGTAGATCACAGCTGGAATGGATTGTACAAGATTGGAGGAATATCATTCATAATTACCGGTCTGTGGTATGTGTTCGCCAACTTCTGGGGGTATATCGCGGGTGTTCCGTCTCCAGGTTTTGCTACACCCCCCGTAGCAACAAGCACAGGTTACTTCAATATTCTGGCGAGTTACCCTTTCGCTTCAAACGTGTTCTACTCGATGTATTCGCTGACAGATATTCTTGTCATTCCTGCCTTGATCGCTTTGTACTTCGCTCTGAAAGGGATCAACAAGAGCAGTATACTTGTGGCAATGGGAATCGTTGCCTTATGGGTATTCTTGGATTTAGGAGTCACTGAATTCAATTCTCTGACTTTGGTTTCACTTGCCCAGAGCTACAACGCAACAACTAACGCAACCCTACGCGCTGCGTATTTGGCGGCTGCGAACGGTCCTTTAGCAGCAATTCCAATTGCCACATTCTACAGTTACTTCGTGGGGTCCTTAGGGTTTCTCATCGCTTCCATCGTTATGCTCAAAGGCGTTTTCAGAAAAATCGTTGGCATAGTTGGAATAATTAGCAATGCTTTAGGCATTATTGCTGCGTTTGTCCTTTTTGCCCCAGGGTTGTCCGGACTTATCGTTCCAACAGTACTATTGTACGGATTATGGAACATACTTGTCGGGACACAACTCATTCGACTTGGCAATCAAGCTTCTTGAATGTAACGCGCCGGCATGTGCAATTTAAGCGAAAAGCCGTTTTACACGATAAACTGAGAGTTACTGTTGGATTTTTCAGCGTTTATTAAGCCTTATTTACACAAATAAGCAAGAATTTAACTCTAATTGGCAAAATAGTGCGGAGGGTGGGATTTGAACCCACGAACCCCTGCGGGATAGGAGCCTCAGTCCTACGCCTTTGGCCATGCTGGGCGACCTCCGCAAGCTTGCTTTCTTCCTGTTTGAGGCTGGTGCGAAATATAGAATTCGCTTTGACATTTAAAGGCTTTACTTTGCAGCAGATGCTGACTGCAGGATTACAGGTTTAATATTCATGGTCTGCTGAATTTGGGGAAAAGAGAGAACCCAAAAAACTGGGTGGATTAGAGCAGGCGGAAGTTTTCTTTAACCGTGGCTAAAACTACATGCGTGTTTGTTCGCTCGATGAAGGGAAGCGAAAGCAGTTTCTTCGTGAAGTGCCCAAGGTCTTCTCTGCTTTTGAACTTTGCAACGATGATGGCGTCGGTTAAGCCTGTTACGTCGTAGACGCTGCACACGTTGGAGATTTTAGCTATTTCATTCTCAGTTTCCACAAGTTTGCCTTTGGAAACGGTAATTTCAGTCACCACCGTCAACTGGTAACCCAGCTTTTCATGGTCTATAATTACGGAGTAGCCTTTGATGAGGCCGTCATCTTCCATCTTTTTGATTCTTGAAAGAACAGTCCCGACTGATACGCCTACGTTTTTTGCTATTTGCCTGCTTGAAAACCTTGCATCTTCAAGAAGGTTTTTTAGAATTTTTTGGTCGGTTTCATTTAGTTCCATGATAACACCTTTCTGCACGTTTTTTCAATTAAACCCCTGTTTTCGAAACAGTATTTTAATTATCGTACGATTATGCTAATAAAAGTTTAGTTTCCCGCGTCAAACAATGAATGAATCATAAAGGGCGAAAACTGTTTTTGGATGATGTTTCGCTGTGGATTTTGATTGGAAACAGATAGCAATCTTAAATTACTAGCTTAAACCCCAATAGTTTGACTCGCCAAAATGCAAGCAAAATACGACACCATCTTGGTTCTGGACTTTGGGGGGCAATACTGCCATCTTATAGGCAGAAGAATCAGGGAAAACGGTGTCTACTCAGAAATAGTTGCATACGACATAACACCTGAAGAAGTGAAGGCGCTGAACGAAAAATTCAACGTCAAAGGCTTAATCCTTTCAGGCGGACCGTCAAGCGTTTACGACAAAAACGCGCCTAAAGCGGACCCGCGCATTTTAGATTTGAATCTTCCCATTCTCGGCCTATGCTATGGGCACCAGCTTTTAGCCCAGCTAACCCACGGCAAAGTAGAGCCGGCAACATGCAAAGAATACGGAACAGCACAAGTAACCATCGACAAGCCAGTAGGCGTCTTGGAAGGGTTAAACAAAAAAGAAAAGGTTTGGATGAGCCACGGCGACACGGTTTTTTCGGTGCCCTCCGAGTTTGAAGAGTTGGCGCACACCGAAAACTGCCCGGTTGCAGCTTTTAGGCACAAGAACAAGCCGATCTACGGTTTACAGTGGCACCCAGAAGTCATCCACACCCAAAAAGGCGCGCTAATGCTGCACAACTTTATCTTCAAAGTATGCAAATGCCAACCCAACTGGAAGATGGAAGACCTCATAGGAAAAATGGTTGCTGAAATTAAAACGGAAATCGGCGGCAACAGAGCCATAATCGGGTTAAGCGGAGGAATAGATTCAAGCGTCGCCACCGCACTTGCGGCGCAGGCACTCGGCGACAAGTTAACAGCGGTTTTTGTTGACCACGGGTTCATGCGTGAAGGGGAACCTGAAGCCATCTGCGAGACGTTCCAGAAGTTGCCCATCAACTTTGTCATGGCGAACGCGCAAGACCGCTTCATGAAAAAACTCAAAGGCGTAGTTGACCCCGAGATGAAACGCAGGGCAATCGGAGAAGAATTCATCAGGGTTTTTGAGGAGTACGCTGAAAAATCAGGTGCCCAATACCTGATTCAAGGAACGATTTACCCTGACAGAATCGAGTCAGGCTGCCGAAAAAACTCAGATTTGATAAAGACCCATCACAACGTAGCAGGAATCCCCAAGAACATCAAATTCAAAAGTATTGTTGAGCCTCTCCGCGACCTCTACAAGGACGAGGTGCGTAAAGTCGCCAAAATGCTCGGGTTACCCAAGGAACTCGTCAACCGCCAACCGTTCCCGGGACCAGGCTTGGCAGTTCGCATAATAGGCGAGTTGACGCCTGAAAAAGTGGACATAACAAAGAAAGCTGACGCCATCGTCCGCCAAGAAATCGAGAAAAACGGGTTGGCTGACAACCTGTGGCAGTACTTCGCCGTGTTAACCGACACCAAAGCGACAGGCGTAAAGGGCGACGCAAGAGCCTACGGGTACGTGGTTGCAGTCCGCGCAATGGAAAGCCAGGAAGCCATGACCGCCAACTTCGCCCAAATCCCCTATCCCGTGCTGGAGAAGATTTCAACGCGGATTTCAAACGAGATTCCGCAGGTCACCCGCATCGTCTACGACATCACACATAAGCCCCCGGCAACCATCGAGTGGGAATAAAAAGTTCCATAACGATTTATATTAAAAAACGCCAATACACTACTAACACAAAGGTGACTCTCACTGAAAGCGTTAATCTTGGCAGGTGGCTTCGCAACAAGACTTCGCCCGTTAAGTTGCTCAAGACCCAAAACCCTTTTCCCGATAGTTAACAAGCCACTGCTGGAGTGGATTTTTGAGAAACTCGCCAAAGACGGCTGTGAAGAAGCCGTTTTAGGAGTCAACGCCTTAACCCAGTTTTACATAAAGCAACAGCGCCCGCGCAGGCATGGTTTGAAGGTCAGGTTCTCCGTGGATCCGCCCAGGATGCCTCTGGGAACGGCTGGACCCGTAAAAAAAGCTGAAAAGCTCCTTGGTCGTGATGAACCGTTTATTGTTTTGAACGGAGACATCTTTTCAGACCTAAGTTACAGGAAACTTTACGATGCACACGTGAAAGCTGGCGGTTCCGCAACAATCGCCCTCTGCAAAGTCGAAGAACCATCCAGGTACGGGGTCGCCGAAATCGACAGTGATAACCGCATAAAAAGGTTCATTGAAAAGCCGCCGAAAGGCAACGCGCCAAGCAACCTCATAAACGCAGGCGTGTACGTTCTAAGTCCCGAAGTCTTCGATTACATTCCTTCTGGAAGAGCCGTTTCGATGGAGCGCGAGGTTTTTCCCAAACTGGCAGAGGAAGGAAAACTCTACGGCAGCTTCATCAATGGCGTATGGATCGACATAGGCAAGCCGGAAGAGTTCCTGCAAACCAACAAACTGATACTTGACACTTTCGCAAAAACCCAAAAACAAGCAAACCCAAAAAACTTCGAGTTAAAGAACCCCGTAGCCCTCGACAAGGGAGTCACGATAGCTGAAAAATCAGTCATCGGCCCCTACGCAATCCTTGGGAAAAACGTCAAAGTCGGCAAAAACGTGCAGATAAGCAACTCCGTGGTTTTCCCGTACGCTTCAATCGGCGATTTCACCGTAGTTGACGGCGCGATCATTGGGGAAGGAGCACACATCGGCAAACAGGTCACACTGAGCAGCGGCTGCATAGTAGGCGACCACGCAAAAGTTAAAGACAACCTGCATCTTTCAGGTGCATCCTCGGTTTGCCCAGCTAAAGAGGTGGCTGAAAACATTATAAAACCCTAGGTTAACTATTAATTAAAAAATGAAGTGAAATTTATGAGTGAAAGAAAACTTTTCGGAACCAACGGCATCCGCGGTTTAGTCAACGTTGAGTTAACGCCTGAAATGGCGATCAATGTCGGCTGCGCCATTGGAACCTTTTTCGGAAGAAAAAACCTGCTTCTTGGATATGACGCCAGAACAAGCGGCAGCATGCTTTCCAAAGCTGTGATTTCAGGTTTAACTTCTACAGGATGCCACGTGTTCTTCGCGGGGATGGCGCCTACTCCTGCTCTTCAGTTCGCGGTCAAAAACCACAAGATGGACGGCGGCGTAATAATTACAGCTTCGCATAACCCGCCTGAATATAACGGAATCAAAGTCATTTGGAGCGACGGGATCGAAACTTCCCATGAGCAA
This sequence comes from Candidatus Bathyarchaeota archaeon, assembly GCA_963722095.1. GTDB lineage: Archaea > Thermoproteota > Bathyarchaeia > Bathyarchaeales > Bathycorpusculaceae > Bathycorpusculum. The sequence continues at coordinate 889,473 of CAVRJR010000001.1, read as the reverse complement.
GAAGTCGAAATAGAGAACATTTACTTTGATAACAAGATTGTTTATGCAGAATGGGATAAACTGGGCACGGTGCAGGATCTGCCTGGAATTAACGACGAGTACGTGCAAGCCATAAAAAAACAGGTTAATCAACAGAAAATTGCACAAAAACACTTCCATGTCGTGGTTGACGCCGCTAACAGTGTCGGAGGCTTAACTGGTCCGCAGTTGCTTAGGGAGCTTGGCTGCAAAGTCACCAGCATCAACGCGAACATTGACGGCACCTTTCCAGGAAGAATGCCTGAGCCCAGACCCGAGAACCTCACCGATTTATCTAAAACTGTGAAAGCCATCGGTGCAGACATGGGTGTAGCTTTTGACGGCGACGCTGACCGCTCAATCTTCGTTGATGAAAACGGGACAATTTACATGGGAGACAAAACCTTCGCGGTAGTTATAAAACAGTTCCTTGCCAAGAACCCGGGCGCAAAAATCGTCACTCCCGTAAGCTCTTCAACCTTGATTAAGGATACTGTCGAAGCCTACAAAGGCGAGTTGATCTGGACTAAAGTTGGAAGCGTCACGGTTTCGCAGAAAATGAAAGAGTTACATGCAAAGCTGGGCGGAGAAGAAAACGGCGGAATCTTTTATGGTCCACACCAAGCCGTGCGGGACGGGGCGATGACAACCGCTCTGCTGCTGGATACAATGGCTCAAACAGGAATGAAACTTTCCGCGTTGGTGGCTGAGCAACCGCAGTACTTTATCGAGAAGGGAAAAGTCGAGTGTCCAGACGAAAAGAAACAGGTTCTTCTGCAGAAAATGCTTGAGCAAGTGAAGGGCGAAAACATAAGCACAATTGACGGAATTAAGATTTGGTTCAGCGACAGCAGCGCCATCCTCATCAGACCAAGCGGAACAGAACCCGTTTTTAGGCTTTACGCTGAGGCGAAAAACCAAGAAAAAGCATTAAAGCTAGTTAAAGACTACAGTTCAAGGCTTGAAAAAACCCTGAAAACCCTTTAGCAACCTTGTTGCCCTGGAGAAAACCGGCGAATGCCCAACATTCTAAACTTAAAACCAGACGAGATTGACACGATCGAAAAGCGTTCAAAGCTTTTGGTCAGCGTTGTAGGATGCGGGCGGAAGGGGATTCTTTATGCTTACGCCTTTGCAAAAGCCGGTTTCAATGTGTCTTGTTCTGATGCCGACCCAAGCGTAGTAAAAAAACTTGCCAAAGGAAAAACACCTTTTAGGCAGCCGGAAATTGAAGGCAAACTGAAAAGCCTGATCAACGCTGGGCAGTTGAGCGTTACTAGCGAGCTGAAAAAAGCGGTTTCTCGAAGCGACATGGTAATTGTCACTGTTCCCGCAAAGGTTGACGAGAAGAAAAAAATTGACTATTCAGAAGTGTTAAGCACTCTGAAGCAAGTTGGCGCGGCGCTGCACCCTGGCGTTTTGGTTATTTACGGTGAAATCGCTGGTTTAGGGTTCACTGAAGGAATAATGAAAGAAACGCTGGAGAACACGTCAGGATTAAAGGCGGGTCAAGACTTCACGTTGGCGTACATCCCAATCCATAACGCACAAGCCAAGCAGTTTACTGAGCCTGCCGCCGAGTTGGAGTTGAAGGTTGCCGTGGTCGGAAAGACAGGCTTGGACGCCGTTCTCAACTTGGTTAAGACCGCAACAAAGAACGTCAAGCAAATAGACGATGTTAAGACAGCTGAGATAACGACGCTTTTTTCAGCGGCAAGGCAGGATGTGAACGAAGCTCTGGCGTGTGAATTGGCTGTTTTCTGCGAAAACGCAAACATCGATTACTTCAAAGTTCTAAAACTGTCAGCGTTCAACGACCCGAGTTTTTGGCCGACAGTTAGTGACGAAGAGAACAAGAATGAAGCGTATCTGCTTCTTGAGAGCGCGGAGAACCTTAATGCTAAGCTTAGGCTGCCGAATTTAGCCAGGCAGATAAACGAGGAAATGGTTAAACACGCGGTTAACCTGACGCATGATGCTCTTCGAAGCTGCAACAAAACGTTGAGAAGAGCAAAAATCGCGGTTTTAGGCGAGGTTAACCCGAGCACAACCGCAGTGGCTTTTGTCAAGTTGCTGTTGCAAAAAGGCGCTAAAGCCAGCCTTTATGACCCCGCCTCAAAAGGCGACGCGTTAGAGTTAGGGGTTGTAAAAACCAGCTTAAATGAGGCTGTGGAAGGTGTTGACTGCATAGTAATACTCACGGGTGAAGAACAGTTTAAGCACCTGAACCTGAGGAAGCTTAAAGCGATGACTAAGACACCTTCGGTTATCGTGGACTTGGCAGGCGTCCTCGAACGCGAGGCAGTGGAAGCAGAAGGCTTCATATACCGTGGGTTAGGAAGAGGAACGGGATAAAGATGAAGAAAATCGGTGTTGCAGTAATTGGTACGGGTTTCTGGGGAAAAAACCACGCCCGAGTCTACCATGAGTTGCCTTCAACTGAACTGGTAGCCATCTGCGACGTTAACGCGGAAAGAGCGAAAGCCATCGCTGACCAGTTCGGCGTAAAAGCTTACACGAACAGTTCGCGCATGTTGAAAAACAAGGAAATAGAAGCCATAAGCATCTGCACGTGGTCAACGGTTCTCGCTAAAGAAGCGCTTAAGGGGTTAAGGGCAGGCAAACATGTGTTGGTTGAGAAACCTATGGCGACCAACTCGAAGCAGGCGGAAAAGCTTTGCGCGACAGCGGAGGAAAACGGTCTCGTTTTAACCGTTGGCTTCCTGATGAGGTTCATACCTGGCTTGCAGGTTATCCGTGAAGCAGTTGAGAAAAGAAAAATCGGCGACTTAGTCTGCGCCACCTCAAAACGTGTTTCACAGTGGCCTGAGCGTATAGGTGACGTCGGAGTCGTCAAGGACACAGCCATCCATGACATCGACGTTATGCGGTTCATTTCCCAGCAGGATCCTATCACCGTCTACGCGAAGATGGGAAGCATGAGAAACCACAAATTCGAAGACTACGCCCAAATAATGCTCACTTACAAGAACGGGGAGAGTGCCTTCATCGAATCCAACTGGCTCACACCTTACAAAACGCGGACTTTAACCGTGACGGGAAGCGATGCTATAATGCGGCTTGACTACATCACTCAGGACATGTGGATTGAACAGCAAAAAGAAACCTTGCAGCCGCGAATCCCATTCCAGGAACCGCTTAAATGTGAGCTTCAACATTTTGCTGAATGCATAATTGAAAAGAAGAAGCCGCTCATAACTGGGGAAGATGGCGTGAAAGCCTTAGAAATCGCGGAAGCAGCCATGCAATCTTCAGCTAAGAACAGGGCAGTTAACCTGAAAAGATAAGAAATTACTTTAAGCTGAAGGGTTTTCCTTCAGTGATTATCTTCTCAGGAACTTTTGCCTTCCACTTTTTCAGGAACGGCAAGTCCTCTGTTTCTTTTCGAAGTTCGTCAGGAAGCATCTCTGGAATTTCATCTCTAATCGGGTACCAGCGCAGGCATTTCGGGCAGACAATGAGGCCTTCCACGATTTCCTCTTTCTCCTCGAAAACGTGAAGTTCAAGCGGATGAAACTTGTCAATCGGGCAAGCCAAAATATCCATTAGTTTACGCTTCAAAGTTAATCACAAAAAAGATAGTTGATATCTAAGCTATTAAAACTTGCTTGGCACCCGGTTGACTTGGATATCAAGCACAGTTTGGTACCAGTTAGGACCCGTGCTTCGAACCACACGGGAAAAAACAAAACTGTAACCGACGTCTAAGCTGTCGAGTTTTTGGGCTACGTTCTGCTTTGTTTTGTCAACGTGGTGTTCGTCCCCTGTGGCATGCTGGAAATCATAGAGGTGTATCCAGCCGCCTGATGGCTTGAGCGCCGAAACTGCGTAGGGTAGGTATTGTATGGCTTTTTCTGGCAGCGGCATCAGGACGCGGTCAGCTTTGCCCTGCAACTGAGCAGTGATTATGTCTTTTGAGTCGCCAAGCAATGGAGTTACTTTGCCGTAAACCCGGTTGATCTTAACGTTCTCCTGCATGTATTCGAGTGCCGTTGGGTTAACATCAATTGAAAACACCTTGGTCTGCGGCACAGTTTTGGCGATTATTATGCTGAAGCAGCCGACTCCAGCAAACATGTTAACCACTGTTTCGCCGCTTTTAACAAGCCGTGCAATTCGGGCTCGCTCATGTGAAAGCCGAGGCGAAAAATAACATTTCTCAACGTCAACGGCGAACACGCAGCCCGATTCCCTATACCTTGTGCTTGTTCTGTCTTCCCCCGCAACCAGTTTTAGCCCTCTAACTCTGAAGTCGCCCAAGATTGGGCTGGTTTGCACGAAAACGGTTTTGACGCTTTTGTGGACAGCCATTATTTGTTTGGCTGCAGCTTGTGCGTTGACGAAATCGTCGTTTGCCACTTTGAGGATGGCAATGTCACCTATTATGTCAAAAGAATTGTAGATGTGAGCCAACTCTTCCGAGGAAATATTGGCGGATAATTTTTCTTTAAGCCGACGTCTCAACTGGTTATCCTCTAAAGACAATTTACTTGGAAAACCTTTAAAAGCAAAATACTTTTCTTTGTAGGAGAGGCGTTTCCAATGGAAAAATCAGGAATTGTTTACGAATGCATGAGATGCGGAGCTAGAGTGCCGTCTGAAGAATTAGAGCTACGGGGCGGAGAAACAAAATGCATTATTTGCGGGTACAGGATTCTGAAGAAAATTAAGCCGCCTGTTGTTAAGCGCGTTCAGTCAAAATAAGAAGGGGATACTCGTGTTAATGCACGAGTAACTCAGTTTTCGTTTTTTTCGCTATTTAGTATATTTCTTTGTCTCCAAGTTTGCGCAAAGCTTTTCCTTTAATTCTTATCGATTCACCCAACAATTCGTCGTCTATCTCTTTCTCGATGGTTTGTCGTTTGACGGTTTCGCCGCAAACTCCCATAGGTAGCAACCGCCTTTTTGTGCACATGGAGTACGTGCAGTTTGCGACGTTGCACTGTTCCTCGGTCAATTTGCACCAAACGGAGTCTCGTCGATTGAAAGCAGAGTTTTTGCCGCATTTAAAAGCGTTGCATGTTGGAGAACAAGCTTTTGATTGAGCCAATAGACATACCTCAATGTCAAATCAAAATCTTATGTTGCTGTTGTTTGGTCCTCGGTTTCTTTATGTTGCTTGGAAAAGATATAAACTTTTTTCTTATCAGGGGGAAATTGGTGCTTAGGTTTCAGTTGCACGGCGTCTTTGTCTCATGAACATTTCAAAGAGGACCAGCACGACTATGGCTACTACGACCAAGATCAAGGTGAACAAGGCAGTCGTCGGTATCAAAAGTGACCCTAAGGCGACGTACCCGCTCATTTTTACTTGGACGGAAGTTGGCTGGTCAACCGTTAGAGATACGGCTTGATAACTGCTCTCAGCGCCTTTAGCAAAGGCGACTACCTGCAAGTTACCTCCAATGACGTTGCTGAAAGTGGCTTTTCCGTTCCCTGAAGTCATAGCGCTGAACCGTTCCGACGAGGGCCCATTTAACGTGACGTTAGCGTTTGAAATTGGTGACCCGAAATAATCCACAACTGACACCTCGACTTGAATGCCATACAATGTGCAACGTATTGTGTATGAACCTACGCTGAAGGCTTTGACGGTTGTCTCGTTAATGAGAATGCTGTCTTGGTATATTTGCAACTTGTATTCTCCGAAGGTAAGCGGCGCGGTGACAGACCCTGAACTGTCCGTAGTAGCAGTGTAGAATAAACCGTTTGTTAATTCAATGAAATTCATGCTTGCGCCAACGATTGGCGAATTATCGTAGCCTACGACGTTGATTGTTACCGGTTCCATTGGGCACACTATCACGAACTGATAGATTGCTTGCGCCGGGAGGCTACCGACGGTTTCGTTGCCTACGTTGAACACTCTACCGTACAATGAAGCCTGAATTGTGTAGCTTATTCCTGTTAAAGAGGAGTTCAAGGCGTATGTTCCTGAATAGTCTGTTTGAGCCGAAACGTTCCCGTACTGGCTGGAGATTGCTAAACTAACAAAAGGCAACGCGATCCCATTTTCGTTCTGTACCTTGATTACAAGGTTGGTTAACTGGCATGTGAAGGTGAAACTATCCGAGCCGGTAACCGTTATGTTGGTTTGTCCGATGTTTACGCCTTTCAAAGAAGCCGTCAACACGTATGAACCAGCTTCCAACTTGAAATTCGCCACACCGTTGCTGCCGCTTGTGCTGCTATAAGATGCGGTGGAAGATTGATCTTGGGCTACAACCTTTATGTTAGGCACTGCTTGGCCGTCAAGGTTTAATGTTGTAATGGCGACGGAGTATCCGACAACTGTGAAAGTCTGTGAGTCGGGCAGCAATTTCGCTGTGCCGCTGGCAATCGAGATTGTTGCCTTGTAGGTTCCAACAACCGCGGTTGCCGGAACTACCCAACTCCCGCTGACTACGCCATTGGAAATTTGGAGCTGTTGTACCGGAAGACTTGTACCCGTCGCGACGTTTGTCACGGTAAGCGTTGGAGACTGCACATCAGCCGCGTAACCTTGCGCGGTTATGGTTGCTGTTTGACCTCTATGGTAACTGGATGCATCGAGGAAGCCTACGGTAAACTGGTTTGATTCCAAGGCTTGGCTCATGTTGTAGTACAATGTGTAGTTGCCCGCGTAGTTTGTTGTAGGCGATGTCCCAAGTGAGTCACCTGACACGAAGTTGCTGCTTGGGAAGGTAATTTGAGCGGTTGCGGTTCCAACTGAGTTAGCAGTCAATGAAACTACGTCTGAGAAGCCCCCGTTAAGTGGGCTAGGCAGAACCACGGTGATGTTGGCTGCAGATGTTTGGCCTGAGCTGCCGCCAGTGGAAGTAACGGTCAAGGCTACGTTGGCTCCTTCCAGATTATAGGAGTTGGAGGGGGTTACACTGTAGCCGGGTGTAATTAGGAATTGTTCAGGAGTTGAGCCGGTGGAGTTCAAGTTTCCCTGCTTTACGTCTTCAATGACGAGATTGTATTCGTTGCCCGGAAGCTGTGGAACGGTGAAGTTGGTGTTAACGTAGTATCCGTTGGAAGTGCCGCTTGCCACAATCGTGTTACCTATTATTACGTTGTAGGTGCTGTTGCTTAGGAAAATGGTTCCTTTAATGTTATAGAGTTCACCAGCCGACCCGTTGTAGACACTCTGAATTTGTGAAGGTGAGTTCGCTTCGCTTGCAGGAACAACCGCTATGATTTGTACGCCAAGGCTGTTTTGCGCAAGTACGTTGGCGAAGGGCGTAAGAGCAACTGCTAAAGACATAAAGACCAAGATGGTAGCTGCAACAATCTTCTTATTCAAACCTCTCTATTCTCCCGAAAGATAGATACTCTCATCTGTAGTTGCTCATTGATTAATTAAGGGATGATTTTAAACTTTGCCCATAAACTCCCCATAAGAGACGCGCCCAAGGGAGACCGATTCCTCAAAGAAGCTTCAGGGTCAAAATGGATTTTGGGCAACGGGATTCTTAAAAGAATGAACATTCTACTTGTACCTGAATTTCGGTGGAAGAGTTGGAGGAAAACACTGCAGCCACGCTTTCAAGCGCCCTAAAGAAGCAAAAGTACCATTTGGTGGGCAACCATTCAGCGGTTAAAAGATGCAAGTGGCTCTACGAATCCATAGTCAACAACCGACCCTGCTATAAACAGAAGTTTTACGGCATAAAATCACACAGATGCATCCAAATGACCCCCAGCCTCTACTACTGCACCCAGCAATGCCTGTTCTGTTGGAGAGCGCAAAGCGGCGACTTACAGGTCACTTGGGACGAAACAAAAATCCCCAAAGTAGACTCACCCGAAACCATCGTCGAGGGATGCTTCAAAGCACAGGAAAAGATTTTGACTGGGTACAAAGGGAACCAAAAAGCGAACTGGCGCAAATTCCAAGAAGCCTTGACGCCTAAACAGGTTGCCATAAGCTTGACTGGGGAACCGACGCTTTATGAACCGCTTGGAGAGCTAATTCGAACTTTCCACCAGAAGGGCTTAACCACTTTCCTCGTATCCAACGGTACTCTCCCAGCTAAACTTTCGAAACTCAACCAAGAACCCACCCAACTCTACATTTCAGTGTGCGCACCAAACGAGCAGGTGTACAAACGGGTTTGCCGACCAGAATTTGAGGGCGCATGGACGAAATTGAATGAAACACTGGGGTTGCTGCAGAGTTTCCGTTGCCCCACGGTTTTGCGAACCACTCTGGTGAAAGGGCTGAACATGAATCAGGTGGACGAGTACGCTAAACTCGTTGAGAGAGCCAACCCAACCTACGTTGAAGCAAAAGCCTACATGCATATCGGCTTCTCAAACCTGCGCTTAGGGTTCGAACGTATGCCCATGCACGCTGAAGTCAAGGATTTCGCTCAGAAACTGGCGGAGAAGACGGGTTACATGATTATTGACGAAGCATCCGAAAGCAGAGTCGTGCTGCTAAGCAAGCTGAAAAAACCCATCCAAGTCGGAAACAGATGAACCGCGATTTTATCGCAGCGCCTCTTCTAACAAGGCTTAAATAGTTATTTTTTGCCTATTGGGTAACTGCCAAGCGGTTGATTGTATGGTAAGCGAAGGAAAAGGACGCCTCTTCAGAAGAAAAGATGGCAAATACATGGTTTACCTGCCCAAAGACCTAGCGGAAGACAGCATGTTCCCATTCAAAGTAACCGATTCAAGATTTGTCAAAGTAAGCTTTACCTTGGGAGACAGCAAAGTTCTGATCGAGAAATGGCCCGACACTTAAGCAGTCGGCTGCGTTTTTAAAGAAATTGAAATAAACTACGAAACAATTCAACTTATCCTGATGATTCCTTTGTCCGGTTTGGAAAGTGTTCTTAAAGAAGTAAAAAACGAGCTCATGCAGAAAAACAAGATCCGTGAAGAAACCCATGAGAGCATGCGCAAAGCAACAAGCCTGTCCAAACAAGCAATACTGCTAATCCACCAGAAAAAATACGCAGCAGCAGAAAAATTCATTGCAGAAGCAACCGAGAAAATCTCGCGCCTACAGACCCTGTCGGAGGATTGCCCCGAGATAATTTACGGCGGCATGTTCAGCGCGGCACTCCAAGAGTACGCGGAAGCACGCATTTTCCTGGTTCTGGTTAAAGAGTCCCGTTTCGTCACGCCTGCTGAAATTAATGTGCCTTCGACTGATTACGTGCTTGGGTTGGCGGATGTGATAGGTGAGTACAGGCGTTTAGCGCTTGACAACTTGCGTGAAGGCGAAGTCAAGAAAGGGGAAGAATGCCTCGAAACCATGGATCAAGTCTTCATCCAACTCTTAGCTCTCGATGAAGCGTACATGCTTGTCCCAGGACTGCGGCATAAATCCGACATTGCAAGAAGAATAATCGAAACAACACGCGGAGACATAACGGTTGAAGTCCGCAGAAAATCCCTCGAAGACTACCTAAAAAAACTTGAACTGCCAAAACCAGCAGCCAAACGCAAACCACGAAAGGCTAAAATTTGAGCCAACGCCGCGGGTTAACGAAGAATTTCTCCGTGGAAAAGGCACATAAAACTCAGCTTTGCCTTTCAAGGAAAATAATTTTGGAAGACAGGTTGCCGCATAAAATTGGAACGGTAGCTGGCGTCGATGTTGCTTACGTTGGCGACGTCGGCGTGGGAGCCGTGGCGGTTTTGGATTACGAATCCCTAAAGCTCTTAGAGTCAAAAGTTGTCACGTGCCCAGTAAAAATGCCCTACATTCCCACCTTGCTCTCGTTCAGGGAACTTCCGCCTGCGATGGCAGCAATCAAGAAATTGGAGATTCAACCCGACGTGTTCCTTGTCGACGCTCATGGGTGGGCGCACCCGTACAGATGCGGATTTGCCAGTCACCTTGGACTTGCCCTTGGGAAACCGACAATAGGCGTTGCAAAAAGCCGTTTAATCGGCAAACCAGCAGAGATACATGGGGAAACCTTTTTGGTGGACAAAGAAGAAGTCATCGCCGCAGTGATTAGCACCAAGCAGGGTGCCAAACCCATTTTTGTAAGTGTCGGCCACATGGTTTCTCTTGAAACAGCGGTCAAAATTGTTAGGCATTGCTCTAAAACCCGAATCCCAGAGCCGACCTTGCAAGCACACGAGTTAGCGACTAAGGAGCGAAGCAGGTTGGCTTCAGAAAGCAAAATAAACGTCGCTGAAAAATCAAATACCGTGGATGCGTGAAACGGTTGGCTGAAGAAGTATCATTCGCCGAGTTCCAAAAACTTGACCTGCGTGTAGGAAAGATAATTGAAGCGACACAGATTCCTAATTCAAAGAAACTCATCAAGTTGACGGTTGATTTCGGGTCTGAGAAGAGGCAGGCGGTTGCAGGATTGCTAAAGTATTACACACCTGAGCAATTAGTCGGGAAAAAATGCGTCTTCCTCTTGAACCTTCAGAGGCGCGTTTTGGCGGGTGTTGAGTCGCAGTGCATGATTTTGGCTGCTGAAGACAGCGAAGACCATGTTTCGGTGCTTATGCCCGAGAAAGACATCGTTGAAGGCAGCAAAATCGGCTAAAGTCCATCAAACTTTTTTGCCCAGCAAAGCAGACACGGACTGGGATAAACTTAAATGGGTAACTTCCAAATCCTTATTGTATAATTTGTTGTGAAAGGTGTTTACTTAATGGCTGTTAACGAAGAAGCACTTATGTGGGTCGAAAAGTACCGACCGAAAAACCTCAACGAAGTCGTAGGCTTATGTGACATCGTGGAAAGCCTCAAATCGTTCATGAAAAAACCCAAAACGATGCCCCACCTAATGTTCGCAGGCATCCCAGGCACAGGCAAAACCACCCTTGCACTCTGCATCGCACACGAACTTTTTGGGTCTAATTGGAAAAGCTTCACGTTGGAGCTTAATGCATCTGATGAAAGAGGCATCGACACGGTGCGGGAAAGAATAAAGGATTTCTCGCGTTACAGCCGTTCGGGTTTCGAAAACGTTCCTTTCTCTCTGATTATCTTGGATGAGTGTGACCAGATGACGGGTCCCGCCCAGACAGCGTTGAGAAGAATAATGGAGACGGGTTCCCGCACGTCAAGGTTCATTCTTATTTGTAACCAATCAAGCAAGATAATCGAGCCTATCCAGAGCCGATGCGCCATCTTCCGTTTCTCCAGGCTTGACAAGCAAGCGATGAAGGAGCACCTTCAGTACATAGCCAAAAAAGAACATGTTACCCTGTCGCCTGAAGCAGCTGAAAGAATAGTGGAATACTCAGAAGGCGACCTCAGGCACGCCATAAACACGTTGCAGACCGCGGCAGCCTACAGGGAAGGAGTCGTAGACGAGAAAACCGTAGCCCTAGTCACAGGGGAAGCCAGCCCAGCGCAAGTCCAACAGATGATCAGGAAGGCTTTGTTCGGCGATTTCATGGAAGCGAGAAAAAAAATGTACGACATCATGGGTTCCTACGGGTTCTCAGGCTCCGAAATAATACGGCAGGTCCAACGGGAAATCTTCAAGATGTCAGATTTGACACCTGAACAGAAAGCAGAAATTTCAAACGTCATCGGCGAATACGATTACCGCCTAACGCAAGGCGCCAACAGCGACATCCAGCTAAGCGCCCTTCTTGCACAGTTCGCTAAATTCGGCAGAGGCATCATGGAAACCTATGAAAAATGACGTTTTATGGGTTGAAAAATACCGCCCCAAAAAGATAGAGGACATAGTAGGCAACGAAGAAGCGAAAGCCACGCTCGTTGAGTGGCTAAAAGGCAAAAGCAGAAGCAAAAAGAAGGCGGTGCTACTTTATGGGCCGCCTGGAGTCGGGAAAACAGCGTTGGTTAACGCGGCTGCAAAAGAGTTCGGGTTCACCATCATCGAAATGAACGCCAGCGACACCCGGTCAGAAAAAGCCATCAACGCAATCGCCAAACCAGCCACCTCATACCTCGCCCTCGACCACTTCTCAACATCAGCCCAAAACAAAGGAAACATTCTCTTCCTCGACGAAGTTGACGGCATAGCAGGCAACGAAGACAGGGGCGGAGTTAGCGCCATAATAGAGATCGTTGAGAAATCCCAAGTGCCAGTTATCATGGCGGCAAACGACCCTGACGTGGACAAGCTTAGACCTCTGAAGAAAGTTTGCGTGCTTATTCGTTTTCAGCAGATAAGAATACCGCTTCTCATCGCTTTGCTGCAGAAAATCTGCCTGCTCGAACATGTCAAAGCCGAGTTTGAAGCACTCGAACACATCGCCCAGAACAGCAGGGGAGACGTGCGGTCAGCCATAAACGACCTGCAAAGCATCAGCGAAGAAAACCACGTCTTAACCCTTCAAGACACCATGGCGTTGAGTTCAAGAAATAAGGACATCAGCATGGACGAAACTCTACGAGGGTACTTTTCAGCAAAATCCCTCCTTGAAGCCTCGACCTTGCTCAGCCGCTCAAACGTCGATTATGACGAGCTTCTGATGTCTGTTAGCGACAATCTCCCGAAACGATACACGAACGCTGATGAGCTTGCCGCCGCCTACGATTTCGTTTCGCAAGCCGACGTTTACCGTGGAAGAGTCGGGACAGAAAACTGGCATCTTCTAAAGTACTTTTTTAACTCCATGTCCCAAGCGGCTGCGGTTGCGCCTGAATCATACCAACCCTTTGAATTCATCACGCCACCGATCCGAATCATAACCCTGTTTTGGACTAAAGGCAAACGGTCGATGCTTGACGCTATCTGCGGCAAGATAGGTGCCCAATGCCATGTTTCCCACATGAAAGCCAAACACGACTTCGTTCCCTACATCAAAACTCTGCTTCAGATGCAGAAACAAAGCCCACTGGCAGCCTGGTTCAAGTTCACGCCCGAAGAGTTAGATTTCCTCGTCAAAATGAACAGGTACTAAGGAGGAAGTATAGGAACGGTGACGGCTTTAAACCCGAAGGAGTTTAAGCTTCCGAGGGTGGAGAGGGAAAAATTTGTCCTCTTAATGAATTTGGGTCTTGATTACAACCGAGAGCGCGGGGTTTTTTCAATTAAGAACTGCAACAACATCGAGAAACTCATGGACACAATCGGTGGCATACTGGGTTCCGAAGTCGCTTTTCTTCAAAGCTGCACCAGATGCGGCAAAGACTTCCCATGCGCCGACTGCAAATATCTCGACTTATGCACCACCAAAAACCGTCCCCTCAGCTGCGTTTGTCCACAATGCCTCAGAGACAGAAAACAATTCGAAGAATACCTTGAAAAATTCTGATGCCACTTCGTCTTTTCTAAACGTTATTGAAGTGTTTGGAAGTGTTGATTGGTTACCCTGAAGGGGTTAAAATCACACGGTTGTTCTATGGTGTCGGCGTCCCCGTGGACAGGCTGCGAAGCATGGTTGAGGACCTTTACTCCCTTGGGCTGATGAGAAAGCTAAGCGATGATGAGGGCACCTACTATTTTGCGACGCCTCGCGGGCTGGAGTTTCTGGATACTTACTGGAAAATGAAAGGCTTCTTAGAAATCTTCGGCGAAGAATCGCAAAGTAAATCAAGAAAACAAGCAAAAAAGACATGTGGATTCATCAATGAATTAGTTATAACCATGATAAAAAGCACCATTTCAACATGCAATTCTGCGTGGCTTGTTTCAATGTTAAAGCATGTTGATTCATATTTGTGGCATATTTGGATAATCTAGTAGACCAGGAGGGTAGACGCTGCGAGCAAATGCCGACGGGGAGGGTAGCCCATCTTTACAACCAAAAACCAACGTAAAGATGCTTGACATGCAGACTCAACCAAAGAGCGACCCTACAGGGGTACCTAGTATTTACATCAAAAATCCAAGGTAAATATGGGTCCACAAAAAGCGCCACACTCAATCAAGACGAGGGAAGAGGTCTAGTATTTGTGACAAAAGTCCATCACAAAAATGGTCTTTCAGAACCTGTCCTTACAAGGACCGAGGCAATCGGTATACAAAAGCATCAACCAAACACCCAAAAACTAGCGAAGGCAAATCTTATCTAGCCATTCCTAATTAACACTCTGTTGCAGAAGGCTAGATTTTATGGCGGAAGAACACGCAACATTAAACGTAGCATTATCCCAACTTAAGCTCGCAACCAAAAAACTAGAGTTAGACCCAGGCATATGCAGGATGCTTAGCCTGCCAAAGCGATCCATCATCGTCAGCATCGACATACGCATGGACAACGGCGTCGTCGGCGTCTTCAACGGCGTCCGAGTCCAGCATTGGGACGCACGCGGACCGTTCAAGGGAGGAATCCGCTACAGCCCCACCGTCACGTTGGACGATGTCACCGCGTTGGCGATGTTGATGACGTGGAAATGCGCCATCGCAAACATTCCGTTCGGAGGAGCCAAAGGCGGCGTAGTTGTTGACACCAAAAAAATGAGCATGCATGAGCTTGAACGCCTAACCCGAAGGTACGTCAGCTTAATCGCCGAGTATTTGGGTCCTCACCGAGACATCCCCGCGCCCGACATGTACACAGACGCTCAAACCATGGCGTGGATAATGGACACCTACAGCCAACTCAAAGGCTACAGCATACCCGAAAGCGCCACAGGCAAACCCGTTGAAATCGGCGGTTCATGGGGAAGAACAGAAGCCACAGGCAGAGGCGTCATCCACTGCGTCAAGCAGGCAGCGGAAAACAACAGCCTCAAACTCAAAAACGCCTCGATAGCCATTCAGGGCTTCGGAAACGTCGGCTACCATGCGGCGGCGGCTGCCCAGGAAATCGGCGCCAAAGTGATAGCTGTCAGCGACTCTACAGGAGGCATATACGCGCCCGACGGCTTAAACATCCCAGACGTTTTGGCGCACAAAGAAAAAACAGGATCCGTACAAAATTACAAAGGCTCAAAAAACATAACCAACGAGGAACTGCTTGAGTTGCCCTGCGACGTGCTCATCCCTGCGGCGCTTGAGAACCAGATAACATGCAAAAACGCAAACAAAATCAAGGCGAAAATGGTTGCTGAAGCCGCAAACGGACCGACCACACCCGAAGCGGACAAAGTGCTGTACGAGAAAGGGATTTGCCTCATCCCCGACATACTTGCGAACAGCGGCGGCGTAACCGTCAGCTACTTCGAATGGGTCCAAAACCTGACCCGCGAGCAATGGACGCTGGAAACGGTCAACAGCAAGCTTGAAGAGAAAATGACTAAAGCCTTCAACGACGTCGTCGCCTTGGCTGAGCGTGAAGAGAGCGACATGCGCACGGGCGCGTTGATGCTTGGGGTCGGCAGGGTCGCGAACGCAATAAAGACATTGGGACTTTGGCCATAAACTGCCTAAACAGTGCAACACAACCCCCTCTTTTAGCATTATTTTTGTAATGAAAATCTTTAAAACTGCTCTCGTCATATCTCTTGAACCCCACAAAGGGAGAAGCTATAGGACAGGGAGAGTGATAAGTTGGCTGCTAAGATTTGCACGTTGGATTTCTGCTATGAGAATTCACTTGTTAGAATTGTCGCTAACCGCAACTGCCCCGAAATCAAGCTTGCCGGCTTAACAGTTGGCCCCTTTGACGAGGGAAACGAGTATGAAGTTTATTTTTGGGTGGCGAAAGAGCTAGCCAACGCTGGAATGGTACATTTCCGCGAAGACGATTTATTGGATACAACTAAACTGTTTAAGGTGCAGTGGAAAGAGGGCGTGCAAATTCCCGGGCAAATCAGCGAGTTGCCAGACGACTTTTACCCCAAGCTCAGACGATACTTGGTTATCTTAAAACAGGAAGCTACTCAACCAGAAAAAATAAACGAGTACCAAAAGGCGCAGCATCTGGCAAAAGACGTTGTGAATTCCCGGCTGAAAAAAATTGTTGCGCTTTCTGGTGCGCCTGGGCAAGGAGAACAAGTTATTAAAAAGTTGTCAAACGAAGAAAAAATTCTCTATGAGCAGCTTGTAAAGATTATTTCTGAGTGGAAAGCCAAGATTCTGGATGTTGAAGGTGAAAAGTAAGGATGACGAACGAGCAGCTAACCGTAGATCCGCAGCAGCGTTTTCAGGAGTTCTTTAAGAGGGAAAAGTACCGTCAAAGAATCGGGCAGTTAGCCATCACTGGAAAAAACTCGATAATAATCGATTTTGAAGAACTCTATGGCTTCGACCAAGCGCTCGCGGAACAGGTGCTTAACAGACCTGAAGAGTACTTGCAGCATGCTGGAAAAGGCGCGTATGAGCAGCTTCGCATAGAAGACTCTGAGTACGCTGAAAAAATAGAGAAAATCATCATAAGAATCGTGCAGCTCCTCGGCAAAGAACAGCTCAGAAAACTCGGCTCAAAACAGATGACCAAACTCGTTATGGTTGAGGGCATAGTTGTGAGAGCCACTCCTGTGAGGCCAATGGTTCTGCAAGGAGCATTCAAATGCAAACGCTGCGGAACAATGAACATGGTTGAGCAAACCGGGCAGTTTCTTAAAGCGCCAACCGCATGCGTTGCGCCTGACTGCGGAAGAGACGGACCCTTCGAATTCGTCCAGGAAGAATCCACATTCATAGACTCACAAGACCTGAGGATGCAGGAAAAACCCGAAGACCTGCCGCCCGGGCAGTTGCCGCGCACATTAGCCGTCAAGACTGTAGGCGACGACATTGTTGACGTTGCCAGACCAGGAGACCACGTTTCCATAGTGGGCATCGTGCATGCTTTCGCGCCTTCGCTGATGGGCATGGGGAAACTGCGGACTTTTATCCTTCAGCTTGACGCTAACTCTGTGGAATTGCTCGGCAAAGAACCCGAAACTTCTCCGCCTACCCCTGAAGAGGAAGAAAAAATCCTCGCATTGTCGAAGGACCCTTGGGTGCACAGGAAAATCAGGGACTCCATCGCGCCGTCAATCTTCGGCTACGAACACATCAAAGAAGCTATAATGTATTTGCTCTTCGGCGGAGTCTCAAAAAGCCTGCCTGACGTAAGCATCAGGGGAGAACCCAACATACTGTTGATCGGTGACCCTGGAACCGCCAAATCGCAGCTTCTCCAGTACGTAGCCAGAATAGCACCCCGTGGACTATACACTTCGGGAAGGGGAACGACAGCTGCAGGCTTAACCGCTGCCGTGGTAAGGGAGAAAGGCGGAAGTATGTCGCTTGAGGCGGGAGCTTTGGTGCTAGCCGACAAAGGAATAGCTTGCATCGACGAAATGGACAAAATGCGTCCCGAAGACCGAGTCGCCATCCACGAAGCTATGGAGCAGCATACGGTTTCGGTTGCCAAAGGAGGCATCGTCGCCACACTGAACGCTCGGACAGCGGTGTTGGCGGCTGCTAACCCGTCGCTGGGCAGGTACGAACCTAACCGCACCGTCGCTGAGAACGTTCCGTTGCCAGTAACCCTCCTATCCCGTTTTGACTTGATTTTCGTGCTTCGCGACGTGCCAAACAAAGAGTCAGACAGCAAAATGTCAAGGCATATTTTGGAGCTTCACCGCAGGGGAGCCAGCCCAGTTGAGGCGCAGGTTGACGCGGAGCTGCTTCGTAAATATGTCAGTTACGCGAAGGGGATTAAGCCTGTGCTTACTGAAGAGGCGTTAAAGCAGCTTAGCGACTTTTACTTAGCCATGCGTTCAGCAAGCGAAACAGAAGGCTCACCTGTTGCAATAACTGCACGACAACTTGAGTCACTTGTTCGCCTTTCGGAAGCTCGAGCTCGGGTGGCGCTGCGCAAGGAAGTAACGGCAGAAGATGCGGGTGCAGCTATTACGATAATGAAGAAGTCTTTGGAAGAAGTCGGGATCGACTTGTCCTCATACAAGATGGATATTGACCTAATAATGACGGGCAGACCCAAAAGCATCCGAGACAGGCTCTCCATTGTGCTGTCGACTCTGATGAACATGGAGAAGGTAACAGGCATAGTTGAGAAAGAGGCTCTTGTCAACGAGTTGGAAACGAAAAACAAGATTCCAAGAGGCGAAGTCGAACGCATGATAAGCCAGCTGCTCCGTGAAGGAACAATCTATGAGCCAAGGGAAGGATGCCTAAAGAAAACATAGACAGGACATAACAATCGATGAAGCCAGTCTTAGTTGTTGCGGGGACAAGACCTGAAATAATCAAGATGGCTCCCATAATTAGAGCACTAAAAAAAGTTAATATCCCTTTTGTCTTTAACCAATGCGGTCAACACTACGACTATTGCATGGCGCAGCAATTTATAGAAGACCTCGAACTACCTCCTCCTGACTTTTCCCTAAAAATTGAAGCCGCCTCACCTACCGCGCAAACAGCTGAAATAATGGTCAAGATGGACCATTTGCTTGAGCAGGTTGAGCCCTCTATTGTTCTGGTTGAGGGGGACACAAACAGTGTTTTGGCGTCGGCTCTAGCGGCTAATAGAAGGGCAGTCCCAATCGGGCACGTTGAAGCTGGATTGAGAAGTTTCGATTTGCGTATGCCTGAAGAGCATAACCGACGTTTAACAGACCACATGTCGGAATTCTTGTTTGCACCAACAGAAGGAGCGAGGGCGAATCTTGTGAAAGAGAACGTTTGGGGCAAAATCTACGTGACAGGAAACACAGCCATAGACGCGGTTGCTGAGTATTTGCCTATTGCCCAGAAAAAATCCACCGTTATGTCGAAGATTCCTTTTGAGAGTTTCGCTTTAGCAACTGCGCATAGGGCGGAGAACGTTGACGACTTGTCGGTTCTTGAGTCTTTCATGGAAGTGTTTTCAAAATCGCGGATTCCGATAGTTTACCCGATGCATCCCCGCACGAGAAAACGGCTCATGGAAAATGGGATTCTGTCCAAGTTGGAAGCGTTAAGCAACCTTCTGATTCTTCCACCCTTGGGATACCTGGATTTCTTGGTTTTAATGAAGAATTGCAAATTAATAATCACTGATTCAGGCGGGATCCAGGAAGAAGCAACTGCTCCAGAGATAAGAAAACCCGTGCTGGTAATGCGTTTGTCCACGGAGAGACCTGAAGCGGTAGAAGCGGGATTCGCCAAAGTAGTTGGAACCAGCAACAAAGAAATTTTGGCTGCCTTAAATGAAGCCGTTGCGCATGAAGTCGAGTTGCCATGTGCTTCGCCTTTCGGTGACGGGACAGCAGCACAGAAAATCGTAGAAATAGTAAAGGAAAGTTTGGCTTAAGAAATGTAAGTGGTCTTTTTATCGTCTTCTTTTCGTGTTTGTTCAGCTTCAAGAGCCCGTTTCTCTTCGATCTGCTGGAGCCGAGCTACCATTGTTTCCGCGCGGGCAATTTCCTCGTCTAAACCCTTGAGGTCCAACTCGAAGTTAAACGTGGATTTCAAGACTTCAAGCACGCTTTTAGCTGAGAGCGGGTCAGGCAAGTAACCCCGCGTTTCGCCGAGCAGGCAAAGAGCACCTATTTTCTTGAATTTTGCTAAGCCAAGTATTAATCCAGCTGTTCCAACGATTGGGCTTCCTGCAGTGCTAAGTATTGCGCCTGCGTTGAGGGCTTTGTCGAGGATTTCTTGAGATGTTGCCGCGATGAAGACCTTTGGTTTTTCTGTGGGTTCCATTCGGTAGCCGCCGATGGTCGCGATTGTTTTTACGTTGTGTTTTTCTGAGAAGGCAAGAATTTGATCAGCGATTTCATATTGCCCTTCGATTGTTTGCGATTGGCTGTCACCAGTGAAAAGAATCAGGTCGTTTCCGTTTGGGTTCTGGTAATAGTAGAAGACTCCTCTGAGGAGACGGACGTTTCCTTTCTTGTTGACCAAGACGAAGTATGGAAAATGAGGCGAGTAGAGGTACGCTACTTTTTTGGGTTTCAACTGCTTAACCATGTAGCGCAGAGCGATTTTGCCCACAAGCCCTAATCCTGGGAGACCCTCAATTAGAATCGGGTTGTTCGGCTGGATTTCAGCAAACTGTTTAAGATATGTTTCTTTCATTCTGTGCTACTCCTTTTCATTGCCATCCTGTACTTAAGGTATTTATCATCTGGGGAAAACTTCGGTGGATGCGGAATCCTAACGGGTCCACCGCAGTAGGGACAAATGTCTTTTTTCAGAGTGTATTTGCTGCAGTTGACGCATTTGCGAAGTTGCCAAACCAATTATTTTTCCCTTCTAAAACTGCCCCGACCGCCTGCTTTTGCGATGCACGCCACCACGTTTTGTCCTGCACGCACAAAATCCCTGATGTTTCTTATCCAAGATGACGAGATTTCTGAGACGTGAAGCAACCCGCGTTTTTCGTATTCATCAAGTTTAGCGTAAGCGCCATAATCCGTGACCGTGTCTATTGTGGCGATAACTAAGTCGCCGGCTTCAGGCCACTGGGGCTTACGCTCAGCCATTCATTTCGTCATCCCTTACTCGAGAACAGCTTGCACGTCACCATTAATCTTTGCTCTTCCGCCAGTCGGCTCCGCAAGTGTTTCTCCGCACACGTTGCATGTTATTTTGTTAACGGCGTTGCTGAAGACTAATTGTTCGTTGCCGCATTTTGAGCATTTAACTCTGAGGAAAACGCTTCGCGGTTTCGGGATAAGTTTACTCCATTCAGACATACTTTTCTCTCCATAACTACTGTATATTCAATTTTCTAAGACGGATACCGTCTTTGTGCCTCATGTAATTGCAAACTTTGCATTTGAGGCGAAGGGTTTGTTTTTTTGTGGTTTTAGCGAATTCTCTTTGCAACGGATATTTTTGTCCACCATACCCCTGCTTTTCCCTTTCATGGTGGCGTTCGCCTTTGGCTAGGGCTCTTCGCTTTCCAGGCTTGTAAAGCGTTACGCTGTGAATTTGATGAGCTTTACATTTTGGACAGTAAGTTTTGACCTCTTTAGGAACGTTCACGTTATTCACTACCAGCTTTGCATAGAAGGAACATACACATTCTTATACTTTTTCGCCTTTGGAGAGAAAAACAGGGGTTTTTCCGAAAAAGGCTTGGTTTGATTTGATCTATTTTTTTGTTGCGACTTTGCCGTAGGAATAAGTTGAGACTTTTTTCTGTTTGTTTTCCACGTTGCTCTTTTGGTTTGGGGCTTGATTTGCTTGCAGGTTTGGTCGTGTCTGGTCGTGTTCTTTGTTGCGGGATGGGCGGATGCGACTTTTCGATGTTGACGCATTGTCGGCGGCATTGTCGGATATGGTCGGATACGGGCGCTTCTGAGGTTCCCCAGCAGGCAGTTTAGGTCTTGCCTAAACTATGGATTTGAAGAAGAGGGTTTGCTGAGGTTCTGGAACTAAGGAAGAAAAGTTCTTTTCTTTTTAGGAGAAAAAAGAAAAATGCAAATCCTTCAATTGCAGCTATTTTGAATTTAACCAGAGCCTTCTCAGCGCCCATTCTTTTCAACTCTTGCCATTTTTTCATGGTTTTAAAGGACTAAAAAAAGGGAAATGGGGATTTGTTTTGGTTTTTTGTCGTTTATGGGTGTTTTCTTGTGACGAGTACTGCGAGGACTGCGCCGATGACTATGAGCATCCCGCGGCTACACATCCAAGAACCTTTGGGCAGGGAGAGACCATAACAGAAGCGCCTGAGCCCTTCCCAAGAGCCTCCCACGAGGATTCTGCTCTCTTCAAAACAGGTAAACTGATTCGCAGAGTGACGCATGCTTTTTTAGATTGAGAAACCGTAGCTTTATGTTGCAAAGCTAAGGGTATTGAGAATTCATGTCAAACGTTTCTGCAAAGATTAAGCGGCACGTAGACTTCGACGTTATCGTAAAGCTGCTGCCGCTGATTGCCTTCGCAGTGCCCATGGGTCTGCTGTTCTTGCTTAACCCCGCCGACCCCTACCTCCAAGTTAGCCCGCAAGCCTCGTTCCAGCTGATGTGGAAAGGCAGAACCTTCCAGCTGTTCTTCATCTGGCTGGTGGCGCTTGAGTTTATCCTCAGCTGGGAAACCTTCAAACCAAAAATAAACAGGCAAAACACCGCGAAGCTTGCCGCTTTCGCAGTGGCGTTGCTGCTTCCGTCGATTTATGTGATTTCCGAGTATTATCTAGGGTTAAACGCTGCCATTGCAAACTGGTCTCGGCTAAGCGGAGTTGCCTTCTACGATTCGATGCCGCTTTCCGTTGAGTACCTATTTTTTTCGGTTCTTTTCTGCTTAATTGCGCTCTTCTATTTCGGCAAGAAAGGTTTGGAGGGTCTCGCGTTGCCGGGAATATTTGCTGGGTTAGTGGGAGTCATATACACTATCGACAACGTTTTTCCCTATGGGGAGTTTACTCCGTTTCAAATATTGGTTCCGACTACGGCTACACTTGCCGCTAGGATCCTGAACTGGCTGGGATGCGTCACTTCTATGACAATGGTGAATGGTATGCCGACCCTGCAAGCCACGGGTCCGTTGGGAACCGCTAAATTTTCAATTGCTTGGCCCTGCGCGGGCATCGAAAGTTTCCTAATTTTCACGGCTGTGGTTTTGGTGTTTCTTCAGCAGATGCACATTTCTTGGAAGGCTAAAGTAGGATACTTCGCGGCGGGCGTAGTCGTCACCTACTTCATAAATGTGTTCAGGATAGTCACCATCTTCAACATCGGCATGCAGTACGGCGTAAACTCAAGCCAAGTGCAAATGTTCCACTTCTACTACGGTCCCCTATACTCGATAATATGGATTGTCTCTTACCCACTCATCATTTTCGCGACCCAAGGCCTATGGCGAAAAATGAAAACTGGAAAATCCGATGGCGCCCTCAAGAAACCTCAACAGGCATCGCTAAACCCTGTTTAACCAAAATCTTTGCGTTTTCAGCAGGCAGGGAAGCAACATCCTCCACCAAGAATGGACCATAAGACTTCATGTCTGCACCCATAATCGCTGGAATACTCTTTGTAAACCGCAAAGCCACCCGTTTATGGCTCTCTTCAATTTCGGCTTTAGTCGCGGTTTGGATAGGAGCAGTTTGACTGGGAATTTGATTGATGGCTTGGTTGGGTTGGCTAGAGGTTTGGCTAATAGTTCGGGTGATCTCGCCTTGCAAAAGGTCCCTTGTGAACTTTTGATATGCACCTGCGAAGGCTACGAAGCTCTCGCACATCTGCGCTTCTTCAACCGTTAACAGTTCAGACGGCAACGTTTGGTTTTGGCTGATTGTCTTGAGTAGTTTTCTGTATCTTGCCGAAAGCAGTTCCTCGAGCATGAGCGCGACGTTCTCGGCTTCATGGTTAAGCAAGCTTACCTTTACGGATTTTTTGTCAGGCAGCCTGTTTTCTTCTCTTATGCGTTTTAGGTAATCGGCGATTTTGACGTAGAAGTCCCGCGGTAAACCCCCAAGCGAAGCCTCGCCTGTTTCTTTTCGCCATGCCATGTAAAGTTCGTTATACATTAGTTTGCCACCTTAGCCCGTCCCTTGCAGATCAACATAACCGCTGCTGCAACAGGCAACTCTTTAGTTTCGTTCCGATATGGACCCAACGTCTGCCCGCCCATCTTGAACTCTGGCACGTCGGAGACCAACACTTTTACCTCCCCCTTTTTAAAAGCTACTGCTCCAGCAAACGGGTCAAAATCCTGCAAATCCTTCGCTGGAAACTCAACTTTTTTCAGCCCTGTTTTCCCATGCAGGGTTCCATTCATTCTGATTAAGCGGTGAACATCCGTGGTGACAACGGTGTCGATGTTTGCCGACTGCGAATTTTTCGCGTACTCAGCAAGTTTAAGCCATGTCTGAACGCTCACGCCTGGGACGCTTTCCCATCTGCCTTCATTGATGCAACGGGTGATAATTGCCTCCCTGTTTTTCAAGAGCGCATTTAAAACCGCATTATTGTTTACGCCGATTTTTTTTAGGTCCTCTTTAGATGCATGCTGAATAAAATTTTGCATCCCTACTTTTAGCCGCTTGTTCCAGCCGAAATTGTGAAGATTGAATTTTTTTGCTCCCCGTTTTCCCTGTTTTGCTTTAGGATCGGTATCTAGCACGGCTAAGCCTAATCCTGTAACGTAATCAACGATTTCCTTCCTCGCCATGGCATCCAGTGAACGTACGGCTTCATCTTCAACATGCACGTGGTATCCCCTGTGCCCGGAAAAAAACACGTGAAGTTCATCCAAGGAAAAACCGAAATCGTTGCTTAACATATCGACCAGTTTTGCCGTCTCTTCTCTTGCGGATTGTATGCATATCTCGCAGGGCCAGGTTTTGGTTGCAAATTTTGTTCCTTCGCAAGCGGGGCACACTTCGGGGGTTATGCCTCTTCCGCTGAAGCCGCATTTAGCGCAGGTGAATTCATCATGGATTTTGTTGCAGGAACTCGGGATGTGGTCGGCGTCGATGTCGAAGACCAAATCAGCGCCTAACCATCCTTTTTTATCCATGTCAAAATCTGGGTTCTCATAGTAAGCGCAAGAATGGTAAACATCTGATGGAACTGTCTGGTTGAGAGCGGATCTCAGGCTGCTTGTACCGCTGAATCGTTTATGCCTTACCATGAACCGCTCTTTAAACGTCAGATAGCCGAATTCTCTTTGCTCGGGAAAAATCGGTGCGGGTATTACGTTTGTGGGGTCTCGGTAGTACTCGCAGAATTTTTGGTAAACGAAATCCCTAGAAGCCTCCAAGTCCCCACCTCAACATCCACAGTATATTGATTATGCTCATGAATTTATTTGTGTACCGCCAAAAAAACGTTTCAACGTTGACGGACGCGGTTTAGTGGAGGTACTGGAATAGCATTTGGAAGTTGGTTCCTGAAAAAGACAAGATGACAATCATGAAGCCCAGCCAGAACACGGTTGCGTTTAACTCTTTTTTCTGCTGCGGAATCAAGGCGTAGACGAAGATGAATGGGGTGTACCAGTTTTGGAGGTAGGGCATCATGAAGCTTGGCAGAAGCAGGAAAAGCGCGGAAAGGGAAAGAAGCGGGTTTTTGTTTAGCATGTAGACGACGTAGGCGACTGTGACCCCCAGGGTCAGCAGCACAAAGAAGGCTTGGTTGGTCCAGAGGATGTGCGTGTTGGATGAGAAAGCGTTGATGCCGTTTGTAACCAGCTGAGGCGCCCCAGAAACCAAGAAGGGAGCACTCTGAAAAGCGGTGAAGGCACTGACGACCCCTAAAGCTACTGCGGCTAGGACCGCTTTGTTGCGCAGCAAGTTTTGTACCCTGTTTTTTTGGATGAGCCTAACTAAGCCGACGACTATGAGGGGCAAAAGGAAGAGGACTGCTTCATACTTGAAAAACGATGAAGCCATAATAAGCAACAAAAAGAGGTCGTAGCGTTCAGCCATGAACATGTAAATGGCGAACAGAGAAAAAATGAAGGCAACTGACTCAAACATGCCGTCTGCCGCGTATAACACGAGCATAACGTAGATGAGGTAAACCCCCAGAAGCTTCAGAATCAAAGCCAAGTCTTTCTTTAAGTAAACGCGGAGGAAAAAGTAGACGCATGCGGTGGCAACCATCAAGAACAGGGCGATTTCGATTTTGAATATTAGTGTAGGGTTGACTCCGTTTTGGATTAATGCGCTGAAGGGTGAAAACAGCAGGACACTGCCTAAGGGGTAAAGGTTGGGCATCTGCGGCCAAGTTACATATTTGAAGCTGGAAGCGTCGAGGCTGGAGAGTTTGCCTATGGGTTGATTGAAAACGGATAAGCCGTCTTTTAAAAACAGGGTTGCGGCGTAGGAGTCCCGTGCGTTGTCAGTGTACCAGTTTTCGAACGTTCCAATAGGGTTCGGGTTAAACGCAAGAATCAAAAGCCACACGACTAAACCGAACAGGAGAAGCGCCAAAAGCCGTTGAACGGGCGGTTTTGCTTAAAACTGGCAAGGCAACGGGTTTAGAGATGGAGAAACCAGATAAAGTCACCTTAAACGCCAGCAAAATGGCTGCGGTTAAACTGGCGAGAAACAGGATTTTTGAGGGCTCAGTTAACCAAGAGTTGGGGTAGGACACTTGGGGTTTTTGGTCTAGGGCTTCGAAATGGATTGTTCCTGTTTGGTTGGAGGTTGAGGTGAAGACTGCGTCGTAGTAGTCGGGGCTAGCGGGGAAAGTGTAGCTGAAGCTGGTTTGGGTGGTGTTGTAGGACATGCCTGTTTTGACTAAAAGAACGTCGTTGCTTAGGGGCATCTGCAGCGAAAAGTTTGCTGGAAGCGGCGGAGACGACTCCACGGTGACCGTGACGTTTTCGTCGCCGTAGAAGGAGCCTAAGCCTTGCCTGTAGGTTTCGTTGGGAGACATCTGGAAAGTTTCGTTGATTAGGACGCGGGTTTGGCTGCTGCCTTTGTCTGGAATTGTGTACAGGCTGACTGTTGCTAGACTTACGCTGAGCACTATGAAGAGCATAGCTACCAAAAGAAGAGTCTTGGGGCCTGAGCGCTTCATTAAACGTGTCGCCTATAGCTTAGAGCTAACAACTTGAAGTAATATACCTTAACGCAAAAAAAGTTGCTAAAGAACTTAAAAGCTGAAAAGAGCCTTTAAAGTGTAAAAAATATAGCTGCGGATTTCGGTCAGACTTAACTTGGATTTTCCGTTTTTTCGGTTAACGAATAAAACAGGGGTTTCCTTCACGTTGAAGTTCTTCAAATGGGCTTGCCGTATTGTTTCTATTTGAATCTCGTAAGTGTGGCTGTGCAGGTTGTCGATAATTACGCTCAGAAACTTTGTGGAGTAGCAACGGAAGCCGCTGGTGCAGTCGTGGGGTTTTAATCCGAGGGAAATCTTGGCTACAAAGTTGGCAGTGCGGCTGATTATTTTTCTGGTGAAAGGCCAATTTGTTATGTGCCCCCCCTTGATGTACCTGCTGCCTACAACTATTCCGCAGTCATTTTCGGTCATGGTTGACAGAAGCCGCGGGATATCTTTCGGGTTGTGCGAGTAGTCAGCGTCCATTGTAAAAATGTATTTCGGAGGCAACTTCAAGTTCAAGAAGAATTTGAAGCCATCCGTTATCGCGGTTCCCAACCCGCTTTTTTCAGGTCGAATACAAAGCAGGATGTTGCCGTATTTGTTTTGCTTATCCTGCACAAGTTCTGCCGTTTTGTCAGGGCTTGAATCATCGATTACAAGAATTGTGCTGTTTAACTTTAAGCTCTCGATGTCATCAATTAACTTGGAAATGTTTTCAGCTTCTCGATAGGTAGGTAGGAGCACCCCGATTTCTGCTCCGTGTACTTCATTTCCAATTAATTGATAATTCATATAACTCTAAAACACTTTAGGTAAGGAGCCCATATAAATCTTAACTAACTATCCCGAAGCAAGCTTTTGCTTGCGCTTGTAATAGGCAAGTGGATGATAGATACGGCGACACAAATCGTCCCTGTTTTTACATACCCCGTGCGTCTGAAGGAGGGAACATTGAGGGGGAGTGTAGCGTGTTGCGGAACCTCTTTCACCCGCAATATGTTCGATTTGGTATCGGGTTAACCTTTCATTGTAATCAGAGAAGGTTTTGAACAATTCGTTCACGTTTTCAGATGTCATCCCGACGTTGACCAGGAAAGAGGTTAAAGTGAACCGTTCAATATGCGACAGGTGATGATTCGACTTGGCAGTTTCCAACAGAGCCATTATGCAGGGTGGATAAGCTGATTGAACAACGGTTTTCGGAAGCTCTTCAGTTTCCATCGCCCCAATGACTTCAGAAGCAAGTTTTTTAACCCGTTCAGCTATAAGACCCAATTCTTCTGGAACCTTTTGCAGTTTTACGTCCAGCCTTTTCTCAACCCGTTCGACGGATTTCCTCTTCCAGAAGCCTCACAACGTCCTTTTTGTTAAGGTAAACGCATCCATGGGAAAGTATGCTGTTGGTTAACTTCCACTTTTTATCGTGCAGATGCGCCGAGTTTCTCAAGTAATCTGTGAAGCTGATGGAAAAGTCCAAGGGTGAATCAGCGCTTTCCTTAGCAAGCGTTATTTTCCAATCAAAATCGCGGGCTACTTTGAGGATTTTTTCTTTTTGCTCCAAAACCAAATCGCTTGATGCCTGCTTAGCCTCTGCCAACGCGTATCTTTTTTTGATAAACGAGTTTTCAGTTGCTATAACAATTAGCAACGCAAGCGGGAAAGAGGGGATTTCGATATCTATTCTTTTTGAGTTTCGGGTAATCCGTCTATCAATTAACGCTTGGTTAACTCTTTCTTCTGCACGTTTTACAAGCTCGGTGCCCATGCTTGCTAAGTCGTCTATCTGCAGGTCTAAGGGTTTAATGTACTCGGCGGTTTCTTTTAAAAAGGGGTATTTTGCCAGATCGTTTTTGGTGTATCCCGCCGATTCAAGTTGCAATACAGTCACGTTATTCTGTTTCGATTCTTGGTGCCAAGAAGAAAGTCAGTCTTCCCTCTTTCGTTTGCTGGAAATCTATTTTCACAGGCATGTCAGTTGAGAATTCAAGCGTGGCAATCTCCGATGTGGCTGAAGCAGCCTTTATGATTTCTGAGAGGTAACTTAGGCTGAAAGTTGCTTTCGCGTTTTCCTTAACTTCCAAGTCTAGCAGCGCGTCGGTACCTTTCTGCAAAGTTATGGTTGCACCCATTAAGTCGCCTGAAGCGCTCAAGGTTAGCTTTTCGGGTTCAGCTTCGATTCGAACGTGGTCGCTTACCAGCTGCGCGTCTTCGATTGCTTGGCTTAAGCCTTGGGTTGTGGTTTTGGCTTTAACGTTGAAGGTTATTTTCGGAGTGGGCACTTCTTCCTCTGAGGCTTCCAAGGTCGGCATCGTGAAGTTTCTGGTATATTTGCCAGTTATCATTATGAGCAACCGACCAGTTTTGTCGTCGAGAGACAATTCTACAGCCTCGTCTTTTCCTGCCCGTTTGAGAAGTTTAAGCAGTTCGCTTATGTTGAGGCATACTTTAGTTGGTTCTGTGGAGACGTATTCTTGAAAGATGGATTTTGGCCATTCAAAATCAATCATGGCTACGCGGGATGGGTCCATGGCTCGAAGTTTCATGCCTTCAGGGTCGATTTTGAAGGTTGCTTCGTCAACTAGAATTGAGATGGCGGTAGCCATGTCTCTTAGAAGTTTAGCATCGGACACTTTAAGCTTGAACATGTTACTTCTTTTCCTCGCCTATTGCATATTACTGTAAAGTTATATAGCTTGTGATTACGCTTTTAGCTAATAAAAATTGCCGTACCCCAACCCGAAAACAGGCGCTTGATACGTAGAAAGCAAGAAATCAACGGAATATTGTTAAGTTATTTATCACAAAGGTTGGCTAGTTTATAGCTTCTTTGTGTAGATGTTTTTGTGTTTGTGCAAGGGTACCTGATAGGAGGGTGAAACATCTACGGTTTGACGGTACACTTTGCATCTACGGGTATGAAGAGCGTTTGACCAAAGCCTTTGGGTCATTTCGGTTTACCCCCAAGTTCACGCGGGGTTTCAGGATTTAGCAATCTATGACAAAAGGCTTAAAGTAAGAAACAAAAGTGAATAACTTAGCACTTAAACTCAGTTCTACATGTAAGAGTTCTTAGCTGTATTCTCTGAACGTGTAGTTGCATTTGGTGCAACGAAGGAACTGAGTTGAAGATTCATCCGCGCCCCGTGTCTGGACCTGCCAGACGTAAGCCGTGTTGTTTCCGCATCGTGGGCATTCAATTCGAACGGTCGGCAACGTGCTTAGTTTCTGTTCTTCTTTTCCGATGACGGCGACAAACTGTTGAGGGGTATGCTGGATAACTTTTGGTGCCACTTCAACCTTTTCGCCAGCTTCCGGCTTCTTGTATCCGCATTTTGGGCACGTGAGAACTAGGGAAGCCTCTTTACCGGTCTTCGATTTCTTTGGCTCAAGACGAGAACCGCATTTAGGGCAGAATTCCATATTTCCCGAACTCCAATATTCGTGTCCGTTTTTGATTCCCTTAGCAATGTACGATTTAAACCTTTTCTAAATCACGCGAAATCATAGACTAATTCCAGATGCGATAAGATGGGCGACACGGAGAGGCTCAGGGAAACTGCTGTTAGTCGAAGTCAACTCAACAATTTCTGTGGCGTCAATGAGTGAAATTCCAGCTAACTCCACGTAAATTTTCTTGCCTGAGCAACACAATTCATAGATTTCGCCTGCCGCAAGAACCATGTTCCAACGTTCCTCGCTTTTAGGTAAGTTACTTAGAGCTTTGTGAACTGCTTCTAAATCGGGCTTTTCACGGGTTAACGCGATGACGGAAAGTTTGGTTTCCGAGTTAAGCCGTTTAATGTCTACGATGTTGAAACCGGCAAGCGTTATCCCGTTTAGCATTACCAAACGCAGCTGTTTACAATGAGGCGAACTGTTTATCATAGAAATCAACTGGTCGGTAGCGTCGAAACCGTCAATTGCCACATGAGTATGCATGACGCCGTCGATTTGGCAACCTCCTCGGAAAACAACACCGACAACAATCACCGTGCCCTCTGTGTGAGGAACAAATTGGCCGTCGTCAACGCCGAGGATGCGGATTTCAGGTTTTATCACTCGAAATTTTTTTGGCTCCAAAACCTTCCCTGAACCTAAATAATACACTTTTCCGCTTTTAAATTAAAGCTAAAAATTCAGGTCCCTGCACGCCAAAATAATTCAACGTTAAATGGAAAATCACTCTAAGGAATACCCGTGAGAAAAGCGAGGGAACCCATTCTTGGTTGCCTAAAATGCTGAAAAGAATGAAAACAGATGCAAACTAGGCTTTGAGAACGCGGTCTAGCTCTTTGCTGAAAGCGTCGTTTGCGTCTCGAACTTTCTCAACCGCTTTAACCAACGCGTCTTCAGGCTTAGTTTTCCCCTTCATCCTGAGGTAGATAATGGGGCTCGACGCTAAAGGATGCGGCACATCGTAGCCTGCAAACTCCACCGTCTTATCCTCTAAGAGCCGCTTTGTTAACAAGTTGCAGAGCCCGTGACTTCCGCCTACGATTTCTATTTTTAGCTCGTTCCCAGATTTTTTGACAACGTTAATTTTCAACCCGACTCAATCCTCGCTATAGCGCTTCCTTCCCGTAGTCAGGAGCCATTTTACGCTTTTCAATGTTACCGCATTTTGGACAACGCAGTTCGTATCGTTCTGGTTCCAGCAGGCTCCCGCATCGAGAGCAGAAAGCATCTATGATGCCTAAATTCGTGTCGTTCGTTGTCAGGTGGAAGATTCGGTTTTTTTCGCTAATCACTTTAGCCCTGACGATGTCTCCTGGCTTGCAAACGTCGTTCATTGAAGTAACATACCTGTCGGAAACATCGGAAATGTGAAGAATACCGCCGAATTCGCCTGAAATCTTCTTGTTTCCAACCTTAAAGATCCTTACCAAAACGTTGTCGGATTGGGCATTACCAATTTGCCCCAGCACAATGCCAGAAAGCTTCGGCACGACCGCGCCTTCAACCGCTGGGTAAACAGAAACACGTCTGTTCTGCAGGTCAACCAGTGAGCGACCTACAATTTTGGAGTAGATGACGCCGTCTTTAACGTATGTTCCTGAGTCTGGAATGAACTCTTCAATAACACCTAAGCGTTCTCCAGGCACAACTAAATGACCACTATTTTGTTGAGGTGACTTTAGACTCATGACAGTTCCCTTTTATGTTGAATAAACTAAACAGTCGCACAATAAATGCATATGCTTAGTTTCCAATCTTATCAATAAACCTTTTGTTAAATATACAACGAGAATTCCAGATGAAAGGCTTAAAATCTGTTAACGTTTTGACGCTTCAATCACGTACAAGTCAACGACAAAATCATGTTTGACCTCGGTGTGGAAATCAAAAAGCCGCGGAATCGTCATGAGCATTGCATAAACCGCTTTAACGGCGCCATCGTGTTTGGCGACAAACCGCTCCAAGAAGGGAGATGGCTGAACCTGCAAGAATCCGCCGCTTGCTTTGAGCTGCCTAATCAGCAGATCATCATTTTTCGGGTGGTTATGGAGGGAGTAAACGGAGTTTCCCGCCTCCAAAGCTTTGACAAGGAATGCCCGATCGGCTTCACGCGTTTGCACTCCGAAAGGCGGATTCTGCAAAATCGTATCAAATTTGCCTGTGATGGATTGAATGTCGCCGATGATCCACTGAACCTTCCCTGCTAAGTGGACTTTCCGCGAATTTTCAGCGGCTGTTTCAATGGCGCGCTCGTCAATGTCAACGCCGACGACTTCCTGAGCCCCAAGGTATGCGGCACCTAGGGAAAGCCTGCCTGTTCCGCAGCCTAAATCAAGCACAGTCTTCCCAACAACAGCGCTATTTACATAGGCAGCGATGTACAGCATGGTTGAGGCAACTGGCTCTGAAATAGTGTACTGTTCAAGACGGGCTTGCGGAGAAGGCTGAGGAGCGATTTGTGAAAGAAACCGCTCTAAATCTAGCTTTCGAATAATCCTTTTTTGAGCATGTTCTCCCATGAAGATTCGCCAACAGTCACCATAAACTCGTTAACCGTTAAAACGGGCTTTGAGAATTTGCCTGGAGCATCCAGACTGATTCGGGGGCAAGCCGTGTTGATGTACGCATCTATGGATGGAAACTCCATGAATGTTTCAGGGGTAATTTCCTTTGCAGCCAACAAAAATGCAGCTTTCCCGTGTTTCTGCGCCAGATTCTTAACTTTTAATGCTTGGTCAATCTTTTTCTGCCCCGGTTTTAAGCCAATGAGGACGCCGAAGTTTTTTGCGTTTCGCGCTTCTTCGATACTTGCCCATCGTTGCTTGAGGATTCTCTGGGCTTCATCATCAATTGAGAAAGCCCTGTTATCGTATGGGTCAGCTATGACG
The DNA here is from genome assembly GCA_963722095.1 of Candidatus Bathyarchaeota archaeon. Classification (GTDB taxonomy): domain Archaea; phylum Thermoproteota; class Bathyarchaeia; order Bathyarchaeales; family Bathycorpusculaceae; genus Bathycorpusculum. The sequence continues at coordinate 856,818 of CAVRJR010000001.1, read as the reverse complement.
GTTGGTTTAGAAGTGTTCAACGCTACGCCTAATGCGTGGAACAAGCCTCCGCCGATAAACAGGAAAGCGTCCACCTCTCCCGCGATTGATTTCACGTTGCTGTAGTTACAGCCGAGGACTTGACCTGGGTAACCCATTTGCCCGCTGTCGCCGACCTCCACGGTTTTCCCAGCACTAATCAAAATTTTCTTTACTTGGGTTAGCTCCCCTAAATGCTGCACTGAGGTAGCCAATCCGATTTTAGCGTATTTGGTCAAAAGCGGCAGAGCCTGCTCCACAGCCTTGTTGATTGGAACGGTTGACCTTGCCTCGATGTAAATTGTCGGAGCCCCTTCAGGCGCCAGAAACTTTGAGTGCCCAAAATGCACTATCAAGTCCACATCCAAGCTTTCTGCTGCGTTAAGGGCAATGTCGCATGCTCCGTAGCATGGGTCAGCAGAAATTATCGGAAGCGCACCATTCTTCTCTACAATTTCGGCAAGACGCGGACCTTCAGGTTTCAATCCTTCAGGCAACTGTAAAAGAACCCGCTTGGCTCCAAGCTTGGTTATTTCCCGTTTTAATCGTTCCTCTTCAAAATTAAAGCCCTTCAAAGTCTACTCCGACCACTGACCAAAAATAAAAGCAAAAAGGGAAGGTGGGTGGGTTTGTTTGGCTCTTAATCTAGCGTGACCATTCCCAGTCCTGGACTGGTTTCTTGATTGGTTGCCCACGGGCCAAGGCTGCTTGTTCCGCCAGCCGTTCAAGAATTATCTTTTGTTCCACGCTTGCAACATGTTTCCTTGTGGCTATGACTGCGTCGTTGTTTACAGATAGGCTGTCGATTCCAACTCGGACAAGGAACTCTGCGAAGTCTGGAAGGTTAGATGGACCTTCGCCGCAAATTGAGACGGTGCATCCGTTTTCGTGAGCGACTTTGATGAGGTGAGCAAGAATTCTTTTTACGGCTGGATCTCTCTCGTCGAAGTATCCCATTTGTCCTAAGCGTTCAGAGTCGCGGTCAATCATCAGTATGCCCTGCGTCATGTCGTTTGAACCGATTGAGAAGCCGTCAACCAACTTTGAGAATTCATCAGCCATTATCGCGATTGACGGTGTTTCCGCCATGAACCAAACCTTGAAGTCCTTTGAGCGCTCTAAGCCTTCTTCCTTCATGATTTCAAGGACTTTTTTAGCTTCCCAAAGCGTGCGAACCATCGGAAGCATAACATAAACGTTTTTGAGCCCCCAATCCGTGCGGCATTTTTTGATGGCTTGGCATTCGAGACGGAAGGCTTGGATGTACCATTTGCTTATGTAGCGGCTGCATCCTCTCCAGCCGAGCATCGGGTTTTCCTCAACTATTTCGTATTTCTCTCCGCCCTTCAAACCCCTGTACTCGTTGGTTTTGAAGTCGCTTAAACGGACCACTACAGGTTTAGGCTGGATCACTCTTGCAACAGTAGCTACTCCTTCTGCGAGTTTGTTGACGAACTGTTGGCTTTGACCTTCATCAACAAACGCCATCGGATGCTTACCTATCACGCTGGCCAAGATGAATTCTGTACGCATTAAGCCAATGCCTTCAAACGGCAGGTTCTTGTATTGTTCAATCATCTCTGGAGTTCCGAGATTCATGTAGATTTTTGTAGCTGTCACTGGAGCGGCTTCTGCTTGCATAAAAACGGTTGAGCCGTTTGTTGTTGCGGTTGGTTGAACAGCTTGCGCCAAAACGCCTTCGTAAATTATGCCGTTTCTTGAATCAACTGTGTATTCTTGACCTGTTTTCATTACTTGTGTGGCTGTTTCTGTTCCCACCACGCATGGAATGCTGAGTTCACGGCTGACGATTGCAGCGTGAGATGTGATTCCGCCTTTGTCAGTAACGATGGCGCTTGCCATTTTCATGAAAGGTACAAAATCAGGATCAGTCATGCCAGTAACGAGAATGTCCCCTTTGTGCATGTTTCGATTTGCATCATCAGGGTTTAGGACAACTGTCGCTTTGCCTACTCCGTAACCTCTTCTTCCAGCTGAAAGGCCTCTCACTACCACTTTTAATTCTTCTCCAGCTCTGTGGTCGTCATTTTTTATGGGTGTATCCATTTGTTTTGAGCTCCATACCGTTTCTGGGCGAGCTTGAACTATGAACATGTTCTCTGGATATGGCAAGTCTTGGTCAATTGCCCATTCGATATCCATGGGTTTGCCATAATGTTTCTCAATTCGGTTAGCAAGTGCAGCAAGCGCTAAAATTTCTTTGTCACTCACGCAAGTTACTTTCTGCTTGTCTTCAGGAACATCCAAATGAACTGTTTTTCCTGTTTTAGGGTCTCGGATGTACTCTACTGTTTTACGTGAAATTCTTCTTTCCTTAATTGTCACAGTGCTTTTGTCAACAACAAAATCGTCAGGGTTAACTGCACCTGAAACCACGGTTTCCCCTAAACCATAGTTGCCTTCGATAACGATTTCATCTTGATTTCCAGTTACGGGGTTTATTGTAAACATGACGCCGGCGCAGCCGGAGTTAACCATTTTTTGAACTCCGACGCTTATGAAAACTTTCTCGTGTGGAAAGCCTTTTTCGTTTCGGTAAAAGATTGCTCTGGGCGTAAATAGGCTGGACCAGCATTTCACTACTTTGCCTATAAGTTCATCGGCACCCTTAACGTTGAGGAAAGTTTCCTGTTGACCCGCAAAGGACGCGTCAGGCAAATCCTCGGCTGTGGCGCTGGATCGAACCGCAACAAAAACGTCTTTCAACTCGAGCCGCTGGTTCAATTCCTTGTAGGCGGCCCTGATCGCAGTCTCGATTTCTTTAGGCATCGGGGTTTTTTCGATAAGTTCCCGTATTTTTTTAGATGCCACATCGTATTGTTTCGGATCATTCGGGTTCGTTACGGTTTCATTTATTATTTTATAAATTTGAGTGGCTATGTTTTTTTCCTGAATATACTTTTCATAAGAATAAGCTGTTACCGCAAAACCGGGAGGAACAGGCAATCCTGCATTGATCATTTCGCCGAGGCTGGCGTTTTTGCCGCCGACAAGATGAACATCAGTGTTTCTAACATCATTAAACCATAAAACCAGTTCTTTCCCCTTTTCGCTCAAGTCGTCTCCGTCTCCGGTTGTTCCTTCTCAGTTACGTCTGACTCTGTTACGTCTGGAGAAGCTTCAATCTTGGAGATAACTATCTTGCAAGGGATAGGAAGTTTTGCGCTGCCTCTTTTGAGCGATTCTTTGGCTATTGCCTCAGCTCCAGCCTTCACCATGACGGTTATGATGGGTTGACCCACCTCTACCTTTGCTGCAGTGCCAATAGCTGTTCCGAAGGAACGTCTCATACCCTGCTGAAGTCTGTCAGCGTGAGCGCCGAAAATCATCTTGTTTTCTCTCAGAATGATATGAGGATACGGATGAACAACCATGAGGTAATTGTTTATGAGTTTATCGATCAAAACGCGGTTTGTAGCTACGCGCGCCGCTTCTAAGGCGCTATGGCGTATCTGGGCGCGTTCTGTGGAGATGAGCTGCCCCTGAATTTCAAAGGTTGCCTTAGTATCTCCCATTGTGAATTTCACTATTTTTGGCGGCGGAAAACCTCTCACGTATTCTTTGCGTGTGTACGCTCGATTCTTCACGTGCCGATAATTTCGCGCATGCATGCAAATATCCCTTTTTAGCTAACTCATCCAGCGGTATTTAAACGATTTGCAAGTCAGAGCTTAACAATTCCGTTAATTTTTGATGTACAATCATTTACATTAGAAAGGCAGTCTGGTAGAAAAGCGCGCGATTTCTTATATACTTAGTTAACTTTTTCATTCACAGATGCCAACAAAACTATTCATTTCAGGAAAAAACTGGAAACTTTCACTAGCGGAGATAGCCGCTTACTTAGACGCCAGAGAAATAAAATTTAGCGTAAATTTTTTTTCTAAAGAATTTTTTGCAATTGACTTAAAAAAAGACGCCAGCCTAGCAATAGAGGATTTGGGGGGAACAATAAAAATTGGTGAAGCAAAAACGGAGTTTCCAACGCAGGTTGCAAGGCAAGCGTTTCTTGAAAAAAACAAGCAAAGCCAGTCACAGATAGCCACTGCGTTGGATTCAAGCGGTTTAGTTGATGGCATGGCTAAGTCTTCTGATAGGGTGTTTTTTGGAGTAAGCGTCTACACCTCTGACAGTAGCCTGCGTTCCATGTCTGGGGTTATCCAGAGGTTTGTCGGAAGCACTGTGAAGGATGAATTGGCGGGTTACGGAAAGAAATCAAAGTTTATGGGTTTTTCGAAAGACAGAGGGCTACCGCAGCTAAGCCATGTTGAAGTGATAAAGAAGAAGCTAGTTGAAAACCAATCGGAAGTGCTACTGTGCATGGGCAAGCAGCAAACGTGGGTGGGAACTACAGTTGGCGTTCACAACCCATTTGAATTCCAAAAAAGAGACGTGGGCAAGCCTAACGAGAGAAGAATTTTTGCTATGCCTCCTAGGATAGCACGCATGATGGTTAATTTGTCCGCCTGCACACCTGAAAAAGTTTTGCTTGACCCGTTCTGCGGCGTTGGCACAATTCTTCAGGAAGCGTTACTGGCGAAGGCTAAGGTTGTAGGCGTTGATGCTAATTCTTGGTGTGTAAAAGCAGCTACTGAAAATCTCGAGTGGCTCACAAGAGAATACAGTCTTGAAGGCACTGAATTCAGGGTCGTGCAAGGCGAAGTTAGCAAACTTGCGCAGAAAATTGGTCAAGAAATGGTTGACTGCATCGTTACCGAACCAGATTTAGGTCCAGCACTACGTCAAGTACCTACTGGACCATACGCGCAAAAGATAATTCAAAAGCTTGAGCCGCTGTATTTTGGTTTTGTAGAGGGAGCTTATCGAGTGCTTAAAACGGGCGGGCGATTGGTGGTTGTGACGCCGTACATTGTTACACGTTCGGGGCAAGCGGTGACTATGCCGATTGGAGAGAAACTTGGGAGCCTTGGATTCAAACTGGTACCGCCTTTTACTAAAGAAATGTTTCCAGAGGAGCTGGAAGCGGTTGAAGCGTTAGCTGGTCTTGCTTCCTTGGTTGAAATTGACGAGCGGCATAAGATTGGCAGAGAAATCCACATTTACCAAAAATGAAAGGTTTACTGTAAGATAATTTATTAATTCGTTGTGAGGAGATAGTCTCTAAAACTGTTTGAGGCTGAGAACGTTGGCGACTAATTCAAGACCTAACTGGGATAGATATTTCTTAGACCTATGTGAAGCCGTGGCGAGGCGTGCAACATGTGACCGTGGAAGAAGCGGCTGCGTAATCGTTAAAAACAAACGAATCATGACCACCGGATACGTTGGCGCTCCCGCGGGTTTGCCACATTGCGATGAAGTAGGCCATGACATGCGTAAAGTCTTCGACAGCAACGGCAACGTAACCCAGCACTGCGTTCGCACACTTCACGCGGAACAAAACGCAATCATCCAAGCAGCGAGGTTTGGGATGCCGCTTGAAGGCGCAACACTATACTGTAAAATGACGCCTTGCCGAACCTGCGCCATGATCATAATTAACGCGGGCATAAAGCGGGTAGTTTGCGAAAAACGCTACCATGCCGATGCCGACACAATAGAGATGTTCAAGCAAGCATGTGTTAACTTAACCGTTGTCAACAACGAAGTGGAAAAGTACGACAAACAGTAGAAATAAATACGGAGCAAACGGGCACTTTCTTTTTGACGGTTGTATCGACGAAGTGTAGATGCTTTCCGTAGATGCAATTGACCCCTATAGACCCGTATTCAACACACACGAATTGTTTGGTTAATAATCGCTAAACTTTCAATCAAAGCCCACTTGCAAAATCGCTGAGTCTGGAAAAAGTAGCAGATATAAGGGCATGAAGTCTTTGCCGCAAAGCAATCACACGTTAGATAAAACAAAAACGTGATAAGCGGTATTTACCCTCTTCCAGGAACTACAAGCCACTTTACGTTATCGAAGCCGTATTTGGTTATAAGCGGATCCGCAAAATCAGGCGCCAAATAATCTTCGATTTCCGCGAAAACCACGCTGTCGCCTATCCTGTAAACAATGCCGATTTCAGTGAGGTCTTTTAAGACAGCGTATTTTCCTTTGATTTCCCAGTAGCCAGGTTCATCTCTGCCAGGCTCTAAAAGCCAAGAATACTGGTCCTGAGGGTGCTCACCCTGCTCAAAATTGAAGGCGCATACAACTTCTCCGACGACTTTTGGATCATCGCTTGTCTTAACGTAAAACCAAATTGTCATGCTGAATTCACCGCAATAACCAATGCGCAACACCCTTTATTTGCTTTTCACAGGCTAAACAAAACCGTCGGTTAAATTTTGGCTTCAATAAGAGCTAAAGTCTCAAAGAAGGGAAGTTGGCGTTCCGCCTTAACTCTCGCCTTTAACTGAAGCATGCCAAATTTACTAATCGTTTCTTCAACGTTTGCAAGTGTCGATTGCATCAAGAGAACGGCGCCGTTGGTATTTAGATGCGGCTTAACTTGAGAAATAAAACGGTCGATAACTTGGCGTCCGTTGGCGCCTCCTGCCCATGAGCGCCCAATCCAACTTTCAGCCTCAGTCGCCTCTGAGGGAAGGTAGGGTGCGTTGAAGAGAATCAAATCAAACCTTGCCTTCACGCCAAAAGCTGTGAAAAGATCAGCCTGCAGAAAAGCCATTTTGCCCTCGACGTTATTTAGCGCTGAGTTTTCTTTTGCGCAGCGAAGAGCATAGGGATTTAGGTCAACGGCAAGGACCTCAGCCGCTTTTTCCGCCGTCAGTATGCCAAGGATACCACAGCCGGTACCGAGGTCTAGCACTTGTGCGTCCTTTTCCACTTCAAGGTTTTCAGCGAAAAGAAAAGAGTCTTCAGCAGGATCGTAAACGTTTTCAGGAACATCAAAAATGTACCCGCCTAAATGCGTTCTCTTAACGGGGGATTGCATTAGTTAATTCTCCAAACTGTTCAGGCGTCAACTGTCTTGCGCGTTTATCATGAAAAGGCAATGCGGCAGCTATCTTTTCCGCATCTTGTTTACTTAAGTGCAGGTTAGTCTTCAAAAACGGTGCAAGTGCCTTGCTTAACTTTTTGTTGCGTTGAGTGAAAAGCCACTTTGTAAGTTGCTTGAAGAACTTTTCGTCCCTCACTTCAAATGGTTTTTTGCTCCAAGGCTCTAAGGCGAACGATTACTGAATCAACTTTCGGCTCAGGGAAAAACGTTTCTTTAGGAATCGTGTCAAAAATTTGCGCCTCTACGTGAAGGAACGTTTGGACGGTAAGCCAGCCATAATCGTCGCTGCCTACCGCAGCAGTGATCTTTTCAGCGAATTCTTTCTGGACAATAAGTACTGCGCAATCTGTTTTGCGTTCGAGAAGCCACGCTACAAGATGGGTAGAGATGCAGTAAGGGGGAATCGCTATGGCTTTATTAAATTCAGGCAACGCAGCCTTCAACACATCCCCCTCTATCACCGTCACATTGTCAAAGCCTTTGACTTGGTCACGAAGCACCGCTGCAACATGCGGGTCTTTTTCAACTGCAATTACAGCTTTGCACCTATCAGCTAAGAAACGGCTTAAGAAACCGAAGCCCGCGCCAGCATCCAACACCACATCCGAAAAATCAAGCGAGGCATAAGCGCACAGCTTGCTGTAGATTGATGGCTCAACCATGAAGTTTTGTCCCAGAAGCTTGTTCGGGGTGATTCGGTGGGTTCGAAGCAGCTGCTTCGTTTCTTCAAGGCTCATCCGCTATGCCTTACTGCGCCCGCGTGAACAGCCGATACTTGCTGTCGCCCTCAAGTTCTTCCATAACCCGCTTCGTGATCAATTTCACGGGGTTAGGCAACTCGGTTCGCTTCTGCAAATCTTCAAAACTTTCGAAAGGCTTGCGGGTTCGCTCGTTAATAACTTGCCACATGTACTTTTTGCCTATGCCAGGCACCAACTCCAAAGCATGCATACGAGGAGTAACTGCGCGCGCAGTGTTGAAGAAGTTCACAAACCACGCCTCCCTATTCAGCACAATGCGGTTTATCACGCTTGGAAGCTCCGCCTTGGCAGACGCAGTCAATTCCTCGTAACTGACGCGCCCGATAATGTACGTAACCTCAGAACGCGAATCTTTCCCCACGTAAACGCGGTCACCCGGCTTCAGAATTAAACCCTCCTTTACCAAAGCCTCCAAAAGCGTAAAAAACTCTTCCCCGACAGACTGAATTAAAGCTCCAGCCCTATAACCTGCCCGTCCAGTTGGACGAAAACCCGGCTTACCATGCGCTAGGAAATCTAGTACGTAAGCGTACTCTTCATACCGCTTTTCCATTAGTAGTCACTAAGTCCTTTAGTTTAGTGTGTGCTTACTGCTTAAAAATACTTAGTCGCTTTAGCCTACTTCAAAGTCCTATTCTCATTCAAGAAGGCAACGATTGCCCGTAATTTCGTGGTTTCTATAATCTTGCGGCCTCCAGCTAAGAAGACACGCAACTCATCAACTGTCTCAGGCATGCAATTAATGATTTGTATCGCTTCAGCCTCGTCAATTTCGTATTCCTTGACAAGAACCTGCAAGATTTCTTCCGCCTTCTCAGAATCAGCTTTAGAGAATTTGCTCACGTAATCCAGCGTTCGGCGCTGAAACTGGTCAAGGTTTTCTTCGCCTATGGTTTCTAAAAGTTTCTTGACCTGCGGCAACGTTAAGCGGGTTTCGCTTACTTCTCTTTTACTCATTCTGTTCCACTACCCATGTACGGCTCTAAATGTTCACTGCGAACAATGATTTCTTTGATGCTGTTGCCTTGCGGTACAACAATTACGTACCCTCGGCCACGTTTTTCTTTAACCGTGCCTATCTTACCGTGGAAACGTTTATGCGGCATGCTCTTCTGAGTGCTAGAATCCATCTTTATTATAACCTGGGACCCAGCCGGATAGGCTTGGAGTATTTTCCTAATTTTCGGTTTACCTCTTTCTCTAATTGGCTTTTTCAGCAGGCTGCGAGTACCAGCGTAATATCCTTTTGAACCTCTCATCCAATTTTTCACCTTGTCGATTTATTCAGTCATTACTTCTAAAACATCAAGCTTAAGCGTCTTCGCTCTGTTACCAAGCAGATCCGAAACGTTTGGGTTTGTTCTTCCTTCATCTCCAGACACCAATTCCTTAACGTAGAGCCCGCCTTGGCAATGAATTTCCAACAGAGCCCTCTTAAGCGACACCTTCTTAACTTTAAGCTTATATATGTACCTTTCTCGGATCAAGTCCGCCCTTCGATGCACGACACGTAGAGGCGTCTGCTGCTTGATTAAAGCGCCGCTGAGCTTCTCTTCCAATAGGCGCAAGTCCTCATCTGATAGCTCTCTTTCAAATTCTGCTAGCAGACGATACTTTTTTTGTGAGCCCTCGCCTTTTTTGAGGCGTCTGACAACATCTTTGGTGGCGAAGCGTAACCGTGAAACCTGAACCTTCCCCGTTGCATCCGCATTGATTTTTGCTTCAAGTTCCTTTAGGTCAAAGAACCGTTTTTTGGGTTTAGAAATCTCGATGACGAAGGGGCGTCCAGTTCCCAGCATCCTTGCGTCAATGTCTTCCCGACCTGAAGCGTGAAACGCTGTTTTTTCGCCTTCAGCGGCATCTAGCAGAGGCTCAGAAGACAACTCCTCAACCGATTCAGGGTACAGTTTGCCTGTTCCACCGCATTTCTCACAGCCTCTTCCGCGGCAGCTTGAGCAGAACCATTTCGACTGCGGAATGTCCCTTACGAGTTTGCGGTATCTGCCAGCGACGAAAAGAGGGTTAACTTGAAGGCTGACTTTTCCAATGAATGGGTTGATTACTGCGACCAAGTCAGGCTTTAAGTAATCTGCCTCTTTACCCGTGCACGCGCCAAGGGCTTTGCCGAACAACCGCCCGAACTCATGCTTGATGCTTTCACTGTAGCCGAGGTTAAAGGCAGCTTTGAACTCGTCTTCACGTTCCTCAACCTTAACAGGCAACTCGATTCCCACAAGGTACGTCGTGTACTCGTAGCCTTGCATGGCGGCTGCAGATTTCTCGGTCAACTTGTCAACTAACTCAAATTTGCCTTCGCAGAGAAAACATTTTGTTTCATCAGAAGCTTTAGCGACACGTTTTTTCAGGTGCCTCAGGGTTTCTTGGGCTTCCCTTGAAAAGCCGTTGGCCGCCAAAAGTTTAAGCCGCCGAACGCCGTTGGGGTTACCTTCTTTTGCAAGGTCGTTGGCTTGCAGGGTTAAGGTGACTTTTATGGCTGAACCCCGAACGTTGTTTTCCATGCTGTACCCCAGCAACGCGAATTGCCTGCCAAGGCAGTGGTCGCAAAGGGGATATTTGCTGAGAAGCTCAAGCGCTTTTTCCAAAACATCCATGTCGCTTAGCCTACTGGAAAGTTCGCGGGCATACCGCCTTTTCCGCCCAATCCGAACGGCAACTTCTTTTTGCGCTTCATCATCTTCAGCATTTTACGCATCATAACGTATTGTTTGAGCAGTTCTTTGACTTCTTTTTCTGTTGTTCCTGAACCGCGGGCTACACGTTTTGCCCTCGAAGAGTTCAGCAGTTTGGGGTTTTCCCGCTCTTCAGGCGTCATGGATTGAATTATCACGCCCCACTTGTCAAGGCGGCCTTCAGCCGTGTTAAGCATGTCTTGCGGCACATCAGCGGAGGACATGCCCGGCAGCATCTTGAGAACTTTGCTAAAAGGACCCATCTTCTTGACGGCTTGGAACTGGTCGTACATGTCGGTTAGGGTGAATTTGCCGCTGAGGATTTCTTTAGCTTTTTTCTCAGGCACTTTGATTTCGGCGTCATGTACCTTTTCCAGAAGCGTTTCTAAGTCGCCCATGCCTAAGAGCCGACCGACGAAACGGGAAGGAATAAACGGTTCAATGTCCTCGATTTTTTCTCCTGTACCGATGAACTTTATCGGGGCACCTGTCGCTGCAACCGCTGACAACGCACCGCCGCCGCGTGAGGAGCCGTCAAGCTTCGTCACTATGATTGCGCCGATGGGTGTTGCTTCATGGAAGGTCTTTGCCTGGATAAGCGCTTGCTGACCGATTGTGCCGTCGATGACCATTATGACTTCGTCGGGCTTAACGTTCTTCTCAAGATCCTTCATTTCTTTAATTAGGTCTTTTTCTTCCTTGTGCCTGCCCGCCGTGTCCACGATTATCAGGTCTTTGCCCTGGAACTGTTTTAGACCTTCACGGACAACTTTCACTGGGTCTTTACATTTGATGTCTCCGTAAATGGGAATGTTTATTCTGTTTGCCAACTGCTGAAGCTGAGCAAAAGCGCCGGGACGATAAGTGTCAGCGCAGATGAGCGCGGGCTTCAAACCCCTCTTCTGATAGTACCTTGCCAGCTTGGATGCCTGAGTGGTTTTGCCTGAACCCTGGATGCCGACAAGCATGATGATTTTTCTTTTGCCCGGCTCCATCTTGATCGGAACAGGTTTTTCACCTACGAATCGGGTGAGTTCTTCATAGACAACTTTTATGACGTGTTCGCGTCTTGAGATGCCTGGGGGAACTTTCTCTTTTAGGGCGCGTTCTTCTATTCGTTTGGATATGTCAAGGACAAGTTGGACGTTGACGTCTGCTTGCAGCAGCGCCCGCTGTATGTCGCGGACAAGTTCTTTCACTGTGGCTTCGTCTACTACACCAGCCTTAAACAGCTTCTTTATGGCGTCAGTTAAGGAGGAGCTTAATTTGTCAAGTGCCATCGGAGTCTCTCAGTGATAATCATGCTGCGGTTCCTTTAGATAAATATTACAGCGTAAACCTGAAGAAAACACCTAAATCGACAGCTGCAGAGCTCCGCGGTTGAGTTTTTGAAGCCTCAGTTTCCCCATATAATTTGTTCTTCACAATTCAGACGGCTCTTCATGCATCATTGGCTTCACCTAAAAGGGATGCATCTGGAAAATAAACGTTAATGACAAATCTTTTAACGTGCAGGGAACACATATCATCATGCGGGTGTTAGCGGTTGGGTGCTGAACGTTTCATTCATGGAGGAATCTTCTTTCTGCTGCTTGTCGGATTAACTGTTTTGAGCGCATGGGCAATCCTCACTTACCTGCACAGTAACATCGTGCCTGCGGTCGCAGGCGTTGCGTTAGGCTGGGGAATAATTCTTTTGGCGTTGTACTTAGCCTTCAAGAAGCTTGATTGGAAATGGTGGAGCTGAAAACCATTTTTGTTGCTGGATTTCGCCACAAAAACTAGACCCCTCTCCCGTCGCGGTTGATGGACTGCGCTTTTTGTGGTGGGTTTTGGTTACAAATAGTAGGTGCCTCTGTTGGGTTGCTCTTTGGTTGAGTCTGTATGTCGAGCATTTTTACGTTGGTTTTTGGTTGTAAAGATGGGGTACCCTCCCCTCCCGTCGTGTCTGCTCGCAGCGTCTACCCGCCCGGTCTACTAGATGATTCAAATAGGCTCCAAACATGAAACAACATAGTTCAACATAGAATTGTGCCGCGCATTATTCACCATGAAACAATGCTTTTCAACATGCAAAAGAAAAGGTACGATGGGGAAAACTGGTTTTTGAATGAAAAGAAGAGCGAAAAAGTTAAGCGCTGATTATTTTGCCCTTACGATTTTTACTCTGCCCAGTATTTTCCAGTACTCGATTTCTGTGCCGGCAGTTAGCTTGGCTTTCGGAACGTCTTCCTCATCAGGGAATGGAGCATCAATGTACTCATAGGTTTCCAAATCCATAATCTGCACTCCAGTCGGATTCACAGCGAAAACCTGTCCCGCCCTCTTATCGATGATGGGAACCTCTGCTCCAAGGTCAACTGGCTTCACGAACTGCCGCTTTTGCTTGTCAAATACGCCTATTGCAACGATTCGGGCTTTTGCTGATCCGTGTTTTCCAGGTTTAGATTTTGCGATGTCCATTATGCGGCAGGGTTCGCCTTCAATCATCATGTAGCCGCCAACGCGTAATTCTCCGACGTCAACTGGTTTACTCATACACCCACCAACAGTATCATTTCTAATCCAAACATTCTGAATATCAGCCATATATAGATAGTGATAAATTACCTCGCATATAGGTAGACTTTTGAACATTCGAGCGCTTACTTAGGTTCCCCAACGTTCCTGGCAATCGAAGCACTCAATAAAACGGCATAATCAAGTTAATTTTCTTGTTAGTATGTGGTTTGAAGCGTTGGACCAGCCAAGGATTCTGTTATTTATCATTTCCCAAAGATCGCTTTCTTCGATAGGTGTGAAGCCTGGGCACAGGCGTTCCTTGGCTATCTCGTAGATGGCTTGGCTGATGGGCGTGGAGACGCCGACGCGCCGGGCTAACTGGAGCATGTACCCGTTCAGCGACTCCAACTCCGTGTTTTCCTTTCCGCTAAAAACATCCTGAGTCATGCTTGTCGGTCCGCACCTATTGACAATGAAGTCGTAAAGCGGGTTTTCAACCGACTCAGGCATGTCAACCGCCAACTCAATCTCACGCCAAGACGGCATAACACCGAGGTCCTGCTCCTTGAAACCAGCTGTCTGCACAACTTCCACCCCTTCCGCCAACAGGCGGGTTGTCATGTGAACCAGTATCTTCTCGGATTCGATGGAGCGTTTCCGGAAGCCGACAAGCGCCATTAACCCGTTAATCAGGTTAATCGCTAGCTTGCAGTGGACCGCGTCTTGCAGGTGGTCGGTGATGTCGCATCTTAAGCCGGGACGGAGAACATCGGCGACTGTTTGAAGGTCGCTGGCGCGGTCGTCGATTAAGCCTCCGATTACGATGTGCCCGGGCTTCACGAACTTGACGACGGTGGATCCTTCCCGCCATGCGTTGTAGCAGATCACGCCGAAGAGTGCCCGCCTGAAATACTGGGGAATGATGCGTTGGTTCTCGACGCCGTTCTGGAGGCTGACGACGATGGGCTCCTCGTGCCCAAGCTGTGCCCGAAGCATTTTGGCTGCAGCTTCGATGTCGTAGTTCTTTACGGTCAAAAGAATGACATCTGGATGCAGTACCTCATCGAGGGAGCCGATGACGTTTACGGGGCAAGTCTTTGCCTCTTTGCCCACCTGGCATAACTGCACCCCTTTGCTCTTAAGCTCGACGAGTCTGTTGCCCCGCGCCAAAAGATGAAGATTTCCGACGGATGGAACAAGCCATCCTGTCAAGCTTAAGCCAATTGCTCCAGCGCCGACAATGACAACGTTGTGGTCTTGTCCCAAAAGAGCCACCTGCCAATTGACGAGTTCCCAGTAAAGTTGACCCATCAAATATAATTTGCTGATGAAGGGCCTCATTTTGAATGATGCTTATTTGAGAAAAGCTGGTTCAAGAACACTCGTGTTTTTAGTAAGAAGGATAGGAAAGCTTCAGAAAGTACTTTAAGAGGATAATAGAATTCGTTCACGCTATCTATTAGCTGTGAATTTGTTCAAAACCGTTGCTTTGGTTGTCCGCTACGGTAAGAGGGTGCTCTGAGCCCACACAAGAGGTAGAGCGGCGAATTCTTAAATAGACGTTTTTTGTATGGGGCTGAGGAAGGTTCAGTCGGGAATTATTCAGCAGGTGACTTGATACGGTTGAAGATTTAGTGATTCAGACAAAAGGGCTTCGGAAAACTTTCATTTCCAAGGGAAGAGGCGGCAAAAAAGAAGTAGAAGCCGTCAAAGGCATAGACCTCAGCGTTAAAAAAGGGGAAATCTTTGGTTTTCTGGGTCCAAACGGCGCTGGCAAATCCACCACCCAAAAAATGCTTTCCACACTTTTGTGCCCGACGGGTGGAGAAGCCAAAGTACTCGGATATGACTTGGCTGAGCAGCAGGAGCAGATTAGGCAGAACATCGGCTGCGTAAGTCAAGCAGGCGGCGCAGACCTGTCATCCACAGGGGTTGAGAACCTTGTCCTGCAAGCTCAACTGTACAATTTAGATGATGCGACCGCAAAGAAGTACGCCTCTGAATTCATTGAACGTTTCCAGATGACCTCGTTCATAGAGAGACCTGCCCAATCCTACTCTGGCGGTCAGAAACGTCGATTAGACATTGCGCTCGGAATGATTCATCATCCGCAGCTGCTTCTTCTCGATGAGCCAACAACAGGGCTTGACCCCCAAAGTAGAGCATATCTGTGGGGCGAAATAAGAAAACTGAAAGACGCGGGAGTCACCATCTTTTTGACTACGCAGTATATGGATGAAGCTGACAAGCTCTGTGACGTAATCGCGATTATAGATGATGGGAAAATCATTGTGACGGGAACGCCAAGTGAATTGAAAAGTTCGGTTGGCGGTGACACGATAGTGTTTAGTTTTGTGTCGGAGGAAATCGCCTGCAAAGCTGAAGCTTTGTTAAAGGAGAAGGTTAAGGTGGAGAAAATTCAAACTAAAAACAGCACAGTGCATCTTACCATTAAGGATGGGGAGAGAATTATGCCTGACCTTTTGCGTTCGCTCGATGCGAATTGCTTGGAGGCGCAGGGTGTAACGTTGTCTAGGCCAAGTTTAGACGATGTGTTTCTTAAGTACACGGGTCGTTCGCTTAGGGAGGATACAATAAAATGACTCTTCTACGCGACATCAAATTGATGTTTATCCGAAACATGCAGCACACGCTGCGGAGCCCAGTTTTTGTTTTCGTAAGCATGTTCCAGCCCCTGATGTACTTGCTCCTGTTTATGCCGCTCCTAAACGGCCTCGGTGGCGTTCCCGGCATTCCATCTGGAAAAGCAGTTGATGTTTTTATTCCGGGGCTCTTGGTTCTGCAAGCGCTTTTCGGCACAGCCTTCGTTGGATTCTCACTTATTGACGATATCAGAAGTGGAGTTATAGAAAGATTCTTAGTCACCCCAGCGAAACGACCAGCCATCCTTTTAGGCAGAGTATTGAGGGATGCAGTCATCCTGCTTCTTCAATGTGTCTTGATTACGCTAGTTGCCATTCCGTTTGGGCTCAGCGTGAACATTTACGGGTTCTTGCTCTCTCTGCTACTGTATGCCCTTATCGGAATTACCATGGCATCTATCTCGTACGGTTTCGCTCTCATCTACAAAATTGAAGATGCCCTCGCGCCCACGTTGAACACGATAACGCTGCCAGTTTCCCTGCTTTCGGGAATCATCCTTCCTCTCGCGCTTGCGCCTATCTGGCTTCAGGACCTATCGAAGATTAACCCATTCTCATACGCCGTTAATGCTACTCGCGCACTGTTTGCTGGAAACTTTCAAAACATCGGAGTTGTGGAAGGCTTCGTCATCATCGGCGCACTTGCAACGCTGGTGTTCCTATGGGGGTTAAGGTCACTTAACAAGATGGCATCATGACCGGCTGTTAGCATAATGGACTGTCTCTTTGGTCGGCTTGTAGGCGTAACATATTTAACATCGACATGGCTGGTCGAATGTAATGTTGAGAGTGAAGCCTTATGGTACGTGCATTTATGTTCCTTAACGTCGAGCCTGGTTCGGAAGTAAACGTGTTACAACAGCTTAAAACTATACAGGCTGTGGATGAAGCCTACGTTTCTTACGGCGTATACGACCTTGTCATAAGGGTAAAAGCGGAAACGGAAGCGGAGTTGAAAGACGTGGTGATGCGGCAAATCAGAGGAACAAAACAGGTTGTGTCCACTCTGACATTGATGATTATTGAGAAATAGACAGCCCGTACAGTTTTTACGAGTGCTCCATTTGCATCTTTCCTCACTTAAAATGCTGCGAATATTTTATCAGCAGAACACGACATTTATCCTATCAATCCTGCCAAAGAGTGGTTAATATGGAAAGAATAGACGCAGAAAGTCTCAACAGGGTTGTGAGCAAGTTTGAGGAATTCATGCAGTACTGCCAAAAACTAGAGCCTCGCGACACTTACCTAATTGTCAACCGAAACTCGCCTGTGCTTGCTGAAGCTGCACAGAAAGCCGCAGAAAACAGTGGATTAAGCGTTAGGACCTTTGACTTGACAGCAAACAAACCTTACAGGCATTTTCCAAATGAACTCATAACATTACTTCGCCAAGAAACTCCGAAAGCCGGATTAGGTCTCTTCGACTACAGCCAAAATCCAGACTGGAACTTAGAAGAGGTCGGTGCACGAATAGAATTGCTGCATCAAACTATCGAGCAAGTTCCGATAAGCTGGGCTCATTCGCCCGGCATAACATGGGACATGGCGGTAAATGGGCCTCTGCAATGTAACTACAGAAAAATGGCTGAAGAATCGGAAAGATTGCTTCGAAAACTGCAAAACATAAAGAAAATTCACATAACTGCGCCTCGAGGAACGGACATAGAAGTAGAAGTCTCCAAACAAGTGAAATTTGACACAGACTGCACAATTGTTCCACCTAATATTTACGGTGGGCCTGGAAAATTTGGCAACTTGCCTGTGGGTGAAGTATGGTCACAGAAAGGCAAGATCATCAAAGTGGTGGATAATGAAACAGGAAGGGAAGAACGCCAGAATTATCCTGTGAAGCAAAAAGCAAATGGGAAAGTAGTCTGCGACATAACTGCAGGCGGCTACCCAGAAAAAATAAACCCTGAAAAACCCATAACTGTTCAATTCAAAAATGGCGTCCTGACTGATTTCCAATGTGAAGATAGGGCGCTTGACTGCATTCGAGAAGAATTACTGGCTTCTCAGACGAAATATGGGTTGCCGACGGTTCTGGAAGAAGTTGGAATAGGCTTGAACGAAAAGGCAAGGATAACTGGGAATATGCTGGAAGATGAAAAATTAAGAGGCACCTGTCATCTGGCTCCAGGCAACGTCAGATGCCACGTAGACATGTTAATTGACAAACCAACAATCACTGTTGACTACCTGAATGGAACAACAGAAATAATGAGAAATGGCGCCTTAGCTTAAACAAAAAACCACGTATCAATAATGCAGGATAACAACGCTGAAAATCCTGCTCATTAAAATTTAATAAGCTAATGTAAACTAATTCTTTTAACAGCAGTTCACCGTTGTTGATTTGATGGCGGAAAACCAGGAACTCTTGACTCTGCCAGTTGACGAAGTTCTAGCGCGGCTGAAGACTTCCCAATCTGGGCTATCCTCACAGGAAGTTCAAAGCCGCCTCGCAACGTACGGCCCCAACGAACTTGCCGAGAAACAGAAGCGTACGGGGCTTGTTGAAATCCTTTACCACCTGAGAAATCCGCTCGTGCTCATCCTTCTGATAGCAGGTTTAATCTCTGGATTTGTGGGCGAAACAACGGACGCCGTCATAATTTTCTTCATAGTGCTCCTCAGCATCATACTAGACGTGTACCAAGAAACTAAAGCTCAGAACGCCGCTGAAGCACTCAAAGAAAGAGTAACCACAAAGGCGACGGCTCTAAGAGACGGTCTTAAACAAGAAATAAAACTCTCTGAAATCGTTCCCGGAGACATCGTGTATCTGATGGCAGGAGACCTTGTTCCCGGTGATTCCAGGCTAATCAGCGCGAAAGATTTGAACCTTAACCAATCTGCATTAACGGGTGAAGCGTTTCCAGTTGAAAAGAACGCTGATCCACTTTCGACCAACACATCCGAGATAACCAGTTGGAATAACTATGTTTTCTTGGGGACATCGGTTGTTAGCGGAACTGGAACCGCGGTTGTGGTGAAGACTGGGGGCTCAACTCAGTACGGTGGAATCGCCAAAGAACTCGTAGGTAAGGCGACTGAAACCGAGTTTGAGAAGGGGCTTCGGCGTTTCGGAGCTTTAATGACAGAGGTCACACTTTTACTAGTGCTTTTCGTGTTTTTTGTGAACGCCTTCTTCTATTTGGGCAGCCGTAGCATTTTAGATTCACTTCTTTTCGCAGTAGCTCTTGCGGTGGGCCTAACGCCGGAGCTCTTACCCATGATAATGTCCATTAACCTGTCCAGAGGCGCCGTAGCTATGTCCCAGAAAGGCGTTATAGTAAAGAGGTTGGCCTCTATCCAGAACTTTGGCAACATGGACATTTTGTGCACGGATAAAACCGGCACGCTTACCGAGAACAAGCTTACGCTAAATGAATACGAGGATTTAGAGGGAAAGCAAGCTCCGAAAGTATTGACTTATGGTTACATTAACAGCGTTTTTGAAGCAGGGCTGAAAAGCCCCTTAGACGACGCTGTACTCCAGTACAAACCGTTAGACGTGACCAGCATCACAAAAATCGATGAGATCCCGTTTGACTTTATCCGCAGACGTGTTTCGGTGGTAGTTGAATACGAAGGGCAAAGACTCCTAATCTCCAAAGGCGCCCCCGAAGAAATCCCAAACATCTGCACTTACTGCGAAACTGACGAAAAAGTCAGCGATTTCGCCAATGTTTGCCAAAGCATGTTTCAACAGAAATACAATGACCTTAGCGCTCAGGGATACAGGGTTTTAGCAGTCGCATACAAAAAAGTCAAAGACGATAAAACTCACTACTCGATAGGCGACGAAACCGACATGATCTTTTTAGGTTTCTTGTCTTTTCTCGATCCGCCTAAAGAAAGCGCCAAAGAATCTATCCGTTTGCTAGCCAGAGACGGCGTGGAACTCAAAATAGTGACTGGCGACAATGAGTTAGTCACAAAAACAACCTGTGAGCAGTTAGGCTTTAACATAAAAGGCATAATCCTCGGAAACGACATTGCCCAGCTTCAAGACGACGCCCTATCTCGGGTTGTAGAGGACAACAACATTTTTGCCCGGGTCAATCCAGCTCAGAAAGACAGAGTAATCAAGGCCTTGCGGTCAAACGGGCACGTGGTAGGATACATGGGCGACGGCATAAACGACGCTCCTTCCCTGAAAACTGCGGATGTCGGCATCTCGGTTGAGAACGCTGTTGACGTCGCGAAAGAATCCGCCGACCTCATACTGCTGAAGCCTGATTTGACCGTTCTTGATCAAGGCGTTTTAGAGGGTCGAAAAACTTTCGGAAACACAATGAAGTACATCATGATGGGCGTCAGCTCAAACTTTGGCACAATGTTCAGCGTAGCCGGCGCATCTTTGTTTCTGAGCTTCCTGCCCATGACAGCAATTCAGATTCTTCTAAACAACCTCATGTACGACCTCTCCGAAGCCACTATCCCCACAGACAACGTAGACGAAGAATACATTGAAAAACCCAAAAGGCTGGACATCTCCTACATAAGAAGGTTCATGCTGGTCATGGGACCCGTAAGTTCCATCTTTGATTTTCTAACTTTCTTCATAATGCTTGTTGTCTTCAGTGCGACAGTTCACGTTTTTCAAACCGCGTGGTTTATCGAATCTCTTTCAACACAAACGCTAGTGGTTTTTGTCTTGAGAACCAGAAGAACACCATTTTACAAAAGCAAACCAGGCAAATACTTGCTGATAAGCAGCTTGGCTGTCGTTGCGACCGCGTTCGCATTGCCATACACGCCTCTGGGCGCCATATTCCAGTTTGTGCCTCCTCCTGCAATGTTCTATCCGGTCCTAGCAGGGTTAATAGTCGCCTACATATTCTTGGTTGAATTCGTTAAGAAATTGTTCCTTAAACGATTCTCTTACCTACTAGAACAGCAATATGTGCCGACAAAAACAAAACCGGCTGGTCCAACAACTAAATAGTTCTAGATTATTCGTGCGCGCGAAGATATTTTTGAACAAAAAAAAGGAAAGAAATTGCGGAAAGGAAGATTTCTCCGCTGAAAGGGTTAATATAGAGTGAGGTGACGCTATTTTACTGAGTCGTGGATTTAGTGTTCAAAACCGTTGGTTTGGTTGCCCGCTACGATAAGAAGGCAGCTTTGAAGCTTGCAGAAGAGTTGGCGGAGAACCTTGCGAAGAAAGGATTGAAAGTTTATCTGGAAGACACTTTGGCTGGGAAGGTCACTGCGCCCCATGCAGAGTTCGTTTCTCTTGCAAAAATGCAGACTGATTTCATAATAACAATTGGCGGGGACGGAACCATACTGCGCACCTGCATAACGGTGCCTAAGCCTGAACCCCCGATTTTAACCGTTAACATGGGTGAGCGAGGATTCTTAACTGAAGCAGAACCGAAAAACGCCTGCGAAGCAGTAGACAAAATCTTGAGGGGCGAGTATAAAATAGAAAAATGCGTTAAGCTATCCGTTTTGGCAGGCGAGGAACAGTTTCCAGACGCTTTAAACGACGTGGTTATATCCGCTGGTGAACCGTCAAGCATTCTAAAGGCGCAGATATGCAAGGATGGAAAACCCATTCTTAAATGCCAAGCAGACGGCTTAATCGTCGCGACTCCAACGGGATCAACAGGTTATTCTCTTTCAGCGGGAGGACCCGTTTTAGACCCAGCTGTGGATGCCTTCGTTATCACGCCGATTTGCTCGTTAACAGCGTTTCCGTCACTTGTTTTCCCCGCGGAATCAACTATCACCTTCAACGTGTTTAACCCGAAAGAAGTGCTTGTCTCGATTGACGGGAAATACCGTAAACTCGTAAGCGACCAAGAGCCGACGCTAAAAGTAACTGTGTCAAAGAAGGAAACCTCGTTCATCAGGCTTGAAGGAGACTTTTATGACCGACTGAGAAGTCGGCTACTTTTTAAGGGAACACAATGAAAAGTCAAACAGACAGCCAATGCAGAAAAATCGTCGTTCTGGACACTTCTGCTTTTCTCGCAGGCTTTGACCCCTTCTCTTTAAGCGAAGAGCAAGTAACCGTTCCCACCGTTGAAGAGGAAATACAAAGAAATTCTATCATAATCACGCGGTTCAGGACAGCTATAGAAAGCGGAAAACTCAAAGTCAAAGCGCCCAGCAGAGCGTTTTTGGAGGGCGCCAAGGCTTCTGCAAGCAAACTCGGCGACTCATACCTGCTGTCGAAGGCGGACATGGAGCTTTTGGCTTTGGCGCTTGAATTGAAAGCTGAAGGTTATGCACCCCAAATCGTTACCGACGACTACTCAATTCAGAATGTTGCGACGCAGATGGGTGTTGAGTTTTTGGCTCTTGCCACTTTCGGCATCAAACGCCTCTTAGAATGGGTAAGGTACTGCCCAGCCTGTCACAAGGAGTACCCTGCTAACTGCGCATCTAAAGAGTGCTTGGTCTGCGGTACACAGCTTAAGAGGAAGCCGCGTAGAACCTTCAAAAAAGTGCATACGTGACTGGTTCAGGTTTCCTTTGCGACTTCGGTTATTGTATCCTCAAGAATAGCCAGCGCCGAGCCTTATTCGGTGCAGGTTTTCTTGTCTCCTTGTCCTATTAACCTTTAGTTGCAAAGAAAAGCAGCATTTAACTCATAGAAACGTCAGAATCAAGATTAGAATTAGTCCTTCCAACCCGAATACTGGAATTAATGTTTGCTTGACTTTTTGAATTGCCCGATCAACCAGCGTGGTCATCGACTTCAACCGTGCTTCCCCGATAGCTCTGACTTGGGGAACCACCAGTTGCAGGCAACCCACGGTTGATGCTTCCAAGTTTTCCTCTGCCTTCTTTGCCACGTCACAGATAATTCGTGTCAGCAACTCCTGATCCATGGCTTCACCCACAGGGTGGTAACCGTGACGGGCTTGACGACTTGTGACGATAGCGCTAACGGCGTGCGTGTCTGTGGTGAAAACTTCACTTTCGCTAAAACCAGCCGAACCCAAAGCCGCAAGAAGTTTCTCTCTCAGCCCAGAAACCATGTTGTTGCCGTCTATTACTACGTAGGCGGTTTTCTGCTTCTGCGCCTCTACAACTATCGCGGTGATTCCGCCGCTGCCCATTCCTGCCTTTAAGGAAAACTCTGGGGGATAAACGCTGGCGGCGCCGACCCTGAACTGGCTGGTTTGCTGTGCCATTGCTTTCTGGAGACATTTTGAACCCGCAGTACGTAGCGAATCCAAGTGCTCTTCAACACCAACAATGTCTGTGAGGCTGTTATGGGTGTTGACCACGATGGCGTGTTTTAACCCGAGTTTTGCTGCTTCATCACTGACGATGCGGCCTAACTCTTGGGGAAGGTCCTCAGTTGTCTCTGGAGCAAGCGAAAAACTCAGAATACCCGTGTCTCCGAAGATTTGGCATGAAGCCGAAGCGACACCTTCAGAAACCCTGACGAAAGGCGATGCTGAATCTGTTGACGCCTTAAACTTTGCAGAAGATATCACTTGAGACACGATTTTTTGGTTCTGGGCTTGAGACGCTAAATCACGTTCGTGCCCCAAAATGCCCAGAGGCGTGCAGGCGTCGCAGTTGTATTCTTTTTGGAATTCGTGTTTCATCATGGAAGGCAAGAGGCTGCTGCCTATGTTCTTGAATGGCCCAGGGTGGACGGATGGAACGATGACGGCTGCTTTAGGTTTGGAAGATTCAAACTTTAAGATGATAACTTCGACGTCTGTGTCTTCACCCATATCTTCAAAGAATTTTTCGAGAGGCGCATTAGCACCCGTTACCCAGTTGGCTATGAAGGCTTTGAAGAGGGGAATTGAAGAAAGTGAATATGTCCTCCCCAAGCGCTCGATAGGGTAAAAGAACAGCAGCGCCGTCAACAAGGCGACTACAGGAGACAGAACGATGAAGGGCAGAACCCGCAAAAGTGAGGTGCCGCTTGAAGCCCAAATGACAACGAAGGGAACTATGCAGATTGTCGGCTGAAGCAAAACGGATAACCCCCTTTGCCACACACCTGCCTCAGACGTTGCCATAAACACTATGATTCTAAGCGTTACGATTGCGGCGAAACCTATCAGAGTAGTTTTTTCCCACAGTTGCCAACCGAAGAGAGAACCTAACGTGGCACCGATTAGTATGAAGATTACCCAGAAAACCAAACTAACCAACGATACTGCGTTGGTACGCCGAAGAGTGAAAATCGGGTCTTTCCTAAGAACCAGCTTGCTGACAACTAAATCCGCGATAACCGTAAGGACAAAAAGCGAAAGAGCAAGAAGGAGAGCGCGGATCAAACCTTGAGAGGGAACGACGTATGACAACAAGCCAATCACGAAGCAGACAGCCGCAACAGCGACGAGTGCTATTTTTAGTGATGGAAGAGTAAACAGGTCTGAGTAATGTTTCTTCGCGTCGTCTATTGATCGGTTAAGCGAGTTTGTGTCGTCCATGTCATCAGCTCAAGGGTGAGTCTCTCTTATGGAAGCGGTGAGCCTTATTAAAATTTAGCCAAGTTAAGCTACGCCGCTAGACAGGAAATACACTTTTTCTGCAATAGATGGCTGGGTTAACGGCTGTTTTGGCATATAGAAGTTAATGCCGAGACGGAAAAACAGATTCTTCCGTGCTCTATTTCAAAAAATGAACATGCATCCTCGGGGTAATTGTTTTATCTTCAATTTGACTAATGTATTAGTTTGCGATGGCTATGTCGGAACGTGACTTGCCCCCTTCAATATTTCACATGCTGGAGAGGAACGTGGGCAAGAAAATCAGGGTAATCATTGACCCAGCTTACGGTTTCGAGGGCACCTTAGCTGCGGTGACGTATGATCCGTCGGGAATCTGGCTTTCTGAGGCGGAAGCCATCGTTTTAAGATCAACTATCGCTCAGCCTATTCCGCAAATTACAAGTCGAGAAGAAAGAAGCGAAATATTTCTACATCTAAATTCGGTTCAAAGAATAGAAGTTCTGCACGCTACGACGCCGAGACGGTGAAGCAGCGATTAAGGGAAGAATATTTTAGCTAACACTGATAGGACAATCAATGAAACACAAAAAACCACAAGCAGCTCAGGCCGCATTTTTATTCCTTCAGTTTCTTCCTCGAAGAATCTGAGCAACCCTGCGCTTGCTGCAGGCATTGGACCAGTATCTTTCTTTTTCCTTCTACTACTCACTATTATCCCTGCTCCTCAATGTGACCGTAACCATTAATTAATGTTACGCAGACAGCCAACTCGAAACACACGCTCACACATGGGTTAGAAATGTTTAAACTCCGCCTCCTTAGACATTAAAACCCGGGGAAGCCTATGCACATAAGTGAATTCCAGCAGATGATGCGTCAACTATACTTCAAAAGAGACTCTGAACGCGGGATAGAGGGAACGTTCAACTGGCTCGTTGACGAAGTCGGGGAATTGGGAGAAGAACTGAAAAAAGGAACCGACAGGGAAGCCACTGAAAAAGAGTTCGCAGACGTCATCGCGT
The DNA here is from genome assembly GCA_963722095.1 of Candidatus Bathyarchaeota archaeon. Classification (GTDB taxonomy): domain Archaea; phylum Thermoproteota; class Bathyarchaeia; order Bathyarchaeales; family Bathycorpusculaceae; genus Bathycorpusculum. The sequence goes on along the minus strand of CAVRJR010000001.1, from coordinate 831,723 downwards.
GGCTTGCTTCCCTAGCAAACATAATAGGAATCGACCTTGAGAAGGCAGCCATCAACAAGTACAACCATAAATGCCCAAAATGTCAGCAGTCACCGTGCCAATGCACGTTCTAACCTTGCAGGCGCTTCTGCCCTAAATCAGTAGCCGCCCAATGGTAGGGTCTGCGTCCGTTTCGGTTCACGATGCCTTCATTCTTGAGAAGATGAAGATGATGCATCACCACGTTATAGGACAGGGTTGTAGTCTTGGCTATCCTCGGGGCGTCGCAGGGCTTGGCCTCCAGATTTTCCAGAATTTTGCTTCTTGCCCTAAGACCGCTCTTCACGTTTCTGACGTTTTTCAAGTAAGCGTTAGGATGCACATAGTCACCGTTAGAATACTCAGCGTTTAGATTGAAAAGCTTTAGCTACTGAAATCGAAAAGTTTAGCCTGCTTGGGTTTCTTGTTGTCAAACATCGAAGCTATCTCTTCCTTAATCAGGTCAAGACGCTGCGTGTAGTAGTTGGGCAACCCGTATTTGTTGACGAGTTGCTGCGCAGCCTCCAAGTACTTCTCTATTCCGCCACGGTAAACAGTCAGGGTTAGTTTTCCGCCGCAGAAGGGGCATTTTCCTTTAAGGGGCAGCCGCCGAAACTTTTTGTTGCATGATTTGCATCGGAAGCTCTGCGTGGAGAAGGCGCGCAAGTTGCCCGCTATGTCCCTGAGGAAATGCGTGGTTAAAACCTTCAAAGCGACCCGTTTAACGTCCACAGCATCGATTTTTTCGCCCAGCCCCAACTGCATGTTCAGCTTTTCGATCATGGATTTGAATTCTTTGTATGAGCTGTTGGCGTTGCCGAGGTTTATGTTGGTGACGGGTGTTGTGTACTGGAAGCCTTCGAACTGGGCTTCGGTTCCAAGCCTGTGGCTGATAACGTCCATGATGGAGCTTACGGGTCCAGCTTCGCCTTTATCCCAGGTTTTCAGGTAGAACTCAACTGGGTAAGTCTGGTCGACGTCGAAGTCGTGAGCTTGCCTTTGCACCTCTTTAGTGTTAACAAACGGAATCAGCAAAATAGGTGCATCCATTATTCCGCCTATTTGAGCGGGCAAGTAAACGCGGGAAAAGTTCAGAAGGGTATCTAACGCCAGCATTATGGCGTCTTCGTCTCCGTCGCAGTCACGGCGTTTAGCTGAGTGCCAGATGGGATGCGCGTAAATCACGTTGCGATCTGTGAAGCCGACGACGCGTCCCAGAATGCAGGCGCAGGTGTGCGGGGCTAAACCGAAGATGAGGTGCCCGACGAGGTCTTCAGGCTTTTTAACGTTGTAGTAGGGGGGAAGCTTGTAGACTCTGATGAGCAAGTCATCGATGAAAGCGGCAATCTGAATAAAGTACTCGCCCGCTTTCCACGGAATCACCACGTCTTGGACTCGGAGTTCACAGACCTGATTGGGATCCGTCAAAGGTAAACCATGCGTGTCGCAGCCGTATCCCAGCTGTCTTATTTTTTCAACTGAACCCCCAACTTCTGTCGGCGTGAAATGGGTTAGTGGAGCGTTTGTGCCGTCGAAACGGATTGTCCCATCCTTGTAAACTGACAAATCGTACTTTGCCCGTAAAATGCCCTTTTCGACGATTTCAGGGGTCTTGCTGAGGTTCGTTAAGCCTTTTACTCCACGCAGCTGTTTCGGAGCTGAATAACCAAGCGACTTGCAGGCGTCATCAACCAGCTCCCTGAAGTTAACAGACTGCCGCTGATACAGAATAGGGGCAGCTTTGCAGCTTGGGCAAGGATTGTCCTTCAAAGGTTTCCCGCATCGTGGACAACTTTTCTCTTCCACGGTTTCGCCGCCGCAGTTCGGGCATTTTACCCTTCGAGTGTAAGTTTTGCAGTTGGGGCATTTGCGCTTCACCATTTCAACGAAAACGTGCTCTTGCTTTGCAGCTTCCAAAAGGTCCCGATGCGTCCCGCCAGCTAAGCTTACAGGGAAAAGAACGTGGACAAGAGGCTTCATCTCTCGGCGTTTAGCCTTTTCGGGTCGTCCCATTCGTCCGCCAACGTAGGTTGGAGCTTTATCCTTAACCGTCACCCCACAAAGCCTGCTAACTGCTTCTGTAACGGCCAGGGGTTGAGCAGCATCAACCGTTCCATTGGCGCCATAGCCAAGGCTAAATGCAAAAGCAGCTGCCTCCTCCCCTTCCAGAATTATTTTGTCATTTACTATTTTATGTGGAGCAAAAATCTTCCTCAACAACGCCACGACATCTTGATTTTCGCCGCCCGCGATTCTGCAGGCAAATCCGTCATCCAAGGTTACTTCTGCGGTACATAGCCAGCTTCTCAGTTGTTCGACCTCTTGAGCGGTAGATAGGCTTGACCAAAAGAAGGTGAAGCTGGGATGCAGGGGAACTTCAAGTTGCCGACTGAGAAGGATTGCCTCTTTAGCCGTAGGCTTGCTGAAGAAGGGGTCATCTAGAAACCCTTCGAGTTTTCGTTGGGAAATCTGGGTGGCTTCCGCCGCTTTCCCGATGTCAGAAGCGAATCGGTTTTTGATTTGGCGCTGGAGATCTTTTGCCCACCATTCCTCAACGTACCCTGAAGGCGGAAGACTCTTGTTTGAGTAGAGGAAGTCTCCGAAGCTGATGAGGATGTCACCTAGGAACAGGATTTTCTGGATTTTGCCCTTGACATCTGGAAAATTCTGCATTGAGACCCTGACAACTGAGTTGTCTTTAAGCAGAACAACTGGGGGTTCAATGGAGTCCACGGGAAGGGTAACGCATCCTTTTCCGGGAAGCTCCAGCCGCATCTGCGTGCCTGCTGCAAGAAAGTTTTCAAGCACAAGCATCGTTGCAGGGTGAATTCCCACAGCTGACAAGCCGGTGTTCCGTGACCTGCCGTACCGTAGCCTGAAGCCGCCGCGTCTCGAGGGGAAGGCAAAGATTGGCCGCCCCGCTATCACGTCGTCCATGAAGCCGCTTGACTTCTTCTCTGACTTCTTCTTGAACTCTTTAAGCCAGTCCCAACCCTGAAAACCAATCTTGTTGATAATCACGAAGACTTTTTGAGCACGACCCACGATGCCGTCGTTAACAACCCTAAGAGCGCCGCCTCTCACACGGTTCGTTTCAACTCGTGGAAGGTTTCGGTAAGAGGAAACTTCAACTGGGTCGGATTCAGTGCCAGTGCATTCTACTGGAATCAAATTGAGCGCTTTCTTTAGCTCGTCGTCGGGAATGTGGTATTGGAAGCGGCCTACGGAACGTTCATAGAGCCTTAGCTCCTCAATGAAGCGGGCAACTTCTTCTTCCGTGGGCTTGTACCTATCCAACGCTAACTGCTGCCTTACGAAGTCGCCTACAACCAAGGTCAACGCTTGGTCAGTTCCACCCGCGGACCGAATAGGACCAGCGAAGTATATGGCTAAGTAGCGGGTTCTGTCAGCGTTGGTTTTTATTTTTACTTGAGCGATGCCTTGAATCGGCGCCGCTGTTAAGCCTTCAGTGAAAATCGCAAGGGCGGTTCTAATCGCCTGTTCAGCTAGCTTCTCAGGGTCCATTGTGCCGAATTTGCCCAAGACAATTTGTTCGGCGACTTTGAAGGCTATTTCCTCTCTTTGCATCTTGGTGCTTAATTCCCTGATGCTTAGCGCCACTTGCTTGGGACCGACCAGCCCCTCCACCAGGTCAGCGATGTCTTGCGCGATAATGCATTCCGTCTTCAACGCTGGATCTAAGCCAACGGATCTTGCGCTGTCGCTTATCGTGTACAAGTGCTTCAGCATGTTGTCCAATGTGTCAACGTAGTTTCGATAGCCCTTGCTGATGTTCAAAGCGCAGCTTCCCATGGCAAGATATGCAGTGAAGGGTTATTTTGCCTTTCTAAAAATTAAACACAAAGGGCAAGAACCAAAACGGTGCACGTTTAGGTTTTATTGTTTTTGATTGCCGCGATGATTTCAGCGACCCTCTGCTTAGAATCAGACGTCTCACAAACGTTGCCTGTGACTATGATGTCGGCTCCTGCAGAGGCAGCGGCAACTGCCTGCTCCTTACTCCGTATCCCACCGCCCACTATGAGCGGTATTTCAAGAACATGCTTAACGGCACGAATCATCTCTGGAGGCACAGGGTCTTTCGCTCCTGAACCGCCTTCAAGATAAATGAACCGCATGCCGAGGTATTGCCCAGCTAATGCGTGAGCTGCCGCAAGCTCTGGTTTGTTGTAAGGCACGGAGATTGCTTTCCCCACGATGCCGGCGGTTCCGCCTTCCCCGACGATAATGTACCCCATGGACAAAGGCTCTAAACGGTATTTTTTAACAAGCGGTGCGCCGAGGATTTGGGCGCCTATGAGAAAGTAAGGGTCAACTGAGTTCAGAAGAGACATGAACCAGATGGCGTCTGCGTGGCTACTTATGCCGGTTACGTTGTTAGGGAAAAGTATAGTTGGGATAGTTACCTTGGACTTGATGGCTTTAACGACGTCGTCAAGATGCGTTTGAGAAATAAAAGTGGAGCCTCCAATCATAATGGCGGCTGTTCCGCTGTTCTTGGAGTTCTCAGCAATACGTGAAGCATCTTGGACCGTGACCTTTTCAGGGTCAATAAGTGTTAGGTGAATGGAGCCTTCGGTTTTTATTTTTTCAAGCAGGTATTTTTCGATAGGCCCTAGCATGCCAATAATCCTTCAGTTACTCTTTCTTTAAGTTCGGTAATGGCGCTCTCTTGCCGGAACCGTAAACTTTGTCGGTTAGCATGCAGTAAACATCAACTTCGCCTTGAGCTTGTCTAATCGGGAACTCTTCTTTAAGCCCGCAGCTACTGCACTGAGCAACAGCGTGACCGCCGTCCTCTCTGGAGATGGCAACCTTCACGGTTTCCTTCCCGCATTTTGGACAGGAAAAGAACTTCGGTAAACGTTTCTTTGGAATATGAACAACTTTCTTCCTTCTTCGACCCAAACTAAACAGCCTTCAAATCGACGTGTTGTTGAGTAATATTTATGCTTGTCCTTAAATACTTGCCTACAAACCAAGAGTATAGTGGCTGGTGAAGCCGACTGAAACTAACACCTTCTGTCTTCGACATAGATTTCTCGGAAACACAAAAAAGAATATGCCGCTTCATTAAAGAATACGTTGAAAACGCTGGCGCCAAAGGAATAGTTTTGGGATTGTCTGGGGGAATCGACAGCGGCACCATAGCCGCGCTTTCAAGCCTTGCGATAGGCGGGAAAAACGTCTTAGCCCTTGTGCTTCCTGAAGAAGAAAACTTTAGCCAAAAGGACATTGATGATGCCAAAGCGGTGGCGGACCAATTTCAACTGGAAACCAGCATCTGTGACATGACAGAAGTTATGAAAGGCTTCTACAAGCAGATTCCAGTCTTTGACCCAAAGGACAGGCTCTGCAAGGGAAACATTAAAGCAAGAACCAGAATGATCTACCTTTACTACTACGCAAACAAATGCAACAGGATAGTCTGCGGCAGCTCGGACAAGTCGGAAACGATGATGGGTTACTTTACGAAGTGGGGAGACGCCGCAGCGGACATAACGCCGATCTTGGATCTGTACAAGACGCAGGTTCGCAAGCTCGCCATTCATCTGGGAATCCCAGAAAACCTCGCGTTAAAACCTTCCACTCCAGCACTTTGGCCTGCCCAGATGGCGGAGACCGAACTCGGCATAAAATATGAAACCTTAGACCTTATTCTCTACGGCTTAGAACGGTTCATGACCACTGAAGAGATTGCGAATCAACTTGGCATTGAAAAATCCGTTGCCGAAGTGGTTAAGCGTAGATGGCTGAGTAACGAGCATAAAAGAAGAATGCCGATTGCGCCTAAAATCGGCTACAGAACGGTAGGAATAGATTTTAGACTTCCAAGGCACACCTACTAAAAGGGAAAAGCAAATGAAAGACAAAATAAAAATTGCCCTCGCCCAAATAAGCAGCAAAAGAGAGAACAAAGAAGCAAACTTCCAGAAAATTGAGAAACTGACAGTCAAAGCTAAAGAGCAAGGGGCAGAACTGGCTATTTTCCCAGAGATGTCACTAACTGGCTATGTGGTCCACGACCAGTTTTACGAGTTGGCAGAGACCATCCCGGGACCAACCGTTGTGAAGGCGGAAGCGTTGGCGAAGAAGACAGGGATGCACCTCATTTTTGGAATGCCCGAGTTAAGCGAGAAAACCCAAGCAACAGTCTTCAACACTGCCGTCTTCGTCGGCCCCAAGGGTCTAATAGGTAAATACCGCAAAATGTACCTGCCGACCCACAGCGTCTTCGAAGAAAAAAGATACTTACGTCCCGGCTACCAAACAGCAGCGTTCCAAACAGACATCGGCAACATCGGGTTATGCATTTGCTATGACATCTTCTTTCCAGAAGTCGTCAGGCTAACCCGCTTGAACGGGGCACAACTAATCGTCTGCATCTCCGCGTCTCCTGCAGTTCGCAGAAGCTACTTTGAAACATTAACCTGCGCCAGAGCAATCGAAAACACAGCTTACGTGGCCTACGTGAACCTCGCAGGAGTTCAAGACGGATTGCAGTTCTGGGGAGGAAGCAGGCTTGTCAGCCCAAACGGCGACGTTTTAGCCAAGGCAAAGTACGACGAAGAGGACTTTTTAACGTGTGAAGTGGACTTCAGCGACCTGAGAACCGCCGAGACCTTTATTCCAACTCTAAGGGATCTAAGACCCGAACTTTTTGACAAACTCAAGGAAGCCGCAGAGCTTCTGTAAGCAGTTAGGCTGCAGGGCGTCAGGAATCACAAACGCATCACAAGACCATCACATCATGTGATATTACGCTCTCTAGAAGGGAAATCACAGTGACGCCGACGTGATTGATGACGTCACATCCATCACAAGTTAGCTTAATGGGTGAAGAGATTTGATTGAGCCCCAAAAAAGTGTGTGTAATGAGCAAGATGTTTTCACAAGTATGGTCTTTCGAGTTGAGTATGGGGCAAAGTTCTAAAACAAAAGGTACAAATTTTTGTCTAAAATCGGCTAGATAGCTCTTCGCAAGGTTCAAGAGTTTTGCCGCTATTTAGTAAATATGACACTTGTGGCGTTAAATCGTAAAAAGGCTTTCTGTTATTGCTTATTTAGCGGTTACAGCCATATTCGGAGACTTTTAGACAAAGGAATCATGTGTTTTTCAACAAAGAAACCTTAAAAACTTAAGCCAGTATACAAAACTGTATTCATTGAGATATACGGGTGAACATGAAGTTTGAAGCTAAAAGACAGCGTACAAACATGGCTAAATGGGGCGCTAAATGACCCTATTGTGCAAATACTCGCTAAAAACAGTCAACTAACCAAAACGCAGCTCGAAACACTATTGATTGACGTATTAGCTGAGAATTTAGCAGGCAAACAGTTAAAATACGATGAAAAAGCCAACCTAAGGCTAACAAAGGCTAAAATAAGCCGCGGGTCGTTTAATAGGACACTACAACAGTCCAAAGAAAACGTCATAAAATCGATCTATACAGTGTTACTTTTAGGGTATTTGGGAGTGTTTGAGAGCACAACTCTCGACCCGTATCTCGAAATCGCCAATAAACTGCACGAATATGTGGAGGCACACCAAGACATGCCAGGCAAGGAAGAAGAACTAAAAGACCATCTAAAAGTCATAGAAATCATCCGCCAGGAGCTAGAAACAAGCCTAAAACGCCTTTCTAGTCCATCAGAAGGCTAATTGTGACGTCACAAATCACGACTGTATCAAAGGCCTTTTGAACAAAAAGAGGGAGTATAGAACAGCCAAATAAATCGGGTTATATCAAGCTTACAAACACGAAATAAGCCCAATTCGTGGAGATTTTCCGAGGGGTTAATCAAAGGTTTGGAAGGGTCGATTGAATGTGATGTGTGATGTCATAATCAACATGCAGTCATATCACCGCAAACCTTAAAAAGTCCATGGATAACTGTGATGTGTGATGCAACCGATTAAGTCACGTATGAGTCACAGGGAGGGCAAATCACGTTTGACTTTACGTTAGTAATCTTGGCAGTTTTAGCAGCAGTCACGGTTGCTATTTCAGCGGAGTACTACAGCCAGATACGCAAGGCTCAAAAGGAATATGAGAAAGCAAAGAACACCGTTGAAGACATTGTTCTAAGTTTCCATAGAGAACTTAAACGTGAAGCCGAAAAACTGGATTTAGTCGCTTTCAAAATTGAGGGCAACTTTGCCAGAACTGACGAAGGACTCAAAAAAGCAGACACGCTAGAAAAGAAGTTGATGCCCATAGAGGGACAAATCAACACTGTATCACAAAGTCTCAGACAAACCAGCACCAGCCTCCTGTCGGGCCTAGCTGGCTTGGAGACAAAAATCCAAGACATCGAAGCGGCTCAGGAAGCAGTTAAGGCTAAGATCGCTGGCTTTGAAGAACAAATCCAAAAGCTCTCTACCGTTCCAGAAATCCCAGCTGAATCGCTTATGTCGGTCATGCCGATCAAACGTGATAAAGCGATGGCTGCTCTAACGGAAACCGAGATAGTGGTGCTTGAAAAGTTGTCTTCTGAGGGACCCAAGACGGCGCCTGAAATCAAAGAAGAAGTGCACCTTAGCAGGGAGCACACGGCGAGGCTGATGAAGAAGCTCTATGAAGGCGGGTACGTGGAGAGGGAAGCAGGAAAGATTCCGTTTAGGTACACCATCAAGGCGGAAATGGATAAGCTGCTGAAGAAAACCGAGAACGCCCCGGCAGCATAATTCTTTGTGGCGGTGCACCTACTTTATGGTTTGTTTTATGCTTGCTTGCGGAATGTTAGGTGCGGCTCTGTACTTTAGGTTGTTGGATCCACCTGTCCTAAGCAGCATGCCTTTGCTGGCCATCCGTGAAAGGTAAGTCGACACTGTGCTTAGGCCTATCGGCTCCTTAAGGTCCTGCTCATAGACCGACTGTACATCCTTGGAGGAAAACCAAACCAACGGAAAACTCTTCCGGATTACCACCTGGACTTTCTCAAAACGTGAAAGAAGAGTATTTGTCAAGGCAGAAGTTGAGTTTGAGGTGGGGTTTTCGCTCGGTGCGCCGCCTAGGAGTTCTACGAGGTCTAATAGTCGTAGAGCCTTGTCTCGGGTCACTTGACCCTCAAAAGCGACGGTGTAACGGTTCCCATCGTTGTCAAACAGCTCCACGCGTATTTTTCGAGCTGGCATCAGGCGCACCTTGAGGGTTCACAACTTTACACTTCACACCTTATAGCTGTTATGGTGAAAGCGGTCATAAGAAAAAGCCAATAGAGAGCTTATTTTTAGGAAAGACGTTAAATCTCCCTTCCATTCAGCATAACTGACTTCACACGAAATTAGAATTGCTGAACGATTACAGCTGTGGCTCGGTTCTGCTTCTCCAGAGGAAGCGTAGGGGTGCCTTGTTCACTGTAAAAAGACAGAAAAAAGGTAATTCGGAGCAAATTGGAGTCAATTAAGCGACAAATTCAATGCTATTTCACATGTATTCACAGTTTTGTGAACGGAAAAAGGCCTTGTGAACTAGGAATGGCTTCTCAAGAAAAGGGTCGGATAAAGTTTCACACAGTTTAGATGTAAAGAATTAATTTTCCCTTTTGATGGAGGATTTTCCATGAAAAAAGCCATGAAGACCCACCCCTACATTTCCTGTCGAACTATTCAGACAAAAAGAAGTAAAGCAAACTTTTGAAAAATTTTTAGGAAATTTTAATCTAAAATCCTAAATCAACATTCTTAATATACCAATTTGCTACTAATTAATCAGAGTATATATTATAAATTATATTATTATGTGTTTTTTCTTTACTTCTTGATTTTTTTCCAGTAGAAACTTTGGGGTGTGTGTACACGTAGATTTGTTTGCTTGTCATACCGAGTTTCCATGGTTTTTTAGGATTATTATGTTTCACAATTATTTTTTTGTACTGCATCCTTTATCTTCTCCACTCGAAATATCGGTTCTACCTCTGAAATCTGGGGAGTGGGAAGATGGCGAATACAAATGTGTTAGACGAGGTTTTCGAAAGCTTCGTTAATGGGGTTAAATTGTTCAAGGATCGGGAAGTGCTTAGGACCGATTATGTTCCTGCGAAGTTGCCCCACCGAGAAGACCAAATAAAGCTGCTGGGTCAAACGGTTGCTCCAGTTCTGAAGAATGCACGATGCTCCAACATTTTTATCTATGGAAAAACAGGAACTGGCAAAACAGCAGTCGCAAAATACGTTTTAAGTCATCTGGAATTTAAGGCAAAAGAGTACGGTGCAAAAGTAAAATTCTGCTACATAAACTGCCGAATGACAGGTTCAGAATACCGTGTTTTCGCAGCTCTAAGCCAAAGCGTCGGTTTGACCATCCCCTTTACAGGCTTATCAGTCGGAGAAGTATTTGACAGGTTCAGAGCTGGCCTTGATTCTTCCCGAATCATTTTCATAATTGTGCTCGACGAAATCGACGCGCTCATAAAAGACCGAGGAGACGCTTTCATGTACGAGCTCACCAGGATAAATGAGACACTAACCCAAAGCAAAGTCTCGATAATCGGCATTTCAAATGACCTTCGACTGAAGGAGTTCCTAGACCCCCGGGTTTTCAGCTCGCTCAGCGAGGAAGAACTGGTTTTCAGGCCATACGACGCGGCGGAACTCAGAAACATCCTTTCGGAACGTTCAAAGCTGTCTTTTCAGGAAGGCGTTTTGTCTGAACCAGCACTAAGCATTTGCTCTGCTTTGGCTGCTGCGGAGCATGGAGATGCACGCCGGGCTTTGGATCTGCTCCGAGTGGCAGGAGAAGTTGCTGAACGCCAAGGCGCTACTTCGATTACGGAGGAGCATGTGCGTTTAGCGGAAAAGCATATTGAACATAACCGCGTGGTTGAAGCCCTCAAGAACTTGACGCTTCACTCAAAACTTGTGCTTCTAAGCGTTTACCACCTCAACAAGCCAAGCGCCACCACAGGCGAAATTTACGATGTCTACCATGAGCTGTGCGGCGAATTCGGCGCGGGTCTTCTGACGCAGCGTCGGCTTGGCACATTGATTAATGAACTTGACTCGATGGGTCTTGTAAACGCTAAAGTTGTAAGCATGGGCAGGTACGGCAGAACCAAAAAGATCAGGCTTGAAATTTCAAGAGGACTTATCCGAGACGTGTTTAAAGATGATGCTCGCTTCAGCCAACTAATCACTTATTCCCCTCAGGCTATCCGCAAAACCACAGCGGAGCAATGAACGCCCGTCTTAAAGAAATGAGAGAATCGTCGTTTCAAGTGTCTGCAGGTTCACCACAGGAACCTTCCCAGGCGTGGGAATCAACCCTAATTTTTCCATGTAATCTGTTTGTTTTTGCCAGCCGCCCGAGTTGATGACGAGAACCCCCCGGTAGTTGCAGTAACCTAACACGTGGATGTGCCCAGCGTGAAAGATGTCTGGCACTCTATCTATGACCAAGTAGTCGCGGTTTTCGGGGGAAAGCATGGTTTTTCCTCCGTAGGAAGGGGCTAAATGGCGACTTTGCATGAGCAGCCTCATTGCTTTTTCGGGGTGATCGTGATCCATTCCTGGAACTACGCCTATGATGTCGTCTAAGCTGCGGCCATGGTACATTAGAACTTCTACGCCGTGTAGGCTTAAGAGGCAGGGGCTTCCGACTGAGCGGATGTTGCTTTTGCCCTGCATCCCCTTCAAGTAGCCTTCAGGGATTGCTGGTTGAGGAAGGGCTTTGCGTGCGGCGTCGTGGTTGCCTGGGGAAATGATAATTTCGATGTAGCTGGGGATCTTTTCGATGTACTTGAATGCAAAGTCATATTGCTTGTGAACGTCTCTTATGGACAATTCTTTTGCTTGCCCCGGGTACACGCCGACACCGTCAACTATGTCCCCCGCTATCAAGAGGTACTTCACTCTGCCCGCTATTTCCCGCATCTGCTCGTTCCCATATTTGCCTCTGAGCCACAGAATGAACCGCTTGAACGCTTCCTTTTCGAATTTGTTGCTGCCGATATGAAGATCCGACGTTAACACAGCGTAGACTGGCTCTTGGGCTCTCTGCTGTGTTTTCCGACCGATTTCTGGAAAAATGATGTCTTCGGCGAGGAAAAGGTTGGTTCGAGTTTTGATTACTGCCAGACAGACAACTTGGTCAGGCATGAGCATGAGGGCTTTTTTGCGGACTTCTTCAGGGGCTTTTTGAGGCACCAAAACGGTTGCGGTTCCCTGCAGGTCTTCAACTGAGAGAACAAGGTGGTTTTTTGAATCTCTTTTCTCACTTATCATACAGATTATTTTGAGTTTTGTTTTGGGAGGCGATTTAAGCGCTTCAAGTATCGGCGTTGCAGCCCTCACGTCGATTCTCTGCCTAAACAGACGCTCGATTCGCTGAAACCTGTCCTGGAAATACTGGAGGTATTCTTCTAAGGTGCCGTTGGAGCTGAGCTTGCCTGTTGCGTCTTCCAGAATGTTGATTTCGGCTTTTATGTCCTTGGCGTACGGGTAAAAGAAGCCTTCAGCAACTTCAGTTTGATCTATTTTCGGAGGCGCGGGTTGCTCAACGGCGGTTTGCTTTGTCTCGGGCTCGGCTTCCTGCGCTGGGACAGTTAGCTGTTGCAGCAGCGTTTCTAAGAAAACTTTGTCTATGAAAAATGGTTTCTCTTGCAGGTCTGCCAGCCTTTGCAGCGCTAAATCCATTATGTCAACTGGGTCAGCGGTGTCTGTGTTTTGTCTCAGAAACTCAAAGGCTTCGCTGTTTAGTTGGTACCCAGCCGCGATTGTTGCTTGTATTGCTCTTTGAAGTTTTTCCTGCCCGCTCATTACGCTTCGCTTGCCCTCGACCCGAACAACTTCATGCTTACCCTCTTATGTCTATGACTTATTTACCGTTTTTCATTCAATCACGGCTTTGTAGACTTGGCTTCTCAGGTCATTTTAGGCATGACAAAACGCGGCGCTGCAGGGTTTGGAGACTTTTCGTCTTCGCCGTTAATTAGTCAAAACCATTTCAGTTTATATAAGTGAACCGCGGTTTAGATGTGTTATATCATGCTTGAGGCATCTCTATGGCTGATCTACGCAAGATTCAACAAACGCCGACAGGTACTTTTTTTGTTTGCTTACCGAGAGATTGGGCTAAAAAGAAAGGCCTGACTAAAGGCGTCTTAGTCTGTCTGGATGTAACCAGCGACGGCAAGCTTGTTGTTGACGCCGAATACAACTCTGAACCCCCAGCCCGAACCACCACTTTAACTGTCGGACCCAACCTTGGTCGGGAAATCGTGGGTCGTTACCTTCTGGGCTACGACACCATCGACATAGAGGCAAAGGACCGAATCGACTCCGCCGCAAGAAGTGTTGTTAAGTCGACTGCCAGCTCCCTGTCAGGTTTAGAGATTTTTGAGGAAACAAGCTCAAAAATTTCGCTTCACAGCTTGATGCAGCAGCAGCCTTCCACTTCGCCAGAAAAAATCCTGCAGCGCAACTACGCCATCGTGGCAGGGATGATTCGTGACGCGGCAAACTCCTTCGTTTACGGCGATGTTGAGTTAGCCAAGAATGTCATAGCGAGGGATGATGAAAGCAACAGGCTGTATTTTCTGCTTGTCAGGATTTTGCGGACCATAATTCAGAATCCACGGTTAGACGAGAAGCTCGGGATAACCCCGATTGAATGCTTAGATTACCGTTTGGCCGCGAGCTTAATTGAAGGCATAGGCGACGCATGTGTTCAGGTTGCGGCAAAAACCATCGCTCTCAACGGGTTCAAGTTTTCAGGCGAACTGCAAAAGTTACTGATTGACCTGCAAACTATCTGCTACCAAGCTCATGAACAAGCCTTGAAATCTTTCGTAACTAAGGATATCGCTTTGGCCGCGAGCGTGCGTAACCTGCATGGGGAAATTGACGCAACCGCGACAAATATCGAGAGAGTTGCGAAGGGGTCTTCGGTGGATTTGATGCCTGAGATTTTGGCAGCAACATCTCTTCTGAGGCAGATTTACGAGCACAGCGTAGACATCGCTGACTTAGTCGCCTAATTTCTTCGCCCTCTTTGTGTAGTAAAGGGTTAAATTTCCATGTTTACATTCAAAACAGGGGTAAAGGATATGTCAAGTACTACCGATAAAGTTGCTAACGCTCTCTACCTGTCAGGATGCTTAAAATTTGGCAGTTTCAAAATCAAGTCTGGCGCAATCAGCCCTTACTACATTGACCTTGCCCGTCTCCTGGCTGCGCCACAGCAACTATGCGTTATCGCTGATGTTGCTGCTGAGCAAGCCAAGAAGATCGTGGCTGATGACAGAATAAACAAGTTGGCTTCCATTGAACTCAAGGGAGCGTTGATTGTGCCAAGTATCGCCTGCAAACTTAACCTTCCCTGTATCATAGTGAGGAAAGAAGAAAAAGCCTATGGGGTAACGGGAAGAATTGCCGGCGCAGACGTTGCAAAGGGCGACAGGATCCTTTTCTTCGACGACGTCATAAGCGAAGGGTTATCCAAAATTGAAGGAATCAAGCCTCTCCAAGAACTCGGAGGCGTCGTCAACGATTTCCTTGTGGTGGTTAACCGGGAGCAGGGTGGCAAGGAGAACTTGGAGAAGCTGGGCTTTAGGGTGCACGCTTTAGCTAAAGTGTCTGACCTCGTGAAGTCACTCAGCGGCAAACATATTTCGAAAGAGCAGGCAAACGCGGTTTTAGATTACGTAAAAGGGTTCCAAGCAGTTAAGAGTACCATTTGAGTATTTGCTCAACAACTCTGGCTGGATAACCGTAATTTAAAAGTGCCTTCTTTAAATTCTCAACAAAGCTTTCTTTCCCCACTTAACATCCCCTCACTAGTGTATTAAGCGAGCAACCAGTTAAAAAGCTACTCTACATTTATTGGACGGTTAATGAAATATACCTTCAAAGGGAAGAACACCAACCATGCAAACCCAAAAACCAATAGTCGACGCCCTACTGACCCCCGAAGCCTACCCGGAAGACACAGAAAAAATCGAGCTCATCCAAACCCATATCTCCTTCGTCTTCCTGACAGAAAAATATGTTTACAAAGTAAAGAAACCAGTCAACTTTGGGTTCCTGGACTTCTCGACGCTGCAGAAACGTCGCTTCTTCTGCGAAAAAGAGTTAGAACTCAACAGGCGCCTTTGCCCAGAAATCTACCTTAAAGTTGTTCCCATAAACAAGTCAAAAACGATTAAGATCGAAGGCAGCGGCGAAACAGTTGAATACGCCCTAAAAATGAAGCGTATGCCTCAGGAAGCAATCATGACGAGGCTTCTAGCCGAGAGCAAAGTGGACAATAAAACGGTTGATTTGCTGGCTAAAATAATCGCGCGGTTCCATCAAAACGCCCAGACCAGCAACGCGATAAACGAGTTCGGTTCCCTCAAGGTCATCAAGGTTAACTGGGACGAAAATTTCGACCAAACCAAAAAATACATCGACAAAACCATCACGGCGGCGGATTACCCGTTTCTTGAAAACAAAGTCGGCAGTTTCATGGAAGCGAACCATGCGCTTTTCGAGGGCAGAATAGGAAGAGGCAAAATCAGGGATTGCCACGGCGATTTGCATTCGGGAAACATCTTCATAACTGACAAAATCTGCATCTTCGACGCCATAGAATTCAACGACCGCTTCAGATACTCGGACGTGGCTTCAGACGTTGCCTTTTTAGCGATGGATCTTGACTTTCAGCAGAGACCCGACTTGGCTGATTACCTTATAGAAAGATACCTTGCGTACTCTAAAGACCAAGATTTGACAAAGGTACTTCCATTCTACAAATGCTACAGGGCATATGTCCGAGGCAAAGTCATCAGCTTCAAACTTGACGACCAAAACGTAAGCGACAAAGAAAAGGCAGATGCGACAAAAGAGGCACAGGTCTACTTCAAACTAGCCGCCGAGTACGCAAAAAAGATGTAGCCTCCATCAAGCGAACTGGTCGGCTACCCAATCGGGAATCTTAACCGTGCCCATGATGATTGGTTTCTGGTGGCAGTCGCTCCCGCCAGTCATCATTAACCCCTGCTGCTTTGCGAAAGCTACGTAGTGGCTTGTTGTTTCAGCCGTGTTTCTTGAGTGCCAGCATTCGACGCCGTCAATGTGCGTCAGCATTTTTTCTTGTATGATGCCCGTTTGCTCAACTAACGATTTAGTTAATGCCGCCAGCGAGGTTCCATGCGGGTCGTTGGGGTGAGCTAAAACTAGCATTCCGCCTGCATCCCTGACAAGTTTTGATGCTTCTTCCAGGTGAAGCGGGTACTTGGGCACATCGCACTTGACCAGGTACTTGTCGAATGCTTCCTGCCGCGTTTTAACAATGTTGTTCTTAACCAGGTAATCTGCGATGTGGGGTCTGCCTAGCACGCCGTCAACCGACTCCTCAATCTGCCTAAGGTCGTCTTTGGTTAACGCTTGAATGTTTTCTTTTTTGAATTCCCTGTTTAGGTTTTCAAGGATTTTTGCTGCCCTTTCTTCCCTGTATTTTGCCATCGTTTCAAGTTTGCTTTCTAACGCATTGTTGGCGGGGTCGAATTGGTAGCCTAGGAAATCCAGTGAAACGGGTTTGCCTTCATGGTATTTTGGGTGCGTGAAGGTTACGTTTAACTCGACTCCTGTGACGTAGCGGATGGCTTCTTTTTTGGCTGTGGCAATGGCTTGGGTTTGGCAGCCGATTGAATCATGGTCAGTGATTGATAGGAAACTGATGTTCCGCTTTTTTGCTTCCTCAAAGATTTCTTGGACAGTGAGTTTCCCATCTGAAACGCTGGAGTGGATATGCAGGTCAATTATCATTTTTGGCGGGGTCCATCTAGGCTTTTTCGATTCCTACGACGTACCAGTCTTCAGGGTTGTCGCGGCATGTGTCAACTGTTAAATGGAGTATTTTGAGAGTCGGATTTCGTTTCTTTAGGTCCGCAACGTCTACAGGTTCAAATTTTTTCTTGTTGGCGAGGTAAGCGTCTACGGTTAAGGCGTTGGATTCATATTTTTCTTTTGTGCGCCGCTGGATTCTGGCAACCGAGACTTCTTCTGGGCAGCTTGTCTGCAAAATAACAAAGGTCATGCTGTGTTTAGCTGCGATTTCAGCTGCTTGACGCCTTAAGTCTTGGGTGACAAAGGTGGCGTCCAAAATGATTCCTTTTGTGCCTTTCTGTGCTAGGTCGTCTGCTCTTCGGAAGACTTCATCGTAGACGGACAGCCGCTTGTTCATGTTACCCGCAACTTTTGTGTCGAAGACATCCTCGCTTTTAAGAACTTCCAAACGTATTATATCGCTTCGAAGAATAGGGTATCCTTTGATTTTCGAGGTTTCCTCCGAGGTTTCCGTCTTCCACGTTCCAGGCAACCCCGTTGTAATCAACAATGTTTTTGCGCCTAAATTGGCTTCGATGAATTTGGAGAAAGGTTCCTTCATCATTGTGCCTTCTTACTGTTAGCTTTGACATGTTGCACTTAAAACTTTTTCCAGTCAGGCTAAGCAGCTTGAAGCAAATTCTAAATAGGTTGAAGTTTACATTGTTTCTGAAAAGAAGGCATAATCATGGAAGAATTCCTAGTTAAAGACAAAAGTTTGGCACCTCAGGGTCATTTGCAAATTGAATGGGCAACAAGTCACATGCCCGTGCTCAAGCTGATAAAAAACAGGTTAGAAAAAGAAAAACCGTTTAAAGGCTTAACTTTAGGCGCATGTCTCCACGTGACAAAAGAAACAGCCGTCTTGGTGAAGGCGTTGACGGCGGGCGGCGCCAAAGTTGCGTTGTGCGGTTCCAACCCTCTTTCAACTCAGGATGACGTTGCTGCCGCTTTGGCGGATAGTGGCATCCATGTTTTTGCTTGGAGAGGACAAAACACCGAGGAATACTACAGGTGTATAGATTACGCGTTGGATTATAAGCCGTCTATAACTCTTGA
This sequence comes from Candidatus Bathyarchaeota archaeon, assembly GCA_963722095.1. Taxonomy (GTDB): domain Archaea; phylum Thermoproteota; class Bathyarchaeia; order Bathyarchaeales; family Bathycorpusculaceae; genus Bathycorpusculum. The sequence goes on along the minus strand of CAVRJR010000001.1, from coordinate 813,812 downwards.
TGACGGGGCAGATTTAGTCGGAACCCTGCATAGCAAACGGCAAGCGCAACTCAAGACCGTGAAAGGCGGAACGGAAGAAACCACGACCGGTGTCATTCGCTTAAGAGCGATGGAGAAGGATGGCAGCCTGAAATATCCCATCGTAGCTGTAAATGATGCTTACACAAAATACCTCTTTGATAACCGCTACGGGACTGGGCAAAGCAGCATGGACGGTATCCTGCGTGCCACGAACACGTTGATCGCTGGAAAAGTCTTTGTGGTTTGCGGGTACGGCTGGTGCTCAAGAGGCATAGCTATGAGAGCTCAAGGGTTAGGCGCCAATGTCATAGTGACTGAAGTGCAACCTACACGTGCGTTGGAAGCGGTCATGAACGGCTTACGCGTCATGCCTATTGCAGAAGCCGCTGCTGTGGGTGATATATTCATAACCGCAACGGGCGACATCAGCGTCATACGAAAAGAGCATATGCAGAAAATGAAAGATGGCGCCATAATGGCTAACAGCGGGCACTTCAACGTTGAAGTCAACATAAAAGATTTGGAATCGCTTTCAACTTCTAAAAGAACTATGCGTCCCAACCTTGAAGAGTACACGCTCAAGGACGGCAGAAGACTTTACCTACTCGCGGAGGGCAGATTGGTTAACTTGGCAGCGGCAGAAGGGCACCCCTCAGAAGTCATGGATATGTCTTTTGCTAATCAAGCATTATGCTCAGAATACATCGCTAAAGCAGCAAACTTAACGCCGAAAGTTTACACGGTTCCGAAAGAGATCGACGAAAAAGTTGCAGAGTTAAAGCTGAACTCTATGAATATTGCAATTGATGAGCTAACCGCTGAACAGAAAAAGTACCTGTCAACTTGGGAAATGGGAACAACTTAAGCGTAAGCAAGGGCTCTCTCAAAAGCATGACAAACTTTAAATTGTTTGAGAATATACATGGCTATAAAGTGGTGACTTAAATGGTTAGCAAAGATCAAGGAATAGGTGGAGCAATACTCGCAGTATGCGTTATAGTCGCTGTAGCCTACATAGTTTTAGTGGCTGATCCAGGCTTGTTTAGCTTGAATACGACCACAGCCCGGCTAGACGCAGTATTGATTCTTGTTTCTATAGCATTCATCGCTATTCTCGCGATCGGTGCATGGATAGGCTGGACAATGGCAACAACACCGCCTCCAAAGCCAATCGAAGAAATCACAACAGAAATTGAAGAGAAGAAAGAAGAACCCAAGGCTGAAGAGACAGCATCAATTGAAGCGCCTGCCACCGAACCAGCTAAGAAAAAGAAATAAAAAACTCACTTTTCTATAAATCAATTCTTTGTTTTTTTATTTATTGGCTCTCTATTCTATATGCTTAATTTGGATTATGCTCTCATTTTTTGCAGCATGCAATCAACGAGAACAGGGCAAACGATACAGTCCTCTGGAACTTGCTGCTTGTCTTTTCTTTCACTTAAGTAGCCAAGGTGATGTTGGCATGCTTGGGGGTTTTCCCTGTTCTTATCTTTCTTTTCTTTAGAAGGCCGACTTTCACCCGTTTCTGGTTGTGGTTCAGGTATTCTTGTTAGGCAGAAGGGGCATGCTGGGTATGGTCCTCCCGTTGAATCCTGCAGATTCAAGGTTTTAAGTGGAATAGCGAAAACTCTTCCACATGAAGGATTCGGGCAGGTGAACATTTCTTTTCCCTCTTCGTCTCAGCGAACGATAAGTTAGTGTCGATTAGAGATTGTGTTTTCTGCTTTATAGTGTTGATGAATCCAAAATTCAGACGTTAACTATCGATGCTGCATGTTTGGGTTGGGGATGCAAGCTTCTTTAAATTGTCAGCACCCTCAGCGTATCCCGAAGCTACCAGTATGTCGCCTACTTGGATCTTTGAATCAGCGCGGGGCCGCAGGCATTTCTCGCCTCTCTTGATTACTAGAATCCACATGCCTGTTACTTCATGAACCTGTGCTTCCTTGAGAGTCTTATTAACAAGTGGAGAATCAGAAGTAACGCATGCCTGCGCCACTGTTTCTTCTGCCTCGCTGATTGTCAGCTTCAGAATCGGGTGCGGTTCAATGCCTCTTAGCACAACCTCGGCTATGTCTGCGGCGGCATCAGCGATTTTTTCTGTCGCTACGCCTAGCCTGATTAAGCCGAGGAAACCTGAGGCTTCTTCTTTTTTGAAGTCACTTTTCAGTGCAAGCAACTCAAATTCAGTGTGCAATTGATCAACTTTCTCTTCCAGATGCTCCACTTCTTCAGCTAACTCTTTGCTGTTTAGCATAACCGCGGAATAGGCTAAATCCAACATTAACTCGGAAGTGTCCTTCAGCTCAACGAATCTTAAGCCGATTTCCTCAAATTTTGCGCGTTCTTCCACGTTAAGTTTCGCAAGTTCCCCTTCCGCCAAGTCTTTGAACGCTTCAATCCCCGTTGGCGCTCCCCGCGTGATTAGAACGTCGCCTTGAAAGATCCTTTCTGTTCCCTTCGGGTCAAGTATCCAATCCTTGTTGCGGCGAATCGCAATTATGTCGATACCCATCGTAGGGGCTAATTCAAGTTCATCTATGGTTTTCTTAACTATCGTGGAGTTGGGCTTAACGGTGACTTTCATCAAGTGTTCTTCTACTTTTTCAAAAAATTTCCCGACAACTGGGTGAACCCCGATGTTTCGGGTTACAATTGCTGCGATGTCCGCGGCTGCATCCGAAATCTTGTCGGTGGCGGAAGCTACCCTAGAAATCCCCACCATCGCCTCTGCTTCCTTTGGGTTTCTTGAAGCAACCATTATTTCCATTTCTAAAAGATACGCTAACGTGTCCACTCGGCTTTCAAGAGCCAAAACATCTTCAGCTAGGTCCTTGTCGTTGTAGAGGGCTGAGGAATAAGCTAAGTCGATCATCAATTCAGATAGGTTTTTCATTTCAAGCAAAAGCTCTCTGACTGGGATGGGTTTGTACTCTATCCTATCGAACTTCTTCATAGCCTAGAGGTCTCCAAATAAGATATCGTCTGGAATTATTTTAATTATCCCCTCAATGCAAAGTGAACAGCAGCAGGGTTACCAGCAAGGCAGTTGACATTATGATGGTTGCGAAGGATGTTTCAAGCGGAATAACGAAATTCTCAGGGTTTAACCCTCGTCTGAAAGTTAATATCGCTATGCCGTAGGACACGAGGACTATGCCGATGACTGCTATTACGTTGGACACCCAGATTATCGCTATTACATCAACAAAACTTGTCAATGAAGATACGCGGTTAATTGCTAAAGAACTCAAAGCCAATATGACAAAAATCAAAAACGACGCCAGCCACGCGCTGGTTATGTTTTTAGCGTGATTTAGTATTGAATTGAAGTTAGGTTTAAGGAGGCCTAAAGCGAGTTTAGTGTTGGCGGTTGAGCCTACAACTGAGCCGACGTTGCTTATGTTGTTGATTAAGGCGGGGTAGGCAGTGAGTAGGGCGGGGTAAATCATCACGATTTCTCTTTGAGTAAACCTTGTTAATCCTCCAAAAATTGTTCCCGTCAAGGTGACAATTAAAGCCACAAGAATCAGCATCAAGAACGATTCACGTACTGTTCTAAGGAACTCGGGGTTATTCCTGTCCTTTGTTACCAGGTAAAGAACAAGGAAGACATGCGCAAAACCGATAGCTGTGATCAACAACATGCCGGGTAGAAACGTCAACAGTTTCAGCACACCGACGTAGCAGAATGTGATGAAGATGCTGGCTAACGTCGCAATGACTGGGTAAACGATTATGTCAGGGTCTAATCCTCTTTTGAAAGAGACGAAGGCAACTTTAATGGTGACCAAAGAAAAAAGCAGACCTATCGCCAACGTTGAAACCATCACGGAAAGGATAGCTGGAAAATCAGCCAGCCTAATACCCAAGAACAAGTTGCCGAAAAACAGCGATATGACGCTGACGGTTAAGCTTGTCACCAAAGTTAAGACGATAATTCCATGGATCAGTTTATAGAAGTTTTTTGTGTTTCCCATAAATTGGGGGTTGATTGTTCCAAGATGCAGGCCGGTGCTTAAGCGACCGCTAAGTAACCCATTGATTATTCTTGTACTTATCAGGGCAGGATAAAGCGCCAAAGCCCACGGGTAATGCTCGAATACATCAAGTTGGTAAGCAACCAGAAAACCAGCGATTAAACCCGCTACGTCAAAAAGGTACGCGAGTAATGTTTGCTTAAACATCCCGCGGAAAGATCTAGAAAGGCTCCCATTTGAGATCCTGATTGCCCCCTTAACATTGACGGAAAAGAAGCTTCTTTGAGCTGAACCTTTGAAGTTTGCTTGTCAAAGCTTGATTACAACTATAGTTTTCCACTGCTACCGTATTCAATGAAGCGACTGGTTCGTGGTTAATTCTTAAATTTCTTGATTTGTGGACTCCCCTCATTTTTCTCCCGCCTTCCTCTATTTGGCTGTCCACAGGTCACAGAGTAGCGTGCGGGCTGCCAAAGCCGATTTAGCTGCCAATTAAAGTTTCTGAAAGACATTGATGTCTTAAAAAGTTTCCGACCAAAGAGGTTTGCTTTGGGCTTTGCCTAGCCTGCTGGCGGTTTATTGTTTTTGCGAGCTGTTTTTCGGTTGGTAAACGCACCAGGGGTCTTCGGTTAGGTAATCTCTTTTTAGTTCCGTTGGTTCGTGAAGGTCGCCGCAGTAGTCGATGAAGTCGTTGGATAAGCCGTAGGCGCGGGCTCGGCAGCCGCCGCATAGGGATCGGTATTCGCATGCGCCGCATTTGCCTTTTAACATGTTCGGGTCTCTTAGCGCTTTGAAGACCTCTGAGTTGAACCATATGTCCTTGAAGCTTTTCTCCCGCACGTTTCCAAGCTTGATCGGCAGGTAGGGACAGGGTGTAACGTCCCCGTTCGGGTAAACGCGGCAATAGTACAACCCCGCGATGCAACCGCGAATCCACTGCCTCATATCCAACCCCATGCCTTTCGCTATCCTCATAAACTGCGGTGCACATGAGGGTCTAACGTTTAGTGTGTGATTAGCTGTTTTGGCGAACGTTTTCGTTATCATTTCCTCATACTGCTCTGGGGAAATGTCGGCTAATTTGGTTCCTCGCCCCGTTGGAACAAGGAAGAACAAATGGAAGTTTTCAACCCCGATGCTTTCTGCAAGCGACATTATGTCGTCTATTTGATTGTAGTTCTGCTGAGTTAAGGTCGTGTTTACTTGGACAAGCACGTTGTTTCTTCGCAGGGCATTGCAAGCTTCCACCGCCTTTTCCCAAGCCCCCGCTACTCCTCGGAACTCGTCATGCTGAGCTGGAACATTTGAGTCTAAGCTGATTGAAACGGTGGCTATCCCCGCAGCTTTGAGTTTCGCCGCTGCTGCCTCGTCAATGAGGCTTCCGTTGCTTCCCAAACCCATCTTCAAACCGATCTTTGAACCATATTTGATTAGTTCGTAAATGTCAGGGCGCAAAAGTGGTTCACCGCCGCTCAGAATCAGAAGGGGTCGACTGACCTGGTAGATTTGATCCATCAGGTTTTTTGCTTCTTCGGTGTTCAATTCGTTTTCAAGCTTTCTATCTGTGGCGTTGATATAGCAATGGGAGCATTTCATGTTGCATTCGCGGGTGACGTTCCACGACATAACAAGGGGAACAAACCGCTCCTGCTTCTTGGCAAGCGGCGAATAAGCCAGTTTTAAGTAATACTCGCAGTTTTCATGGGTCGCTAGCCGTTTGGGTTGCCAAAGGGTAAATGGGAAAGGGAGAACCGTGTCCAGCATCGCCTTGGCATGGGCAAAACAGAAGTGAGTGCAAAAAAGCGAAGCCACCTCAGGACTTACGCCATACTTTTCCTCGGCGTACTTGTGGCTTCCAAAGATGGGGCAATTCATGAACTCCATGTGCCCATCCAACGTTTCAGTGCTCATGGTGTAGTTGATTATGTGGTCACTTAACATGATTGACTGCAGCTTTTCCCTTCGCATGCCGACTTTAAGGGTCACATCAAGAGCGATGTTAACGGTTTCTTGACCGAACCTATCCTGCACCCGCATCATTGCGTCCCCAAGCGCTGCGACGCCGAAATCCTCAGCCAATTTAGCTGTGACCAGTAAACCCTTTATTGTCTCGTACTCTTGGATCAGCCGCATCCTTATGACTTGGTCTGCCCAATCCTTGAACAGTTTCTTCAACGCTTCAGACGATTTGGGTTCCTTGTTGGTTAGAAGGTTTTCAACTGTTTTTCTTTCTTTCTTAAGCTTGTTGAAAAGGTTGATCTTATCAGCGCTTTCAAGATGTGGACTTGACGATATTTCTTGGGCGCTCAAGGTGAAAGGGGTAATTTCCCTTGTGAACTCTTCAGCGTCAGCTTGAAAGGCACCGTAGATGTTGCTAAGGCTAAGAGATACGTCAGGCAAAGTCACCTGCAGCTCTTCCAGCAACACACGGGTTTCCGACTCCATCTTCGTAACCATAGCCATGTGATACAGCAGCGAGCCAGCCATTCCCGGGTCAGCTTGCTTGCCCATTACCCCTGAGAAAATTTCGGAAGACAGGCGCTTCGCCAAATCAAAGTTTTCCTCATCTATTGCGGCTAATGCTTGGTTAAGCTTTTGTCGCCTTAAAAGCAGGAGATGCGCCCATCTGTGGCATTGTTTGGGGTCGAAGTTTGTTAACGTATCCACATCCTTGAGGTAGTATTGATTCATGGGTTGAGGCTAAAAAAGGTTAACGGTGTTGATGATATTATGTAACGATGTATCTTATTCGATAATTTAATAAGGCGCTTACCCAACATAGCCAGACTAACAGGTGAAAAAGTTGAGTTACGACTGGATCTACGCTTTAGTAGGCTTTCTAATTATGTTCGGCGTTTTAGGCGGCATAGGCATCGAGAAGCCTAGAGGGATGAGCGTTAAAATGTGGTGCGTAGGCTACTTGGCGGTGGCAGTGGTCTTCGATGTCCTAGTAGTCTTCGGGTTGGTCAGAAACTATGCACCTCTTAACGATTTACTTATAGGGCTCTCAGCAGGAGCCGCAACAGGATTAGCCCTCCACGTAATGCATCACATAAACGAAGAAAACATCAACCCAACCATAATGGGTTAAACCCCCACCTATTTGACTCAGTTTTCCCCTTTTGGTTTCATCGGCAAGCAAACCATAAACTTTGTTCCCCTACCCTTTTGGCTCTCAAAGCTTACTGTGCCTCCGTTGAAGGTACGCTGAATCGGAAACAATCCTTTCCGCTCCCTCCTCAACTTTTACGGAGAGTTCAATTTCTTTCGGAATCCTCAAGTTAGCTACGATGCGATCTATTGCGTGTTTAACGTCTATTTCCATACCAATGGAGTTGAGAGGTTTAGCGAAGTCTTGCAAGTGAAAACTTGAGAAATTCACGAGAACACATCTAAGTCTGAGCGCATTTCAATAAAGCAGGAAGGGTGTATTAGCTCCTTAATCTTTTCAGGCTCTCATCAACGTATTCCAGCTTAAGCTTCGTTAGCGTCTCCGACGTTGGCAATCCGTTTAGGTCCCATCCAGCTTGCTCGTAGTACTGCGCCACTTTCTGCTTCACACTTGCCCTATCCGCGGCTTGCCCCCTGCATGGTCCCGTCGGCAACGGCTCATAGAACCTCTCCGGGTTGTCATCGTCAGCTTTGGGGTTCCACGTTAAGTCTGGTCCGCCGAGAAGCAGAAGAGCCCGCTGTATTTCCAGCGTTTTCATCCCGCCGCCGTGAAGCCACCCCTTGCGGGTTAACGTCTGGCCTGTAAGGGCGCTGTAGAATTCGTATCGGAAGGTCGGGGTCAGGCTGAATGATGTGAAAATGCACATTACTGCCGAATCGTTGAATATCGTCCAAATCTCGCTGCCCCACCCGTCAATGGGCACGTCAGTCATCGAGGAGTGGTCGCCGCCCTGCACGCTGCAAGCGTAGCCTATTTCCCGTGAAAAGTCTCTGCCGCTTCGGATTCCATGTGCGCCGATGCTGATGCCCTTACCAGTTATGGCGTAAGGCAGAAGGTTTTTGCCCTTCATTTTTCCAAGTGCAATTGCGGCTCGGTAGGTTCCTTCAGCCAAAACGTCGCCTATGCCTTCCCTGCGCGCTATTTTATTTGCCAAAGCTGCGAAGGCGTCTGCGTCTCCCCACTTTAACTCGAGGCCATCCAGATCCTCTTTGGTTAGGATGCCTCTTTGAAAAAGTTCCCCTGCGAAGCCTAAGACACTGCCGCCTTGAATACCGCAGAATCCCAAGTCTTCGATAAGCGATGACAGGTAAACGTTTTCTTCAGGGGTGAACAAACCCAGGTTGGGACCCAGAAACGCCTGCAGTTCATAGTCAGGGTTGTCACTTATGGCGCCTTTGTATTTGCCTGCACGTATGCAGCTGATTTTTAAGCAGTTTGTTGGACAGCCGAAATCGCTCCACGCTGGTTTCACCCAGACCCTGTTCTCAAACTGGTCAACGCCGTAGCTTCTCTGGTCATGCCACTCCTCCTGCCAGTTGCGGACGGGCTCGGAGCTGGTGTCTGCGCCAAAACTGTAACCGCCTCCACCTGTCCCGTACCTGCGCCACATCACGTTGCCATAGCAGCCTCTGCAGACGTCATCAATCATCTGCTTGACCTTCTCCAAATCAGCAACTTCCGGCAGCGGACCCGTACCCTTAACCGCGACTGCCTTGAGGTTCTTTGACCCCATAACCGCTCCGTAGCCCCCGTAGCCAGCTGCATGAGTCCACTTGGCAATAACTGCTGACGGCCTAACGCTCCGTTCCCCCGCTGGCCCAATGTAGAGTTTAGCTGGCTCCTTCCAAACACCGACGCGGGGATAACGTTCAGCAAGCAGCTGGCGGCATTCACGGTTCAGCAACGCTTCCGTTTGTTTGCAGTCTTTACCCCAAACGCCGCCGGCGTCCCTGAGCTCAACATCTGAATCTTTAATGAAAAGGTAAACTGGCTTCTCAGCCTTGCCTGACACGATTACGCCGTCGTAGCCCGCGCATCGAAGCTCCACAGCGAATTCGCCGCCGACCGTCAACCCTACCATGCCGTTGCTTTGCGGGGACTTGCCCGTCACGCAGGTTCTGCCCCTGGATAGTAGCCTGTGAAGGGTCCTGTCATGAAGAAAAGCAGGTTTTCAGGACCTAAAGGATCCACTTTTTCCCATTTATGAATTAGTCTTTCGCTTAGAATTTTGGCTGCCAATGCTCTGCCGCCCATGTATTCTTTTAGCCATTCTTCGGGAAGCGTCGTGTTTTTGAAGCTTGAATTTGAAAGGTCAACTTCGAGGAATTTTCCAGCGTAGCCCAGCATCAGATAAGTTCCTCCGCTTTTTCACCGTACATTTTTGTCGCAAGGTTTCTGGAAGTTTCCTCAGGCGTTCGGGAATAGAGCTTAAACTCGCGGTCTCCCCGCTTAACCACTTTTAGGCAGTTCCAGCCGCCTTCCTGGCAGACCTTAGCGCACTTCGGGTCGCCGCCGCATAGGTCGCAAATCAAAATCTTTTTGGTTTTAGGATGAATATGAGGGACTTTTCCCGGGCAAGCGTCGATGCATTTTCCGCAGCCGGTGCACTTTTCTGCGTCAACGGTGACGGCGCTGGTATCCTTGTTCACGCCAAGAGCCTTGAACGGGCAGGCTCCGACGCATAGGTAATCTTCACATTGAGTGCATAAGTGAGGGAACTCTGCGCCTGGAACCAGCATGAACACGCGAACCCTTGAGGCTTCAGGCCAAATTTTGTTTTCCTTTTGAAGCGAGCAGGCGATTTCGCATTTGCGGCAACCGCTGCATTTTGAAAACTCTCGGCTTATCCAAATTGCATTATTCTCTTTCTCTTGATTCCATCCCAAGTTTTGCACCCTCTCTTCCTGGAAAGGAAGTCCCCCGATGGGACAATCCAATCCAACGATAAATCAGTGGATTAACCTAAACTTCCTGAAGCGTAGTTCCGTCGGCACGCTGAAATTAGATAAGCAAAGGAACCTATGCAACTTATATACATTTATCGAATCAAGAAAAAAAATTCAGCCCAACTACTCGCGCAACTTTGAGGGCTCCGCCTCGAATTTTCGAGGTGTTTCCTAATCCGCGAACAAAAAATACTTGTCTTAGTCCCTAAAGAGGGAGGGTCAGCGAATGTACTCTTTCTGTTTGCTTCGGGTTTCAATAGCATTAAGGGCTAAGGCTGCTTCAAATATGATTGAATCCGTCGAGTTGAAAACTTGCTTAACCGCAATTTTAATCTGCGTCAAAGTTCACGCCACCAGCCAGCCCTGCAAAACAGGAAAAATCCAAAAATAGAAGACGGTGCTGGCTTCATTGACCGCTACAAAAAAACTCTCATGAATGCTAATATTTCTTTGTTGGTATCCAGAAGCAACAACAAAAACAGGGGTTGCTCGCCGTCGGAGGACTCAAGCAAGGCAAATTAGGCTAGGTATAGGTGCCTGTTTTCATGTTTGGGCTCGGATGACGCCTTCAAGCCTGTTCAATTCGTCTATCACATCTTGCCCGACTCTCTGATGCACAAGGTAGATGGCGATGGCGCATCCTTCCCCGATCTGCCTTGATGGATTCTCCCTTATGTTCACTCCGTAGTCGGCAAGCACCTTGTCTATCTTGGCGAACATGCCTGGTTTGTCCGCGTGATAAACGAACAACGGATAGAATGGTCTTTCCTCCAATTCGATGCTTTCACCAACGTTCACAGCGTTCGAGAAATCCCCATGCAGCAAGTAATCAATGATGACTCTTGCCATTTCCATAGACGTTTTCATCTGAGCCTCCACCGTGGACGCACCCAGATGAGGCGTAAGGACAATGTTATCTAGCCTACGCAACGCGCTTTTGAACTCGGCGTTTTCCTGGGTTGGTTCCTCTTCAAAAACGTCCAGGGCCGCCCCAGCTATCCCGCCGCTTTTGAGCGCCTTATACAGCGCCTTCACATCGACGTTGCGTCCGCGGGCAGTGTTTATCAAGTAGGCGGTGGGCTTCATCAGCCACAGTTCCTTTTCCCCTATCACGTTTTCGTTTCCGTTCACGTGGATGCTTACGTAATCAGCCTGTGAAAGAACCTCTTCTTTTGACACAAATTTTATTCTTGAACTGACCTTCGCAACGGGGTCGTACCCTATGCTTTCCATGCTGAACCCGACGGCGAGTTCGCTTAGTTTCTGCCCGATTCTTCCGCAGCCGATGATGCCTAAGGTTTTGCCTGAAAGCTCTGTGCCTTCAAAACATTTCTTTCTCCAAACGCCCCTCTTCAACGAGTAATGCCCCTGCGCGACCCTCCTTGAAACGCTCAGCATCAACGCGAGCGCTAACTCCGCCGTGGCGTTAGTGTTTCCAAACGGCGCCGACTTGACGATAACTCCGTTTTCAACTGCGGCCTTGATGTCTATGTTGTCGGTGCCGACTCCAGCTCTGCCGATAACCTTCAACTTGCCTTTGACGCCGGATTCAATCACCTCTCTTGTCACTGCAGTCGCGCTCCGCACCACTAAAGCGTCGAACTCCCCGATTTGCTCAACAAGCGCTTTAGGGTCACGCTTGCGATTGTCTGTCTCGATTCCCGCGTTCTTGAAGAGTTTTAGTCCTTCTTCATCCATCCCGTCATTCAGCAGAACTTTCATCCGATTCACCAAGATGCTTGTGACATAATTGCATCCAAAGAATTTAGTTTTTGCTCCGACTCCACAACCAGCGCGGCTAAATGCTGGCACTTGACACTCGGCGCTGGCTTCAAATGTAAAGAAAAGACCCGAAAAGAATGGTTTGGTTCCTTTTTAGGCGCGGCGTTTTTTAAGTCGCAATTTTTGCAGGTAAGTCCAGTTTAAGTAAATGCGAGAATGCTAATCTCCCATAAATTGACAACCTTTAAATACACAAAAGAAAAACAAACCTTTCCAAAGGATGCGGCATTTATGGGTAAGTCCCTTACTCGAAAAATACTGGAAAACCACCTTGCAGTAGGAAAATATGTTCCTGGAAACGAAATAGGCATAAAAATTGATCAAACCCTCACTCAGGACGCCACTGGAACAATGGCTTACCTGCAGTTCGAGGCAATGGGTCTAAAACAGGTGAAAACTGAGCTTTCCGTAAGCTACGTTGACCATAACACCATCCAAGTGGGCTTCGAAAACGCCGACGACCACAAGTACCTTCAGACTGTGGCAGCCAAATACGGCATCGTTTACTCGAAGGCTGGAAACGGAATATGCCATCAAGTTCATCTAGAACGGTTCGGCAAGCCTGGAAAAACCCTGCTGGGTTCCGACAGCCACACAACCACTGGCGGCGGTATCGGTATGATAGCGATTGGCGCAGGCGGGCTGGATGTTGCTGTAGCCATGGGCGGCGGCGAATTTTACCTGACTTGTCCTAAAGTCTACAAGATAAACCTCAAAGGCAAGCTCAAGCCGTGGGTTACCGCGAAAGACGTAGTCCTCAAGATGCTTGAGATTTTCACTGTGAAGGGCAACGTAGGCGTAGTCATGGAATACGCTGGCGAAGGAGTCAAAAACCTCACCGTTCCCGAGCGAGCCACGATAACTAACATGGGCGCGGAGATGGGGGTAACTACATCGATTTTCCCCTCAGACGCAGAGACAAAGAAGTTCCTAAAAGCGCAAGGAAGAGAAGCGGACTGGGTTGAACTCAGCGCTGACGACGACGCGGAATACGACAAAGTCGTGGACCTTGACCTCAGCGAACTTGAGCCCCTCGCAGCGGCGCCGCACAGCCCAGGAAACGTCGTTCGCGTCAGCGACATGAAGGACATCAAGGTCGACCAAGTCATGCTCGGCTCATGCACCAACTCCTCATACAAGGAAATTGCCACCGTAGCCAAAATCATGAAGGGCAAAAAAGTCCATCCAGACGTTTCCTTCGGCGTGGCGCCTGGCTCACGACAGGTTCTTCAGATGGCGACAAGGGATGGCTACATCGGCGACCTGCTGGATTCCGGCGCGCGGCTGCTTGAGGCGGCGTGCGGGTTCTGCATCGGCAACAGCCAGAGCCCCATGTCGGCTGGCACCTCGCTGAGGACAAGCAACAGGAACTTCGAGGGAAGAAGCGGCACCCAAGACGCGCAGGTTTTTCTCGTAAGCCCCGAAGTCGCGGCGGTCGCAGCAATCACGGGCAAATTCATTGACCCAAGAAAAGCAGGCATTCCATATCCCAAGGTCGAGATGCCGACGAAGTTTCTCGTTGACGACTCCATGTTCATCTTCCCCAAAGATGCTGACAAAAACGTCGAAATCGCTAGGGGACCAAACATCGGTGCCCCTCCCACCAACGACCCGATGTCGGAGCAAATCAAAGGCGTAGTCGGAATCAAAGTCGGCGACAAAATCACCACCGACCACATAATGCCGGCTGGAGCCCGACTCAAATACCGCTCAAACGTGCCGAAATATGCGGAGTTCGTGTTTGAAAACATTGATCCAGCCTTCTCCACACGAGCCATGGACGCAAAGAAGAAAGGGCTTGCAACAGTCATTGTTGCGGGAGAATCCTACGGACAAGGAAGCTCACGTGAGCACGCTGCGCTCTGCCCAATGTACCTGGGCGTCAAGGCAATCATAGCCAAATCCGTGGAGCGCATACACGCGGCTAACCTTGTGAACTTCGGCATAATCTCGCTGTCATTCAAAAACATGGCTGACTACGACAAGCTGGAGCAAGGCGACGAAATAGAAATTCCCGACCTCAAAAAGAAACTGCAAAACAACCAGCCAGTCATCTTGGTAGATAAAACCAAAAAACTGGAAATCGAGCTGACCTACAATCTTTCGCCGAGACAGAAGGATATTCTTTTCGCGGGCGGCTTGCTCCCGTACACAGTCAAGCAAACTTGAAGAGGAGACATGTAGATGGACAAAATAAACGTGAAGACACCGATCGTTGAAATTGACGGAGACGAAATGACCCGAGTAATGTGGAAGATGGTTAAGGATCAGCTTCTTCTGCCCTATTTGAAAATGAACCTTGCTTACTACGACCTGCAGCTCAAGAAGAGGGACGAAACTGACGACAAAATAACCCTTGAAGCAGCAGAAGCCATAAAGAAATACGGCGTCGGCGTCAAATGTGCCACCATAACCCCCAACAAAGACCGCGTAAAAGAATACAACCTCAAAAAAGAATGGAGCAGCCCCAACGGCACAATCAGAGCTGCATTGGACGGCACGGTGTTTCGGGCGCCAATCTTAGTCAATAACATTCCGCCAGCAGTCCGCTCATGGAAAAAGCCTATCCACATCGGAAGACACGCCTACGGTGACGTGTACAAGAACCTTGAGTTTCGGGTTCCAGAAGCAGGAAAAGCCGAACTAACATTCACAAACGCGGCAGGCAAGGAACTGTTCCGCGGAACCATACAGGACTTCAAAGGCCCAGGTGTGATTCAGGGAATTCACAACACGGACAAATCCATCGAAAGTTTCGCCAAAGCATGTTTCACCTACGCATACGATCAGAAGCTGCATCTGTGGTTCGGCGCCAAAGACACGATTTCCAAGACCTATGACGGAGAGTTCCGCAAGATATTCGAGGAAGAGTACCAGAAGAATTGGAAGAGCAAGTTTGAGGTGGCGGGGCTCGAATACTTCTTCACTTTGATCGACGACGCAGTTGCCAGAATAATGAAGTCAGAAGGCGGCTTGCTTTGGGCCTGCAAGAACTACGACGGCGACGTCATGAGCGACATGTTAGGCTCAGCCTACGGCAGCTTAGCTATGATGACCTCTGTCCTTGTCAGCCCGCAGGGGTACTACGAGTTCGAAGCGTCCCACGGCACAGTTCAGAAACACTACTACAAGTACCTCAAAGGCGAAAAAACATCAAGCAACTCCATGGCACTAATCTTCGCCTGGAGCGGATGCCTAAGAAAACGGGGAGAACTGGACAAGACGCCTGAAGTTGTAGAATTCGCCGGAAAGCTGGAGAAAGCGGCTTTGCAGACGGTTGAAAGCGGCGTTTTAACAGGCGACTTGATGCAGGTTGTAACGCCAAACCCGAAAAACCGCCAAGTCTACACGGAAGAGTTTATCGCTGAGGTTGCCAAAAGACTTAGGAAGCTTCAATGAAGGGGAGATAGGAATGGCTCATAAAGCAATCAGAGAGGCTGACGGCAAATGCATGCTTGCTCGTCTGCTTAAAGACTACTCAGATGGGAAATACGCGGTTTCAGATAAAATCATCAGCGTTGGACCCGACACGGACTTGGCTAAGCTGCCCAAGCAATATGCGTGGTTGAACACTGAGCGGTTGGTAGTCAAACCTGACCAGCTGATAAAACGACGAGGAAAAAACAAGCTAATCCTTGTTGACGCAGACTACAGCCAAGCTAAGGCATGGATAGAAGAGAAAACTAAAAGACCGATAACGGTTTACGGCAGCTTCGATGCCGATGGTAAACCCGTGGGCAAAGGAACCGTTGGGCTGTTGACCCACTTCATCATCGAGCCAATGGCACCCCACAAGGACTCAGATGAATGCTACCTCGCCATAACCTCCAACAAAAACGGCGACACAATCCTATTTTACCATGAAGGCGGCGTAAACGTCGGGGACGTTGACAGCAAGGCATCACGTCTGGAAGTACCCATCGGCACATTTCCCGCCTCAGCGGAAATCGAAAAAAAACTCTTAGCTAAAGTTCCCGTTAACTGCAAAAACCGCGTGGCGGGTTTCATCGAAGCCTTATTCAAGTTTTACGCTGACCTAAACTTCACGTATCTGGAGATAAACCCGCTTGTCGTAACCAAGGATGCCATTGTCCCGTTGGATCTCGCTGCCAAATTGGACAGCACTGCCGAGTTTGAAAGCGGCTCCAAATGGGGCAACATCGAGTTCCCAGCGCCTTTCGGCAGGATTTCAAGCAAAGAAGAAGTCTTCATCGAGGACTTAGACTCAAAAACGGGGGCTTCGCTCAAGTTGACGGTTCTTAATCCCGAAGGAAGAGTGTGGACGATGGTTGCAGGCGGCGGTGCCTCAGTCATCTACGCCGACACCATCACCGACCTAGGCTTCATGAATGAATTGG
This sequence comes from Candidatus Bathyarchaeota archaeon, assembly GCA_963722095.1. GTDB lineage: Archaea > Thermoproteota > Bathyarchaeia > Bathyarchaeales > Bathycorpusculaceae > Bathycorpusculum. The sequence goes on along the minus strand of CAVRJR010000001.1, from coordinate 797,770 downwards.
CTAATTACGGCGAGTACTCAGGTGACCCAAGCGAGGAATTCACGTACCTCTACGCCAAAACAATCCTTGACCTCATGACTAGAAGCCCGCATCCGAAGGGCAAGTTCCTTCTTATAGGCGGGGGAATAGCAAACTTCACCGACGTCGCCGCAACCTTCAAAGGCATAATCAAAGCCCTCAAAGAGTTCCAGAAGAACCTGCAAGAGAACAAAGTTAAGATTTACGTGCGCAGAGGCGGACCCAACTACAAAGAAGGTCTTTCCCAGATGAGAGCGCTTGGCGAAATGCTCGGCGTCCCGATTGAAGTTTACGGCCCAGAAACACATATGACCAAGATTGTTTCGATAGCGCTGAAAGGAGCGATGTAACATGCCAAAGCCTGACGCATCCAAGAAAAACCCAAATGAACTCTTCGACAAGAACACTCAATCATTCATCTACAACAACCAAGTCGCCGCCACACAGAGGATGCTGGACTTCGACTATGCATCGGGACGAACGATGCCGTCAGTCGCGGCAATAATCAACCCGACAGGTTTAGACAGCTACGCCAAATTCTTCTTCGGCACACGCGAAATCCTCATCCCCGTCTACAAAACCATCGAAAAAGCCGCCCAGATGCACCCAAACGTTGACGTGATGGTCAATTTTGCGTCGTTCAGGTCAGCGTTCTCTTCCACAGAGGAAGCCTTAGCCATACCGCAGATACGAACCATCATAATAATCGCTGAAGGCGTACCCGAGCGGAGTACCAAACTGTTAACTGCCAAAGCGAAGGCTCTTGGAAAAGTCATCATTGGACCCGCGACGGTGGGCGGAGTAAAAGCAGGCTGCTTCAAAATCGGAAACGCCGGCGGCACGATAGAAAACATCATTGAATCCAAACTTCACAGGCCAGGCTCAGTCGGGTTCGTCTCCAAATCAGGCGGCTTAAGCAACGAGGCCTACAACACTATCGCCCGCAACACAGACGGCTTGTATGAGGGAATAGCCATCGGCGGAGACACATATCCAGCTTCGACGCTTCTTGAGCATCTTCTAAGGTTCGAAGGCATCCCCGAAATTAAGATGCTGGTCTGCTTGGGCGAAGTAGGCGGCAGCGCCGAATACGAAATCGCCGAAGCACTCAAAACCAAGAAGATAACCAAGCCGCTCGTTATCTGGGTTACGGGAACATGCAGCAAAGCCTTCAAAACAGAAGTCCAGTTCGGACATGCAGGCGCGAAGGCAGGCTGCGACATGGAAACCGCAGACGCAAAGAACGCCGCCCTCAAGAAGGCAGGCGCCATAGTCCCTAACTCCTATGACGACTACGACCAGAAAATAAGGGAAACCTACGAAGCGTTGGTTAAGAAAGGCGTCATCAAACCGAAGCCCGAGCCCCCAGTGCCGAAGATTCCGATGGACTACGCTAAGGCGCTGAAGGAAGGCTTAATCCGAAAACCCTCCAACTTCATCTGCACGATAAGCGACGACCGCGGCGAAGAACTTCTCTACGGTAAAATGCCTATCTCCGAAGTCTTCAAACAGGATATAGGAATCGGCGGCGTACTCAGCATCCTATGGTTCAAACGCCAACTTCCCAAATACTCAACCAAGTTCATTGAGATGGCTATCATGGTTACCGCTGACCATGGACCCGCAGTTTCAGGCGCCCACAACGCCATAGTCGCAGCGAGAGCAGGCAAAGACCTGATGTCTTCCGTTGCAAGCGGCATGCTAACCATCGGCCCAAGGTTCGGAGGAGCCATCGACGGAGCAGCCCAAAGCTTCTCAGACGCCTACGACAGAGGCTTAAGCCCAGCCGAATTCGTAGAAGAGATGAAGCGGAAGGGCGAGAACATCCAAGGCATCGGTCACCTCATAAAAAACATAAACAACCCCGACATGCGCGTAACCATCATGAAGGAGTACGCTAAGAAACATTTCAAGGCTACCCCGCTTTTGGATTATGCGCTTGAAGTTGAGAAGGTCACAACCGCCAAGAAAGACAACCTCATCCTGAACGTTGACGGATGCATCGGAATCTGCTTTGTCGACATGCTGCGGAACGAGATGCCCAAACAGGAAGCCGACGAATACATCAAGATGGGCGCCCTAAACGGCTTGTTCGTGGTGGGCAGAACCATCGGCATGACGGCGCATTATCTGGACCAGAAGCGGCTAAAGCAGGGGCTATACAGGCACCCGTGGGACGACATAACATACATGACAGAATAGTCTCCTCAACCCAAAGCAGGGTTCTTCCACCGCTCGGCTTCTTTCCGAGCCAATTCAATTTTTCACTTTTTCATGTTGCAGCGCATTTGCCCCAGCATCTAAGCCACTCCAAATACTCGTCGCCAGGCAACCACTCAACATGCGGATTTTCTTGACCGATTAGAGGCTCAAACCTCACGAAATGGCGGCCGTCAGATGTCCTAAACAAAACAGCCTTAAAATCACCAAAGTCACTGACGCCTTCAGCAATCTTTTCCATCTTGCTTAGCCAGCTTATAATAAAAGTAACACTCAATTTGGATATAAAACTAACCATAATTCAAGTTGGTTCACGGCAAGAATACCGTTTCAAAAATAGTGAGAATGCATTAAGTTCCCTGCAGCATGTCAGAGAGCCCGCGATGTAAATGGCTACTTGGCTTCTTTTATAAAACCTAATTTTAGTTTTGGCGCTGGGGAAGGGATTTGAACCCCTGCGAGCAAGTGAACTAGTCAAGCCTGTCTACTGGTAAGTGAGTCCCATGCGTTTCATGAAGTCAAGAATCTTTTCGTATTCCTGAAGGTATTGTTTGCCTTTTTCAGTAAGTTTAAAAGATATCTCATCTTCAATCAAGTCAAGTTCTCTAAGTTCAGTTATGTAATTCTTAAGCCGATCAAAAGGCACATTAATTTGCACCTGAACACGCGTTAAAACAACCCTTTCCCTTTCATTACCTTCACTCTTCAGTACAGACAAAAGGTCCCCGTAAATCTTCATCTTGTCTCTGCGAGGAATTTTCTTCATTTCATCCCCTTTTTTTTGTCTGAACCGTAAAAAGTTCGGTAGGAAACAAAAAGAAAGATAGCTAAACCTGTAAAACGAACTACCAAGGATGCTATAAACGCCGAAAAACTAGTGTCAATATACCAAAAGAGCAACGTATACTGGCTTATTGCAAGAAAAATGAAGCCAAAAGGAATCCAAATCGTTGTTGGGTCGGGGTTCCTAACGTGACTTCGGAGGGTATAGATAGAAATGTAGGCGAGGACGATTATGTTAACAAATCTCAAGTATACGTTAGCGTTCGAGTACCCTTTGAAAGCAAAGTTTGGAGTAACAAATGCAATTATAAGTAAAATGGCGAGCGCAATGGCCAACAGACTGATAGTTAGCTCTCCCAGTAGCCGGACATTTTTCGATTTCCTATTTGAAAAGAAGTATGTGGTTGCAAGAAATACAAAAGCGAATGATCTTGTTAGAAGTGCGAGCCACATTAATTCTATAGTAAAACCCAGCGAGGAATATGATATGGCTGCCAGAAAGTAGGATATTCCCAGAAAAGCAAATCCGAGGGGTAACCCCAGAAGAGTTCCTTCTCTAGTAAGCTTATACGGCTTTATCATGAACCTGACAAGGATAAGGCAAAGAATTGTCGCAACAGACTCTACTATCATCCGCTCTGTAGGATACATGCTGGTGGCGAACATGTTACTAATCTTGTGCAGTCTACCTTTATTTGTTTTTTCAAAATTAGTCCAAAATTAAGTAGCTTAGACGCAATCGCAAAAAAAGTCAGCGTTTTTTTGTACTCACGATAAGTGAGTGAGGCTTATTAGCGTTCCTCAACAGTCGAGGATACTATAATTTAGGAGAAAGAAAAAAAATGTCAAATTCGAAAATAAAAGTATTTTCAATGATGACGCTGTTTCTAATGTTATCTATTGTAATTCCCTCTACGATTCTATCTACAGCTAATGCACATACACCCGCATGGCAAATTCCGCAGTACGCTTTCTGCAACGTTGCACCCAATCCTGCAGGTATTGGTCAATCTGTTAACGTTGGTTTCTGGATTGGTCAAGCCCCTCCAACAGCAGGATCATCAATCTACGGTGACAGATGGACAGGCATGACAGTCAAAGTTACCAAGCCAGACAAATCCACTGAGATATTAGGACCCTTTACATCCGACGCTACAGGCGGAACACATACCGAATATGTTCCCACCCAACTTGGCAATTATACTTTCCAAATGTTCTATGCAGGACAAACCTTAGCTGGCGCTAATCCCCCAGCCACAGGCTTTTCTGCCGCAACAAAACCATACATTAACGATACCTATCTACCCGCTTCCAGCAACATAGCGACTCTTATAGTGCAGCAAGTGCCGACTCCTTCTGCTCCGCAGAATGCGCTTCCAACGAACTACTGGACCCGCCCAATCGTATCAGTCAATGACTTATGGTCCAGCATCAGCGGCAACTGGCTCGGACTTGGCACGCTGTTCAGCGCTACCAGCGGAATGTACAATGCAACAGGAAACTACAATCCTTACACAACTGCACCAAAAACAGCTCACATTCTATGGACGAAGCCTGAAACGTTCGGAGGTCAAATCGGCGGAGAATTCGGCGGTTCCGATACAAGCAACTACTACTCAACCAGACAATACGAGAGAATGTTCCAACCAATAATAATTCAAGGGATCCTCTACTACGAACAGTTCCCTGGAAGCACAAATAACCCAACAGGCTGGCTTGCAGTAAACTTGCTAACCGGTCAAACAATCTGGACTGACAATTCAGCTAACCTCGGCGGCGGTTCTCCAGCACAAAGTGCCTTAACATCAGCCGGCATAGTGACTTCTCTAAGATGCGGACAAACACTCGACTACACAACCCCGAACCAATATGGAGCCACAGCATACCTCTGGAGCACAGGAACACCAGTCGGAATCGTTCCTCAAGCTGGGACAACAACATGGAACATGTTTGACGCCGTGACGGGACAATACATTCTCAGTGTTGTCAACGGCACCGGAATGAACACGCTTATCGAAGATAACGGTGGAGACCTAATCGGCTACTTCGTCAACAGTACAGCTGGCACACAAATGATTCAAGGCAGCCCTGTCACTACTCCTACTGGGGGAGCAGTGTTAGAATGCTGGAACTCAACACAATGCATCGTTTACGGAACCAACGGCCCTGCGACTTGGATGTGGAGACCAACACAAAACGGACAAATATCCTTCCTTCTCGGAGTAATGTGGGCAAAACCATTAGCCACAGATATTAACGGTGTCCCTCTACCTCTATCCTCAGTCGCAGCTTTGCCTTCCAGCGCAACTCTTTCACTAAACAGCGGAACATACACAACCGGCGGCGCCTCAGCGAACAGTGGCGTGTTATTCTTGAGCTCTATCGCAAGCGCAGGCGGTTCAAGCTACAATGCAGGATTCATCATAGAAGCAGGCTACAGTCAAAGCACAGGACAACAACTGTGGATAGTTAACAGGACAGAAACACCGTATACCAGAGTTGACTTCTCACAAACTTCAAACGGCATCTTCGTAGAAATCAACCAAGATACAGCTGCATACACAGGCTACAGCATCATAACGGGCCAAAAACTCTGGGGGCCATTCACGCTCCCTAACCCAGATGCCTACAACAGCATAGGCAGCTACTACGGACAAGTCGTCAACGGCAAGATGTACCTGAGCAGTTTTGGCGGAGACATCTACGCACTCAACATGAGCACAGGATCAATAATTTGGCAAACAAGTACCAACGCAATCTCAGGCCCAGCAGGATCAGACACTCCATATGGAGTTTGGCCAATCTGGCAATTCGGAAACCCAGGAGCAATCGCTGACGGAATACTCTTCCTTGGCGAAGGACACGAATACAGTCCACCATTATTCCGCGCGGCTAACCTCATCGCTGTCAACCTCACTAACGGTCAACCAGTCTGGAGCATACTGAGTTTCGACGTTGACGGCGGCTCAGCTATTTCTGACGGAGTCCTGTTATCTGTAAGTGCATATGACAACCAAATATACGCGTTCAGCATGGGACCAAGCAAAACAACAGTCACTGCACCCAACGTTGGCGCAACAACTGATACCCCGATAACGATTGCTGGATCAGTTATGGACATCTCCGCAGGCTCGAAGCAGGAAGCGGTTGCAGCTAACTTCCCCAATGGCTTACCATGCGTCTCCGACCCAAGCATGAAACAGTTCATGGAAGCAGTCTACGAACAGCAGCCAATGCCAAGCAACATTACTGGTGTCCCAGTTACATTATATGTCTTAGACAGCAACAACAACTACAGAGCCATCGGCACAGCGACAACTAATGCTCAAGGCAATTTCGGCTTAACATGGAAACCGGACATTTCAGGTAATTACACAATATATGCCACCTTTGCAGGCACACAATCATACTACGCATCATCAGCCTCAACATTCTTCTACGCGGGCTCACCAGCACCAACAACAGCGCCAACAGCAACACCCCTTAGCGGCATTGCCACACAAAACGCACTCGAATACATAGGCGTCGCAATCATCATCGTCATAGTCATAATCGGTGCAGTACTCGCAATGCTCGTCACAAGAAAGCGACCATAAGGTGGAAACAATGGGAACTATTTTCCCTCCCTTTTTTAGTTTAAATTTAAAGATGCTCAAAATGGGGCTGAGAAGGCTCTGGTTAAATTCATGATGACAAGCTGCAGTCACCAGACCAATTTCATTTCTTTTTTCCTTGAAAGAGTTGAAATTTGACCCAGAGCCTCAGCAAACCTCACTATAGACTAGAAAAAAGTGTCACGGGTTGGGAAGAAAGATGCTGACTAACAATGAAAAAAAGGAATATATTAAACAAGCCAAAAAACGGCGGCGAACTAGACAACCAGAGGTCCTCACGAAAACAATAGACAACTCGAATAAGAAGCATCCGAACTACCAACGTGAATGGCGTAAGAAGCATCCGAACTACCAACGTGAATGGCGTAAGAAGCATCCGAACTACCAACGTGAATGGCGTAAGAAGCATTTGAACTACATGAAAGATTACTTGAAAGAATGGCGGAGTAATGTGAAGAAGATAAATCCTATGGGTACTCTAAAAATTGAAGATGTTGATTTGGCTGTGGTTTCTGAGCAAGACAAAAGTATTTACCGTGAAATTGATGAAACAATGAGAAAGGAATTTGCCAGCAAACAAGATGGATTGTAAAACAACCTAATTAGTGCACCTGCTTGAATGGATTCATATTGCCCACTCAAAAGATCTCAAAGGTCAAACGCGATGGTTCAAAGTGGGTTCTGACCTAGCGCCCACCTGTGCACTTTGGATTTTCTCGCGTTTTTCCGAAAAAACTGTTTCTTTCTCCGGCAAAAAATCTGACGCCAGTTTGAAGTTGTTTTTTGTGCAACCATGCAAAGTAATAAACAAGTTCATTTTGCCAAAATAGGAAGTATGCCGCGTAAATTGGGGCGGAAAGGAATTCTAACCTTAAATCAACCTAAGTCTCTATATGATTTTTGAACCCAGACTTTGGTGCGTTTGCAGCGCACGCTGGTAATACTCTGAAGCGTACGTCTGCAATATCAAAGAATAAGTAACACTTTTTTGTGCTCACGATAAGTGAGTGCGTCTTATTAGAAACATGCCAACATTTGACTGTCCACAGCGCACTTCTGCGCGAAACAAAAATTAAGGAAGAAAAACAAAATGATAAACATAAAAAATAAACTTATGGCAACTTTGATAGCAGCAGTTTTGATTTGCTCAATAGGAGCTTCAACATTTTTGATACCGACAGCTAACGCGCACACGCCATCTTGGAGCGTTCCAACATTTGCTTACATTCAAGTCGTGCCTAATCCAATAGGAATCGGCCAAACCGCAACAGTATACATGTGGCTATCCAACACTTATGACAGCGAGAATCTCTACAACAACTACAGATTCCACAACTATGAACTCACAATAACAGGACCCGACGGAAAAACAGTAGTATCACAAACTTATGCAGTAGTAAGCGACCCAACAAGCAACCAACAATACGCCTTCACGCCTACAGCAGCAGGCACCTACACCGCCAACTTCACCTTCCCAGGACAAGCAATCACCACCAGCGACGACCTTGCAACGTCGGCATACATCAACGACACATACGCAGCCAGCTCAGCAGCATGCACATTCACCGTGCAGCAAACCCCAGTATCATACTACCCCGCAACGCCACTTCCAACAGCTTATTGGACTTGCCCAATATACGGAGAAAACACTAACTGGTACACCATTTCATCAGACTGGCTGGGCACAGGCTCAGCAGGCTACGGCGTTGGCGCCAACGGCTGCAGCGTCCCACCAGGAAACGCAGTAGGACCTGTAACAAGCCACGTCATGTGGACCTACCCGATTCAACTGGGCGGCCTCACAGGTGGAGAAACTATCACTAAAACAGGTGCCTCATATTTCGAGGGATCAGCATACAACGGCAGATTTACCAACCCCATAGTAGTCGACGGATACCTGTACTACACTATGCCTGTAACATTCACAGGTGCCACTAGCGGACCAACGGTCTGCCAAGACCTACGCACAGGACAAATCATATGGAGCAGCACGCAAATCCCCTCGTTGTCATTCGCATATGTCCAATATCTATATGACCCTAACCAACACGGAGTTTACCCACCGATACTGTTCACATCGGGCTTCGCAAGAGCCTTTGACGCGTACACTGGAGACCCGCTTTTCAACGTTACAGGTGTTCCACCAGGCACAGCAATGCCCGGTCCACAAGGAGAACAACTAAAGCTTATCCTTACAAACCTGGGAACCTCAAGCAGCCATAACCTGTACCTCAGCCAATGGAACTCGTCTCGAATATGGGACTGCACATATAACCCATGGACAGGCGCAGTTAACAACGTCCCGACACTTTACAACGACTCAACCGCCAGCGGCCAAGCTTTAACAACAGCTCAAGCACAGTACGCAAGCGTAACAGAGCCAGTGTTAGGAGCAGTCGCTGGAAACAACCCCAACGCACCTGCAACGTACAACTACGTGGTCTACGCCAACGTCGTCAACAACGCAAGCTCACTCTACAGCTACGACTGGAACAACTCGCTCTCATGGCTAAACAGCGTCACCCCGATACCCACAATTGTCGCAGCATGGAGTGGGAACATGGCTATTTTCGTCAGCGGATCTATGCCGTCAGCTACCTCGTGGACACCCTACACATACTATGGCGTAAACCTGAACGCAAGTGTGGGTCCAATCGGCGAGGAACTTTGGAGCAACACACTAACAGCACCAGCGGGCAACGTAACAGTCAGTTACAGTGGACCAGCATGCGGTGACCCAACCTACGGTGTCTTCGCTCAATTCTACAAGGAAACTATGCAGTTTGTCGGCTTCAGCATGGCGACAGGCAAGCAGATTTGGGGCCCAGTCGGCGATCAAAGCCAGCAGCAACTAATGTACTATAACAGTGGATACAACAGCGGCGGCAACGAAAACGGTGCCGCAGAAGCATACGGAAACATCTACTACTGTGGCTTCGGAGGAATAATGTCCTGCTACAGCTTAGCAACAGGAAAACTACTGTGGACTTACGGCAACGGCGGAGCTGGCAACAGCACAAACAGCGGCTTTGAAAGACCTGGATACTATCCGACCTCAATCTACGCCATTGGCAACGGAGTAATTTACACAAGCACCACCGAACACACGGTTTCAAGCCCAATTTACAAGGGCGCACTGCAACGTGCCATCAACGCCACAACAGGAAAAGAAATTTGGGTTCTAAACGACGTGACATCTGAAGCAGGTTCACCAGCTGGAAACCAGGAAGTAGGCGTTATCGCAGACGGATTCTCACTGACTCTAAACGGCTACGACAACCAGATCTACAGTGTCGGTCAAGGACCCAGCGCAACCACAGTTACCGCAACGCATGCTGGTTTGTCATTCGGGCAACCAATTGTCATCTCCGGAACAGTGATGGATATTTCTGCGGGCACCAAGCAAACTGAGCAGGCAGCAGACTTTCCGTACGGTGTACCATGTGCGTCCGATGCAAGCATGAGCCAATGGATGAGCCATGTCTATCAGCAGCAAGCAGCACCTACCGACTTCACCGGCGTTCCAGTAAACCTCTACGTCTTAGACTCTAACCACAACTACAGACCCATAGGCACTGCAACAACAGATCAAAGCGGCTTCTACACTTTAACATGGACTCCAGACATATCCGGAAACTATACTGTCTACGCACAATTCGCAGGCACCTCAGGCTACTGGTCATCTTCAGCTGAAACCTCATTCTACGTCAGCAGCCAAGTAGCAACACCAGCACCAACAGCTACACCTATATCAAATCTTGCAACAATGTCAGACTTAACCTACGGATTCGCTGCAGCAGTGATCGCAATAATTATCGCAATCGCCATAGTCGGCATACTCTTGCTGAGAAAAAAGCCATAAAACCAAAACAAAAAAAACCAAAAATTCCCTTTTCCCTTTTTTAGTCCCCAAAAAAACCAGCAGAAAGAGAAGAAAAAGAGATGAGGCTGAGAAGGCTCTGGCCAATATCGTAAAAGCAATTGAAGAAACGATGTGGATTTCATTTCTTTTTTCTCCTTAAAGAAGAACAAGAGTCCTCCAGAGCCTCAGCAAACCCCAATTCTAAGATGTCACTAACCTTATTTTTTAAAAATGTATTTTGGTTTAGAAAGTTGGCGCCGGGGAAGGGATTCGAACCCTTGCGAGCGCGAAGCCCACCAGCTTTCTTGCCTTGCGGTCTTAGCCCTCTTTTATTTTTCTCGAGGCTGGCGCATTAACCACTCTGCCACCCCGGCGCGCATATAGGGATTGTGTCTGGGATGTAAAAACGTTTCCAGCGCTGGGCATGCTTAGGCAGAAAAATTGGGACGCACGTAAAACAGGGTAGAATCTGTTGATACCTGTTTCTGCTAGGGAAACTATCCTTTCCGCGATTGAAAACCAAGTTTGTTTCTGCAAAATTCTGTCTCTAAACCAAAAAAGCAACGCAAAACAAGCCCTTCAAACGCTGACCCGACGAGGGGAGGGGGTCTACTATTTACAACCAAATTCCAACACAAAAATGGAGCCGAAAACCGCCCCGAAAACAGTTTCAAAGAATTCAGATGCCGCCGCCCGAACTAGCAGGCGATACTGAACATAAGTTGATTAGGGCGATTCCCTTTTTGGTTTTTGATGGTAATGTTTATAACCTCTCTTTATATTTGCTAATGGCGCGAAGCGGATAATCTATGGGACATCGTAAAACTCACGCTCCTAAGCATGGTTCACTTGCTTATTTACCTAGGAAACGCGCTAAAAGTCCAGTTGCGCGAATCCGATATTGGCCAAAAATAAATTCTGATTCTCCAAGGCTGCTTGCCTTCTCAGCGTTTAAGGCAGGCATGACATATGTTTTTGCCATCGAAGACCGGAAACGTTCACCAAACTTTGGCAAAGAAGTCATGCATGCAGCAACCATTCTGGAAACCCCGCCGATTCTTATCTGCGGCATAAGAACTTACACTAAAACACCCTACGGGCTACAGAACATCAGCGAGGCATGGATGAAAGATCCACCAGCAATCCTCGACAGACTGTTGGTTCTCCCAGAAACCTTCAACACAGAAGAAATGCTAGAAAAACTCCAGCAGAACCTAGAAAACACAACAGCCATCAGAGTCATAACGGCAACCCAACCCACCCAAACCAGCCTCTCAAAGAAGAAGCCTGACGCATATGAAGTTCAAATCGGCGGAGGCACAATAGCCCAGCAATTTGAGTATGCTAAACAGCTTTTAGGCAAGACAGTGACGCCTGAAGAAGTCTTCAAAGATGGGCAATACATCGACGTTGCCGGAATTACAGTCGGAAAAGGCTTCCAGGGACCAGTTAAACGTTGGGGAGTAACCAAACTGCAGCACAAAGGACGCAAAACAAAACGCGGCATCGCCACCCTGGGACCGTGGAACCCGCATCACCTCATGTACTCAATTCCAAGAGCAGGACAAATGGGCTATCATCAACGCATAGAATTCAACAAACGCATACTCAAAATCGGCAAAGACGGCAAAGAAGTAACCGTCAAAGGCGGATACATACGCTACGGCGAAGTAAAAGGACCATACATCCTCATAGAAGGCAGCATCCCAGGAACAGAAAAACGCCAAATCCGCCTACGCGTACCAGCACGTCCACCCCGAGAAATTCCAGAAGCACCACCACAAGTCACATACGTATCGCTGGAATCACCACAAGGAAAGTAAGGTTGAAAAGTTATGCCAAAGCAAAAAACCACAAAAATCTTTGATTTACAGGGTGAATCAACAGGAGACATCACGCTTCCAAACGTGTTCTCCACGCCCCTTCGACCTGACGTGATAAAACGTGCAGTTCTAGCCATACAGTCGAGCAGGTTGCAGCCGCAAGGCAGAGACCCGATGGCTGGAAAAAGAACCAGTGCAGAATCACGTGGAACAGGCAGCGCAACCGCAAGAGTTCCCCGCATCAAAGGCGGAAGCGGAAGAGCAGCGTTCGCTCCAAGCACAGTTAAAGGAAGACAGCCTCATCCTCCGAAAGCAGAAAAGAAGATCCTCAAAAGCATCCCGAAGAAAGAGGCAAAGTTAGCCTTGTTTTCAGCCATTGCAGCAACAGCACAAAAAGAAGTGGTCGCTTCACGCGGACACAAAATTGAGGCAGCAGTAGAAATACCGCTTATAGTTGACAACGCAATCGAGAGCTTAACGAAAGCTAAAGAAGTCGAGGAAGTCTTCACAAAACTAGGCGTCATAAACGACGTAACCCGCGTGCGGGACAGCCGAAAAATCCGCGCAGGCAAAGGCAAGCATAGAGGCAGAAAAATGAAGCAAGCCGTCGGACCCCTAATCGTAGTGGTTGACAACAAGGGTTTGGTGGAAGCTGCAAGCAATGTTCCAGGTGTTCAAGTGACCACAGTTAAGAATCTTAACACTGAAATGCTTGCTCCGGGAACTCATCCTGGTCGATTGACGCTTTGGACAAATGGCGCAATTGAAAGTTTAGATAAACTCTACAGTAAAGGAGAAACCGAATAATGGACGTCAACGATGTTATATTTTACCCGTTAATGACGGAATCTGCAAGTGTAATGGTTGAGAAAGATAACAAACTGTTATTTGTCGTAAACCTTAAAGCAGGAAAATGCGACATCAAAAAAGCCGTTGAAGAACTCTACGAGGTTAAAGTGAGCAAAGTGAATTTGCTTATCACTCCGCAAGGCGTGAAAAAAGCCTTTGTGAAGCTGACACCTGAATTCAAGGCTTCAGACGTTGCAATCAAACTAGGAATACTATAAACTGATTGGATGCATGACTTATGGGAAAACGTATTCGTGCTCAGAGACGCGGTCGCGGCGGTCGAAACTGGCGAGCTTCCACTCATAAACGAGTTGCTCCCGCAAAGTACCCTGCGATAACGCCAAAAGAATCATTCGACGCCTCACTATGCGGCACAGTGCAAGAACTAATGCATGATCCAGGTCGAGGCTCACCCCTTTCGCTCATCAAATTCGCGAACGGATTGTCATTCTACACGATTGTCCCTGAAGGCGTCTTCACGGGGCAACAAATCACCTACGGCGGAAAAGCACCTGCCGAAATAGGCAACATCGTTTCTGTGGGAAAGATACCTGAAGGAACCATAGTCTGTGGCATAGAGCTCCGTCCAGGCGACGGAGGCAAAATGGCAAAGTCTTCAGGTGCCTACGCCACTGTTGTCGGTCACACTCCGCAAGGCACAATGATAAGGCTGCCTTCGGGAAGAACAAGATACGTTGACGATTACTGTTTAGCAACCGTTGGAGTGGTTTCTGCGTCTGGAAGAATTGAGAAGCCGTTTCTGAAAGCAGGCGAGATGTTTCATTGGATGAAAGCTAAAGGTCACAAGTACCCGAGAACCAGCGGACGCAAAATGGTTCCAGCATGCCATCCATATGGTAGCAGCAAACGAAGCGCTCGCAGATGCACAACAACTTCGCATGGTGCTCCACCTGGACAGAAAGTCGGTTTGATCGCTGCAAGAGGACCAGGGCAGAAGAAGAAGCGCGCAATCCGCTAAAAACGGGGAGAAGGTTTATAGCGTTTAGAAAGAGTTTAAGGTGAAGATGAAAAATGCCGAAAGAATTTAGTTACCGCGGTCACAGCTTGGCAAGTTTGACAGGGATGTCTATGGATGAATTCATCAACCTGCTTCCGTCGAGACAGAGAAGAAGCCTTCAGCGCGGTTTAACCCCTGAACAACGCATACTGCTGGAAAAGCTGCGTGAAGCTAAAGAAGCGCAGAGACAAGGCAAAGAAGTTAACCTTAAAACTCACGTTCGCGACCTCATTATTCTGCCAGAAATGGTCGGAGTCAAAATCCAGATACATAACGGCAAAGAATTCGTCGCGGTCGAAATGAAGCCTGAAATGATCGGGCACTACCTAGGCGAGTTCGCAATAACAAACAAGCCTGTCCGCCATGGAACTCCAGGCATCGGCGCGTCGCGTTCTTCGATGTATGTACCGCTTAAATGACCCGTTTTTGGGCTCTTTTTCTTTTGTTTGGTTTTCTTGTGTTTTTTAAGTTGAGACTTTCCGCCTTGGCGCGACCCATTTTTACAATGGAATTTTGATGTAAATAGTAGACCCCCTCCCCTCGTCGGGTCGGCGCTTGATGGGCTTGTTTTGGGTTGCTTTTTTGGTTTAGGGCTTGAATTTTGTTGTGGGTTGCGACTTTGGGATGGGCGGATTGCGATTTTCCATGTTGACTCCATGTTGACGGCATTGTCGGTTACGGGCGCGGTAGGTTCGGTTTGCTTGGGTTTCAGTGGCTTTTTCCACGGAAAGCTTTCGAATGAAAGGCAAGCACAATTCCCTATTGAACAACCCCGCAGCGGCATCAAGAAAGGTCAAAAACGCGCATTCTCTGATGAGGCTTTTAGGAAGTGCACACACCCCACACGTGCCTATCCCATTTCTGCAACCTAGCCGAGGGCGCCAAAGAAAAAGAGATCCTTTACGTTTCCAATAGAATTGAAAATTGCAGACGCAGTTACCAGAAGATTCAAAGGGTTCCTGTAAAGGCAGGTTACAACCAACACACCTTGCCCACTTTCAAATCGAGCCTAAAATGAGCGGTTGTCTCTTATGGTAACTCGCAGATTTTTGTGTCTTTGTTGAAGCGTTGAAGGTCTTTATCTTGTGAGTAAACTATGTCGGCCTTTTGGTCGATTGCTGTGGCTACGATTAAAGCGTCGGGTAGTCTTGAGGTTCAATTCCTTCAAAAAAGTCAATGAGCCTTCTTGTGCCCCAAGGCTGCTTTCATGATTAGTAATCCCATTCTTCACGCAGTTTTTTCTGGTATTGGATTGGGTCTCCGAAGACGCCTTTTCCGAGTCCCTTGAGTTCGCCGACGGGATTGAACGGTTTCAAAAACAAGCCCCTGAGGCTTCTATTGGCTGTAATCTCTGCCTTCTGGCTTGGAGGCTGGCGGTTTTCCAGTTTCAGCTATCTGGGGCAGAGGAATCGGTGGTGGAATGTTCAGTATTCTTGATATGAGCACTGACTCGATGAAGACGACGTTTGAGATTGATTGGATTACTATTTGTGCTGGAGGCTTCTTCTGTTCGTAATCTTTCAGAACCTTGTCAACTTCGGCTTTTTCGCCTGCAACGTAAGCTATCCCTTTCAGGCTCATCTGGGCGATTGAGGGGTTAAAAGTGATTGAAAGAACAAACGGAACTTCCAAAGTTTCGTCCTGCTTCTTTTCCATGCCGACAACATTGATGTTTGTGTTGATCTGTATGGGCGGAATAGGTTTTCTCATGTCCCAGAAGCGTTCCGCTGAAATGCTTGTTATGACAACGTTTACTCTAAGCATGATGGGTCATCAGAACTTAATCGTTCAGGCAGGATTTAAAACTGTTTATTTCTGCTTGTACCTTGTGAACCCGCAGTGACCGCAAGTGTACCTGTCCTGATGGTCCGCCATGAAGTAACCCGGTCCACACCGCTCGCAAGTTGGGCGTGCTCTGGAAACTTTGTCGCCTTCAACCTTGTACATAGCGCGGACTCCTTTTTCCTCTTTGTGCTTCTTTTCCCGCTTTCCTTTCTCAGCCTTTTTCGCCGCCGCTGGCGCGGTTGCTTCTGCCGCTGCCGGGGCTGCTGCGGGTGCTGCTTTAGCGGGCTCTTCTTTCTTCGCTACTGGAGCTTTTTTGGACATTATGCTGTCGCCTCTTCTTTAGGTTTCTCAGGTGGACTGTTACGTTTCCTGATGTACTCGGGTTCAACTAGTTTAGCTTGTTTAGCGTCTCGGTACACGTTGGCTTCTCCAACTGTGATGTTGGTTCCAGTTTTTGTGTGCATCCTCTTAATGAAAACTACGTCAACCCCGATCATCAAATTGGCGGCCAAGGCGCTTTTGACGTCAAGCCTTTGTGGGGTCTTCTCTTTTGGACCTTGAATTATGGTGAAGTCTACTTCTCTTCGCTTTAGAAGCGGGTTATCCTTGGTTGATTCTACTTTTATCTGCATAAATATTCACTTGAAGCGGTTAGTTCAAACAGTTTTCTTCCTATTTAGCTTTTCGAAGGGTTCCATGGCTTTTAGGATTTTTTTAACCTCAGCTTTTTTCTGCGCCGTGACCTTGACGACGACTATGCCCGTGTGTGGTTGCCCATAAACTACAAGTGAGTTTTGCGGTGCGTACAAAACCGCGGTGAGCGTAAGCAAGTCTTCTTCGCCTTCGACGACGATGTGCGTGTGCTCGTTCTTACTAATGGCTTCCTTGACCGCTGCAGAAGCTTCCATGGTTATTGTTCCCTGCGGATTATTGACACAGACAGTTCTTTCCACCCTTGCAGTTTCCGGCATTGTCTGGTCCCTGAGAGATTTGTTGTCGATAATTGTTAGTTGCGGGTGAATGTTGTGCTTGTGAAGGTTGAGGGAAACGACGTCTCCGACAGAAATCAGCTTTGGCGGCTTCTGCTCTTCGACTAGCTTCTTCATTTGGTTCATGGTTTCTTCAAAAGTGCCTTGAATCAGGGTGCCGAATGGTTCTTTAAGTTTGATTCGGAGCTCGGGTGTTATCGTGTACTCTGTAGTCATCGTTTCAACCTTATGACCCAAAGAGTTCACAGGGTCTCTTAGGCTGTTTAGCTTGCTACCGTAAAATTGCTCAGCGTACTTTTAACGCGTATCTGCCTTTCTCTTTGATGTTCATGGCTTTAGCAATGGCTGAGGTTTCAGGGTCAAACATAACGACTAAGCCGCTGTAGTCCTCGCTGAAGCTTGTTGACCTGCATTTTGGGCAAACATTTTCCTTAGTTATAAAATGGCAGTTAGCGCATGCTTTTTCACTCAATCTTTATTCTCTCCTATTACTCCGCTTTTTCCTTGCTTTCCGCCTGTTTCTTTTCCGCTGGAGCCTCAAGCGGTTCCTTTAGCCAATCAAGTTTACCGAGGAACGGCTGTCTGGCGGTTACACCAATCTTTCCTGAACTTCCAGCTCGTCCAAGCGAAACCGCGGTTATTCTTACGCGCACTTGATCGCCCGCTGAAAGTTTGCGTTTGGTTTCTTTCCCTTGCAGGACTCCTTGCTTTTCATCGTAGGAGATGTAGTCATCCATAAGTTGTGAAACGTGAAGTAACGCGTCTACTGGTCCTATGCGTAGGAAAGCCCCGAAATCTGCGATTTCAACCACATCGCCCTCTACAACTTCCTGTATGACTGGGTAGAATGTTAACAGGGAGAATGATACTTTGTGGTAGGTTGCTCCGTCGCCTGGAATTATTTTTCCGATAGGGCTCACTTCAATAGTTGTGACCGCAATTACGTACCCCAATTCCTCGTCGACGACGCCTTCATACTTCTGCTTAACCTGTTCACGGCCCACCTTTTCCAGGGGGTTGCCGAAGGTTTCTGGAGGAATGCGGATAGTATCCTGAAGAGTTATGAGCTTAAACATTTATATCAATCCGTTAATATCTAGGCGCGATTTTTGTCTCACATAAATCACTGGCACACTTATATCTTTTAGCCTCTTCCGTAGCAGTCTATCATTGGTAAACACGGGGCAGCTCCAAGCCTTAGAAACCTTGACTATTAAGTCGTCTGTTCAACAGTTTTTCAGGGTTTTCAACTGCCACCTGCTTGCATTTCTCGGCAAGCTTCAAGGCGTAGCTGGCTTCCCTTCGCGTTTTAGGTGAGTTCTTGGCTGCAAGCATCTCAAGCTCATGTTTCACGGGTGAAAGCAGGATAAAATCAAGATTTCTGTTTAGCAGCCGCTTGGTTTCCTCAAAAACGTCGATTTTCAACTCTAACTGCACAAAAAGCGCGTTTGAATCTAAAATAACCTTTAGCGGTTCCTTTGACTTAGGTGAATTTGACACTTGAGGCGGCTCCTGATTCCTGAAAAGGATTGTTTTTTGCCTGCTTAAACATTTTTTGTTCGCCTATCTCTCCCTTTGACCTGACTCGCTGGCTGAGCCATGAATTAACCACTAATTTAAATAGCTTGAACAAATGATTTGACCAGCAGTCAGGTGAATGTATGCTTCGCGAGAAATCCTGTGGCGCAGTGGTATTCATAAGAAAAGATGATGCCGCAAAATACCTTCTTTTGAATTATGAGGCTGGGCACTGGGATTTCGTTAAGGGCAACGTGGAAGCTAATGAAAGCGAGCAACAGACTGTTGTTAGGGAACTGCAAGAGGAAACAAGCATAACTGGGGCACAGTTCGTAGATGGCTTCAGGGAAGCTATCGCTTACTTTTACAGGCGTCAGGGTTTAACCGTCCATAAAGAAGTTGTTTTCTTCGTTATGGAAGCGTTCACTGACAAGGTAGAGTTGTCTTTTGAGCATGTAGGTTACGTTTGGCTTGATTACAAGCACGCCATGGAGAAATTAACTTTCAAAAACTCCAAAGACGTGATGCAGAAAGCTCATGATTTCCTGAAGAAAAAAGGAATGATACAACCCGCAGAATAAACTGCCTACTTTACGATTAGGCCGTGTCCGATGAGTCTCCAGCGGGCGGTGATTTTTCTGCTTATGGCAACTCTTGAACCTGGCAGAGCGCAGATTGGTCTTGTCAGCTTTACTTTTATCACGTTTTGTTTTATGCTGATGATTTTGCCAACGTTGACGGCGGCTCCGATGTGAAGCAAAAGTTGCTCGTCAGGGTTGAATTTCTCAACTTTCAGGAGCTCTTTTGTTCCCACTGCGCGTTCCAGCACGAAAGTTTCTAAAGTAATCTCTGTTACCGTCGGGGGAAGCATTCCAACTTTTCCCGCGATGCTTCCTGTTAAGCCGTCTGCCTTTGAGTAAGATGGGTCAAGCAGGGTTCCTACTCCGACTAGTCCTCCGCATGTAGCTTCCTTCACGGTTTGCTCGCCTGCGTGCAAGCTGACTATTTCGCTGACAAGCGGGTCATAGACGGTTTTGCCTTCTCTTTCAACGCTGATTCCTGGGCGGATTTCTATTTCTTCTCCGACAGCGAATTTTCCTTGGGCTATTGTTCCGCCGATGATGCCGCCTTCTAAGTTGTCGATGGTGGTTCCCGGCTTGTTAACGTCGAAGGAGCGGATAATGTACATGAGCGGCGATTTTGTTTCGTCTCTTTTAGGCGTGGGAATGATTGTTTCAATGGCGTTAAGCAGCACGTCGATGTTTATGCCTCTTTGCGCTGAAATTGGGATAATCGGCGCTTTTTCAGCTACGGTGCCTTTGATGAAATTTTTGATTTCGTTGTAGCTTTCCAGCGCTCTTTTCTGGTCTACAATGTCAATTTTGTTCTGTACAATAATCAAGTTTTTGATTCCGCTGACTTCCGCGGCTGCAAGATGCTCACGTGTCTGCGGTTGAGGACACGGCTCGTCGGCTGCAATAACGAGGATTGCGCCGTCCATTATTGCTGCGCCGCTGAGCATGGTAGCCATCAATGCTTCGTGTCCTGGTGCGTCCACGAAACTTATGGCTCGGACAAATTCTGCGGGTGAATTACATTTTTCGCAGTAAGGTTTGTGAGTGTAGTTGTTTGGGGGTGGGCATTTTGTGCATCTGTAGATGGGCATGTCTGCGTAGCCGAGTTTGATTGTGATGCCTCTTTTAAGTTCCTCACTGTGTCTAGAAGCCCATGTGCCAGTTAACGCTTGCACCAAAGTTGTTTTCCCGTGGTCCACGTGACCTATTGTGCCAACGTTGACTTCTGGTTGCTTAATTAGGGCTTTTCTCTCGTCACTCATGTTTTTCTCTTCTCTAAATAAACGTAAATAAATTATGAAAGAACTATGGAAGTTTATAAGGTTTAAGCATGCAGTCTTCTAAACTGCCGCTTGTTTTGCGGGTGCTTTAGGCTTGGCTTCAGCGGCTTTTGCGACTGGTTTCTCGACGATTTTCATGTTGATTTGAACTATTTCGTCTGTTAAGGTGCTGCCGCGGACTGCTTTGCGTTTTCTTTCTCCCTTTTTCTTCGGGGTGAAGCCTGCTCCGCCGCTGAGTACGACGTTTCTTCGGACTCCGCCGTGGACGTTTCCTCTTATGGGGACGCCGTCTTTGTCTGAGCCGCCCATTATTTGCACTTTGTGAGCTGGCAGGTCAACTATTGAGCCGTCGATGATTTCTCCGACCCTTCTACCGATGAAGGGTGCTGCTCGTGCTTCTTCCAACTCTACAACTTTAGATGTTCCTGTTTCGGGGTCTGATACTATTACCTTGAATTTTGCCATTTGCTGATTTTACTCTCCAGCGAAGTAAGAATTTGGGCTATCTCTCTATTAAGGATTTATGAGAAAAACATCTTTTGCCGCTTTTTTTAGTGGACTATGTATTGTGTAGGCAAAAGCTTTAATGCAACTTAGGAGTGCACTCTTGGCTATGTGGCGGCTGGGGTTCTTCTTCCATGACATGGCCTTCGGATTGCTAACAGTCTTCTTACCGCTCTATCTGGTATTCCACTTCAGCACCTCAAGCCTGCACCTATTGGGCGGTCCACTGCTTGCCTTGGGCGTAATGACTTCCATAGCGATTTTCTGCTCAATCCCTGCCTCGTTTCTGTGGGGTTATCTCTGCGATGCGACGCGGCACTACAAAATCTTCATCCTCCTCGCTTTTGCCTCCATTGCCACGATTCTGTTCCTCATGACTTTGCCGTTTGCCCAGAACTTGGTCGTCTTCGTCGGGCTCTATGTGGCGATGCAGATGCTTCATGTCGCTCATGAATCCCCCAAGAATGTTTTGGTCACTGAGCATTACAGTCGAAACAACTGGGAGAGAACCTTCGGCTTCTACGAAGGCATCACCGAAATCGGAACCATCGTGGGCTTAGCCTTGGGCATATTGCTGTTCGCCTCATCGCTGAGTTTCTCCGCCCTGTCAACCTACACGTTTTATATCTGCAGCGCCCTAAACGTGGTCGGGTTGATTCTTGCCGTATTGCTGGTAGCTGACCCGTTGATGATTTTTGAGAGGCGCCTCGTCGGCATCGAAAGAAAGATGGATTACGCTAACCGCGGTTTCGAGGGTTCATCTAGGCTCATGGATGGGCTGCGTTGGGACGGCTCGCTCAAAGAGGCCAGTTTCGCTGGGTTCGTCTGCGGGATTGTTTTGTTTGCGCTTGCGACTAGCCTGTTCTTTACGCCTTTGCCGATTTTTCTGCGGGAGGGTTTGCATTTGTCAACGAGTTGGGTTTACTTTGCTTACATCTTAAATTCAGTCGGGGGGACGGTCGGTTACTTCCTGGTGGGTCGCAGGGCGCAGTCGATGGATATCCGCAAGCAGATGCCCCGTTTCGTGCTTTCACGCAGCATAATCATCTTTGCTCTGGTCGGGGTCATATTGTTCGGGTTGTCGCCGACGATCATGACGGGTATCCTTCTGATCTTCATCGGATTCGCCTACGCCATGTACTACATCATGATGATCAGCCTCTCAATGGAAGTCATACCTCAAGGAAAAGCCGGCTTATTCGACGGAATGGTCAGTCTGGGCTCCGCAATCGGCGCTTTCCTCGGGCCCTTCCTTGCGTTCCACCTCAATTACGTCCCCATGTTCATAATCACAGCCGTGCTTTTCCTAGTAGCGTATGTGGCTTTGAAGCTGCTTCGCTAAGTTGCAGTTTCTCCGTTTTATCGGCACAGAATTGATTGCGAGCAATAGGGCGCGGGTAGGTAGCTTTTCGATCCATATTTACCTCGGAATTTTGACGTAAAAATGAGGTGCCCTCGTAGGTCGTGTTCTCTTTCTCTCCCAGCCTACCCTATCGGTTCATTGTATATCCCAAATAGGCAGAGACCTAAATAGTCTCACATTGAAGAAAACAAAAGAAAAAACTAAGAAGGGAAAGATGGGTTGGGTTTTATGTTCGGGTTTATTCTGTGTGTACTCTGAACAGGTCGATGTCTTCACGCATGGCTGGTGTCAGCTCAAGGAAGTCTCGTACTGCCCGCTCGACGTCTTTCGACTGTGTGACGTATCTGCCCACGATAAGGATGTCTGCGCCCTGCTCCAAAGCTTCTTTAGCTGTCTCTGGGACGATTCCGCCTGCAACCGCTATGAGGAATTTCTTGTCTGGGAAAGCTTTGCGAAGCATTTGTATGCGTTCAAGCCCACAGGTTCTTCCGCTTTCTTGGTCGATTCCTCTGTGCAGGATGATGATGTCTGGGAACTCTTTTATTGACTTCACTTTTGCCATGACGTCTTCAACGTTCATCATATCTATGACGGCGTATATCCCGAGGCGTTTTGCTTCATGTACGAATGCGTCCAGTGTTTCGCCTGGAGCAAGTCCTGAGGCAACGACTGCGTCTGCTGTATCTTCATAGGCGATGTCAACTTCCACTTTTCCAACATCAAGAGTCTTGAGGTCTGCAATCATGAACGTGTCTTTGGAGACTGTTCGCATCTCGCTGATTACTTTTGTTCCGTACCGTTTGATTAGCGGGGTTCCTGCTTCAATGATGATTCTGTCGCTTCCCGGAAGCTGAGCTAAGACCTTCTTGGTTTTCTCAATCTCTGGCGCATCCATGGCAATCTGCAAGTATGGTGGTCTCCACAGCCGTGGCACTTTGAATCCCATGATTGGGTGTTTTGAACGGTCCTTTTCGTAGATGATCTTTTCGTATGACGGGTAATTCTTCAGCGCCCGTTGAAGTGCCATTTTTGTTGCGCCGTAATTGTACTGGTAAATCCTTCTGTAATCGGTTGCTTGCGGATGGATGAAAACGCTGGCGATTATGACCCAGTCGTCAAGGTGCTCGCGGGGGATGATGCCTTCTTCCGCTGAATCCGCGATGGCTTTAGCAACCGCCGCCTGCGCGGGACCAAAGATTTTTCCTGTGTCCGCCATGTTCTTAATGGTTACTTTAGGCACGATTAGCGTGTGGGGTTTAGGCGGCAAATTGGGCCTAATGACTGCCAGAAGCGGTGTGTGACCCGCTGACAAGTTGGTCATGCCGTTGGCGAATGCTTGACCTACTGGGCCGTCTTTGTCGCCGATCATTAGGTCAATGTGGGCTACTTCGTTTCCTTCCCCGACCAGTGATTCGCCGATTAAATAGGTGCTTCCAGAAACTTCGTCTGGAATATCTGCACTGGCTGTCGGCATGTGATCGCCGATTTCTTTAAAATCGACATTAAACTCCTTCAACCAACTATAAAGTGTATCCCTGTGAATGTCCATTTCTTTTGCCGTTCCGACGATTGTCGGTTTTGTCGGCTTATTCTTTAAATCAACTTCTTTTTTTGCTGCTTCCGTCAACACTTTAACAAATTCTTCCCGAGTTCCTGGTTTCTTAGCATCTACTCCCGACATTTAATTTACCCTCAGAGCTCTCCTGTGTACTACCTTGTATATAAAAATGTCGGAGACTTCGAAAAACATTCGAGGTTGTCGGGGTTATTTTAGCGGTTTCTTGTCGCCTAAGCTTTTTCTCTTTCAGGGGCAGGGCATTTTCTGTCTTTTGGAGAAGATTCGGCGTTAAATCTATATACCTTGACGTTTTACTTGTTGCATTCATCGAGGTAACCTGATGTCATGGACTGATTACGCGTGTTTAGGCGCATTCATCCTTGGGCTCCTGCTATTCATAGTGGGAGCCAACATCTACAACGCAATCATCGGTTACACTGGACTCTACCTTTCCATCGGCGCAATCATGGCTTACCTAATCATATTCATATACAAAGAATTCACTAAGCAGCCTTCTCCTCCGCAGCCAGCCCCCGCCGCTCAAAACCCGTAGATCGCGCCGTATTTCTCGTTCAAATAAGTCATGAAAGCCTCTGAGTTCAGATTTTTCCCGGTCGCTTTCTTGATTAGTTCCTCGGGTTCATAGAGGTTGCTTAGGCTGTGTATGTTTCTTTTCAGCCACTCATTAGGCTGGTTCAGTTTCCCCGCTGCAAGTTGGTTTCTCCAGTCTGGCAGGTCTTTGGTGATTGCCGCCATTATTTGTCCGCTGTAGATGTTGCCGAGGGCGTAGCTTGGGAAGTAACCGAATAGACCGCTTGCCCAATGGGTATCCTGCATTACCCCTTCCGAGTCATTCTGAACTTTTACGCCCAGGTAATCGGCGTATTTCTGGTTCCAAACCTGCGGAAGCTCGTTCACCGTGATTTTACCAGCGAAAAGATCCCTCTCAATTTCGAATCGGACAATTATATGCAGACTGTATGTGACTTCGTCGGCTTCAATCCTTATTTTCGACAATTCAACCTTGTTGATGGCCTTCACGAACTTGTCTAATTCAAGGTTTGCCAGGGTGGGCGCTGCTTTTTTGACTTTGGGCATGAGGCCTGTCCAGAATTCTTTTGAGCGGCCAATCACGTTTTCGTAGAGGCGCGATTGTGATTCATGTATGCCGTAGGAGCAGGGAGTCCCGATTGGCTGATACTTCCATTTCGGGTTAAGGTTCTGCTCGTAACGTGCGTGCCCGCTTTCGTGGAGAACAGAAAAGATCGAGCTTGAAAAATTGTTCGGGTAGTAATGCGTGGTTATGCGCACATCGTCATAGTAGCCTTCAGTGAACGGGTGCTCTGTCTCATCGATTCTTCCACGCGCCTCAGGCGAACAAGTGTCGTAACCTAAAGTTTGAGTCAGAAGCTGCGCAATTTGCCGTTGACTCTCAACTGGAACCGGCTGACAAAGTACGGTTGCGTCGGGTTTGTTTTTGCTGGATTGAATCTTACTTAGCAGCTGTTTTAAGCTGCCTTGAAGCTGGTTAAATGTCGATGTAATCGTGTCAGCCGTCATTTTAGGCTCAAAATTGTCGATTAAAGCTTCGTAGGGCGTTTTGGTTTCCTTCACTTTCATGAGGATTTCTGCCGCTTCCATGCTTAAGTCCAGGAGCTTTTGCAGGTTAGGCTTGAAGAGGCTGAAGTTTTTTTGAGCTTTAGCTTTTTTCCAAACGTTCACGGTTATTGCTTCTTGCTTGGCGATTTCAGCCACCAATTTCTCCGGCAGGCTTGTTTGTTCAAGGTAGCTTTTGTTGATGAGGTAGATGTTGCGTTTTTCCGCTTGCCCCATCGAAGCAGATTCGGGGTTTGCTTGTATGGAGGCTAGTAGTTTCCCGATTTTGGGGTCGGTGCTCATCTGATGGTGAATACGGGTGAGAAGGGACAGTTGCATGCTTCTTTGTTCCACCGCGCCAGGCGGCATCATGGTTTCCATGTCCCAGTGAATTACGCCCTCAGCTGTCGTTAGGACAGCGACATCTTCGATTTTCGATAATAATTCTTTATAATCGCCAGAGATACCCATTTTTGGTCACTTCTGATTTCATAGTCAGATTCAGCGTATTTGCTTTTCCCTTAGTCAGGCTAACGCTTATCTGGTTGAAAAGGCTCTAGAGATACTGTTAGTCGATTTATTGAAGGAAAAATCAAATGAGTAACGTAAGTAATGTAGACTCGAGTAAAACTTTAGCTGGCATCGGCACCTTACTGTTGATACTTACCCCTGTTCCCTACGGAGGCGTAGTTTTAGGCATAATCGGCGCAATCCTGCTGTTAATGGGCGTTAAAGGACTCGCAAGCTACTACCAAGACAACGGAATCTACGAAAACGCAGTAATGGGCGTTGTATTCTTAATAATTGCCGTAATCGCGTTTGCAGTAGCCATCGCCGTGTTGGTAATCGGTTTCGCAACCATAATTGGCTTTGGAATAGGCATCCTGGCGTTTTTGGCAGGTTTGGTCATCGCTTTCGTTTTCTATCTAGTCGCAGCTATGCGTTTAAGAAAGACTTTCGATACGCTTGCGCAAAAGTCGGGCGAACAATCGTTTACGACCGCTGGGACACTGCTTTGGTGGGGCGCCATACTGACAATAGTTTTTGTCGGCTTTATACTGATTTTCCTCGCGTGGATATTCGCTACAATAGGCTTCTTCTCCATGAAATCTCAACCCCAGCAACCCTACGCTTCACAGCCATACACTGCCCCTCCGCCATCCATGCCGCCTACCGCATCGCCGACGCAGACGACACGTTTTTGCCCCAACTGTGGCGCACCAGTAGCGATAGATGCAACTTTCTGTTCCCACTGCGGAAAACCATTGTAGCCAGCTTAAACCCACTTTTTGTTTTTATTTTTTTTTATTTAACAATCTGTGAGAAGAAAAACTGGAAAAATATTCCGTCGATGGCTTGGCAAAAAGAGGAAAGAAGCCAATATGGCAAAAACAAGGGTTCTTTTTTACTTTGGGTTTTTGTTTTTGTTGTTGTTTTTGGCGAATGTGTAGTTTTTGATTGTTAGACTTAGTACAACTATCACTGCCATCAAGGCGATGCCTATGGCGAAGATTGTGTTGAAGGCTGTTTTGTCTCCGAACCTGAGGGCGTACGGCGGCACGGGCAACTTCACAGTTGTGTAGTATGTGGATATTATTGTGGTTGCGAGGACGGGTCCGATTGCGCCTCCTAAGTTTCTCAGCATGGTGTTCATGCCTAAGCCTACAGCCGTGTTTTCTTTAGGCACCGACACCGAAATCATGTTCACTATGGGAATTATTAGGGAGACGAGTCCGATGAGTCCAACTGCCACGTCCACTGTGAGTTCCATTGTGGTTCCCCTGAAGAAGATGAACAGCAACAAGCCGACGATGCTGACTGATGCGCCCAAAGCAAGGATGGGTTTGGGTCCAATTCTCGTCACAAGCTTGCCCATGAGCGGTCCAACAAAGAGCATCACAAGTGTGGCGGGCGCAAGCGTCAAACCCGTCGTAATTATGTCGAGCCCTAACCCGTAAGGCTTCGGGTACTCAGCGTAATAGATGACGGCGAAGAACAAAAGAAACATCCCGAGGCTGGATAGTATGCCGACTAAGTTTGCGACCAAGACGTTCCTGATTTTCAGAAGCCCAATGTGTATGAGGGGGTTGGCGCATCTGTTTTCGTACACGAAGAAGCTGAACGTCAAGATTAAGCCAGGTATGAGGAACGCAATGTTCTCCAGCGAGAGCCAACCCAAGTTGGGGGCTTCTGTCAGATAGAGCAGCACGAGAACTATGCCTGCCATAAGCATCGTTGCGCCTGTGATGTCTACTTTGCTTTTTTCGCCTGGAACATCTTTCTTGAGCATGACAGCAACGATAAGGAACAAAATGATGCTCAATAGAAACGCGGTGTGGAAAGCCCATTCCCAACTAAGGTCCTGCACGATGTAGGCGCCTATGATTAAGCCTGCGGCGGCTCCGATCGCGAAGGTTCCGCTGATTATGCCCTGCGCAGTAGCTACTCGCTCTTTCGGGAAAATGTCCGTGATAATCGCTAAGCCTAGTGGAACAACTGCGAAGCCGACGCCTTGGACGGCTCTTGAAGCAATCAGCATGTAGATGCTTGTGGAGAACCCGGCTATTCCTACTCCTGCAATGTAAAACAGGAGGACTGTGAGGAAAATCTTTTTCTTGCCGTAAATGTCGCCGAGCTTTCCGAAAAGAGGTGAAACCGCGGCTCCGACGATTAGGAAGGCGGAGGTTATCCATGAGGCGATTGTGTTTGTGGATGAAAAATGGGTTTGGATGGTTGGGATGCCTGGGATAACCATGGTTTCAACATAGTTGATGAGAAGTGCAACTGAGGTTACTGTTAGAAGAACCTTTGTGGGGTAACTTAATCGACTGGCTTTGGAAGTTTGGTTTGTTGTGGTCGGGATGTTCGAATCCATTTTTTGCCACCTTTATTTGGAAATAGCGACTAACAGTCAATTAATATACTTATCGTCGGCAATCTTTTAAACTTGAACGCAAATACATACTCGTCGGTCAAACATGCCTAAAGTAGTCCCCGAATACAAGGAAGAAGCAAAAGCCAAAATCGTGAAAGCAGCCCGCGTAGTATTCGCCAAAAAAGGCTACCACGACGCAACCATGGATGACGTTGCCAAAGAAGTGGGCGTAAGCAAAGGTGCCTTGTACTCGTATTTCGGAAGCAAAGAGGACCTGCTTAAGGAAATTAGCCTTCAAAGTCACCAAACCCTCAGAAACATACTGTCCGAAACCTGCAAATTCGACAATTTGGAGGATGCGCTTGAAGATGTCTACACGCGGATGACTGAGCAGTTCAAAGGCAACCTGCACACCCACTTTGAAGTTGTCGCCCTCTCTTCCCATGACCCCAAAATCAGACAAATCATCTTTGAAGATTACCAGAAAGACCTAGAAGCCGTGGAAACTTTTGTGGCAGAAAAAAAGAAGCAGGGTGTTATCAGAACCGACGCGGATGCAGGTGTCTTAGCTGGACTTTTCACGGCGCTGTATCTGGGTACACTTGCGAAACTGATAATCGGCTTCCCAAACAAGGAAGTCCACGACCACTGGATAAAATCCATGATTCTAATTTTGGGAAAAACAAAAAATTAAAAGGTGCATCGGCTGCGTTCTCAATCTAAACAATAAGTGAAACCTTCGCCATCGATGATGTTGGAGATTTTTTTTATGTTCTCTTTTACCTTTAGACCATGGAGGATAGAAAAACAAGCCCAGTCAAAGCGGTTGTCACCTAGAATGCCTGCCATGCAGGTGTAATGCTTACGGTTTTCCCTGATATTTTCAATTCATCCCGCTGGTTGAAAGTAACAATCAACCCTTCCGTCAAATGGAACTTTTCCATTGCTTCGGTTAAGCCATCAATTTCTCTTTTTTTATTATCTTCATTTACTTCCCAGCAAACTTGAATAGCTTTTGTAACAGCATTTTTTTCTTTAACTATGAAGTCACATTCTTTTTCGCCTCTAAAGTAAAATATTTCTTTTCCAGCTCTGCGAAGCTCTAAGAAAACATGATTTTCCAACATTCTTCCGTTATTCGATGAAAAAGAAACCGAATTTACATTGGCTAACCCATTGTCAATTACGTAGATTTTTTTGCGGTTTGTCGCTTGCTTTTTTAGAGAATAGTCAAACTTGGGAACTGTAAACAAGAGGTAGCTGTCTTCTAAGTATGAAACAAACGTTATGGCGGTATTGACTGACCCAAGGCTGAACGTTCTTGAAAGGCTATTGTACGAAAACTCTGCGCCAACGTTTGAAATCAGGAAAAGAGCCATTTCCTTTATGGCTTTCGGGCTTCGGAGTTTGTGCCGCACAACAATGTCCCGCATTATTATATCGTTAAAAAGTTCTTGAAGAATCTCGGCCTTGCCATATTTCACGTATTCTGGAAATCCT
Source organism: Candidatus Bathyarchaeota archaeon (assembly GCA_963722095.1). Taxonomy (GTDB): domain Archaea; phylum Thermoproteota; class Bathyarchaeia; order Bathyarchaeales; family Bathycorpusculaceae; genus Bathycorpusculum. The sequence goes on along the minus strand of CAVRJR010000001.1, from coordinate 768,040 downwards.
CCCTTGCGAATATACTCGGCGAACGATTCGGCTCCCGGCTTTTTGAGTGTAAACTCGAGAAATTCACTGTAGGAAAATGGGAAAAGTTCTTGCTTCAAATGCCTTCCTGTAAGCCTTGTTCCCAACTCTTTACTCATAAGTGACGCGTTTGAACCAGTTATTAAGAGGTGCTTCTTCTTGTCAAGCATGCTTCTGACAAAAAGTTCCCAATTTTCAACGTTTTGAATTTCGTCAAAAAAATAGTAGTCGCTTTTCCCATACTCTTCGTTGAAAACTATGTTCAACTTTTGAAAGTCACTAACTTCAAAGCCGTTTGCTCTTGGATCTTCAAAATTGAAATAATATGAGCCTTTCGATTTTTTCATTACTTGCCTCAAAAGAGTGCTTTTCCCGCAACGTCTTATGCCTGATAGTATCACCGCAAATGGCAATGTTAGGTCTATCTTTTGCCCGAGGGCTCTTTCTATGCCTTGGTCTAAAGATTGAATGTCTTCTTGTTGCGCCTTGACTACGCTTCTTAACGTTTCTTTAAGCAGCATAACATAAAACTGTGCATTACTAAAATATAAATTTGTGCATTACTAATGCATAGTTTTGAAGAGTCGAGGACAAAGGAAATGCTTAGGTGCTCCGGCCGGGATTTGGACCCGGGTCGCCGACTCGAAAGGCCGGCATACTTGACCGGACTATACTACCGGAGCGCTTTTGCAAGAAGCATCAAGCAGAATGCTTTTTCCCTCGAATAAACCTTACCCTTCCAGAACTTGGCTTCAGCTGGCTGGGGCTTTTTTGGCTGCAGCCTTAGGCTTAAATAAAAATCCCGTTATATGATCGACAAGCTTCGACTGGTTTTTCACGGTTTTTTCCAGTTCTTGGATTCGTTTTTCCAGGTCGTTTGAGATGATTTTTCCCTCGATTCTGTTTGCTGAGCGGAACATGAGCAGCATTTTGAAGACTTCAGCGATGGCTTTTTCCTGCTCCTCAGTGGACGCCGGTTTTATTCCTGCAATGACGGATAACTGTTCGATGTAGTGTTCTTTGATTTTAAGTTCCGCGTTCACCGAAGGATCAGTTGGAAACGCGATGCTGAGAGGGGTTTGCTTGGCTAGCTCCGCGGCGGTTGGGAAACGGATTATTATGTCTCCTCTTATCCATGAAGAAACGAATTCGGTGACGTAGCGTCGAATATCGGCGGGACTGAAAAGCAGCGGCGGCTCAACTTTCGGTTCTGGTTTCCGTTTGATCCTCACGCTGATAACTTTCTTGTCTGGGCTACTCGACATCGCTTAATCCTTCCTCTACACCTGGCTTTTCTGCTTTTCTTCTTAGCATCAACTAGTATTTAAGAAAAGATGCTAAAACGAGATTTTCGCTGCCGACGGGATTTTCCCCAAGATTTTAGCCGTCGCCTTCTCCACCTTGTCGCGGTCAGCCACGTCAGTGTAGACCCGCAGTATGTTCATGAATCCTTGGAGTGTCTCAAAAATCTTCGACATTTCACTTAGCCGCTGCAGGGTTTTTTCGCCCGCTTGGTTTCTGGTAAAAACTGGAATTTCCATCGATTCCATAAGCACGGCGTGGTGGTAGGGAACGGATGGCACCGTGGGCACGTCAATTATCACGGACTCGATGTTGACGCCTGCTTCTTTGGCGATTTCGCTTTGCATTTGGCGGCGGTAGCTTTCCCTGCCGAAAATGTTGGATATCATTGTATCTTTCTCGTAGAAGGTTCTTTCGTAAGCGCATTTCAGCATTATGCGTCTTTCAAGGTTGCCGATTATTCCTTTAGAAGCTTGGCATTTTTTGAGGGCCGCCCAAACCGTGTAGTCATCCAGCGCCATGTACTCTTCAGGCGTCTTAAACGAGGTCAACCCCAATTCGCTGTTTGCTTTCTCCATGGCGGTTGCCAGCATAATCTGCGCTGCCCTGCCGACGCGGTGGAAATAGATGCTTTTGAACGATTCAATGCGGGCTATCATGAAGGCTTCCAAAGCTGAGAGAGCGCCAAGTTCCACGGCTAAGTTTTCGCCGAGTACGTCAAGTGCGTGGATGAGGCGGTAGACGTCGATGAACCCGTATTCGGCGCCTGTGTGGTAAGTGTCCCGAACGATGAAGTCCTGCTTGTCAACGTCTACGGCGCTGCTTATTATCTGGTTAAGAAACGCTCTACCTGGCTTATTCAGTTTGCCAACGGCGAGACCAGCTACCTCCTTAGGTTTGTAACCCATCTTTGACAGTTTGTCGCCTACCTCGCTTTTCTCAATAATCCACGACGTGATGTCTTCGTGGGTTTTATCCAAGTCTTTAATCAGAAGCTGCTCGAAAACGTGCGAGAAGGGTCCGTGTCCCGCGTCATGGAGCAGGGCGGAAATCCTGCACATGTTGCCTTCTTCTTCGCCTAGGAGGCTGGAAATGTTTGGGTTCTCCAAAACTTTGCCTGCCAAATACATGACGCCGACGCAGTGTTCAAACCGCGTGTGGTTCGCGCCTGGATAAACGTATTCTGAACCTGCCAGTTGACGCAGTCGCCTGAGCCGCTGCATCGGATAAGAATCCATAACGGTTTTTTCTTCTTCAGTAATGTACACGTACCCGTGCACGGGATCCTTTATTTCTCCCCAGTAAGCCTTAGGCACAAGTAATCCTCCAACTGCAAGTTATATTTATTTATCTCCCTATAATGTTAACGCTGACTATCTGGGGCGCAAAAAATGAGTGGGAAAGGCGTATTCATCTGCATCGAAGGTTTAGACGGAAGCGGAAAAACCACACAAGCACAAATACTAACCGAACGACTCAACAAAAGTCACCCTACCATCCTGACGGCTGAGCCAAGCCACGGAAAAACGGGAACTTACATACGTGAATGCTGCCTCTACGAAAAGAAACGTTTACCCACCACAGCCGAAGCCCTACTGTTTGCAGCCGATCGAATAGAGCACGTTGAAAACGAGATTAAACCCGCCCTAGCCGAGGGAAAGGTAGTGATTTGCGACCGATACCTCTACTCGTCCTTAGCCTACCAGGGCAGCGCTGGGCTAAATTTGGGTTGGATCAAAAGAATTAATTCTTATGCGCTCAAACCTGACTACGCAATTTTCATAGATGTGCCGCCTGAACGGGTGCTGGAGCGTTTGCAAAGAAAAAAATCCGTGATGGAAACGCTGGAGATTCAGCAAAAAGTCCGCGAAGTCTACCTGAACTTCGTGAAGAAAGGCGCGCTCATCTTGATTGACGGCGACAGAACGAAAGACGAAGTGGCAGACGCCCTGTTTTCAAAGGTTCAAGGTTTCCTTGCCACCCGTTTGAAATAGCGCTTGCGTTAGAAATCCAAGATGTTTTGACAGTTAAATGGGCTGCTGGCTAAACAATAGCCGCAAAAGTGGGGAAGATTAGAGAAGATTTTTGGCTAGTCTTCTCTCCATTTGAAGAGTCTGACCGCAGCCGTGAATATGATAACTGTTATGACTCCGACAACCGCCACGTCGATTACCGCACCTACATAGTTCGCGTAAACCATCACGTTGTTTAAGCCTTCAATCACGTAGAAAAGCGGCAGCACATGCGCAATGGTTTGGAGGTAAGAGGGCATGACGCTGATTGGGAAGAAGGTGCCTGAGAGGAACATCATTGGAAACGTCACTATGTTGCCTATTATGCCCGCGGTCTCGGGGTTCTTCGTCACTGTTCCAACAAGCATGCCCAGAGAAGCGAAGAGCGTTGGACCGATAAGCAGGAATGGTATGAGCCAAGGCGTCAAAGTGATGTTTGCGCCGTACACCACAATCCCCACAACCACCATTAGCACGAAGCTTATGACTGTTAATACGATGTACCAAAGTATCTTTGAGGCTAGCCACTCAAACTTTGTCAGCGGCGTCAGCGACAGCTGCTTAAACAGCTTGGTTTTCTTGTAATCTGAGGAAATGTTAACGAGGCTGAACATGGGACTTACAAGTATGGCGAAGCCAATCAAGCCTGGGATAAGAAAATCAATGTATTTTGTCTGGTGAAGATTGACCGTGGTCGATGTTATGCCTATGATGGGCACTGCATTTTGCTTGTAATAGTTCAAGTTAAAGTAGTTGATGACTCCGTCAACGTTTGCGCTTACGATGCCGCTTGTGCTAGAAGTTGGGTTCCCGTAAACCGTCACGTTCACTGGGTGACCAGCCAAATAGTTGGCGGAGAAATTTTCAGGTATGACGATGCCGTCGGACGTTGAATGTGCGGCGAGGTACTTTGAAAAGTCCTCGGTAGAGTTCACCATTGTTAACTTGATTGTGGTAGAGCTGTTGAGCACAGACAGGAACTGGGAGGAAACTGGGCCGTTGTCTTTGTTTTGTGCATAAACGTTGATTGAGGCTGAGTTGCTGCTGGAGAAAATTGCGCCGAAAATCAAGATTAAAATTACTGGGAATATCAGCCCGAAGAAAAGGCCATATTTGTTCCTTATGTATCCGCGACTGAAAACCTTGAAATCAGCCAATATTCTTTTTCCACTAGACATCTTTCAGTCCCTCCCCATGTTGATGCTCATCCAATATTTCGCCGTGCTCGCTTAGCTTTCTGCTGACAAGCTTAACGAAGACGTCGTCTAAGCTGTCGCGGCGCGTCTGGATTTCGCCCCAGTCCATTTTTGATTGTTCAGCAGCCGCTAAAGCCGCAAGAGCATCAATCTTCTGTTTGATCGGTATGCTGACTACTCCTCTGGCGGTGTCGTAGTCAACGTGCAACTCCGTGTTTGCTTTGATGTATCTGAGCTAGCTGTTCGGACCCGCGGATTTCAAGTCTTTCTCCCGAACCGTTCTCAGCGATGATTTCGTCGCTTGTTCCCATCGCGACAATTTTCCCATGATCCATAATGGCAACCCTGTCGGACAACTGCTGCGCCTCATCCAGATAATGGGTAGTTAAAATGATTGTTTTACCCTTAGCTTTCAAACCGCGGATGACCTCCCAAATTGCCCTTCTAGCGTTCGGGTCAAGCCCAGTAGTCGGCTCATCGAGAAAAAGCAGTTCAGGAGTGTTCACAAGAGACAGAGCTAGTCCCATCTTTTGTTTTTGCCCGCCAGAAAGGCTGTCAAAGTTGGTTTTAGCTGATTCTTCAAGCAGAACCTCCTTCAAAATATCGTCGGGGTTCACTTTTATGTCGAAGAGGGCAGCGTAGTAAATGATGGCTTCCCTTGGGTTGATCTTCTCGATAAAGTTGAACTCTTGCGGGATTACGCCGATTTTCTTATGAAGTTCATAACCGTTTTTCCACGGGTCAAAACCGAGAACCTTCGCGTCGCCGCCGTCTCTCTCACGCAAGCCCTCCAAAATTTCTATGGTTGTGGTTTTGCCTGCGCCGTTTGGGCCTAAGAGAGCGAAAACTTCTCCCGTGTTGACGCTGAATGAGATGTCATCTACGGCTTTTAGGCTTCCGTAATTCTTCCTAAGTGAATGAACTTCAATGGAACTCAACAGGTTTGCCCCTTTTTTCGGTTTTTTTGAGCTTTTCTCCTGTTTTTTGCAGAGGACAGTGTTTATATAAGTTTCGGCTGTAGAATTTGGTGTTTCTAAATAGTTCTACGTTGGGTTGCTTGCTTGTTTCTTCAGCACTTTTCGCTTTGAAGCTCCATTTAATTTCTTGAAGATGAATAGTGCCAAATCTTCCGGCGGCACGTACCTGAGCCCTTTTTTGTGGTAGACTTGGATTTCAAACACGCCTCGGTTATAGGCGGTTCTGATGAAGTAATAATCGAATTTTAGCGCCCTCTTCTTTTCTCCTTCGCCTTTGTAGTAGCGGATAACGCAGAAGAAATCCATGTTTTCCAAGGTCTGATTAGCAAGCGCCTCAGTCGCTTTCTTAACTTCTTCCTCGTCGATGTAGTTGAAACAGTCAGCGTCAGCTAAACCGAACTCAAAAATGATTTTGCAGCCGGGAATCGTGGGGTGCGCGGCTTCTTCAAAACTGAATTCTTTCCTGTTTACTTCGTAAAGCACCTGAATAAGCATTTGCTGAAGTTGTCGGCTTGGGACAGTTGCATTGAAAGTCTGCACAAACTGGATGTTTGGGGGAAAATTGTTGTATACGCCCAGCGTCAAATATTCCTACTGCGCTTTTTTCATTTTCCTTATTTTGTCGAGGCTGTCCAGCAGCTGGGACAGTGCGCTGCTTAACTTTTGCAGTTCGTCCACGTCTTGGGTTTTTTCGATTTTACCCTGCAGATCCTCAATCTTGCTGAGCAAAGTGGATTCAAGCTTGTCGTACCCTGAGTTGGTGGGCGGTGTGGAGGGTGCGGCTGGTGGTTCCTCGCCTTCTTTTACGACGACGACTTTTTTCTCGTCTTTTGCACACCACAAAGTGCCATCTTGCATCCTGAAAAGCGGGGATGAGCAAACGGGACATGACAAATCGGTTAAAGTGGCGCCTTTTGTTAGCAGGTCAGCCATGCGTTTAATGGGTGTGTTGCTTTCTTTGTTTTCTTGCAAGATGAACCCCAAAGTAAATACGTATCAATACTTATATAACTTGATTTACTGGGAGAAATCAGTGGGGAGTTTATTATGGTTCGTAAAAAGAAAGCTGAGGAATATGAAGGCAAAATTCAGCAGGCGCTGACGGTGCTTGCAGAGGTTTCTGAGGACAGCACCACGCCGCGCAACATTAGACGCTCAGCAAAAGACGCTTTGAACGCCCTGCAAAGCGGCGAGTACACGGTAGCCGTTCGCGCTTCAAACGCCGTGTCGATGTTAGATGAGATTCTTCAAGACCCCAACATGCCACCCTATACGCGGGTTAAGCTCTGGAACGTCATGAGCTTCATCGAAGCCATAAAAGACTAACCACCCGCTAATTCGCTTGTTTTTTCCTTAATCGTGAAAAAGTTTGGTGGAGCAGCTTAACTTTATATAGTATCGACAAATGGTACTAATTTGATGAAAAATGTCGAAGAAACAACCTGCGCGTTATGAACCTGAAGAAAAAGTCGTATCGTTTGTTCTTCGTTTGCCTGACCGATATAATTCTGCTCTTGAGGAGCTTGTTGACAAAGGTGCTGCGAAATCAAAGAATGAATTGATAGTTGAGATAATTAGACGGGCTATATCTGACCTAAAAAAAATGGCGGAGGAAAAGATAGATGGGTGATTTAGAAGACTTTCTTGGCTTTATCGTCATTTTGTTGGGTGCAGCCGTAGTGGTCAAAATAATTGATGAAGCAACAAAATCACCTAAATATCAGTGTCCAAATTGTGGAACTATCCTGCCCAAAGGGGTAAATCCCTGCCCAAAATGCAAGACACCGCTACGCTGGTTCTAGTGCAACCGTAAGCCTTATAATTCGGTTATGGTATCATAAAGTGATACCAAAATATGGTATTAGGAAGTGAAAACACACGACGTCTAATCAAGGAATCCAGGTCTTTAACACGCCAAACGGACCTCAAGTTTACATTGGAACAGTTCGGATTCATCATTGGCCAATAGGATTAACGGCAGCTATTCTAGGCTTAGGAGGTTTGCTTCTCGATGACAACAAGAAACACACAAATATTTACACCTCACTCTTAATGGGGGGTACCGCGGCGTTCATTGACGACTTACCTGACTTCATTAAATTTATGGATAATTTGCAAAAGTAAGTCGATGAACCGGTTATTCATAAAATAGTGGTCCAGTGGGATCAGAAGCTCCTACTGACCTATTTTTTATCTTGTTTGTTTGGCTAGTTTCTTTGTTTCTTTGTATGACATGGCGCAGTGGATGCAGCAGAACGCTGTTTCTCTGCCGTCTATGACTTCTCGGTAGCCGCCTTCGTAGACTTTGCATCCGCAGTGGGCGCAGACGTAGAGGCTTGGCTCAATCGCGATTGACACCAAGTCAGCGAAGCGTTTGAAAAGTTCAGTGCACAGTTCTCTTCCCGCTTCGGTTAACTCGAAAATCTTTCTTTCCTTCTGCCCGACGGATTTCACGGTGTGCTTTACCAAGCCTTTTTCTTCCAGCTGCCCAAGGAACGGGTAGACAAGGCTTGGGCTAACAGGCTTTTTGACTCTTTTTTTGAATCGACTGATGATGCTGTACCCATGCGCTGGACCCTCGTACAGTATGGTGAGTATGTAAAAGCGTGAGAAATCGCTGATTAACTCGTCAAAGTTGCTTTCAGATTGAGGTTCGCTGGGCATTTTTTCGCTAATTCATAAGCTACGCGCTGCCATAATAAATGTTTTTTAGATATATCCTAAAAAGCGCCTATTTCCCAAGCGAAATCGCCAATTTCTGCATTCTGGGGGTCTTTGCTAACAGATATATCTTACTTGTTACATTTAGTTTTGGGTTCCAAGGGAGGAGTGGGCATGAAATACGACGTAATCATTGTGGGTGCGGGTCCAGCAGGCATCTTTTCAGCGCTAGAACTAACCGAGAAAACAAACTTAAACGTCCTCATAATCGACCGGGGAGCAGATATCGACAAACGCAAGTGCCCGTCCAGCCGAGGATTCGAATGCGTCCATTGCGAGCCATGCTCGGTTCTTTCAGGCTGGGGCGGAGCAGGAGCCTACAGTGACGGAAAACTCACGTTGTCAACTGAAGTCGGCGGTTGGCTAAACCAGTATGTTTCAACCAAGGAGCTTCAGGCGCTGGTGAAGCACGTTGACAGCATCTACCTCAAGTTCGGGGCAAGCGACAAAGTTTATGGCGGCGACAGCGAGAAGGTAGACGAAATTGAACGTTCAGCCTCCCTTGCCGGGTTAAAACTTATCCGGCAAGAGGTCCGTCACATGGGCACGGACAAATGCAAAGAAACCCTGCATCGAATGCGCAAAGAACTCAACGGGAAAATCACTTTCCGCCCAAAAACAGACGTTAAAGCGCTCATCACCGAGAACCACCTGATCCAAGGCGTGGAAACCGTTGAAGGCGAAAAAATCTATGGTAAATATGTGATAATTGCCCCTGGCAGAAGCGGTGCCGAATGGCTTCAAACAGAAGCTCAGGTCCGCGGCTTAAAAACCGTCAACAACCCCGTTGACATCGGCGTACGCGTTGAGGTTTTGGCTTCAGTCATGGAGAACCTGACTAAGACGCTTTACGAGCCTAAACTTGTCTATTACTCACGGCAGTTCGATGACCAAGTCCGCACTTTCTGTGTCTCCCCGTACGGCGAAGTCACCACAGAATCATACGACGGCGTTTTGACAGTTAACGGCGGAAGCTACGCGGAAAGAAAAACCGATAACACAAACTTCGCAATCCTCGTCAGCACCTCGTTCACTGAGCCCTTTAAAGAGCCAATCGCTTACGGCAAATATGTCGCGAGGCTTTCCAACCTGTTGAGCGGAGGCGTGATGGTTCAGCGCCTGGGCGATTTGGTTGTTGGGCGCCGCTCGACACCTGAACGTTTAGCGCGAAGCGTGGTTACTCCAACTTTGAAAAACGCTACTCCGGGCGACTTAAGCTTCGTTTTACCCTACCGCTACCTAGTAGACATCCGCGAGATGCTTCAAGCCCTCGATGTCATAGCGCCAGGGGTCCATTCACGGGACACTTTGCTCTACGGCATAGAAGTCAAGTTCTACTCTTCCCACCTGCAACTCAGCAACGCTTTAGAAAGCAAAATCCAAAACATGTTCACCATCGGCGACGGCGCAGGCGTCACACGCGGGTTGATTCAGGCTTCAGCTTCAGGCGTAATCGTGGCGAGGGAAATCTTGAAACGTGAACACTTGGGGGCAGAACAGGCATAAATTTCGCCCTTTGAGCGTTCATATTTCAGGCTTGGCGTTTCTGACAAACTTTAAAAGCGACCCTATATTATCAACCAATACTAAAAAAAGGCGGAGATGTGAAAATGAGCGATAATAGCGATGTATTATCTAAAGTTAAGGGTCAAATGAGCCTTCCCGAACGCATAGCTGCTTTTGTTCCGGGTTTCCGCGGCTATAAAGAGAAAGAGATGCGTCGGGAAAGCGACAGGCTAATCAGGAATCACTTGTACATGAAACTGTCCATTGAAAAGACCGACTTGAGAGACATTGAGCAGAAGCTGGCTGACCGCCGCTACTTCGACGTCATAACCGACGTGGATCGGCTAGTAGCCAAGATGGATCGCGTCGTCGAAAAAGTCAACCATGCCTCCTACGGGTACAGCGGGTTCTTTGACGCTGTAAAAGTAAGAGAAGACAACCTTGATAACATGATAGCTTTCGACAACAAGCTTCTGGACGGAGTAACCGCTTTAACAGCGGAGATTGACGCTTTCAAAGCAGACTTGTCCAGCGGCGCAACCTCGAACCTGAAAACTCGGGTTCAAAGCGTAACTGACAAGATTGAAAGCTTTGAGAACACGTTTGATCAACGTAACGAAGTAATTATGGGAGTGAGCTAAAATGCCGCAAGTAATAGAATGGACAAATGCGGGCGCAGACCAAATAATCTACAAGTACCCAGTCGAAGACATAACTTGGGGAGCCCAACTAATCGTTCACGAGTACGAAATGGCTGTGTTCTTCAGGGACGGCAAAGCCTACGATGTTTTCGGCGCAGGCAGACACACACTGACAACCCTTAATTTGCCTCTGCTCACCGGGTTGCTGACGCGTATAGCAGGATTCGGCAGTAACAAACCGTTCAAAGCAATGGTCCTATATATCGCCACTAAAGTTTTCAACGGCAAATGGGGCACAAGCGCACAAACCACAGAGTTGGCTCCGCTCAAAGTTTTCGGACAATTCCTGTTCAAAATCGAAGACGCAACGCTTTTCGTGAATGAGGTCGTGGGTGGACAAAGTCTCTTCGACACAAACGGCGTCAACGACTTCCTCCGAGGCTTCCTAAACGAAAAGATAATCGCGGAACTCTCCCACTATGACTTAGTCACCGTCTTCACTAGACTACAGGAAACGTCGATTATTGTCAAAAACTCTGTCTTAGACTACTTCAAACGTTTAGGCATCGAACTAACAGACTTGCGATTCGAAGGCATCGACACTACACCCGAATACCGTGAACGGCTCTTCTGGCTTAAAACAGGCAGCACACCAGCCGACACCGTCTTGCGCATGGAAACCGTGAAGAACGCAGCTGCATCCCTCGGTCAAGGAGGCGGAGGCGGCGGAGCAGGCTTAGGCACAGGCATGGTGCTCATACCCCAAATCATGAATTCAGCAGGTCAAGTTCAGGCGCAAGCACCCACAGCAGCCCTCGTGATATGCCCCAAATGCAGCGCGCATGTTCCAGCCACATCAAAGTTCTGTCCCGAATGCGGAACCTCATTGACCCCACCATCGCAAGCCACAATCAACTGCCCCAAATGCGGACACTCGATTCCTGCAAGCTCCAAATTCTGCCCTGAATGCGGCGCAACAATCACGTAGGATGGCAAAGCAATGTCTGAAAGTAGACGGCAACTGCTAACAATCGGAGTTTTCTTCATTATAGTAGTTGTCGCCATACTGCTCTATCCGACAAACGTAACTCATAACTGGGCAAACATTTTCCAACTAATCTTGGTTCTGTTCGGAGTTTGGATTCTGGTTCTCGCTGGCATGAGAGCCATGAGCCCTCAGAAATACGAGCGTTCGCCGTACAGCACGGTTCAGATGGGTGTGCTTCTAATGGCGGTAGGCGCCGCTTGGTTCCTGTTAGCCTACAACTGGATCTACACTGTAGCCCTGTTGCTGCTTGCGCTCGGCGCCATAGCCATCGCGTCAGCCATGCAGAGAAAGACACCCTAAGCCGTTTTTCGGCTCTAAACATTTTTCTATGTCTTCGTGCAGTCACAATTGCAGAAGGCTCAAAGTTATGACTGAAGAACTTATCGGGCGCGGCACATGGTACGACATGATGGCTAAAAAAGTAGCCGACCGTGAACGTGAACTAGGCAGAGACATGAGTAATCTCCGAACTGAGATGGGTCTTGGCGCCTCAGGGGTTCCCCACATCGGCAGCCTAGGCGACGCCGCACGCTCCTACACCGTTACGCTTGCCCTGCAGAATTTAGGCTTCAAATCTGAGTTGGTTGCCTACTGCGACGACAAGGATGGCTTGCGTAAGGTTCCAGTCGGGTTATCGAAGGATTTAGAGAAGTATCTCGGTTACCCCGTGTCCAGCATTCCTGACCCGTTCGGCTGCCACGAAAGCTACGGCAAACACATGAGCTCTCTTCTTCTTGAGTCACTGGACAAATGCGGGATAGACTACCGCTATTACTCAGCTAAGGAAGTTTACGAGAAAGGCTTGTTACTCAACGAGATGAGAACCCTTCTCACTAACGCCAAAAAAGTCGGGCAAATAGTCAAAGAAGAGGTCGGGCAAGACACTTACACGGAAGTTTTGCCCTTCTTCGCGGTCTGCAGCAACTGTGGACGAATCTACACGACACGTGCCTACTCGTTTGACCCTAAAACCGACAAAGTTCACTACAAATGCGAAGGCTTAGAAATCAGAGGCAGACTCATCGAAGGCTGCGGGCACGAAGGCGAAGCAGACATAACGAAAGGCGAAGGAAAACTAACTTGGAAAGGCGAATTCGCAGCCCGCTGGAAAGCGCTTGACATACGTTTTGAAGCGTTCGGGAAAGACATCGCTGACTCAGTGCAAATCAACGACCGAATCTGCCGTGAAGTCCTCTGTTTCGAACCGCCTTCCCACGCAAGGTACGAGATGTTCCTTGACAAGGGCGGAAAAAAAATCTCGAAATCCGCAGGCAACGTTTTCACGCCTCAAGTCTGGTTCCGCTATGGTTCCCCTCCCTCTCTGCTTTTGCTCATGCTGAAACGGTTTGTCGGCACACGAACCTTGGATGTGTCCGATATTCCGTTGTATATGAATGAGCTTGACTACCTTGAAGACGTCTACTTCGGCAAGAAACAGGCTGGCGAAAAAGAAACTATGAGGCTGAAAGGTTTGTTTGAGTACTGCTACGTTGCGAAGCCGCCGAAAAAGCCAAGCCTCCATGTACCATACAATTTGATGGCTTTTCTTGTCAAAATGGCACCCAAAGAATGCTTGGACATCTACGTTGCCGAAAAGCTTCAAAGCTACGGCTACCTCCAGAAAAGCCAAGCCTTAGACGCCGACTTGAAGCAGCGCATCGGATACGCTTTAAACTGGATCGGGGACTTCGAAGAAATCAAAGAAACAGACGTAGCTCTAAAACCTGAAGAGAAAAAAGCAGTCGTCCAACTAATCGCTGAACTTGAAACTGAAGATGAACCAGACAAAATCCAAAACGCCATCTTCAACGCTGCAAAAAGCAACGGTGTCCAGCCAGGCAGTTTCTTCAAGACGCTGTATCAAATTTTGATGGGTGCGCCGCAGGGTCCGCGTTTAGGTCCATACGTGCTTGCCATGGGGAAACAAAACGTCCTCGCCGCTTTAAAAAGAGCAGTCAACAAAAACTAGCTGCAAACCCCCATCTGCCTTTTTTGAATATTACCTTCTGATGCAAAAAATCTGCGTGTTTTACCCTTAGTAAGAAAAGCAGACGACCCTGCTTTTGATTGTTTCTTGACACCTGACATATTCAGGTGACTATTTATGCATCCTTCTAATTACCAATAGTCAGCCATAGAGGAAACCCAAAAGACTTAACTGTTATTATTCGCAATATTTGTTAGTAGTTATCTAGGTTTCCTGTAGGTTGAACAGGACCTACTTATCATGAAACCAAAACAGAAGAATGAACAAGAACCTGTAGAAGAAGACGAATTTTTAAGCCCTATCTCTATATCCTGCGCTTTGCCTTTGGAAGCAGAACGGTTACGCGATATTTTGGATAACATTCCGTCCGCTGTAATGGTCTTAGAAAGACCCGATGGAACGATAACTTTTGCGAACAAAAGGGCTATTGAACTGTTTGGGGTGAACCCTTGCGGTTTGAAATTAGAAGAGCACGCTCCGGCCTTGAAGATTTTCCTTATGGACGGCAAGCTTTGCCCGACTAACCAACTTTACACTTACAGGGCGTTGTTTAATGAAGAGACAATTCGCAACGCTCCTGAAATAATCGAGCACCCAAACGGGAACCGATATATTGTCAATGTAAGTGCAAAGCCGCTTTACGATAGGGAAGGCAGACCCAAGGCGGCAGTTACCATTTTCGATTATGTTACTGAACGCGTGAAAACTCAAGAGGCGCTTCAGGAAAGCGAAGAAAGGTCAAAAATAGCTCAGAAGATCGCCCACGTGGGCAGCTGGGAATATTATGCTAAAATAGATAGGGCGATTTGGTCTGAAGAGCTATTCCGAATTTTCGGCATGAAACCGCAAAAGTATGGTCCCAACACGGCTGAGTATGTTACCCATATTCATCCTGAAGATCGAGAGAAAATTAACCAAAAAATGGAGCAGTTGTTGTTTAGTGCCCGATCACTTTCCAAAGCAAGTTTTGATTACCGTGTCGTCAGACGCGACGGCTCCATACGAACCATCCATTCCGAACGTATGGTCCGAGAAATGGGCAACGACGGCAAACCTGCAAGGATAGTTGGTATTGAACAGGACGTGACTGAACGCAAGCAAATTGAACAAAAACTTGAGGTCTACGCGAAAAATCTTGAGCAAACCGTTGACGAGCGAACAAAGCAGCTTCAGAACGCTGAACGCTTAGCAGCTATCGGACAAACTGCAGGCATGATCGGTCACGACATTCGCAACCCGCTGCAGACTATTACTGGAGAGCTGTTTTTGATGAAGGAGGAACTGGACTCTTTACCTGATGGCGAAAGCAAAATAAACGTCCAAGAAAGTCTGCGCGCCATACAGGAACAGGCAGAATACATCGGCAAGATCATTTCTGACCTGCAAGATTTCGCGAGACCCCTCAAACCTGAAATAGCTGAAGTGGACCTTCACCTTGCCATTCCAGAGTTGCTATCAACCGTTGCGGTGCCAAGCAACATAGAAGTTGTCCAAGAATGCGAAAGCAAACTGCAGGTAAAAGCTGATTACACGTTTCTGAAACGAATCTTTGTAAACCTTGTCACAAACGCCATCCAAGCAATGCCGGACGGCGGCAGCCTGACAATCAAAGCCTTCCAGGAAAACAACAACGTCAACCTAACGGTTTCAGACACGGGCGTCGGTATCCCAGACGAGGTAAAACCGAAGCTTTTCCAGCCGCTTATGACAACCAAATCTAAGGGTCAAGGCTTCGGGCTAGCCGTTGTCAAACGGTTGGTGGAAGCGCAGGGTGGAACGGTAAGTTTTGAAAGCAAAGTGGGCTTGGGAACGCAGTTCAAAATAGTTTTCCCTAAAAAAATAAAATAACTTGACATTTTTCCGGCTGTTCTATCTTGCTTTTTGGTTCCTATGATTGTTTTCCAATGGTTACGGAGATTGATTGCGTTTGCCCGTTTCTTATTACCGTGAAATTAATTGTTTGGGCAGGAAGCGTATTCTGCTCTATATATGAGAGTAAACCGTCAGTGTTGGTTATCCTGGTTCCATTGATGGCTACTATTATGTCGCCGCCGATGACTACGTTTGAGCCTAAAATCGTCACTTGGGTCGAGCCACCTTTGAGGCCGTTCTGCGTTGAAACGCTTTCAACAAGCGCTCCGTAAGTAGTGGTGGTTCCCATGGCTTGAGCAATCTGGTAGTTCATATCTGTTAGAGTGGCGTCAATAGATGGATGGTTATTGTAAGAACCGGTTGTCACCAGTGAGCTAAGTTCACGCAGTATCGTATCTGATGGAATTGCAAAGCCTAAACCCTCAGAGCTGCTCACAGCTGCAGTTGTTATGCCCACGACGTCGCCTGCATAGTTTAGAAGTGGGCCTCCAGAATTCCCTGGGTTAATGGCAGTGCTTGTTTGAATTATATCTGGGATTGTTGGACCCGTACTTTGGCTTGAACTCGATTCTTCAGTTATTGTTCTTCCCAACGCGCTAACTACACCTGTGGTTAACGTTCCTGATAACCCGTAAGGTGAACCCACTGCAACAACAGGGTCGCCTACCTGCAAAGTATCCGAGCTAGCAAGCGTCAAAGGAGTCAAGCCGCTAGGCACCGAAGTTATGCTAAGCACTGCAAGGTCAGAAAGTTCGTCTGAACCTAACACTTTTGCTGGGTAACTGTCTCCATCTGCAAAGGTTACAGTTTCGTTTATTGCATCCTGTATTACATGGTTATTGGTGACAATGACCAATTGATTGTCCACCGAAGCTACGAATCCTGAACCCTGCTGTTCACTGTAACCTGCCAGCGTACCAAAGAAGCTGTATTCGGGTACAAGGTCTTGGATTACAACAACTGACGATTTAACTTGCTGGTACAAGCTGGACAGCGAAACGTTAGAGCCTAGGAGGTATGTTGCGTTTGGATAATATGTGGCACTTTGAGAATAACCGTTCAGTTGAGTTTGCATGTTATTGAGTTTACCGTTAAAGTCTGAATAAGTAACCGCGTAACCGACTAAGCCGCCCGCAACCAAGCCTACGACCAGAAGAACCGCTATAATAACAACTGAAATACGCTTAGTTTTTTGCGGAAGCGGAAATGGAGGAATAGTGGGTATAGGTGGAGTTTCCATAAAAAATCCTCAGATGTTTGGCATTTTAGGGTCAGAAGAGTTCGTCGGTTGCGAAGATGGCTTTTTTGCATGTGGGGCATTTGTCGTCTGTGATTTGAATGCGGCTTCCGCAGTGTGGACATGTGTGGTTCTTTTTATTTGCATGTAAACCTGGTAGCTCTTTGACTATTTTTCCGTCTTTGAGAAGAAGCATCCGTTCTGTATTGCGAGCAGCTTGACTGTCATGCGTAACCATAATTATTGTAGTGCCTTGCGTGAGGTTGAGGTTTGCAAGCAACTTTATGATTCCTTGCTTGTTCTGGCTATCCAAGTTTCCTGTGGGTTCATCAGCAAGAATAATAGCAGGATCGTTTGCTAAAGCTCGGGCAATCGCTACTCTTTGCTGCTCTCCAGCACTGAGGCGTTGTGGCCTATGTTCCTCTCTTCCTGAAAGGCCAACCATTGCTAATAGTTCACTTGCGCGTTTCTTTTGTTCGCTTTTTGATTTGCCTTGTCCTTCCATGGGTAACTCGACGTTTTCTCTAGCATTTAGGTATGGCAGCAGATTGAAGGTTTGAAAGACAAAGCCCATCTTGTCTCTTCTAATCTTATATAGCTGATTTTCCGGGAGCTCTGTAGCATCAATGCCATCAAGCAGAAGTTTACCGTTAGTGGGCTTATCAATGCAGCCAATGACATTTAGCAATGTAGTTTTGCCAGAACCTGATGGACCCATGATTGACACAAACTCGCCCGCGTTCACCGTAAGATTCAGATTTACCAAGGCTGGGACGTCGCGTTTGCCAAGAGTATAGGTTTTGCTTAAGTTTTCTAGTTGTAGCACTGGTTTACTCATATCTCATCGCCTCTGCCGGTCTTATTTTTGCTGCTCTCCACGCAGGGTATAAACTGCCTAATGTTCCAAGCAGGACAGCTACGCCGAAACCCAACAGTACAAGCTCAGGAGTCAACGTTGCTACTGCTAATCCACCGAACCTCGTAGTGCCTGAAAGCACGGGACCGGCCGCTCCTGCCGTTGACTTGGAGACTACACTCGGAAGCAGAAGTGACGTAATTGTGGGTGCTGCGATGCTACCTATTACAATGCCAACTACGCCCGCAATCATACTTAAGAGGACGCCTTCAAGCATAAATTGGCTCATCACTGTAGAGTTGCTAAAGCCTATTGCTTTGAGCGTACCGATTTCTTTGGTTCTTTCCTTGACCGTGTAGAGCATGACAAATAACACTATCAAGCTTGTTGCTGCAACCACTACGATAATTTCTTCAATTGCAGTTGAATATGTTTGACTATTAGCTGCTTGTGCACTTGCCAGTTCAGTATTATAGGTCGATTGCAAAGTTTGAAGCTGACTTAAACGACTTTGATCAGTAGTGACGGTAAGCTCCGGATGCATTGAACTTACGGAGGTAGCGACCTGCGAAACGACGCCACTGCTTTGGGCAAAGACGGTGAGACCAGTTATGTATCCAGCATTGTTAGTTATTGTTTGAGCGTCAGAAAGATTCATGAATAATGTTTGTTCCGAAACTGATGATGGACTATAGATTCCTACCACTGTAAATGTCTGATTCAAAATGGTAACTGTGTCGCCTACCCCTGCGTCGAAGTACGCTGAGTTGTTTTCGCTAAGCAAGACAACTCCGCTATCGCCTGCCTCTAGGTTCCTTCCAGCAGTTATGTTTGTTGGCAACACAGGATAGTTGCTTACCAAATCGGAGGTCAACGGGATTCCTTCAATCGTGTACGTGACATCGAGACGTGTGATATCTCGCGTGTATCCGTTAAATGACACGGTGCTCGTTACGTTTGTTCCTTCAGAAGCTTGCAGTGTAGGCTCAACAGCTGCAACCCCAGAGATGGTACTGTTAATGTCAGTGTATAGGCTTTCATTCATAGGACTTGATTCGCCACCGCTAAATGCACCGCCACCAAACTGACCGGGTGTACCGCCGCCACCGAATTGAGGAGGTGTGCCGCCATTGCTGCTAGAAGTGCCGCTGCCAGTTTGACTAGGCGTACCGCCGCCACTACTAGATGTGCCGCCAGTGCCAGACGCACCGCTCGGAGGCGTGAAGCCGAAACCTGAGAAACTCGACGCAAGACTGCAGTCTATTTGTGTTGAGGTTTGGTTAATTGATGCGCTAGTTTGGCTAATGACGTTGCTCAAGTTTGATGCTGCGGCGCTTGCTGCCTTTTGATTAGCCAAGACGCCTGCAGGAATTGAAATCATGATTGCCAAAGAAAAACCTAAAGCAATAATTACCAGTAACGCTCGCATTTTTCTTCTGGAAATATTTCTTACCGCTCTACTTACAATTCCCATGTTTTGCACCTTTCAATTTTTCTAACATTTTGTTTTTTTTAGACGACAATCAAAAAGAGAATGGAAAGGAAATCATTTGAGAAGCCGCTGGCTTCTTACTTATTTTTTTTGTTTTCTGTTCTCTTCTTGATGCCTTTCTATGCATTCCGATGAAGAGCGATTAAACAATTTTTCAAAATTTCATCCACATCTAATCCACATCTCTACCAAACAAAAACCCAAATCCTCGCCTATTCCTTACCTGCTTACTGATTTTCTGCCGACAATTGTTCTGACGCCAAGGCGAGCCAAAAAAGCAACGATTGTCAAACCAGACCCAGAGATGCAGTACTCCTCAGAAAATACTTTACAACAACTAACTTTCTATAACAAGGGCTTATGCGCCTCAACTTTTTGCATAATCTACGCCAATTGTACCCAACCAATTCTTAACGAGCTAAACTATAATCCATTTCTCCAGTAGTTCATTCCCTTTTAAAACAAAAAACTCGCTAAATATCTGTACACAAAAGAAATTATGAAAATCATTTGGGCAATTGCTTAAATTAAGAATTTAACATACTTCCTTCAATTGAGACGGACTTGAATGGCTGTTAACGTGCGCCAATTCAAATATCTACTCGGATGGTTGATCGCAGGATCAAAAGGTGGTCCAATGCGCGCCAAAATGATTGAGGTTCTAAAGGACACGCCGCAAAACGCAAATCAGCTAGCGACACTGCTTAAAGTTGATTACAAGACCATACGGCATCATATTGAAGTCCTCGAAAAAAACAATATGATTACATCCGCTGGAGGCGCTCCAGGTGGATATGGAACTACATACTTCCTGTCACCTGCATTGGAGGAAAATTACGCCTTGTTTGAGGATATTAGGAAGAGAATGTGGAAAAAGTAGAAAAGAGGGAAAAACAAAATGGAGAAACGTATGAGTAAGAACATGAAAATAGTGTTAGTTACAGTTATCTTGATATGTGTGGCTTTGACTGCAGCCCTTTTGGCTACACACGCGTTTTATAAGCCATTTAGCCCCTTAAAGCCATTGTCACCGCCGCCTAATGGTAATCCTGGCGATTTTGAGGTGTTTTACGTAGCGGAAGCAGTAGTTTCCACCCTTAACATGGCGCTTCTGGTTCTTCTACTCATCACGAGCGCTGACATTTTCAGAAAGACACGCTCCAAGTTCACTTTCGGTCTGCTGATTTTGTCAGGGGCTTTCCTCGTCAACGTATTAGCATCCAGTCCCTTAGTGATTGGGGCCTTCGGGTACCACCAAGAGGGTCTAGGTCCATTTGCGTTGCTGCCAGACTTGTTCGAGTTGGTAGTTTTATGCGTGCTACTGTACCTGAGCTTCGAATAACTGGAAGTTCTCTTCCACTAATAATGAGTGAAATGGACACCACAATAGAGATTAGCGAGTGAATTTCCAGAAGTTCATTTTCAAAATCTGGGCTTACGCCGTACAACTTTTTGTGGCCGATGCCGGTCGCCCTTTCACGGTCTCTGAATTCGAGTCGGCGATGATGGTTAGTTCTCGTATGTCCTTTGGTAACACTCAACAATTGGGTGGCAGCTCTTCAATTGCAAAGCATTCCTGACTTAATTGTTGTTGAATTTGGAGTTGAGTTGGGATTGATGTAGAAGAGAGTGGGTTTCAACTTTGAAAAATCGTTTAATAACGGATTGGGCAAGTGAGTTCTCAAATAAAAAAAGGAGGCGAAGAAAAATCGAAAGAAAAATTACGGCACTAACTTTGCTACTAATAGCAGCATGCGCCGCAGTCATCGGAGGCTTCGTAATCACAGCACATGCAACCGACACAAATTCAACCATGACTTCAAGCACGAGTTCTACAACCGCCTTAACTTCGGACAGCAACGCAGCAAACTCCCATTTGGGGGGAATGGGCGGCATGAATACAGGTGATCAAGGATTCGGCGGATCAATGGGACCAGGAGCAGGCCAAGGATCATTGGCGCTAGGAGGAGGTCACGGAGGATTCATTGGCGGCATGGGCAACATCGAAGTCAGTTCAGACTACACAGCCAACGTAAACGCAATACTTGACAATGACACCAACGTTCAGAACCTAATCTCACAAGGCTATAACGTGACATCAATCAACCCAATAATCAAGAACGTCATCGAGGGTAACGGAACAATCGCCACGCAAGCAACCACTGCAATAGTTACGCTCCAAAACGGCACATCAGGCTATGCGACAGCAAACGTAGACCTTGAACAAGCAAAAGTCACTCAAATAGTCATCATCACAAGAACAGTAATAAACGAGACTACCACCGGCTAAGCCAAAAAAGCACTATGCAACCTAGAAAAAACACCACAACATGGGAAAGCCCTACGGCTACCCTCCGCTTCCTCTTTTCTATTTAAAAATGCTAATACCTAAAAGCCCAAAAACAAAGTTGGGGGCTGAAAAGACTCTGGTAAATTACGGTCACTAACAGGGTATCGTAATAGCGCATTTGCATTTGCGTTCTTTTCTCCTGAGTTTCCAGAGCCTCAGCAAACCTCTTGTTTTTAATCTTACGTGAGATGTGGTCATTAAGTTTCAGGATTCGCTTAAATAATTAAGCGCATCCCACCGGACCCGCCCACCTACGTACACTTTTATACTGAAAACAATACTTCCCCTTTTTCTTTTTTGGTTAAATTAGTAGCCCGGGAGAGACCTATGCATATGCTCACATATACCATTTTTTTGAACCACCTAATTTCATTATTCCGTTTCGATTCTTGGCGCCAAGAAGAAAGTTAGTTTTCCCCCTTTTGCCTGTTGAAAATCGATGAGCACAGGCATATCGGTTGAGAACTCTAATGTGGCGATGTCGGATGTGGCTGAAGCCGCTTTAATAATTTCAGACAGGTAACTTAGGCTAAAAGTTGCCTTTGAGGCTTCTTTTACCTCCAAATCCAAAAGAGCATCATTTCCCTTCTGCAGAGATGTCATTCAAAAATTGATTTAGGGACTGATGGTAAGGAAACCAAAGGGAACTGGCGGCAAAGGCTAAGACATACACACCTAGTCACCACAACAGAGAAAGACTAATTGCCCGTAGACCGCGGATGAAAGTCCTATAAATTCGAAAGTGCCATTGAACTATAACTGCATATTTACGGAGTTTGAAGTAACCTATTGCAGTTGATTCTTGAGCTTTCAGCTAGATAAAGGGGGCTAATTCATCCAAATTGGTCTTATTTCATAAAAGAGAAATCAGTCAAACATAGTAAACTCTTTTTTCTAAGAAGTAGAGATTCAGGGGCTATGTAAGGTATTTGAACCCTAAATAATGCTTACTCGCCAGAGCATCACTTAGGGAACTTGCAAAACACTTGCTTTCTCCCACATATATTCAAAATAATTTATCGCCAATATCCTAAGGCTTGCATTGTCAGTCCATAAATCTGCATAATTATGATAGGCGTCAGGCACCACTATATTTACTCTTTTTCGGTCATACATTGCCAATTGAACAGGTGGCTTTTCTGGGAGTTCCCTTATTTCAAACAACGGACTTCTTTGAAGTTGCCTTATAGCATTTAGGATTTCCCTGTCCTTCCGAAGCTTCTCTGTAACAATTCGAAGCTGGACTCCTTGTTTAAGTTTTTCCAAAAAAAATCCTTTATACCTTAATACTATTCCGCTTTCAGTATCTAAAGCTGGTCCGATTGCCTCTATGCTAATTTGTGCGTTTGCACATTCTTTATCATATTTATTGAGAGCGATTTCTTTTTCGGAAGCATATACAAAATGACTTGTTTCTTCAAGTGTCCGATTTCTTTTAATAGAAGCATAGTTTTCCAGAAATAATTTAGTCGCTTGATCCAGATCTGAAAGCTCAGCCGCTTTTTTTGCTTGCAGAATTTTTAGGGAGGTTTCGATTGGGGTCGCTTGATATTTAGTTGGTGAGCCAACAATTTTTTCCACGAGCCCTAGGTCCACCATGATCGGCATTTCACGATATATCTGCTGACGTGTAATAGTGCTGGCTTGTGCGATGGTAGCGCTTGATCCACTCTTCACCCTTAAGAGAGTATAGTATATTTTTGCTTGAACTTTACTTAGACCTAATCTGATTAGTATTTGATCCTCTTTTTCCAAGAAATATGCCCTATCAGCCAATGTCCTTCTCCTTGCTTTTTACTTATGCAACGACCTCTTTTTATTTTTTTCCATAGAACTCGGAATTGTCATGTTTTTTTGTGTTTACAAGGAATTAAACGGTCGATGCTGCATAAAACGAACAGCATAAAAGGAGAATAAAAATGAAAATAAATAAAACCTATAAGACATCAATATTTACTCTGACAATCGCAATCCTCACAATCATGCTATGCGCTCCAATACTTCTACCAACAGCTAGCTCACATATACCACCAATTAACATACCAACCTACGCTTTTTGCGCCGTTTCACCCAACCCAATAGGTGTCGGTCAATATGTCAACGTCAACTTCTGGATTAATCAGCCACCACCGACAGCCAGCGCAGCAGCTGGTGACAGATGGAAAAATATGACAGTTATAGTCACTAAACCTGGTGGAGCCACTGAAACCTTAGGTCCCTTCACTTCTGATGATACAGGTGGATCACACACTTCCTATACACCAACTCTCGTAGGTAACTATTCATTCCAAATGTTCTTCGGCGGACAAAGATTGGCAGGTGCAAACGGCGCAAACCCCACAAATGCGTACATTGGTGACTACTTCGAGCCAAGCAGCAGCAATGTTTTCCATCTGACCGTGCAACAAAATCCTATACCTTACTCTTCACAAACGCCGCTTCCAACAGAGTACTGGACAAGGCCAATTTACGCTGAAAACAATAACTGGTATTCAATAGGCGGTAGCTGGCTTGGTCTAGGGATTTCCACATTCGCAAGTTCTGGCATGTACGACGCATCTGGCAACTATAATCCATATACTACTGCCCCAAATAGCGCGCACATTCTCTGGACAAAACCCGTAGCCTTCGGTGGAACGATTGGCGGCTCTTACGGTAATGGTTCTGAACAAAGCAATTACTATTCAACCTCCCAGTATGAACCCAAATTTGCACCAATCATAATGAACGGAATACTATACTACACCAACTATCCAGGTGCAGGCACCAACCCAGCTGGGTGGACAGCAGTAAACCTGAAGACGGGCGAAGTAATTTGGACAAAAAACACTACTGAGATTCTAAGATGCGGTCAAATACTCTATTATGATACACCTAATCAATACGGAGCCCTCGCATACCTATGGAGCATTCCATATAGTCCATTCAGTTTAATCGGTCCTTATGGCACACTTTCGATGTGGGATGCAATGACAGGCAACTACATTCTGCAAGTCACAGGCGTACCCGCGACCCCAATTTATACGGCCATGACACAAGATTCCAACGGAAACCTGATCATCTACTATGTAAACCAGGCAAGTAACACATTGAACATGTGGAACTCAACAAGATGCATTAACCTCGGAGGAACACCATTTACTATATTCTCACCGTTCCCCGATGCAAATAGCTGGGCATGGAGACCAGGACAAGACGCATCAGTTAACTTTTCCTATGGGATTCAATGGACGAAGCCATTAGCAACCAACATTAGCGGCGTTCCAATCGACGGTTCTCTTTCAATCAAGGCGACAAGCGGTGATACGTTACTCTTAGTAGCAGGCCCCGGTACTAACGCAGGGAGTAGCGTAGCGGGCTATGAAACGGGATATCAAATTGAAGCAGGCTATAGTGCAATTGACGGTTCACAGCTATGGATAGAAAACAGAACCTATGCACCCTACTCACTGTTAAACGCTGACCCTCAACCATGGGTAGGAACAGGCAGTGGTGTCTATGTAATGGTCGTACTATCAACGCAAACCGTATATGCTTATAGCTTAACAACAGGAAAACAAGTTTGGACACACACACTTCCGAATGCAAATCCCTTTAGTTCTCTAGGCGCAAACGCTGTTGTAGCCAACGGTACAATCTATCTATACTGTTACGGTGGAGACGTGTATGCATACGATCTGCAATCTGGTAACCTTAACTGGCAATACCATACACCAAGCGGCGGCTACGAATCGCCATACGGCCAAGAATCTATCTGGACTTTCACAGTGGGAACAGTCGCTGACGGCAAACTATACCTTCCAGAAGGACACATGTACAGTCCACCATTATTCCACAAAGCACAGCAACTATGCCTAAACACTACAGATGGCAGTGTAATATGGAGCATTGACGCATTTGACACTACCAGTGCACCCGCAATCGCAGACGGAGTTATGGCTACACTAAATGCTTATGACAACCAAATTTATGCATACGGCATGGGTCCAACCAAAACAACTGTTAATGCACCAAACATTGGCGTAACCACAGACACTCCAATAACAATAACTGGCACTGTAACTGACATCTCTGCAGGCGCCTCACAGGAAGCAGTGGCAGCAAACTTCCCCAACGGCTTACCATGTGTATCCGATGCAAGCATGAGTGGGTTCATGGAAGCTGTTTATATGCAGCAGTCGATGCCAACCAACACAACTGGAGTTCCAGTTATATTATCAGTCTTAGACAGCAACGGCAACTACAGAGCAATCGGCACTACTACAACTACTGCCAGCGGCTTCTTCAGCTTCAATTGGAAGCCTGACATTGCAGGCAACTATACTGTCACCGCCACGTTTGCAGGTACGCAATCATACTATGGCTCTTCTGCTCAGACCGCTTTCTTTGCCAGCGCTGCAGCACCAACACAAGCGCCAACAGCAACACCGCTCTCTGGCTTAGCCTCAAACACAACCGTCGAATACGGAATCGTAGCAATCGCCATTATCATAATCGTCATCGGCGCAGTTCTCGCAGTACTCGTCACAAGAAAACACCCATAAAATGAAAAAATCAAAACTATATTCCCTTTTCTTTTTTTTGGCCTTTTAAAACCATGAAAAATTTGAGAAGATGAAAAGAATGGGCGCTGAGAAGGCTCTGGTTACATTCAAAATAGCTGCAATAGAAGAATTTGCATTTTTCTTTATTCTCCTAAAGAAAAAACTTTTCTTCCTTTAGTTTCCCGAGCCTCAGCAAACCCCGCTTCATCTCTTCTATTCGGGCAACGTTGTTCAGTTCGCGCACTTGCTAAGAGGTCGAGAATTTGTTTTTACTGTATGGAGTTGCTTGGCGGTACATTGATTCAAAGTACTCTTGGGATAGTGCAACAATATGAGGATTGGTTGACCAGAGGTGGGGGACTTCAAGAAAATTCGTAGAAGATGTTGCACCAATCCACGCTCTTTTTCCGTCTTCAATCACAACTGGCGTTTTAATGGGTATCGATAAATATTTGATGCAGCAATTCGGGTGCTTGTTTAACCTCTTCAAAACTTCTGGCAGAGGATTTTTTTTGCTGGGTTCTTCAGTAACATACCTGAACTTTACTCCTTTCTCCATTGCAATCCAATCTTCTTTCTCTAAGAATGTAGTAGACTCCAGACAGCTTTGTCTTGTAAACAAAACATCCAGACTTTTCTGATAGCTGAGGGTCGCCTTCCTTAATTGTTGAATTATCAGTTCTGGTTTTGGGACCAAGATCATTGACCCATCTTCGTCTTGGACTGCTCCGATGTGTGCATTTCCATGTTGTTGAAAGAGTTTTTCTAATTCTTTTTCGGTATCGGCGAGTTCACTTTTTTTTCTTTGAAGCAAGGCAAGTAACAATTCTCCTAAAGGGATTGCTTTGAATTCAAGTGGATTGGCTATTATTTTTAGGACGAAGCCTTTTTCTTCAAGTCCACGGATTACTCGGTAGGTTTCTGCTCGGTCCATCCTTGTTTTTTTCGCCACGTTGGTTACAGTAGTCTGGTTTTGTTGAGCGATGGCTAAGTAGATTTTAGCTTGTGAAGAAGTAAAGCCTAATTTGATGAGTGCCTGTACATCTTCGTCTTCGGCGGATGCTTTTTTCCTCTCTGCAAGCATACTTTATCATATTTAATATTATTAGAAGTGCGCTTAAAGTTTTGTATCACTCGCCTGTATAACATGCTTGTGATTGTAGCATTAAATCGCTAGTTCTTATAAATTTTTAATGGCCAATAACCTAAAAGGAGAGAAGAAAAACGAAAAAAATGAAAAATAGAATTGTAACTATTGCAATTGCTATGTTATTAGCTTCTAGTGCTTTTGCCATTCTGCCATTTACTAACGGAGCAAACTCCAGCGAGAATATTCCGACTTATGCGTACCTGATGGTTTCTCCTAATCCAGTGGGGATCAATCAACCTGTTTATCTTTCGATGTGGATTGACAAAGTACCACCCACCGCAAACGGCGCGTACGGGGATCGATGGGGAAACTTTACAATCAAGATTACACTACCAAACAATTCAACTGCAACGCTAGGACCATTCACCTCTGATGCCACAGGTGGTCATGCGGCTACATATGTTCCTCATGAACTTGGTAACTATACTTTCGTGTTTAGCTTCCCTGGGCAGACAGTAACAGGGGGACCCGGATATCCAGCAGATGCTGCATTGATTGCTGATCCACATTCAATCGGGGATGTTTATGGTCCCAGTATCAGTGCAGTAGCGACGCTGGAAGTAACGTTGACGCCAGCATCAACTATTCCTGAGAATCCCCTTCCAACAGGCTACTGGCAAAACCCTGTCGAAGCATTCAATCATAATTGGTATGCGATTAGCGGAAACTGGCTAGGCGATGGGGCAGTACAATTTGCAAATTCTGGAAACTACAATTACAATGGAAACTACAATCCATACACCACGGCGCCATTATCTGCTCATGTAGTCTGGACAAAGTCTGAGGGTCCCGGTGGACAATTAGGCGGCGAATTCGGCGGCAATGAAAGTAGTATATATTTCACAGGAATGCAGTACCAACCAAAGTTTGCACCAATAATCATTAATGGAGTGCTTTACTACACAGAATATCCTGGGGCGGCCACCAACCCAACAGGTTGGCAAGCTGTAAATTTACGAACAGGACAAACAGTATGGACCAAGGACACCACAGAGGTTCTGTTGTGCGGTCAAATATGTGATTACGTATCGCCGAACCAGTACGGAGGAAACGCATACCTGTGGGCAACCAGAACGGGGCCTGTCCTCGGTACATTTGGTTATTTTTTGCCGGGAACATACCTAGACATGTTTGACGCGACAACTGGAAAACTGGTGCTGAGTGTTGCCAACGTAACCGCCATCGGGACCAACATTGAGGGTTCAGATGGCAGCTTGCTACAATACTTTGTCGGCACAAATCCATCTACTGGTTCGCCTACGCTGAACTGTTGGAACTCTAGTCTGTGCATAATAAATCAAGAGAATCTTTGGTTGGGACCGCAGTGGTTACCTCCTCAAGATGCAACAATTAATTACGCGAATGGAATAGAGTGGTCAGTGCCATTGCCCACAAGCTATCAAGGGACACCATTCCCAACGATTCCTATTGTAACAACAAACTATTACGGCCCTGCGCAATTAGCAATCTCTGCGGTCGATACAAACAATAATGTAATAGTGCTTTCAGTCAGCGCCGCAGAATCGTTGTTATGGCAGACTGGCTGGCAAGTTGAAGCAGGCTACAGCATGGCAACTGGAACGCAACTATGGATAACAAACCGAACGGAAACACCGTATACTACTTTGTATTTTGGTCCTACAGCAAACGGGGTCTACACTGAATACACCAAAGAAACAATGACGTGGAGCGGTTATAGCACCATAACAGGACAAAAGCTATGGGGTCCAACTGCACCTTACAGTAATTCTTTGGGCTACTTTGACGAGCAGAGTGCAGTCGCTGCATATGGCAACTTTTACGCATGGACATTCGGTGGACAAGTCTACTGCTACAACATGACAACGGGCGTTCTTAACTGGCGATGGAGTGATGGAAGTGCCGGAGAAAACACTCCATACGGGGTCAATCCTCTATGGATCGCTGGTGACTACGAGGGTACCGTTGCTGACGGAGTCTTTTACATTGAGACAGGTCACAATTATGGTCCACCTTTATTCAGCGGAGCTCAAATCTACGCCATAAATGCAACTACCGGACAAGAAATATGGCAATTCTTGAACTTTGCAAGCACCAGCTGTCTACCCGTAGTAGACGGTTACATGCTATCGCTCAACTCTTACGACAACCAGATATACTGCTACGGCAAAGGTCTTACCGCGACCACCGTGAGCGCTGAACCTGGCCAAAACAGCAATAACCAAGTGTTAATCTCTGGCACCGTTACTGATCAATCTCCAGGTCAAACTTGCCTCGGAATTCCGGAAGCAGGCACACCCGCAATTGGCGACCAGTACATGAGTCAATGGATGGAGTACCTCTTCGAACAGTCACCAAAGCCCACAAATACGACAGGAGTCCCGGTAGCGCTAACGGAGACTGACCCCAACAACAATACTTACACGATAGGCACAACTATAAGCAATATAAATGGGCAATACAGCTATGTCTTTACTCCCAACGTGCCAGGCGTTTATACGATCACTGCAACTTTCGGTGGTTCCAACTCGTATTATAGTTCAAGCGCGCAAACCGCTTACCTCTATGAAGTGCCCTCGAGCCAAGCACCAACAGCAACACCACTTACAGGTTTAGCATCAAACACCACACTAGAATACGGACTCGTAGCCATGATCATTGTCATCGTCATCATCGGCGCAGTGCTCGCAGTACTCGTCACAAGAAAACACCCATAAACAACAAAAACCAAAACAAAATTCCCTTTTCCCTTTTTTTGGCCTTTTAAAACTATGAAAAAATGGAGAGATGAAAAGAATGGGCGCTGAGAAGGCTCTGGTTACATTCAATATAGCTGCAATTGAAGAGTTTGCATTTTTCTTTTTTCTCCTAAAAAGAAATTTTCTTCCTTAGTTTCTAGAGCCTCAGCAAACCCTCTTTCTTCAAGTCACTTTTCGCTATTAAGAACACAGATCAATAGTCGAGCGTAGGGCCATTCTTTGAAAAAAAGAAATGATGGTCAACGTTAACTAGCAATCTGGAACAGATTTGGAAGGCTTTTAGAAAAACCATTAAATCAAAAGTTGCAACCCGAATATGCTCTGAAGGCTATTGATCAAATGACGAGACGTTGGACCATCGCGTTCGCGATTTTGCTGTTCATAGGGGCATTCATATACTACTACTGGAGCATGGCTCATACGTTCGTTGTACCCTCAATTGATGGACCTTTTTATTATATCCAGGTTAACAGCATTCTACACACGGGTGCAATCAGGTACGCAGACCCGCCCCTCACATTCTACACGTTCACTTTGTTTACATTAATTATCGGGAACACCGTGACGGGTGTGTTGGTTGGATCAGCGGTTTTTGCCGCAGCTGCCTCAGTCGCGGTTTACTTCCTGTTCAAGTACATCTTCAAGAGCGAGGTCCCGGCCATAGCCGCAGCGCTTGCCTCAGCCCTGTCGGCAGAACACATATCCATGGCTTCAAACCTGATGAAGAACTCCTTTGGCATTCTCTTCATCGTCGGCGTGGTCTTCTTCCTGCAGAGATGCCTGGACCCCCAGAAACAGACAAAATGGAACGTTCTAGGAGCAGTTGGCTTCTTCCTTCTGACGATGTTCACCCACGTCCTCGACGAAGGAGTAGCCCTCCTTTTTATTGGTGGCTACCTGATTTTCAGTCTCTTCTTGGCGGAAAGAAAGAAGCTGCTCGTCACGTACGGTTCCATCTTCCTCGCTTCGGTGGTCAGCTCTGTTTCCGGGTTTCTGCTTCTGCCTGAGTTCTTCGGCACCTTCCAGAAAGGGCTAATCTTCACCTCCATGATAACCTCTACAAGTGCAGGCATCACAGCTGCTGGGGGCGCACCCCAGGGATCGTCCGTGACCGACCCCTTCGTCTACGCCATTCTAGCCTTGGGAGTCATCCTGTCAGCTTATGAGTGGCTCCGAGGAGACAAGAAAAAAGCCGTCCTTGTTACCTCCGCAACAGTGATAGGTATCATGCTCGTTCTGCCGTTCATTCCATCAGATTTCGCCTGGCGCTTCCAACTTATGGAGTTTCTTCCCGTCTCAACAATCATCGGCTATGCCTGCACACATATAAGCCGAAAAGACTGGCGCGTTCTGGCGGTCTTGATACTTGTATTGCCCGTGGCGTTAGTGGGTATCCAAACAGCGATGAACCAAACCCCAACGATTTCCACTCAGGAATATGCCGACCTCCAACACATGGCAACCTTAGTTTCAAGCAACAATTCCGTCTTGGTCGTGCAGGGAATGGGCATGGCATATTGGCCGGAATTCATCCTGAACCTTCCAGTAGTGACAAACTCGACCAGTTGGCTCCAATCCGAGTACAATGTCTACCTGCTTGAGGCTACTCAAGGTCAACAGGGCGCACCGAACAACAATCTAATCCAGCCGGGCGGAACAAACAACGGAGCTCCGCAGCAAGGTGCCCCTGGCATCGCTAACGGAGGCAACCCGCCACAAGGAGGACCACAGAATACAAGTACCAGAAGCACCCAAAACCTGAACCTGTCAAACGCAACACTGCTTTACAGTGGCACGACTTACTTCCTCTATCGGCTAAACGACACTGCATGACACGAAAACATATGGATTCATTAGGTCGGCATGGCGGTTTAGTTCTCTTAGTGTCCACGTTGCGGATTTGACGGTTGCTCTTTTTCTTTCGTCTGACGCCATTTGTTGCAAAGTCTTTATTATTTGCTTGTTGTACTCTGCGTATGAGGGCTCGTCGTCTAGTACGGATTTATTTGCACGCTTAAAAGCGGCAAATTCCGAAATGACACCGGCCTGCGGAGCCGGAGGTCCTGGGTTCAAATCCCAGCGGGCCCGCCACTATTTCGCTTAACTTTTCTTTGACCGCCGTTTGCCGTTTCAGCCTAAATGTTTGAGCAAGTTTGTGGCAGCCCCAAAGTTAAGCTGTGTGCGGTTGAAAAGGAACGGGAAAGACGGAAAAGGACGGGATTCAACGGGAAAGAACGGGAAAAAACGTGACCTACAAAAGATTAAAGCCCCAAACCAAAAAAACAACCCAAACCGAGTTTTTCCAATTTTAACCCGCAAACTTAAACAGGGCATATCCTGATGTAAAACTAAAAATTAAGAAATGTTTGAGGTCTTATTCTCTGCTTGAGAGCACCAAGATGTAGTCTGCTGTATCTGCGCACATGTCTGCGGCTTGCTCGATGAACTCTATGAGGTCGTCAAATATCACCATGGCTCCGCAGTTTATGTTTGCGCCGTACTTCACGAAGAGGCTTTTGCATTTAAGGTACTCGATGTCGATTGCGTGCTCAATCTCGCCGACCTTCCTCGCCTCATTAATCGCTTCAGTTGGGTTCGACGAAATCTTTTCGATGCTGCTTCTCAATGTTTGAGCTGTATCCACAAGCTGTCCAGTCATAACCACCGTCTTATCGCTTAGCTCCTGCGGTATGTCAGCGCCAGACAGCATCTCTAGGCATCGCGCGGCATCTTTAGTGTGGTCAGCCAAAGTATCCAGCCGCTTAACCAAATGCAACAAGTCTTCACGGTAGTCTGCCACCAAGGCGGCGCCCTTGGATAACTCCATGAAAACGTCTGTTCGAAGTGCGTCAACGCCTTCTTCGGTCTTGTAGAGGTTGTCAATGTATTTTTGTGCTTCTTTGAAATTCTTCTCTGAAAAGCTTTTAGTTGCTTTGTGCAGCCACGTTACCGTGTCGAAAGCTTTTGTTATCTGGTCATGCGCAAGTTCTAAACCTCTGGTTTTACGGCGCTGTTCAAACCAATCGTAACTTTTTCTTTCCACGCTCAACACCGCTTTAGTATTGAAACAGTTGCAGATATAACCCTTATCATAAATCTCGCCTGCAGGCAAACGTTAACTTTCATACCTTCTTTTCCTCAACATTCGATTTTCCAGTTATCTTACATTAAGCACGCGTCAATAGCCAAAAGCCAATCCGTAAGATCAACATTTTTAGCCTTCGCCTGCTTCTTGCTGTTTATCTTAGCGTTCAAGTTTTCCCCTCAAATTAACGATTGTTTAGCCCATGTTTAGACATGGTTGAAGTACCATGGCATTTCATGATTTGCACGCTGCTTCTTCGCCTTTTTTCTCTGCATGATACTTCCACGTGAAACCTTCCATTTTTTGCCTTATTTAGCCTGCGGCAATAATGTATAGAGCACAACTTATTCTATATAGAAAAACTAGCTTTCCAGAACAGTCTTCGCTAACCTGACTTTGTCTTCCAGACTCTTCATCACGGTGTCGGTCACTTTCACGTCGATTCCCATCTGTTCAATCCGACCCTTTTCATCGGCGTCCCTAACGTCAATCACAAAAGCATCAAGAAAATCCTCGTAAAGCTTCGCGACAGAAAACGCTGAAACCTCAAAGCCCAAACCACGCAAAAGCTTGTCAGCGGGACCCTTGATGGGGGCGCCGTCAACTATGGGGCTGACTCCGACGATTTTGGCTTTTGTCTTTCTCAACGCGTCTCGGATGCCGTCAACCGACAGTATGCTGCCTATGCTAACTATCGGGTTGCTGGGGCAAACCACAACCATTTCTGCGTTCAAGATTGAATCGAGAGTTTCAGGCGCGGGCTTCGCTTTTGCGGAGCCTACAAACTCGACGCCTAAGACCTCGTCTTTGGCTTGTCTCTTCACAAAATACTCTTCAAAATGAATCAGCCCTTCTTCGGTTTTTATCCAAGTCTCAAACTTGTCATCCGTCATCGGCACAATCTTAGCCTTGACTCCTAAACATCGGCTAATTTCTTCGGTAACATTAGAAAGAGTCAAACCCTTACGCAACAAGTCTGTTCTAAAAATGTGCGTAGCAAAATCCCTGTCGCCTATGCTGAACCATGTTTCTAAACCCATTTTTCTAAGCATTTCGAGACAATGAAAAGTGTCGCCTTTTATTCCCCAGCCCTTGTCGTTGTCAACAATGCCAGCTAAGGTGTATGACACGATGTCGATGTCTGGCGAAATGTGCAAACCGAACATTTCCATATCGTCGCCTGTGTTAACAATCACCGACAAATCTTCTTCCTTCACAAGCTTAGTTAAGCCAGTTAGAAATCTTGCCGCTCCAACCCCGCCAGCTAAAGCTGTAATCATAACCTTCACGGCGTCAAAAGTTAATGACTATGTTTCTCTGAAACCCAGTATTCGTCAGCGGAGCCTTTTTCGTCAACTACACGTTCTTTCTTGAAGATTGGTGCTTCGCTTTTGTACCTCTCAACCGCTTCTCGCAGAACGGTAAACACCTCTGTTCGATGGGAACCAGCAACCGCAACGTAAACTAAATCGTCGCCAACGTTGAATTCGCCGAGTAAATGGTGGATTTGAACGTTAACTATCCCAGGTTTTTTGGTTAAGTCATCGCATATTTTGCCGAGAACTTGTTCGGCTTTTTCTTCATAAGCTTCAAGATGCAGCTTCTTGACCTTTTGTCCCTCGCAGGTGTCGCCTCGCACTACCCCGATAAAAAGTCCTATCGCGCCAGCTTTATGGTAGTCGGGGTCTCTTTTGATGTTGTCAATCGCATCCTGGACGGTGAAGCTTCCTTTCTCATGAACTCCTGCTTTTGCCGACAAGTACAATACTCCCAAACTGTTCGTTTGAAAGTTTTAAGATTGATGCTTCTAAAGTATTTTGCCTAAGAAAGGGCTTTGAAAATAAGGGTGGCTATGCTTCAGCTTCTGCTACTTCAGGTGCTTCGGGCTCTGCCTTTGCTTCTTTTGGCTGCGCCACAGTAGCTGGTGCCGCTAAAAGTTTAGATTTCCGTATGCCGACGTGCCTGAGCGGTGCAACTTCTTTAGCTTGATTGTAAATGTCTGAAGCGATTTTGCCGAGAACCATTTCTTGGACGAACTGGTCGAGCGAGAGTGCTTCTGCTTTTTCATGGATTGTCTTATCCATTATCTTGCGGATTATCTTTTCCTGTGAGGTCTTTATTCTTGAAAGTGTCAATGCTGAAACGGCGATTCTTAGCTTATACCCGTCTTTTGTGGTCAAGTTAATCAGTGAATCAACTTTGGTTGTTCTTCTTCTAACTAAACTGCGGAGGTAATCGCGCGAGTACTCATGACCTTTAAAGAGGGTCTTTGCGGTTTTTCCGTCGATCTCGTTAACTTGGAAGAACATTTTCAAATAGTGATGCGAAAAATCGGCTGTTATATCATACAGTGTGGCTTCAACGACTCTGCCGATCAGCTGTTCTGGTTCTTCAGCTGGAATGGAGCCTAACTCTACGTTGCCAAAGAAGGAAGGTGCAACAACCATGTACCATGCTTTTCCACGCCACTTATCTTTTACATGTCTCGTTTTTGAAGACAAAGTTATTTCTCCGAACGCGCAGTCAACATTCTCATAGAAATATTAAAAGGTTTACCGCTTTTTGTCTATTTTTTCTCTGTCACCCATGTACTTTCGCAACGCAACTGGTATATTTATTGTGCCGTCTTCTTGCTGATTGTTTTCCAGCAAGGCAACGATGGTTCTGCCTGTAGCTACGGCGGTCGAGTTTAAAGTGTGTACGAACCCTTTCGGTGCTGCGCCTTCTTTTTCCCTGTACTTAATGCCTAAACGTCTGCCCTGGTAATCGGTGCAGTTGCTGCAGGAAACAACTTCTCGGTAACCGTTTTGCGCTGGCATCCAAGCTTCAATATCGTATTTTTTGGCTGCTACGGTTCCGATGTCGCCTGTGCAAACGTTCACGACGCGGTATGGCAATTCTAGTTTTTGAAGTAGTTCCTCAGCGTTTAGAAGCAGTTCCTCATGCAGTTTGGTTGAGTCTTCTGGCTTGCAAAATATGAACTGTTCAATTTTGTTGAACTGGTGAGTGCGGAAAATGCCTCTTGTGTCTTTGCCGTGGGCACCAGCTTCCTTCCTAAAGCACGTGCTTATACCCGCGAGTTTTATGGGCATTTCTTGTTCTTTGAGGACTTCGTTCATGTACATTGCAGCCATCGGGTGCTCGGAAGTGGCAATCAAATACAGGTCTTCATTCTCCACCTTGTAGAGCACGTCAGCAAAGTCCCCCATTGCCGTCACGCCTTCGTATGCTTCACGAGTCATCAAGCAAGGCGGAACAATTGCCGAGAAACCTTTCTTTGTCAATTCTTCAATTGCAAGGCTCATCAACGCCATATCCAGCATCGCAACTTGGTTCTTGAGGTAGAAGAATCTGGCTCCTGAGACTTTTCCCGCCCTCTCCATGTCAATTTGGTCTAACGCTAAAGCCAGATCAATGTGGTTTTTTACTGGAAAAGTAAAAGTTGGGATTGTTCCCCAAGTTTTAACTTGCACATTGTCTTTGTCGTCTTTGCCAAACGGTACACTGCCATCTAGCAGGTTTGGGAGTTGCATGAGGTAATCGCGAGTCTTCTGGTCTTGCTGTGTAACCTGCTTTTCGATATTCACTATTTTTTCGTCAATGTCCTGTGCCTTGTGAACTTCATCGTCAGCTTCTTTGCCGGCTTTTTTCAGTTTAGCGATTTCGATGGTTATCAGTTTTCGTTGGTGACGCATCTCGTTTAATCTGGTGAGGTTTAATCGCCATTCTCTGTCAACGCCAATTAAGTCTTCTAGCATCTGGATGCATTGGGGGTTGCCGCGTTTTGCCAGATTGTTTTTTACAAGTTCTGGGTTCTCTCGGATGAGCTTGATATCTAACATTGCCTTCACACGCAAATTCCTAACTTAAGGAATTCAGCTATTTAACCTTGCGACATAAAAAGAAAGCCTAAAACGGATACTATTATGTGAAAATTGCAGCGAGAGATTGATTAAGTCCCGACGATAAAAGGATTTTAACTCCCAAACTGCTTAGCGCTGACGGTGAAAGCATTCAATGGCAAGCATAGAGTTGGTCCTTTCAATGTTCTTACTGTTGACTTTTATAGCGGCGCTTATCTCGATAAAAGTCAAGGCACCCTACACTTTGGTTTTAGTTCTAATCGGCGTACTGATAACGTTGCTTTTCGGGTTACTGTCGCTTCAGGGAAGCCCATTTCACGCACAGAGCGAAAGCATAACTTCGCAGATCCGTTCGATCTACAACCTGCTGATCCAAGGCGGCGGAGGCGGACTGTACGTTGGCCTCATCGTTCCCCCACTTATATTCGAAGCCATGATCCATATCCGCGGCAGCGACCTTCGAAGCGTCATAAAACCGTCCTTGGCGCTTGCAACAATCGGCGTCCTCATAGCAACTGCAGTCACAGGCTTAATCCTATGGAAAGTCGTCGGGCTTTCAATTTACGTTTCATTTTTGTTCGCCGCTCTAATTGCCCCGACCGACGTTGTGACTGTTTTGGAAGTTTTCAGGCGCGTTAAAGTTCCAACAAAACTCGCAACCCTCTTAGACACCGAAGCCACCTTCAACGATGCAACTGCCATCATCGTCTTCACCATAATCCTCTCGACCATAGGTCTGCAAAAAATAAACCTGCTGAGTACTTTGTCAAACTTCGGGTTCACCCTCGGCGCTGGAGTCTTAATCGGGCTGGGCGTGGCTTTTGCAGGTGAAGTCCTCTCAAGCCTAATCGAAGACCGAGTTGCAGAAACCATACTGACAATAGCCGTTGTCTACGGCTCCTATGCGTTTGCGTCAGGCATTGGTGCGTCTGGGTTGATTGCGGTGGCTGTGGCTGGACTGTACTTTGGAAACTTTACGATTAGAACTGCCATGGAGCCTGCGACGAGAGAAGCCGTACAAATCTTTTGGCAGATAGCTGCGTTCTTAGGTAACTCGGTTGCGTTTCTTCTCATTGGCTTCCAGGCAAACATCATTAGTTTTCCGCAGTCGATTCTGATTATTTTGGCGGCTTTCGCGGCGGTTACGGTTTCAAGAGCCGCAACCGTTTACCCGATACTCGCCATCTTCAGGAAGATAAGCGGCAAAATGACGACTGTGTGGAGCAACATCGCTTTCCTCGGCGGCGTCAGAGGCGCCCTTTCAATAGCGCTTGCGGCAACAATCACGACCTCAGCCGTCATCTCCGTCAGCGACCTGCACACGATAGACACGATGGTGTTCGGGGTAGCCTTCATCACGATCATGGTTCAGGTGCCAATTCTGTTTCGGTATGCCAAGCGGGAGATACCCGAATCCGAAGCCTTTAAGGAAACGGAGCTTGACGACGAGTTTGCCCGGCTATCCGCCTACATTGAAGAGATGCATAGGCTAAGGGAAGACGGCAAAATTTCTGAAGCTGAATTCACGGAAAGACTGGAAGAAAGCAAATTGGAACTGGAAAGGTTGATTTCACAATCCCATGTGACTCTTGAAGCGAGGAAGATAATTCGGGCAAGAGCATCTGTTCTTTTCCCCCGTCTGCCAAATGCACATAGGCGAAAACAAAAAGCTAAGAAAGCAAACGAGGCATCAAATCCAGAGCAAGAATCGGACGACGCAAAGTAGCCTAATCGGTTTCCTTGTTCCCAAAAAAATTTGTGTGCGAAGATAAATCAAAAAATGAAAGAGGTTGGGTTTTGGTTTCCTTGGTTTTTGTTTTGGTTTTACTTTTTGCTTAGGATTATCTCCATTGTGGAAACCATTCTGGATTTACTCTCTCCCTCTCTTGGTGGCATCTCAACTGTTCCTATCGCGATTTTTGCAACTTTGAGGTCTTTGACGAATCGGTTTCTTGTTATTTCAGCGGCGTCAACGGCGGTGGTTATGGCTTGGCCTCGTGCTTTCAAAGTGACTGCATTCAGGTTGCTTGCGGAGAGGCTTGTTATGATTGCCAGAACATAGCTCATTGGAGGTTTGTTTCCCACAAAGATAACATCTGCGTTTTCAGTCATTTTCTTTACTCCTTTTTTGTGGTTTGCTTTGTGCAACGTTTACGTTACTTGGGTTTGCTTGGTAACGGAAACGTTAACTTCCAACTATTATTGTTCATGCTTATAAGTCCATTGAATAGAACGCTTTTAGGAGGCTAAAAGCAACCCAACATCAACTTTTGCAAGCAGGCAGCGGGAAAGCCTTTTCTACAGCCAACCCATAATGAGCTTTAACACCATGCAAGCTGAGAGTTACCCTTGCTAACGAAACTCAAGAAGAAAGTTCAGCAAATGCTAACTTCCCAGGCGCAGGCAGCGCATAGAATAGGCCTAACTCCCAACAAAGTAAGCTTGATTGGGTTCATTCTCGCTTTCGTCTCAGCCGTCGCATACGGGATGGCTCAAAATCACCCTTGGCTTTTACTCGTAGCAACAGCGTTTCTTTTGGCTTCAGGTTTCTGCGACACCCTTGACGGAATCATAGCCAGAACCTTCCAGCAAATAACCGTTTTCGGCGGCTTCTTCGACTCAATTCTCGACAGGTACGCGGACGCAATAGTTTTTGCCGCCATAATAATCGCGGGGTTATGTAACCCTGCTTGGGGCATATTTTGGGGTCCCGTTTGGGCTTTGGCAGCTCTTGCAGGTTCTTTGCTGGTAAGTTACAGTAGAGCAAGAGCCGAGGCTGCAGGATTAAAAATGGAGTCAGTAGGGTTCGCTGAACGGGCAGAACGCATGCTTATTTTAGCCGCCGTCAGCATAGTCGCGTTTTTCTGGTTACCTGCCTTAGGTTATGGTGTAGCCTTGTTGGCGGTGCTTTCAAACTTTACCGTTATACAAAGAGCAGTGTATGTCTACAAGGAATTAAAGAAAAAAGCAGTTCCAGTTATTTAGTATCTTCTTCGGGCTCGTGAGTGACGCTCGCTTTCGGCTCTGACGTTGACGATTCCGCGGTGAACTGCGCACGATATGCAGTAGTATTTTGTGTCCACCCATGAAGCAAGAAAAGTGCCTTTTTGCCTAAGTTCCTTAGCTAACTGAGGCTCAACAAACGACACACGGCGAGTAGATCTCTTTGCCTTGTCACGTGGCACCATTGCCCCGCAATTTGCGCATTGAACAAGGCTGCTGCTTCCTTTGTTTCCTTTTGATCTTCCTCGGCTTTTTCGCTTAGATGGCAATTATCTTTAACCTCTTTCTCTTCTAATTTCCAATTTAAGCATTCATCTATCTTATATATCTGCTCTTAACTTTAAAAGCGAAGCGACGTTTGCCTCCCGCTTAATGACGGGAACAATTTTTCCTTCAGCCGACGTCATCAAAGTTGTAACTCCAGGACCATGACCAGCCGTAACACAGTTCGAGTGAATGACTACGCCTACGGAAACTGCGCCTTGACGGTAAATTCTTCCAAACGAATGGTCTGCGTCAACAATGGCTACCAAATCGCCGAGCCTTAGGCTTTCCAACTCGTATTGGTCAACTACTGCTTTGTCGAACAATTGAATGTCGTAGTCTCCCGAGTTAACTTGGTTTGCTCCTATGCCCGAGCCCATAATGGCGGCTGGAACAACATGCGTGACAGGCACCACAAGCTTATCGTCCTTAGGCTGTGGATCCCATGCCGCAAGCAACGCGGGGTCCATGTTGAAGACTTTAATTTCGGAAAAATCAACCAGTTTTAAGCCTGTGCCGAAGGCTTTAACAAGGATTCTGTCTCCAAGCACAAGCTTATCTAAAATGCCTGAGGGAAAATCAATGAGCACATGTTCAATTCCGCCGTGCTTTCCTGTGACAACTCCTTTGGCGCCTTTGCCGTCGCCGTTAACAACAGTTGCTTCGTTTCCAACGCATGACAGCACGTTGAAGGCTGTGTTAGCTGCCTGTCCCGACCGTGCATCGTTTTCCTTGTTTTCCACGCTGACGCCTGGTTCGACGTGGTCAGCTTCCCAACCGCAAGCTGGGTCGCCGACTCTTAGATTGTAGGTTATGCCGCCTACGCCAGGAAGCACCAGCGGTTGCCCCGTTGCGGAAACGTTGTAGACTGACCTGATGGTTGGGCTGGCTATTTCACCCATAACTGAGATTTTTATGAGTTTTTCAGCGTTCGTGGTCAGCATAAGCAATTCCCCGTCGGGCATTATGCTCTATCTGTGGAGGTTTCTAATAAACTTCACAGGGCGAAGTTTTTCAGTCTAAGCAAATCTTAAATTATGCGTCTCTTTATTGTTGCATTGGAAGTAAAGCCTCCTAAATTGTTGGAAGTGAAATTTCAATGTCTGAAATCGGATTGAGAACCAAAATGCTGGTTCGAGACGTTATGAGCAGCCCAGTCGTAACGATGAATGAAAACGCAGCTTCTAACATGGCTGCCACTGCAATGGACCAGAACGATTTAGGGTGCGTAATAGTCGTTAACAAGGCTGGAAAATCAATCGGCATAATCACGGAACGGGACTTGGTCGTCAGGGTTTTAGCGAAAAATCTTAAGCCTGACACGATTAAGGCAAAAGAAATCATGACAACCCCCTTGGTCACCATTGAGCCTGAAGCGACGATTAGTGAAGCAGCGAGAAGAATGAACAGGTTAGACATCAGGAGGCTCGGCGTTATCTACAAGGGCGACCTTGTCGGTATAATCACCGCCAAAGACGTCTTAGGTGTGATGCCTGAACTCTTCGAGATAATTCAGGAAAGATCACGCATTGAAGGCGCCTCTCGCACCGAAGAAGGCGAAGAAGTTCCTCTTTCAGGATACTGCGACCGCTGCAACATTTACTCTGAAAGCCTCAAGGAACGGAACGGACAAAACATCTGCGACGAGTGCCGCGTTGAGCTCGAACAGGAAAAGTAAAAGCCAAAGCTTGTTTTAGCTTTATTCCATATAAGTTACAAATGTTTTAGAGTTATTATTGGCTTGTCGAACCTTGGGTTGGTGAGCCCAGTGCATGTTGAAACACCGCAACCCCGTAACGCAGTAAGCTTTTCATTGCGCTCACTCGTTTTCTCGGCACACATGCAACGCCACTGATTAAACCGTACAGGGAAAGCGCGGTCATGGTCAAAAAGGAAGATTTCGAGTAAACAGCAAGCCTTAGAATAACAAGAAACAGTTTTGAAAACGCGTCATCCGACTTCTTTGGAAAAACGATCATTCCCCTTTCAATGCACAAGTATCTTGACAAGAGAAAAGTTAAGGGTTTTGCCTAATTCCGTTTATTTCTTCTTCCTTCGCAGGCAACCGAGCTCATTGTTAAGATTTTTGGGGTAAACTGCTAAATCCTGAAACCAGCGTAACAGGGGCCAAACCGAAACGACCGAGCCAAGCTCTCTTTTTCGACTGTATTGACGAATTGTATTGACTTTCCGTATATGCTTTGCCTACCTATCGGGTACCTTTGCACAAAAACACAAAACACTAAAACAAAAAGGGCATAAACAGCATTCTTTCATGACAAATAACTTGAGAATATCGCGACCGCGATAAGCTTTTAACCAAACCACCTGCTATTCAATAAACCGTGAATTGAAGTGATTGTTGATTCTGTCCTTGCAAACGCCAAAGCCTACCTCAACGGGCAAGTCGTCGACTGCAGCATAGCTATTGAAGAGGGCAAAATCTTCAAAATCGGCAAAGAAACCCAGATGCCCGGCGCCGACCAAAAAATCAACTTGAAAAGCCAACTTGTGTTGCCAGGCTTGATTGACGAGCATGTGCATCTGCGTGACGAGGGGAAAGCCTACAAAGAAGATTTCTACACGGGAACCGCCGCCGCAGCCGCAGGAGGCTTCACCACCGTTCTGGACATGCCTAACAACGAACCCGTCACGATGAGCGTCGAAACACTGAGGAACCGCATGTCGTTAGCCCAAAGACGAATTCTGGTCAACGTTGGTTTCTACTCTGAATTTCCAAAGAAGCTTGCGGAAACCGAGGACATTGTTTCTGAAGGCGCGGTCGGGTTCAAGCTTTTTATGGGTAGCCAAATAGGCGGAGTAAACATTGACGACGACCAAGAGTTGCAGGAAGCCTTCAGGAAAGTCGCGCCGTTAGGTGTGCCCGTGGCAGTGCACGCTGAAGACAAAGCTATGCTTACTGCTAACGAAAACAAACTTAAACAAGCCAAAAAAGTCAGTGTCTCAGCTTTCCAAAACGCACATTCCGAGGCGGTTGAAGCAAAAGCCGTCGAACGTTTACTGAAAATAAGCGCGTCAACTGACGTGCGCCTGCATTTCTGTCACGTGTCCACAAAAGAGGGCTTGAACGCGATTGCAAAAGCAAAGAAAGCAGGCAGGAAAATAACCTGTGAAGTTACACCGAACCACCTTTTACTATCAACTGCTGATTTGGAGCGTGTTGGGCAACTGTTGATTATGGCGCCGCCGCTGCGCAACAAAGACCACGTTGAAGCCTTGTGGAAGGGGTTGGAGGCGGGCTGGGTTGATTCTTTAGGGTCAGACCACGCGCCGCACGCTTTGGGCGAGAAGTCTGCGAGCAGCGTTTGGGATGTTAAAGTCGGCGTTCCAGGGTTAGAAACCACTTTGCCCCTTATCCTGACAGCGGTCAGGAAGAATCGTTTATCCCTGAGTCAAGCGATGCAGCTTCTCGCGGAGAAACCAGCAGAAATCTTTGGTTTGACCGACCGCGGTCGTTTGGAGCAGGGAGAGAAGGCGGATTTAACGGTGGTGGATTTTAACGGCAAATTCAAGATTGACGCTTCAAAATTCAAGTCTAAAGCCAAATATTCCCCGTACGACGGCTGGGAAGTTCAGGGTAAGCCAGTAAAAACCTTCGTTGACGGACTTTTGGTTTTTGACGAAGGCGAAATAGTCGCGAAGGCTGGCAACGGCTCTCTTGTTCGGAGAGGCACCCCTTGAAATTCTTAGCTGACAGTATGCTGGGGAAACTTACTCGTTGGCTACGCATGTTAGGACAAGACGTTACCTACAACGTTCAATTGAACGACAATGAGCTTCTTGACTTGGCTAAGAAGGAGAGCCGAGTTTTGCTGACTAAAGATTTAGAGCTTTACCGACGCGCCGCCGCGATGGACACCGATGCTTTTTTTGTTGAAGGCAAATCGGAATCTGAACGGCTCGCCGAGATTGCCGAAAGGTACGGGTTGACTTTAGCAGTTGACATGGAAAAATCAAATTGCCCAGTATGCAACACCAAGCTCAAGGC
Organism: Candidatus Bathyarchaeota archaeon; assembly: GCA_963722095.1. Classification (GTDB taxonomy): domain Archaea; phylum Thermoproteota; class Bathyarchaeia; order Bathyarchaeales; family Bathycorpusculaceae; genus Bathycorpusculum. The sequence continues at coordinate 724,169 of CAVRJR010000001.1, read as the reverse complement.
TACTCCGAAAGAACAACTTTCAGGCGAACTGCAGAAGAACACGTTCACTTACTACGAAAAGTTCTGGAAGTGTCCGAACTGCGGCCAAATCTACTGGCAGGGTGCACACTGGAAGCAAATCAGCAACACCCTAAGTGAAGCGCAAACAAAACTTGAAAAACTAAAAGAAAAAAACTGAAGCTTAAGTTAGCAGCCATTTCAACGGTATGTCTTGGAAGGTTCCGTCGGGCAATGTTCGCCTAATTGTTATCGGCAGAATTGCAGCCTCAAGTTCTTTTAACGCTATGTCAATGGGGTTAGTATTTTCACTTGCATCCACCAAAATCGGTGCTCCCATCGAGATTTGAAGCGCTCTAGCTCCAACTATCCTTGCTTTCTCGAAGCGAGTAATTTTCGGTGGTCCAATGTTTATTTTTTGTTCTGACGTATTTTGTTCTCTCCTTAGTAGGGCATTCCGCCCATACCGCCCATTCCACCCATACCTCCGCCCATTCCGCCAGGGGGCATCGGTGGACTCTTCATTTTGCCCGAAGCGATGACGTCGTCGATTTTAAGTATCATGGAAGCTGCTTCGTTCGCAGATTTAATTATCTGTTTTTTAACTGAGAGCGGCTCGAAAATATTTGCTTTTGACATGTCTCGCACTTTTCCTTCTAAAACCTCGATGCCAGCCCATGTTTCTCCTTTGTCATGTCTGGTTCTTAGTTCTACAATTATGTCAACTGGGTCTAAGCCGGCGTTTTCAGCGAGCGTTACAGGTATAGATTCAAGGGCTTCTGCGAAAACTCTAACTGCAAGCTGCTCTCTACCAGTAATCGTTTCAGCATACTTCCTCAGTACGCTTGCCATTTCCATTTCTGGAGCGCCCCCTCCAGCAACAATTTTTGGCTCCTGGATTAAGTCTCTGATAACGCAGAGTGCGTCATGGATTGAGCGTTCTGCCTCAGCGGTCATGCGTTGCGTCGCTCCCCTAACTAGAAGGGTTACTGCTTTGGGGTTCTTGCAGCCTTCAATGAAAGTCATCTTGTCGTCGCCGATTTTGCGTTCCTCAACTAAAGCTGCGTATCCAAGGTCTGACGGAGAAATCCCGTCTACGCTTGAAACTATATTTCCGCCTGCGGCTTTTGCAAGTTTCTCCATGTCAGATTTTTTGGCTCTTCTAATGGCGATTACTCCTTTTCTTGAAAGGAAATGCTGAACCATGTCATCTATGCCTTTTTGGCATACGACTACGTTTGCTCCTGAAGCCAAGATTTTGTTTGTCATGTCTCTGAGCATTGTTTCTTCTTCTTTGAGGAAGGCTTCAATCATATCTGGGCTTTCAATGTTTATTTTTGAGTCTAACTCGGTTTTCTCAATTTCCAAAGAAGCGTCTATTAATGCAATCTTGGCGTTCTCCATCCGTTTAGGCATGCCTGACTGAACAATTTCTTTATCTAAAACTATGCCGTTAATCAGTGTTGTATCTCTAAGCGACTCGCCTGTTTTCTTCTCAACCTTTACGTCGTCAACATCTGCTTTGTACAAGCCGTTTTTCTTTTCAGCGACTGCAAGCATAGCCTTAACCGCTAAATCAGCTAAGTAATCCTTGTGTTCAGCGACGATTTTGCTTCCCATTGAGGTTGTTGCTGCTTTTTTCAGAAATTCTCGGGATTTCAGGTCAACTGGAATGGCTATTTTCTCAAGGGTTTCAAGAGCTTTTTCAGCTGCTTTCCTGTAGCCGTCGATTATTACTGTTGGGTGAATGTTTTTGTCGATTAGTTCTTCTGCTCTGCTGAGAAGTTCGCCTGCTATTATGACTGCTGATGTTGTTCCGTCTCCTGCTTCGTTGTCCTGTGTCTTGGCGACTTCAACGAGCATTTTTGCGGCTGGATGCTGTACATCCATCTCATCCAAAATGGTGCGTCCGTCACTTGTTATCGTTGTGTCTCCAAAGTTGTCAACTAACATTTTATCCATGCCTTTTGGGCCTAAAGCGCTTCTGACGCTTTCAGCTACAACTTTAGCGGCAGTAATGTTTCCGTGCTGTGCTTCTCTTCCGCGGGACCGGTTTGAGCCTTCTTTCAGAACGAGAACAGGTACTCCTCCCGCTTGTGTAGGAAATGATGACAAATCAAGTAAACCTCCATTAATGCGAACACAACAAATATTACCTAGCCATATAAGTTTTTCTAGGCGCGGTATGACGATTAAAGCCTAGGCAAGCCGTTTTTGCATCATTTTGCCATTTTTCAGGGTTTTCTTGTTTTCTTTTCTGCCGTGGCTTTAGTAGACTGCAACTTTAGCTATTCCTGGAATCTTTAGCAGCTCGGGGATTAATTCGCCTGGAATTTTTTTCTCAACTATCAGGGTGAGTTTTGGTTCAGGTGAAAGTTCAGGGTCATCCACAATTGCCTGCCTTATGCTTAATCCTGCCCTGTTAAGGATCATTGCGGCGTTGGACAGGATTCCCGGCGACTTCGCGTTCACGGGTGTTATCTCCAAGACCCCTAAGTTGAGGTGTTTAGCTATTTCCTTGAGCGAATGCCCTGCTGGGCGCATTTCTTCAAAAATTAGTTTGAGTTCAGGAATGGATTCTATTGTGCGTAATGTTTCGTTTACTGTTCTTCGGTCTACTCCGGCGGCTCTGGCTATGCGTACTGGGGGGATTTCGATTTGGTTTAGGCAGATTTTGTCGTTTTGGACGCTTAAGCCGTTTTCTATCAGTACGCGTGCTACTTTGAGGCGTTCGGGGTACTCTTGCAGCTGGCTTTTGATCATGTTCCACATTTGGGTTCGCTTGTGCTTGTTTTGTTCTTTTAGGTATAAATGTGTTTTTGATAAATCCTCTTTCATGTACATAAGTGTACACAAAAGTTTTAAATAAAACCTAAACGTACACTTCTCTGCTTTCAATCAAAAGGACGAAAAATAACATGCCAACGCCAATGAAAAAAATCTTCCTAAAAGAAGAAGACATCCCAAAAAAATGGTACAACATAGTTCCCGACTTGCCCAAGCCGCTTCCGCCGTTTATTGATCCAGCAACGAAGCAGCCTGGAGTCGGAATTGTCCCGCGAATTTTCCCAAAAGAAATTATCGGTCAAGAAATAAGTCAGGAGCGATGGATAGATGTTCCTGACGAGGTCAGAGAGGTTTATCGCATCTGGCGTCCCTCGCCGCTTTTCAGAGCTCTTAACCTGGAAAAAGCGTTGAAGACACCTGCTAAAATCTACTATAAGTACGAAGGCGTCAGCCCCGCTGGAAGCCACAAACCCAACACCGCCGTGCCCCAAGCGTATTACAACATGAAGGAAGGCACCGAACGCTTGTCCACTGAAACAGGTGCGGGTCAGTGGGGTTCTGCTTTGGCGTTTGCAGCCATGATCTTTGGGCTTAAAGCCACGATTTACATGGTGCGCGCAAGCTATGACCAGAAGCCGTATCGAAAAATGATGATGAATGCTTTCGGCGCAGAATGCATCGCTAGTCCAAGTAACAGGACGGAGGCGGGAAGAAAAATTCTTGCTGAAGACCCGGATAGCAAAGGCAGCCTCGGCATAGCCATCAGCGAGGCAGTCGAAGATGCCCTTGTGAACGAGAAAGAAACTAACTACGCGATTGGTAGTGTCTTCAATCACGTTTGCTTGCATCAGACCGTTGAAGGCTTGGAAACTAAGAAGCAGCTTGAAATGGTGGATGATTATCCCGACGTGGTCTACGGCTGCATCGGTGGTGGTAGTAGCTTCAGCGGGTTGATGTGGCCTTTCTACTATGATCAAGTCTCAAAGAAGGCACCTAAGAAGACAAAGTTCGTCGCGACTGAAGCTACAGCTTGCCCCAAAGTCACTAAAGGATATTACCAGTATGACCACGGTGACACGGCGAAACTGACACCGCTCGTCCCAATGCACACCATTGGCCACGACTTCATCCCTGCGCCCATACACGCAGGCGGACTACGTTACCACGGCATTTCCCCGGTAATAAGCGTCTTAGTGCAGGAGAAAAAGATGACCACTGAAGCCTTCAACCAACTGGAGGTTTTCGACGCCGCGAAACTCTTCATCCAAACCGAAGGCATCATCCCCGCGCCTGAACCGTCCCACGCAATCAAAGGCGTCATTGATGAGGCACTGCGCTGCAAGAAGACAGGTGAAGCAAAAACCATCCTGTTCGTACTCTGCGGACACGGCTACTTCGACATGGCAGCCTACGACGAATACTTCAGCGGCAATCTACAACCCTACGAGTACCCAACAGAGAAAGTCGCCGAATCCATGAAGAAGCTGCATAACCTCTACCCGTGGCTAGCAGAAGTCAACAAGAAATACATCGGCTGCGAAACCTACTAAGCAGCTCCACCCATTTCTTTTCTTTTTATCTTTGCGAAAGTCTAGTTTCGCATTCTCTTTTTATCCAAGCAACCCAATACCACCTTGAGGCGCCTATGCTTTGACAGCACCCCAGAATCTGCCAGCAAAAACCGTCGGGTTCATCGTTAACCCAGTTGCAGGAATGGGCGGCGCCGTGGGGCTTAAAGGAACAGACGGCAAAACCATTTTAGCCAAAGCCATATCACTGGGCGCAAAACCCATAGCCTCAGAGAGAGCTGAAACCTTCCTTTCTGGTTTGGCGAACGTTAAGGAAAGCCTTCGGTTAGTTGTTGGGGCGGGAAGGATGGGTGAGGCTGAAGCGAAAAAGTGCGGCTTCACTTGCAAAGTTTTGGGTGAAGGCAAGAAAGAAACCACATCCGAGGACACACAAAATGCGGCGCACGAGATGGCGAAGGCAGGTGTTGATCTGCTGGTTTTCTGCGGTGGCGACGGAACAGCCCGCGATGTTCATAAAGCGGTCGGCTTGAACGTTCCCGTGCTCGGGGTTCCCACTGGCGTCAAAATGCACAGCGCCCTATTCGCTGTTACTCCCCAAGCAGCCGCGAGGGTTGCCGCCGGGTTCCTGTGGGGTGGGTTGCCTCTGCGGGAAGCAGAAGTTATGGATATTGACGAGGAAGCTTTCAGGGCGGGTCGTCTTTCCGCGGAACTTTACGGTTACATGTTGAGTCCTTTTGAGCCCCATTTAATTCAGGGAAACAAACTTGAAAGCCCAATGACTGAAAACGAGGTACGCAACCAAGCGGCAATCGCAGTCTACGTCATAGAAGAAATGAAACCAGAAATCATTTACATTGTTGGTCCGGGAACCACAACCCGCACGATAAGTGACCTTTTAGACCAGAAAAAAACTCTCCTGGGCGTCGACCTTTTCCAAAACAAAAAAATATTCCTGCACGATGCAAACGAGAAACAAATCTTTGAAGCCATAAACGGCAAGGCGGCAAGGATAATTGTGACGCCTATTGGCGGTCAAGGCTTCATTTTCGGCAGAGGCAACCAGCAGATAAGCGCCAAAGTAATCCGCCAAGTCGGCTTAGACAACATTGTCGTGGTTGCTTCTAAAAGCAAGTTGGATAGGCTGAAGAGTTTAAAGGTTGACACTGGCGATTCAGAGTTGGACACTGAGTTTCGAGCCCGCGGAATCGAAGTTGTAACAGACTATAAGACTACACAGAAAATGTCCATCGAATAATTTGCAAACAGGCTGGCGTTTAAAACATAATTTTTGGATAATTGAAATATACCCCACGACAATAAGTATCCAATGTTGTGAGGCTTTAACCTTGATACCTATTAACCAGCCGCAAATCGGCGAAGAAGAAGTTCAAGCAGTAGTTAAAGTTCTTAGAAGTGGCATGTTAACAAGCGGGCTTGGACAAGGTCCAGAGGTCACTCGCCTAGAGCAAAATTTCGCTAAACTTTCAGGCGTGAAACATGCCGTTGCAGTTAACACAGGCACCGCTGCTTTGCATTCTGCTATTATGGCTTGCGGCGTAAAACAGGGCGACGAGGTTATTCTTCCCAGCTTCACCTTCGTAGCCACAGCAGAAGCCGTCGTTTTAGCAGGCGGGAAACCCGTTTTCGCAGATATTGACGCCAAAACCTACAATCTGTCGCCCAGCGAGGTTAAAAAGTCGATAACTAAAAAAACTAAGGCAATATTGCCCGTGGATCTGTATGGTTTTTCAGCCGACATGGAACCCCTCATGGAAATCGCTGAAAAGTACGGTTTAGCTCTCGTCGAAGACGCTGCACAGGCGCATGGGGCAACTTACGCTGGGAAACCTGCGGGAGCCTTCGCTGATGCTGCTTGCTGGAGCCTGTACGCAAGCAAGAACATGACCACGGGTGAAGGCGGCTTAGTCACAACAAATAACGATCAACTTGATGAGACATTGCGCATGATTCGCACTCATGGAGAAAAAGCCAAGTACGCGTCGCTGATACTTGGGAACAACTACCGCATGTCGGAAATGCAGGCTGCAATCGGGAACGTGCAACTGGATAAGTTGCCTTCTTTTCTGGCTAAACGCCGACGGAACGCGGAGCAATTGACAAAGATTCTAGAGAAAAGCAGCAAGCTCACCCTGCCATACGAATCTAAGGATCGGCAGCATAGTTGGTATCTGTACACTGCCCGATTGAAGGACGGCACAGAGGCGGAACGCAACAGGATTTTGACTGAGCTCAAGAGCAAGGGAATCGGCGCTGAAGCCTACTACGTCAACCCCGTTCATTTGATGCCGTTCTATCGAGAGAACTTTGGAAGCGCCAAGCTGCCAGAAACGGACAAGGCGTCAACGCAGGTTTTCTCATTGCCGATTCATCCTGCAGTCACGGCTGAACAGGTTGATTATATAGGGAAAACTGTCCTGAGCCTTCTATAGGCTGGTTTGGGCTGAGTCCATTTGGGTTTGCGTCCCCGCCCTTAACTGTAACAGTTAAATTGAACCTTGTATTATGAATAGGCTGAAACTTCAGATATCTTTGATTTTGTTTGTAGGGGAACGAGAAGTTGAGTACTGAATCGGCAGATGTTTCGCGTATAAAAGTAAAGTTTGTAGTTGAAGGTTTAGGTCATGCTGAAGGAGAACTGGTCAGGTTTTTAGCGCCGAGAACCATCGACTACATCATCAGGAAGCTTCCGCTTGAAGGCAGAGCCGCCGTCTGGAAAGAAGAAGTTTACTTTGAAATCCCAATCAAGATGGGCGAAGAGAAAGCTAAGCCGACTGTTGAGACTGGCACTATCGCTTTTTGGCCTATGGGCAGCGCATTGTGCGTTTTCTACGGGAAGTCACAGCCCTACAGCCCCGTGAGCATACTTGGCAAAATAACAGATAATCTGGATATTTTCAAGCAAGTTAAAAGCGGAATAACAATGCGGGTTGAACTGTCAACTACCTAAAACGCCAGCGAGCTTTCTTTCCACATTTGCAGCAGCCGCTCGCACTCTTCTTTGACGTTTTTGTCGTCACTTTTCTCGCCAAGAGCTTTCAGGAATTCGACTCGTTTCGCGACTGAACGCTTCTCCGCGGTGCCGCCGTAGTAAAGTTCCCCTTCCAAATACTCTTTCATGCTGAAAGCCTTCTGCACAAACAGGCTCGCGGCGTCCACTGTGTTTTCAACGGCGAACTTGTTTGCCCAAATAGCCACTTCTGTTTCTCGAAGTTGGCTTAAGCCGTCGATTTCCTTTATGCTTCGGATGTATGTCTTGAAAAAGTCGTAGTAACCCGCCGTTTTGATTAAGTCAAGAATCTGATTGATTTTTTCTTTAAAGTCGGCTGAGCCTTCAACTGTCAGGTTGTGTTTGTACCCTTGGTTAACTAGTTCCTTAGCGGTTTTCACTTCTTCAGCAGTGTAGACTCTTTCGGGAAACTCTGTCAAACGAAAACTAAACTCCAAACATTTTCAGATTAAGAAAATTAAAGGATAAGATATGGAATTTTATGCTGCAGCCTTGTAGATCTTTAGGTTGTGGCTTCCGGAGACGAGTTGTATTGCGCCGTTTGTTTCAAGTTGTTCTAAGAAGTCTTTGGCTGTGCTGATTCGGATGTTGTACCTTGTCGCGACCAAGTATGGCGTTAGAACACCCATCTTCTTGACTTCGGCGACGATTTTGTCGTTTTTAGCGTCTGGCGCGACTATGCTGCTGGCTTTTCGTTCTTTCGGCGGTCCTGATTTTTCTTTCTTCTTATCCTGCGCTTTTGCTTCGTCTTGCGTGACCTGCTGCTTCTCCATCTGCTTTATGCCGAGTTTCTTTTTTCCACCCATGAATTCTTTCACCTTGATTTTATTGTTCTCAACATCTAGAATGGCTGGCTTATTTCAACTTTATGTTGCTCTTTCCATTCTTTGAGTGGAACGCCAAGTTTCTTTTCAACTTCCGCCCTGTGGATGCTGTTCATGGTGCAGAATGGAATGATGCGTCCGTCTGGTACAGCATAGTGGATTAGGCAGCGTTGTACGCGTTCAAGGTCAAAGTTGTATGGGTCCATGAAATGCATGGCTGAGAGTAGAATAGATTTTCTTTGCAGGTCCCCCAGCGATTTATAGTTACCCTTCGTCATTACTGGGATTACCATACGCATGGTACTGAACTTTAAGTGGCGTGCAGTGCCCAGCAAGGACAGGTACGCTCTTGTTTTATGCCCGCTGGATGCTTTCTCGTAAACATTTCTCATGCCCGCGAAAAATGCGTCAACGTTCGCCATGTCCCCAATAGTCTTAACTTTGCCCTTGTCAACCATCAAGTATGTTGCCATGCCGCAGTGCGGGTGCGCTGTGAACTCTAAGTATCTTCTATCTTTTAGTGCGCCAACTGCTTTTGATATTATTGCAACTGAAGGCACTGGGTAAAAGTCGGAGGTTTTAATCATGCCTTTGGTTTGTTCTTCGACTGCTTTCATGAAGTCTGGGATTGTGATGCGCATCTTTTCACGTTCGGTTTGGGGTAAACGTCCGCAAAGACTTACGGGTTGAACGTTAATGCATCTTATGACATCGAAGTTCTTGACTGCGAAGTTCACGATGTCCCCAAGTTGATGGTCATTGACACCCTTAACCAGCGTGACTACCAACACAATGCTCTCGAATCCTGCTGCTCGAAGGTTCTCGATCGCCTTCATCTTTATGTCAAGCAGGTCCACGCCTCGGATAAACTTGAAAACGTCAGAAGTTAAGCCGTCAAACTGCAGGTAAATGGTGCTTACGCCTGCTTCTTTGAGCTGCTTAGCGTATTCAACGCTTTGCGAGATTCGAAGACCGTTCGTATTAACTTCGACATGGCTGAAGCCAAGCTCTTTTGCTTTTCGAATAAATTCGGGCAGCTCTTTACGTATTGTTGGTTCTCCGCCTGAGAACTGAAGCGCCGTAGCTGGCACTGGCTTGTTGGCTCGAAGGTTCTCCAGCATTCCGATGATTTGCTCTTTAGTTGGTTCGTAAACGTAGCCTGCGGTTGCGGCGTTTGCGAAGCAGACTGGGCAGGTTAAGTTGCATCTGTTCGTAACGTCGATTATTGCGAGCGCCGTGTGTGATTTGTGTTCAGGGCAGATGCCGCAGTCGTAGGGGCAGCCGTTCTTTTTCTCGGTTCGGGGGTTAGCCATGCCCTCGCCGTCAAAACGGAACTTTTCTGCCCGCACGTATTGGTCGTAGTCTGACCAGTAAAGTTCTTGAAAATGCCCGTGTTCAGGGCAATCTTTTTTGATGAAGACTTTTCCATCGTCTTCATAGATGGTTGCGTCAATAGCTTTTAGGCATTCGGGGCAAATGCTTCTTGTCGGTTTGATGTCTTTCATACTTTTGCCTTCTAACATCTAAGAGGTTACGAAGTGCTTAAGAGCTAATGTTACGATAATAAGGTTTCCAAACGTTTCCTAAGGTGATTGAGGGGAAAGACCTGTCGATTAACGAGAACACGCGCATCGCCCTTCGAGAAATGGGTTTGAACGCCTACGAAATCGACGCTTACATGGCGCTGCTGGAAATCGGGCAGATGACGGCTATGGAAATCAGCCAAGAAGCTAAAGTGCCCTACAGCAAAATGTACGAGGTTCTGAACTCGCTTAAAGGAAAAGGCTGGATAAAAAGCAGCGAAACCCGACCCTTCAAATACTACCCCGTGCCGCCGCTCGAGGCAACAAGGTTCACCAAGCTGCGGTTGGAAGACAAGTACCTGAACTGGGAAAACACCGTTGCAGAAACTCTTCAACCCCTCTACGAAAAACGGGAACTCGTCGAACGCCCTGACATGCTTATCCTCCGCGGGCAACAAGCCGTGCTGAGCAAACTTGAAGAGGTTTTGAGCAAGGCAGCTAAAGAAATTGTGATTGCCGCACCAGAATTTGCCAGACCCGTAATCGCGTTGGCTGAACCCTTGCTGAGAAGCGGCTTGAAGAAGACAGTCAGCGTTAAGCTTATGGCTGCTGGCAAAAAGGAAGATTGGCTTTTCCTAAAGAAATATCCTGCCCTGAACGAGCTGCGTATCCGCGACCACATGTTCGGCGGCGGCGTTATCGCTGATGGCAAAGAAGCCCTGCTGTTTTTAGGCGAAGACAAACATACCCTCGTGATTTGGAGCAACCATGTTGGATTAGTGGGGTTCGCCCGTGAGTACTTCCAGTTCCTCTGGGATTCCTCGGCAACCGCTTAGCGCCCAAAAACCGCCCTTAACCAACAATGCCGTCAACATGGAATCAAACATTGCGCGAATTGCTATTTTTGTGCTAAAAGTGCAACCCTTATAGCGCCAATAGTTAAATCAAGCCTGTAATCTTTTTTAGGCAAAATCGGGTCTTGAAAGGTCTCAAATTTTTGCGAATTGACGGCGCTTGCCTCAATTCTCAAAAGGGCTCAATAACAAATCCGAATCAACACGACTTAGTGCTAAGGCGTCGTGTTTTTCCAGTGTTTTCTACTGTAGAAAGTATAGGCGACAGCCGCAAAAATCAATGCTGCAATACTTGAAAAAATGATAACAGTTGTGGCTGGGAAAGGCGCAAGTTGCTGTTTCGACGACCCCGCTGAGGCGGAAGGCTTCGTAAACACTATTGAAATTTGGTGTGTGCTGAATTGAGTTGTGTACCAAACATAGTAGTTGGCTGAGTCTTGCGTGTAGCCTTGGCTTGTGCAATTTTGATTGTCAATGTAAATGGTGGGCTTTGACCCATAGGGTACGGCGTCTATCGGAATGGTTATGTTGCTGAAGCCGGTGGTACTGTTTTCTCCTGTAACAACGAAGGAAACTGTTGTTTCAGATGCGTGCCGATTAGTCGTGATTGTAACGTTGCTCATCTGTGAGCTAGTGATGTTGCCCACTAACGTTAGGCTGACTGTTTTGCCGCTGCCTGTAGTTGCTGATACATTCATAGGCGCCACATACCCGATTGGGGTGTACTGCTCAATGTTTTCAGGCTGTTCCATGACATACACGAGGTCATTTACAACGACGACCGCTGGGTTAACACATGCGTACGGCACAGGCGTTGCTGTCATCCAAGAATTTGCGACGGGGTCATAGGCATAGCTTTGATTTGACCCTACGCGAAAACCTCCGATGTTTCCGAACACGTAGATTCGTTGGGGCGCATTGACGCCTGTGGTTGCTGCAGCTCCATCAAGAACTGTCAGCTTTGGAATCGGCGTCCCCAAACACCATGTGTTGGAGGATAGATTGTAGATTTGGTTGAAATTCACCCAGGTCGGTTGGCAGTTGTCGTCTTCACCTCCGATGACATAAATCAAGTTGCCCACGACAGCCGAGGCGGCGTTAGCCACGGGGTAGGGCATGGATTCCCCAGTTGTCCATGAATCATTGGCGGGATTGTAGATTTCATTCATGTCATTTGAATATGAACCGTCTGTGGTTCTCCCACCAATCACGCAGATTTCCCCGTTTACGGTGCCTGCCGCCATCTCCGTCCTGTTTGCAGGCATCGGAGCCTCGGTTGCCCAAGTGTTGGTTGCTGTGTCGTAAGCCTCGTTAACGGCTAAAGGCTCATCGGTGTTCACGGTGTATCCGCCTATAACGTAAATCTTGGTTCCGCATGCAGCAACTACGAAGGCACTTCGCGGCGTCAACATGGGCGCTATCTTGGTTAACGTGTCTGTGATTGGGTTATAGGCGTAGTCGGTTGTGCCGAAAATGTAGATGATACCGTTCACTGCCACTGCTCCCATGCCTAAGCTTTCTGATGGGCTGGACGCCTTTTGCATCCATGAGTTATCAATCACTAAAGCTCCTGTTTGGCCGTGGACTGCCTGAGGCACCAACGCGGCAGCAGTTAACACAGTAAAGAGAATAAAGATAGCGCGAATACTCAAAGACTTTGTCATTTCAATTTTTCCATGCCCCTGTTTTTGAATAATAGCAATAAAAGCCTTATCGTCAGGATTTCTTGACTAAGCTTAATCTATTTCAAGTTAAGATTTCTTGACTAAGAACTGGGTCTTGCAAACCCAAATTCGACCATACCCCGTCCATAAGTGACAATGTCATCTACGTGGCTTCACAATGGAAAGTCGCAACTCGCCCATCAGAAAGTCGCATCCGACAATGCGCAACATAGGAATAAGACGCAACACGACCGAACCTGCAAGCGGCTCAAGCCCCAAACCAAAAAAGCAACACAGAAACCAACCGAAAAAAAGTCTCAACTTATTCCTACGGCAAAGTCGCAAAAAAAATAGACTCAGAACGCGCAAACCGTAAAAAGGAAAAAAATCTTTTGCCGAAAAACGCGCAGAAACATCCTTACAAAAAAAGAAGAAAGGAAGGAACTTTGTTATAAGGTTACTATCTTTCCATGACTTTTCTTGCGGCTATCTCAATATCTTCCGCTTTGATGGTTTTTCTTCCAGCGTGCATCGCAAAATCCAGCGCTTCCTTAGCAATCTTTACGCCGATTTCTTCGAGAGCCTTCGCGAGTTCCTTTGCTGCTGCTTCACTTACTCTGTCAGCGCCCGCTTTTTTGCACAGACGGTGCATGGGGGCTACAGCTATTTCTAATTCGGTCATATCGACTTCTCCACGCCTCTTTTTCATTTTAAAGCTGTATTTAACTTTTTTTGTGCCTTTTAGTTTAAATTTTCGACATAAAGCCTCCCCCGCAGAGAAAGAAAATTATAAGAAACACTCAACAATGACTATCTTGCAGGAGAACAAATGAAGCTAGTCGATGCTCACGTGCATCTGTCGGATGCAGATTATGCTGGTCACGTTGATGAGTTAATAGCGGACGCGAAAACTGTAGGCGTCGCGGCGTTAATGACAAATTCCCTTGATTTAAAAACGTGCCAGAGCGACCTGAAGCTGGCAGAAAAATACGCTGGCTTGGTTTACCCCGCGCTGGGGATTCATCCGTGGAACGTAAATGCCCTTGCGGAAGGCGAGCTTGAGCAAACCATCCAACTGATTACGGCGCAAAGGGGCGTGGTCAAGGCAATTGGCGAAATCGGCTTAGATGCCAAATACGAAACGGTGTGGGAAAAGCAGATGATGGTTTTCGACAGGATGCTGAGGCTTGCAGAAGAGCTTGAGCTTCCCGTGATAATCCACAGCCGCGGCACAACCGACAAAATAGTTGATATGCTTCCGTCGTACCGTCTCAAGCGGGTGTTGCTTCACTGGTTCAGCTACCCACTGGACACGCTTTCCAAAGCGATGGATAAAGGGTATTTCATAACTGAAGGGCCGCCAGCAACCTACAGCAGCGGGATACGGGAAATCATACAGAACGCGCGGCTTACGCAGTTTTTGACGGAAACCGATGGTCCAGTCAAGTATTACAAGCGCCCTTTCAGCGGACAATTAACTAAGCCTTCGTTCATCCGCAATGTTGTTGAAGCCGTGGCGGAAATCAAAAAGATGCAAGTTGACGAGGTTGCGCAGCAAATTTTTGAGAACTTTCAAGTTTTCTTTAACATAAAACTAAACTGACTGGCTTCTGGATTTCTTTAGAAAATTTTGGCATTTAAACTGCCGATATTAGGCGTAAACTTAAATTAAACCATTCGTCTATTGGGAATTGCTCTTACGCATTCAAGCGTCGGACAACAGTAACATTTGATGACATGAGGTATTTGGATTTGGGAAAAGTTAAGACTGACCAGGTTAAACGATCTGGCAAAGAATTGATGCATCGGTTTCCAGAAAAATTCACCACCAACTTTGACGAAAACAAGCATGCGGTTGACACTTTAACGCAGGGAACAACCACGCGGGTTAGAAATCAAATTGCTGGGTACATAACGCGCACGTTAGCGCTGGCTAAAGCCAACTCGGGAACAGAACCCCTTGAAAGCGACGAAGAAGAAGACTCAGAATAAGACCAGTTCTTAGACGGGAAACCTTTATGATGGATGACTATAGGAAGGGGTGGGCGCTAAGGTACCTTCGCGAAGCAAAAGCGGAGTTGGAAGCAGCGCGGAAAATCCCTTATATGGCTCCAGGCTTGGTTTTGGAAGCAATCAGGAAAGCGAGAAACGCCATTTACTACAGCCTCGGCGAACCAGCATTCATCGAGATACTCATTCGGGAAGAAGTCCTCAAGAACCCCCCTACGAACGATTCGCTTCTGCGTTTTCTAATGGAGATCGAAGCCGTTGTCCAGCAGATGCAGCAGCTGGAAGAAGTCAACGGAGACGCGATGATGAAGCAAGCAGACTCAATCGTTGGGATAGCAAGCGACATCGTGGAAACTTTGACGGCGGAAAGGATACAAAACTTCTAAACCTCAACCTTTTTGGCGCGCAAACAATTTTAACGTAAACAACAATTCTAGGCTTTAAGCGAAAAACAATGGTGCTAACCCTAAAATTCATCGGTGCACTGCGCCACATCGCAGGCAAAACCCAGTTAACCGTCAACTACGAAAAAGAAATCTCGCTGAAAGAGCTGCTTGCAAGAATCAGCCAAGAGCTGCCGAAGCTGGAAAAATCCTTCAGCGACCAACAAACGGGCGATTCCACGTCTAACGCTCTGATTTTGGTCAATGGCAGGGAAATCAGCGTTTTAGATGGTTTAGACACCAAGTTATGCGATGGGGACGAAATCGTTTTTGTTCCCGTGGTGCATGGCGGCTGAGTTGATGATTACTTTAACCAGCGATTTTGGGTTAAAAGACCCCTACGTGGCGGAAATGAAAGGCGTAATCTTAACCATAAAACCCGACGCCACCTTGGTTGACATTACGCATCAAATCGACAAATTTAATGTTCGCGCCGCCGCCTTCGCGTTGGTTTCTGCTGCACCGTACTTTCCCGACGGAACCATCCACTTGGCAGTTGTTGACCCAGGCGTAGGCACAGAAAGACGCGCAATAGCGATTCAGACAAAAAAAGCCTTCTTTGTGGGACCTGACAACGGCGTTTTGGTTTTAGCAGCCCAAAGCCAAGGCATCGAACACATCTACCAGCTGGCGAACCCCAAGTTCATAATGCCGAAGGTTTCAAGCACTTTCCACGGCAGAGACATCTTCGCGCCCGTAGCCGCGTATCTGGAGAAGGGAGTTCGACCCGCGGCGTTTGGACCTGAAATAGGTGACCCCGTAACTCCTGAATTCGCCAAAGTTAGCATTAGCGGCGGCTCTTTGACTGGTGAGATCTTAGATGTAGACGGCTTCGGCAACGTAATCACAAACATAACCCAAAAAGACGCGGCTTCCATGGAAGGCAAAACAGTCAACGTTGAATTAGCCGACGCCAAGCTGAAACTTACGTTTGAAAAAGCGTACGTTCAAGCAAAACCAAACGAGCCCATCCTTTTAGTTGGCAGCCACGGTTTTTTGGAAATCGCTCTAAACCATGCAAGTGCAGCCGAAAAATTCCGTGTAAAAGCCGGGGACAAAATTAAAGTCGCGGTTGCCTAAAGGGTTTGCAGGACTTTTTCGATTACGTCAACGGGGTTCTCTAAAGCCGCGAGTTTGCTTTGTACATCAAATCTTTTGCCTAGGTACTTCTTCGCGTAAGCTATCACACCGCGTTCCGTCGTGGCAAACAGCGGGAACCCCTTCTCGGTCAGGTAGCGGTTAACGTAGGTTTTCGCCATGTCCGAAACAGCCACGCTGGGCACACCCTGCAACGCTGCTTCTCTAGCAATCGTTCCCCCGTAGCTGACCACCAAATCCGCGTTTGCAACTAAGCTTGCCGAATCCACGAATCCTTCTTTGCCCGCGAAGTTTTGGCTATGGCCATTGTATCTTTCGATGAAGTGAACGCTGCCAAGCTTGCTGAGTTTCTCAGCCATCAATTTTGCGAGGTCCTGCTTGCCCCCCGCGTAGGCAGCTTTGGTTTCAATTTGCCTGATAACGATCAAGGGGTTCTTTAACCCGTCAATTTTTCTTGGCTTAAAATCTTTGATCCACGCGACCTCGTCGACGCCTTTGAAGGAAACCCGGTTTTTTGCGCAGTACTGAGTTACAAAACTTTTCGGCAACGCCTCTGACACAACAACGGTGTGCGCAAAGGGTATCGTTAACCTGTTTACAGCTGCGGCGTAGGGGGTATCTGCCGTCAAAATGATTGGGATTCCAAGTCCGAAGGCTGTTCGGCAAAGCTCAACTGATTGGTGGGCGATGGCGACATCTGGCGGGTTGTCCTTGAAAAGCTTGGCGAACCCTATTACTCGTTCGGCGCTTTCTTCCAGCCGCGCGGCAAGTGTTGACGGGTTGTATTTGCCTATGACGATGGGTTTTTCCCCGAGAACCTTCGCCAGCGGCAGCGTATCTGGGTGTTCACGCGTCGTAAAAACGTATTCGTGCCCTGCTTTTCGTAGTCGCTGCCCAATTGCCGAGCCGTACCTGACGTGTTTACCCGTGCAGGCGTCATACCAAATTTTCATTTATCCATTACCCAACCTATACGTGAAGCGATGAACTTTTCACGTTTCTCTTCGTATTCCTCTAACGTCATAATTACTTTTGCTGGAACGCCAGACAACACTTTTCTGGGCGGCACATTTTTGGTGACGACGCTTCCACCGCCTATCACGGCTTTCTCTCCCACTGTCACATCTGGCAGTATGGTGACGCCTCCGCCGATTGCAACACCGTCTTTGATGACTGGAGGATTCATGAAAGTGCTCTTTGGATATTTGTCGTTTAAAAGTGAAGTGTTAGGCGCGATAAACACGTCGTTGCCTAATATGCAGCCGTTTGAGATGGTTACGTGTGCCTGAATGTTGCATCTTTTACCTATAACCACGTTTTTGCCTATGTCGCAGAAGCTTCCGATAACGGTGTCATCGCCGATTTTCGCGCCGTCGCCGATCACAACGTAGTTCCAGATAGCCACGTTTGTGCCTATCAAAACCTTCGCGCCTGTAACTACGCCTACGCCTCTCTTTGCATTCACCATAAACTCTCCTTGCGGGCTCCAGATTTAAATAGTTTAAGCTTAACATTGATTTTCTAATGGCGGGTGCAAGCGTTTGACCAAGGAAACGGTTCTGATTGTTGGTTTAGGCGAAATCGGGCATACCCTTTTCGCGTTGCTCAGAGAGCAGAAAAAAGCTTTCAGCGTTTACGGCTTGGATTTAGATGAAGCAAAAATGGGTCAGCTCAGTCAAAACAGAAGCCACCTTCCAAACCAAGTAGACACCATGCACATCTGCTTACCCTGCGACTCCCAAGAAAAATTCGTAAACGCCGTTGCATGCTACGTTAAAGAGTTTAAGCCAAAGCTTATGATTGTCAACAGCACGGTTCCACCTGGAACCACAGTGAAGGTCGCGGCAAAATGCAAGTGTCTTGTTGCGCATTCTCCGTCGCGTGGCGTACACAAAGACGCTGAACATATGGTTTGGGAGATGAAGCGTTGGATCAAATATGTCGGTGGCGTAGACGCAGCTGCTGCGAAGGCCGCCCGAGCCCATTTTGAAAAACTCGGCTTGAAAGTGAAGGTGCTTAAAAGCTGCAAAGAAACGGAGCTTGCCAAGCTTTTCGAGACAACCTACCGTGCATGGATGATTGCTTGTTTCCAAGAGATGCATCGGATTTCCAAGGCTTTCGGCGCCGACTTCGACGAAACAGTCGATTTTCTCGAGGACACCCATCGCGTACGATTCGACAGACCTGTCATGTTTCCAGGCGTAATCGGCGGGCACTGCCTTATACCCAACACTGAACTGCTGCTGGATGCTTATGACTCGGATTTTCTGCGGCTGATTTTGAAGTCGAACGAGAAGCGCAAGGAAGAGGTTAAAGATAAAGTGGTCCAAGCGGAAGTGGCGAAGGTTGCGGCGAGGGCGGTAGCGTTAGAGAAGGAGCTTGCGGGAGAAAAAAACGAGTTCACTGAGCCTCAGCAATGCGGCTAAAGCATCATTTCGTCACCTGTCTTTTCTGGCAGCTTCTTTCGTTGAAGGATGATAACATTAATACGAAAAGAGATACAATAAATGGCAAATACGCGTGAACCCGATGAAGCTAGACGTTGTGCTGTTAACAAAAAACAGCCTTAAACCCTGTTTGTCTGAGTGTGTTGAGTCAATTTACCGCAACGTACCCGTCAACAGGCTACTTGTAGTGGACGGAGGAAGCACCGATGGAACCTTGGAGCTGCTACGCAAGTACCCCGACGTCAAAGTTATCATGGACCTGCATGGTTCACGGGCAACCGCGCGGCAGAAAGGCATCGACGCTGTGGAAACAGACTGGCATATCCACGTTGACTCCGACGTTGTTCTCTGCGAGGACTGGTTTAGAAAGGCTTGGGGAAACGTCTCAGACGACGTGGGCGCGGTCTGGGGCGTCGCGGTTCCCAACGAGAAACACTACTACAACGCAACCTACGCGATGTCTAAGCTGTACCGAATAAGCGTTAAAGACTTGATGGTTAGGCAGATGCGTAGCGAACGTTGTATGATGCATGACACGCTTATCAGGACAAGCACGGTTAAAGACATAAAGATCCCTCCGAACCTGCACATTTGGGAAGACGACTACATCGGGCGACACATAATGCAGAAAGGATTCAGGTTTCTAAAAGTCACCGAACCCTACTGCCTGCACAACGTCACACCCGTCGAGCGAACGCAAGGTTACGTCACCACAGGCTACCTTCTAAAAACGTACCATTACGGGCGATTCAGTCAGGTTCTCCGATGGGTACTCTTGGCGATTCCCAAATCAGCGTGGATATTCATAGTAACCAGAGATTTCCAAGCGTCTAAAACCAACCTTATCAGCAACGTCTTGATATTCAAAGGTTGGCTGGCAGCCTAAAAAACGAAAAATGCAGCTTCCACTCCTCAAACATGTGGGTCTAATTTCCAGAAAACTAAATTAAGTCTCTTAATGCTTTAGTGAATAAGTTTCGAAGGGTAAAGGTTGCCTTTGTTGACGGAAAAAGTTGATGTTGTCTTTCTGACAAAGAACAGTATGAAGCCGTGCTTAAAGGAATGCTTGGACTCCGTTTACGCGAATGTTCCAGTCGGACGCCTCTTGGTAATTGACGGTGGCAGCACCGACGGCACCTTGGATTTAGTTAAAACTTACGCCAACTGTGAAGTAATTGATGATTCAGGTGGGAACAGGGCAACTGCAAGGCAAAAAGGCATTGAAGCCGCGGAAACAACGTGGCATCTGCATGTTGACTCCGACGTTGTCTTATGTAAAGACTGGTTTAAAGAGGCTCAGAAGCACTTCAACCCAAAAGTCGGCGCCTTGTGGGGAGTAACCATACCAGGTGACAGGCACATCTACAACCAGAACAAAGCGATGGCGATGCTTTACCGCAAAGACGCAATCGACTACATTCTGCAGCAGAGACACCTCAGCCGCTACCTGACCCATGACACGGTGCTGCGAACAGAAGCTGTTAAAGACATCAAAATACCCGCCGACCTGCACCAGTGGGAAGATGACTTCATTGGGCAGCACGTCGTCGCCAAAGGTTACGAATGGGTAAAAACCCGTGACCCTTGCTGCCTCCACTACTTCCACGGAGGGATGAGCTGGAAAGAATTCGTGCAAAACGGCAAAATTGCAAGAAAACGCAAATCATACACTAACCGCCAAATACTTTTAAGGGTCGGGTTAGCTGTTCCCAAGTCGCTGTGGATAATTATGGCGACAGGCGACTTCACCGCAGGCAAGCAACAGCTGGAAAACTACGTCGGACTCGCAAAAGGCTGGTATGAAGCTAGATAACTTATTTGCCAGCGTTTAAAACAAGAAAACAAGTCAAATGCTCATCGACTTTCCATTCTTTCCTGCGCCGTTTTCATTTTCGAGAGCGTTTTCATCTTGTTTTTTAGAAGTTAACCCACTCGTCATGTCTCTGATTTCCTTCCATACCAACCGGACAAGCTGTCTCGCTTGCTTATCGATCGCCACTAACAGAGCCACGTAGATGCCAAGACCGATGATTGCTTTGGCAATAGTCGCGAGCAGCGTCGTTGTAGCTGGAGCCAAAAACAGAATTATTGCCATCACGGCGGCAGCTAAAACGTATTTGGCTATGCTTTTCCAAGCGATAGGTACGCGGATTGCACTTCGCATAAGCCAGTAGAGGACAATGAATGTCGAGATTTGGACTCCTATAAGTATAATTATAACGTAAAGCGCCGCTTGAACTGAACCAGCCACTGGTAACATGGTTAAAACAAAGTATGTCAAGGGAATCGATATTGCTGCCTGAATGTATTGCAAAGTGAACATTTTGAAGATTTTGCTTCTAACAAGGTGATGCATTGATATTTTTCCTTCAGCATCGAAGGCTTCGACACCCGCTAGGCAGTAATAATAGAATTGATAAATTGTGTTGATGAAGGTGTTGATTGACAGCGCAATCAGGACGGGCCAAGCAACACCATAATCAGCTTTTAGAATAGTCAAAAACGAGATGGACATGACAAACGTTATCGCTGTTAATGGGATTGCCAGCATCATCACTGTCCTGAATGAATCGCCGACTTGTTCTTTTGAACAGGTCTTGGCTAACAGCTTAGGGTACAGCGCTGTAGACAAAGAAATAGAATAGCCGATTACAATTGTGAAACCGGAGGCTGCTTGATAATAGGCTCTGGTGTCGGGTCCGCCGTAGAAGAAAAGCAAAATGTAAGCAAAGGATGATAGTTGGCCGCCGATGGCGTTGTAGGCAAGCGCTATTGACCCTTTTAGCCACTCTTTCAGGTAACTCCAGTCTACTTTTTCTCTGAGCTCGTCGCGTAATAGTGAAACGTAATAGGCAATCTGAGCGAAGCATGAGAGAACTAAAGCTAACATTGCCCCGAGAAATAGTTGCTTAAAGCCGATTATCAAGACGAAGGCAACACTTACTTTCACCACTTCTTCTATCAGGAAGCCATACCCAAGCGCTTGAGGTCTAGTAGAGTGCAGAATGCTCTCAAAGTTAGTTATCATGTAAAACGTCAAAATGTAAAGACCTGCAATCAAGAAGCTCGGCAAATAGGCTTCAGTTCCGATTTTTCTTGCGATTGCCATGGTGTAAATCAGGAAGATAATTGGAAAATAAATTGCCATTGAAATAAGCGAAATTACAAGTTGTGCCACAGTGCTTAACTTAGCCGATCCCTCTATGCCTCTCGCGACAAATCTGGTTGCCCAGAACGGTAACAGACCGCTGAAGAGAACAAAGTATGCGGTGTAATCAAAAATGTTGGTCCAGACACCATATTGGTCTACGCTCATGCTTCGGGTTAACAAAAGCGTGAAAATGAGCCCGGTAGCTACTCCTATAAGTTGTGATGAAAAGATTATTAATCCGCTGTACTGTAGCCTTAAATTCCTGCTCAAGGGAACTTTTCCTGCTTTGTCGAATTAGACTCGCAATGGCATTATTAAAAGTTCTATTTAGATAATTCTCGAAATACTCTCCAAAAGATGACACAAAGTACTGAGAACTAAAAAATTGAATTTGAAGATCAAACAATCCTGGATGTGAACGCGTTTCTATAGGCTAACAATTGTTACCTTACAGTTTTCTCATTAGTTCAAGTATTTCCTCTCTAACGTAGTAGTGGTCGGCATGTGCTTCGGAAATTAGTTTCTGAATGACAGCGGGATGATCCTCAGTATCCACTTCGGCGTAGGCTTCAGGATATTGTATGGTCTCTTTGAACTCTGCGAAAACTTTGAGACTTAACGTCCAGAAAGTCGCAGGATCATTGATATGTGACTGTAGGATTTCAAACGATAAACGCGCGCGTTCACTTAACCCTAATAGCTCACCGTGCCTTTGGCACTTCATAAGAAAGTCTTTGGGAAAAAGAGACCAGTACCTGAAGATTGGTCTTGGAAGATAAATTGCTCTTGAAAAAGGACCGTAGGCTGAATTAGCATAAGTGAACCAAATACCATTGCTAAGATAATTCGATAGCCTTGGCGGGTAGACGAGGCATCGTAGCTTTTTGCCCCTATCGAAAGCTCTAGTCGTGCCCAGCGTCCAAGCATCTCCGACAGCTACGATTTCTGGAAGATTCTTGGCGAAGCGGAGTCTGAACTCTTCCGTAAATTTATACTTGTTCAATAATTGAAAGTATGGGAAACTGAAAGTGCTAACGCGTGGAAGCATGCTCGGAAGAGCCTTTATGAATGGTACGCTTTGCTCGTGGATGATTTCGTTTGCCTGAATGGAAAATATGTGTTTGAAACGGCATTTGGCCCTTATCTGATTTGTCGCATCAGCCAACACTGTTAAATTCTTTTTGTTTGGCCATTGGTGTCTGTAAACTTTAACTTTGGGGTTTAAGCTTGAGATTTTTTCAAGAACTTCATAAGTGCCGTCCTTGGAGTATCCATCAGAAACTAAGAATTCATCGCATATTGGCAGGGCTGAAGCGATTGCTTCAACAAAAGGGTATCCTTGCTCAAGGACGTCCTTAACAATCATAAAGCCCGAAATCATATTCAGTTAGAAGTCAGCAAATATTATTTAAAATTATCGTTGAGTTCATTTAACTGTTTAAAAACTACGTAATCAGGTGGCCTTTAAGGCTCAAAAGTATGACTTTCGTAACTGTAGGCAATGTGCAAAGAGAAACCATAGAGTATCTTTTTTCCCGAATTGAAAGGTTTTTACATTTCCGCTGAGTTTCAAGGCAAGTTTATGTTTACTTCAGAGGTCGCCGCTGTAACGGTAACTAGCCCATTTGAGTAGCTCCATCCATTGCCGCTCGGAGTTGCTACTCCGTCGATGCCAACGGATAGTGGAGCAGCGTTGACAGAGAAAGTTTGAGTGCCGTTTCCGCTGACAGAGTAACTTATCAAAGTTGAATTAAAATTGCTCAGTGTAACGTCGGTGCCGAGGGCAGATGCTGTAAAGCTTGAAGTGGCATTATTCAGCGTTAGGCCCGTGAATGTGAGCTGATCACCATACTGGCTATAGGCTTGCAGGGTTGCAGGAGCCGCAAAGCTGACGTTGTAACCGCTTGAGCCCACAAAATCGTTGCCAACCGGAATAGTAATGTTTGATGTTATGTAGGGGTTATATTGAAGAAGATGCGTTGAAAAGTTAAACTGGTCGGCTGGGTCGATAAGGTAGTGAGGAATGCCGTAGGTCTGATAAGTGGACACGAACACATTTGGGTTGCTTGGATTACGCATGCCGAAAGTGTAGATCCGTGCTGTTGCCGCGCCCGTTTCGTTGTCAATTTCTTGCCTGTTGAAGAAAATCTCTTCCTTGTTCCCGATCTGGGTGTGATATGCTGGGCCATAATCGCAGTCGTGCCCATTCAAAGTCATGAAAACGTTAGGGTCCGTGTTCAATATTTCTTGGAAGTTGACCGCCCATGTCACGTCAGCTTGGGTTAGGGTGCCGTAAGTGCCGTTTCCATTAAGAAAGTTATGTGTTGTAACGATGACGTTAACGTTCGGGTTGGTGTTGATAAGCGTCTGCATCCAGTCTAAAACTGTGTCATTGGCGTTATATTCAATGTTAACCATCATAAATTCATAGTTTCCATAACTGAACTTTACAGCTGTGCTTGTGCCGTCAAAAATGTCTGCGACCCAATAGGGTTCTTGCCGCATGATCGTAGCGTTGAAAGCAGGATAGTTCCCGCCCAGCCAGCCGGAATCAGGGTTCCCGTCGCCTATCATCACTCCATTTCGCAACAACTGTTCGTGGTTTCCGCAACACCAACAATAGGGAATGCTGTCATTATATAAAACCATCATTGCGTTGTTTGCGTTTACCCATTGTGAAGGTTGATCCGCGACGTTTATGATGTCCCCCGTGTGAACTACCATAATTAGATTCAGGGGTTTGCTTTCGTTCGCAATCCAGTTTGTTAGCCCATAGTAGAGACTTGGGGTATTTTGGGGTAAGTATTGAGTATCGGTGATCTGAACTATGCTAAATCCGTTGACGGGTATGCTTTGGTCCAACGAATCGACCTCGTTTTGCAAGTTAGTCACTTGCGAGTTCAAACTAGCAATTTGCGCCTGATCTATCAACAACTGCCGTTGAGTAATGGCCAATGAGGTTTGAGCCGACTGCTGGTTCTGCTGGCTCGCTGTGTTTTGAGCCAGTAATTGAGTATGAGTTTGATTTTGAAGAGTTTCCTCGGACGTTAGCTTATTTTGCAAGTCTGCGTTTGATGCGTTGTCGGCTGCGACCTGACTTTTGAGGTTCGCGATTGTGGCGTTCATGGAAGAAATCTCCGAGTTTTGTGTATCAAGCGCTGACGTTTTTGACGCCGATTGATTTTGGAGGCTCACTTTCTGATTTTCTATCACACCGCACCCGACTGCCAAGAGAGCAATACATAAAACTGCAATCGCCAAAACAATTCTTGCGCTTATCGCCTTCTTCCTACTCACCCGAGTCATTCCTCAACCCCACTATTATTGAACATTAGAATTCCTTTTATGTTTTTTCGATAAAAAGAAGATTCAATAAAACACCATCGTTTATCCGCGACTGCGCGGCAATCTATCTTGAAAAGATGTTGGTTGTGAAGAAAGAACTAGTTTTCAGCTCGCCGTTAGTGATCGTTTAGTCCAAATTGACTTTTCAGGATAACATTGAAAACGACACCAAACACATTCTTGGTTAATTCTGGATAGCGTAAAGTGCGGCTTGTATGATTAACCCATTTGTGTTAATGTCTAATTGCGAATCTGTGCCATCTTCATAGGCGTAACCGACGCAGTAACCGGAATTGGGTGTGGGAAGTTTCTGCTCAAGAAAAACAACCATGCTTCTGGCAAAGGTCGAGTTATAAAGGGCCAGGAAACTAAAGGCTACCTTGGTGTAAATAACAGGATCGGAAGTGTAGTACACGGTTTGCGCCTCGTTTGTTATTTGCCACATGCTGCCATTGGGTGCAACCACCCACTCGTATATGTAACCGTTGTATGGGCTGTTTCCTTCGCTGAAAGCCACATACTGGTTTGTAGCGTTATAATATGCCTCATGAGCCAAGTACACTTGATTCATATAATTCATCAATTCATTATTATCGTTGAGGTTAAAAACTGATAAAAGCAGTGGGTCACAGGTGACAGGAGCATCAGGCAACGTGACGTTGCCGTAGGGACTTGTAACTGACGGCGAATTGATAATGTTATTCAGAATATCGGTGGGAACATAACTTACCTGAGGCCAAAAACTTGCAAAGCCGCTAGTGAACAAGTACGCATAAATATTGTTCGAATCGGCGCAGCTTATAATGGTAGGCAACAAGGCAGCGTAGTTCGATCCACCATTTGGATTTGCAGTTCCATTAAGAACTATACTATTTACTTGCGCGGCGTAGGAACTGTTAAAAACGCGAAGATTGTTGAGGGCGACAAATAATACCCCTGTATCCACTATGTCAACGGGGGCATTCTCTACTTGTGCAGTGTCGTCTTGTTTAGTTCTTGCATCATAGAACCAGAACGGATAATTAGTAGTGTCGTTCAGCGGTCGAGTTTCCAGAAACGTCAAAACCATCTGTATTCGTGCATCTGAGCCCCATGCGCCAGTGGCGTTTATCAAACCTATCTTCTGTGCGTCAATAACGGTTTGGATGTAGACGCCTAAATCCCAATCAGTGAAATCGGGGTAGTCTTTACCCCCAGCGTAGGGAAGCCCTGTCGTACTGTCGACTCCGACGCCAGGCTGGAAAAATGTCCAAGCGGCGGCTGCCACCTGCTTCCAAACGGTGCTGTTGATGGTTTGTGCAGACTCGATTATGCCCGGAGGCTTAGGCTGCCCTCCAGCTGCGCCATGGATTGCTTGGCTTATCCCGGTTAAGATGCCGCTTAAGTTGGGAAGCAAGCCTCCAGATCCATTGCCTTTGGAATTAGGGGCAGGCGTTGAGCTGGTTGAGTTATCGTTTTGCAGTCCGATGGCCGCTTTGGGTTTGTTCTCCAGATACAAGACTGCGAAAAAGGAAATCACTACGAGAGCTATAACCGCTGAGGCTAACAGGCATTTTGCTTTCTTGTTAAGTTGCCAGTGGATCTGCCAGGAAAAAACCCTTTTATGCATAAGACGAAGAGGCTCTTCTGAAGAAACTAAATGAACCCGCAGAACAGACGAAATTTTCACGCGATTAACCAGTTTCCACATCATTGTGGCAAGACCCGCTGAGTAAGGTCGGGGGCTCTCATAGAGCATGCTTACTCTATATTGCACCAATATTCATTGTAGGTTGAAGGCTCATTTAAAACTATAGTTACAATAAATGGCTAACTGAATTATTTTTAACCAACTTGTTTTCGGTTACCGACTATCCACTTGCCCAAAGCGACGAAAAGTGTTGCTACGTAAGCCTATCTCTGCATTATCAAGTGTATTTGTCCTTTTTCAGGAATCATGCCGCTTAGTTCTTTTAATGATGGGTTTACTTGAATTTGCGGGCAATAACACGAAAGCCCATTCACCGTTGTCACAAGCTTGTATGCAGTTTTTAACCCCAGATGTTGAATAATCGGGTAATAGGCATAGATCATTTCGTTGATGGCAACCGACACCTTGAAGTTTTGTTCGCCGAGTTTTTTCAGAAAATCGATGGCTCCGTCTTTGTTCGGAGTGCCGGGCGGGATTATGTGAAGTTCCATGCATATTGTCTCGATTTTGTCAGGAAGACGTTTTCCCAATACGCGGTACTCGTACCCTTCAATGTCCATTCTGATCATCGAAATAGGATACTTGTCGGCAGCTTGATCAAGAGAGACGGCTTTGGCACGAATCTCTTCAGAAACCGTGTGACCGTGGGTGGTTAAGATTTCTTTTGAAAACGAGGTGACGTTGCGCTGGTCAGTGGAAAAAAGATTCAGAAAATCTGCTCCGTCAGAGATCGCGGCGTTCATGACTTCAAACTGGTCTTGGCCCTCAAGCGTTTTCGAAAGGAAGCTAAACGTGGAGGGAACTGGCTCGAGAACTATTACCTTCTTGGCGCCTGCTTCACGTTCCAACAGGGCGAAATATCCGAGGTTGCCGCCTATGTCAAGAACTGCTGGTTTAGTTCTCGCAACAGATTTAAAAATCGCGTGAGAATTTAATGGCTCACGGAAGCCGTAGAGATTGAATTCCCTGGAAAAACCCGTGTCCGAAGGATTCAACAACAGTCTTGCAGAGCCTTTGATGTCTAAAGCTTTGAAGTTGATTTCACGCCAGACAGGCTCAGTAAAATGGATCTTGCCTCTTCGAAGGTTAAAATAGTCTCTGAGCAGCTTGTAAGCATAGTTCTGCGCGTAGTAGTTGAGACCTTGTTTTCGGATTGTCTGGGTTGCTCGTCGCGCTCTTTGAAGGATGCTTCGCGATGGTTCGGGGAAAGTGCTTGGCTCCAAGCAAATCACCCTTCAATAAAACAATGGTCCGATGAGAACGCGTTTTCGGACTGTGAACCGTTAGACTCAGAAGTCCACGTCTTTTCAAATGAAATTTCTGCCATATGATTGGAACCACATCGCGTATAGAGCGCCGATTTTTCTGGACTGATGCGGAAGTGGATTTGCCGCTTGCAAGTATGTCCTAACCAATAGCGTCCGTTCACACCATGCAAAATCCTTGACTCTGTATAATAACATTTCTCTTTGCGTAAGAGGCTTCTTGAAACTTGATATTCTAAGAACAGTGCAGACTGGTTCGTTCCTTGCCTATTTGACTGCCAAGAGTCTTGCAGTTCTGTCTCTGCGTTTAGCGATGATTTCACGAAGGCTCAAGAGGTTACTCGGCCAAGCAGAGAAGTTTACCCTTAATCTGGCAACCATTTCTCTGCCAGTTCTAAAATTAATCGGCACTGAACCTTTTCTGCCCTTGCTTCCCGCTATGAAGCAGCCGACGAAAATCCTGACTTCTATAGGCACCCGCTTCAGAAGCCATGAGATAGGAAAATTCAGAAGCATAAACCTGATAAGGTTTCTTCTAACGACAAACTCAACATACGTCGAATTGACTTTACCCACTGATCTTCTCCAGAAATGCACGACGCTGACTCCGAGAACCATTCGGGTTCTGTAGCCAGCTTTCTTGGCTCGGACGCAAAAGTCAGATTCTTCGTGGACAAAAGGGGAAAACCCAACATCCAAAAGCCCTATTCTGTCGAGAACTACCTTCTTAATCAGAAGGCAGGCGCCGAGCACCGCGTCAACATCAAATGCCTGGGGAAGGCTACCTTCGTTCGCTGTGTTAAGCCATGTAAGGCCTTTAACGGTTACCTTCGTGCCGATGTACTGTGTTTTTCCGTCTGGATAAATCAGTTTGCAACCGACTATCCCCACTTCCCCATCAGATTCCGCCGCAGAAACCATTCGGCTCAGCCAATCGGGCTGCACTATTTCAACGTCGTTATTCAACAGCAAGACGTAGTCAGGTTTGAGTTTCTTCAGGGAATGCATGATGCCCTGGTTGTTGCCTACAGAGAAGCCATAATTCCTGTCCAATGCCAGAACATCTGCCCATGGAAAGCTCTGCTTCACCAACTCGGCGGAGCCGTCCAAGCTGCCGTTGTCAACGACGACAACGTTGTAGGCTGAGTAATTCGTCTTTTTTTTCAAAGAGCTTAAGCAGGTGGCTAAAAGTTTCTTCTGGTTCCAATTGACAATTATTATTGCCACTGACTTTTGGTTTTCCAGAGGTTTCACCTGTTGCGAGCTGCGGTTGAGTCTAGTACTGTTGCTCAGAGTGCAATATGTAAGCCTTGCATATTTAGTTTCAGACATTTCAGAGGGCTTTTGCAGCTCTCGGATTTTTTTGGGTAAACCTTCATAAAGCGCAACAAAGATACCGCATATCAAATAAGGTAAAACTCAAGGCTGACTTAATTTGGCGACGTTTCTCGTTGTTCACCCGTATTTAGACATTTACGGTGGAGGAGAAAAAGTATGCCACAACGTAATCAAAGCTTTGATTCTGCATGGGCAAAAGGTCGAGTTGCTGGCTTTCGACTTTGACAGCGACAGATACAGAGATATTATAGGCGAAGAATTGCCCCATGAAGTCACCGTGCACTCGCTGGGGACAAGAATCGAAATTAAACCTCCTTTTGCGCTTTACAAAAGGCGCCGCTACTTCGCGGAATCCCTAAAAGAGCATAGGGACAGTTTGAAGTATGATTATCTGTTTTTGACGCAGTCATCTCCGCCTTTTGAACCAGTCTTCCTGAATAAAGCCAAGAAAAACATCGCTTACGTCCACTTTCCAGAGATTCACTTCGAGTACGAAAGGGCAAGCATGAAAAGGAAAGCTTACCTGTGGCCGTTCAAGAAAATGGTCGAACAAGGCGTAAGCAAACTGGACCTGATTTTCTGCAACAGCAACTACACAAGAGAACTGCTTGAACGCTACTGGAAAACTGGCAGTAAGAAGCCCACCGTTGTCTATCCGCCTGTAAGCTTGAATGCTTTCTGGTGTGACAAGCCCTTATCTGAAAGACGCAAAAGAGTGGTTTACGTCGCTCGCTTCGCTCCAATAAAAAATCATGAAACCATGAAGAAGTTGGCCTCTGATTTGTCTTCCTACGAATTCGTGAGCGCTGGAGCATTAATCAAAGACGAGAAAAGCTGGTTCGACAGATTCTCCGAAAACTTGCCTCAAAATTACACTTTAAGAACGAACCTGCCGACGTCAGACCTGATTGACCTTTACCATGATTCACGGGTTTACGCTCATCTGATGATAGGCGAACACTTCGGCATTGCACCCGTCGAAGGTGTAGCAAGCGGATGCGTAACGTTAACCCACAACAGCGGCGGAATGAGAGAGTTTATCCCAGAAGAGTTCAGATGGGAAAACTACGAGGATTTAAAGGATAAAATTGTTAAATGCATGGAATCAACTGAGGAAAGCCTGAATTGGCAAAAGAAGCGCAGCGAACTGTGGAGCAAGATTTCAGCCCTCGATCCTCAAAGCTTCCAAAACAATATTTGGTCGCACATACAAAAGCTGGTCAGCTGATCAGATAGCGCCGGAATAGTTGGTGTTTGAAGCCGTGCCAACTCGGGCATTCAGTCGTTGGCAGAGGGTTTATAACCAAAACTGCATTTCAACTTAAGGCAAATGAATAAACAATGATAAAGCTAAGAATTGACGTTGACTATCCCTACCCATCGAGGGCTAAAAGCTTTCTGTACGTGGGCTTTCGAATCAAAAAAAGAAAAAGCGTCAATTACCTGAAAAACGCCCGAATTATCGCTAAAATGATCAACGAGTCGCCCGAAGAAGTTATGGCTTACTGGTTTTTTACCCCCTACACGATTCCGGACGAGAAGTTTCTCGGTCTGCTCAACCCCAGTAGGCACGAAGTCGGGTTGCACGTTGCAACCAACCCCTACAGGGAATGGAAGATTTTAGAAAACGAAACTAACCGCACAGTAAACTACTACACTATTCACGGAACCGAATCGCATATTGCCCAGTTGCTGTGGGGACGAAAATTCGGACAGAAGCAGGCAAAAATTCCCGAAGACTTTCCAGTAAAAATTCTTCCCGTTGATCCTGCCAATAATCCTACGTTTCAGCTGGATCTCCTTAGCCGAAAGCGTAGCTACAAGGGTATGATGGAGACCCTTCAAAGATGGGCAGGCAAAGAGGTCACGTGGTCAATTCACCCTGAATGGCTCTTCAAGAAAGGAAAAACGCGCGGACCATACTATCAGGTGCTGAAGAGTTTTCTGGGAGTTGATAAAGAGCTTGATGCCTTAAGAACCAGCAAGAGAGCCTTTGCCAAAGTTGCCTCTTGTGCCTCGGAGTACGAGCGAGATGCTTATCCGAAAGGTGACTTCCTCGAAAAACTCCGCGATAGAGGCGTAGACATTTTTACGTTTCTGGAAAGAAAATGGGTTTCTCCAGTCGATAACCCGCCGAGCGATTGGGTGAAAACGGAAGATAACGTTGCGATGCTTCAAATAGAAAACTATGACGGTTGGTGGAGCAACGTCGGCAAGAAAACGCGCAACATGGTTCGCAGAGCGGAGAAAAGCGGCGTAAGAGTGGCGGTTGTGGAGCCCAGCGACAAACTTGCTGAAGGCATATGGAAAATCTACAATGAGACGCCTGTGAGACAAGAGAGAGCTTTTCCCCACTACGGCGAGCCGCTCGCAACTGTAGCTGGCAATATGTACGCATCCAAGGAAAACTCGACATTCATCGGCGCCTACCTGAACGATGAACTGGTCGGTTTTATCCAGATACTCTACGGCGAAGACATCGTGATTATTTCTCAGATACTGTCGATGATGAAGCACTGGGACAAAGCGTTGAACAATGCGCTTCTTGCCAAGGCTGTCGAAGTCTGCTCATCCAAAGGCCAGCGGTGGCTTATGTATGGACGAATAGGAAATCATCCCTCGCTTGACAAGTTCAAAGAAAGCAACGGATTCGCCAAGTATCCTCTAACACGTTACTATGTACCTCTAACATGGAAAGGCAAAGTTGATGTGCGCTTGGGCTTACAAAGGGAGCTTAAGGATGCATTGCCCCAATCTTTGAAAGGTCCCCTTATGCCAGTCATGAGCTGGGTCAGCAGACACAGGGCACGTTCAAAAGCCCACGCAAGCGGAAAAACAGAACCCACAGACTAAAGCAGAAGTTTGGCTAGGAGAGCATTGAGTTCTTCCCTGTTCTTGACGCTGCGGAAAATGGCTTTCCCGCTGGTGTACAGCCTGAAAGAAAAGTTCTCATACGTCAACTCAAAAATTATCCCTGCGATCTTGTTGTTTACGGTGGCTTTCTTTAGGATGTTGGCGATGGCTTCATCTTTCTTTTCGTACTTGAAGAACACGATGACGTCTTTTTCTGCGCCGCATGTGCCTTCCAGCCGAGCCACGTAATCGTCAAGGGTCGGCATTAAAGCTGCTCAATCTCCTTTAAGACCTCAACGAAACGGTCGATTTCTTCACGTGTGTTGTAAATGTAAAAGCTCGCCCTAGCAGAAGAGTGAAGTTTCAGCACCTCTTGGTGCAGAGGCTGGGCGCAGTGGTAGCCGCTTCTTATCATTATGCCGTAGTTGTCGCAGATTAGGGCGACGTCATGTGATGATAAGCCTTGCACGCTGAAGGATATTATGCCGCATCTTTTGGATAGGTCGCTGGAGCCGTGGATTGTGATTTTGCCGCATTCTTTCATGCGTTCAAAGGCGTATCGGGTCAAGTCTTTCTCGTGGCTTTGCACGTTCTCCATGCCCAAGGTTTGAAGGTACTTCACGGCTTCGCCTAAGCCGATGGCGCCGCAGATGTTCGGTGTTCCCGCTTCAAACTTCCACGGCAACTCATTCAACGTTATGTTGCAGCCGCCGCCTTTGCTGAACTCAACTTCCTTAATCATTTCGCCTCCACCTTGGAAAGGCGGCATAGCTTCAAGCAAAGCCTTCTTCCCGTAAAACACGCCTATCCCTGTGGGACCAAGCATTTTGTGCCCTGAAAAAGCCAGAAAATCAACATCCAAATCCTGAACGTCAACGGTCAAATGAGGCACAGATTGCGCCCCGTCCACAAGCATCAAAGAGCCGTTGTCGTGGGCAGCCTTCGCGACGCGTTTAACATCGTTGATTACTCCTGTGACGTTTGAAACGTGGCTCAAACAGGCAATTTTGGTTTTTTTGGAGAATTTGCCTTCAAAATCGTCGTAGTCAAGGGTGCCGTCGGGTTTCACGTTGGCGTATTTGATGGTGAAGCCTTTGAGTTTGGCGGTGATTTCCCAAGGCACAATGTTGCTGTGGTGCTCCATCAGGGAAACCAGCACCTCGTCGCCTTTGCCCAGGTTGCTTAGCCCCCAAGAGTACGCGACCAAGTTGATGGCTTCAGTTGTGCCCCGAACAAAAACAACCTCTGAGGATTCTTTTGCGTTTATGAATTTTGTGATTGTTTCCCGTGACTTCTCGTAAAGGTCGGTGGCTTCCAACGATAACGTGTGGACTGCACGGTGGATGTTGCCGTTGTGGTTTTCGTAAAAGTCGGTTTCAGCGGCCATTACTTGGCGGGGTTTCTGAGTGGTTGCAGCGTTATCAAAATAAATTAAGGGGTAGTTGTTGATCTTGCGTTTGAGTATCGGGAAATCCTGTCGAATCGCTTGTATGTCCACGTTTACTTCTCTGCCTTTTCTTCCGTCTTAAGCCTTTTGGACAGCAGCTTCGCGAGCTCTTCTTCTTCCAACGCTTGTTTTTCTTCAAAAGTGTGTTCCGCTGGCAACCAACTGGGCGCGGCAGCACCTTTTTCTTTGAAGTATTGCCTTATTGCACGTTTCAGTGCGCCGACGGCGAGGACTCCGCAGTGGAATTTGACGCTGGGTAAGCCGCCGATTTCCTCCGTGACTTTCTTCCAAGTTATGTTTTCCCATGCTTGTTCAAGGCTTAAGCCCTTAATCATTTCCGTGACGATGCTGGAGGTGGCGATGTTTGCGGCGCAGCCGTAGCTTTCGAAACTTGCCTTCTCAATGATATCTTTGTCGGTTATTTTCAAGTAGAAGGTTATCATGTCTCCGCAAGCTGGGTTCCCAGCCACCGCCACAACCGTGGCATCATCCATTTTTCCAAGGTTCTTAGGGTTCCTGAATAAATCCATAACTTTCGGGTTGTAAGGTAACGGTATACGCGACATTTAATCAACTCCTGTCGAGCCAACTATCCCTCGAATACGGTTAACTGATGGCGGCAAGACCTTTAAAACGTAATCTATATCGTCTTCTGACTGGTACCGCGTGGTTTTCATAAGGATACTGCCGTGTGCTTCGCTGAACCTGCGTCCGATGGCGACGAGAACGTGACTAGGCTGAAGCAGTCTTCGGCTGCAGGCGCTGCCGCTGGAAACGTAAACGCCTTTCAAGCTTAACTCGATAGTTAACGCTTCGCCTTCAGCCCGCAGTATGCTGATGTTGGCGTTGTCTGGCGCTCGCTTATCGCCTTTGGGACCGTTAAAGCGCAGGTCGTCGAGTTCTGCGAATATGCCGTCAACAAGTTTGTCGCGGAGGGCACGCATCTTGGCTACGTTTGCTTCGAAGTTCTGGGTTGCCAACTCGCAGGCTTTTGTGAAGCCGACGATTAAGGGGGTGTTTTCGACTCCTGGCCAGAGTTTCTGCGTGCCTATTTGCCCCTCAAGAATGCGCTCCATGTTTAAGCCGTCTCGAAGGTACATTGCTCCCATTCCGCGCGGACCCAAAATCTTGAAACTGCTAAGCGTTGCCAAATCAACGTTTAAGTCTTGCACGTTAAAGGGTATTCTGCCGTAGGCGTCGGAGGCGTCTGTGTGAAAGAGCGTCTCATGGTTCTTAGCCTTAACGATGTCAACTGCTTCTTTGATCGGCTGCACCGTACCAATCTCGTTGTTAACGGCTGAAACGCTTACAAGAACGGTTTCGCTGTCAACTGCTTCTTTGAGCTTCTCTAGGTTTATGAAGCCTTCACGGTCAACGGGGACCTTCTGCATTGTGAACCCGAACTTCTGCATCATTTCAGCAACCTGCAAAACGTTGATGGGTTCAATTTCTGAGATGACTATTTTTTTGCCCTTGCCTTTCTGCGCGAAGCATGAGCCCATTATTGCAAGGTTGTTCGCTTCCGTTTCGCCTGGGGTGAAGGTGATGTCTTCAAGGTTTTTGGCGCCGATTGACTTGCTGATTTTCTCGAAACAGTTCATTATGACCTCAAATGCTTCCCAGCCGGGCTTGTGAGTAAGCGTCGGGTTACCGCAGGCTTTCTTGTTAAAGTAAGGCAGCATCTCATCAACGATTTCTTGTGGGACAATGCTTGAGTTTTCGTTGTCCAAGTAGACCTCGTGTGTTATGCCTTCATGCAGTTTGAGGAGTTCTTTCACATTTTCAACCATACAGTATCCTACCTGACTAAAGGGGTTAGATAACTCGTCACTTGCTAGTATCCTAATCAAATAGAAAAACGTAGCTGAAAAACATTGCACAGCACCGCTAACACTATTAAACTAGCAAATTCAATAAACTGTTTGAATGGCGAGTTCAAAATTGAAAATTTCAGAGTTGCCCGTTCCAGACGAAGTAAAGGAAATCCTGCAGAATATGGGGATTGCGGAGCTTTTTCCGCCTCAGGAAGACACCGTACGGGCAGGAGTGTTGGAAGGTCAAAACATCGTGTTAGCCAGCCCGACTGCGTCTGGAAAAACGTTGATTGCTGAACTCTGCGCGCTCAAGCACGTGCTGGAAAAAAACGGCAAAGTAATCTATCTCTCGCCGCTTCGAGCCTTGGCAAGCGAAAAATTCGAAGAATTCGGAAAATACACCACGATCCGCAAGCAAGACGGCAGAAAAGTCTCCGTCGGCATCAGCACTGGCGACTTTGACACCGCCGACAACTGGCTCGAACGTTACGACATAATCGTCACCACTAACGAGAAGGCTGATTCTCTTCTTCGGCACCGCGCCAAATGGATGGATGAAATCTCTCTTGTCGTAGCCGACGAAGTTCACCTCCTCAACGACGCAGGCCGTGGTCCAACTCTTGAAATCGTTTTGGCTAGGCTGCTGCAAGTTAACCCCGACATCCAAATCCTTGCGCTCAGCGCTACCATAAACAACGTTGACGAAATAGCGGGCTGGTTAAACGCCAAGTTTATTGTTACCGAATGGCGACCCGTCAGCCTGAAGGAAGGTGTGCTTCTGCACGATGAAATCCAGTTCAAAGACGGCGACGCAAAAAGAATCGAGCGGAAAACTCATATACCGACCATCAACCTCGTCTTAAACACGTTGAAGACTGGCGGTCAAGCCTTGGTTTTTGCTTCAACACGTAAAAACGCGGTTTCAGCCGCCAAAACCATCGCTCAGCACACGGGCGACGTCCTCTCTAAACCTTTGAAGCGGTCGCTGGAGCATGAAGCAGAAAAAATCCTCAACGCAGGGGAGCGAACGCAAATCAGCGACACCTTAGCTGAACTTGTCCGATGCGGAACCGCTTTTCACCATGCAGGGTTAGCAGGCGCTCACCGTAAGCTAGTTGAGGACTCGTTTAAGGAAGGCAAAATCAAGGTTTTAACAGCGACCCCGACTTTGGCTTTTGGCGTCAACCTTCCTGCACGAACGGTTATTATTCAGGATTACAGGCGTTTTGAGCCAGGCTACGGCAACTACCCGATTAGCGTTTTGGAGTACAAACAGATGGCGGGCAGGGCTGGACGACCCAAATACGACAAGGTAGGCGAATCAATCCTACTCGCCAAAACTTCGGACGAAGCAGACTACCTCATGGAAGGCTACGTCTTAGCCAAACCCGAACGGATTTGGAGCAGGTTGGCGGTCGAAAAAATCATGCGTGGACACGTACTGTCAACGGTCGCGTCGGATTTCGCTCACACGGAGAACGGGATTTACGAGTTCTTCGGCAAAACCTTCTACGCCTACCAGTACGACGTCAAATCAATCAAGAGCATCATCGGCAAAATCCTCAAGTACCTCTACGAAGAGGAAATGATCGCTGTAGACGGAGACGAAATCTACGCTACAATGTTCGGCAAACGGGTAAGCGAACTCTACATTGACCCTGTCTCGGGCGTTGTTATCCGTGAAGCCCTCAAGAGAAAACCCAAGGAAGCAGCCGATTTTGGCCTACTGCACCTGATTTCTCATATGCCTGACATGGGTCCAGTTATGCGTCCCTATGCGCGGGAAATTGACCCGCTGGCGCTTGAGTTGGAGAAGCATCGCGACGAACTGTTCACTGAAGTCCCGAACGAGTGGGATGACCGCTTTGCTTTTGAAGAGTTTTTGGGCGAAATCAAAACCGCCTTTGTGATGCAGAGTTGGGTTGAAGAGGTCAGCGAGGAAAACCTGATTCGACAATTCAATGTTCAGCCAGGCGACTTGTACCGCACGATTGAGAACGCGAAGTGGCTTCTTCACGCCACAGATGAATTGGCAGGGCTGTTCGGATGCAAAGAGCTACGCCCCTTAACAAGCGAGCTGGTTGAACGGGTTTCTAAAGGGATAAAGAAGGAACTGCTGCCGCTGGTTCGGCTTGAAGGTGTCGGCAGAGTCCGCGGACGCATAATGTTCAACGCTGGCTACCAAACCATCGAAGACGTAAAAGGCGCCTCAATGGAGGAATTAAGTAATCTGCCGCTTATGGGTCCAAGGCTTGCCAAGAAGATTAAGGAGCAGGTCGGCGGCTTCGTGAAAAAGGACACTTGGGAAAAACTCAGCAACGAACAGGAATATAGGCAGCGAGCCCTGTCCGATTTTTAGCTTTTTGCGAACTTTTCCGCTTGCTTAACAGCCGTGCCTAAATAGTTCTTCGGGTTCAGTGCCTCGTCAATTTCCGTTTCTGAAAGTTTGCCGCTTACAAATTTGTCTTGCATCAGGATTTGTTTGAAGGGTTTTTTCTCAGCTGCACTTGTAATCGTTAGTTTGCGGAGCATCTCGTGGGCTTCTTGCCTGTCCACGCCCTTCTTTGCTAAAGCAATCATTACCGCTTCGGACATTGTCCGTCCTTGGGTTAGACTCAGGTTCTGTAGCATTCGTTCCTTGTCAACTTTCAGATTGGCGACGACATCGCACATCAAGCTAAGCATGTAGTCGAGCAGAATGTTTGACTCAGGAAAAATGAACCGTTCAGCCGACGACTGCGTAAGATCTCTTTCATGCCAAGTCACCATGTTTTCCAGCGATGGCGATGTGAGGCTTCGGACGATTCGCGCTAAACCGCAGACGCGTTCGCATGTCTCTGGGTTCTGCTTGTGGGGCATGGTGGAGCTGCCAACCTGTTTGCTGGCTTCAAACGCTTCTGCAAGCTCGCCGATTTCTGGTCTTTGCAGCTCACGGATTTCAGTTGCGAAATTTTCAAGCGAAGAAGCAACCATGGCGTAAATGCAAATGAGTTCGGCGTAGCGGTCTCTTTGCACAATCTGGGTTGAAATCTCAGCGGGGCGAAGACCTACCCGTTTCATGACAAGGTCTTGGATTTGCTCTGCGTGTTCGCCTAAACCCGCTTGGGTGCCGACTGCGCCGCTTATTTTGCCGACTAAAACGCGGCTCTTGCACTCGTTTATGCGTTCAATATGCCTGTCGATTTCGTAGCCCCAAACCGCGAACTTGAAACCCAGAGTAATCGGCAAGGCATGTTGCCCGTGGGTTCTGCCAATCATCACCGTTTCCTTATGCTGACCAGCCTGCTTCTGCAGGGTCAACTTCAAATCTAAAAGCCTCTTCTCGACAAGAGCCATCGCGTCTTTCAACTGCAACGCGTTAGCCGTGTCAACGATGTCGTAGCTTGTCGCTCCGAAATGCACGTAGCCGCCGCTTGACCCGCAAACCTCGGCTAGAGCCCGAACCAGCGAGGCGACGTCATGCTTTATTTCTTTTTCAATAGCTTTCACGCGGTCAACTTTCACGTATTTGGTGGAAGCCATGGTGGTGATTTTTTCCGCATCCTTCTTTGGAATGTTGCCTACTTCAGCGTGCGCTAAAGCCAGGGCGGCTTCAACATCAAGCAGCTTTTGGATGCGGGTTTCTTCCTGGAAGATTTTCAGCATTTCAGGCGTGCCGTATCTGCCTGTGTCTATGGGTAAGATTGGCAAGTCAGCTTCTCCTCACGCCTTAAGGATTATGCAGATTAAAGATTAATGTTTTGTCGAATATGCAATCAGGCTTTCATGTGACCCCAAGATTTGCCGCATCGTCGGCAGGGTTATTCCCATCGGAAGTAGCGGACTGCGAGGAAACTGAAGAGAATCGTGTAAGCAGCCATAACAAGCAACGGCGCAACAGCTGGAAATGACCCAGTCATCGAGCTGTCAAGTGCCTTCACCGCAGCCCCAACAGGGGTGAATTCGCTTATCGTTTGCAAAGAGCTGGGAAGAACCTGCATGGGAACATAAATTCCCGCGAAGAACAGCAACGGGTAAAGTAGACCCATCTCCATGCCGCTGGCGGCTCCTTGAGAAGGCGCAACCGCAGCGATAAGAAGCCCTAACGAAAACATAGCGGTCGTCGCAAGCACCAACGAGAGAGCAAAACCCGGAATCTCAAAAGCAAACTTCACACCGAAGACCACGACGCTTCCAACTCCAAGTATTGTGAAGGCTATTGCAGCGACGATAAGGTTGATTGTCACCTGAGCAGCCAACAGCCTGCTCGGCGCCATTGGTGTGGTGGAGACTCGCCTTAGCCAGCCGATTTCACGGTTGCGCACAATCGGAATAGGCAAGCCCAGCATCCCAATCATTATCAGCGTGGTCACCATGAGAATCGGAATGTAAATCTGGAAAACTGTCAACGATGTGCCGGCAAGTGGCTTTCCAAAGGCTGGAATACTGCCAAATATTATTAGCAGAATAATAGGAAACCCTATCCCGAACGCTATGCCCGTTGGCTCCCTCAACGCGAGGTTACCTTCAATCTTAACTAGCTCCAAGAATGCCTTGGCGGATTTTTGCTCTGTCACTTCGGATTCTTTGCTGCTCATTTCGGGACCTCACCTATTTTTTCTTCTGCCTTGGTGAGTCTAACGAATGCATCTTCTAGGTTGCC
The DNA here is from genome assembly GCA_963722095.1 of Candidatus Bathyarchaeota archaeon. Taxonomy (GTDB): domain Archaea; phylum Thermoproteota; class Bathyarchaeia; order Bathyarchaeales; family Bathycorpusculaceae; genus Bathycorpusculum. Next base: position 684,420 of record CAVRJR010000001.1, on the reverse strand, counting down.
GCTTTTGACTTGGATGTCCGAAACTCGCACACCAGCCTGCAGCAGTGCGTAGAGCACACTGGTCATTACGTCGCCTGAGCCGTCGATGATGATTCGGTCTCCCCTATGCTCGACGCGGTTAACTCCTGGTAACGACGCCAGAACTTTATCATCGACTGGCTTAGATGGCAGGAACTGCATGTGAATGAGTCCGCCCTCTTTCGCTGCTAGAGCCGCAGGGGTGTCGAGCGCGATTGCCCGTCCATGGTCTATCAAAGCCACGCGGTCGCAGAGCCTTTCAGCTTCATCCATGTAATGAGTCACTAAGACAACTGTGACTCCGCTGTCTCTGATCCGTTCTATTAGCGCCCAAGTTTCACGCCTTGCATCAGGGTCCAACCCGGTGGTCAACTCGTCCAGAATGGCAACCTTCGGGTTTCCGATGAGTGCAAGAGCGATCGAAAGCTTCTGCTTCTGTCCGCCAGACAGCTGTTTGAACAGGGCGTTGCGTTTCCCGTAGATGTCAAGTGATTCAAGCAGGCTTTTTGAGTCAACTGGATGAGTATAGAACGAGGTGAAAAGCTCGACGGCTTCCCCAACCTTGATGCGAGGCGGCAGAGAGCTCTCCTGAAGCTGGACCCCAACAATCCTTCGGAGCTTATCGCGGTGTTCGATTGGGTTTAATCCGTAAACGGTTACGGAGCCTGCATCGGGAACCCTCAGCCCAGAAATGCATTCAACCATCGTGGTCTTGCCTGCCCCGTTGGGTCCTATGATGCCGAAGATTTCGCCTTCAGCAATCGAGAACGAGACGTCATCGACGGCGACTGTCGCACCGTAGTGCTTGCGAAGATGATTCATTGAAACAACGGTTTTTCGATTTGCCTGTTCGGGTCTAATACGATTACCAATATTTCCTTTCGGATTTTCGCTGTCAATCATTTGTCCATGCCTGGGGCGCTGTTTCTGGCAATGTTTAGTATCTCCTTCTGAAGTGTCACGTATATAAATCTGAATTTTAGGCGGTGACAGCAGCTGTTGTTTTGAAGCTGATTTTGGGTTAAGCGCAGGCAGAAAATTAATATTGCACGCTTGTGCATGGACTCTGGAAACGTTGGTGTTAGATTATGAGTTTTGGGACTTCTAAAGTGTTCGGCACCATTCAGGAAGCGTTCATCTTAGCCCTGATGCTTGTGTCTGTTTTTGCGGTTCTGTACATTAACATGAGCATCATGTACAAGGTAAGCATTGTCGCAATCGTGTTCTCGATGATTTTCTTGATGACTATCGCCTCCCAAATCCTGCGGGAACAAAAAGAGGCACGCAAACAGCAGAAAGCCTAAACTTTACGGTTCTTCCTTTTTCACTTTCAGTCTACCCTCCCCTGTGCCCAAATGTCGTTTGGACGATGCTTTAAAAAGGGTTAAACACCGTAGTGCCGTCCATGGATAGGAGTGCAAAAGTGGAATGATGCAAAATCTAATGGCGAAGCCTACTATGGCGCAGCCGCTGTTTTCTTTAAACATGCAAGGTGTAGATGATCTTTTTCCAGGGTTCGCTCCAGGCGACTTCGCGGTTCTTTACGGGTCACCGTCAGTTATTTCGTTGACTTCTCTACTTTGCATCCGAGCGCAGTTGCCAACGCAGCTTGGCGGCTTAGGAAGCAACGTTGTCTTCATCGACGGCGGAAACACGTTTAGGCTGTACAAGATTGCCCGTTTAGCCCAGCTTCACCAGCTTAACCCGCGGGAAGTGCTTGAACACGTCTTTATCTCAAGAGCATTCACCGCTTACCAGCTGACTTCCCTTATACTTGATAAACTTGAAGAAACCGTGAAAAAATACGATGCCAAACTCGTGGTGATTTCCGACATAGCCGGGTTCTTCTTAGACAACGACGTCCCACATGAAGAAGCACAGAGGGTTTACAGCCAAATCGTCAGTTACCTTTCAAGCTTCGCCCGAAAACACCAAATAGTCGTCGTCGCAACTTACCTCCCCTACTCTGAGAGCCGAAGAAACGCTTTATTTCAAGAAATAACCTGCGCCAAAGCAAACACGGTTTTATCCTTCAGCAAAACCACGTACACGCGGGAAGTAACGTTGGAGAAACACCCATCCTTTATCCTTGGCACCGCGGAGCTTCCATCCGAAAACTTGACCTTGACCGACTTCATGGGCGGCTGACAGAAGCCGACACAAAAAAAACTTGCACCTAAGCGGTTAGCTGTTGAGGCTGTTGAACATGTCTTGTGTGATTGATTCCGGCAGCTTGAGCTCCAACTTTACAACTTGAGAGAACAGGAAATTGTAGAATTCATTAGCCATCTCCATTCGGGTTCTTGCTTCTTTCGGCTTCATCGTTTCACGCCCTTTTCTTCTCTGCTGTTTAGTTTAAGAATTTTATCCTCAAGATTTGTCAGTTTGTTACATTGGTTTCTGTTGCCGCACTCAAGCGCTCTGCTTGATCTTGTCAGCGTTCAAATACTGCATCTGCATATTGGGAAGAAGAGGCACCTAAATGGCTTCATGGATGGAGTACTTCACTTGGACCATGTTCAGGATAACGAGAAAGCTGCGGCTCATGAGGGTGCTACGTTTGGGGACTTCAACTGGGATGTTTCTGGATTATTTTAAGGGGTTCGAAAAATCAGAGGCTGTCCGCGGAATTTTCGGCGACGCTACCGATGAAGTGCTCAAGAACTTCAAGGTCGAATTCACCTGGTTCGGGTACATGGGAGTCAACGACAACGACGGACACTTAATGGTTAACAAGAGTTACCTGAACAGCGGCGACAAAACCGACATTTACCTAGATGTTGTCCATGAACTGTGCCATGTCAAGCAGCATTTGGACGGGAAGGAACTGTTTGATCCCCGCTACGAATACGTGGACAGACCCACTGAAGTCGAAGCCTACCGCTACGCGGTGAAGGAAGCTCAGCGGCTGGGTTTAAGCGGCGAGCGAATCCGCAGTTACCTGCAGACTGAGTGGATGAGCAAAGAGGATTTGGAGCGGCTTGTTAAGAACATGGGAATCGATCTAGGCGGCAAAGAGAACTAGCGAAATAGAAGTGGCTTAATAAGAAAAAACAACGTTTTGTAAAAAAGTTTAGTGGGAAAATAGTTTCTCGTAGGGTCTCTTTGAGACTGGCAGTATCTTCTTGAATTGGTGCGCCATGATTTGGTTTGGGTCAGCGCCGAAGTGGCTACAGTACTCTTTGACGAGGGCTTCAATCGTTTTTAGGTCACGTTTTCCAGCATCCAACGTTTTAGTTCCGTTCACTGGCTCGAGGATTTCGCCGCGTTCATAGATGACTCCGCCATGCATTCCTGTCCCGACGAATCTAGCTTGGCATTTTTCGCCTTCTTTAAGGTTCAAGCCTAAAATGACCATTACTCCGCCCGCCATGTACTCCGCCAAAAAGTCGCCTGCCGTGTGTCCAATGACTATTTGGGAGATTTTGCGTTGGTACTCCTTCATGTGTATGCCTACTCTGTAGCCGACGTAGTCTCGGACAAAGATTTTTCCGCCCCTCATCGAGTTTCCCGTGACGTCTCCAGCGTGGCCGTGGATGATGATTTGTCCCTCGTTCATAGTGTTGCCTGAACCATCCTGCCCGTTCCCGTGAATCACCAGTTTGGGTCCGTTCATGAAGGCGCCAAGGTCGTTTCCCGGGGTTCCATAAACGTCGATTTGCATGTTTGTGTCAAGGTCGGTGCCGATGTAACGTTGCCCGCAGACGTTATGTATCTCTATTCTTTCCACATCAGTGCGGATGGCCTGTCTAAGCAGGGCGTTTAATTCTTTGTAGTAGACTCCTTCAGCGTCGATTCTTAGCACTTTACCTTCTTGTCTTATGCATTGAAGGTATTTTGCGTCAATTTCCACTTTAGGTTTTTGTTCAAGCATGCTTTTACTCTCCAGCCATTTTCACGCCTAAAATCTTCAGTTCAGTACGGCTTAACCCGACGCCTCTGAGTGCAAGTCGGTTGCCTCGTAGGCTTTCGATGGCGTTTATTCCCATTCCGCCCATCATGTCTTTGATTTCGACGCTCCAGCTGTTAAGCAGGTTAACGAGCCGTTTGGATGCGATGTCGGGGTTGATGCGTTTGCTAATCCACGGGTCGCTTGTAGCGATACCCCAGGGGCATTTGCCTGTGTGGCAGCGTTGGCAGACACTGCAGCCCATAGCTATCAAAGCTGCAGTTGCAATGTACACTGCGTCTGCACCGAGCGCTATGGCTTTGAACACGTCAGCGCTGCTTCTGAAGCCGCCTGCCGCAACCACGGATGCCCGGTTACGGATGCCTTCTTCGCGGAGACGCTGGTCAACCTGCGCGATGGCTAATTCGATGGGTATGCCCACGTTGTCTCTGATGATTTTGGGTGCTGCGCCAGTTGCGCCTCTGACGCCATCAAGAGCAATGATGTCTGCTCCAGCGCGAACCATGCCGCTGGCGATTGCCGCTGAGTTGTGAACGGCGGCGATTTTGACTGAAATTGGCTTTGTGTAGTTTGTGGCTTCTTTCAGCGCGTAGATCAGTTGGCGTAGGTCCTCGATTGAGTAGATGTCGTGTTGAGGGTAAGGAGACAGCGCGTCGGTTCCCGTTGGAATCATGCGTGTTCTGGCTACGTCTTCGGTTACTTTTTCGCCTGGTAAATGTCCGCCTATGCCTGGTTTTGCGCCTTGACCGATCTTGATTTCCACAGCTGCGCCCGCGTTAAGATATTTGGGGTGGACGCCGAACCGTCCCGAAGCGACTTGGACGATGGCGTGGGCGCCGTACTTGTAGAGGCTTTGGTCTAAGCCGCCTTCTCCAGTGTTAAAGTATGTGCCGCATTCAGTGGCTGCCCTCGCAAGGGATTCATGCACGTTTAGGCTTATGGCGCCGTAAGACATGGCTGAAAACATTATTGGAGTGTCGAGGCGAAGCTGCGGAGTAAGCTGGGTCTTGAGGACTACGTCGCCGTTTTCGGTTCCCAACTCCAGCTTGTCAGGCTTCGCGCCGAGATACGTTCTTATCTCCATCGGTTCGCGTAGGGGATCAATCGACGGATTCGTGACTTGGCTCGCGTTCAGGAGCAAGCGGTCCCAGTAACTGTAGTAGGGTTTGTCGTTGCCCATGCCTGTGAGGATTACTGCGCCGGTTTCAGCCTGCTTCTTGACGTCTCGTATGGCTTCAAACGTCCAGTTGGCGTTCTCTCGGTTAGCATTCGGGTTCCTTCTTATCGTTATGGCGTGTGTCGGGCAGAAGGTTACGCAGCGTTGGCAGTTAACGCAGTTTTCCTCTTTGCTGCAAACCGTGTCTGTTTCCTCATCGTAGAAGTGTGTGTCGTAGGTGCATTGGTTAACACATACCTTGCATCTTATGCATCGGTTTTGGTCCCGTTCAACTATGTACTCGGGAATTACGTAAGTTTTCATTGAGTTTGCCCTCCTTTCAAAACTTCAACCGTTCGGCTTTTGCTGTTTTTGAGTTGACACACGACTGGTTCTCCGCCTCTGGGAGCCCAGAACTTATCAAGCTGCGGCGAAACCAAACGCATGGCTGATTCTTCTGACGACAGATAGGTGTAGTCGCCGTTTGTGCCAGCTACGAGTGGTCGAAGCTTGATTCTGTCGGTTAACCCTATCATCTCGCCGTGGTGAGCGACGACTATGCTGAATGGTCCGTTCATTAGTAGGCTACCGTAGGTTTGACGCAGGGCTCTTAGGAGCTGCGCTTTTTTGGGTTCCATCTGGTCGATTTCATCCCACAGTGGCGCAGCAAGGATTTGGGCTACAAGTTCGATCGGCAGGTTTTGTCTTCGCATAAGCAAATCTACCGCGTACGCCAACACTTCAGTGTCTGTTTGCATGGTGCATTTGTAACCGTACATTTCCAGGTAACGTCGGTTTATGCCGTAGGATGAGAGTTCACCGTTATGAATCACTGTCCAATCCAGTATGTTGAATGGGTGTGCTCCTCCCCACCAGCCAGGAGTGTTCGTGGGAAACCTGCTGTGACATGACCAGAGGTATCCTTGGTAATCTTCAAGGCAGAAGAAGTCTGCGACGTCTTCAGGGAAGCCGACGCCTTTGAATACACCCATGTCTTTGCCGCTTGAGAAGACAAACGCCTTTCCCGTTTCCGTGTTAATGCGCATGACAGCTTCCATTACGTAGTCTTCTTCGGTTTGGTTTTCAGGTCTGGTCTTTTTGGGTTGAACGAAGTAGCGCCAAACCAGCGGTGGATTGTGGACGTCAGCGGGTTTAGTCTGCATTTCTTCGTCATAGATCATTTCAAATTTGGAGGCGATTATGCGGTTGGTTTGTTCTTTCGCGTCTCTGCTCAGGTACATTATGTGGAACGCATAGTAATCTTTGAAGTCTGGGTATATGCCGTAGACTGCGAAGCCGCCGCCTAAGCCGTTGCCGCGGTCATGCATGTTCTTTATGGCACGTACAGGGTCTTTTGAGCTGAAATGTTTGCCTTCTGTGTTCATCATGGCGAAGATGGCGCATCCTGAGAAGTCCTTGTCGTCGCCGAATGGGTTGATTATTTTTTTGTCTTGCTGGTTCATTTTATTGCACCACACTCATTTTTTTCTGCATTGCAACTGGGAGCGCTGCCCAGCTGAAGTCGTCTTCCAAAAGCTGCTGCTTGAACTTCTTCACGTTTACCGTGTTCTTCATCAGATAGTACAGTATGCCTGCACGTTCAATCGAGTTGACGAGAGTCACGCCGACGATAACGTTGTTCCTGAGAACCAACTTTTTGTACAGGTTGTGTTCGGGGTCAAATTTGACGAGCACTTCCAATGTTGGGTCTTCTTTCGGGTTAGCTAAGCCGACGGAGACGACGGGGATGCCGAAGTACTTGAGGCTGCTCATGTTAGTGCCGCCTGCATAGGTGCTTTTTTTGCCTGCCATGTTGAAACCTGCAACTTTTCCCTCCAAAACTGCGAGGGGCCAAAGGGGCAACAGGCGATTCTGGTTTAGGACGAAGTCGTAGGCTTCAGCTACGTCGCCGCTGGCGTAAACGTCAGGTACACTTGTCTGCATCATGTTGTCAACCACGATTCCCCTGTTGGTTTTCACCGCTGTCCCCGTCACCAGTTCAATGCGTGGAACAACGCCGATAGCCATGATGACGAGGTCGCAGGCAACTTGGCCGCCCTTAGTCAGGAGCACTCCGCCTACCGCGCCGTCGTTGTCTGGTCGGCCAAGGATTTTCTGGACTGACTGACCAGTGTCGATGTTGACGCCTGCTTTTTTGACAACGTCTTCCATTATATCTGAGCCTTTGGCGTCTAAGAGTAAGCTGAGAATCTTGTCCTGCAACTCAACCATCGTGACCTTTAAGCCGCGTTTAAGCAGCGCCTCAGTCACGCTTATGCCGATGAGCCCACCGCCTATGACGACTGCCGCCTTAGCATGTATAGCGTCGATTTTAGCCGCGATCCGTTGGGCGTCACCGATGGTCGTGAACGTGAATACGCCGTCTTTCTCTGAGCCCTCAGTCTTCGGAACGAACGGTTTGCCGCCCGTTGCAAGCAGCAGCTTTTCATAGGAGATTTTTTCACCGCTTTCAAGTTGCACAGTCTTCTCGGTGAAGTTTAAGACTGTGACTTTTTTGCCGATGATTGCTTCCACATTGTTTTCTTTCCAGAAATCGTCTGTTCGGCAATTGATTTTTTTCATGTCTGCTTTGCCGCTGACAAAGTCGCTGATCATTGGGCGACTGTAGTGAGAGCAGTTTTCTTCAGTAATCACCGTTATGGTTCCAACTGGGTCAACATCTCTTATGGCTTCAACGGCGCCTAAGCCTGCTGCTGAAGCGCCAACAATCACGTATTTTGCCATCTAAAGTTTCACCTCTTTGAAAACCAACGCCTCGTTAGGACAGTTTGCAACGCAAGCTGGCTCATCGAAGCCTTGGCAAAGGTCGCATTTCGTAACCACGTGACCTTCCTTATCCATGATGATGGCGCCGTAGGGGCAAACCATTATGCATGTCCAGCAACCCATGCATTTTTCCTTGTTGTGGGTAACTTGACCCGTTTTTTCATCTTTTTGCATTGCGCCTGAGAGGCAAGCGGTTACGCAAGGAGCGTCTTCGCAGTGTCGGCATTGGATGGCGAATGAGACTGGCTTTTTTCGTTCGACTCTTACTCGGCTTATTGGTTTTGGGCGTTCGCTGTTGTAGGCTTTGATTATGTCTTTTGATTTTGAGTGTTGGACTGTGCAGTATACTTCGCATAGTCCGCAGCCCATGCAGTTTTCTTGTTTTGCAACTATTCTTTTAACCATAATTTTAACCTCGATTTTCATGTTTAGCGTGGACAAGTGAGCATGAAAATGTGCAGTTCCACGTCGCTTGTGCATAGAACGCACTTGTTGGTGGTTGACTGTTTACCCTGTTCCATGACTATTTTACAAGTGTTTACTGCCATTTTTACCACTTTCATGTAAGAGTTAGCCCACTAAAATAGCATGTATTCTATATAACTTTGTTGGTAATCATTTATATGATAGTTCATGAACTATGTAATCTAAATGAAACATATATCAGGCGAGAGTTTTGGCTGAAAAAGACTTAGGCTATAGACGAGTTCAATGCACAGGAAGAGGCTCATACATAATATCCCTGCCCAAAGAATGGGTACAAGACCTCGAATTAAAACGAGGCAGCGAAATAGCGTTCAACATAGAACCAGACTCCACCCTACTGCTGGTTCCTAGGAAAATCCAGGAAAAAGAAGGCCGAGGCAACTCAGCTAAACCAAAAGAATACTACGTCAACATCGACCCCAAAGAAACCGTTCAATACACTCTGAGAATGATAAAAGCGCTTTATGCAATAGGCGCCGACATCATTCGAGTCCACATAAAGAACCCGCAGGACACCGTCAAATACAAGAACGAAATAAAAGCCCTAGCCAGAGACAGCTTCCTCGGTTCAGAAATAATCGATGAAACCTCGGATGAAATCACCCTGCAAATCCTAATTAAACACTCAGAGTTCCCCATCGAGAAAGCCGTGAGGAGAATGGCGATTGTGGCTTTGTCCGCGAACAGGGATGCCATCGCCGCGCTAAAAGACCGAAGCACAGCGCTGTTTGACAGCGTGATCAGCGCCCACAACGACGTGAATAGGCTGGGCTTATACGTTGTTCGGCAACTAAAATATGGCATAGAGCGGAACCTGTATCGGGAATTCGGATTCAAGACCCCCAAAGAATTCCTTCTCTACCGCATAGCTGTAAACGACATTGAAAGCATCGCTCAGAACGCCTTAAACATTATAAACAATCTGGGTTCGCTTCAGAAACTCATCGAACACGAAACCCTCTTCGTGAAGGAGCCGATAGACGAGGAAGTCTACAATCAGCTTGTCGATTTCGGTTCGCTGGCACAGCAGTCATACGACGACGCAATCAAGGCACTATTCAAGAGGGATTACAAGGAGGCCGAGAAACTGATTTCGAAATGCGACTCCTTTGTCCCGCTTGAAAACGAACTCGTCATGTTGATGTCAAGCAAGAAAATAGATCCCAACGTCGCTTCGCTGCTGCGGCTGATTTTTGACAGTTCAAGACGCATAATGGATTACAGCCGAAATATGGCAGAACTAACGCTGAACCGAACCGTAGAGGAACAGTGTTCAACGCTTGCCTACAAGTAGCGCCACCGCGAAAACTGAGGAATTAGATGCAAGGTTTGGTGCTCCGGCCGAGCATGTGACCGCTACTTGCGGTGCCCTTCCTGTCTGCCTCATCCAAATTGTTGTTTTTCAACATTTAGAGGCACCTTGAGAATACATCTTTGCGGCTTGAAATAAGGTTTTCCTTTGACTCGACAGAGTAATTGATAATCCTACGCATCTGCGTAGTTTTTTCGGTTTGCTGTTGCCTGCGGTCAAAAGTAAGTGTACTTTTGCGCCCCCACTAGTATAGTACATACACGAAGTGTACCTAAAAATCAGGTTTTGACCGCAAAATTTTGCTCATTTTTTCCATGCTTTTGACCGCTTAATTGCTCCGTTGACCGTCGTCTTGTCCGTTTTTGACCGTGTTTGACCGCAGCTTCTTGTCAGTTTGACCGCAAAGAAACAATTTTGATTCTAGCTTTTTCCTTTTAGGTTTAACGGCAAAGGCTTTGCTCAGCCCGATTGAAATGTGCAGCAAAAATATCACAATTTCTAAATAGACTATCGAACAACCACAGACTGGTGATGCCTATGAAAGATAAAGTGGTAGCAGTGATTTGCGATGATTTTGATGGCGAGTGTGTGGTTGCCACTAGAAAGGATTTCGTCGATAAGCATATTATGATTAGGCAGAAAGTTGGACTGCATAAGCTGCCCGCAAGGAATCTAAGGGGGCAGCTTGTTGAAGAAGCCGGCAATGGATGGACAGATATGCAGACGCTTGTAATTTTTGACTTGAGTAAAGAGAACTTGGGAAAGGTCTTGAAGAAAGGCTACAAAATTCCCAAAGAACTCTTTGAATCGAAAGGTACGTCTTGAAGTGGGATGTAGTAATCAGGAGTTAATCCGCTATGTTTGTGAATTTGCCCATTAATCGATACGCTGCCCTTGAAGAAATCAGGACAATGCTTGGATTCACAGAGTTCGAGTGTGGGATAATCTGCTGAATGCGCTCTCTAAGACAGATAATGGATGGTTTCAATTCATGCGTGGCAATTTGACAATCGATTTCAAGAAGTTCGTGGACATAAATGAACTTTATCTACAAATTACGTGTGATAAAGACCGCGCGAAGAGCGCCATCCATTACTTGTATGAGTTCAGCGAGTTTACTAAGCTCAAAACCAAAAATTTAAGTCCAGACTCTTGCGAAAGGTAATTTCGGGTGAAAGCGTGTTAGGCGTATTAATTAACGTGGGTTCCAACAGTTCATGCCCGAATGGTAGAGGACGCATTTTTGAAAATGGAACATTCGAGTATTTGCCAATTCCTGAAGAGGCTGAAACATCAGAAAAAGTGCCGACTTATGCTGATTTGGGCTTTCATAATGTAAAGTTTCCTAACCTCAGAGTTCATGTTGATCCTGAGTTTAAAGGTTTCACTTATGGTCATATTAAGAGAGGATTCGGAGATGTTAAGAGCATTCTGAAGCTGGGGAAAGAAGATGCCTTTTTCTTTTATGCAACATTGCAGAGTGGCAGCTGTTGGGGGTCGTACATTATTGGATGGTTAATGGGATTAGATGTTTATGATCGTAGAAACCTGTCTGTTGAGGAAATTATGGGCTTGAAGTCTTGTGGGTTTGGAAATAATGCACATTTAAAGAGGGTGGACCCTAGCGTTGACTTTTTGATTAAGGGTGGTCACGGGTCAAGGTTGCTGCAAAAAGCGTTTCCCTTGAATGAAATAGATGAGCCCTTGGAGTTTAAGAGCTCCTTGAAAGAGATTGTTCTTACAGCTTCGGGAAAAGAAATAACTGCTGGATCTCCTTGGTTTCGCTGGACAATGGTTTGTCACAATCCTTATAAGCTGATTGACAAGATTAAGGACTATTCAAACAATTAATCCACAGCCTTGCAGGTATGGATTATGCCTTGTCACGTTCAAAATGCAGGTTCTGGGATTCATGAAAGGACTGTTGTTGAAGAAGAACAACCTGCAAAAGAGCTCAGAGAAAAAGGCAGGATACAATACTTCTATCATTCGCAGGATTCCACCCTTCCGATTAGAGATGTAAGCAATACGCAGGGTAAGGATCCCAAGCCAGAACCTCACATCGAAATAGGAGCAGAGAACTACATAAGACAATGTCGAGCACGCAATATTGTGGCTCACCTCAACTCTGATGAAAAGTATCTATTTTTGGTGACAACCTGCAGAAACCGTATGGAGAAACAATACCGAGACAAGACTTTCATTGTCGGCTATATTGAGAGGGAAAAAGATCTAAGAATCAAAACTGGAGATAAGATTAGGCGGGCACTAAAAGGTAAGCTTTTTCTTTTTCCTTTTGAGAAATCTATTCCTTACGGGGATGTCTTTGGTTCACATTTTTCACCAATCCGTCTTGTTAATGAAACGCTAACAAAAGAGTTAGTAGATCATCGTCTTCCCAAATATAGCGAAGAGGAACGCATTTCCTTTCTTCGGAAATGCGTTGCCAAAATAGAGGAACTGGACGAGAATAACAAGAAAGAGGACAAAACTTGCTTAGTGCTGCGAGGAGAAACTTGTAGGTATCAAAAAGAGTGCCTAAGACCAAACTTCGCAAATTCCGCCCAAATAGCAGCAAAATAAACATGTGCATATTGTTTTTGCGTCTGAACATAGTTTTAGGAAGAAGAGGGTGAGGACTGAGTTTCAGTTCGACCGTGAATGAGTGAGGTAATCTTTTGTTCCAGTCTTTGGAGCCTGTTTTGGATTTCCAACTCTCTTTCGGCGGCTTTATGCTCTACCTCTTCAGCCAACAGTCTGTCTAGTATGAACCCACAGAAATTGCATCGAACACTGTCAGGTTGATTCAGTTGCCTTTCGAGTTGTTGCCCAGCGAAGCCCACAAGGGAGCATCTAAATCGCGTCTATTCGGATGCTTTTCTAACCAGTCCAGCAGAGGTCTATGCGAAACGACTAACGGTATCCGTTTTATTCCAGTCTTTCCGTCAACGGTGATTATGCAGTAGTCTTCTTTGAATTCCACGCTCCCAACCATCATAGTCAATAATTCGCCAGGTCTAAGCGCAGCCTCAAAAATCACAGAAAGCAACGCTCTATCCCGTTCGTTCAGCGCAGCGCCAATCATCGCGTTAACCTCTTCAGGCGTTATCAGGGATTCGGGTTTGACTCTGGAGTCTTTGTCTTTTCCGTTTTTCACTTTGAACCATGAGGTTTCGGGTGGAGTGGGGGCGGTTTTATCGCAGCTTCCAACTTTAGCGTACTGGACTAGTTTTTTGAGAACTAGGCGCAGGTCGTTTTTGGTGTTTGTTTTGTAGGGTTGAGTGTTTATCCATGCTACGACTTTTTCTATGTCTCTTCTTGTGGCGGTTTTGGGGTTGTGGGGGCAGCCTTTAGTGAGGGCGCAAGCACGGTTAGCGTACTTGGCTACTCTGCCAGTCGAAAGCCCAAGCGCTTCCAAGTGGGCAACAAAATTCAGGAGCAACTCTGCGCTTTCGAGTTGGGCGATTCGGCGTTTGGCGCTTGCCAACCGTTTGGCATAGTCGTGTATATCCCTCATGCTATATTGGTTTCGTGAGATTTTAAAAGGCAGAACGCTGGGAAGGGCACCAGAAGTTGAGGGCTTGGTGCTCCGGCCGGGATTTGGACCCGGGTCCGCGACTCGAGAGGCCGCTATACTTAGTCCCTTAGTAAGAAGCCTTAGTAAGGTTTGACCGGACTATACTACCGGAGCATTCGAACGGAAAGGGTGTTCTCTAAGAAATAAATATGTTTTTATGCAATCATCAAGGGTTTAGCAATAAAAACATTACCCAACGTAAAAATATTTATCAAACAAGACAGCCAATCATGTTGTAAGGTGACGAGTGTTTGATGACGCTTGAGGAAACAAAACACCAGCTAGAGGAACTAAAGCCTGTTCTTAAAGAAAAATACAATGTTGAGAGCGTCGAAATTTTTGGTTCTTACGCAAAGCATCAACAGACACCACAAAGCGATATAGACCTGCTTGTCACATATTCCGAAGCCCCTGATGTTGTGGGTCTTAACAAAATCAAAAGGTTTCTTAGAAGAAAACTTGGAGTAAAGGTAGACATAGTTTCAAAGAAATACCTAAATCCAATCATAAAGGACAATGTGTTAAAAGAAGCAAATACCCATATGAAAAAATCGCGCGATTTCTCTGATTACAAACTGTATCTTGAAGAGATCGTTTCTCACATACAAATAATCGAAGAATACACCAAAGGATTGACGCTTGATCAATTTATTCGTGATCGAAAAACTATAGATGCCGTTGACACTAATCTGCGGAACATAGGTGAAGCCATGAACGTTTTTTCAAAAAATCCAAAGATCAAATCACAATTTTACTACCACAATATCCCCTTGGCAAGACATCGCAAGTTTGCGGCATATTCTTTCACACGAATATTTTAGTCGAGACCCCGAAATAGTTTGGAAAAACGCGAAATATTTATTACCAAAAATTAAGCCTCAAATCAAAAAGATATTAGAAGAAGCTTAGAAAACAGTAAGATTTTTTATGTTTCTTCGTCTACGTTTAGGAAACTTTTTATTTTTGTCATCATCTCAGCCAACCCTTTCGCTGTTATAGGCGGTTGATAACGTATTCGCAGGACTTCCCAGCCTTTAGCTTCCAGCAACTCATCAATTTGGCTGTCTTTATCCTGTTGTTTGTCGCTTGAATGTACGGGTATGCCGTCTAAATACACGATTTTGCGTTTGTTCATCCAGCAGAAGTCGGGGACGGTTGATTTGAGAATGATTGGTTGTTGGGTTACCATGCCCGTGGTTAACCCGGCTTTGCTTAATTCGTTAAACAACGCCATTTCTGCTTGGCTGACTCTGGGATGCATGTTAGCTTTATAGCTCAAAGTTGTTTCCCGAAAGGTAGCATTATATGTTACCCTTAATAAATCATATATAAGAAAACGGCGGCTCTTTCAGCCGTTGGTAACTAAAAGTAGGCTTGGCGAATCGCTCTCGTCAATCCAAGACGCGAATCAGAAGAAGTACCTGTTTGTCAGGGTTTGGCAATCCGCGCCGCGTTCAACCGTGACCCGCCAAGCAATGGGTGTACCTCTTGGATGGCTATTTCTCGCATGATAACAATCCCTTGCGCGGTATAAATGGAATTGTGGTTGTGCATTCGCTACAACAAGCGTGCAAGCTTCGCTAGTGGGCTGTGTTTTCAAAGTTGCAAATGAAAGAAACTAGCGTTTGCCTGTTTCATTATTCGGCTACTATCATTTGCTCGGTTTCTTCTAAAATTGCAGGTAAAAGTGTTACGTTATCTTTTTTGGGTGCTTTTCGTTTTTCGTGTTCTGGTTTTTTCTTGTTGCCTATCCAGTACATGCTCCAGCCCATGAAGAAAATAAAGACTAATGCGGGAAGAAGCAGAAGTGCCATTCTGTTGTTGCGTCTGCGTTTTTTGGCTGTCACGTTTGCACCTGCTTACCCTTTTCTGCAGTTGTTAAGATAAGCTTTGATAACTTGTAGTATTGATTCAGAATCAACAACAGGAGAAATCAACAAACCCTAATTTGTCGAGATTCAAAAAAGGCGCTAAGTCTTGCGAGCTTGGTAGGGTTTCGAGTGTCCAATAATTTTTGCTCTTTGGAAATGCGAAGAAAAGGGAAGAGTTTGGTCTTCTTTACTTTGACCGTTTGGTTTAGCTTTCGGTCTGTTTCTTACCTTCGAACGGCGGATACTCTTTTAGTTTGTCAGCCATCTCGGTAAGTTGCTTGTTTACGAGGTAATTGATTGTTCCTTCTTCGAAAGTTCCATCCGCGCGCATTTCGCCTGCTTTTGTTCCCGTGAGGAACTCTATGCCTTCATCGATTGTTTTGACTGAGTAAATGTTGAATTTGCTTACCCTCACCGCTTCAACAACTTCTTCTTTCAGCATCAGGTTCTGCACGTTGCTGTCAGGTATCATGACGCCCTGTTGTCCTGTGAGTCCTAGCAGTTTGCAGACTTCAAAGAACCCTTCGATTTTTTCGTTTACTCCGCCGATGGCTTGCACTTCTCCTTTCTGGTTAACTGAGCCTGTGACGGCTATGTTCTGTTTTATCGGTTTCCCTGAGAGCGCTGACAGAATCGAGTAGAGTTCGGTGCTTGATGCGCTGTCGCCTTCGACGCCTTCGTAGTTTTGTTCGAAAACCAGTCTTGCGGAGAGGCTCAACGGTTTGTCTCTGATGTATTTGTCGTTTAAGTAGCCGCTGAGAATCAAGACGCCTTTGGTGTGTATGGGTCCGCCCATCTTGGCTTCTCTTTCAATGTCAATCACGCCTTCCCTGCCCAAGCCGATGCTTGCTGTTACACGTGAAGGGTTTCCGAAGGCGAAGTCGCCCATCCCCATGACGGATAAGCCGTTAACTTGCCCCACCCTTTCCTTTACCGTGTCGATTAGGAAGAATCCGCGTTTTATCATTTCCTGGATTTTTTCTTGTACGAGTTTTGAGCGGTAAACTTTTTCTTCTATCGCCTTCTTTATGTGGTCTCCCGTTATGAAGTCAGAGTTATCCTGCGTAGCATAGTAGTTTGCTTCCCGAATTACGTCAGCCACATAGGCAAATTGCGTTGACAGTTTGTATTGGTCATCTGCGATTCTTGAGCTAAACTCGACAAGTTTTGCGACGCCTGACCCGTCAAGGTGCTTGAGGTTTTCTTTTTCGCAAAGCGAGCATACCCAAGCGGCGTACTGAAGCACTTTGTCCTCGGTTCTGTCCATGACGGTGTCGAATTCTGCTTTGATTTTGAAGAGCTCCCTAAAGGCGGGGTCCATCTCGAACATCATTTGGTAGAGGTAGGGGGTTCCAATCAGGATTACTTTAGCGGTCAGCGGAATAGGCTGGGGTTTGAGCGTTTTAACGCTGAGGAATCCGTAGCGTTCTTCAGGCTCCGCTATGGTCAGGGTTCCGTCTCTGAGGTCTCTTTTGAGGCCGTCGTAAGCTAACGGGTTTTGCAGCAACTCTTCAACGGGGACGATTAGGTATCCGCCGTTAGCCTTGTGGATTGAACCCGCTCGAATCATGCTGAAGTCAGTTGTTAAAGCGCCGAACTGCGCCTCCTTCTCTGTTTTGCCCAGGAGGTTGGGGTACGTCGGGTTTGATTCCACGACGACGGGGGCGCCTTTGGTTTCGCTGTTGTCGATGACCACGTTGACTTCATATTTCTTGTAGGGGTCTTCTCTCAGCCAAGGCACTTGAAAAGGAAGCTGCTCCTGCTGTTCAGCGCCTCCTCCCCTTTTGATGAGCTGCTGCAGGTTATCCAGCATGTCATTCTCCACAGTTTTGAGGTAAGTTGTCACCTCGGTTAAGCCATGGTATTTCTCGGTGAGGCGTTCCACAAGGTTGCCGAGGGCGTAAAGGGCAACTTCCTTGTTGAGCTTCTTTAAGGCATCGTGAATTTGCCTTTCCATATCGATGAGCTGCCGCATCGTGTTTCTGAACTCCGTCTCCAGCTTCTCCCTTTTCTCTTGCAGCTTATCCTTCGTTTTCTGCGGCAACGCCAGCATTTCTTCTTCGCTGAGAGGTTTGCCGTCTAAGACTGGAATAAGCAGCAGACCGATAGGCGTGGTTTGGATTACGAAGCCTTCGCGTTGAGCCTTCACGTTTAACTCTTCAATCAGCTGTTTTCTCTTTTCTTCCAGCCCTCGGATGGTGGCTTCTCTTTTTGCAACGTAATCGTCACTTTCAAAAGCTTTAGGGAGCGCTGTCTTGACGTTTTCGATAAAGTTTTTCATGTCGTCCCGAAATTCTTTGCCGTTTCCCGCTGACAGCTGAATGGCTTTGGGTTCATATTGATTTTCAAAGTTGTTGACGTAACACCAGTCAGGCGGGACAGGCCGCGTTTTAGCTTGGGCTTCAACGAAGTTTTTGACGGTGGTTTTTCTTCCTGTTCCAGGGTAGCCTGCCACGTACATGTTGAAGCCGTGGTTTTTTATTCCGAGCCCGAATTTTAAGGCGCGAACAGCTCTTTCTTGCCCAATGATCTCGTCCAGCGGAGCAAGCTCCTTGGTTGATTCACAATGCATAAGGTCAGGGGGGCATATGTTTCTGAGTTTTTCGAGCGGTAACTTGTTTACCATGTCAAAGTCACTTCATTAACACGTCAAAATCGGTTACAATTTAGATGAGAGTTGCTTGGTAATTAAGTTTCTGTTACCCAAAAATTCGATGTTTTCGGCATACCAATACGCCAAACTTTTTTATTTTTGATTTTTTTGCGTTTGAATGAATTTTTTTAGGATTTCTTGGGTTCTAACTTCAGGATGGAAAAGTGTGCCGTAGATGTTTTTGCTCTTGTGCTTTATCACTT
The DNA here is from genome assembly GCA_963722095.1 of Candidatus Bathyarchaeota archaeon. Lineage (GTDB taxonomy): Archaea > Thermoproteota > Bathyarchaeia > Bathyarchaeales > Bathycorpusculaceae > Bathycorpusculum. The sequence continues at coordinate 666,447 of CAVRJR010000001.1, read as the reverse complement.
GAACACACAGTGGGGATTTGCCCCAGACTTCAAAGTCAGCCGTGGGTTCCACGCAGACGCTGTGAAGTGAATAAGCCTTGAAGTCACCTGAAAAAAACGGGTTTTCCTTCACCACGCTCACCGCCGTCATCCCTACTTCCACGCAACCCGTCAAACCCATACCGTAAACCACCCCGATCGTTTCCATCCCAGCGCAGATGCCCAGCACCGACTTGTCTGTTTCTTTGAGCCACTGGAATTTTTCTGGCTGGTTTAAAGTCGCGTTGTCTTTAAGAGGTGTTCCCGAAAGGACAACGGCGTCGCATCGGCTCAGGTCTTCGCTGTCAACTTCAAGGTAATGCTTTACGATCCAGTCGTCGAGGGGTTTAACGACTTCGATTATGGGTAACACGAACTCGTAGTAGCCCAGTGAATCCTTCTTGCAGTTCATGTCGACAATCAAAATCATTTTTCCGCCAGCCTCGCCCTGTTAATCTTAAAAACCCCGGAATTTCCCCTTGCGCTTGTGGTGTAATCGAGAATTTCAATTTTCTTTTTGAATGCGGGCGCATCCAGAACCGTGGTTTCAATTTCGCCGCCTTCCCCAGAGGGGCTTATGCTGTATTTCTGTTGTAGGTCAACTAGCCTGCTTATCATCGGGGCATCGATTTCCTTGCCAAGCCATTTTTCGTCAAGGGGATAAGCGAAAACTCCCGAGATAACCACTTTGAAGCGTTTTTCAAGAAGTTCCTCCAAAAGGGCTTTTTGGTCATGCTTCCATAGCGGGTTGAAACACCAAAGATCAAGTTTGTTGCATATGCGCTGGACCCGTTCGGATTGATAGACTGACTCCACCGCGCCTGTCACGACGCCTTGAATCTGGAATTTCTTCGCTGCCTCCGCGATGGCTTCTTCGAGGTCTAAGAGTTCTTTTTCCTTTTCGCCTCGGGTTGTCTTTGCTATCTGTGGCAGGGCTAGGGCTTCGGCTTGGAGTGCTGTGATGTCGATGTTTGGCGTGTGGAACATGTAGCTTTCTTTGTTCTCAGACAGCAACGTGATGAGGCAAACTACCTCTTCCACCTCTTTGGCGTAGTGCAGCGCAAGCGTTGAGTCTTTGCCGCCTGAAAACAGAACTCCCAGTCGCATGGCTACCTTAAAAAAGAAAACAGGTTAATATGCCTGTTTGAAACCGTTTTTTCTTTAGACTTTTACGTTGCAGATGTTGGGGATGGCTTTGAGCTTCTTTATTATGTCTGGGTTGACTTTTTTGTGGAGCACGTAAACGGAGATTGCAAAGCCGCTGTTTCCGATTTGCCTCGAATAGTTGGCTCTTATGTTTATGTCGTTGTCAGCCAAGACTTTGTCAATGTTGGCGAACACGCCTGGGACATCTCGGTGATGAATGAAGAGCGTGTAGACGGGTTTTTCTTCAAGCTCGATGCTTTCACCCGCGTTCACTGCATTCAAGAAGTCGCCTCCTAGAAGGAAACCTGAAACTACACGGGCAATTTCAGTTGCCGTTTCCCTTTGCGCTTCAACTGTTGACGCTCCAAGGTGGCTGCTTAAAACCACGTTGTCCAGCTCTTTCAGCTTAGCCTTGAATTCAGCGCCTTCGGCTTTGGGTTCATCACTGAAAACGTCAAGTGCGGCGCCAGCGATTTTTCCCTCTTTCAACGCTTTGTAGAGTGCCTCTTCGTCGATGTTGTTGCCTCTAGAAGTGTTAATCAAATAAGCTGTCGGCTTCATCATGCTAAGTTCTTTTTCGCCGATAACCGTTTCCTTTCCGCCTGGAGTGTGCACGCTGACGTAATCTGCTTTTTGGAGAACCTCTTCTTTAGTCATGAATTTTATGCCTGACTCATAGCACGGTTTAATGTCGAAGCCGATGACTTCCATGTCGAAGCCGCGATGTGCGATTGCCGCGAGCTTTTGCCCGATTCTTCCGCATCCTAAAATACCCAAGGTCTTGTATGAAAGCTCGTTGCCTTTGAGCTTCGCTTTTTCCCATTTGCCGTTTTTCAGGGATTGGTGGGCTTGTGGGGTTTTTCTTGCGATGGAAAGCATTAAGCCGATGGTTAATTCTGCCACTGCGTTGGTGCTTCCGTAGGGCGCGGATTTGACGACGATTCCGTTTTCTGACGCGGCTGCCACATCTATGTTGTCGTAGCCTACTCCTGCCCTTCCGATAATTTTGAGTTTGCCTTTTGCGCCTGCCTCGATGACTTCACGTGTGACTTTGGTGGCGCTTCGCACAATTAAAGCGTCAAACCCGCCAATGTCTGCTACCAGCTTGTCTGAGTCTCGTTTCTGGGTATCTGCTTCGATGCCAGCCTCTTGAAACAGGTGCAGGCCTTCCTTTTCTAAACCGTCGTTTAACAACACTTTCATTTCTGCCAACTCCCCCTATGCTTAGCAAGTTGGTAATTTAAGCTGATTGGCACCCCACAATATTAAATATTCTCACAAGCAGACGGGTTTTTGTCTTCATCTTTTGTTTTATGTTTTGTTTTTAAGGGCTTTGAGGGCAGCCACTTGTTGCTTGCTCATGCGGGTCGTCGCGATATTGAACGTTGATGTTTCGTGGCAGTAGGGGCATTTCAGCCGACGGTTGCTTCCACGGTAAAGAGAGATAAAGCTGGCTCCTGGAACCCAATGATAATTGAACTGTTTTTTGCATTTTGGGCAGGTCAATCTTGAAACGGCATGTGGACCGTACCTTGGCAGCAACATGAAGACTGCTATGAAAACAACCGCGGTAACGATAATGTAGATTATTAGAAGATCTACCATGACGCTTCAGCTTTCAAATGCATTCGTTTTGCTTATTAATATTTAGCATTACTTTTTCGTTTCCCAATCAAATCTGCTGGGTTTCCTGATTGCTTAAAAAGAATCTGGGTGCTACTGCTTTTTTATGTAACTTAAGGCTTCTTCGACGTTTTGGAAGCCGTATTTGACTCCGCTAAACTCCTTCCTCAGCTGCATCACGTCTTGCTTAACCTGTGCGGGTGTCCGTTTGCCTTTTATGACGTCAAGCATTAGGTCGCATAGGTGTTTGATGTCGCCTTCCCCGAAGCCTCTTCGGGTTACGTCTTGGAAGCCGATTCTTAATCCTGAAGGATCCTCTTTGCTGCTTTGGTCATCGTAGGGCAGAAGGTTCTTGTTTAGGATTATGTTTGCGTCTTCGAGGTCTTGAGCAATCTTGTTGCCGCCGCCGAAACTGCGGATGTCAACGGCGATTTGATGAGATTTGGTGAAGCCTTTTTTCTCAGCGAGAACTTTAATGCCGTTCTCAAACAGGTATTGCCCAGCAGTTTGAGCGTTTTTCACTATCTGCTTCGCGTAGTCTGCGCCGAAAAGTTTCATTTCTAAAGATGCCACGCCGAGCGCTGGTAACCTGCCCAGATGCGTGTTTGAAGCGGTAAGTGGGAAAATGGCGAACTGGATTTTTTTGACGGCTTTCTCCAAGGCTGGGTTGTTTTGGTTTCCCATTATGACGCCGCCTTGTGGGCCTGGGAAAGTCTTATGGGTTGAGGACGTGATGAAATCTGCTCCTTCCCGTAGTGGGTCTTGGAATTGGCCGCCAGCTATCAAGCCTAGAACGTGTGATGCGTCGTAGGCTACGTATGCGCCGACTTCGTCGCAGACGGCTTTTAATTCTTTAAGCGGGTGCGGAAACAGGAAGAGGCTGCCGCCGAATGTGACTATGCCGGGTTTGGCTGCGCGTATGACGTAGGCTGATTTTTCTGGGTCAATGTTGAATTCGTCTACGTTGTAAACGTGGTTGATGTTGTCTAAGCCCAGTATGTTGCCTGCTAAGCCTGTATAGTCGTGGGAGATGTGGGCGCCGCAGCTTAGCGGTGTGACAACCATTTTGTTGTTTTTTGAAGCTAACGATAAGCCTTTGAAGGTGGCTAGGTTCGCGTGGGTGCCCGAAACCAGGCGTACATCTGCCCAGTCGGCTTTAAAGAGGCTCTTCATGAGGTCGGTTGTGTAATCTTCAATCTGGGACATGTACTTCTGTCCCTGATAGTAACGTTTTTTGACGTGACCTTCCCGGTCGTTGTCTCCTTCCGCGTACCTTTGTGCCAAGTCATGTGAGAAACACAGCATCTGGTTGACTGCGGGAGACTTCAACCCCTCGCTGGCAATCATGTTGATGCATTCTTTTTCGCGGTACTGCTCATGTTTGCGGCTTGCCGAAATCAAGTTTTCGAATAGGTCCGAGAAGTTGTCCATTTTGTGTTCTTCCCACGCTTGAATAATCAACGGAATTGCTCTTTGCACTATTTAGCCGTTACTGGAAGCAGCGGGGGAATCTAACCTGCCCAATGGAAGCGCCAGCCACAACACGATAATGCATCACACGCAGCTAATGGACGCAACGAGAACATCGTGTTCTAAAAAATAGCATTAAGTATCGCTAAGCAGTTGGGTGCCTAGCTACTGCTGGAACCAGACTTCCCAAAGACGCCTTGGGAAAACAGAGAACGGCGAACTGGGGGTTGGGAGTTAATTTGGAACAAACAATTTAACGGTTGGAGTTCCAGTGCCTGATGATAGAGCAGTGAGTAGCCACGGAAGATGGTTAAAGATGAAGAAATGGTTGGCTGTAACTTTAGCAGTAATCGTCATCGTTGTCGTCGCGGTCTCGGCTTTCGCAGCTATGGGCGACTTCGAGTTGTCGTCACCGTCGGCGCAGGTGGCTGCTAAAAAACCGTTTTATGTGGGCGTGACCTACTGCGGCGATAACGTTACAGAAGCTTGTCAGTTAGTTGAAAAGGTGAAGGGTTACACTAACCTGTTTGTGGTACAGTCAGGTCCCCTGATGAATAACCTCACGGCGATGGAGCAGATATGCGACTACGCCGTCAACGCGGGGCTATACATCATCGTGTACTACTCCCGCAACGGCGACGCTGACAATACCTGTAGCCAATTTGTCAACGTCGCGCCTTCCCGCTACGGCAGCCATTTCCTCGGACTTTACTTCAACGATGAGCCAGGAGGAAAACTGCTTGACCACTACTCCAACCTGCTTCTGAAGGTAAATACGGATGATTCAATAAGTGTAGATTCCAACGGTCAATACGATTCTTTTTGGAATACAACAACCTCAATATCAAAAGCCATCAACTTTCTTAATTCAGGAGAAATCGACATTTGGGACTCGACTATAAACTTCCAAAATCCCACTGATGACGTAAACAACGAGACGGTGTACTGCACTAATGGGACAATTTCCTTTTCATCAACCCCTACGTCCACTGAAAGCAAGCTTAAACCGCTGTATTTGTGGTATCTGCCCAACGGCACCGTCATAGATAAGCTAGATGAGAACGACGCTGCCGTAACTGGCTACGGGAACATCTCTAGGTTTGAGCCTTACCAGCAAGTTTGGGATACACGACCCATAAAGACTTATTCTGACGTTGCAAACGACTACGTTTACACGCAGCAGCATTATCTGGGCACAGACGCAATCGGCAACAATTCAAACGTGAACCTTTTCACTTCAGACTACGCCCTGTACTGGTTTGATTACAAAGCAGGGTACAATACCTTGTTTGCAGAGTTGTTCGGAGCCAAAACTGACTCGCAGGCTCTTGCTTTGGTTAAAGGCGCCGCTGACATGCAGGGCAAAAGCTGGGGCGCGATGATTGAATGGGCCAACAGAACGACGATTACCCTGCAAACTGGCACCCAAATCTACAATGAAATGCGGCAAGCTTACAGGGATGGCGCTGAATACGCTGTAGTCTTCAATTATCAGGGTGACCAGCTTCAAGTGCAAAATGGCAACAGCACCGTTACCTCCTATGGCAGTGGTCTTTTGCAGGAATCGCAGTTCGATGCCATCAAGAAGTTCTGGACCAACGTCGTGGAGAACCCCAAAGAAACCAACAACGTGAAGGCTCAGGCTGCTTTAGTTTTGCCCAAGGATTACGGGTGGGGAATGCGAAGCCCAAACGATACTATATGGGGCTTGTGGAAAGGTGACAACTGCTCCCGGCAAGTCTGGGACGCCGTGCATGCGGCTCTCTCCAAGTACGGGTCAAAACTCGATATAATCTACAATGACACCGCTTACCCAGTGACAAGCCAGTATAAACACGTCATCTACTGGAATCAAACGTGAGATGATGCTTCATGAATAAACGTTTGACCTTGGCTTTGTCGTTGATTCTGATTGCTGTTGTAGCTGTTTCAGCCTTCGTCGCCACGGAAAAATACTATTTAACGTCAGAGACCGCCAAAAAACCGTTCTATGTCGGAGTGACTTACTGCGGCGGCTCGGTTGCGGAGGCTGAACAGTTGATTGACAAAGTCAAAGGCTACACTAACTTGTTTGTTTTGGATTCTGGGTCACTGATGAATGACAGTGCAGCTTTGAACCAGATATGCGGTTACGCTGTTGATTCAGGCTTAAACGTGATGGTGTTCTTCGCAGAGAATGTGCCGTCGGTTGACTTGGCTTCTTTCGTCAAGACTGCTCAGGCACAGTGGGGAAGCCACTTCTTGGGGGTATACTTCGATGACGAGCCAGGCGGCAAAATGCTTGATTACACCGTAAACCTTTACGTCGGCGATGAAAGAATTACTAAGCAGGCGGTCGGCGCCTCGATAATGGTTAATTATGCGAACTCAAGCGGTTTAGAGTTCAGAGAGTTCAATCCTTCTGGAGAAGTAACCTCCACGATAGCTTCAAGCATCAACGAGACAATCGGCGGCGTCGCAAACGTAGACGTCGAGACCACCTTAAGTCTCGATTATCTTACGAACGGCACCATCACCTGCAATAACGCTACCACTTTAATATACCCAGATAAAACCAGCACAGATATTGTGAGGGTGCTGATTTATGAGCCAGACGGCTCTGTCCACGCAGATAAAAGCATGCAATCTATCATGACTACCTTCGCCAACGGCAGCTACACCTTCACTCAAAACCTCCCTCCGTTAGCTGACCCAGGCAACATCTCCCAGTTTGAGCCTTACCAGCAAGTCTGGGATTCAAATCCGCTGAAAACCTACGCTGACGCAGCAAAAGACTTCGAAGCCAGCTGGCAGCAAACCTTAGATACAGCACGCAACGGGACAGACGTGAAGCTTTTCACCTCTGATTATGGGCTTGACTGGTTCGATTATAAGGGAGGCTACGACGTCGTCCTCGGCGAGCTTGGCTGGAACCAATCCACTACGCAGAACATCGCTGAGGTACGCGGCGCCGCAGACATGCAGGGCAAACATTGGGGTACAATGATAACGTGGCAAAGCTTCAACGCCCCCTACCTGCAAAGCGGAAACCAAATCTACGATGAAATGAAGCAGTCCTATGAAAGCGGAGCCACATACGTTGTGGTCTTCAACTATGCGTCGAACTCTGCAAATGGTTTACTGCAGGACGAGCAGTATTCTGCGATTCAGAGGTTTTGGAACGATGTAGTGCAGAACCCTAAGGAAACCAACAATGCGAAGGGCGAAGATGCATTGGTTTTGCCAGCTGACTATGGCTGGGGCATGCGTAACCCAACCGACAACATCTGGGGAGTTTGGCCAGCCGACAACCATTCGCAGGTGGTTTGGGACGCGTTGCAGCTGTCGCTTACAAAGTACGAGGCAAAACTAGACATAGTCTACGACGACCCAGCGTACCCGGTACCTGCAAGATATCAACATGTCGTCTACTGGAATCAAACTGCCTAGGAGCGCCGTCAGTTTCCTACAGTAGGTACATTATGATGTAGAATACTTCTCCCGATAGGAACGCGAACCACCAGATGTAGAAAAGCGGCTTTGTCAGTATGCGGTGATAACGGTTCGGCTTCTTTATTTTGAGCGCCCAGAAACCCGTGATGAGCACAAGGAGCTCTAAGGTCATGACAACAATCGCGACGGGTACATGCACAACCATGAAGTAAGCGTTCAATAGGGGCGTCATGTGGAGAGTTTCTCCGTTCACTGCTCCGCCGAAGGTTCGGTAAATCATGTAGCCGATTGAAACCGAAAGATCCCAAACAATAGCAGCAACACCAGTGACGGGATGAAAACGTTTCTTTCCTTTCCCGCTCAAGAAGGCGTGGATAAAGAGGAAAGCTACGGGAATTAAGGCTACAGCGACAAATGTGCTTGCAAATGGGGCAGCAGTCATGATGAATCACCAATGGTTCAATGGGGTACACAGGGCTTGCTAATTAAGAATGTGGCTTTTTTGTTTCCATTTGGCTTGGCGGCGAAGTTATTTTTGCTATGACTACTCCGCCTGAAAGGATGCTGTTATTGAGGAAGGTTACTTCTTTTCCAGAATCCAAGAGGATGGTGGTGTTGAACGGGGTTATTTCTTTGACTGTGCCCTGCTCGTTCATGAATGAAGTTAAGACTCGGTCGCCGACGCTGTAGTGAAGTCTGCTTTCTTTTATCGTTTCATTTTGATGAATCGCTGTAATAATCACTCCACCAGATGCGATGGCGCTGTTGGGTATGGTGACGTGGCCTACATCGGTTTGAATTCTCATGACGAGAGCGCTCATTTCCACGACTTTTCCAGGAATGTTGTTGACCATCACGCTGTCACCCACCTTGAATCTGTAGTTGGTGAAAACCAGAAAACCCGATAGGATGCTGCCGACAAACGTGGAGATGACTAAGCCAGCTGTGATTGAGATAATTCCTGCGCCTGTTAGAAGGTCGGTGGAGCGTACGCCGATGGTATCTAAAATTCCAAAGGTAGTGAATAGAGTAGCAATTACCAGCATTACATAGTAGATTATCGTTGAGGGTTGCGCGCCCATTCGCTGAGCCACAAAAGGTCTAAAACGCCGTATTATCGCGATTGCTGCCAACGAGAAACCGACAATGATGATTATGTTTACTGCTTCTCCCACTATTCGGGAAAAGCTTATGGGAGTAGGCTCAATGAACTGGTTGAAAAGGTAGAGGACAGCAATCGTCAAAACTAGAGTCACGATTAAGTAAATGAGGAGTCTTTGCAGTGACGGGATAACTTTAGCCATCTTGATCCTGCATAGCCATAAGTTGCAAGCATATTTCTATAGTTTTCTTAATTAACCAATAGTTCCCTTGTCTGCATCTGACTAGAAACATATGTAGGTACAGGAAAAAGAACTGTTCTCTTAATTTTTTAGACAATTAAAGATATTTTCGTGCGAGCCATTTATATCCGAGCGCTATGTGCAGTGGATATTCGAGAAGGATAAGAACAAAGTGAAGTCCCCTGGCGCTTCTCGCGAGTTTGGTTATCTTAGAAAATGGGTTCCGATAGCTATTTTGATAGGCGTAGTCAGCGGAGTAGGAAGTATTGTTTTCTATGAAGCAATTCGGCTTGCAAGTGCTGTCCTGCTTGGCGGTATAGCCGGTTTTTTTGCTCCTACGCCAGCAGGAGAAGGCGGAAGCTTAGGCGTGGTCGCTTCTCGTCTTTACTTGATTCCGTTAATTACTACTGTTGGAGGACTTTGCAGTGGAATACTTGTCTACGGCTTAGCACCAGAAGCCGAGGGTCATGGGACTGACGCAGCAATAGATGCTTTTCACAATAAAAAAGGCGAGATTCGATCCCGAATACCTTTGGTTAAAGTTGTAGCCTCAGCAATAACGATTGGCTCTGGCGGAAGTGCAGGCAGGGAAGGTCCGACAGCGCAGATGGGGGCAGGCTTCGGCTCCTTCCTAAGCAAAAGATTTAATCTCAGCGTACATGACAGAAGAATCGCCGTTGCAGTCGGCATAGGCGCAGGAATTGGCTCCATTTTCAAGGCTCCTTTTGGAGGAGCAATAATGAGCGCTGAAATTCTTTACATGCAAGATTTTGAGGTGGAGACGTTGCTACCCGCTTTCATAGCTTCCACCGTGGGATACAGTATATTCGCGTCATATGCCGGATGGACGCCTATATTTGGCAACATGAATCTAGGTGCTTTCAACAACCCGATTGTTCTGCCCCTTTATGCTGTCTTAGGTGTAGTCTGCGGTTTAGTCGGCATTGTGTACGTCAAAGGGTTCTACGGCACACGGGCGCTTTTCCAGCGTCTAAACATACCGCGTTTCTTAAAGCCAGCACTAGGCGGACTGTTAGTCGGTATTATTGGAATGTTTCTTCCGCAAGTGCTAGGCATGGGCTATGGTTGGCTTCAGATAGCGATGAGCGGCAACTTCGTTTTACTCCCCATCATTTTGATCCCACTAATCATCGTAGCCAAAATAGTGGCGACGTCTCTTACTGTAGGTTCAGGAGGAAGCGGAGGAGTCTTCGCGCCAGCCCTAGTGATAGGCGGCTTTCTAGGAGCAACACTCTGGATATTCCTAAACGGGCTTTTCCCGAATTTCGGGCTTGTCATTGCCGCATTTGTTATAGTGGGGATGATGGCATTTTTCGGAGGCGTTGGCAAGGTGCCTGTTGCCGTAATAATCATGGTTAGCGAAATGACGGGAGGATTAACTCTGCTGGTTCCCTCAATGATAGCCACTGCCATTGCCTTTGTAATCACAGGAAAGAACTCTATCTATAGAAGCCAAGTTGAATCAAGATCTGATTCGCCAGCCCACAGAAGTGAATACTCTACTCCTCTAATGCAGAAACTCTTTGTCAAAGACGCTATGACCAAAAAGGTCATCACAACTACCCCTAACTCACCGCTTTCAGCGGTTGCGGAGATAATGGCAAAGAACACAATAAAAGGTACACCCGTCTTGGATGATAACGGCAGGCTTGTGGGAATGGTCACACTTACGGATGTTCTTAAGATTAATCCAGAGCAGAGAGCTACGACCAAGGTAAGCACGGTAATGACGAAAGAATTGGTTACAACGATTCCTGATGAAAGTCTCTATGTTGCTTTTGGCAAGATGACAAATAACCAGATTGGACGCCTGCCAGTTGTTGAGCTGGGGGACAACACGAAGTTGATAGGTATAATTGCGCGAGAAGATGTCTGGCGGGTCTACAATATTGAGATCATGTCAGAACTGGAAGAGGTTAAACTGTCGGGAACCGTCTGAGGAAACAGTATGCCGTGCTTAAACCAAAAACATGTGGACAGGCTATTTCGAAATCAATTGCCAAAGGTCCATTTTGTACGCCTTTACAAGATAGAAGTTTAGTTGTCATTGTTTTTGGGGCTGAAAGTTTTTTTTAAGTTCTTGAAAAAGGGTGAGGCGCCATGTGGAAATGTCCATGAAGCAACGACAGGTTGTTGTCCGTTAGACAAACTTCTTTGTGCCCCATTAGTCTAAAGAAGTGAATCTTCAGTTGGTCCGTTATCAGGAAACTGAGCAATGCATAACCCCAGACGAAGGCGGCGAATCCCCACCCAATCGGATTCATAAATACACCGAAGACAGCGAACAACGTGCCAACAACTTGAGTCCCCTCTGTGGCTACGAAGAGTATACTGGCTGGAAGGGGGCGTTTCCAGAAGTGGCGCACTCCAGTCCGCGCCAAATAAATCGTGAGGTGCCCAGCAACAGCCATTTTAAGGAAAATCAGCGTCTGCAGTGTGGCTACGCTTAAGTGGAATACATATAAACCAATTATTAAGAGCCCGAAGCTTGAAACGACACCTGTTGCACCAAGCAGAGAAGCCACGATCAATACGCCACGCATGTTCCAGCGAACGGGTTTCTCTTGCACCCTTACATTATCGTAGGCAATGGTCATGATAGGTATGTCATTGAGCAATGCAAGAATAACTATCATAACTGCCGTCACCGGATAGAAGTTGAAGACAAGAATTGCAAGACTAATGAAAATCAGTACTCGAGAAGTCTCGGCGATTCGGTAGACGGCGTAATTGGTCATGCGTTCGAAAATCTTTCGGCTCTCTTTTATCGCGTCGATGATGACGGAAAGCCCTGGCTTCGTTAGAACCACGTCCGCTGCGGATTTAGCTGCGTCAGTTGCTCCATCAACGGCGACCCCTGCATCGGCTTTCTTTAGTGCAGGAGCATCGTTAACTCCGTCGCCTGTCATGCCGACAATGTGCCCTTTTCCCTGAAGCAACTCAACTATGCGGTATTTGTGCTCAGGAAAAACTTGGGCAAAACCATCTGCATTCTCAATAATGTCTTTTGCTTCGCTGTCTGGTTTGTCTATGAAATCGGAAGCGGGTATTATGTTTGTGCCCAGATTAACTTCTTGAGCAATCTGCTTAGCTATTGCAATGTGGTCGCCAGTGACCATCTTTACGTTTATGCCCATCTGCTGGGCTGTTTTTATTGTCTGGGCCGAGTCTTCGCGGGGCGGGTCGTAAATTGCAAGAAGTCCAACAAATTGCCAGTTGCCGTCTTGGTCTTCCTTAATCACGCCCAGTGCTCGATGTCCTTTGCTTGCGAAAGTGTTTATAATCTCGTTTACTTTGTTTTCGATTTCTGTCTTGTTTGGAACAAGAGACAAAACGACTTGAGGCGCACCCTTGGACACTTTGAAGCGCCCACAGTCATGGCTCTCCACCGTGGCTTCTGTCCTCTTTAAAACAGGGTCAAAAGGCTTAAAATCAACCACGCTGTACTGGCCAAGGGCATCGGAAACTGCACTAACCGACTTGGCTTTAGCAATGACCGCATCATCAATCGGATCACGATTTTCTTCCCTAGAAGCCAATGTACCATACAAGAGTGCATCATCAATTTCGAATTTGCCCAAGGTCTGCACTTCTGCAACGGTAAGTTCATTCTTCGTTATAGTGCCTGTTTTATCCGAGCATAACACATCAACTCCAGCTATTTCTTCAATTGAAACCAGCTTGCTCACAATAGCTTCTTTTTTGGCAAGGACGATTGCCCCGACAGCCATAGTGACTGTCAAAACAGCAGGCAACGCTACAGGTATTGAAGCTACAACCAAAACCAGTGCAAACTGCATAATAACTAATGGGTTGACATGTCGAAAAAGCGATGCGATGACAACTGCGGAAACCATTATTGCCGCGAGGATGATCAGGTAGTTTCCTATTTTTATGACTGCTTTTTGGAAGTGACTTACGGTTCTGGCTTCTGACACGAGTTTGGCGGTTTTGCCAAAGAAGCTGCTTATTCCTGTTGCCACGACGTAAGCGTCCATTTCTCCTTGCCTAATGATAGCTCCTGCATAAGCTACATCGGAAACGTGTTTTTCCACGGGCAGGGATTCGCCAGTCAATGCGGATTCGTCAGCGAGCAAATAGTCGCCTTTCATAAGTTTAACATCAGCAGGGACAATGTCTCCCAAACGGATCCGTACGATGTCGCCAGGGACAAGTTCCTTTGAGGGTATTTCATGCCATGTTCCGTCTCTTAGAACTCGGGCTTTGGGGGCAAGTCGCTTTTTCAATAATTCTATGGCGTTGTCGGCTTTCCGTTCTTGCCAGAATCCTACTACTGCGTTCACAATTAGTAACGTGAAAATAATCGCAAAATCGTCATAGTGCTGTATAATTATAGAAAGTATTGAGGCAATCTCGATCATCCATGGAATGGGCCCCCAGAAATAGCCTAAGAACTTACGAAAGGGGCTATTTTTCTTTTCAGGAATCTCGTTAGGGCCATATTGTTGAAGCTTTTTCGCTACTTCTTCGGAAGATAGCCCAGTCTTGGCATATTCTAAAAATGGAGTTTCTTCAGATGGTTTTTTTGGCTCTTCGGAGTTCACTAACAAGCCTTCTGTTCTACTAGTCGAATAACCGGTATATTGACAGAATGAACAAATTCATATCCCCTTTGCTTTTTAATGTTTCCCAGTACTCATTATTGTTTTAACTCAGGCCACAACTAACGATTTTTGAAGTAGTTTGGTTGGCATAGTGTGAGAAGGCAAGTATAAAATGTTCAATGTTCATCTGTTAGCACACTTAATAGGTGGACATATAATGCCTAAAACAATTGCAGTTCTAGAAATTGAGGATCCCCATTTTACAATCAGGCTCTCCAATAGTCTACTCAAAATAGACTTGAAAGGGAGTTTCAAGAATGAACTAGAAGAAGCGATAGAAAATAAACCAGTTCTCAAAGAAACGATCGGCAGGGTGCTCAGCATATTTGTTCCTTTGCACATTCGCATAAGCGACATACATACGGTGCATATGGATGAGAATGGAAAAATCAACGTACGCCTCCCTCATCAACGGAACATCATCATTCCGCTTGAACGCAAAGAAGACGCTGAAAAACTCTTCCAAAAACTGGATGAGTTGACTTCAAAAGCGTTGGATGCGAAAATCAAAGAAGATATTGAGGAGAGGCATGCTAAAAGAAAACTAAAAAAGAAATCTAAAGGAGTCTCTCCCAGTTCTTATGGTACGGTGCCATACTACTTTCCCACCGAACAAGTCAACATCGTTGACAAGTTCAAACGGGAGAGAAAGAAACGGCAAAAATAGATTGGTTCTTTGATCCGCCAATTTTGACGCGAGTTCAGCCAAATTCGCGTCTTTTTCGAGTTAAGCAATTACTCGAACCCTTTAACATCAGCAACAGTTATATGAAAAGTTCAAGCTTCTCTTCCTTATGTCTGCTCCTAATTGTCCTTGCCCAAAGAAAGATTGCCCCCGCCACAGCAACTGCCAAGAATGCGTAGACCATCATAAGGCGAAGAATGAACTGCCTTTTTGCGCTAGGTAACCCGCGTATGACTAAAGAATCAGACATGGAAGCCCGAAAGAAGAGGATGAAAATTCAGGCGAAGTTCTGGAGCCAAGTCGGCGCCATCGAACACATTAACCTGCCGAAGCTGCAGGACGCTGTCAGAAAGGAATTCAACACGGCGGACGACAGGTTTGTTGAGGCGCAGGTTCGGCTGATGCAGACGGAGGGGCGGGTGAGGGTGCAGGACAAAGTGAAGGTTTGGATCAAGCAGCCTGACGAGGCTTAACTCGCTGTTTTTTTATCTATTTGGACCATCTAGACGTGTCTATGATCTATTTTTGTTGGAACTGCCCTTTCCGCAAAACTAAACCTTCAGAAATCAACAAATTTCAAGCCCCAAACCAAAAAAGCAACCCAAAACAAGCCCTGATACTTCTCGACCAGTAGGGGGAGGGGTCTACTATTTACATCAGAATTCCATTGTAAATATGGGTTTTGTCAACCGACGGGGGAGGGTACCCCATCTTTACATCAAAAAACCAAGGTAACGATGGATCAACAAAGACGGGAGAGGTATAGTATTTGTGACCAAAACCCACCACAAAAATGGAGTTGCAAGGCTTATTCTTTTTCGAGCCAGTTCCTTGAGTGCATCACCGTTTGCCCAGCCACCTTCAACTCCAGCGCGTCTTCGTAGGGGCATGCCTCAACGCATCTTGCACATAGAATGCATCGGGATTCCGTGACGTCGCCGCCTTTCTTCTCATACACATCCGTCGCCTGAGTCGGGCAAACCCGTTTGCAGACGCCGCATTTCGTGCATTTCTTCTCATTCTTCTCCAATTTGGTAATCGCGATTTGCCTAAATGGCGTGTAGCTGCTAAAAAACGCGGTTATGGCTCCTAACGGGCAGATTCTGCAGAAGAACCGTCTGTAAGCCAACGCTAAAGCCGTGATAGCGATTAGAACGGCGATGTTTATGGATGAGATGTAGCCGCCTCGAATCGCAAAGGGTCCATAGATGATGTCCTTCACGTAAGAGTACTTCATCGAGCCTATGGCGCACTCAACCAGCACACACAGCGGACGCATCGGACAAACCAGGCAGAAGGGTTCGTTTAGGAACCCGACGTTCCCCGCCTCTGTCCCCTCAGGTCCGCCTGGCGCAGTCCCAGGAATCAACTGGTGACCGAAAATCTCGTAAGAAGCGAAGATGACGCTGAGAATTAGAAAGATGGCAATTATGACCCATCGTGATTGCGCTAGCGCCTTGTTGGTTTTCTCTGAGAAGGTTAGGTGCCGTCGCCTCGTTAGCTTGCGTACCCGAGTCAGCAAGTCTTGGTATAGGCCGAAGGGGCAAAGCCAACCGCAGAAGAACCTGCCCAGGATGATTGCTGCAACCGCGACTAGACCTATGACTATGCCTATTTTCTCAAGACCCGACGTTGAGTAGATAACATCATAGCCTCGTGCGTAATTCCAGAACGGAAATATGTAGGCTTGAATCTGCCAGATCGGGCAGGTCACGGTTCTTCCGTTGGGGTAGTAGCAAGCTAAAACTGGAAGCGAAATGCCGTCGGGGAACTGATTGCCCAGCAAGTTACCTCCAAGCAGAAGGCTCCGCGGCGACATTCCCAAAGGCGCATAAATTGGAACATCGAAGGGACCCAGTATTAGCCCCATGAAGAACGCGAAGACAGCGGCGACTTGAACAAAAAGCCGCAGCGAGCTTACGTTCCTAGTTTTGTCTTTAGTCAACTTGTAAATAAGCAAGATTCCAACGGCGACTATGACGACGTATATCGGCAGCACGATGTAGCTGGGGTTCTGCCACGTCACAGACGCATCCCCCGCATCCTTCCAGACGCCAAAACAGCCAAGTGCCGCCTAAGCATCTTTAGCCCAACTCCCCTTTCCCTTCACGCCTTTTGACCCCAACCTTCACAACCACAGCCACGGCAAGTGTTACTGCCACAGCTACCGTCACCGCAATCGCGACTGAATGCTGCTCGTAGAAAGGAAGGTTAGCGTTTCCAAGGTCATTCGTGAACCCAAAGTAGATGACGCTTACGATTCCCGTTAAGCCATTCACCGTGACGGTTCCGTTGCGTGAAACGCTCCAGTCTTTGCTTACAAATGTGCCGTTGGAGAAAACAACCCAGTTAACGCTGACTCCACCTTGGGCGCCGACGACCCCAATATTCAGAACCTGCCGGCCTTCCCCCTGAGCCACGTAAGTTATACGGTCGTTTGGCAAACCAAAAGTCGATGTCTGATAGGTGTAGATGGTAACGTTGGAGTTTTCAGCTGAGAATTCAAGATTTGCAAGCGGCTCGGAGCCGTTAATTTGCAGATTCGTAAAAAACCAAGCGTTGTCTTCAAACGTAGCTTTCGAGTAGTTTCCGATTTCCGCGAAGTATATGACGCCGTTGTCGGCAGGTACTGTGAACTTGGTTGTTGGGTCAAAGGCTGTGGTCGTTTGTGCCGATGTGTTTGGGCAAGTCAAAGGTAGAACGAGAATTGCTGCGATGAATGCGATTGCATATGCGAAACTACGCTGATTTATTGCCGTTCGCCCTTCCTCTTGTTCAGTAAAAGAATTTTATGATTCTTTGGGCTATAAGGCTTTTCAACATCTACCCTTTTGAGCAACTTTGTCTCTGAGCCATACTTAACAGCAAACTATTCATTAGGAAAACATCTATTTCAAATGCTCAAACAGACCGCCAAGGCGTGAAGTGACAATGAACCGTAAAGGTGTTAGTTATGATGTTGGACGAGTGATGGGTTTCAATTGGCGCCCCGATTTTGATCCAAAGATAGTCCGTCGAGAGCTTGCGATTATCAAAAATGATTTGCACTGTAACGCTGTCAGGATTTGCGGACTCAACAGTGACAGGTTAACGGTGGCGGCTGAAGCTGCCCTGGAAGAGGGTTTGGAAGTCTGGCTTTCACCTGAAATGTGGGACAAAAACCCTGAGAAAACGCTCAAATACATTACAAAAGCTGCCGCTGAAGCAGAGAAGTTGCGTCAGCGTTATCCAGATCGGCTGGTTTTCAGTGTAGGTTCTGAGTTAACTCTTTTCATGCGGGGAATCGTCGAAGGAAAAAACTTCGCGGCACGAATAAAGAATCCCAACTTGATCTCTCACTTGAAAGCTGGAGACCACAATAAACCCCTCAACGAATTCCTCTCCAAGACCACTGATTCCGTTAGAAAAGAGTTTCATGGAAAATTAACTTATGCGTCGCTTGTCTGGGAAGCGGTAGATTGGAAGCTTTTCGATTTTGTAGGGCTTGACCACTACAGAATCAATCGCATTGAAGACAAATATGTCGAGATGCTCAAGCCGTCTTTCACGCACGACAAGCCAGTAGTGATAACTGAGTTCGGCTACGGCACCTGTCAAGGAGGTCTCGGCTCAGAAGGCTTCTTGAGCACGTCAGGGCTCGGCGGAGACATAATTGACCTCAAGTCCCAGTTCCTTCACCAGATACCGCTGCTGGGCAGATTGGTGCGGCCTCGTACCAAAGGAAAGCATGTCCGCGACGAGGAATGGCAAGCTCGCAAGCTGGTTGAAAACCTCAGGGTTCTTGACGACGCAGGCGTTGACGGAGCCTTCGTATTCCAATTTATTTCACAAATCACCCCTTACAGCGATGATCCCAGATATGACCTTGACATGGCTAGCTCCAGTCTGGTCAAATACTTCGACGACGGAACGCACGGCGAAACCTACCCTGACATGCCTTGGGAGCCAAAGGAGTCGTTTAGGGCGGTCGCAGATTACTACGGTAAACATTGACCCTTTGACGCTGTCGTTCGAGTCAGTCAGCTTTGGGCTTGTTTATAACTTTGAACTGCAATCTAAGAATAGGTGTTATGATTGGCAACAAGAGCGAACGCTACCATCCGCCTAAAGCTCCAATCTGAAAAACAACTGACCACCATTCTCCAGGCTCTTTCTCCCGAAGCGAAAGCAATCGCGACCAGACGAGCCAAGGTGAAACTTGAGAAAGACGGCTTGTTTCTCGTGTTGATGGTTGATGCAGAGGACACGGTTGCTTTGCGCTCAACTTTAAACGCTTATTTGAGATGGATAAACGCAGCAATCAGCGTCATTGACGTGGTGGGTAAAGCCTAACTTAGGTAGCTGTTACCCGTATTTTGCTTTGAAAATTAAGATTGCAAGCGCTTGTACGAAAGCTAAAGAATTCGCAAGTATGATGGGCAAATCGTTGATGTAGACACCGTAGACAAACCACAAAAACACTCCGCCGCAGTAAAGCGTGAACATTCCTGTTGAGATATCTTTGGTTGACTTGGTTTTCCAGACTTTCACAAGCTGTGGAAGAAGTGCGATTGTGGTGAAGGCTGCGGCGACTAAGCCGATGATTGTTATGATGTCCATCATGCTCTTCCGATTATAGCTTGCAATGGATCAGTATTTAGCTTTCGCCCAAGAAACAAATCAGCTCGGTTTTTGAGCGATCAAAAGAAGCCTCCGCAGGAGGAAATAACAGATGAAAAAGACTATTATTAATTTTCGCAGGATTCTCTTACCTAAATCGCAGTTAAGTTTTCTCAGTCAAAAAGGTTTAAATAAACACTGTCTCATTTCGTATATGCTTTCAACGTATAAACGGATGAAAATTTAGCATGTCACAGGAATATCGTCATATACTTCGTATTATGGGTACAGACGTTCCAGGTACCCTTAAGACTTCTTACGCTATTGCCCAAATAAAGGGTGTTAGCTCAAGCCTCTCAAATGCAATTTTGAAGAAGGCAGAAGTGAATCCTGACCTGCGGGTAGGCTTCCTGACAGAGTCAGACATATCAAAGATCGAGAATGTTATTCGGGAACCTGCAAAGTACAATCTTCCAACTTGGCTTTTTAACAGGCGAAAGGACTCTGAAACTGGGAAAGACATGCATCTTTTAAGCGCTGACTTAGTCCTGAGGACAAAGCAGGATATTGACGACGCCAAAAACATCCGTTCCTGGCGTGGATACCGTCATGCATACAGCCTCAAAGTCCGTGGTCAACACACGAAAACCACTGGAAGAGCAGGCAAAGCTTTAGGTGTCAAGAAGAAAACTCTCTTGCAGAAACCTGGTGCAGCTGCACCTGCCGAAGGAGGCAAATAAACATGGGGGATCCAAAGAAGCAACGTAAAAAGTTCGATACGCCAAGGTTCCGATGGCGCAAAGACATCCTTCAAGAAGAACTCAAACTGCTGGGTCAATATGGCCTACGCAACAAGCATGAACTCTGGCGCCACAAAACAACCCTGTCTAAGACCAGAGGCATCGCCCGTTCACTGATTAGCAAAACTCCTGAAGAACGAGCCAAAATGGAGAATGAGTTGCTGACAAAACTTAAGAAAGTCGGCATCCTGCAGGAAACTGCCGTTCTAGACAACGTTTTAGACTTAACGATAGAAGACATTTTGGAGCGTAGGCTTCAAACGATAGTTTTCCGCAAGGGTTTAGCACGAACAGTCTTCCAGTCACGCCAATTAATCACTCATGGGCACGTAACTATCGACAACCGCCGGGTAACAATTCCAGGGTACCTGGTCGCAAAGGCAGATGAACCTAAAGTTATCTATTCACCTGAAAGCGCCGTTGCAAACCAAGCCCACCCATTACGCGCCGGTTTGTCAGTCGTGGCTAAACAGCCTATAGTTAGGCCGCCTCAGAGAGGACGAAGAGGCGGAAGAGGAGGCGGCGGATTCTGAGCGCCAACAGCAAACGAAACGACAAATGGGCAATCGTCCACATCTTCAGTTCCTACAACAACACGTTGATACACATAACCGACATTTCAGGTGCGGAAACAATCGCTCGAACCAGCGGCGGCATGTTCGTTAAAGCAGACCGCATGGAGTCGTCACCGTATGCAGCGATGCGTGCAGCAACAGGCGCGGCTGAAGTAGCCCGAGACAAAGGCATAACAGCCATCCACATCAAAGTCAGAGCTCCAGGCGGCAGCGGACCAAGAACTCCAGGTCCAGGCGCCAGGCAGCTATACGTGCGTTGGCAAGGTTTGGGTTCCGTATTGAACGCATTGAAGAAGTTACACCAATTCCGCATGACGGCACAAGAAGGCCCGGCGGCAGAAGAGGAAGAAGAGTCTAAACTCAGTTTCCCTTCTTTATTGACAGAAAAATTGAAATAATGCACCAATATCTCTATTGAACGCAAAAACCTTTACAGTAATCTTATTGGAGTGTCTCAGCAAGTGAAAATGGAAATCCTTGAAAAAAACGATAGCAACCTCCGCATAGTCATCAGGGATGCGGATGTTCCGTTAATGAACGCTCTGCGTCGCATAGCGCTTGCTGAAGTGCCGACCATGGCAATTGAAGAAGTTGTCATGATTGAGAACAGCTCCATTCTGCAGGATGAAATAATCGCTCACAGGCTGGGTCTCACTCCGCTGAAAACTGATTTGGATGCGTATAACCTTCCTGAAGAATGTGAGTGCCAAAGTGAATTTGGCTGTTCGCAGTGTCGAGTGACCCTTACGCTTGACGCTGAAGCGAAGGAAGGGACAAGAACGGTTTATTCAGGCGAAATCGTTTCTGAGAACCCTGAAATTATTCCTGTGTCAGATAAAATCCCAATAATCAAACTTGCGAAGAACCAGAAGTTGAAGCTTGAGGCTTATGCTCGTTTGGGCAGAGGCAAGGTCCACGCGAAGTGGCAGCCTGTTTCAGTGTGCGCTTACAAGTATTACCCAAAAATAACTGTTCCATTAGAGAAATGTGAAGAATGCGCTAAATGCGTTGATATCTGCCCCAAAAAGGTGCTGGCGATTAAAGACGCAAAAGTCGATGTCAGGGACCTTTTGGCATGCAACCTCTGTATGGACTGTGTTGAAGCTTGCCCAAAAAAGCCTTCACCGCTTAAGATTGAATGGGAAAAGAACGCTTTCGTAATGAACATCGAGTCAACAGGTGCGCTTCCTCCGGGACGCATACTTCAAGAAGCGACTAAAACGTTAGGTAAACAACTGAATGAAATTGAAGAATTGTTAAAGGCTGAATCGCAATGAAAGAGTCAAAATCAACTAATCCCGAACTAATCCAGCTTATCGATTTGCTCAAGAAAGAAAGCAGGGAAAAGCAAGCAGGCATCTGGCTAGATGTAGCAGAGTACCTTTCGAAGACACGCAGTCAACGCGTCGCAGTTAACCTGAGCACATTGAACAGGAACACAAAGCGCGCTGACACAGTGGTTGTTCCAGGTAAACTCTTAGCGTCAGGCACAATAAACCACGCTTTAACTGTCGCGTCGTTTGGTGCTTCTGAGAAAGCCAAGGCGAAGCTTGCCGCTGTAAAAGCAAAGTACGTTTCGATTCCAGAGCTCATGGAGAAGAATCCTAAGGGCGCAAACGTCAAAATTATACGGTGAAAAAAATGCAAACAACGAAAGCTCCAGTTACCCTCGTTAACGCTGAAGGATTAATAGTTGGCAGAATGTGCAGTAAAGTTGCAAAACGCCTCCTAAACGGGGAAGAAGTCATCATTCTTAACGCTGAAAAAGCCGTGTTCTCAGGCAAAAAGAAAAGCAAGGTTTTAGAAGCGCACATTTTCCTCGAGGTTGGCGCTCCAGAACGGGGTCCATTTCATTATAGAAGACCTGACCGCTTCCTGCGAAAAGTTGTCAGGGGAATGTTGCCGTTCAAGCAGCCTAAAGGCAAAAGCGCATACAAACGCCTCAAATGCTACATGGGTGTACCTTTGGATCTTAAAGATAAAGAGATGATTACGTTCAGTGAAGCCTCTTCAGCCAACCTGAAAGGGCCTCATCTCACGCTTGGCGAATTAGCCAGCGAAATCGGTTGGAACGACAGGATGAAGTAACTATGCCAGCAAAGAAAGTACTAGTTGTCAGTGGAAAAAGAAAAACCGCAGTCGCCCGAGCCGTAGTTAAACAAGGCATAGGGAAAGTGCGGATAAACAAGACACCGGTTGAAATTTACGAACCCGACATTGCAAGAGCCAAAATCATGGAGCCACTGCTGCAGGCAGGCGCCGAAGTCTGGGAACAGCTAGACATGGATATTCAAACCAGCGGAGGAGGCTACATGGGGCAGGCAGAAGCAGCACGGGTTGCAGTTGCAAACGCACTGTTGAAGTGGACAAAGAGCACTCACCTGCGCACCGTCTTCAGCGAATACGACCGCACCATGATTGTCGGCGACAGTCGAGCTAAAGAAACCAAAAAAGTCGGTGGAGCTGGAGCCCGAGCTAAGGAGCAGAAGAGTTACAGGTAAGGAGAGAAAAGAGAGTTGATTATACCCGTTAGATGTTTCACCTGCGGCAAACTCGTCGGCGACCAATGGGACGAATTCACTCGTCGAATCAAGACAGGCGAAAACGCCAGCGACATCCTTGACAGCCTCGGCATCAAACGGTACTGTTGCAGACGCATGCTGCTCTCAAACGTCGAGATAATTGATGAAGTCCTGCGGTTCTACGAAGAAGCAGAAAAAAGAAAAGAAGCACGCAACTTCTACTAAACCCCATTTTAGAGCCGATTTTTCAGTTGCTTAGCCTCGGCTTTAAGTTTCGCTTACCCCTTGGACCCATTTTTGTGGTTGGTTTTGGTCACAAATACTAGACCCCCTCCCCCGTGGGTCGGCTTTGGGGAATCCATCTTTACCTTGGTTTTTTGATATAAAGATGGGGTACCCCCTATCGGGTGGCTCTGTCTCTCTCACAGCCTACCCTCCCGGTCTACTAGATGCCCCAAATAGGCTCCAAACATGAAACAACATACTTCAACATGCCCACGCCACCCGCACTTTTCATGTGGATTAAGGCTTTTTCAACATGCAAACTGGAGTTTTTTAGAGATGAATTATCGCGTTTACCAGTGCTACTAGCCCAAGCAGAATCAGTATTGCCGCGCCGCCGACTGAGATCCACTTTCGCAGCAACGGTGCCTTGTTCAGAAGCCAACCCGTGACGCCTCCGAGCAGAAGCATCGGTGACAGCGCGGTTCCTAACCCGAACAAGAAGGCTAAGCCGATGCTGCCAAGGGGCGTTGAAAAAGGCAGGGAGTAAACAAGAAGTGCAATCAACGGTGGACAGATGATTAAGCCTCTGCCTAAGCCCAAGGTGAAAGCCTTGAAGTCGAACCCGAACCTGCCCGTTTTTGCTGGTGCGGCAACGTTTTGTCCGTTGGGTGTGTTGAATTCGCATGGGGACCTTGCCTTCAGGATAATGCTTACGCCGATTACCATGGTTAAGACGCCGAAGGCGATGGCGGAGTAAGTTTGGAAAGGGGAAGTTACTGAGCTGGATACAAATAGTCTGAATAGGCCGCTGAACAAACCGATTATGCATCCGATTAATGTGTAAGCCACGATTCGTCCGCTGTTGAAAATCATTGTTATGGCGAGGCTTTTGCGGAAACCGGCGCCGACCCCTGCGATGTAACTTGCGATGTACGGCAGGCACGACGCGGTGCAAACGGCTAATCCATAGAGTAA
Organism: Candidatus Bathyarchaeota archaeon; assembly: GCA_963722095.1. Lineage (GTDB taxonomy): Archaea > Thermoproteota > Bathyarchaeia > Bathyarchaeales > Bathycorpusculaceae > Bathycorpusculum. The sequence goes on along the minus strand of CAVRJR010000001.1, from coordinate 642,388 downwards.
TCCGCCAGCAAACGCCGCCAGAAACGGGTTGGAGACTTCAGGTATCAACGACATGGAAGAGCGCTCAGCAAGTTTTAATGAAGCAATAATGGAGAGAAGCATTTTTAAAGCTTGCATTAAACTGCCACAGCGTTCAAAAATTGAGTTGACGTGCAATATTCTGGCAGGTTTGCTTTGGAAATATGGTGACGTGGACTTTTCGGCTTTCGGTCATTTTTTGAAAAAATTGCGTTCTTCATGTCAAATTGCGTAGTTTGTGTTAAAACTTGTTTGTGTCGTTCTTCAGACTGGTTGAAGTAAGTCCAGTGGAAATCGCTTGTTTAGATAGAAAAGAAGGCTTTTGCCACCTCGGGCATGGAGTTTATTGCCGCGAGACTGTTAAAAACATGTTTTATAGAACCTAGGCTTATTGTAGCTTGCAGGTTGGGAAGCACGCTTTAAATGCAAACGCATTGAAGCAAGGGGCGTGTCAATAAAAACAGCGGAAAATTGACATGCGATAAAGACTTTGCTTTAATGGGCTGGACGTAGCAATGTAGCAGGGAAGCTATGAGCGAAGTGGTCAAAACGGTGAAAGACCATGAAACGACAAAGACATGGCTTCAATGGGCCGCGTAACATCTTTAAGGCTTAGACCCAACCTGCTTATTTCTTACTCAAACTAAAGATTTCGAATTCTCTGTTAGTTATGTTTGTCGGTTTCTCGCCCGAATGCTTGGATCAATCATATTCTGTTAAAGTATTCCAGAGGCGCATACCAGAAGACGGTTACTGTTTTTCTGCATTCTGGGTTTTTGCACTTAACCTTTAGTTTCATGACGTTGCCGTGAAAACTGTTCCGTATCGGTTTTGCTGATGAAAACGCCGTGTGAAGTCTATCAGGCGGTTCTAATTCAAATGGCTTGTAGCAAAAGGGGCATTCGAGAACAGCCATAATACACCCTCAAACTAATAATACGCTGACCAATGCTAAAAACTTGGCGATTCATCAAATTCGGGTCTTTTGGTTTAGGATTCAATTTGGCTTATAGCTTTGTAAACCTCTGAGGCAATAAGCGCTGCTCCCTGACTGTTAGGGTGTACGCCGTCCACGAAGTAATCTGAATGATTCCCGAACGCCGTATAAACGTCGATTACTGGTAGATTCGTTTTGTTCGCCAACTCGTCGATTTTTGAAATTATAACCCCACCGAAATATGGGATGCTTAAGTCTGTGCTATTGCTGAAAATCGGCGGAGGCTTCACTATCCAGATTCTTGGTTTGCTCTGAAGCTGCTGGAATGCGGCGATGAGTTTAATGTAGTCTTGTTCGAAGCTTGCGTTGGATGGGCGAAGCATCTCAAGGTCATCGTTGGTTCCAAGCATAATGATAACTATGTTTGGCTTGAAATCTAGGGCTTGTTGGAATTCAGGCTGGTCCATGTATGGCTTCCAAGAATCCAGCTGCACGGTTGATCCGTTAACGCCGAAGTTGTCTACCACGTAGCCGGGGCCAAGTAGCGATTGAAGGTCAGAAGGGTACCCTGTTATCGCAGTGATGCTGTCGCCGACGCATGCCACACGAACGGGGCTCGCTTGACCCGTGCTGTTCAGACCTAACGGTTGAAATCTCACGATCAAAGTCCCCAATATGATTGTTGCAATTACGATTGCCGCCCACTTCATTTTCTTTTTCATTTGTTGCTTTTCAACTGCATTCTTCTTGGCTCCTTTTTTTAACCCGTTTTCGTTTTAGCCATCCATGGTTAAAATGGAGTTAAGAGAATGGCGAGCTTCTCCTTTAAAAGATATTGCAAGGTCAAATCCTGATTTTAGGGATGGTTTTGACAATTTTGGATGGTTTCTACAAGTTCTTCTAGGGAGTTTATGGGAGGTAGAAGTTTAATTCTTTTTCGCGTTTAGCCATGCCAAAGTAGCCATTATTATAGTAATTATGTTGATGGCGGTGGCTAATGTGGTCGCTTATCTTTACGAAAACAATTATTTCGTTTCCAAGCTTACGCTACTTTTTTTCCTAAAGTTGGTTAGGGTCAGCTTCATCCTTTTCAAAGAATGCGATTGCAACTAAGCCTGAGCCTATGACCAAGGAAAATCCCGCCGAAAGCTATCAAGACTGCCTCATACTGCTGGTAGCATTAGCCTCATTTCAGTCGTTTGCTTGAAGCCGAATTTCTCATACACTGAAGCGCCTGCGTCTGATGCGTGAAGGCTGATGGTTTTGTACCCGTGCTCCCTTGACCATTCGATGGCGCATTGGACAATCATTTTTGCAACCCCTGTCCGTCTGAAACTTTCCTCAGTGTACATTGACAGAAGGTAAGGCGACTCTAAACGTTGATTTAAGGGTCGCGGGGCGTCTTCTCTTAGCCAAATGCATCCGCTTCCAGCAACCGTTCCCGTTTCTGTTTTGGCTATGAACCCGATGAGTTTGCCTTCGGATAGTTTAGTTTTGATCCATTTGTGCGTTAAATCTTCCATTTCCTTTGTCTCTGCAGAAAGGTCGGGACGTATGTCTTTCCACATGCCTACCCTATGCTTTACTAAGAGCTCGATGTCTTCAGCTTTCGCAAGGGAAATCTTGAACTCAGTCATTTTTTGCACTCACTTTTAATTCATTAACATTTTCTTCAGGCATTTTCGTTTTTCGGAAATAGTACCAGAACAAGCTGATGGAGATTAGGTACAGTATGGCTGCTAAGAAGAAGGGGGTGGCTAAGAATCCCATGCCTATCAGCCAGGCGCCGACGAATGAACTCAAAGCGTTCGGTAATCTCCAAAGGGCGGCGCTTATGCCTGAAGCTGCGCCGCGTTCATCTTCGGGGACAAGTCCCATAATCATCGACTGCGCCAGCGGGCTTGACATGTTCATGAGGAATGCTCTTGAGGTGTAGACGACGCTGGCGATAATGTAGTTCGGAGACAGCGGCGTTGCGAACATGAATATTGTTGAGACGGCTTCGGTTATGACTATGGCGTTGACAAGTCCAAATCTCTTCGCAAGTGACGGAGCAGCAAGCGTGGATACGCCAACCACGATGCTTGAGATGCCCAGAATTGGACCGCTAAGTGAGTCAGGGATGCCGTACTGAGCCTTCATCCAAACCGTCATCAAGGGGACGATCAAGCCTGCGCCCACAGCGATTATAGCGCCAGTTATGGCATATTTCGCCAAAACGTTTTTTGACTTTCTCGGAAGCAGCTCCTTCAAGGTTGCTTTGGCTTTGCTTGTTTTCGACTCACTAACTTTCAAGATTATTAACGTTGAAGCCAAGCTCAACGCAGCAAGCACAACGTAGAGCAGAATGTGGCTTTCCTTGTTGGAGAACCCAACCATCGATGACGTCGCCAAGATTGCAACCGCGCCGACACCGAACGCCGTGCTATTGGCGAAACCGAACATAGAGAACACACTGTTCCTTTTCGTGTCATCGGATTTTGCCGCGAGCAATGCGCTGACGGAAGCCGAGGAGGCTGCTTCTGAGATGCCTTCGAAAATAGCGGCTGCTATTAGCAGTGCTGGGTTTGTGGTTAGGGCGAAAACAGCGATGATGAGGCTTGCTATTACGTTGCTTAATATGAGGATTCGTTTCCTGCCGAATTTGTCAGCTGCGATTCCCATGGGAATGCTTAGGGCAAAAGTGGATACACCCATAATCGTCACGATGAGCCCCATCAGGTTGAAGCTTAACCCTTGAACTGTGGTGAGGAAATAGGCGATGTCGGTGTAGAACATGCCGTAGGCTACCGAAGGCAGCACTGATGAGTAGATGAGGTATTTTGCCTGTGTTGACATTCCCCTATATGCGCTGAACACTTAGATGACCCGTCAACTGGTTAGAAGTGGTTCGCCCTTTGCGGTTTTAAGGTTTTCTCACTTACCTAGCGTTGACTGACAAACAAATAAAGGAGATTTTTCTTTTTTCAATCAGTTCAATGTGCTACGTTTTCTTCTTGGAGCGCGGTTCCTTTGCAATGCTGTCAACGGCAGTTATTGCTTTCTCGATGTGTTCTTTTTCTATTCCGCGATGCGTCACCATTCGCACATTGTTCTTGGCTATGGTTGAGGCTAAAACGTTGTTTTCCTTAAGCTTTCCAATGAACACGTCATCTGGGACGCCTAAACCGCTTATGTCGAAGCGAACCATGTTTGTCTGCACCGCTTCCAGATCGACTTTTACACCGTTTATCTTTGCTAGTCCTTCTGCTAGGCGTTTAGCGTTTTTGTGGTCTTCTTCCAATCTGTCGATCATTGTTTCAAGGGCAACTATGCCTGCCGCCGCGATTATTCCAGCTTGCCGCATTCCTCCACCTAAAACTTTACGGGTCTTTCTAGTTTTCTCAATGAATGACTGGTCGCCCACGACCAATGAGCCGATGGGGCAGCTTAGGCTTTTAGATAGGCAGAACATCAGGTTGTCAACGTGCTTTGTGAACTCTTTCACATCGACTTTTGAGGCTACGGCTGCGTTGAATATTCTTGCGCCGTCCATATAGAATTTCAAGCCATGCCTCTTTGCAACCTCGCTTATCGCCTGCATCTGGCTGGGAGAGACGATTGTTCCGCCGTACCTGTTATGAGTGTTCTCGATGCAGATGAGGGCGGGCTCGGGAAAATGGATGTTCTTTGGTCTTATTGCAGCTTCAATGTCTTCTGGAGCGATTGCGCCTAGGTGACCTCTTATTAGCCAAGGCAGTAGTCCAGCTACCCCAGATATTCCGCCGCCTTCATACCAGTAAATATGGGCTTCCGCCTCCAAAAAAACAAGGTCTCCCCGTTTCGTGTTATTTATCAGAGACACCAGGTTAGCTTGGGTTCCGCTTGTAACTAACAGGGCAGCTTCTTTGCCCATTTTGTGGGCTGCCATTTCTTCAAGCTTCTTAACCGTCGGGTCTTCCCCGTAAACGTCATCTCCCAACGGCGCGTGCCTAATCGCCTCCAACATTTCCTCAGTGGGCAACGTCACGGTGTCGCTTCTCAAATCAATTATTTCTTTAGCTGCAGTTCCCATCTTATCTTCCCCAAAGGAGCGTTTTTCTTGTTGAGAAAAGCAATAGGTTCTTGCTTTAAAGTCTTCTTTTTGAGCTGTCAGCGCAGAAATCTGTTTCGTTTACGTTGTGACATATCCAAGGCGGCTGGAGCCAAAGTGGTTTTGCTTCATGTCCAAGAGCCGCGGCTTCTAAGATTGAAACCTGAAACCGAACAAATCGGGGCTGGAATTCTCAGGGATGCAGCGGCGAAACTTGAAGGATTAGCGGTTGAGCAGAAACTGCAGCGGGGCGACCCTGCAAAAGTTATCATTCAGACGGCTGAACACGACGGCGCCGACCTCATCATCATGAGCAGAGGCGGCTACGGTTCACTTCGAAACTTTTTCCTCGGAAGCGTCAGCAGCCACGTTTTGCACTACGCAAAGGTTCCCCTTCTCTTGGTAAAATAGAGCCTGCCCAATCAACATCCAAACCCAAAATCACCCTGAAAACAGCGAGAATTATAAGGCAATAGGCTGATTATAAAACTGAAAAATATGGCTGATTCATACTGGCACAAGAGTTTCATCTGGGTTCTAAAAGCAAATGCAGTCATTTGGGTAATCAACGTAGTTTTATTCATCATTTTGTTCTTTGGTTTTAGCTGGGTTATTTCAGGTTATTTCTCGAAAATCACGTTGCTTGAAACTGGCATTTCCTTCCTTATCGGCGGTGCAATGGCGTTTTCAGGCTCAGCTTTGCCGGCTAAAGCCAAGGACCAGATTCTGAGGAAAGATGAGCCCTGGTCGATTGATAGCCTGCGGAGCAGCGAGAAAAGAGCGAACAAATACCTGATTCTTGCCGTCATAGTGTTTATTGAGTGTTTGGCAGCGTCGTTTCTTGGGGCTTAAAAAAAAATAAAAAAAGGTTGAAGAAAGTAGTTACTTATGTTTCTTTCTCATCAACAAGACAACTGCTGCTATAATCACGACAATGACAACTACCGCAACCGCAATCAGTGCTAAGGTGGTGCCGCTTAACGTTGAAGATGCTGATACTTTGTCACTTTCAAGGTAGGTGTATACCGGTGTCCCTGTCGAGTTATCCATCAGATAATAGTAGTATGTCCCAGATTTCGTCGGGTTGGCTGCGAAACTATAGAAGCCGTTGATGTCTGTGGTAGTGTGTGACACTTGCGTTAGTCCGACAGTCGATTTGCTAGTCCCCTGCATCAAGGTAATTGTCGCGTTTGACAATGGGTTCCCGCTGCTGTCATTGTAGGTTCCTTGCAAGTTAACTGTGCCAACTCCGTTGCTTGTCGGTACCTTGTATCCTGCTAATTCCAAGTAATGTCTGGCTTCGTTAAGATCGAAGGGTCTCGCTTTTATCGAGTTGTCGTAGTACGGCTGCGTAGGCAACATTGGAGTTGCACCAGCTGTTCCATATCCAGCAAGCAAATTGTTGATTATCAGCTGCCGTGGAACCGCGTAGTCGAAGGCGATGCGAATGTCAGTTGCATACTGTGCTGCTTTGGATGGGTCAGATTCTCCGTTCGGAGTCTGAACGCCTGTACCGAAGATTGGGCTTTCCATGTTGTAGCCGAATTCTTGTCTGCCAACGCCCTGTAGGTTAATGACTTTGCCCCATGAAGGATTAATCGATGGGATGTCGGTCTGCATCTGGTAGTTGTAGTCAAGCATGTCGACTTGGCCGTTCTTCAGCGCCGCTAAAGCCGATGTTTTGTCAGCGATGAACTGGATGTAGTAGTCTTTGATTTGGAAGACACCCATGTGTTCTAAGCCTGTTGCGTTCCAGTAGTTGTCATATTTCTGTAGGTGTATGATTTGTGCGACTGGGTCATAGCTTACCCACTTGTAGGGTCCTGTGCCTACCGGGCCATTGTATTTGATGCCGTTGATAGTCGTTGAGCCCTGTCCTGTGTTGAAGCATGAGGTTGACCAGTCTGCTGGAGCAATGTGCGAGAAGATGTGCATCGGTATTATGTTGTTGGCGAAAGATAGCAGGTACGGTTCAAAGTATCCGTATGGCTTTCCGTCAGCGCAAACTGGAAGATGCGCGACGACTGTGTACTTGTCAGTTGCAGTTATTGTGCCGGTTCTGGATCCGCTTCCTAATGTGACAGATGTGCCGTCTGAGTAGGTGAATTTAACGTTGTCACCGTAGACGCTCTGGTAGTACCCTGCGAATTGGCTGCCCGTGTCTGGGTTCATTAGAGCCCAAAGCGAGTATAGTACGTCGTCTGCTGTGAAGGGTGCGCCGTCTTGCCAAGTGACGTTTGTTCTGCAGTTGAATGTCCATGTGAAGCCGTCTGTGCTGTGGCTCCAAGATGTCAATAGCGCTGGAGTTTCAAGGTCGCTTAAGCCGTTCAGTGTCGGCCAGGTTTCTGCAAGTCCGTCAAAGATCGGTGCGGCGACGATAACGTCGTACCAGCTGTCCGATTCTGGCGGGTTCAAAGCATCGATTGACCCGGTTGAGCAGTAGGTGATTGAGGTTTTGCCGTCGCTGCGTGTGAGCAGTTGTGGATAAGGCTGTGCGTTGAAGTATAGCCATCCCTCGCCTCCGCCTGTGACTGGCGTCATTAAGCCACCTATGGCTGGGTTTACTACGACTGGTGCCTGTTGATACATTATTTGTGAGGCAGGTACTTGGTTGTAGTAGACTTGTTGCCATTGGGTTAATGCACTTGATCTGTCGCTGTCACTTGTGGAGGTGATGAACTGGTCGAGCAAGCTGTTTGATTGCGAATTATTCCAGAGATAGTAGTTTTGTCCAGTTGGCGCGAAGAATGCTGCGCTTCCACCATAGTATGTTTGTCTGGGTTCAGGTATCAACCCCGGAGTCCATCCGAGCGCTAATATGTCGTATCCACCTTGATCATAGGTTTTACCGACCATGTCAGCGCTGGGTGTTAACGCGCGGTCGTACACACTTGTCCAGCCCAGATAAACTACGTTGGCGTCAATGCCGAGTTGCTGGAGGTTGCTTGCGAAGACTTGGGACCATTGGCGTCTAAGAAGATTTGCGTTTCCAGGTGCAATAATTGTCACTTTGAAAAGTGATGAGTGCTGCGCTTTTACAAAGCTTATAGTTGGCGTAATCATCGAAGCTGCTAGAGCGAAGATAAGAACTACTGTTATAGCTTTCTTACTAATACCCATACTAATTTACCCCTAAATTCGCTGCCTCTCTTGTTGGATGCTATAAATATATTAAATTTGCTATACCCTCAAAAAACCAAAGCATTTGCTCCAATGATGTCAATTTATTAGCCATGGAGGGTATCAATCGCAAAGCCTTAAGTACAAAAAACATCGATAGAATCAGGAGTCAGGAGAAGCGACCGTTTGCCAAACAGGCTGAAAGCACTTGCCCAAAGCTCAATGTTCAGGTACATAATACGAAGGCTTCTTTACATGATTCCTGTAGCGGTGGGAATCTCCATAATCGCCTTCATAACCATGTATGCAGCTGGGAACCCTCTTGATTTAATCCGCATCGGCAAACCAAACATAGACCAAACGGAGCTAAACGCGTTAAGCGCCTACTACGGGTTAAACAAGCCGATTCCTATTCAATATTTGAGTTGGGTAAACAACCTTTTGCACTTGAACTTCGGCAAGTCACTTTACGGTGGAATGCCCGTCATCACAAAGATCGGACCGGAGATTTTGCCGACCGCAGAACTTCAAATCGTTTCGCTTCTAATAGCCTTCGCAATATCAATCCCAATCGCCGTTCACTCAGCACGAAAACCATACTCTAAACAAGACCTCACGGTAACATCTTTCTCACTCTTCGGGGTTTCGATGCCTACCTTCTGGTTTGGGTTACTTCTCATAATCTTCTTTTCCTTCGATTTAGGATGGCTACCCTCCGCAGGCGCAAAAGGCACCGCACAATTCCTCTGGTGGGGCAACCCAGTGTTGGACGTGATTGCACACTTCATTTTGCCGGTGATAGTGCTTGTCTATGTTTCGCTGGCTCAAAACATACGTCTGATACGCGCAAACATGCTGGAAGTTCTAAGATCGGATTACATTCTTGCGGCAAGAGCAAGCGGCATCAGCGACCGAAAAGTAGTCTACCGCTACGCACTAAGAAACGCCGTTACACCCGCCGTGACGTTTCTTGCAATATCCTTAGGCACCATGTTGGCGGGCGCCCCTATGACTGAATACGTTTTCAGTTGGCCTGGACTCGGACGCCAATACGTGGAATCAACTCTTAACTTGGATTTCCCAGTAATCATGGCAATAACCATGCTGATAACGGTTATGACTTTGATAGCCAACCTCATAATGGATATTCTCTACGTCTACATCGACCCAAGGGTCAGGATTAGGTAGATGAGATGACAGCTGACATGACAACCCAGCCAAACGGCAAGGTAAATCCCGCCGCCAAAAGAAGGTCAGCTAGCCAATGGGCTGTCGCTTGGCGCCGATTCAAAAGAAACAAAGCAGGCATCGTCGGCTTAATCATCGTGCTGGGCGTAGTTTTCATCGGCATTTTCGGAGACGCTTTAGCGCCTTACCCAGCTTTCCCCAACTATAAAGCCCTTACACCATTCTACAACGGTGATGTTCGGACGCCTCCCAATTCCCATTACCTGTTGGGAACAGATGTCTTGGGAACTGATGTGCTGAGCGATATTCTTCACGGAACAAAATATGCGCTTTACGTAGGCGTAGTAGTTACTTTAATCACGATGGCTATCGCGATCCTGGTGGGCGCCGTCGCAGGCTATTTTGGGTCATGGACCGACAACATTCTGATGAGAATAACAGAAATATTCCTTGTCTTCCCATCGCTCCTATTCATATTAATTTTTGTTAGGGTGTTCACTTTAGGCGCCGGCGTTGGCACGTCATTCAATTTTCTCGGCATTTCTATTCCGATCGGGCTAAGCATAGTCATCCTAGTCCTAGCGGTGTTCAATTGGCCTGGAGACGCCAGGATGGTGCGAGGCGAATTCCTCAGAGTCAGGGAACTTGAATTCGTTGAAGCGGAGAAGGCTTTGGGCGCAAGCAACAAAAGAATAATTTTCAGGCACATACTTCCAAACATTCTTTCGTCTATCATCGTTGTTGCCAGCCTCACAATTGCCTACGCCATCCTTCTGGAGGCAGGCGTAAGCTTCCTCGGCTTCGGAGACCCCAACACGATGACTTGGGGGCAAATACTCGAAAACAACTTCGCAGACATGAGAGTTGTCTGGTGGGCTGAACTGTATCCTGGCTTAGCGATTCTCATAACGGTTTTTGGGTTTAACCTTTTAGGAGATGGCCTGTCGGACGCTTTGAACCCGAGGTTAAGGGATTAATGGAGGGAAAGCCAAGCGGAAACACTACTGAAGATTGAAGGATTAAAAACCCATTTCTACACTGAAGCAGGAATCGTAAAAGCCGTTGACGACGTTTCATTCGACGTTAGGAAAGGCGAGTCACTGGGCATAGTGGGCGAGTCAGGCTCAGGCAAAACGGTTACGGCTCTTTCGGTGCTTAAGATTGTTCCCAAGCCGGGAAGGATCGTGCAGGGCAAAATCCTGTTCAAAGACCAAGACCTTCTGTTGAAATCCGAGAAGGAAATGCAGCGTATTCGGGGCAGCGAGATAGCTATGATATTCCAAGATCCCTCTTCGTCGCTGAACCCTCTCTACAAAGTTGAAACTCAGCTCAAAGATGTGCTACTGGCTCACCAATCACTCTCCAAAGAAGAAAGCCACAAGAGAATAGTTGAGCTTCTAAGCTTAGTCGGTATTCCTGACCCTGAAATTCGCATGCGCGAGTTCCCCCATCAATTCAGCGGAGGCATGAAGCAACGTGTTGCGATTGCGCGTGCTTTGGCTCTTCAGCCGACTCTTCTTTTTGCGGATGAACCGACTACAGCGTTGGATGTGACGATTCAAGCGCAGGTTTTAGAGTTGCTTGAAGATTTAAAGAGAAAAATGGGTATGTCGCTGGTCATGATTACGCATGATATGGGAGTAATAGCGAAGATGACGACAAGAGTGGTTGTCATGTATGCGGGAAACGTCTGTGAAATCGCTAAAACTGAAGACCTATATGAACATCCACGGCACCCGTACACTGCGTTGCTTCTGGCGGCTGTTCCTCGGCTCGATAGAAGGAAAACTTTGAGCATAATTCCGGGTAACATTCCCAACTTGATTGAGCCGCCGTCGGGATGCCGTTTCCACCCGAGATGCAAGTATGCGACTGACCAATGCGCCGAGGCTGCGCCTACGCTTGAGATGGTTGATTCGGACCATTATGTCGCGTGTTACCGATGGAGTTTTCTATCGTTGAAGGGAGAGTCGAGCAGAAAGTGACGTTTGAAAGCTTCATCCAAGTCAGAGACCTAGTAAAGTACTTTCCCGTTTACTCCACAGGCGTACTGACCAAAAAACAAGTCGGTGTAGTCCACGCAGTTGACCACATAAGCTTCGACATCAAGAAACAGGAAACCTTCGCGTTGGTCGGAGAAAGCGGATGCGGAAAAACAACCACCGCCCGAGTAATACTCAATCTTATTGAACCGACATCAGGCGAGGTCATTGTTGACGGCGAAAACATTTTTGAAAAATTTGCCAGCGCCAGCAAAGAAGAAAAACTGAAGATAAGACGGAAAATGCAGATGATTTTCCAGAATCCCTACGGCTCCCTTGACCCGAGAATGACTGTGAGCGACATCATTTCGGAGCCCTTCGTCATCCATGGACATGTCCCGAAAGATAAGCGGGAAGAACGGGTTTACGAGCTTTTGGAACTCGTCGGGCTGGAAGAATACCACGCCGAGAGGTACCCGCATGAGTTCAGCGGTGGACAACGCCAGAGAATATGCATCGCCAGAGCCTTAGCTGTTGAGCCTGAATTTATCGTTGCTGACGAACCTGTTTCGTCATTGGACGTTTCGATCAGGGCGCAGATTCTTAATTTGCTTGGAAACCTGCAGAAAACCATGGGGTTGTCTTTTCTGTATATTTCTCATGATTTGAGTTCGGTTCGGCAGATTAGCCAGCGTGTAGGCGTCATGTACCTGGGAGAAATAGTTGAGCTTGCTGACACGGATGAACTGTTCGATAATCCGCTTCACCCATACACTCAAGCGTTAATTGAAGCCGTACCTATACCTGACCCTAAAGTCAAAAACGTCAAAGCACGCTTAAGAGGCGAAGTCCCAAGCCCGATTACTCCGCCAGAAGGCTGCCGATTCAACCCAAGATGCCCCCGCGCAACAGCGTACTGCACAGGAAGAACCCCTGAACTCAGCGAGGTTAAAAGAGGGCATTTCTTGGCTTGCTCACAGCCGCTCAAAGCCTAAGGGGTCTACACTAAAAACACGATGAAAGAAGCTATCAGGATTGGTCCACCTGCCAGCATCAGAATCTTGCCAGTCGCGTTTTCCTGTTGGATTTCATCCCTTCGTTCTTTCCAGTCTTCCGCATGATAGTAGGGGTTGGTTTTGATGTTGCCCCATTGAAACTGGGTTTCCATCGAACCTGAAGCCCAAATAGCGCCTAAAGCAAGCATGGCGGCGCCCTCAATGAACATTAAAACGCCAAAAGTAACTTGGACGTTGCTTCCGAAAAGGTATGCTGCGTTAGACCAGAACCATGAGCCGTCAAAATATACTACTATGTAATCTGCAAGCAGAAGAGCAGACCAAAAACAGGCTGCGCTAATTACAACCTTCCTCCATCCTGAAAAACGGCTGATTTGGTCAGGCATGACAGTTCATCCAGCTGCTAAGGTTAATTCTGCTGTGGGGGTTTTTTGCTTATTTAATTTTCGCTTCTACTTCATGCCCCACTTTATTCTGCCCCAAATCCTCTCATGAAAATAATACAGCACCATTGTAATTGCGTTGTAGACGGTTCCGACAGCCACCGCGATGTTCCAGCTGCCCGTCAAGAAAAACGTCGTCAACACGCTAACAACTATGCAGACTATTCTCCAAACTATCGATTTGACAACAGACCTTTTCCTGTTCCCTTCCATGAATTGCTATTGTGTCCAACAAAATTTAAAAGGCTTCGCAAAAGAACCAACAGAAATCATTCGATTATTTCGCCGACTGCCGTTTTTTCGCCGACCTGTGTCACCTTCACTTTCACGCGGTCTCTCGGCTTGGCTTTCGGCACCACTATGACGTAGCCCTGAATTTTCGACATTCCGTCCCCGCTTGGACAAATGTCGGTGATGTTCACTTCCAATTCGTCACCTAACTCGACAGGAGGCTTCTTCTCAACATGCTTAATCTTGAATTTTCCCCCTCGCACCCGCCTATGAACCATGCAGAAACCATGCCTTGTTTTGTCTAAATAGAGATGAATGCTTAAAGTCTTCCGCAATTTATTCCTCGTTTACCAAGCTATTCGTGGGACTTTTGGTTTAATTACAATGTTTCATTTTGGGTGAACGAGGATAGGCCTTGAAACTCTTAAATGCCTCTCTTTCCCACCAATTTTTGGAAAAAAATAAATGCTTGCTTTGTTGCTAGCTGGTAGAAACTGGTCGAGAGGGGGTTGACAAAGCGTTGAATCATAAGGGTTTTGATGGTGCTGGTTTTAGTCTGTTTTTAAGAGAGCATTTTTCGTTGCTTAGCATCCTTGTCGGTTCAGTTTTATTCACTTTAACAGTCGGTCCCTTTCAAAATTGGGACACAAGCAATGAGTATCAAGCCGCCACAGGCATCCTAAAATGGGGTTTGCCCTACATTGCCCCAGGCAACATGATTAATCAGCCGCCTTTGGGCTTCTTCATTGATTCAACAGTCTTCCGAGTTTTCGGCTCATCGTTCAACACGGGCGTGGATATCATAACTTGCTTTGGCATCGGCTGCGTATTGCTGGTTTATTTGATCGGCAAAGCTTGGTACGGTAAAACAACGGGTTTAGTCGCTTCAGCACTTTTCGCTGTAACTCCTTGGCAAGTTGTTTTTGCGAGAACCTTTCTAATCGACGTGCAATGCCTATTTTTCAGCCTACTTTTTCTCCTCATCGGCTACTACGCAATACGCAAAGATTCAATCGGGCTCTTCATGCTGTCAGGGTTCTTTTTTGGGCTCGCTTTTTTAACTAAATTTTTCGGAATTTTTATGGTAATTCCATTAGCGATTTTCTATTTCCGTGAACGACAAAAAAAGCTAAGGCATCCCTTGGTTCCATTTGCCTTCTTCTTGCCCATGGTGGCGTTTTTGTTGATTTGGTATCAGGGCGTCGGCGGGGTTGACATCTTGACGATATTTTGGCAAGATGACTTTAAATCGTATAACGTTGCTGGCTCAACGCCTTCTTCTTTTTTCACCTTCAACTTTCTAATCGGTAATTTAGGCGTGTTCATCTTAGCTGCAGTCGTAATTTCTCTGCTCGTTTCGATTTTTCACAGAAAAACACTCCGAAACGTTCTTGCCGCTGATTTCATATGTATGGCAACAATTGTTCTTGTTCTCGGAATCGATGCTTTTCTCGCAGTGGGGTTAAACTTTAAGGCTCCGTACACCACGGTTTTTAAGTATGGTTATCAATCTTTGCCTTTCTTTTGTTTGATTGCAGGTTCTCTGCCAAGTAAATTCCAAACAGCGGCCGCGACTTTAAAGATGAAGTTAAATCGAAGTTGGATTTTTTTAGGAATCGCACTCTTAGGAGCTCTTTCTTTAACTGTAGCCTTTTTTTCCAGCTTCTACTATGCCCATCTTGACTCAACGCTAAAAATTATAGTGTTTACCGTGGAGCGGCAGGTAAGTTACTCCTTCTCCAACTCCGCGCCAATTAATGAACCCAACAGTTTACTGTATGTTCAGTACATAGGTTTCGCGTTGCTTCTCTCTGGTTTAATCTGGGCAGCTAAAGAGACACATGATAAAAAACCGCCAATTCTCAGCCCATACGTTTAGCTTGATTGGTGCAGGGGGTGGGATTTGAACCCACGAACGCCTGCGCGATAGGGTCCTAAGCCCTACTCCTTTGACCAGACTTGGAGACCCCTGCAACCACGAGACCTGAACATGGATGTTTGTCCAAGCTTATTTATTTAACCTTCAGCAACCGGCTGAAACGATTAGCGCATAGCTTTACCACCGATTGTAACGCTTTTTGTCCTCAAGTCTTATTGGCATCTGGTGGACTCCTTGCCCGTCAGGATATCCTATGGGGATCAACGCGGCAACCTCATAGTCGTTTGGCGTACCGAGAAGTTTCCTAAGAGCTGCAGTATTCTTAGGCACAAATGTCACTCCTCCTGATCCTTCTGCTGTAATGGCAAGGAGTATGTTTTCAATGCAAAGCCAAACAGATGCAAAGTTGTTTAAATCATACAATGTATCACACTGCTGGAAAGGCTTCTTCATACGGAAACAGACAATAAGCAGCTGAGGTGCGGTCATAAGCATCTTTTTCTGAACGGGCAAAGCAGCAAGGTAAGCAGGTTTTTCCCACTCAGACATCACTGAGACTGCATTTTCAACTTCTCTCTTAGTGTAATCTTTTGCGCAAGCACCTTGTTCAACGATGGTTCGGCGTTCCTCAAAGTCGTTAACCAAAATGAATTCCCACTCTCTTAGGTGGTTGTGGCTTGGCGCTTTCAACCCGGCTTCGAGAATCCGTTGCAGTTTCTCTGGTTCCACGGGTGTGGACTGGAACCTCCTAATACTGCGCCTACTGTTTAACGCTTCGTACAAATCCATCCATTGTTCGCCCTCCTTTTCTTTTTACCTGTTAAACTAAATAACAATTGTCCAAAAATAAGTTCGTGAGGCTTTTTGATAAAGGTTTGACCGTAAGCATTTTATTGGCTAGGCAGCGTTGTTTCACGGTAACAGCAAAATGTGCCTTCGTAGCCTAGCCCGGTGGGGCGTTACCTTGGTAAGGTAATGGTCGCGGGTCCAAATCCCGCCGAAGGCTCCACTTTCTATAACAATGCATATATATGCATATGCGCATGTCATTAATCATGACTAAAGTCATTTCTCTCTCTGAAAAAGCATACCAGACTCTCAAAAGCATGAAAAAGCCAGGGGAATCCTTTTTCTGACGTCGTTGTCCGAGTAGGAAACAAAGAAAAGAAAAAGTCCCTACTTGAATTTGCCGGCACTTGGAAAGGCGACGACGCGGACATTGTCCTCGCACAAATAATGAAAGATAGAGAACGTGTAAAATCAAGAGAGTTTCAGATGTAGCTTGACCATCATTGATACAAGCGTATTGATACCATTCCTGAATGGAGCGCCCGATGTGGTGGATAAGGTACGTGAAGTTTCAAGCAAAACTGACCGAATTGAAATTACGATAATCACAGCCTACGAAATAATGAAGGGTGCCTACCTCTCATCTAAACGGGAAGACAACCTAGAAGACGTTAAGGAAGCGATTTCCAATATGCAAATTCTTGATTTGACTCCACAGGCATGCGAGGAAGCATCAAGAATATTCTACAGCTTGAAAGAATCGGGCAAGATGATTAGCGAATTCGACATTCTAATTGCGGCCATAGCTAAAACAAATGGCGAAAATATCCTCACCCGGGATCGGCATTTTGAATCCATCAAAGGAATCGATCTAATCTGGTGGTGAGGCGGGTCCAAATCCCGCCGAAGGCTCCAATTTCCACGTCATAGCCGATTGCTCCAGTTTTCCTTGGCTACCGTGAAAAAGCGATGAATCTGCCGAGCGGTTAGGGTGCTTTCTTAAATATCTAAACAGCCTTAGTTATATGTGGGGAGGCTTAGTGTTGGAAATACAGCGTTTGTGTTTCAAAGAGTTCCCCGATCAGTGCAGCGGATGCCCCGAATACACTGAGGTACGTCAAAATCAAAGCGCGGAATTTATTTTGCTTGCAGGTATAGGTACTTTTGTGCCGCCGCAATTCACGGGAAAAGTCGTTAAAGAATGCAAAAGATACCACAAGCGCAAAGCCGAATACATACTGTAAAGGTCAACCCGCATCCATGAAAAGCTTGCACGCGTCAAGGGCAAACTAGAGGCTGGGGACAAAAAAGGATTTGCTACCTTACACCCTAAACAACTTTTATGCCACCTAGAACACAAACAAGTCAAAGGTTCCAGCGCGTTTCTGAGGAGTCACGCGTTTAAGCAGCCATTTGGTATGGGGTTTGTCTGCCTTTTCCAGAGTTCGTCACGGTTCTGAAAGAAAAAAAAGAGGGCGTTGGTTGCTAGGTTCACTTTATGGTCCAGCGCTTGCCCAAGCTAACGTGAAGCTTGTTCCATCCACGGATAATGCTGAAGGGGCTGCTTTGGTTACGCTTCTGCTTGTAACCATCGTTATCTGCTGTACCGCCGAGCCGAAACTGCTGATTTGCCCGTTTACGCCGCTAACCGTTGCATAACAGCTTCTTGGGACTGCAGTGTAGTCTAAGCCGAATTTGGCTGTTCCAAAGTTCGATAAGGGAAGAACTCCGCGGTTCGATGAGGGTGCCTCTGCAATCCATTCAGCTGAAGACCTTGCTGCGTTCGATACGGTTCCCGTGGTAGTGTAGGTCCTTCCTGTGGTTTTGTCGGTGATGGTGACGCTAAAGGTGCTGCTTGACCTGCCGAAAAATGATCTACTCAGCGCCCGTGTATGTTACGGTTGCGGAGATTTGGTCGCCTGGCTTAACCGACATCGGTATCTGGTACATTGGGCTGGGGTAGAACTCGTACCACGCGTAGTATGTTGCGGTTGTGCCTTGTATTTGGGAGATTGTGCCTGTCTGCTCAACGGTGCTGGAGCTGAAGCCGTCGATTCCCACCCAGAAAGCCGAATAATACGTTGTTGTTCTGCTGGTGCCCGGTGTGACTGCGGGAACCGTCCATGAGCCGTTGACGGAAGTCACTGAGCCAGTTGCGCCTGTCACTGCGTATCCACTCCAGTTTGTGCTTGTGTAGCTTCCGTTGGCGAAATGTGAAAAGCCTATTCCCGGCGGCATCGAGAGGGCGGGCATGGCGAATGCTGGGCTGAGAGCGGCGAGCAGCATGAGTGAACCAACAAAGACTGTGTAAAACATGTTTGTCTGCATTGAAAACGCCTTTTCAAAACTGATTTTTGACTTGCTAGGATGGTTATGGGTGAACTAGAATTAAAATATTGTCTAAATGAGCCGCAATCGCTTAATTGGGGCTTAGGCGAGCTTGCGGTGCAAATTTAACCAATTCTACAAAGTTTTTCCCGTCCCGTGCACCGCTTTATCCCCATTCGGGCAAAAAAGTTAGTCAGATGATTTTGAAAAACCTTCTTATTCCATGACAGCGAGTATTTTTCCAGACAGACGGAGGGAAACGCGGTTAACTTCACTGCAAAACGGGAAATCTCCATTTTAGCCGCCGTACTCGCCGTCTCCTTCCTCATCAGGCTGGCCCTGTTTCCGCTGAAAGGATACACCATCGACACAGACGACTTCCTCGCATGGTTCAACACGGCGGCAAAAGTTGGCATAAGACCATTTTACAGTGCCACAGGATGGACAGATTACCCGCCCTTCAACGTGTACATCTTCTGGTTTTTCGGCTCCATCGCAAACGCAGCGTCAAAAGTCGGCGTCAACGCAGTCAACATCGTGAAGCTGGCGCCCAACATCTTTGACTTGGGCACGGCGTTTTTGATCTTTGTCTTTGTCCGCAAGCAGTCAAGTTTCAAGCTTGCACTCACTGCGACCGCACTGTACACTTTCAACCCCGCCGTAATCTACGACGCCGCCGTCTGGGGACAATACGACGCCATCTACACGTTCTTCCTTGTACTCTCCCTCATGCTTGCACTGAGAAGCAAACCGAAGCTTTCCGCAGCAGCCTTCGCACTGGGAATTTTGACTAAGCCGCAGGGAATTGCTCTTGTGCCGCTGATTGCATTTCTGATTTACAAGAAAAACGGGTTAAAAGAGATGCTTCTCTCCGTGGTTGCCTTTGCCGCAACGGTTTTCGTGGTTATTGTTCCCTTCAACTGGGGAGGCAGCCCGATCTCATTCTTGACTAACATTTACTTTGTGGCTTACAAGGGGTACGCGTACACTTCAATCAACGCCTTCAACCTGTGGGGCTTGATTTCAGGCATGTGGGTGCCTGACGGAAGCCTCTACATCCTGGGTTGGGCGCTTTTCGGAGCCTTCGCCGTTTTCACCCTGTATTTGCTGAATAAACGCTTCAAAACTTCAAGCGAGTTCATGGCTGTCTACGCGGCGTTCATGCTTCTCTTCGCGTTCTTCATGCTTCCGACAAGAATCCATGAACGCTACCTTTTCCCGGCGATGAGTGCGATGGCGTTGATGGTTCCATTCATCAAAAGGGCACGGGCAATCTATGCGGTTTTAACCGTGACTTTTCTCGTCAACGAAGCCTACGTCCTGTACCAGCTGAACGTGGCGTATCCTGGCGCCCCAAACCTTACTGGTGACCCCGTGGTTTTGGCGGTGAGCGCGATTAATTTATTAATGCTCATTTACGCTTCAATAGTCATGTGGGATAAGAGCACTTGGCAAAGAAGCGAGCTACCACCGCCCAGCCCCCCAGAGGAGAGAGGTGAGCCAACGTGAACTTTGGATTAAACATCAACAAGAAAGATGTAATAACCATCATTTTAGTTTCGGCAGTTTTCTTCGGTTTAGCTTCTTGGAACGTGGGTTCAATTCAGTATCCAGTTACAAATTGGCAATCCACTCAACCAGAAAGCTTCTATGTCAACCTCGGTGGAATGCAACACGTTCAAACCGTGTATTTCTGGGTTGAAAGCGGCAACGCATCTGTAACGATATATTCTGGGTCTCCTGAAAACTGGACTTCTGTCGGACAATTAATTCTTCAACCGGCAGGTACGGATTACTCAGTTTTTGAGTCATGCACCATTAATGCGTTTACTCAGTTTTTGAGCTTTGATGTTCAGCCGACTAATTATGATTCTCGACCCGACTTCTATTGGAGTGTCCCCAACCCTTCGGATCGGCTG
This sequence comes from Candidatus Bathyarchaeota archaeon, assembly GCA_963722095.1. Lineage (GTDB taxonomy): Archaea > Thermoproteota > Bathyarchaeia > Bathyarchaeales > Bathycorpusculaceae > Bathycorpusculum. Next base: position 622,466 of record CAVRJR010000001.1, on the reverse strand, counting down.
CCGTCACCTTTCATCCAAATCTCTGAAATTGGCCTGCAAAGCCAGAACAACAAGCAAATTCCGATCCTGACAATTACAGGCGAAAACACCACAGACCCAACTTTATCTAAGCTGACTGATGAGCAGAGCAAGCTGCAGATCCCGCCTGATTATATGTCTAAGATGTATTTTGACGAGGTCTATTTTGCCAGGTCTGCTGAACAATACCTGCACGGTCAGATACCTGAGGAGAGGACTCATCCTCCGCTTGGAAAATTGATTCAAGCCTCGGGCATAGCAATTTTCGGCGAAACTCCGTTTGGTTGGCGAATTATGGGCGTGATATTCGGAACTTTGATGGTGCCTTTGATGTATCTTCTTGGAAAGAAACTATTCCAAACTTGGATCGGAGGTTTTTCCGCAGCTTTTCTTTTCACGTTTGATTTTATGCATTTTACAATGGCGAGAATAGGAACCGTAGACACCTATGTAATATTCTTCTCTTTGCTTTCACAGCTATTTTTCTTGGTTTACTTCATGAAAGTCATTAAAGACGGTTGGAAAACGTCTGTCCTGCCGCTATTTTTAGCTGTAATCTTTTTTGCACTAGGAGTCTCGACAAAGTGGTTCACAATCTTTAGCGCCCTAGGTATGCTCGCACTACTAGCGGTTTACAGGCTTAAAGGCGTCAGAAAACTAAAAGCAAGCCTTGGTGAAAAATATGTCGCCTTCTTTAACTATCCCTTTTTCCTGTTGCTAGGGTTCATAGGTTTAGCGGTTGTAATTTACTTCGCATCCTACATTCCTGACATGCTTGCAGGAGACTCTTTTGGTTCGATTCTTAATCTACAGAACGCAATGGCAAGTTTCATGTCAGGCACGGTAGGCCAAAGTTCCTCGACTCCATGGTGGTCGTGGCCTCTGATGATTGGCGGTCCAAATCTACAGGTTCCTCATTGGTTTGATATATCCTACTTGCCAAACAACGTTGTTTCTACAATCACAACCATGGGTAATCCAGCGGTTTGGTGGATTGGCTTCGGCTGCGTGCTCACGCTTACCGGAATTGTGCTGTATGAAACGGGGTTGGTTCAAAAGTTGGTGAAGCATTTGTCTGGACAAAAATTAGGGGAGCAAAATAAATTTAGGTTGGAGTTACCCGCAGTGTACATTGTTGTTGTATTCTTTTTCTCATGGCTTCCTTACATCATAATTTCCAGGTCAACTTACATTTACCATTTCTACATGAGCGTGCCACTTCTCTGCTTAGCAACAACTTATTTCATTAACAAGTACTGGAACACCCGTCTCGGGAAAGCCGCCGCCATAGCCCTATTTGCTTCAGTCGTGATTCTATTCATTGTTTTTTACCCAGTAATTTCAGGGATGCCCGTCCCCGTAACATACGTTCATAAACTCAAGTGGTTCCAAGGCTGGTTCTTCGCGCCATGACCGAACCGAATGTTTTCGGCAAATCGGCAGTCGCGGTTTCAGTGGTTCTTCCAGCTTACAATGAAGCGGATAAACTGGAAAACGCCGTGGCGAAAATTAGTCAAACCCTCAAAGAAGACGGAATCCCCTGTGAGATTATTATCGCTGAAGACGGCAGCATCGACGGCACCGCAGAAAAGGCTGAAGAGTTGGCGCAGAAATATTCGTACGTTAGGCATATTCATCGTGAAAAACGTCTAGGCAGGGGAGCCGCGCTTAACAATGCGTTTAGAGAGAGTAATGGTCAAGTTTTGGTTTACATGGATTTGGACCTTGCCACTGACCTCAAATCGCTCAAGCCCCTCGTAGACGCAATCCTAATTGAAGGCTTTGATGTTTCGACGGGTTCAAGGATGCTTCCAGAAAGCAAGGTTGAGCGGTCACTGCGCAGGAGCATAAGCTCCAAAAGCTACAATTTTCTGGTCAGGCACATGCTAGGCTCCAAGGTGAGGGACCACCAATGCGGGTTTAAGGCTTTCAAAAAAGAAGCCGTCTTGGCTTTGATAGGTGAGGTGGAGGCGGCTCATTGGTTTTGGGACACGGAGATTCTTGTGAGGGCGCAGCGTCACGGCTTTCGGGTCAAGGAGATTGCGGTGGAGTGGACAAGCGGCAAGGGCACCAAAGTTAATTTCGCTAAGGATTCTTGGAACATGTTTTGGCAAGTGGAAGGGCTCTGGTGGAAACTGAAAACCAAAGGCTAAGGCTGCCTGCTCGCAATCAGAACAAATGATCTTGCAACTAAGGATAAGCCGCCGATCAAAATTATGCCTGCCCAGAACACGAACCACTCGCTAATTATTGTGGCGTTAACCAAGTAGGTGACTACCAAATAGCCTGTGCCCAGCCAGAAAACGAGGTTTTCGATTGTTTCTGCTTTTCTGGGAAGAGGCGAGTTAAGCAGGATTCTGAGCGTTAAAACTACGATTTCAACTATGCCTATGCCAATGCAAAACTGGAAGACAAGTCTGTAGAGGGTGACGAAAGCCGCGGGGTTTTCTGGAGCGGGCAACTGGAACCCTGTGCCTGGAACCGTGGTTAAGACGAAGTTGTTGAGGAAACGGTAAAAGTTGCTCCAGAGGTTGATGTGGACGTTGATGAAGTAGATTACTGCAAGCAGAACTAAAATGAGACCTATGTATAGGGCTGAAATCAGGGTTTCTTTTTTCTTTTCAGGCAGCGCCTGCATGTTGAACTTGCTTTTGAAGCCCATTTGTTCTCTAGCCGACTATGGTTTCATGTCACATATATCTTTCTCTATGATGGGAAAACGCATGTTCTTAAATAGTCTTAGCGGGTAAAATACGGTGGCTATGGAGAATCTGCATGCCCTACTGCCTGAAATGCGGCGCCAAAGTTGAGGACACGATGACTTTCTGCCCCGACTGCGGGACACAGCTGAAAGGCACCCCAGCAACCGTTGCGCCGTCACCTGAGGCTTCGCCGAAACCATCAACCGCCGAGGTGACCCAACAGAAGCCCGCGGCTTCAACTGGGCATAGGCAGCAGAAACCTGAACACGGCTTCATCAAATATTTGGTCGGCGGGTTAATTCTGATTACAGTGGGCGTCACCATGATCCTTGAACTGGAGAATCCCGCCTTGGCAACAGGTCAAACGTTAGCCATCATGCTGCTGACGATAGGGTTGATTGTCATACTTGGCTCCGTTTACTACGCTATCTCGGGAAGAAGAGGTTCCCACGTGCATCTAGAGGACCCAACTGAGAAGAAGCCAACGCAGCCCGCCCCTTAGACAAAAAAGAGGTCGAGCGCTAACCGCTTCGGCTTCAAATTTGCTTATATGCTTCCCTTTAAAATAATAAATCAAGCAAAAACCGAGTTACTTAGGGTTTGATAAAGATGAGTGAAATAGTCAAATCGACGGCTGAAAGAATACGGGCGCTGGAAGTTCAAGGGGCACGAAACGTTGCGATAGCAGCCCTTAAAGCCATCCAAACGTTGGCGGAAAACACCAAGGCGAAAAACAAGGACGCCTTTTTAAATGAACTTAAAGAAGCCCAAGCCACTCTTTTCGCGTCTCGGGAAACTGAGCCGTTGATGAGAAACGCCGTACGATACGTCATCATGCAAGCCCAAGACAGTAGCACCGAAAAAGTCGAGGCCCTAAGCGAGCTGGTTGCCTCAAATGTGCGTTTGTTTTTGCAGAACCTTGAGGCTTCACGGGAGCGGACAGCGGAAATAGGAGCCAAACGCATCCGCGACGGCATGCTGATTTTCACCCACTGCCACTCGTCAACCGTGACCCGAATGATTGCCAAAGCAAAAGCCGACGGCAAAAACTTCAGCGTAATCTGCACCGAAACCCGACCCGCCTACCAAGGCAGGATAACGGCTCGGGAAATGGTTGAGCTTGGCGTACAAACGATGTTTATTGTTGATTCAGCGGCGCGTTCCTACATGGGAGATGTTGACTTGGTCTTTGTCGGAGCCGACGCCATCACTTCCGAAGGCAACGTGGTTAACAAAATTGGCACCAGCGCGATTGCCGTGTTGGCGCATGAAGCCAGAAAACCGTTCTATGTCGTTTCGGAACTGCTAAAGTTTGACCCAGAAACCCTCAACGGCACATACGAGCGCATCGAGCAACGAAACCCAGCGGAAGTCTGGAGTGAAGCTCCCAAAGGTCTGTCCGTGCGTAACCCCGCCTTCGACGTTACCCCAAGCCGCTACATCCACGGAATAATCTGCGAAGAAGGCGTCATAGCGCCCCAATCAATAGTTGAAGTTGTAAATAGAAGCTACCCGTGGGTTCTCAAATAAATTTAGAAAAAAGAGTTTAGAGCGTTTTAGTGTGCTCCTTAAGAAATTCTCGCATTTCAATTAACTCCGAAGGAATATTATCTTTTTTGATAAGGTCAAAAACTAAGCCTACCGCCATCAATGGTTTATTTGTTTTGCAGTTGTTGGAAGGATCGAGAATTCCTTCTAGATCTTTTGAAAGAACAAAAATTCCATTTTTCCGAGCAAAAAGACGGAAGGCATTAAAATTAAAACTCGCGTAGGTTGGATCACCATTGGAGTTACTTTGTCGCAATTGGTTAAGGATATCAGAATCCACTAATTTGTCTAAAGACCAGAGGGCGAAGAAGACGGTTGAAGTTTTCACTTCCTTGTTGTCCAATACTATCTTTTGCATACCGACGCCCATTAAGGCGTCAATGTCTACGATAGCTACGCTTGAAACCCCGAGAATTTGGCACATCTTCATAAACAAAGGAAGATTATCCTTGCCGCCCATTTCCACAATGGGCCATTCGCTCTCATCGATGTCAGTGTCTTTCTGTTTGGCTGAAAGGAATTTATCGACTTGCTCTACAACTATCCTATCTGAAGGACCCTCAACCAAGATTACCCCATGCGAGAAAAGGACTGCTCTTACAACTGGGTTGGAAAAGTTTAAGGCGATTTTCTGTTGGTCCCGATTCTCCAAGTTAGAAAGCACCTTGCCAAGGTTGTGCACCTTCGTTCCTATGTTGGTCGCTGAAAACCGCCAAGTTGCATTTATCTCTTCTTTAGAAGTCAAGTAAGGCGAGTGAGTGATTAACAAAATCTGGTTTTTTTCTTTATTTTTAGACTGCGAAATTAATTCCAGAATCTTCTTTTGCATTTGTGGATGAAGATGAAGTTCTGGTTCATCTAACAACACAACCTTTTCGCTTTCGCCAATTATTGCTGTTAACAATAAGAGTATTTCGTGGATGCCACTTGCTGTTTCCTCGATGGAAATAGGATAATTAGCTTTAATTATTTGGACAAAGGCTTCATTTAATTTGCGCATTGTTTTTTGGTGCCTGTAAACAAGTGGAAAGAACTCCTTCTCAATGGTAGCTTCTGAAGGTCTGACTCCAAACTCATCGAAAGTTACTTCTGTGTCTTTTCCTCTAATTGCTATTTGAAAATCAAGATTAGTAAGACTGTGGAATTTTTCTCTAATTAAATTGTATTTGTTCCTATCTTTTTGAGTACCCGCGGTCATTAATTTGAACAGTGTTAAAGCTAGGTCGGTTCCAACAACTTCCTGTTCTTTTGAGTCTATTGTGTTGTCGGGGTGCATCATTGCTGAGTTGGAAAACCTAAGTTCCTTAAGTTCAACAAACGACATTTTATATATTTGACTTATAATTCCCCAAAAGTAAACTCTATCATCTCTTATTCCCTTAATGTCACGCAACAATAACAATTTGTTCAGAATAGGTTCTGCCGAGATATAGCTAATGTAATCCCCAAGATTAAAACCTTGTAGAGCTATGACAGGATTTATTGAGCCTTCTAGCTTTCCTTTTAACAGAGTTGTTAATAATGGACTTTTTTGCAAAAGTGCTTCATTCTGTTGGAGTAGCAAATCACTTTCTGAATCAGAAAGCTCTTTGAACCTGTTGTCAAAGTCTTCAATAATCTCTTTTGCAAAATAGCTAACTTGATAGCCTATTCTGGGGTCTCGGCTGGTTTTTGACAAGTAACCAACTGGGTCAATGTAAAGTTTATCGGCTTCTTGGGACAATACGACGTCTATTCTAGGCTGAGAGATTCTCAATTCACCCTTATGTAGCACCAGAGAGAGATGCTTAAATGACTTGGAAAGAATCGCATTTCCATAGTTTATTAGAATGCTTTTCCATCGTTTATTCTCCTGAATCTCTTTAGTTTGCCCAATTTGCTGTTGAACGCGTGTAATTTCAGAACAAATAATAACGGTTGACAATAGTTCCCGTTCAGTTTCATCAAGCTCCAGACCAACTTCCAAATATAATGGTTTGTTTAGGTCACCCTGAAAGAGGATTTCCTCTAATTGCCACTGTTGCAGATCAAATGATTTTCCAATAATGTTTAGAGCACGGAAAAGGTTCGTTTTGCCAGCATCGTTTGGTCCAGCGATAATATTAAACGAATCAAAATCAATATTTACTTCTTTATCTCCAAATGAAAGGACATTTCTCAATTTGATAAAGCGTAGTTTCATTTCATGGGCTAATTGAACGAATAATTATTTAATACTTGCTAGAATAGCGAGCAAAGATTCTCTTCTACCTAAAAGTCAAAGGCTCGCGCTCAACTGCTAATGTAGTTAGAAAACGGAGAAACCCGATATATCGTTTTGTTCTTAAGCGCCTTAGGTTTTCCAGTGCTCCAACGCAATTTTCAGTTCCTTGTGGGTCTCAGCGTACTTTTCCAAGATTACCCCTTTTAAGACTGCGTCAACGGCTTGTCGCATGGCTTTTGCTCCCGCCACGGTTCCGTCTGGGTGTCCGTGGATTCCGCCGCCTGCTTGGATGACGACGTCGTTGCCGAAGGTTTCAAGCAAGGGTGGAACCAGCGTTGGGTACAGTCCGCCTGAAGCTACGGGTAGGACGGGTTTTAGGTTGCCGAGTGGTGTTTTGCATGCGTCGATGTTTTCGAGGACTTCCGCTTTGGTTTCAGACATTTTGCCGACCACCGTGCCGACGTGGAGTTGGTTGACGCCGATGACCCGCGCGACGGTGGCTATGGGGCGCATGGCGATGCCGTGCAGCTGGTTCTTGGTGAATGCCGCGTGTCCTGCCCGATGAGCGTGGATGACGAGTTTGAGGTTTTGGTCTCGCAGAGTTTGCAGGGCAGCCCAGCCCGTGGTTAAGATGTCAACCATAGCGTATTCTCCGCCTTGAGCGACCACGGCTTCTGCCCGCTTGAGCATGAGGTTGGTTTCGGCGGTGACGTTGACCATGTAGACTTTGCGTTCGCCCGTTTCCTGCTGCGCCCTGTCACGGCTTTCCAGCGTCTGCGTGAGCCGTTCCTCGAAGGGGTTGAATGTTTGGCTGCTGAGGTTTTCATCGTCTTTTACGACGTCGCAGCCGCCGCTCCAAGCGTCGTACGCGACTTTGGCATGGTCCTTGGTTTTCAAGCCGAGTTTAGGCTTGATTATGGTGCCAACCAAGGGGCGAGTTGGAACTTTGAGGAGTTTGCGGATTCCCGCTATGCCGAAGGCGGGTCCTTTGAAGCTGCCCAGTAAGGCTTTTGGGAACTGGATGTCTAGGAGCCGCAGGTTTTTCAGCGCCTTTAGCCCGAAGACGTTTCCTGCCACGCTGCTCAAGATGTTGGGCATGTTGGCGGATTCAAAAAGTTCGATGGGGTACGCGATTTTGATTACGTTGCCTTCTATGCTGAACACGCGGGCTGCCAGCCGCTTCACGTAGGGCTTCTCGGTGGTAAGTTCCGTCCATGTGCCCACGGAGCTTTCCGCGGCTACTCCGCCTGCGGCTTCTCGGAGGCTTATGCCTTCGGGTTCAACGTAGAAGGTGCAGACCAAATCGGTTTCTTTAGGCTTGTAAGTTGGGTCAACAAAGTCAAGGTACTTCAAAACCATTCCCTCTTGGCTATGTTCAACTTGGTTTACCTTAAAATCTTTAACTATCGCTGTCTACGCCTATCTCAAGGTGGATACCGTTTGTCGATTGACTGTTTGGTGTGGTTTTATCCTCTGCTTTCTCGGTAGTGGTTTGTCCAGATAAAAGACTGTTCTGCTTGCGGAACACTTTGTTCTTCTGGGAGAGCTAAAAGGCACTCCTTCATATTTTCTTAATGTGGGGTGTTTCGCCTGAAAAGAAAAATGGTGGCATTAACGCTTCTTACATTAATTGCTTTAGCATTCAGCGGAGTTAATTTATCTAATCAACAAAAAGGGCTTCTCTCCACAACCTTAGCGTTGCCAGCTAACGCTTCACCTACTCCTGAATCCACACCTGTTGCAACTCCGACGCCGTCAGAACCAACTGTTTCTTTTACTCTTTGGCATACAAATTCAACTGTTATGCAGCCACCCACAAACCAACTTGCACATATACCTCCAATCTGCGAAATAGCATCTCCCGAAAATCAAACGGTATTGCAAACAAACAACTTTACGCTAAACGTAAACGTAGCTTCGTACTTTTGGATAATTGACAGTGTTTATTACGAAGCAGATTGGATTGAGGGTATTCACCAAATATTTGGCATCCAACTACACGGAACTTCACCAGCTAATGCTTCAATAACTGTAAACTTCCGCGAAATCCCTTATGGAAACCATACACTAACGGTCTACGCAAATACACATGACGGTTCCCATAGTTTTGCCACCGTAGTCTTCTCAACTGAGAGGTATCTGCCAACCTCAACTAAGCCAGAGCTTTTCCCAACTGTAACTGTCGCAGCAGCCTCAGGGATAACGGCAGTGGCTGTGGTTGCTGGTTTGTTAGTTTATCACGAACGACACAAAAGTTCAAAAAAATCAAGAAGTTGGCAGCTTCAGCGCCAAAGGCATCCTAAGTGCGGTCGGCACCTTCTAAGCTACACTCGGGACAACCAAGGCATTAGTTAAAATCTTTAACTATACCTGTTCGGGCATAGTTAAGGGAATTTTCCATGACTGGCCAAGAGAAATGTGATGGTCAATTGAAAACGATATAGTCAAGAAAGTTTGACTGGGTTTAGTCAAGGAAGCTTTACTGGAAGCTTTTTATCGTATTCTTTTCTAACCATTAAATGAGGAATATGCGAAGGACTCTTTCGTTGCTTCTTATTACCTTGTTAGCCGTTTCAAGTCTGAGTGTAATGATTGCGAAGCCTGCAACTGCTCAAACAATACCTGCTCCTGCCGTTCCAGAATTTACCGTTAGGTTAGTTAACAATTCATACAGTACCCAACCAACAACCACTACCACGACTGACCCATACACAGGAAAACAGACTACTGTAACAACCCCAAGCCAGTATGTGAAAGACGAGTACATCGAAGTCTCAATCAAAAATCCAACATTTACTCCATACAACATAACTGTCCAGAATGTTGACGGTGTCCAAGTTAATTTGTATTTTAACGTGCTTTCAAAGGGGCACTTTTCTGATGATTGGAGTGTTCAGGCTCAAGGCGGTTCAGATAACGTAGAAATGGATTATGGTTCACAATATACAATAGTCCAGCTTTATACGAATAACATTCCATCCCCAGCTTCGATAGATTTTAAGGTTCAAGCCATAGAAGGATACCTCTATAACTGGGCCTACTCATCACCAGTGCAGGGTTCACCCACCCAGTGGGACCCTCGGGTTTCTCTTAATGGTACTGTAGGCAACTGGAGCATCCCACAAACACTTGCAATTGGTCAAACTTCCAATCAAGCTACTGCAACCTCAACTCCTGCTGTTCCAGAGTTGTCTTGGTTGCTGATTGTGCCTTTGCTTCTTTCTGTGTTCTCTGTTGCTGTGATAGTTAGGCATCGAAAGAACCAAGTCAAGAAACTTTGACTAAGCGTAGTCAAGGAATCTTTACGAACAGCCTTTTATCCTCTGTACATTCCTAGTGGTAAGCATGGGTAAAATCGGCAATACTTCCGCATTATTCCTAACTCTTATTGTTGCTTTGTCATGTCTAACCTTGCTAACCGCTGAACCCATAAATGCACAATCAACACCTATGCCGTCTATACCACAATTCACATTGACCTTCCAAGATAATTCATACATTATTCAACCGACAACCGTAACCACAACTAACCCTTACACTGGAAACCAAACAGTCGTAGGCTCGACAATTGGCGCGTACATACATGACGCTTCAATTACAGTAAAATTAACAAATCAGCCCTTCACTCCGTATATCGATACTAACAATAACACTGTACAATTGTATTACGGTGTCCGGTGGAAAGGGGAATACACCGTTGCTTGGGAAGGCAGCGCTCAGGGTATTAAGGCTTCAAATAGCGACTACACTAACATACCGCTTGGTTTTACTAGCAACACCTACGATTATGACGATGCCGGATATGGCTATGCTGGACAAATCAATTGGCAAGCTCTTGGCAATCCTGTGGAGATTCAAGTAGAAGCAATCGAAGGATACATCACTCAGACGCAAAGTTCTCTACTGGAAAGCCCACTTCAGTCTCTTACAGCCGTAGCCTCAAGTGATTGGAGCAACACCCAAACAATAATCGCAAGCAATGCTTCCGCTTTACCGAACCCAACAATGCCTCCATCAACAGCCACCCCAAGTTCCATGCCGAGCTCCACCTCAACCGTTCCAGAGTTGTCTTGGTTGGTGATTGTGCCTTTGCTTCTTTTCGTGTTCTCTGTTGCTTTGATGGTTAGGCATCGAAAAAACAGCTAACTTGCAAGCTACAGGCATAAACTTTTGGAATATTCCAAAAGTGGCAGGCAAAAACCCACTGTTCTTGCGCTAGCCCACTCAAAATCATCCAAAGAATCAAGCCCTAAACCAGAAAAACAACCTAAAACAAACCCTGAAGCTCCTGACCCGACAGGGGAGGGGGTCTACTATTTACATCAAAATTCCAAAGCAAAAATGGATTTGCCGCCCAGATGAGGCTTGGCTTTAAATCTTTAACTATTTCTAGGCTCCATCAATTGTAGGTGTGATTAGCATGGAGTTAACGGTTGAGCTCTTACCTATAATTACGGGCGGAAGCAGAATCGCCCTCCTCAGTGAAGAAAGCGCCAGCTCCTTGGGCGTGCATAGCTCCGACAGAATACGGATAAAATACGGCAACCAAGAATTGATTGCTATCGCGAACATAGCCGAGTTTTTTTCACCTAAACGCATCGGATTCTATGACGAAACCGCCAAGGCGCTTGGCGTAAAGGAGGACGAAACCGTTTCCGTTTCGTTGGCGCCCCTTCCTGAGTCGCTTTTCAATGTGAGGGCTAAGCTGCATGGGGAGCGCCTGCGCGAGGACGACATTGTAACAATTGTTAGGGACGTGGTTGAGCGGCACCTAAGCACCGCTGAAATATCCGCGTTTTTAACCGCGCTTAGCATTCACGGGTTAAGCACAAGCGAGAACGAGGCATTGTCGAGGGCTATGGTTGCAACGGGCAAAACCATTAGCTTCGGCGAAGGGCCCATTCTTGATAAGCACAGCGTCGGCGGGATACCTGGCGACAAAACGTCCATGCTGGTTGTGCCCATCGTTGCCGCCGCAGGATACACAATTCCTAAAACTTCTTCGCGGGCAATCACTTCTCCCGCTGGAACAGCAGACAGGGTGGAAACCCTCTGCCCCGTTAACCTCAAAATAGACGAGATAAAGAATGTGGTGGCGAAGACAGGCGGGTGCTTGGTATGGGGCGGCGCCTTGGAGCTTGCGCCAGCCGACGACCTCTTCATCCAAGTTGAGTACCCGCTGGGGATTGACCCTATGCTGCTGCCTTCGATTCTGAGCAAGAAGAAAGCCATGGGCGCCACACACGTAGCCATCGACATCCCCACAGGCATGGGCGCCAAAATCAAAACCCGAACGGAAGCCTACACTTTAGCTTCAGACTTCGTGGACTTGGGAAAACGCCTCGGCTTAAACATTCAATGCGCCCTCACCTATGGTGACCAGCCGCTTGGCTGCGGGATTGGACCTGCACTGGAAGCACGAGAAGCCTTGGTGACTCTTCTGGGGGGTGGACCGCCTGACCTGCGGGATAAAGCCGTGAGCCTTGCGGGGATGCTTTTCGAGATGGTTGGAGCGGAGAACGGGCGTGCTAAAGCTGAGGAATTGATTGACTCGGGAAAGGCGGCGGCGAAGCTGCGGGAAATCATCGCGGCTCAAGGCGGAAACCCCAAGGTGATGCCCGACGACATCCCGGTAGGCTGCGAACACGCCGAGGTGAAGTCTGACCGCGCGGGCAAAGTCATTTGGCTCAGCACCGACAACATCGTGCGCATCGCGAGGGAAGCAGGAGCGCCTAAAGAGAAGGGTGCAGGCATGATTCTTCACGCGAAACTAGGCGAGACGGTGCATCGGGACAGCGTGCTCTTTGAGGTTTATGCGGATCGAAGCAGCAAGTTGACGTCGGCGCTGGAGCTGTCTTCTCGGTTGCCGCCTGTTGTGTTGACGAATAAGCCTGCGGAAAAGATGATTCTGGATCAGGTGCCTGAGAAGCTGGCACACGAGAAAACGTTCAGCCTAGACAGGTAAACCAAAGCGCCTTCCAACAAAAAAAACCAGCCCAACGCCAGCCGCAGGGTCGTTTAGAGTCGAAAAAAGACGAAACCAGTCGAAAAGGAACGGGAAAGAACGGGATTCAACGGGAAAAAACGTGACCTACCAACGCCACAAACCCCAAACCAAGACAGCAACACAAAACAAACCCGAACAAATTTCTATCTTGTGATTGCCCCGCCTATCAACCCGCCGACAGCCGCAATTATACCCGCGAAAACCGCCAGTAAAATGTCTTTTACGCCTGCCTCTACGCCTTTTATGGCTCCGAACAACGCACCTGAAAACCCGCCTGAGATACCGCCTGCAAACGCAAACCCGACGAAGGCTAAAAGAGCGATTATTATGGCGCCGAATATGCCTGCGAGGAAACCTGCAGCTAACCCTTTAAAGATGCCCCGCGCGATAAGTCCAGCGACTAAGCCGCCGACAAAAATAGCCACAAGAAGCCCCACTCCATGGATGAAATATCCTATAGCAAGTATAACCAGGAAACCGACGAAAGCCCCTAAACCTGTGCTCCCCAAACTCATACACACCTTGCTGACTAATGCGTTCTTGAATGCCTATAAGTTTTAGCCCAAACCCTGCGAAAACAAACAATCAACCCACAACTTCGGATGCAAGCAAGGGCAAAACAGCTTTTTTAATGAACAGTTAAGTATTTTTTTCGGCTTAACATACGTTAATTATAATAAAGGGATGTTGCAAGTATCCATAAAACAAAGACACGCACAGGAAGAAAAAAGGGCGGTTTCTGAGATTTGACAAAGCGCCAAGCCGTTTGGGTAATGACTAAAAAAGTGTTCAGCCTAACCCTGATCCTAAACGCACTCATAACAATAACTACGCTGTCGGGAATCCTCTACGGCTTTTACTTTGCGTGGCCATGGTGGAGACCCTACTCGCCAGACCTAATCAGCGGCAACATTTTCCTCGTAGCAGTGATAGCTGCACTCATCAATATTTTCCCCAGCGCAAGTATCGGGCGAACCCTGCATACGGGGCGGTTCCTGTTCCATCACTACGTTTACGGCTTCTTTGTCCTGTTCACATCCGCCATCTACGTAGTCGCGTTCACTTCAGTTTCCTTAGTCATGCTTTTCCTCGTGAACTCATCAAGCTTAGCTGTTAACACTGGCAGATTCTTCGTTTTAACTGGGTTAACGCTGGTCCTCGACGACCTTCCCGACGTTTCCAAAAGAGTTGAGTCAACCCTGAACAAATTCAAATCGCAAGCCTGCCGAATACGAAGAGTCTTCCACACCATGCAGTTCCTCACGGGCGCCGTCACCTTATACGTCGTCATCGCCATAGCCCTCTTCGAAGTTCAACATCCATCCACAAACATCGCCAACTACCTAACCATGGGCACACTGCTAGTCACCAGCATCACATCATTCGCCTGCGTAAAAAGAAAAGCATGGCTTAAAATTACGCCTCCAGAAACAGCTCAAAATTAATTCTTTTGTTTGAGGATTTCTTTTCCTATTTCTTCAAGTTGCTGCCTGGAGAAGACGCCTGAACTTTTTTGTGAGGTTATGTGGTCAGCAAGTTGATTGAGTCTAAGGATTGGCACTGTTGGGTTGTTCAAATGGAGCGTGGCATGGTTATTTGTAAAGACCACTATGCCTTCCACCCAGACCCCGAGCACCCTCAACGATGGAGAAGAGTTGACTACGTGTTTTATTTGGGCTGCGTTCCGCTTCACCTGCAGGCTTGGGCTACTTTTAAAGTCGCGTTTACCCGTCCGTTGCCACTCGTCGCCACGGCACGTTACCTCGCCGCTCCAGTTCTTCGTCTCCAAGACAAAGACGCCGCTTGGACCCAAAACAATGTGGTCAATGTCTCCGGCGCCGTTACGCAGATGCAGGTCGTTTAAGAGGAAATAATCGTCGTTTAGTCTACTGTTTAGCAGTTTGGTGACTTGTTTTTCGCCTGCCCAGCCGCCTTTGTAAATTCGGTATCTGCGAAGGTAATAGTAGAATGCAGCTAACGGCACTAGGGAAACAAGCAGTCCAGCCACGTCAAGAACGCTTACGCTGAACGAGTAAACCACGCTTAAGCCGAGGATGAAAACGATTAGGCAGAACAAGAAAAGGCAAAACGCCGCCTTCGCCAAGTTTTTTCTAACCTGATTCTTCAGGTAGCTGCCTGACCCCTTCATCTTCCTCATGAATCCATGCTCCATGACCTTCTCGTCTTGATGCTATATTACCTTAATGTATCTTCCACAAGTTCTCTAAGGAAAATAGGTTTTTCAGCCTGTTCTTTTCTAAGAAAAGTATGCGGCTGCTGCGAATACCGAGAAACATGCGGCGGATGCCGAGGAAGAGCGTTAGCCTGCACAGGAGACTACCTTGAGACTGACCTAGTTTGCCTTCGCGATTTGATGATTAAAGAGAAGGTTTCACCAGTGGACGTGAAAAGGTTCGGCTGGTGCGTCGGATAGGCTCAGGGTAATTTTTTGAATCATTTACCTAGAAACACCAATCTTTTAAATATCGCTTATCCGCAATGAAGCAAGCATGACTGCCGAAAAAGAAGAATCTGCCCCTGGAAAGCTCTTTCTCCCCACTTTGGGACTGGCAGTCTTCTCTTCGTGGCTTGTGACAGTTCCTTTTGAGCTTCTCCTGATTAACATCGCCCACACGTTTCACGTTCAAGTGGGAACTGCGGGTCTTGTGGCTGCAGTTGGTTCCGTCTCCGGTATTGCCGCTGGGCTAATGTTATCCGTCATAAGCGTGCGCTTCAACCACAAAATACTTTTAATGATTGGATTAGCTTGCACCAGCTTGGCAGCGGTAGGCTTCTTTTTAGCTCCTACATTTAGTTTGTTATTAGCCACCAACGTTGCGGTGGGAGCCGGAATGGCATTTGCTACTTCAATGGCTTACTCGTTGATCGGGGACTTCTATCCGCTGGAAAAAAGAGGCAGAGCAATCGGCTGGATTGTTGCCTCCACAGCGTTGGCCTACATCATCGGGACCCCGATAATAGGCGTAATTGCAAGCATCAGCGGTTGGCGGGCGACCTTGATTCTGTTTTCATTGCCAGTTGCTTTGGCAGGTCTAGTTTTGGCTTTTATTGTAGTTCCAAATAAATCAAACCAAGATTTAGCTGTTCAGAGGGAACCCTTTTTGGAAGGTTGCAAGCAGGCGGTCAGGAACAGGTCAGCGGTCGCCGCTTTGTTTGTCACGATGTTTAGCATGGCTGAAGGGTCTATAGGCTTCTATGCTGTATCGTTTTTCAGGTCCCAATTTGCAATTACTATTGCTGTGGGTTCTATCGTGATTTTGGTCTGCAATGTTCTGTCGGCTGCAGGCGGGGTCGTTGCTGGCATGTTTGTCAATCGGGTAGGTCGAAAGACTCTTGGAACGTTTACTTGCTTGCTCGCGGCTTCGTTTACGTTGGCTTTTACTTTCATGCCCACGTTCAACTTGTCTTGGGGTTTTACTGCTCTCCGTTTTTGGTTTGCTGGAATGTCATTTACTGCGGGCGGCAGCTTAGTTATTGAGCAGCTTCCCAAATTCCGAGCAACCATGATGTCGCTTAACACAGCCTTCATGAACGTGGGCATGCTTTTGGCGTCTTTCGCCGGCGCCGTCGCCCTTGACCTCTACAATTATCAAACGTTAGCTTTGATCCTCGGAGGCCTAGGCGTAGTCGGCACGATCATCTGGGTTGCCCTTGTCAGGGACCCATGCAAAGCTCAGAAACAATCCTAAAGAAAACAATCTGTTCAAGACAAAAAATATTGTTGCCTCAAAAGAGGCGTTGGTTACTTGACTTATTTCTTGTTCATCAGATACTCATGCATTGCTTTTGCCGCGCGTTTGCCTGCGCCCATGGCGCTGATGACTGTTGCTGCGCCTGTTGCGACGTCTCCGCCTGCGTAGACGCCGTCTAAGCTGGTTTTGCCGACTTCGTTAACGCATATTGTTCCGTGTCTGGGGTCGCTTTGTAATCCGTCTGTGGTTCGCTGGATGATTGGGTTGGGTGTCTGGCCGATGGCTATGATTACTGTGTCAACGTCCATTGTAAACTCTGAGCCTGGGACTTCTCTTACTCCGCGTCTGCCTTTTGCGTCGGGTTCGGTGAGTTCCATCGCTATGCATTTCATGCTTTTGACCCAGCCGCTTTCGTCGCCGTAGAATTCGACTGGTGCACCGAGAAACTTGCAGACTAAGCCTTCTTCTTCAGCGTTTTCGACTTCTTCGTGTCTTGCAGGCAACTCAGCACGGGAACGCCTGTAGAGTAAGCAAACTTCAGCGCCAAGACGCATGCTGCTTCTTGCGCAGTCCATCGCTACGTTTCCGCCGCCGATGACGACCACGTGTTTGCCTATGCGTATTGGGGTATCGTAGTCTGGGAACTGGAATGCTTTCATGAGGTTGACACGTATGAGGAATTCGTTGGCTGAGTAGATTCCGCCGAGGTTCTCTCCGCCGCAGCCTGTGAACTGTGGTAAGCCTGCTCCGCTGCCGATGAATACTGCATCGTAACCGTTTTTCATGAGTTCTGGAATCGTGTGGATTCTGCCGACGAGGTTGCCGAGGCGCAAGTCAACTCCGAGTTTCTGGATGTAAGACACTTCGTTTTGCACTATTGCCTTGGGTAAACGGAACTCTGGAATGCCGTAAGATAACACTCCGCCGCCGACATGCAACGCTTCAAACATTGTGATTTCGTGACCAAGCTTTACTAGGTCAGCTGCCGCCGTTAAACCGGCTGGACCAGCGCCGACGATTGCTACTTTCTTGCCTGTTGGTGCTGCTTTCGGTGGAAGTGCATAGCCATTATCTCGTTCCCAATCTGCTAGGAACCGTTCTAAGCGTCCGATGCTAAGGGGATCACCTATTTTTCCGACGACACATTTGCTTTGGCATTGTACTTCTTGGGGGCAAACACGTCCGCAAACAGCCGGCAAAGCGTTCTTGGTCTTTACCAATGCGATTGCTTGATCGTACTTCTTTTCTCTGAGCAGTTTTATGAAGCCTGGAATGGGGACTTCTACTGGGCAACCAGTCATGCATTGAGGCTTAGGACACTGCAGGCATCGGCTTGCTTCTTCTTGCGCTTCTGCTTCGTTGTAGCCTAAAGCAACTTCACTGAAGTTTTTAGCCCTAACTTTAGGCTCTTGTTTAGCCATTTCAACGGCTTTTTTGTTTAGTTTTGGTTTAGGCTTAACTTCTGCCACACTTACAACCTCCACGCATTTCCCACAGTACTGAGCTTAACCTTTCCTCGGGCAACATCGTGCGCTGCCTCAGAATCAACTGGTCAAAATCGGTTTGGTGACCGTCGAATTCTGGTCCGTCAACGCAGCCGAACAGCATTTTGCCGCCGACTGTAACTCGGCATACACCGCACATGCCCATGCCGTCAATCATTATGGGTGTTAAAGTTACGATTGTCGGTATGCCGTAGGGTTTGGTGATTTCGCTTACATCCTTCATGAGGATTACCGGGCCCATGACTACGCAGCGGTCGAATTTTTCTTTCTTAAGTAAGTCTTTTAGGAAATCTAACCCTTTGTAACCGACTGATCCGTCGTCCGTTGCAATGTAGACTTTGTCACTGTAGCGTTTCGCTTCGTCCTGCATCATTATGAACTCTTTTGTTCTTGCACCAAGAATCGTGGTTACGTGGTTGCCTGCCGCCTTCATGGCTTTAGCTTGCAGCAGCAAAGGCGAAATCATTACGCTTCCGCCGACGCAGAGAACTTTACCGAAGTTTTTGACTTCAGATGGGTTGCCAAGGGGACCTGTAACGTTGTCAATGCAGTCTCCCTCGTTCAGTAATCCAAGTGCTTTGGTGGTTTTGCCGACTTCATGGAAAGCAAATGAAACGGTTCCTTTCGCCGTGTCGTATCCAGCGATGGTCAGAGGAATGCGTTCGCCTTCTTTGCCGTTTATAACTATTAAGAATTGTCCAGCTTGCGATTTAGCTGCAACATCTGGAGCTTCAACTTCAAACAGTTTTATTTTCGGTGCGAGTTCTTTTTTAGTTACTATTTTGTACGTTTTGCTTTCGCCTCCACGGTTATTTCACATTTTGGTAACGCAGAGATTTTCTTGTAGAACTCATCCAGTTTCTGATTGAATTCGTCAGCACATCTGGGTGACTCCTCGTAAATTGTGAATCGGTCAAGCAGGTTGTTCTTTTTCAGCACGGTGAATAATGCGGCTAAGTTTCGCTCTGCGGTGGCTCTGCCTTCTTGAAGTTTACAGTCTTGTGCTGAGCACACTACTGCCATTACTCCGTCGAAACCGCAGTTTAATGCGTTGACTACGTGTACTGGGTCTAAAGATTTGAAGCATGGAACTTCGAGAGTTAACACGTTTTTGCCTGCAAAGACGCTGTTAGGGTTGTCTAAAGCTGAGAAGTTTGACCATTGACAAACGAATGCAAGAACTGACGGACCCTGATTTTTAGATTTCAGCTTTGCAAGTGAATCAGCGTAGCGGTTAACCACGTTTTCAAACTCGAAGCCTTTCACTTGGATAGCGTGATGTGGACAAACCAGCTGGCATGCGCCGCAGCCTACACATTTCTCAACGTTTACTTTGGGAGTGGCAAAGGATTCAAATTCAATTGCTTTGTATGGGCAGATGAAGATGCATTTGTCGCAGCCGACGCATTCCTGGACATCGTAGACTGCTTTACGAGAGAACTTGATAACCTTAACTACATTCTCGTCGAAGCCTAATTGTTTCAGGACGTCTCTGGCTAAAACGAGACGGCGAGTGTTGATTTTTGCGCCTTCTTTATTTCGGCAGAACTGGTCTTCACATTGGACCGAGACAATATTTTTTACGCCTAAGTTTAGCGCTTCAAAAACGAAATCAGTCGGAACTCTTCCTGCACAGGGCAAACGGAGTGCAATGTAATTGCCGACTTTCAATCCTTGCTCCTTAAAGATATCTTGAACTTCGCCTGTTGACGGTGAGTTTCCTCGACACATTAAGACAAGGGTGTCAACTTTTTTGGTTTTTTCTAGTGCCTGTTTAACGTAGTTTGACAGGTTATCGTAAGTGTAATATCGTGATTTGATAGCTGAACTTGGGCAAGCGCTGTAGCAAATACCGCAAACTTCGCAGTCTTGGCTGTTGATTTCCACTTTCCCGGTTGCGTCGCTTTTTATTGCATCAAAGGGGCAGATTGACTTGCAAACGTAACATCTGCTGCACAAGTCTTGGTCGATTTCTACTACAGCGAGACATTTTTCACTCATTCTGAAACCTCTTTTCATACCGCTGCTACTTTAAACTGCTAGTCTAAAGCTGATTAAACGCATGGAAAGGGTTTTAGAATGATATAATCCTTTCCCCAAAATTTTTGTAATATTCAATATGTTTTTCCTGCATCATTTCTGCCTTCAGCACCTTCTTTTCGGGAAGTTGACCCTAATTGATGCCTGCCAGCTACACGGTTAACCGATTAAAACTGCTGCAGAGTCAGGTATTCCAACTTAGGAACATGCTGTTCAATGGGCAGATCCAAAAGTACTTACAGTGACGGCGAAAGCTGGTGTCTGTTGAATAGGAAACCTGTTTTTCTTCTATTTCCTGTAATAGGGTCGCCTTATGAAGCTGTATGCTTCGAGGGCTGCAGTGATTCCTTGCCCGACGGCTGTGCCCACCTGCTTAATCGGCTGGTCCGTTACGTCTCCAGCGGCAAATACACCTGAAAGATTCGTCTGCTGTTTCACGTCGACCTTGATGTAGCCGTGCTCATCCGTTTCTACCCCGGCGGCTTTGGCAAGCTGACTGCTAGGGGCTTCGCCGATCTGGACAAAAACTGCATCGACCGCAACTTCACTTGTTTTACCCGTCACATTATCAAGTAAACTTACTGCTCTGACTTGTTTGTCGCCCTTTATTTCTTGGATTTCGGTGTTCCACATCACGGTAACGTTGCTTTTGGAGGATATGTCTGAGACCAAGCTTTCTTCAGCCCTGAAGGCTTGTCGCCTGTGAATTACGGTAACTTGGGCTGCTAACCCTGAAAGGTAAAGCGTTGTTATGCAGGCAGTGTTTCCGCCGCCGACAACCATTACACGTTTGCCTTTGAAGAAGGGTCCATCACATACGCCGCAGTAGCTTACGCCTCTGCCTCTGAATTCCTTTTCGCCTTTGACACCGATTTCCCTGTAATGAGAACCCGTGGAGCATATGACTGCTTTAGCTTTGTAGGTTGAAGCTGAGGTTTTAACGGTTTTCTCTTCGCCCTGAAGATCCAATTCGCTGACGGGTTCTAATTCGTGGATGGTGGCGCCTATTTTTTTGCAGTGTGAAGTCATTTTCTCTGCAAGTTCCCAGCCGCTGATTTCAGCAAACCCAGGGTAATTAACAACGGTGGATGCGTCCGCGATTGTTCCGCCTGGCAATTTCTCGTCTAAAATCAGGGTTTTTAGTCCGCTTCGAACAGTGTAAATTCCCGCGGATAACCCGGCGGAGCCAGCGCCGATTATTATGACATCCCAGTTCTCCATAATCATGCATCTCTTTAAGGAATAAGGGTTTAGGGCGGTTTATGAATTGTTCGATTCTTTCTTCGCCGTTGCCAATAAGCTGATAAAGGTGAGGTCAACTTATTTGTTGTAAGCAACGGTTTTGAGGTGCTGTTTTTGGCAAGGTACAGGTGCACTGTTTGCAACTACATATATGATGAAGCAAAAGAAGGAAAGAAATTTAGTGATTTGCCTAAAGAGTGGGTTTGCCCCGTTTGCGGTGTGCCCAAGTCATCTTTTGTTTTGTTGGCTGAGCAGGTTGAAGAGAAAAAGGAGAAAAAGACTGGTCACACAGTTTCAGAAATTCTGATTAACCAGATTGCTGAGTGGGGGGTGCATTACGTTTTCGGCATTCCAGGCACTTCAACCCTTGGCGTAGTTGATGCCATACGCAAAACTAACGGGAAAGTCAAGTACATCCAGGTCAGGCATGAACAGACCGCGGCGTTTATGGCTTCGGCCTACGGGAAGCTGACTGGGCACGTTGCTGCTTGTCTGGGTATTTCTGGTCCAGGCGCAACGAACCTGGCTACGGGCTTGTACGACGCGAAGCTTGATCACGCGCCTGTTTTAGCGTTGACTGGTTTAGTGGCTAGGCAAATGATTGGACCAGGGTCAATACAGGAGATTGACCAGTACGCCTATTTTGAGCCCATCTGCGTTTTCAACAAGATTTTGATGTCTGAAGACCAAACTACCATGCTGGCTACCCTGGCGATTAAGCATGCACTTCTGGACCAAGGCGTTTCCCACATTGGGATTCCTAACGACGTGCAGAAGCTGCCTTACGAAGCGGACATCTTGCCGTTTGAAGGCAGAATGCCTAATCTTGCCTACGGGCAGGAAGAATGGTTGATTGAGAAGGCGGCGAAGCTTGTGGACCAAGCCACGCGACCCGTGATTCTTGCAGGCTTCGGTGCGAGAGGACAAGGCAACAAGCTGCTTAAGTTGGCGTCGAAGATTTCAGCGCCTATCATGACGACGTTTAGAGCCAAAGGAGTCGTAGATGAAAATGATCCGTTGCTTGTCGGCTGCCACGGCGACGTTGGCTCAACAGCCTCTGCGGAGCTTATGGGCAAGGCGGATTTGCTTATAGCGATCGGCTCCTCGTTTTCAGATTTAACCCATGTGCCGCGTAAACGCACCGTGCAAATAGACATTAACCCGCTTATGATTGCCCGCAGGTACCCTGTTGAGGTTGGGTTGCTCGGTAACAGCGCCGTGCTTATTCCGAAGTTGACGGCGAAGGTGCAGGAGAAAAAGAACGAGGGCTACCTGGCTGAAGCTGCCCGTCTAAAGCAGCAGTGGCTCAGCCAACTGGAGAGGGAAGCTAACCCAGATATGAAGCCCATTAGACCCCCGTACATAATCAAAGTCTTAAACGACAAGCTTGCGGACGACGCAGTGATTTCTTTAGACGTCGGCGAGAACTGCTGGTGGTTCGGCAGAAACTTTAGGATGCGCAAGTCACAGAAGATGGTGATGACTGGAACGTTGGCGACGATGGGCTTCGGGTTGCCTGGAGCATTAGCTGCGGCATTGGCTTACCCTGGCAGGCAGATTGTCTGTTTGACCGGCGACGGCGGCTTAACGATGGTTTTAGGGGACTTTTTGACAGCGTTGAAGTATCAGTTGCCCATCAAAGTCTTCGTAATTAACAACAAACGGCTGGGCATGATTATGCAGGAGCAGAAGGTTGAAGGCTACGAAAGCTGGCAAACCGACCTATTCGACTTCAACTTCGCCGACTTCGCGGAGCACGCAGGCGGCGTAGGCATCAGGGTTTCTGAGCCAGGCGACCTTGAAGCAGCAGTTGACAAGGCGCTAGCCGCTGACAAGCCCGCCATCGTGGACATAGAAACCGACCCGCGAAGATTCTGAAAGCTAAGCTGAATCGAATGATGTAGGCTTCGGGGTTGCTTACCATTTTTGTGGTTAGTTTCCTATCACAAAAACTATACCCCCTCCCGGTCTTTGTGGGCCCATCGTTACCTTAGTTTTTTAATGTAAAGATGGGGTACCCTCCCCTGTCTTTGGAACCCATATTTACATTGGAATTTTGATGTAAATAGTAGACCCCTCCCTCGGGTAGATTCGCTGTGTAATGGGCTTGTTTCGGGTTGCTTTTTTGGTTTGGAGCTTGAAGGGGTCTTGGGCAAAGTCGCTTCGCGCATAACTCTTTATAAAGGGGGCAGGTAGGGCATGTTGTTTTCAGTTTTGGCACCGCGGACGGTTTTGGGTTAACGCGCCTCTTCCTGCGTGATCCAACTTTATTTTATATCTTTAACCCGCCAATAGTACTGTCTGGGGCTTGGCATGAAAAAAGCGGCTGAAACCAACCTGAACCACGATGACCTAATCAAACTCGCCCTAAAAATGGGCGCTCTTGAAGCCAAATTGATAGATGCAAAATCCATTGTGGTGCGGGATTGGGTGAGGCTCAAATGTCAGTTCGGATGCGGCGGATACGCCAAAGTCCTGACTTGCCCTCCCTTCACCCCGACAGCGGACCAAACAAGGCAAATCCTATCTGGCTACTCGAAGGCGATTTTTCTGCATCTACCCGACCAGTCGATAGCAAGCCACGATTTAATGGCTAAACTTGAGCGGCGAATTTTCCTCTCTGGATACTACTCGGCTTTTGGGCTGCACGCTGGCCCATGCGAACGCTGCAAAGAATGTAACCTTAAACGCTGCGTGCATCCCAGGCTTGCCCGCCCAACAATGGAGGCATGCGGAATAGATGTCTACGCCACGGCGAGAAAAAACGGCTTCAGCATAGAAGTCCGAAAAACATACAGGGAAAAACCAACGTACTACGGCTTAGTTCTTGTAGAATAACATTGGTTGCGGAAGCTGGATTTTGAATTTCTTAGTCAAATAAATTTGACGAAACCCAGTCAAGAAAGTTTTACGAGAACTCTTATAATACGCATCCTATCAAGGTTTAACCATGAGCGCCATAAAGAAGAGTTTCCCGTTACTTCTGATTGTTATCCTAGTAGCCTCAGGCTTGATTATGCTGCACGCTGCATATTCACAGACAACAACTGCCCCGTCTGTGCCTGAATTTACCGTGAAATACGTAGACCTCTCCTACGATGTTCCCCCAACGTATGGGGTAGACCAATATACAGGAAAAACGGTCGTCGTGGACGACGGCTACCATGTGGACAACCGCTCATTACAGTTCACCCTCCAAAACCAACCCTTCACCCCCTACACCGACGCCAGCGGCAACCAAACCAACCTATACTACAACTTCCGAATAAAAGGCGACTATGGAACAGAGTGGGATTACTATCCCTTTGCCCCCAACGGAGTAACCACAAGCCGATACGGCGGAATCTTCGGCGGCAACAGCACCGAATCCCCTGCAGACTTGGCCCAATCCAACTCAGAATACACTGTCATAACATTCCAAATTCCAGGCGTCTACAGGGTTCCAGCGGATGCAACACTGGACGTTCAGGCGCAGGCAATAGTGGGTTACATGGTTCCGTCCGATTATATGATGGCGGGGCACGTCTACGTATTTACAGGTCAATACAGCGACTGGAGCAACACGCAAATAGTAACCTTAACTGGCGGGGAATCAACCACAACCCCACAGACCAACCAAACAACACCAACAACAAATACAACTGCGCCCCCGACATCCCCGACACCCCAGCCTAGTTCAACGATTCTGGCGCCGCTCAACGCAAACACCAGCGCAGCTTCAGTTTCTCTCACAACATTTATCGTTGTGACGGCGGTCCTCGTGCTAATCATAATCGTTATGATGCTGCTGTTTTTTAGAAGAAACCGAAACACCCCAAAACCCGCGTCAACGCTTAGCAGTTAATACTCAAACGCGAGTTTTCACCCTTTAGGACTGTTGCTGATTTGTTGTCTGAGGGTGGGTTGAAGTGGCGTAATCGTCGAATCTTTTTGGAGAACAGGCGCCCAAGTGAAAATTAGAACTTGTTGGTAGCGGGGACTAGATTTGAACTAGTGATCTCTGGGTTATGAGCCCAGCGGGTTAATCCTGGCTACCCCACCCCGCTATACGATGCCACAATTCGGTTTTAGCATTCTATTACGTGATTCGTCAAATATTAATAGTTTCTTTTCTCACTTTTGCTTGTTGCCATGGCACCTCAGCTAGGTCAAAGACTCGCTACCATTACCACTGAGCTTTTTACAAACTTATCACTATATTATTGAAAAAATAAATATAACCAGTTACCTCATTACTGCTTGTGGCTACTTTGGAACTTGATCGTTTAAAAAGTACATTAGAATCGCTTAAGCCTGAGCTTAAAGAAAAGTTCAAAGTGAAAACCATCGGTTTTTTCGGTTCCTATGTGAGAGGGGAACAGAAGACTTCTAGCGACCTTGATATTTTGGTTGATTTCTATGAACCCATAAGTCTGTTCAGGTATATTGAGCTTGAAAATTTTCTCAGCGAGAAGTTGGCAGTTAAGGTTGATTTGGTTATGCGTGATGTTCTCAAACCTCGGATAAAAAATAGCATATTAAACGAGGCAATTTACGTTTGAAAAGAGATTCCCGATTATATCTCGACGATATTTTTGACGCCGTAGAAAAGATACAAAATTATGTAGAGGGACTTACTTTCGAACAGTTTTCTGAAGATAGCAAAACCGTTGATGCGATAGTGAGAAACTTCGAGATTATTGGTGAAGCAACCAAACGCGTCCCTTTGGAAACGAAAGAAGAATATCCCCAAGTCCCTTGGAAATTGATGGCGGGCACCCGGGATAAACTGATTCATGAATATTTCGGCGTAAACTTGCAGGTGATGTGGAAGGCCATAAAAGAAGACCTGCCGCCCTTGAAACGCTCGATTAAGCAACTGCTTCAAAAATTGGACAAAGAATTCCCACCAACCTAAATATTACTTAGGACGAATCGCCTTGTGAAATTGAATGGCAATTGACAAAGCATTTTAGTGGCGACTATACTTGTATGGTGGATTGGTGTTTGCTGATGGATAAGGTGCATATACGTAAGCTGTCTGAGCCAACGTTGGAGAACCCCATTTTCGTTCAGGGGCTGCCTGGCTTCGGCAACGTCGGCAGAATCGCGGCTCATCTGCTTATAAAGTTCTTCAGCGCCAAGCCTTTCGCCGAATTGTACTCGCCGAGTTTTCCCGATTACGTCTCCATATCTTCAAAGGGCATAGCTCACCTGCCCAGATACGAGTTCTATTATACTCCTACGGAGAAAAACAATCTGGTTATCATGACGGGTGAAATTCAGCCTTCCTTTGACGATGTTGTTGCTCACTACGAGGTCTGCGAAGAAGTGATCGATTTCGCCGAATCCTTAGGCTGCAAATTCATCATAACCATGGGCGGCATACCGATAACGGAAGAGAAAGCTCAGGTTTACATCGCTGCGACTTCGCCGAGGCTGGCAAGGGAGTTCATGGAGAAAGGCGCTGTTATTTACAGTAAAGGCAGAATCGTCGGCGGCACGGGGCTTACCTTGGCTATGGCTAAAGAAAAGAAGCTTGAAGGCGTCAGTTTGCTTGGGACAACTACGGGTTTTAGGGCGGATCGTGAGGCTGGATTCCTTGTTTTCAAGTTTTTGATGAAGGCTTTAGGAAAAGAGATAAAAGAAGGTTTAGTAGAAAACAATGCACCAGAAGAACAATAGGTTGGGTGTCGAATGACTGAAAATGAAAACTTGAAAGTTACCGGTATATACAGCAAGTTCTGGAGAATAACGTTAGTTATTTTTTCAATGCTTCTGATCTTTGCTGGTGGAACTTATGTGCCATACGCCATGACTAAACTAAAGATAGACTATTCTGCGTCAATAGGTGTTGGCCTTGTCCTCTTTATCGCGGGCTTAGTGATGATGACGTTCCTGATTAGAAAGAAACTGATAACAGTCTAAGTTTGCCTCAGATACCCTAGAGTGCATCATCAATCAGCTTTTTAGTTTCTTCATCGGCAAGCTTCTAGAGACTGCACCTGTTTTATTTAACTGTTCATTGACCAAAGAAGACAAAACTGATTTCGAATACTTTTCCTGAATACGTAAGCCATATTAAATATGCTTATTGAAATAGCCTGTATGCAAGAGAACAGCCGAGTCCTCCATTCTTTGCCCAAGCAGAAAAACGAAGAAGCAAAGAGAACAACAATTATTCTTGAAAAAAACGAACGGGAATTCATCGAATCATTAATCGCAGATGGGAAAGAGTTAGGAATCAAACCGCTCATCTCCAAAATGCTCGACATCTACAAAACCATGATGATCTACGACTGGCATTTCCCAGGCGAATACTACTGTGGAATAAGCCGCATAGCACTTGTAAACGTTGAATTATTCAACCTTTTAACCCAGCAGATACCAAAAGAACAGTGGCGCGACATTGGGAAAAAGATGGGTGATGCCTTGAACGTTTCAATCGGGTCAACGCTTGGACTTGACTCAAGCGAAAAGGCAAATTGGGAAAAAGTCTTTGAACGGCTCAAAGTCCAAGGCTTCGGAGACTTCTACCTGAAAGACAAGTTTCTGCTTCTCAAAACACCATTCATTAACGAATGCGAAATTTGGAAAGGCATAATGGAAGGACTACTAAGCGTCGAGTTAGAAACAAAAAACTCGGTGCCGCCGCTGGTTTTCGAGATAAAAAAATACAAGCAGCCTTCAGTTTAGCGGCTTTTATCTTTTTGACAAGTTAAATATAAGAAAATGATTTATTAGGAAGACAAGGCATTCAGGTGTCTTTCAGTGGTACTTGATGAGGGATTGCATTCATACAAGGCGATTGCATTCATTAGAAGCAATCCAAAGCGTTTCAGTTTAGAAACGAAAAACTACTTGATGTCAGGCGCAATCCTTCAAAAAACCGTTTTGTCAAAACAAAAAACCTTTAGTGGTTTCTCTAAAAATTTAGGTGAAAAATTATGGATAAAATAAAATTTGCCATCCCGAAAGGCTCCCTAGAAAAAGCTACAGCGGAATTCTTCTCTAAATCAGGCTTCAAAATCGGCGGAACAGAACGAACATATCGTCCAAGCATAAACGACCCCCAAATCGAAATGAAGGTTCTTAGACCCCAAGAAATCCCCGTCTTTGTCAGCGAAGGCTTACAAGATTTAGGCATAACTGGGGAAGATTGGGTTAAGGAAAACCGTGCAGACGTTGAAGTCCTGCTGAACTTGGAGTACGGAAAAATCAGGCTTGTAATAGCTGTCCCAAAAACTTGCGAAAACGCCACGATGGGCGAGTTCATGGAGTCCATCTGGAGCCAAGGCAAAAACTTCCGAATCAGCACAGAATACCTCAACATAGCTTCCGAATATCTGAAAAGCACACCGCAATACAAGAAGCGTTTCGGCAACGCCGACCCCATGATAGTCACGCCCTGGTGGAAAAAAGGCGACAACCCAAAAGCCAAAATTTTCCTGTCCTTTGGCGCTACCGAGGCGAAACCGCCAGAAAACTCTGACGCCATCATGGATGTAACGGAAACAGGCACAACGATTGAAGCAAACAACCTAAAAATCATAGACACCGTCATGAGGTCTTCGGCAATCCTTATCGCCAACAAGAAGGCGATGGAAGACCCAGAAAAACGAGAAAAAATCCACGACATATTAGCGTTACTCAAGGGCGTCGTGGACGGTTCAAAGAGAATCCACATATTCGTTAACGTCAAAAAAACAAACCTGCAAAAGCTGCTAACTGAGTTGCCTGCATTGAAGAACCCGACTATTTCCCCGTTGGCGGATGACACTTGGGTCAGCGTCAACACCGTTATCGAGAAGGACTGCTTAATCGAGCTCTTGCCAAAAATACGCAAACTAGCCCAAGGCTTAGTAGTGTACGAGCCGCGGCAGGTGCTGGCGTTAGATGAAATCGGCAAACGAGAGGAGAACCCGTGCAAAAGCAAAGCCAAGTGAGACTCTGGAAATCAGAATCGCTGCCAGCTGACTGGTTTAAACGGCAGAAGGCGGACGAAAAGGCGGTTCAAGAAGTTGAAGACAGCGTTAAAGCTATCATAAAGCAAGTCAAAGAAAACGGCAATGTTGCGCTGGTTGAGTACGCCCAGAAATTTGACAAAGCCGAACTAACCCTGCGAACCCTCAAAGTCAAAACGGAGGAAATCAAGGACGCTTACAACAGAACTAGCCTCGAACAGCTCTCTGCTCTAAAATTCATGAAAGAAAAAGTAAATGCCTTCCAGAAGCAGCTGCTCGCCCAAACCGAAATCAATACTTCAGGCGATGGCATTTGGGTTCAGACTGTTCTGCGCCCAATTGAAAGTGTCGGCTGCTACGTTCCCGGGGGACAAGCCGCTTACCCAAGCACGCTTATCATGACTGCGGTTCCAGCCAAAGTAGCAGGAGTCCCAAGGATTGTCGTTTGTTCACCGTCAGACACGAAAGGCAGAGTTAACCCGCTTGTTCTTGTCGCCGCTGATATCTGCGGAGTTGACGAGGTTTACAAGGTCGGCGGAGCCCAAGCCATAGCAGCTTTAGCTTACGGAACAAAAACCATAGAGCCCGTGCGGAAAATTGTGGGTCCAGGCAGCAAATACGTGACGGCGGCGAAGGTTCAGGTTTCAGCGGATGTGGCGATTGATATGCCTGCTGGACCAAGCGAAGTGCTTGTTTTGGCTGATGAGGCGGCTAACACGCGTTTCATCGCTTTCGACATGGTTTCGCAAGCTGAGCATGGCGGAGACAGCGTGGCTGGGCTCATAACAACTTCTGAAAAAGTTGCTTTGCAAGTTCAAGAGAATCTGGCTACGGTTGCTGCTACGGCAGAAAGGGGCGAAAAAATCCAGGAGGCACTAGCCAAATACGGCTTCATAATAGTCTGCAAAAGTATGGATGAGGCGGTCAATTTGGTTAATCAGTTCGCTCCCGAGCACTTAGAAGTCATGACCGTTAATCCTAAGGAGATAGCGGAGAAACTAACCGCTGGTCTGATACTGCTGGGTCCATACAGCCCAGTTGCTCTAAGCGATTACGGCAGCGGAACCAACCATGTGCTACCCACAGGCGGCTTTGCTCAGTCATTTTCAGGCTTGTCCGTTTTCGATTTTATGCGGCGGGTCAGCATAGTCGAGAGTTCAAGAACGGGTCTGGAAAGGGTAAGAGACAGCGTCAAGGTTTTGGCGGAAGCGGAAAATCTTCCAAATCACTACAAAGCGATAAAGGCAAGGTTTGAAAAATGAGCGCAACGTATCGGAAATGGCTAAAAGACAAACTTGCGAAGCTTCAAGCGATAGATTGCTACTCGGCTGGAGCTACGCCTGAAACAGTAGCGAAGCAAATAGGCGTCTCCCCAGAGGAGATTGTGAAGTTGAATTTTAACGAGAGCCTGTTCGTTGACAGAGCTAAGCAGGCTGAGTTGATGAAGGAATTAGCGGACGAATTTGACCTGCGATTGTACCCTGAGGATGAAGTGCCCAAGTTTCTTGCCAAGCTTACACGTTACATCGGAGCCCCAGAGAACTTTCTTGTTGTCGGCAACGGGGGTGACGAGTTAATAGACCGTACAGTAAGGCTCTTTGTGGAAAAGGGAGAAGCCACGCTTTCATTTGCGCCAACGTTCAGTATTCCAAGGCTTTGCGTGAAAAGGCAAGAAGGCGAATACATTTCGGTGCCACTTTTAAGCGACCTTCAACTTGACGTCAAAGGCTTGTTATCCAAGTTCTCCAACAAGACAAGGCTCCTGTACCTCTGTTCACCTAACAACCCAACTTCAACTCAGTTCAAGATGGAAGACATTGAAACTTTAGCCAAAGCCTTCCCCGGCATAGTCCTCTTAGATGAAGCCTACGATGAATTCGCTGACTACTCGTTTGTGCCAAGGATACGGGAGTTCCAGAACATGATAATTCTGCGGACGTTCTCCAAAGCCTTCGGGTTAGCAGCGCTCAGGCTTGGCTACGCTGTGGCAAATCCAGAGCTAGCGAAGATTTTGACTGAAAAGGCTCCGTTGCCTTATCCAGTTAGCGGTTTTACGTTGCGGATGGGAGGCAAAATGCTGGACAACATTAACTTGATGAAAGAATCCGTTTATGCGCTCGTTGCTGAACGGGGAAACCTGATAAAGGCATTAAACCAAATAGAAGGCGTGCAGGCTTTCGATTCGCAAGCCGACTTCCTGCTGGTCAACACGCAAAAGCCAGCTGAAGAAGTAAACGAGAAGCTGCTGAGACGGGGCATTATGCTCAAGAAATGGGGCAAAATCCTGCAGTACGAGAACTGCTTCCGCGTTACAGTTGGCTTGCCAGAAATGAACGCTAAACTGGTTGCAGCCCTAAGGGAGATTCAAGGTGATTAAAGATGAGGACAGAAGAAGTTTTCCGTAAAACCAAAGAAACCGAAGTTAGCGTGAAAGTGAACCTTGACGGGGAAGGAAAAGCCGCCATAGCTACGGGCGTGCCGTTCCTTGACCACATGCTGACCTCGCTTGCCACACACAGCTTAATCGACATAACCGCGTCTGTGAAGGGCGACTTGGTGCACCACTGCGTTGAAGACTTAGCCATAGGTCTCGGCGAAGCACTCAACAAGGCGCTGGGCACACGTGAAGGCATCACCCGCTTCGGGAACGCGGCGGCGCCTATGGATTGCTCGCTGGCGTTTGCAGCCGTTGACCTGGTTAAGCGCCCATACTTTAAGATTGACCTTAAACTGCGGGGCAAAAAAGTAGAGGAAATGCCAGCAGAGGACATAGTCCACTTCTTCGAATCCTTCGCCACCTCACTTGGGTCAAACGTCCACGTCTACGTCGAGTACGGCAGCAACGACCACCACAAAGCAGAAGCCGCCACCAAAGCCCTCGCCCTATCCCTTAGGCAAGCGGTAGCCTTAGACCCGAGACGAAAAGGTGTACCAAGCTCAAAAGGAGCAATGTAATTGTGGCGAAAGCAGTAATATTCGACTACGGCGTCGGCAACCTGCTCAGCCTAAAAACCGCGCTGGAAAAAGCAGGTTTAGAAACGGCAATTGGCACTTCAGCCAAAGACTTAGCCAACGCAGACGCCATCGCTCTGCCAGGCGTCGGCGCCTTTACACCCGCAGCGAAGAAACTAAACGCAGTGAAGGACGCTCTTAGAAGCAAAGTTGAAGGTGGGACGCCGCTGATTGGCATCTGCCTTGGTCTGCAGCTTTTCTTCGAGGAAAGCGAGGAAGGACCGGGAAAAGGGTTAGCGCTCTTCAAAGGCAAAACCGTGCAGCTTCCCCTCACGGTTAAGGTTCCGCACATGGGTTGGAACACGCTGAACATTGTGAGGCAAAACGAGCTTTTCGACGGCGTAGCAGAGGGCTCATACGTTTACTTCGTGCACTCGCTATACCCAGTGCCCACGGACAAAAGCATAGTGGTAACGCAGACCGAGTACGGCACAACCTTCACTTCAGCAGTAGCCAGCAAAAACATCTACGGCACCCAGTTTCACCCAGAAAAATCAGGTGACCTCGGCTTGAAAATCCTCAAAAACTTCGCCAAAACAGTGGTCAGGTGAACAATTTGCAGTTGATCCCAGCGATAGATTTGATGAGTGGCAAAATAGTTCGGCTCACACGCGGCGAAGCAAAAACCGCCAAATTCTACGAAACCCAATTTGGCACGCCGCTTGAAGCCGCGAAACGTTGGCGGGACGAAGGCGCGGGCAAACTGCACATCATTGATTTGGACGCAGCTTTTGGGCTCGGCAACAACCACGGTGTAATCGCTGAGGTTGCAAAAAACGTCAAGTTACCCATTCAAGTCGGCGGCGGAATACGCAGCTACAAAACAGCGGAAAAGCTTTTCCAGACAGGCATAACCCAAGTTATCCTCGGCGCCTTAGCCTTCAGCGACCCTTCAGCCATCAGCAAAATCCAGAAACGATTCGGCGCTGACTCAGTCATCGTTGCCTTAGACAACAAAGAGGGGCAGATTATGGTTGAGGGTTGGAAAACGGCGACCGCCATGACCGTTGACGAAGCACTTGAAAAATACACCTCAATGGGCGTTTGGAACTTCCTGATAACTTCAATTGCCCAAGACGGCATGCTGAACGGTCCAGACCTGCTAACGCTTAGCCAAGCCACCCAGTACCCCAACGCCAAAATCATTGCGGCAGGCGGAATCGGCAGCATAGGCGATTTAGCTGCCCTCAAAGACATCGGGGTGGACGGCGCCGTCATCGGGAAAGCCCTTTATGAAGGCAAATTCACCTTAAAGGAAGCCATACAAAAAACAGGAGACTAAAAGATGCCGCTAGCCAAACGTATCGTTCCCTGCCTTGATGTTGACCACGGGAAAGTGGTGAAATGCATAAACTTCCTTAACCCGAAGCGGGCAGGCGACCCCGTTGAGATGGCTAAACGTTACTCTGACGACGGCGCCGACGAACTGGTCTTCCTCGACATCACCGCGTCCTCCGAGAAACGGGACATTCTGCGCGGGGTAGTTGAAGGCGTGGCGAAGGCAATCAGCATCCCATTCACCGTGGGCGGCGGAATACGCAACGTCTCAGACGCAAGGCTGGTTTTGTGCAGCGGCGCCGACAAGGTTTCAGTTAACACCGCCGCCGTTGAAAACCCAAAGGTAATCGCCGAGTTAGCTGACGTTTTCGGCAGGCAATGCGTAGTCACCGCCATCGACGCCAAAAGAAACCGCACGCCAAGCGACGGCAAAACCTTGGTTGATACAGCCGAGGGGAAAGTGTGGTTTGAAGTTGTCACTTACGGAGGCAGAAAACCCACAGGAATCGACGCCCTGGCATGGGCGCTGCAGGCTGAGCGGCTTGGGGCAGGCGAGTTCCTGGTGACTTCGATGGATAGGGACGGCACAAAAGACGGCTACGACATCGAACTGACCCGCGCAATCAGCGAGCGCGTCAACGTTCCCATCATCGCAAGCGGCGGCGCAGGAACACCACAGCATCTCCTTGAGGTCTTCACCGAGGGCAAGGCGGACGCGGCGTTGGCTGCTTCCATTTTCCACTACAACCAGTACCCAGTTCCAGTCGTGAAGGATTACCTGCGTAAGATGGGGGTGACTATTAGACAATGACAACAAATTCAGAACTTATTGACAAGCTTGACTTCAAGAAAGGCAACGGACTCATCCCAGTCGTGGTGCAGGACGCCAAAACCAAAGACATCCTGATGCAAGCTTACGCCAACCGCCAAGCCGTCGAACACACCCTTAAAACTGGCAAAGCTACGTATTGGAGCCGCAGCCGCAACGAGTTGTGGGTTAAAGGCGAAACCTCGGGGCACACCCAGAAAATCGTCTCGGTCTCCACCGACTGCGACTACGACACGCTACTCTACGTGGTAGAGCAAACAGGACCCGCATGCCACACAGGCAAATACAGCTGCTTCTACAACAAAATGCTCTGAGAAACATTTCTTTATTTTTTTCGTCATTTGAACTTTAAACCAAAAGTTTTCAGCCTAAGAAAATGGGAATCGTTCGTTTCAAGAATTAAATTGTGGGCAATCGCTGTGGCGGCGATGATAAGGTCGGCGTCTGGGAGCAGGTTCCCTTCTCCTTTAAGTTTTCTGTAAATTCTACAGTAAGTCTCAATTATGCTGTTATCCAAGTTTAGAATTGAATAGCTTTCTTCCAGTAGCTGCCTTACCTGCAGCCTTTTCTTATCGTCTACTCCTCTGAGAACTTCCAAGAGGGTCATCGATGAAATCAGGGCTTCATCATAGACGTTTTTCTTTAGATTTTCGATAACTACTTCTGAATCTAAGAGAATGATCGTAATTTGAAATTCTCCCTGAATTCTTTGCTAGACTTGCGCATGTTTTCCAAGTCCTCATCTGTTAGGAGCTTCCTTAGCTCTTCAAAGGCTTTCTTGCCTTTAAGCCTGCGGCCTTCGGTGCATGAATCAAGGAGGAATTCACTCCAGTCCTTGTCGCCTTTCATTTCTTCCAAACGTTTCTTAACCTCTACCCTGACGGAAATCGTTGCATACTTGCTCAAAGCCTTGCACCAAATAACGATATAGTTACATAACTATTAAGGATATTGTTACAGATTCACTCATAGAGCCCTTGTGGTTAACGCTTTTAAACTGAAACCGTGCTTCTAGTACTTGGGAGTTTGTTGGTTTATGTCGCTTCATGAAGCCATGCTTTATGAAAAACAAGATGAAAACAAGGTGAAATGTTGCCTGTGCTCGCGCCGCTGCCAAATCAGCGATGGAGCCTCAGGTTTCTGTCTGGTTAGGAAAAATCAGGCTGGAGTCTTGTACACGCTAAATTACGCGAAGGCGGTGTCGGCTGGCGTTGACCCGATTAGCAAGAAGCCGCTGTCGCACTTTAACCCCGGCGCCTTGGTCATGTCTGTTGCTGCGGCAGGCTGCAATTTCCGCTGCCAATTCTGCGATAACTGGATGATAAGCCAAGACAAAGAGGTTGCTGGCAGACCGTTCCCCCCCGAAGAAGTTGTTAAATCCGCTTTGGACAGCCAGTGCCAGGGAATAAGCTTCACCTACACGGAGCCAACCATCTTTATGGAGTACGCTTACGACACGGCGAAGCTGGCGCACCAAGCAGGCTTGTTCAACACCTTCGTCACAAACGGCTACATGACTCCTGAAGCCGTCAGAACCATCGCGCCGTTTTTGGATGCGGCGACTGTTGATTTCAAGGGCGGCGGCGACCCCGACTTCTACAAGTCAGTCATGTCTGTGCCAAACGTCGAGCCCATCTATGAAACGCTCAAAGAGCTCAAACTCGGCGGTGTCCACATAGAAATCACCAACTTGGTTGTGCCGAAAATGGGCGATTCCATGGATAAAATCCTGAAGATGGCAACTTGGATTAAGGATTATTTGGGGGCGGACACGCCTTTTCATCTTCTGCGGTTTCACCCAGACTACAAGTTGACTACAATCCCTGCGACAGACATCAAAGACATGGAGAAAGCCTACATGGTTGCCAAACACGCGGGCTTAAACTACGTTTACTTGGGAAACGTTCCTGGGCACCCGTCTGAGTACACGTACTGCCCGAACTGCGACGAAGCAATAATCAAACGCGACGGCTTCGACATAACCGAGTGGAAACTCACAGCCGACATGCGTTGCCCCGTCTGCGGACAAGCAATCCCCATAAAAGGCAAAGTGTACCAGAATAACCTGCGGTACCCATACGCCCTGTTCTAAGAAATCCGCAAGTTTAATGGTTCAATTCATAGAGGAAAGGAAATCTAAAGTGGCTAAAAGGATTAAAGCTCATAGAAGTCGGGTTTTGAACAGTATTAGACAAGACATTTTATTAAGTTTGAGTCGGAAACTGGTTCTGTGAAAGTGCCGAACAGATGGTTAAGTACTATGCGTTGGCGGTCTGTACCAGTTACTGGAAACCAAAAGACGACTACGTCGCCAAGATAATCCAAGCTTTAGACGGGAAACTTGAAGACGGGGACTTCGTGGTCGTCTCTGAAAAAGCGGTCTCAACAGCGAAGGGCCACATAACCGATGAAAACCATGTGAAACCCACTTTAGCCGCTGGGGTTTTGGCGCGTTTTTGGATGCGGATCGCATGGGGGTACCCTGTTGGAGTAATGTGTCATCTTGGGTCGCGATTGCTGGGCAGGCTTCGGAATTATCCGTTTGAATCAGGCAGCCGACATAAACAGGTGGCGCTTGAGCAGGCGGGTGTTTTGCAGGCGCTTATGTTCGGGTCTGAAGGCGGCATCGACGGCTCCAACCTTCCGTACTCTTACGTGTCCTTGCCCCTTGAAAACGCTGCTGAAGCGGCGGATGAAATCCATGGGCAGATTCTTAAAAGGTTGGGGAGAAGTGTCTGTGTGATAGTGGCTGACACTGACAAAACTTACAGGTTTAGAAACTTCTTCTTTACGCCAAGACCGAAACCGATGAAGGGGATATACTCCTTCGGCGGGGTCGCTGCCTACGTCGCAGGCAGGATCTTTAAGCTCAAGAAAAGCTCAACGCCTTTAGCGGTCGCCGGATGCAGTCTTCAAGCCAGCCAAGCCTTGACGATTACCAACATAGCTGACCGAGCCAGGGGTGCAGGTTCAGGTGCGACGGTTTGGGATATGGCTTCCAGGTTTCAGGTTGATGTCAGCGGGGTAAGCTGGGAGATGTTGTCCAACATCAAGCACAAGCCGCTAGTTATAGTTCGTAATGCCTTGGCAAACAAGGTTAATAGAGGGGGTTAAATAATGTTTTATTGGAAAATCAGGTTTTCGAAGGGTAACAGATAAAAACAAGACTTCAGAGGCAACATAAGGTTACAAGGTGAAAAGTGACATGGAAGAAGCATTAAGGAAGTTAGATGCTTTCTTTAATCCTCAAACAGTGGCAGTCATCGGTGCCACAAAAAAAGTCGATAAAGCAGGGCATGTTATCTTCAAAAACTTCTCAACAAGCAAGCTTCGTGGAGTTTTCAAAGGAGAACTCTATCCTGTTAACCCGAACGAAGATTCAATCTTAGGTTTCAAATGCTTCAAAAGCTTAAGCGACGTTCCGGGCAACGTGGATTTAATAGTAATCATTGTTCCAGCGACGGTTGTTCCGAGCGTAATGGAGGAAGCCGCTGCAAAAAACGTCAAAGCCTGCGTCATAATTAGCGCTGGCTTCAAGGAAGTTGGGAACGTAGAGCTTGAAGAGCAAGTGGTCGCTATCGCAAAGAAAGGCGGAATACGCGTCCTAGGACCTAACTGCCTCGGAGTCTACTACTCAAAAACAGGTATCGACACCCTTTTCCTTCCCGAAACAAAAACCCTCACAACAGGCGACGAAGTTGTCGCAACACCAAGACCAATGCCTGGCAACATTGCAATGATTACGCAAAGCGGCGCCTTCGGATCCGCTGCCCTTGACTTTTTGACTGGCAGGCAGATGGGCGTCAGCAAATTCGTAAGCTTCGGCAACAAATGTGACGTAGACGAATCAGACATCCTTCACTACCTCCTTTACGACAAAGAAACCCATGTGACGCTCATGTACTTGGAAGACGTCAAGAACGGACGCGAATTCATGGAAGTCGCAAAGAAAGTAACCCTCAAAAAACCTGTCGTAGTCATAAAAACGGGAAGAAGCTCCGCAGGCGCACGCGCCGCAGCTTCACACACAGGCGCCATCGCTGGGTCAGACAAAATCTACGACGCCGCCTTCGAGCAATCTGGAGTCATAAGGGCGCAGGACATGGATGATTTCTTCGGCATGGGAAAAGCCCTCGCTATGCAGCCTCCAGCCGTCGGGAGAAACATGGGTATATTGACCGACGCAGGTGGACCTGGCGTCATGACGGTGGATGAATGTGAGGTTTTAGGCTTAACCGTCAACACATTCACCCCTGACATACTGGCGGAGTTCCAGCAGCTCAAAGACACTAACCAAATTCTCAAAATTTCCGCCACGTCAAACCCAGTTGACCTAACTGGCTCAGTGACCGATGACCAATTCGTTATCTCAGCGGACGTTATGTTTCGGGATCCAGAAATTAACGGAATAATCTTGCTTGGGCTCCATCATATGCCTGGACTGCGTGAGAAGTACATTGACGGCATCGTCATGATTGCCTCGAGATACAACAAACCCATCGTTATGTGCGATATTGGCGAAACAGAAATGGCGCTCTACACCCGTTCAAGGTTCGACAGGCTCAGCGTTCCATCATATTCTTCGCCTGAGGCTGCTGCCCGAGCGATGAAGGCGCTGGTGACCTACGGCGAATACCTTGAGAAGTACGGCGCTGCAGACGAACGTATCGCATTCATAAAAAAGAACTGCAACTCAGTCACACAGTAACCGAGACGCCGACTTCGCTGCCGTCCGCCAAACGCAGTCG
Source organism: Candidatus Bathyarchaeota archaeon (assembly GCA_963722095.1). Lineage (GTDB taxonomy): Archaea > Thermoproteota > Bathyarchaeia > Bathyarchaeales > Bathycorpusculaceae > Bathycorpusculum. The sequence continues at coordinate 583,678 of CAVRJR010000001.1, read as the reverse complement.
CTGCCTCAGAAAAACTGGGGCAACAACCTCCATCACATCTGGCGGGTAAGCTGGAACTTGCGGTATTATGATGCCGCAGTCCAAACCCGTTATTTTTGCTTTAATCAAACTTCCCCTGCAGTAGCCCTTTTCAGGAACGATGTCGAGGCGCTCTGCCTTTGCAAGTAGCTTTTTCTGCTGCAGTCCTTCCCTGCTTAGGCGGATGTTTAGGGTTCCAGCGTATGGGGTAAAGCCGAGTTTTTCTTCTATCTGCCGCGTAACCCAAGGTAAACCGATAAATTTTCGTCCTTCACCTTTTCCAGAAAAAACTGTGCCTTTGAAGGTTATCTGCGGCAAAAATCCGCCTTCAGGCTGGGCTTACTTTGGCTGTTCTTTAAGCCACTGCGCTACCTGTTTCAGAACAGGGTCGGTTGAGATGTTGACGACGGGAACAATCATTTTCTCCTTCGTCTCAATCGTCTGCATGTACTTCGGCATAAGCGAGTAACCGACAAACGTCCAGTAAACCTTACGGTTCTCCAGCAACTCACGCGCCACCGCGGTAGTTGAGGCGGGAAGCGGAAAATACAGGAAGACTACTCCTTCAACCCAGTAAAGACCTGCCAGTTTGCCGCCTGCTATTACAGAGGTGAATCTTGCTATGTCTTCAGGCGTGTTGAAGAAGGTTTTCTCCATGACAACGATTTCTTTGAATGGCGAATAGGAGATGTTTACTTCAGGTGTGCTCATAACGTTCAACCTTAGCTGATATTTAAGGTGTGAGCGGTTCCCTTTTAATTTTGCCATCAAGATTTCACGCAAAAGTTTGGGCGTTGTGTAGTGCATTATAATTGAAGTCTTGATAAGATATAGAAAGACTTATTTCAATAACTATACGATAAATAGCAAGAGGGAAAAGAATGGTCGAAATAATTTCTGGAACAGACGTACTCATAGCACTGTTATATGCAAAAGGTTCAACTGGTAAAATAAATGAGCCAATCGCTGGAACGACAAAACTTGAAAAATTTATGTTTCTTTTGTCCAGAGAATCACAGCTCAAAAACGCCATCAAAGATTACGATTTTGCACCAGATAACTTTGGTCCTTGTTCCCATGAATTATTCGATGATATTGAGATGCTCAAAGACGCAAAATTCATAGAGGAGAAGGAAACCAATGTCATGAGTCCACTTGATGAAGGAGACAGTAACGCTTGCCAAAGTGCTGAGATTGACTCGGTGGAATACCCTCAGCGTCTGAGGATTTTTTCGCTAACAACAAAGGGTATCAAAATTGGCGAAATCCTGTTTAACTCTATGACACCAATAGACCAGCAAAAAATAATTAGCTTAAAGCAGGCATATAACAAAAAACCAGTCAGTCAAATCGTTCGTGATGTTTACAAGAAATATCCTGAAATGATCGTAGAATCTAGAATAAGAGATAAAATCCTAGCATAGGGAGAGCTTTGATAGATTTAACCGCTCAGCAGACTCAGTGGTTGCTTGTCTTCTTTAGCGTTGTATCTGGACTACTCACAGCCTATTCTTTAAATTTTGCAAACGGGATGAACGCTTTTAGAAAAGACAAAAAAGAGATTAGAAATAAAATAAAGGACTCAATTGAGCAGCAAAAAATACTGCCTATATTGAATTCCGTCTGTTCACTGATTTTTTCCAAAATAGGTTTAAATGATAACAAGGAGGAAAAATTGGAGCTTACAATTTACAATAAAGACGCTTGGAAAAAATTAGACAATGAAGTAAATAATCTAGAACAACAAACAAATGAACTTTCGGAAGTCGATAGAACGTGCGATAGATATCTTATGTATACCTCGTATTTCAGCAGAATTCTCTTCTTGTTATGCTTCACTGTCGCCATGGTAATCCCTGTCTATATTTTCGATGTTTTTCTTGCTTGGATTGTTTGGGCTATCTTTTTGACCGAGGTAATGATTTGCCTTTCTATAACCAAATGGAGGGCAAGTAATGCTTGTTCAAAATTTGATACTTACGAGGACTCATACGTTAAGGGGTAGACAAGTTGAAAGAAGATGATATGAAAGAAATAGTGAAGGAATATTTCTCCGCTAAGGGTTTCATGAGTTTTGAAGAAATACCCGTCCGTAAAAAAAGAATTGATTTGTATTTTGTTCACCAAAACTACCCAAAAACAATTGCAGTTGAGCTGAAAATCCAGAAATGGAAAGAAGCGTTAAGGCAGGCTTACCAAAATCGATTCTATGCTCAAATGTCTTATGTGGGTTTATGGCATGAGCACTTAACTGATTCAGCTGTTTCCAAAATATTGAGTTATGGTTTAGGAATCTTGGAGATAAAATCAGACAGTGTAATTTTGATTGCAAAACCGAGCAACCGATGCTTAGGAATTTTACCTTCTACGATGCGAATAATTGAATCATTAACGGTGAACAATAACTCATTTTTATGGAGAGAATTTGAGTGAAAAATTACTTTAGACTAGCGCGGTATAGCCTCGAGAAAGACGTAATTGAGGAATTTTCCGACCCTTTTGGGATAGTTATTCCAGCCAACTTACTTTTTTATTATAAAAAATCAATGGCTGAATTTTTAAGAACTAGCAACAGACCTTTTTTTGTTGATCCTGTTACCTACCTTTTCGCATATCCTGCAAACCTGTTAAAAACAAAGGATTTTAATTATGAAATCGACAATTCTGGGAATTACAAAGTAAAAAAATCGTTCGAGAAACTAGTGGATGCCTTTGATGAGGACTTGATAAAACTATTCAAAACGTTAGGAGCTCTTCCCAGCGCTTATTTTGATAATCCATTGACTGCGCAAAAGTTTGTTAGCAATTGCATAAATTTCCAGAAAAATCTCCTAATTGAATCAATTGAGCCCATTTCAAGGTATGAGTCAATGTTGGGAACTGATACTACTCAGGAGCAAGGAGTAAAACCAGTTTTTATTGTTCCGCCCTATTTCTTCTTTAGAAATCTAGCGGATCCATGGTACGCTGTTAACTTGAGGCTAAGTAAACTGACAAAACAGTTTTCACCTGATGATTTAGTCTATTCGGTAATTTCTACCGATAAAGACAATCTTGATGAAGCCTTTGCAGATAAAATTATCGCTGACTTTGACACTTCAGATGGTTTCCTTTTGTTTATTTCTGACCTTAATGAATCAGGTGAATCACTAAACACTCTCAAAAACCTAATGAATTTTGTTAATAGAATTTATATAAATACCAATAAACCGATTATCAATCTTTACGGAAGTTTTTTTTCCATGCTGTTGAATTTCCGCGGCTTAGATGGAGTAACATCAGGTTTGTGTATTCTTGACCATAGAGACGCCACAGCGGAGTTTAAAGGTGGTAGAGCTGCAATACGATTCTATTTGCCATCAACAAGGGCAAAGCTTGCTGAGCAAGATTTTAGCACTTTTTTACAAAACTTTAATACGAATCTTGAATGTGATTGCCTATTTTGCCAGAGGATAGCTGAATTAAGGAAGACTCTAGGTTCAAGAGACTACGCTGCTTATATCGATCGTTTATTCTCTGATGAAAGAGGCGAGTTAATGGCAAGCGCAATGGAGCATTATCTTCATAATAGGATCAAAGAGGCTAGACTAATAACGGATAAGCCGTTAACTGAGATCTTGGCGATATTAGTGAACAACAAAACCGATGCTAGTAAATACTCTCCTCTGATAAATACTGGCAACTTCGTTGAAAAAATTATTATTGCCTTCCAATAATATTTAATCGATGCAAATTTGGTTGCTTAAAGGGGGGATAAAGAGCGTAAAAGCCATCCCGTCCATAGTAATTCTATTGGAAAAAGTTATAGCGTAGGTGGACATTAAGCCTTCACTAACATAACATAATCTTGGATGGTTATCTTTCGATGCCTGAAATTCGTGTTAGCGAATTGCGTGGCTCTTTAAAGGATTTTGCCAAAGGAAAGACCGCAAGGCAGTTGTTGGATGAGTCGCGCAGAGAGGAATTTCTTGAAGACAAGAAGCTGGAAGAAATGGTCCAAAGGTACCTTGAAAAGCAGAAGTTGCGCCACTTGGACGTTTAGTCGCCAATAACTCTTTTGTTTTGTAGTCTGTTGAGCCGACCCTTGCCTGCAGGCGGTGTATATGGGAAGTGTATATGGTTTCCGTAGATGCTTCACCCTCCTATCGGGGGCAGTTGCAAGCGCACACACAAAACGGAGTTTGTTGTTGGGAAAAAGTTATAGCGTAGGCGAACATTAAGGCTAAACTACATAACAATCTCGGATGGTTACCTTTAGATGCCTGAAATCCGTGTAGCTCTCGTCGGCGTTGGCAACAGCGCATCAGCCCTCGTTCAGGGAACCCAATATTATAAAGATGCAAAAGAAGACACCACCGTGCCTGGACTGATGCACGTTAACTATGGCGGATACCACATCCGCGACATCCGCTTCGTCGCAGCCTTCGAAGTTAACAAAAACAAAATCGGCAAAGACCTCTCCGAAGCGATATGGGTTAAGCCGAACTGCTGCGAAAAATTCAGCGACGTCCCCAACTTAGGCGTCAAAGTTTCTCCAGGCATCATCCTTGACGGCGCAGCGCCTCACATGAGGGAAACCTTCAATGTTTACGACGACAGCAAAACCACCAAGGAAAGCATCGTCAAAATTCTCAAAGATACCAAAACACAGGTTCTTGTTAATTATCTTCCAGTCGGCAGCCATGACGCAGTAAGATTTTACGCCCAATGCGCAATTGATGCGGGATGCGCCCTCGTGAACTGCATGCCTGAATTCATCGGCTCAGACGCGTCAAAGGAGTGGCCAAAGAAATTCGAAGCGGCAGGCTTACCCGTCTTGGGAGACGACATAAAAAGTCAGGTTGGCGCTACAATCTTGCATCGCACGCTTGTGCGGTTGTGTTTAGATCGAGGTACGATTGTTGATGAGACTTATCAGCTTAACCTAGGCGGCGACACAGACTTCCAAAACATGACCGTCGAAAACAGGCTCACGTCGAAGCGCATCAGCAAAACCGAAGCCGTAACCAGCCTCGTCCCCTATAACCTGCCAACCCGCATCGGACCCAGCGATTATGTGCCGTTTCTAAAGAACAAGAAAATCTGCTACATCTCACTTAAAACCCGCGCGTTCGGTAACCGCCCCATAACCATTAGCGCAAAACTTGAAGTTGAAGATTCACCTAACAGCGCAGGCGTCGTCATCGACCTTATTCGCGCAGCAAAAATCGCGCTGGACCGCAAAATCAGCGGTACCCTCATAAGCATGCCCAGCTACGCGTTTAAGCATCCGCCAGTGCAGACGCCTGACTCGCAAGCGCGGCAATGGACTGAAAACTGGATAGCAGGCAAACGAGAACGATAGATCAAAACGATTATCAAACGCGGGGTAACTTCTTTTTTCCGCTAATCCCTTTTTGAAGCGTTAATGATTTTCTGGAAAGGGGCAAGAGGCGTCGGGGCCAAGCCAATCATTGGAAGTCACGAACGCCGTGTATCTGCAGCCTGAGCATAATTTACTGTATGTGCATGTTTTGCAGGCGCCTTTCAAACCCTCACGGTTTCGGACGTAATTCAACAGTTTACTGTTGACCCATATGTCGGTCAGACTTCGGTCAAGAAGATTTCCCAGCTTTATCGGAGCGGGAACACATGGAAGAAGGTCTCCAGACGCAGTTAACCCTGCATAAGTTAAGCCAACAGAGCACCCACTGAAGCCTGCCGACGTTTTCCTGACAATCTTGGATATTTCAGACCCGAATTTGCTCTGGAACATTTTTTCGTGCCCAGATAATGCTTCGCTCACGGTGAAAAGCGAACCATTTGAACGCTCGTACCCAACGCGGGAGTAATAAGTCATCCCTCGAGCGTAACACTGCATGCCGCAACCTTGGGTTATGCTATTGCTGAATTTCGCGAACAGCAACTCCAGAGACTTGATTTTTTCCTCGGGCGTCACATCAAGGTAACTGGCTTCTACGCCCCGACCAGCAGCTATGAGACGGTTAAGATAGAATCGCGTTGCACCCAAATCTTCAGCCAACTTCATCGTGGCTTCTAGTTCGTTGACGTTTTTTGAATGCAGCGTCATCGTAGCGGACACTTCGTCAAAGCCGAGGTCAGCGCAGTTCTTTATGCCCTTCACGGTTGCCTCAAAGCTTCCCTGCCTGTTTCTTAAGAAATCGTGGGTCTCAGCGGTGGCGCCGTCTAACCCTATTTCTACTCTCCTGATGCCTGCCTTAGCCAGTTTAACGCTTGTTTCCCGAGTCATCAGGGTGCCGTTGGAGGCTATCGTGCAGAACATGCCGAGGTCAGTGGCTCTTTCAATCGCGGCAAAAAGGTCCTTGCGCAGCAGCGGTTCGCCCCCTGAAAAAGTGAGTATGGCTACTCCTGCGTCATTCATGTTGTCTATTACTTTGAAGACTTGAGGAGTAGTCAATTCTGGCTCAGAGGACATAGGCGAAGAGTCTTGGTGACAATGTAGGCAGTTGAGGTTGCATCTGTTGGTGAAATTCCAAACAACGGTTACGGGGGCACCTGCTGGCTGCGGATATTTGACTCCGAAGTTCGCGATGCCCTTAACCACACCGAGCATACACCTACGAATAAGGGGATCTTTCACCAACTCCTTTACGGTGTTGTTGTCGATTTCGAAATGGAAGAACAAAAGCCGAATAATCGGCGCCAAAGCAGTGGACGTCAACAAACATTTTTCGCAGTGAACACTGTGCTTTCCTGAATAGGCGTCAAAGACAGAGAGTAACCGCTCTTGACCGCATTTTTCGCATTTACCTGCTAAATAATGGGCAAGGTCTTTCCACAGCGGGCTAAATAGTAAAGTTGCTCTATGTTTGTCTTCAGGCATTTTCGTCATTGTCTTAACCAACTATCGTCGAGACTGGGGTTCCTCAACTTGTTTCCTTCAATTGCACTTAAGTTTTTGCTCAATATAATAAATAGAGAATTTGCTTGAGTTGCTGGGTTGCTTTACGCCTCAAGCTCTTTTTGGATTGCCTCTACCTTCTTTGTTAGTTCGCTTATGGCTGTTTTCACTTCGCCAAGTTCACTTGATATTTCCATTTGGCTTCTTGAGGGTGGTCCATACCTGCGCATGCCTTCCAATCCGAAGCTGAGACCGAAGGTGATGACGAACGCGATAAGAACCAGCAATGCTACGGCGATGTCTGTGCCAAGGTTTACTTTTCCAACGTAGATGAACATGGCTGAGATTACGGCGATGGCAAACCAGGCGCTTGCAATCGTGACTGCTCTACTGTCCATTGTTTTCCACCTCCTTTCGGATGGTCTGGGGGGAGACGTGTATGTCGAAGTTTTTGAGTTCGTAGTAGCGGAGGGCTTTTGCTTCGCCTTGGGCTGTGACGATGCGGCTTTTGACTATGCCTGCTTTTTCGAGTTTTTTTAGGTGGATTTTTGCGAGGGCGCGGCTGACGCCGACGTGGTTGGCTATTTCGTTTAGGTACATTTCTTTGTCGGTGAGGGCGGCTACTATTTTGAGGCGTAGGGGGTGGCCTAGGGCGTCGAGTTTGTTGGCGAGTTCGATGGTTTTGGACATGCGCAGCCCTCACGTAGTAAATTGATTACATGTAATCAAAAAGTTACATAAAGCCTTTTCGCCCCCACCCCCAAACCACACCACAACAAACCCAAAACCTGCCGCCGAGAAAACCGCCGCGCCCGTAACCGACAATAACTCCAACATAGCGTCAACATGGAAAGTCGCATCCCGCCCATCCCAAAGACGCACCGCAAAAGCAGAAACCAAGCCCAAACCAAAAAAGCAACCCAAAACACAAAGAACCACGCCCGAAAGTCGCAACTTTCACCAAACCAAAAGTCGCAACAAAAAAAACTAGACAAAAAAAGTCCAACGCAAACCCATGCAAAACACCCGCCAAAAATCCACCCTTTTTTCAACCTTTTATGAAACCTTTTTAACCTTCGAGTCTAAAATGGATACTCATCCAGATTCAGAAGGTAAAAAACGCATGGTTAAAGTTGAATCGTACGAAGTGCCAGAAGGCCTTTACTTCTCCAAGGATTTCGCGTGGATAAAAATTGAAGGCGACAAAATCCGCATGGGCATCACCGACTACGCACAGAAGGCTCTACGAGAAATCGTTTACGCGGAGTTGCCAAGCGTAGGCACAGAAGTAAAGCAAGGCGAACCCTACGGAACATTAGAATCCGTCAAAGCCGTATCAGACCTTGTTGCAGCAGCAAGCGGCACAATCATCGAAGTCAACGAAGAAGTCCAGTCGAAACCTGAAACACTCAACGAAGACCCATACGGAAAAGCCTGGTTAATCGTTGTTAAACCAGCAAACCTGCAGGCTGAGCTTGCAAACTTGATGGATTTTGACAAAGCCGTCGAGTGGCATAAATGCCAAACCCAATCTAAATAGCTGAAGGCAACAATATGGCAAGACGCGTAATCATCATCGGAGCCAACGCCGCCGGCGTAGAAGCAGCTTCAGCCGCACGCAAAAAAGACCGAGAAGCCGAAATCACCCTGATAACCCAGGAGAAAACCGCTGGGTACTCACGCTGCGGCTTACCCTTCGTAATCGGCGGACAAATCCCCAGCTTCAACGACCTAATTGTTTATCCGCCAGCCTACTTCCAGATGCTGAAGCTGAACCTGCGCAACGAAACAAAAGCCACAGGCATCAACACTAAAGAAAGAACCGTCACCGTCGTTAGCAAAGAAGGCGCAACCGAAGTTTTACCCTACGACAGCCTCGTTATTTCAACAGGCGCCGACTCTTTCACTCCGCCAATCAAAGGACGGGAAAAAGCGGGGGTTCTGAGTCTCCGAGGTATCGAGGACGGCGAAAAGATTGATGCGGCAGTTAGGGCAGGCGCGAAATCCGCGGTTATCATGGGCGCAGGCTTAATCGGGTTAGAACTCGGCGTCGCTTTAATCGAGCGGGGACTAAAAGTCACGGTCGTGGAGATGTTGCCTCAGATTCTGCCTCAGCTGCTTGACGCGGATATGGCTCAGCTGGTTGCGGCGCATCTGCAGGAGAAAGGCATGATTATCCTTCTAAGCAAACCCGTTGAAGAATTCGTCGGTGAAGACAAAGTTACAGCTGTCATGGCTGGAGGCGAAAAAATCGAAGCTGACCTCTTCGTCAGCTCCTTCGGTGTGAGAGCTAACACGAAACTTGCCGTCAACGCAGGCATACCGCTTGGTGAAACCCGGGCGATCAAGACGAACTCGCGCATGGAGACAGACGTGAAGGACGTTTACGCTGTAGGCGACTGCGCTGAAGCCCCAAACATCATAACGCACAGGGCAACATGCGCTCAACTCGGCACGATTGCGGTTCGGGAAGGCAAAGTTGCAGGGGCAAACGCAGGCGGTGGCTACTCGCAGTTCACAGGCGTCCTTGCTTCGGCAGTAACTCGGCTCTTCGAGGTTGAGGCGGGCGCAACAGGCATAAGCGAAACGGCGGCTGCACGTAACAGGATTGAGGTGGTTGTGGGCGCGATTAGCAGCAAGACAAAAGCCGACTATTACCCCACGGCTAAACCCATCAAAGTGAAACTTATCGTTGAGAAAGAATCGCAGCGCATAATCGGAGCCCAAATAGTCGGCGGCGAAGAAGTCACCCAACGCATAAACGCCCTCAGCTTCGCCATACAGAAGCAGATGACCGTCCGCGAATTGGCGAAAGCCGACACAGCCTACGCGCCACCCCTGTGCGAAACATGGGAACCCATGGTGCTGGCGGCTGAAATGGTTCTGATGAAACTGCGGTAAACCCGCCCACACCCCCTTCGCTTCTTTTTTGTTTTCTTTTTCGTCTTTTTCCGCCCATTTTTACATTGGTTTTTTGATGTAAATAGTAGACCCCTCCCTCGGGTAGGTTCGCTGTGTAATGGGCTTGTTTCGGGTTGCTTTCTTGGTTTAGGGCTTGAATTGGGCTGGAACATGCTTGGGTTTTTGATGGGCGGTATGTCTGAACTGCTCAGCTGCGGGTTTAACGCTTAAAAGCACAACGGAGCTACTTTGAGGCATGGCTTCCCACTCGATGACTCCTTTTCAGGCTTTCCTAATGGTTTTGCTCATCGTTTTCTGGGGAAGCTCCTTCGTAGTCGTCAAGCAGCTTCTGGATGTTGGGTTAACCCCGATTGCCATCGCAACTTTCAGGTTTTTGTTGGCTGGCGCCCTCTTTTTGATGGCGCTTGCACTTAAGAAGCGTGTAACCCCCACCTACAGGCTCAGCGTCGAACGGAAAGACCTGCTGGTTCTGCTGGCGTTGGCGCTCACAGGTGTAACGTTCTTCTTCACCATACAGTACACAGGCATCCAGCTGGCTGGAGCATCAATAGCCGCAATCATGGTCTGCCTCCTCTCCCCAATATTAATCACTATTTTCTCCGCGAGACTGTTCGGTGACCGCATAAGAAAAAGGCAGTTTATCGGCATCGCGGTGGCTGCTGCGGGAACTTTCCTTGTGGTTTTAGCTGACCTTCTGAACCTTGAGGGAAGCATGAATTTTCTGGTCGGCACCTTGATTCTGCTTTCGACACCCGTCATGTGGGCAGGCTACAGTCTGCTGGGACAAAAAATCATGCAGAAATACGACGCCTTCCTCGTGGTCGCCTACGTCAGCCTCCTCGGAGGGGTATGTTTAATCCCGTTTTCGCTGGCTGAAGGCTCCTTCATGCAAATTTTCACTCTGTCCCTTGGCGATTGGCTAAGCCTACTGTACCTGGCTTTTACCTGTTCGCTGCTCGGGTACTTCATCTGGTTTTACGTGCTCAAGAAGGCAGGGGCAACAGCAAGCACATTCCTGTTCGCCGAACCCCTGATAACTGCGGTTTTCGCGGTGATGTTCGTCAACGAAACGCTGTACCCGTCAGTCATAGCAGGCGCAGTCCTGATTTTCCTAGGCGTCTTCCTCGTAACCTTCAACAGCCACAAAAATAAAACCCAAAGCAAGTCGACGCTGAGCTAAGGAAAATTCTAATATGAACCAACGCATTTCCTTAATCCAAACAGCTTAAATCAAGCATTGAATAAGCAAACTGTGCGGGCCGGTCGTCTAGCCTGGTTAGGACGTTGGCTTTACACGCCAAAGGTCGCCGGTTCAAGTCCGGCTCGGCCCACCAATTTTTATCATTTTTTATTGTAAAATTAAAGTTATTTACTTAACATTAATGAACGGTTTTTATTTTTGATGAAAGTCTTTCCTTGAAAAAGCGATATGAAGCGGGAGCGGGCTCAGAGTTGTGCGGAAGATGCAAAGGTGATGGCGAACCATCAAATGCATTTCCCTCTGAGCCCAATTCAACAAGAATAGGATTTGTCTCTAAAGCTTTATGAATGCAGAATTTATATTGGAAGAATATCTTTAGCGGATATTTTCCATGGGCAATTAATTTTCAGTTAAATTTGAAAGAAATTTAAAATAAAAATACGTTTAATTTCTAAAGGTTTTACTCTTTTGGTTTAGGCATTATTTTTGTTGCCCATTCAGTTTTGGTGGCGTAGACTTCACGTAGCTTCGGGGTTGCAGTCAAAATCCACGGTTTAATCGCTGCGCGTCTCTTAGCTCGACCAGCCGAGTTTCTTGATTTTGGCTGCCCTTGCCTTTTTGTTTTGTAGTTTTCAGGGTTCATATTAAATCGCTGCTATTCAATGCTTGATATCTGACATATAGGGGTTTGCCCTCTTTTTCTTGTTTACGGTGTCTTTCACCATTAAAGGAATGGTTGGTTCTTACTTGGAATCGCGGCTGGACGTCGTGTTGAACATGGGGCTGGAGATTATCATGTCTGCCGTTGCCCTGTTGCAGGCAGTTGGAACATTATACAGTACTGCCATTCTGAGCACAGCTTTAACGTCAACGTCATGAGGCTGAGATTCCAGTGGATCCCAAAAGAACACCAGAATATCCAGTTTGTTATTGGCGATCAATGCTCCGAGTTCCATGTCTCCGCCATAAGGTCCGCTTTTGAGCAAAGTCATCTTTAACCCTGTTTTGTCAATTATCTGCTGACCCGTGGTTCCCGTCGCATAGAGGCAATGCTGGGAGAGTGTTCCCTTGTTGAAATCGCACCATTCGACTATATCCTTTTTCTTATTGTCATGTGCGACCAATGCAATACTTTTCATAAAGGTCCCTTCCGAGTTGTTTGGAACCCTAAATCAGTCATCAGATAAAAACATGCATGGATAAATATGGGAATTGCATGGAGAGAAAACGGTTCCCAACTTACTAGCCTATATACTAAAACAGTACATACACACCATTGTGGGAGTTATTTAAGAAAGGGGAATCCCTCGCCGAACTTGCATTCAACATAGTTTCTGGCAAAATAACAATCATGGAGTTGAAGTATTTGAATCAAAAAAAGACAACGATAATGGAGTATCTCGCATCTCTTTCCGTAAAAGAAGGCGTCTACCTGCCCGAGCTTCATCACGCCATGGTTGAAGCCAAAGAAAAGGAAAAAACAACCTGCCAAAACTTAACAGTCGAATACCGCGGCACCATAAAAGGCGACGCCATCTTTCTGATTACCAAAAACACCAGAGTAGTGGTTCAGTTTCGGCTCGCTGAGGAAATTCTTCTTAGAAAAAACATTTCCTTTGAAAGCTGGATGGACACTGACAAGATACGCCGGCAGATGAACAAACAGAATACTTCCCCAAAATTATCCGTGATGGTTCAAAACCTCCGTCATGGAATGAAAAAAGTTAACTTGGAAGCTAGAGTTCTTGAAACTGAAAAGCCCTCAATAGTCCAAACCCGCTATGGAAACAGCGCAAAAGTTACGAACGCTTGGATCGCTGACGAGACTGGGAAAATCAAGCTTTGCCTTTGGAACGAACAAGGGGACAATCTTGCGGTGGGCGACACGGTACAGATTAAGAACGCTTCCGTTTCAACATTTAAAGGTGAGAGACAGGTTCGCCTCGGAAAAACCTCCACCCTTAACGTTCTCCAAAACCAACTCGTATTGTAAAATGATGCTTGAATAGTCGGAAAAAAAGAATCTTCTTTACGTCTATTTCCGTTTTCGCATCTGTTTAATTAAGCTATAAAACCACATCAAGAAACGTGACGCCTTGTTCTATCTAGAAAATGCCTTACACTCTTGCATCGTAATATAACGCGAGAGTGGAGAGGGCTTGGACAGAGACTTAGATCAGTTAAAAGCGTGGATCATAAAGAAGAGGTTGCAAGGTTGGTCAGTTACCAAAATCTGCAGCTCTGCTGGAATAAGCAGGGACATGTTTTATCGCTGGTGGAACCGCTATCAAGCAGAAGGCAAAGATGGCCTCAAAGAAAAGGCCAGAGGCAGACCAACGGGCTTGGACGTTGAAGACTCACTCAAAAAGAAAGTCGTCAAACTCAGAGAAAGGTATGAGTGGGGACCCAAAAAGATTGCTGGAAGCCTCAGACTCAAGGGCTATGACGTAGACAATAACCAAGCCTACCAGATCATCTGCCAATCAGGCTTAAACCACCCCATAACGGAGCCTAGAAAGACCTGGGGAACCAAACGTTTCCAAAGGGAACATTGCAACAGCCTCTGGCAAGCGGATTTTAAATTGTGCAATGACGACTTTTGGATGGTAAGCTATCTTGATGACCGCTCCAGATTCATCACTGGCTCAGTTAAGATTTGGAGTCCAACGGGTGAGAATGCTATGTTGCTGCTTGACAGGGCGGTTAAGCGGTATGGTGTTCCAAGGCAGATTCTCACGGATCAGGGAACCAGTTTAAGCCTGCAAGAGGAGAAACATCCGCTTTTGACATCCACTGCATTGAGTTGGGCATTGAGCATATTACCGCCAGCGTTCGCAGGCCCACCACCTGCGGCAAGATTGAGGCTTTCCACAAGGCGTACGAGCTGGAGTCTCACCTCTTCAAAGAGCACTGGAGCTTCATACGCTACTACAACTACGTCAGACCGCACGAGGGAATAGGCTATTTAACTCCAGCCGAAATATACCTAAAAATGAAAGTGTAAGGCTATTTCTAGATAGAACAAGAAACGTGACGCCTAGATAACCATAAATACGTATTTTACTTTTAAGCGTAGGAGCTCCAGCGTCTTACCTACAAAAATCTTAATAGGTTGATATTTTTGAAAAAAAAGCCACTTACATATCAAGAAACATTACAGATCGGTTTTAGACTGTATCGTGGCTTTCTTTTGAACTCATTGGGCATAAAAACCCCAGTTTTCGGTGGGCACAAGCTAACCTACAACTGTAATCTTAAATGTAAAATGTGCCCCTTCTGGAGACGAACCAGCGAAAACCTAAGCACTCAAAAGGAAAAAGAAATTCTGAAGCAATTGTACGATTCAGGTGTCTGCGCCGTTGGGTTTGAAGGTGGAGAGCCACTCTTGAGAAAAGACTTGACTGAAATTCTAGCCTATTCTCGTTCTCTGCCTCTGCATACGAGCCTTATCACCAACGGCACTCTCCTCAAATCAAGAATAGACGAAATAGCCCCCTTCATCAGCGGTATCCTCTTTGTTTCTTTAGATGGTCTGGAGAAAACTCATGACATGATAAGAGGTGTCGATGGCTGTTTCAAAAGAGCAATAGAAGGCATAACTGCAGCAAAAGAAAAGGTCTCAGTAACCATTAACACGACTGTGATGGCTGATAACGTCCACGATATTGAAGACCTGGTGAAGTTGGCAAAGGATTTAGGGGTAAAAATAGTGATGTCGGTAGCTCATGAATACCGTAGCGCTGAGGCGTCTGCACCTGAAACCGTTGAAATTAGAAAGGTCGCCAAAGAGCTTATTGAATTAAAGAGAAAAGGTTATCCCATTATGAACTCGACCAGTTATTTTAAAGTGATAGCTAAAGAAAAGAACTGGAAATGCAAACCATGGTCGATCATCAATATTGGGACAGATGGACGGCTGGTTCTGCCTTGTTACGTCCACAATCAGTACGAGACAGGTGTTTCTGTTTTTGAGAATAGCGTTAAAGCGGCCACTTCAAGTTTTGATTGGAAATCAATGCATGATTGTGTAAAATGTAATCTACATTGTTATGTGGAGCCTTCTCTTGTGCTTTCATGGGATTTGCGCAGTTGGGCAGATTGGGTTTTCCCAAATAAGATAAAGTCGGAAAATTTTAATTAGATTTGGCTCCTTGAAATATAGTGTGCTTATCTTGGCTCTTATTAACGGTAATGTTTTAATCATTATAATATGTGTTAAGTCATTATTATTTTAGTGTTATTAGTGCCATAGTGTTATATAATAAGCCTTATAATATTATACCTAGTGAAACAAATGTCTAATCCAGAAAAAACCATCCATAAAAAAATAATCGCAAAAGCCACCCCAGTAAAGGAAATCCCCGAAGGAAGAAAACGAGTAAAGATTCCAGAATATGACGCCGTTTTCAAGCAAATTATAGAAAGCCCCGAGGAAATGTTCAAGGTCGAGGTCGAAGGCAAAACAGTGAGATCATTGTACGCGCCGTTCTCGTTCAGAGTCAAGGCATACAACAAATTGCCTAACAGAAAATTCAATGTCGCGCTAAGAGTCCGAAACAGAGAAATCTACATCGTCAAGCAGAAAAAAGATTAAACTCGCAGATTTTTGCGGGTTTGTTCCCTTTTTGGGTTCAAGCTTGGTTTTTCAGCGTTTTTTCATACCCAAAAACGCCGCTTCAAACCGCTAAGACGGGTTAATTTCCAGAGCCTTCTCCTTCTCCTATTTCCGTAATGCTTAACCGTGACGTTTTGCGTATAAGTAGACTAAAAGTTTGCGTTGCGAGGAAAAGGTTTGACGGCTGCGAAAGGCATTAGGCAAAATGAGTATTTCAAAACTGCAGTTGCCATCATTTTAGTTGTCGTTGTAGTGTTGGGGTTGTTCTTCGGCTTACGAGCAACATTGAACACGCCTGACCCCGCGTTGACTGTGGTAAGCGGCAGCATGAGCATCCCCTATGACGCAGCGGACTACAACTTTTGGTTAACCATAGCCACGCCGTTTGACCGAACCCTAAGCGTAGGCGACATCATAATTGTCCAAGGCGTCAACACCACGGACCTGAACACGAACTATCCCCACAGCGACATAATCGTCTTCCATGAGCCCGGAGATCCCAGCACGCTAATCGTCCACCGCATAATAGGCGTCGAAAAAGTCAACGGCACACTCTACTTCGCAACAAAAGGCGACGGAAACGGAAACACTAATCCTTGGCCTGAGACGCCGACGTCAGGATTCGACCCGTGGGATCCACAGCTTGGAGGACAAGGGGTACCCGCAAGCGACGTGGTGGGCAGGGTGGTTATGCGTATTCCATGGTTCGGGTGGGTAACAATCTTCGTCCACGATAACCAGTGGGGTCTGCCCGCAATCATCGTTTTGATTCTGTTGATTGCAGTCATAGAGTTCGTCCTGCCCCTGCTGAGAGAAAAGAAGCCTCAGCAAGAAAACCAAAAGCAAACGCAGACCTAGAGTCTCGTGAGCGAAGTCTCTCTATGTTTTTCGCTTCTTTTTGCACCTTAAACAAAACCAGATTTAAGCCCCAAACCAAAAAATCAACCCAAAACAAGCCCTGACCACAAGCCGCTTACCCGATAGGGGTACCTAGTATTTACATCAAAAATCCAATGTAAATATAGGTCCCAAAGACAGAGAGGAGGGTACCCCCATTTTTACAACCAAAAACAACCACAAAAAGGGGCAACGTCAAAAGCAATCCACCCTTTCACATTATTTTCGCTTGCCACCATCAGCAATGGGAAAGTTTAAGAAAAACGCAAGTTGAATATCCCTTACAACCTTCGGTGATGCAGGATGAAGAAGAAAGTGTTCATTGCAGGACCAATTCTGGGCATGGAAAACCGTCAGGAGTACAGGCTAAAAATCACCGACATCCTAATAAAAGCAGGGTTCGAAGCAATTGACCCGTGGAAAAGAGAAAAAATCCTCTACAACGGCGACGAAAGATGCTGGTGGGACAAGGTTCCAACATTCGACTTTATCCAGCGGGATCTGGATGACGCTGACCGATGTGACTTAATGGTTGTTTACTTGCCGATTCTTTCAGCTGGAGCCTGCATGGAGATGTTCTACGCTAAACGCAAAGGCAAGAAAATCATCGTGCTCTCCGAAATCGATTGCCTCAGCCCATGGATAATAGCCCACTCCGACAAAGTAATAAAAAGTCTTGACCAGCTAGAAGACGCCCTAAAAGAAACCCAGTAACCCAATCAACCACGGCGCGCCCGAGCGCATTGATGTAGCACGTGTGCAACCACATAGCGTTATTAATTTTTCACGTTGAGTTTCATGAAAAGCTCGCGGTGAGGTGATTTTATGTCAAAAAATCGTTCAAGGAAAGAATCAAACATAACCGTGCCTGAGCCTGAAATGACGATGGATAAGAAGTTCAAGTGCCCCTTAGACCAGCAAATCTACGACAACAGAAAGGACTATGAGGCTCACTGCAAGGAAGAGCACGATGTGCTTTAAAAAATAAAAACGCGCCAGCTTAACTTCGCCTCTATTTTTAGTGATGAAACATGAAAGCCGCTGGCGTTTAAAGTTGCTTCTGTTTACCTGATGGCTTCGTCGATTTTTGAATCACGTTTTGTTTTCGTGACTTCCATGAACAGTTCCAAACATTCCTCTTTAGTCGGCGCTTCTATGCCTATGCTGCCATAAGCGCCTATGTCGATTCTGTACTTTTTCCTGTCGCCTCTATCTTCCCCTTGACTCATAATTTTCTTCTCCCCCTTCTCTTATTAGCCTTATTCGGATAACAGATTATTTACGTAATAATGTAAACTACTTATAAGGTTAATGGCATTTCACCGATAAGGCGAAATACCTCCTTAGGGTTAAAAACAACAAAAACCCCATGCCGCATGTACCTTCCCATCCTCGGAATCAACCCTGCAGCATCAGTCCCGAGCTTACAAGTCAGGGCGTACTCAAATAAACCCAACCGTTCAACGTCAATGACATCCCGGTTAAGCCTTGTCCGCTCAAGAACCGTTTCGACCTCTCCAGCCGCCGCCCCCAGAACAATCAGCCTATCCAAAAAAGACTGCTGCCACAAACGCATTTTCTCCAATTGACCCACAGACAGTTCAGCTTGCAGCCGTTCATCTCCCTCTTCGCCGCCTAAATCCGTCACCTTGACGGTTAACGGCAAATTCTCATGCAACCCATAAGCTTCCTCAATTCTTTTCAAATCGACTTTCTTGCCGTCTGCCAGTTGAGCCTGCAAGTAAGCCAGCGGGATGGTTGCCAACGTTATTTTCGGTTCAAAGATCCCGACGTCAACAGTCAATTCGTTCTTAGCCCTGTCAAGTTTTGCAATGTATCCTTTGAGGACGGAGGATTTTTCAACTCTTTTTATGCTTACGGGGCAGGTGCCTATTTCTTTGTTGATGTAGTTGGTGGCTATGACTTCGTCTTCTCCTTCAATAGAAACCTGCACCCACTTGTTGACGGGAGCACCTAAAACCTTGAAGTCTAAATCTAAGTTTTCAAACTCAGCCTCAAGCAGGTCACCTGCCAATTTAAGCTGCCCAGCGCTGCGCGCTTTCACCAGCAAAGTCAAAACGGTCATAACTAATCACCCATCAACGCTGTTATTTCCTCATGCAGCTTTCTAACTCTTTCTGCGGCTTCCTTGTGCCCCGCTGCCTGAAGACGTTTAATTTCGACTTCTATAGGAACGCGTTCACGTTTGGAGTTATCGACCAGTTTGTCAGCGTAAGAAACAATTTTCTCCTCCAAACTAAGCGGCGTGTACACGTCTTGTGGCCAACCGAACCCGGCTGCTTCTTCTGCTGTGAATCCGCCGCCGACATGTGTTTTAATTATCCTGACAACTGCATCGGGAAGGCCTTCTGTCTGTGCGATTTGGGCGCCGACTGCTCCGTGGTCAACATTGTTTGTTTTTGAGCGGCCAATGTCATGCAGAAGAGCTCCTGCTTCAACGAGTTTGAGGTCTATCTTTGAGCCTTTTTTTTGGAGTTGGTGTGCCAGTTCTAGAGATATTTCTGTGACGGTTTGGCAGTGGTTGATGATTTGGGGTGAACAATTGTTTTTTCGCAAAAGTTCGATTGCTTGCTCCCTTGTAGGAAGCGACTTATTCACCGAGTTCCTTCCTTAGCGTATCAACTTTCTCGGAGAGTTTAGTTATCATTTGTTCGTTTGCGAAATGCACGAGGGGTTTGCCGCATCCTGAGCAGTGGAAAACTACTTCGACGGCTTCTTCGAAAGGAACCCGTTTGCATTCGGGGCTTCCGCAGTAGTAGAAGTCATGGTTCTTTTCGTATTCGAGTCTGACGTTGAGTTTTTCCAGTACGCGTCTTTTCTGGCTTAGGATGAATCCTTCAAGTTGGTCGGGTTGCAGTTTCCAGTGGAAGATGAACCAGCCTGTTTTGGGGTCGCGTGTTCTTCTTAGGCTTACGAGTGAGTGGTCGTAGAGTTTGTAGAGGATTTTGCGTACTGTGTTGAGGCGTATGCCTATTTTGTTAGCTATTTCATCGTCTGTTATCTCGTCTACGCCTTTGAGGTACTCGATAAGTTTGACAGCGTCTTCCTCTCCTAGTGCCACAGCAACCTTCATGAGGGTTGCGTCATCAATAGTTGATAACATAACCAGTGTTCCTTTACATACAATATTGAAACTTCCTATAATAAAACTGTTCTTACCCATTTAAGGTTTATTCAGCATCTGTTTCCGCGGTTTTTTGGGTTTTGTGGTTTTTGTCTATTTTTTTTGTTGCGACTTTTGGTTTGGTGAAAGTTGCGACTTTTTGATGGGGTTTTTTGTGTTTTGGGTTGCTTTTTTGGTTTGGGCTTTGAAGCTGTCTCTGCGCTGCCCATTTGGGATGGGCGGGATGCGACTTTCCATGTTGACGCTATGTTGGAGTTATTGTCGGTTACGGGCGCAGTTGCGGCATATGTGAGTCTGAATTTGCCCAGTTCGGGTGCCTCAGAATTTGTTCCTGACATCATCAATAGGACAACTAATCCTTTCTCCGACTAACGTGTTTCTTCACAGGCAACATGCTCTATGCAAGCTGTTAAATAAAAATAATCACGCACGTTGCACAATAAAAGGATTAGACAATGGGCTGAGAGAGGCTGAAATAAGAAAAAGGAAATGCGGGTGAAATCTCTTGTAGGGCATAGGTTCAAATCCCTTCCCGCCCGCCACTTTCCCTTTTGAGGCTAAAGCAGTTCAATAGGATAGCCTTTTGCTTGGAGTTTCCTGTACTGGGTTGCTTCGTCCGCTGTTATGCACACGGCTTTTCGTCGTTCTGCCATAGCCACAGGCAGGGCGTCATAGAAGGTGACTTTTCCTTCATAGGCTATTTCAACCGTTCTAGTCACTACAGCTTCGCTTAAATGTATGATGTTCAGGTGGAGACCCAACAAACTGGTTAGTGCTTCTCTTAGTTTTTCCGTGTCATAATCAGGTTTGTATCTTAAGGCGTTGGCTACTTCAGCGATTAGTACTTCTGAAACAGTTAGCTCCAATGAACCCTGTGTGTATGAATCCCTGAGTCTTAAGGCCTCGTCTGTCTTGATTTCTGTGCTGAACCACTTAACCACAACTGAAGAGTCAAGAACTACTTCTCGGCGTCTCTCCATTTGCGTATCTCCTTAGTGCCGTCCCATTTTATCTTGCTTTCAACCCTTAGTTTGTCAATCGTCGCTGCAGCGCACTGTATCTCTTTTCTGCGTGCTGCTTCTTCGAAGGCTTTTCTTGCAACTTCGCTCCAGTTGATGTCTTTGCAGCGTTGCATGCGGTCCTTTAATTCTTCGGGAACCCTTACTGTAATGTTACTCATGCACATCACCAATACACATGTTTCATGTAATTACAGGAAAGCACTGTTTGCCATAAATATCTTTCTGCATCAACAGTTTTTCTCAACGCTCAGTCCTGATAGAGCCGCATGGGCTCCCGCAGAGAGCATCAGCCTCCTAAGTTGGGGGGCGAGGGTTCAAATCCCTCCCGCCGCCATTCGGTACCGCTTAGCGACCACTTCCGCGATTGAACGACAAGCGACGCCCGATTAAATTATTTGTAGGTTACGACAGCTCAATATACAATTGTCAATATATGTAATTTGTTGCCAAACGTATACAGCAAAACAACCACATAGCCACTTAACAAATATGCTTAAGGTAATACTGGGGAAGAAAAAAGGGGAAGTTGTTGCTAAGAAACTCAACTGTGGCGATTCTAGCGCCTTGACGAATGAGGTTCAAATCTCTCCCCGCCTATTTTTGAGTGAGGAACAAATATCCGTTCTTCTTTATACTGTCTTGATGGTGTTGAGGCTGGGTGGTATAATGAGTATTTGTCAGGAAAACAAGAAAGAAATATCAAAAGGTTTTACACAATGTAGGACACAGCAAGTTAGCTCAATCTTGAAAGAAGAGGGTATGCTACAATATTTCTATCATTCTCCCAGCTCAAAAATTCCTATACGAGACGTATTGGGGGAAAATATGATAGATAGTCACTCAGTCGGAAGAAAAACAGAACCGCATCTCGAAATTGGGGCTGAGAACTACATACGCCGATGCTGGGCAAGAAACATAAGTCGTTTTATTGAAGAAAATAAAAAATACTTATTTCTTCTCACCGTTTGCAAAAATAAAGACCCAGGGGCAAATTATTTTGGGAAGCCATTTATTGTCGGTTTCATCGAAAAGCAGACAGTTGGGCAATTTGACGCTAACGATGAAAACAGAAAATTCGTTAAAGGGGCAACTAAGCTTTTTGAATTTAAGGACTCAGTCTCTTATTCAAGCCTTTTTAGAGAAGACTATCGAGGAAGGTCAAGTATCCTGCATAACCTGTGGGTTGACGAGGAAAAAACTGGCAAAATAATAAACCATTTTAAATCAAAAGAAGAGATAAAACCGAAAGAGTACATTGCAGAGATAAATCGGTTGGATATCAATGAGGTCACTTGCAAATTCAAAAAAGAGTGTTTCTACCGAAATGAATGCCTAAGGTTTCCAAAGTAGCTAATGATATTTTTTGTAGCACACTAGCCATTGAGATTTTCGCAAGTTATATTTACCTATAAGGTTATCAAAGGTTAAGAGTGCTATAGCCTTGAAAATAATTCTCAGCCGTAAGGGGTTCGACTCTGAAAACGGAGGCTACCCAAGCCCCATCATGCCTGGCGGCAAACTTGTTTCCTTGCCCATACCATCAGAAGATAATAATCGCTACTCTCATTTAATGTTAAACCGCGCAATCTCATATTTTGATGTAATGAAGCAACTGAATCCAACTATCAAACAATATAATCACTGGACTGAACTAACTCCTGATACCCATTGCCATGTTGACCCTGATATTTTCACAGATGTTCTGCCTAGAGACGTAGGATGGAAAGCTATTTTTGGGCAAATAAGTGCAGCTCAAACTCACTTGAGTAACATGAATGTCAGCGTTGGAGATGTGTTTCTGTTTTTTGGTTGGTTCAGAAGAACTACTAGTGCCAACAGCAAAATTATTTTTGACAAAACCGCTCGTGATCAGCATATTATCTTTGGGTATTTGCAAATAGGACAGATAATTCATCTGGACGAAGATATTGCAATTCCTGACTGGATGAGTTCGCATCCGCATTTGCAGTACGTCGATCCAACCAATACTATCTATGTGGCCAGAGAAAAATTAAGCTGGAACGATAAATGCTCAGGCTGGGGCAGCTTTAGCTTTCATAAAGACCTTGTTTTGACAAAAGAAGGCCCAAGGTACACGCGCAGTCAATGGGATTTGCCAGAGATCTTCAAACGAGTAAACATTTCATATCATGATCAAAACTCATGGAAAAGCGATTATTTTCAGTCCGCTGGAAGAGGGCAAGAATTTGTAGTGGACTGGACAGCGGAGTTAGAAAAGTGGACCAAATGCTTGATCGACAGGCACGCTAGAACTTTATTTTAGGTTTATTTCTTTTAAGAGCACGTAGCCGCCAAACGTAACGGTAAATAGAAAAAAAGAGAAGGTTGCTGCAGAGAAACTTTTTAGGGCTATGGCGATTTTATCGTTTCGAGGAATGAGGTTCAAATCCCTTCCCGCCCGCCATAGTCATTGATTTAGTCTTAACTCTGTCGTTTTGTTGCTTTTCGGCGTTTTTCGCCTTGTACGCTTCGCTATGATAGGCTGTGTCATCGCTGGTTATTGTTTGCGTAATTCTTAATGGGCGCAGCTAAACTGGATGCAGCGCCGCTGTGTTTTGGGACTGCAAGGCAGACCAGGATGCTTAGCCTCCCTTTCGCCTAAAAACATTGGAATATCACTTGAAAATTAAAAAGAACAAATTAGGGTTCCGTGTCGCTTTTTATTTTCTTTCCCCTCGCAGACGGCACAATCCTCATTTTGGCTTTATCAAAATCCCTGGTTAATTCCTCACCTTCAAAATAACGGTCCAGAAACACGGCGAGCGCGGCGCATTCTGAATGAGGCTGGTTTCCAACGGAGACGTTGAAATCCGATACGTCGCTGTAGTAGAAGTCGCCTGGAACCTTCTGGCTGCCGACAATGACGAGGATGTCTTTGCCTGAACTCTTTATCCTGTTTAGGACGTCGCTTGCCTGAATGTTTTCCCCGTAAGCTGTTAAATGGACGATTGTGCCGCCTTTGTCTTTCCAGTCGCGGACGGCTTTTTTCCATGGGGTTCCCATTTCGAAGTGGAACGTTCCTCCCCAATGGTCAGTTATTTTTTTGACGGTTGCTTCTATGTTGGGGTCTTGTACGTCTGATAGAATGAAGCCTGAAGCGCAAAGTGCCCGTGCTGTTAAGGCGACGTGGGTGGTTAGTCGGACGTCCCGTTGAGGTCGATGACCCCATCTCAGCACGACAATTTGGGGTGTTCTACTTGGTTGGGTTGGTTTGGAATCTGCCATTTAATTCTTCCACTTTTCTTCTCACATGGTCAACTAATTCGGGCGTGGCTTCGAAAACTACTTCCACCGAATCGTTGGTGAAGTTTTCTTTTCTGACGTCTGTTTTCCCGTGAACCCACGAGATAAACGGCATTGTCCTCTCATTTAACGGAACAGAAAACTGTGCTTGGAGATATTTTTCAAGGGTCGCTACGATTTTCCGTTTTAATTCGTCAAGGTTTGTTTGGCACTTTGCGGATAGGAGAATTGGGTTCTTGGTTTTGTCTTTGAGGGCTTCGAATTTTTGGTTTCTTTCCTCTTCAGTTAGCAAGTCGATTTTGTTTAGAGCGGTTATGGTCGGAATCCCTGATGCGCCCAAGCGGTCGATTGTTTCTAAGCAAACGTTATGCTTCTTCTCAATTTTCTCCAGAGGCTCGCTTAAGTCCAGCATCAGTATGATTAAGTCTGAAAAGATTGTTTCTTCAAGAGTAGAATGAAACGCTTCAATCAAAGCTATAGGTAAACGGTCAATGAAGCCAACGGTATCCGTTAAAAGAAATTTTCGGTTAGAAAACTCCAGCATCCTGGTGGTCGTTGAAAGCGTCGTGAATAATGCTTTGTCAACAATGGTGGTTGCTTCCGTTAAAGAATTAAACAAGGAGCTTTTTCCAGACTTTGTATATCCAGCAAGCGAAATAGTCAATAAACCAAGTTCTGTTCGCCTCTCCCGATGCAGAACCCTTTTCTCTCTGATTTTTCCAAGTTTCTTGAGAATTGTTTGGACTTGCCGTTTTATGGCATCACGGTAAACGTCTGCTTCGTAGGCTCCAAGACCCATAAAGCCAGGCTGCTCGCTCCCTTTGGCTAATCTGACTTTTTCTTTGGCGTGCTTGAGCTCATTTCGCATGGTAGCCAATTGAATCTGAAGTTGGGCTTCTGTTGTTGTTGCTCGTCTGTTGAAGATTTCAAGTATTAGCGCGAATCGGTCGATTACTTCTACGTGGGTTGCTTTTGCTAGATTGTATGTTTGGCGAGTTTTTAGCTGGTTGTCAAAAATTACTTTGATAGCGCCTGTTTCCTGCACCATCTGGGCGAGTTCTTCCACTTTTCCAGCGCCTATCTGATAGCGTGAATCAGGTAATCGTGTTTGCTCCATTTCAGCGACGACGGTGTACCCTGCGGATTGCGCCAGTCTTTTAAGTTCAGGTAAACTTGATTCTTCACGGTTTAGTCGGCGCTGAACTATGACGGCTTTCGTTCTGTAGCCGCCTCCGCGTCTTTCTCGTTTATATCGATGAGGTCACCCAAAGTCATCTCTTCACTGACGGATCTGGGCAGCTGAGTGACTTTTTCATCTGAGATTGGTACAAGCAACTTGATCTTTAACATGTGCTCAAGCTTTGACGCCAGTTGGTTGTTTGGCTCCATTTTTCCCGCTTCAAGGTTTCTGAGAACAGAGGCTTTTTCATTTATTTTTTTGCCCAGTTCTTCATGGGTCAACGCAAGTTTTTCCCGCGCCACCCTTATTTTGTTCGCGTAATCTTGGGTAAGTTCCTGGGTAATTTGCACGCTGGCAACGGCGGGTTTCCTCTGGACAAGGGTCATCGGCGCCTGCGGTTTCTTTTGCGCTGCCTTCGGAAGGGCAACTTCTTCATGATGAACTACTTTTCCATGCTTTGCGCATTCAACGCAAACCGTCAGTCTTGCTCCTTCTATAATTGCCGTTATCGGTTCCGTGTGAATTTTGTTTCCGCAGACTTCGCATCTCAACTTAAACTTTTCACCTTTCACTGTGTTTATTATCTTGTTATGTTTATACTTGTCGAAAGACCAAAAACCATGTTGACGGTGAAAACTTGGAGAACGAGCTTGCAAAAATAAGAG
This sequence comes from Candidatus Bathyarchaeota archaeon, assembly GCA_963722095.1. Lineage (GTDB taxonomy): Archaea > Thermoproteota > Bathyarchaeia > Bathyarchaeales > Bathycorpusculaceae > Bathycorpusculum. The sequence goes on along the minus strand of CAVRJR010000001.1, from coordinate 557,887 downwards.
CCATCGCCGACTACCAATTTGGAAAAAACGTAGGCGCAAAACTGTTTCCAGAAAACGTGCAGCTAGAGTATTCTCCAAGAACAGGAAGAATCCGCTTCATCAACTTGGACGGCGAAAGGTTAGCTACTCTCCGCCCAACCGACGGGCTGCTTTCGCTAAGCGTTAAAGCAGCAAAGTATATCGCCCAAAACGCTGCTTTCGCCCATTGTTTTGTCACGGTGAAAAATGATGTCTCAAAGTTTATTGTTGCTGGCGGAGACGTTTTCGCAGTTCACGTGACCAAGGTAGATTCTGAAATCCGCGCCAGCGACGAAGTAATTGTCGTAGATGAAGAAGGCACTGTTTTGGCTGTCGGGAAAGCTATGCTTTCAAGCGTGGAGATGACTGCTTTCAAAAGCGGCGTAGCTGTCAAGGTGCGGCACGGCACAGAAAAAAGTTGATTTATTCGGCAGAGTAAGCCCGAGTGAAAGTTAAAGTTTATATCAAGTTCTACTGCAGATACTTCAGGGAAGTGAAAATCAGTGAATAAGCGCATGAATCCAAGAGAGCAAAGACGCATGATGCAGCGAATGGGCATGAACATGGACACGGTTCCAGATGTTCAGCAAGTCATAATCCGAACAAACACCAAAGACATCGTCATCGACGAGCCTCAAGTGGCTATTTTGCAGGTGCAGGGACAAAAGATGTATCAGATCATCGGCGGCGAAGTTTCAGAGCAAGCCCCATCGCAACGTCAAACGGCGAAGGCGGCGCAGCCAACGTTTTCTGAGGAAGATGTGAGGCTGGTGGCGGATCAAACTGGCAAAAGCTTAGAGAAGGCGAAAGAAGCGCTTGAGGAGTGCCAAGGCGATTTAGCGAAGGCTATACTGCTGCTTCAATCCTAACTGTAAAAGTTGTTTATATCTTGGATGAATACATACTAATCTGAAGGGCTTGGGCGCATGCTTCAAAACGTCGATGTAGCTGTTATTGGTCACCTTTCCGTCGACAGAATTTTGCTGCCCAGCCGAACCTCCCCGTTTACTGTTTTAGGCGGCGCAGCAGCCTACACTTCAATTGCTGCCAAACGCTTGGACGCGACTGCTTCAGTAATCTCCAAAGTCGGCGGGAACTTTCCTGAAGCTTACCTCTGGTGGCTAAGGCAGGAAGGCATCGACCTTTCAGGCGTTGTTAGAAAGGCAGATCAACCTTCAACAAGCTTTGAGTTGAGCTACAGTCAGGACTTGTCTGAGCGAACGCTTAGCTTGAAGGGTAAGGGGGCGCCTATCGAGTTGGCTGATTTGCCATCGTATATGGCGGCTAAGTCGTTTCATATTGCGCCCATCGCCAACGAAGTATCCTTCGAAGTAATCGAACGCCTAAAAAAATGTGCCAACGTTCTGTCGCTTGACCCCCAGGGTCTGCTTCGAAGCTTCGACGAAGCCGGGAACGTGGCGGAAAACGTTTCGGTTGACAAACAAATACTGAGCCTAATCAACATTTACAAGTCTTCCCAAGCTGAAATCTTGGCGTTAACTGGCAAAACTGAGCTTAAAGCGGCAATTGAAGCTGTCCACGATTTCGGTGTGGAAACCGTGATTGTCACGTTGGGCGCTAAAGGCTCCGTGCTTTCCGTTGAGGGTGCGCAGTTCAATATTGCAGCTTGCCCCTCGCAGGTTCTTGTTGACCCGACGGGTGCAGGAGACGTTTTCATGGGCGGCTTCTTAACTGAGTACCTGCGGCAGAAAGAGTCAATATGGTGCGCCTGTGTCGGTTCAGCTGCTGCTTCGTTTGTTGTCGAAGGGATTGGTCCCACTTACTTTGGCAAGAAAGAGGAAATTTACCAAAGAGCCAAGGTTTTGTATGAAAAGGAACTTAAGCAATAGCGTGCATTACTGAAATAAAATAGTGTACTGAGGCTTTGACTATGGGTCGCATAGAAAAAGGGGTAAAATGTAGCGTGTCAGGGTGCAGTAGAGAGGCTGCCCGTTCAATCTCATCTGACAAGGTTAAGGCTGCTGGCTTAAAGGTTAGCGGCGAGGAAAAACGCGCTTTTATCTGCAAAGAGCACTATAAAGAATATAAGAAGAAGTCGAAAAAGGATAAGACCCTTGATAGGTGGCGTTGGGGTCACTAAAAGAGTGGGTTGCCATGCGAATACTTCAGTTGCATTCTAACTTTATAGTTTTCAAACCCGTCCAAAAAGAAATCGCTATCGCTGAAGAAGCGGAGCTAAAAGAAAACCGCGTTGAAGAAGTCGTGGTTCTTTTCACGGCGGTTGAAGAAGGCGACAACGGCGCGACTGCGCAGAAAGCCATAGATGACGTACGCGCCTTTTTAGGTAAACAGAAAACCAACCGAATCCTCATTTACCCGTTCGCTCACTTGAGCAGCAACCTTAGTAACCCAAGCCAAGCCCTTAAAATCGTAAAAGACATGGAAGCCTACGCGAAAGAGAAAGGCATCGAGACTTATCGGGCTCCATTCGGATGGAACAAGCAGTTCACCATCTCGATTAAGGGGCACCCGCTTGCTGAGCAGGCACGCAGCTACGCGTCCACCTTGGTTGCTGCTGAAGGCAAGGCTGAAGCGGTCTGCAAGAAAGAGGAGGAGCCTGTTTCCGCGGCCCTGAAAGCTGAGGAGAAGATGAAGTCGTTCTGGCATGTTCTGTTGCCTGACGGATCCTTGGTGCCTGTTGAGGAGTTCAAGTTCAAGGGGCACGTTAACCTGCAGAAGTTTTCGCAGTACGAGATTAAGAAGGCGCGGGCGGTTACTGTGATGCCTCCGCATGTGACGTTGATGAAGAAGTTGGAGATAGCTGATTATGAGCCGGGAAGCGACCCTGGAAACCTCCGTTGGTACCCCAAAGGACGCATGATAAAGTCCCTGCTGGAACAGTACGTCAGCGCGAGGGTGGCGGCTTACGGCGGCATGGAAGTTGAAACCCCAATCATGTACGACTTCAACCATCCCAGCTTAGCAAGCTACCTTAACCGTTTCCCAGCCCGCCAATACACGCTTAAATCTGAAGACAAAGAGCTTTTCCTCAGGTTTGCGGCATGCTTCGGGCAGTTCCTGATGGCTCATGACGCCCAAATAAGCTACAAGCAGCTGCCCGTCAAGCTGTACGAGTTGACGCGTTACAGTTTTAGGCGGGAGAAAAGCGGCGAAGTCGTCGGTCTGAAACGTCTAAGAGCGTTCACGATGCCTGACTGCCACGCGTTTTGCGCTGACTTGGATCAGGCGAAGAAAGAGTTCATGGTTCGCTTTGATCTCTGCATTGACGTTCTGAATGACATTGGGCTTGTCAAGGATGATTATGAGATTGCTATGCGTTTCACAAGAGGCTTCTATGATGAGCACAAAGAGTTCATAACTGGAATCGTGAAGGCTTTCGGCAAACCCATGCTGGCTGAAGTATGGAACGAGCGGTTCTTCTACTTCGTCCTCAAATGGGACCTCAACTTCGTAGACAACCAAGACAAAGCCGCTGCGCTTAGCACCGACCAAATCGACGTTGAAAACGCTAAACGCTACGAAATAACCTACGTTGACGACAAAGGCGAAAAACAGTACCCGCTGATTCTGCATTGCAGCCCAAGCGGCGCCATCGAACGGGACATCTACGCGCTTTTGGAGAAGGCTTACCGTGAACAAATGGCTGGTAAGGCGCCGATGCTTCCTCTGTGGCTTTCTCCGACTCAGGTGCGGCTTATCCCAATATCTGACAAGTACATGGATAAGGTGGAGGAGCTTGCGAAACAGATTGCTTCGCATTGCATCCGCGTGGACATAGATGACAGCGCTTCTACTTTGCAGAAAAAGATTCGTGAAGGCGAGCAGGAGTGGGTGCCCTACATCATTGTTGTCGGCGAGAAAGAAATCGCGTCAGGAAGCCTATCCGTCAGGGAACGAGGGCTTAAGGGTCAGCAGCAGAACATGACTGTTGACGAGTTGATTGCTAAGGTGTCTGAGAAAATCGCTGGTAAACCGTTTAAGCCTTTGCCGTTGCCGATGTACCTTTCAAAGCGGCCGCAGTTCCACGGTTGACAAACGAAATATACGTATCAATTGCATAAACTATATCAAACAATCGAATAATATGAAACATCGGTTGAGAGTGAATTCAATGAGTGGCGAATTGTCAATTTACATCGACGGGCAATATTACCCGAAGTCCCAAGCTAAAATCTCAGTGTACGACCATGGGTTCCTGTACGGCGACGGGGTTTTCGAGGGAATCCGCGAGTACAACGGCGTCGTCTTCAAACTTAAGGAGCATATTGACCGCCTTTACCGTTCGGCACACGCCATAACCCTGAAGATACCGCTTTCCAAAGAGGAAATGACTAAGGCAGTTGTTGAAACGCTGAGAAAGAACAAGATGAAGGACTCCTACATCCGCTTAGTCGTCAGCAGGGGCGTCGGCGACTTAGGCTTGGACCCACGTAAATGCCTCAAACCAACAGTCATAGTCATCACGGACTCAATCTCTATCCGATCTGGCGACGCCACAAAAACAGGCATAACAACCATGTTCAGCTGGGTCAGACGCAACACCGTGGATTCAACCACAGCCGAAATCAAATCACTAAACTACCTGAACAGCGTCCTCGCGAAGATTGAGGCCAACGCATGCGGCGTAGACGAAGCTCTCTGCCTTGAAAGCAACGGCTGCGTGGCTGAAGGCGTAGGTGAAAACGTTTTCATCGTTAAAAACGGTGAATTGTTGACTCCGCCGACCTCGATTGGGGCGCTTGCAGGCATCACCGCGGACGTTGTGACTCAACTTGCTGCTAAACTCGGCATAAAACTGACCGTGACGAACCTGACGCCTTTCATGATTTTCACCGCTGACGAAGCCTTCTTCACTGGAACAGCTATGGAGATGGTGCCTATACGGGAAGTCAATAGACGGCAAATCGGCACAGGCAAACCGGGACCCGTGACAAAGAAGCTGATGGCGGAATTCCAAAAAGTCATCGAAGACCCAGCGCAGGGCGTAAAGGTCTAAGATTTTCTTTTTTCGTTTTTTTCCCACTTCTTAAGTGCAGAAAAAGGTCGTAACGTAGAGCCATTTTTGTGGTGTTTTTTGGTTGCAAAAATGGAGCACCCCTATCGGGTAGGCGGCTTGCGCTTGGGGCTTGTTTCAAGTCGATTTTTTGGTTTAGGGCTTGGATTGAGCTTTTGTTAAGTGCGCGAAAAAGTGAATGGAAAAAGAGGCGGTCTTCTCAAGTGCAGCGGCTTGTCGCTATTCACTTGTTGCTTTTGCTTTTCTTCATGAACCCTTCCAACGCGTCGAAGGCTTCTTCCAGCTCCGCGATGGGCGGTAGGAAAACTGCTCTTGCGTGTCCTTTGCCGTAGACGGGGTCGAAGCCTGAGCCGTTCACGATTAACACGCCTGTTGCTTTGAGCAGTTTGACGACGAAGTCCATGTCCGTCTTCCAGGTTGTGCCTATGCCACGGATTTTTGGGAAGATGTAGAATGCTCCTTCAGGCTTGGTTGTGCTTATGCCTTCAATTTCGTTGAGGCGTTTCCACGCGAAGTCCCGTCGCTGCCTAAGACGGTCAACCGTGTCTTTCACCAAATCCTGCGGCCCATTAAGGGCGGCGTTCGCAGCTATCTGCACAGGTGTGTTGGCGCAGATTCGGATTCTGCATTCTTTTTCAACGCCTTCTTTGAGGGCTTCAAGTTTTTTGCCTTCGCCTTTAAAGTACATGTAGCCAAGCCGAAGACCCGTCATCTGGTAAACTTTCGAGAACCCGTTTAACCCGATTACAGGCACGTCTTTGGAAAGGTGGGCGGCGCTGTAGAATTTTTTCTCGTATATTAACTGGTCGTAAATTTCGTCGCATATGACTGGCAGGTCATGTTCGCCTGCAATGTCAAGTATCTGAGTGATCTCCTTCCTATCGTAAACTGAACCCGTCGGGTTGTTAGGGTTAATCATTACGATGGCGCGGGTTTTCTTGGTGATTTTGCTTCTGAGGTCGTCAATGTTTGGGTGCCAACCTTTCTCTTCAGTAGTTTCATATGAGACAGGGGTGCCGTCGAAGAATCTTGTGTAAGAAATGTACGGCGGGTAGGTTGGACCTGGGAAAAGGATTTCATCGCCTTTTTCAACTAAGGCGCCTAGAATCATCTGGATTCCTTCAGAAATGCCCTCCGTTATCAGCACCTTGTCTGCCGTGATGTCTACGTTGTTGACTTTTTTCTCTTTCCGAACGATGGCTTCCCTAAGGTCAAGTCTTCCTTCGGAAGGTGAATAGTAATTATCATCTTTCTGTACTGCCGCGCATAGGGCGTCTTTGACGTTTTGCGGAGTTTTAAAATCGAATGCGGCAGGGTCGCCGATGTTTAAGTAGTAGATTTTTCTGCCGTCTTTTACCAACTGCGTAGTATACTCTATAACGTCCCTTATGGCATACTCGATGTTTGAGGCTCTGCTTGTAACCTTAACGCCCAATTTATGTTACCTGCCACCAAACACTTGCGACGGAAAAAATAAAGGTTCCTAGAATCATGCGAGACTTGCAAGCCTCTTTTCATGACCAACGTTAATTTGGGTTAAATCTAAACAGATCGAGACATACGTCAATTCAGCGGAGCCCTTGGTCAATATGACCTTGCAAAATACACCGTATCCTTAGCTTTCTGTCCACAGTAGATGCAGTTGGTTTTCGGCTCTTCCTTCTCGAACGGCAAAACCCTGATGGTTGCGCCTGTCTCATCTTTAATTTTTGCTTCGCATTCAGCGCTGCCGCACCAAGCCGCCTTCAAAAAGCCTCCTTTGTCACAGAGCACCTTCTTGAATTCCTCGTAGGTTTGCACGGTGCTGGTTTTTTCTTGCATCAAAGCTTTAGCTTTTGCGAACAGGTTTTCTTGAATTTCCTGCAGAAGCTTCTCGGTGGCTGCTGGGATGTCTGCTTCTTTAACGGGGGCTTTTTGGCCGTTGTCCCGTCTTACCATAATGACTTGTCCCTGTTTGAGGTCCCTTGGGCCAATCTCTATTCTGACTGGGACGCCTTTGAGTTCCCACTGGTTAAATTTCCAGCCTGGCGTGTACTCTTGGCGGTCGTCTAAGATGACGCTGAAGCCCTTGGCTCTGAGCGTTTCAGCTATTTCCTTAGCTTTGGCAACAATCGTGGCTGCTTCGGCTATCTTGAAGAGGATAGGAACGATAACGACTTGGATTGGTGCGACTTTGGGCGGAATTACTAATCCTTTGTCGTCGCCGTGAACCATAACCATTGCGCCGAGGAGCCGTGTGCTGATGCCCCAACTGGTTTGCCAAACATAATGATCCATTTTGTCTTCGCCGATGTATTTGACGTCGAAGACTTTGGCGAAGTTCTGTCCAAGGTTGTGGCTGGTTCCCATCTGCAACGCTTTGCCGTCAGGCATCATAGCTTCCAACGATGTGGTGTAGAGTGCTCCTGCAAACTTTTCGCTCTCGCTTTTAACTCCTGTGATGACTGGGATGGCAAGGTAGTTCTCCATTATGTTTCTGTACTCTTCGAGCGCATACATGACTTCTGCTTCGGCTTCTTCTTTGGTGGCGTGGGCGGTGTGGCCTTCTTGCCAGAGGAACTCTCTTGTTCGCAGGAAAAGCCGCGTGGATTTTGTTTCCCACCGAACGATGTTGCACCACTGGTTAATCTTGATGGGTAGGTCTCGCCAACTGCGAATCCACTTGGAAAATGTAGCGTACATTATTGTTTCGCTGGTCGGTCTGATAGCCACTTTCTCTTCAAGCTCGCTGTCTCCGCCTTGGCTAATCCAGGCGACTTCAGGCGTGAAACCTGCAAAGTGCTCAGCCTCTTTCTTAAGCAAGCTTTCAGGGATAAACATTGGAAAATACACGTTACGGTGACCCGTAGCCTTGATTCTCTGGTTGAATGTTTCCTGTATTTTCTCCCAAACAGCGTAGGCGTCCTCGCGGATTATCATGCAGCCTTTAACAGGCGCGTAATCTGCAAACCCAGCTTTCAGAATGACTTCCACGTACCACTCAGAGAAGTCTTCACTTTTCTTTACGGTAACTCCAGTATCCGACATGGCTCAATCTCTTCTTCGCCTTCTTTACACCTGCAGAATATAAAACCGTAACGGCGACGGCACAAAAAAACGGCTAAAAAAATTTGAGAAAAGCCGCCTTTTCAGCGGCGAAGACCTTTTTTAGGATAGTCTTTGCATTCGTAGATTCGCAGTTGCCTTTGGGGTTCGATGCGGCATCTTTTGCGTGCGTTCTTGCGTCGTATTATGGGAGCAAACCCGAAGAAGGGGCATTTGTTGCATAGTGTACTCGTGCATGTGCCTCCGATTACCGTGTCATCATTCTTCTGAACAGCGGAACCGCGATTGCAATCATGATTGCACCGAACGCTATTAGGATTATTAGGTCAGTTGAGATGGCGGATACGCCTGCGCCTAGCACCATGACTTTTCGCATGGCATCAGCAGCATACGTTAACGGAAGGAATTTGGCTATGTCTTGCATGTACCAAGGCATTTGCTGTAGTGGGAACATTACGCCGCTGAGGAACATCATTGGGAACATTAGTGTCATCATCATCATTTGAGCTGTCTCCTGATCCTTAGCGAGGGATGTCAAAACGATGCCTAAGCCGACGAATGAGAATACGCCTAGCAGTAGCAAAGCAGCCACGAGGATCATGCTGCCATGGATCACGACGCCGAATATGCCTAGAGCCAAAGCCATTACTATGACACCTTGGATTAACCCACGACCCGTCTGGCCTAAAGCTTTTCCTAGGATGATAGATAGCCGGTTGATTGGAGCGACCATCATGCCGTCCATTGTACCGACTTCCCTCTCTTGAGATATAGCAACAGGCAGCCCTGTCATGACGCTCATCATGACTGTCAACATGACCATGCCTGGGGCAATGAAGTTGAAGTAACTTGGGTTTCCAGAAACGACGCCTTCTGTCTTAACGACGTACGGCTGCACGAGTGCGAGCGACATGTTTGCTGTTATTGCTGGCGAGATTCCTTGAACGTTGTGCTCTGCAAGAAGGGTGCCCATCTCGCTGAACACACCTGACAAAGCGCCCTGCAGTTCAGCGGAAACCGTCGGGTTAGACTGGTCCGTAATGATGATCAGTGTTCCCTGTTCCCCGTTCGCCAAGCAGGTTGAGAAGTTGCTGGGTATGATTATGCCGCCGTCTATCTTGCTGTTCTGAATATTAGACTTGATGTCATCTATGCTTGTGGCATTCGAAAGCTTCAGCATGTGCGTTTGAGTGTTGATGCCCTGCAAGGTATCAATGAAGAACTGACTTGGCTGAGTTACGCCGTTGAAGCCTGAATCCTGATTCACCAAGCCGACGGGCATGTTGCTTATTGTGGTATTGCCGGACGGGTAGATGAAGCCGATCATAGCCATCATGAACAGCGGCATCACTATGAGCAAAACTAAGCCTAGTCGGTTTCTAAATAGTTCAGTTAGATCTTTCCAAGCGATTCTGCCACTATGCGAAATTAGAGATTTTACGGTCATGTTTATCACCTAATCCTGTTTGGTGCTTGACCAAAACGTTTATGTTCCGTAGGGATTTTCTCGGTTGCGCTGTCTCGTACCTGATGACCTGTCATGTGAAGGAACACGTCTTCAAGGGTTGGTTGTAGATTTTCCATCGAACTTATCTTCCCACCGTTTTTCCGTATGGCGTCTATCATATTGTCAAAAGCATCGGTTCCGTGAACCAAAATTTTAAGTTCGTTCGAGTTCTCTTGGGTTACAGCATCCGCGCATTCAAGCGCCTGAAGTTTTGCTATAAGATCTGAGGAAAGGTTTGGTATGTTTAATCTTATTATGGATGTATCCGCTCCAGTGATTAATTTTTTCAAGTTAGGTGAAGTGTCTAGTGCCACAATTTTACCATGGTCAACAATGGCGATGCGATCGCACAGTAAATCGGCATCAACCATCATGTGAGTTGTTAAGACGACTGTGGTGCCGTTTTCCTTGTTTAGCTTTCTGACGAACTCCCTGATTTCAACCGAGGATTGAGGATCCAACCCTAATGTGGGCTCATCCAAAAACAGGACCTGAGGCAAATTAAGCAACGCCCTGATCACGTTCATTCTTTGGCGCATACCAGTCGAAAAAGTGCCCACTTGAGAATTCTTCCACTGATTCAACTGCACCAAATCCAAAAGTTCATCAATACGCTTGGTTAAAACGTCTTTTGGGATGTTGAAGAGGCTGCCGAAAAACTGCAGGTTCTCTTTGGCGGTTAAGCGGTTGTACATTATCATTTTTTCGGAGACGATGCCGATGAGTTTTCGCACTTCGGTATCCTCTTTAACGATGTCGTAGCCGCCTATGATTGCAGTTCCCTTAGTTGGCCTAGCCAATGTAGAGAGCATGCGCAGGGTAGTGCTTTTGCCCGCCCCGTTAGGTCCCAGTAAACCGAGGATTTCGCCTTTTTTGACGTCAAATGAGATGTTATCTACCGCTGTGAATTTGTTGAACATCTTAGTGAGACCCTTGACCTCGATTATCGAATCAGTCGCCATTTTGGTAACCACACATTTATAATATTATTCAGTGCAATATATTGCGGTAAAATATAAGTATTACCCAAATACAATATAGATTTGAAAGATGATGGCAACAGAAAAAGAAGAAAAGACAACCGCAAACTGGCTAAAAGAAGCGCAAAAAGGTTACATCCGCATGGGTGTCCTTATACTTCTAAACAAGAAACCCTCGCACGGCTACGAAATCATGAAGCAAATCAACACCCGGACCAAGGGCTTCTGGCAACCCACCGCCGGCGGCGTCTACCCTGTCTTGCGTGACCTAGAAAAATCAGGGTATATCGTAGGCGAATGGCAACTCCAGAAAAACCGCAAGATAAAAGTTTACAAGATCACTGAGTCAGGCGAACTTATTCTAAGACGAGCCATCGTAAAAGAGGCTGAAATCTTCAACAACATTGGCAGTCTTTTCCAAGAATTCGCCAGAGATGTCCTAAACATCGAGGCTATCATGGTTGTACCGAACATGCCTTCTCCTTTCACGGCTTTCTTGAAAGAGACACCAGACTGCGAAGGAAACCTCAAAGAACTGGAACACGAGCGAAAGCACACTTACGAAGCTTTCAAAATGATGCAGGAAAAACTAAAACAGATCGACAAACGAATTAGAGAAATCAAGAAACAAGCGCACAGTGGTTCTCCTCCAATATCCGAGTAGTGAATTTGCGAAAAAGTTATTTACGAACAGCTTCTAACTTGCATCAAGGAAGCGCTGTTATGGCAAATGTGGCAAAGGAACGTTACGCCTACATGCTTATCGTGGACAAAAAATACTGGGAAACCTTCTGCCGCCTCAGCAAAACCGCCCTTAAAACGCAGGCTTTTGTGAGGAAAAATCAGGTTGGCCCCAAACAGGTGGAAAAGCTGCTGTTTTACGTGGCGGGCAAGAAGCAGGTCTTAGGCTCCGCCGACTTTGTCGAGCGTCTGGCTGGGAACGTTGACGATTTGTGGGCGAAGTATGGAGGCGAAAGCTGCTTTGAATCATTCGACGCATACAAAAGCTTCGCTGACGGCAGATCAAAGATGACTTTCATCAGGTTCAGCAACCTTGTGGAAACCGCCAATCCTAAACCTAAGGAAGAGGTTTCGAAGGTTCTCGGTTCACTCCGCGGCTTCGGCACAGGAAGATACCTTGACAGGGAAACTGTGTTGCAGCTGGTGTAAACAATTAAATGTGTGACTATGATATTTGCTACGTTAGAAGTGACCTGAATGTTCCACGTAAGAGTTAACAAAATCGAGTCAAACCGTGACTTGGACGGCAACCTTGGAAAAAGGATTGAGCTGCTGGAAGAGCGAGAAGTCAACCCCTACGTGCTAAGACCCCAATCTGACGAGGCTAAAATGGCGCAGGACATCATGCAAGCGCTGCAGCAGCAGATGCCTTTCCTGCCGCAGAAAGCCCAGCTTGCCACGCCGAAAATCATTCTGTTCCTAACTGAACAGGAATACGACAGTTTAGGGATAAGCTTCGACGTAAACCAAGTCTACGAAGTAGCACTGCAAAACCAAGCAATCTGCTTCAAGAAAGTTTAAGAATTTCCTTCCTCATCTGCCGCAGCGCAGCATGCTTAGGATGAAAAGACAAAACAAACATCATGCTTCTCAACTTCGAGCTTATCTCGTCTAAACCCGACTTTTTTCCTTCGTCACAGTAAAGCGGAATAGGCTCGTCGTCGCCGTCATCTTCGTAGTAGACATAAATCGGCGCTTCACCCGCGCGGAGCTTGACCATTTCGAAGTTCAGGTTTAGGCGTTTTGCTGTTTGCTGTGTGGCAGTTCTAACTGACTCTAACCGTTTCCGGTGGGGAGCGCCGCTTGAGGCGTAAATCATCAACTTCCCGTTGTTTTCTTTGAACATGACACAGTCACCATCACCCTCTCTGCTGAAACTTCTTTTAAGGAAAGCTTTGAAGCGACTGTTTGGGGCAGTGGAGGGGTGACTGAAAGTGAAGGCATTAAGGAGGTTGTTACTGTAGGCGGGCAACAACATTTGCTTAAATGCCAAGGAAAATCCCAGTCTTAGTGTCCCCGTAGGCGAAAAAACCAAAGCGTGGTAACACCGAATTTTCTTCTTTTTTCCTAACTAGATTTTTAAATTTGACCAACTCGGTGTTAAACTGAGAAGGAATCATGGCTAACGTTCGGGCGCACGTGTTTGTCAGCGGCATAGTTCAAGGGGTCTTCTTTAGGCAAAAAACCAAGCAGCAGGCAGAAAACCGCGGGGTCAGGGGCGGGGTCCGCAACTTGGATGATGGCAGGGTGGAAGCGGTTTTTGAAGGCGAAGAAAACGATGTAAAAGCGCTGGTTGATTTCTGCAGAAAGGGTCCAAGAGGCGCTCTGATAACGAACGTCTATGTAGAATTCGAGAAGCCTTCAGGCGAATTTCAAAATTTCAAAGTTGCCTATTAGCCGCCGCTGGTTATCACCCTTAAATAAAGGCTTCAATCTATGTGAGACGAGGCAATATTCATGAATGTACTGGCTTTAGTCGGCAGCCCGCGAAAAGGCAGCAACACTGACCTGCTTGTAAGCGCAATCCTGGAAGGCGCAGCAGCAAACAATCACACCGTCAGCAAGGTTTACCTCTACGACGTTGACATCGCACCCTGCGTAGACTGCAAAGCATGCAAAAGGGGCAACTACAAATGCGCGCTCGGCGACGGTATGCAGACGCTTTACCCAAAGCTGGAAGACGCCGACGTTGTAGTCTTCGGAACCCCGCTGTACTGGTACGGACCCACGGCTAAGATGAAGCTTCTCGTAGACAGGCTAAGGCCATTCGTGGCGTCGGGAAAGCTGAAAGGCAAAAAAGCAGTTTTAGTGATCCCCTCCGAGGAAGGAGCTGACGCCTGCAACTTCGCAGTTGGCATGTTCACCCTGTCCTTCAAGTATTTAGGAGTGGATTTGGTCGGCAAATTGCTGCCGAAAGCCTCGGAAAAGGCAGAAGTAAAAAAACAGCCCCAGACGCTTATGGAAGCGCGGAAACTTGGAAAAGACCTAAAGTAGGCTGACTTAACTTACGCTTTTTTCTTGGGGACTCTGAAATGTGATTCTTTCCCAGCGCTGATGTATTCTCCGCCCATCCCGCGGACTGCCGACGCGATTTTCGCGAATTTTTCGGATCCAAGGAATCCCTTCAGCTTTATGATTATGTAGTCGTCTTTTTCCTCGAAGCCTAATAGGCTTTCCAGTTCCTCTGGGAAGGACATGCGAATTTCGTCGAGCGTTCGCAGCTTTTGCTCCGCTGCTGGCGCAGGTGGGGGTTGAACGGTTTGAGCGGGTGGCGCTGGCTGGTTGGTTTGACCCGCTGCGAGGGGCTTTAGTGATGTGGAAACGGATTTCAATTCTTCCGTAACTTTCGTTAGTTTGACGGTTAGCTCCTCAATTTTGGTGACCAATTCATTTAGTTTTTCCTTGTCGGTGCTCATTCCTAACGCTCCCTTTAAACTCCTAAATAATCCCAAGACGCTTATTAATTGTTTGCAACCTCAAACTACAGCTTGCACTCGGGAAGAAAACGGCATGGTAGAAATTGATGGGAGCCAAAAAAGCGGCAGCGGCACGATTCTTCGCCTCTCAGTAGCCTTAGCAGCCATCACAAACCAGCCGCTGCACATTTACAACATCAGGCAAAGCCGTCCTCAACCAGGATTGAAACCCCAGCATCTCGAAGCGGTAGTTACAGCAGCCAAACTTTGCGACGCAAAAGTGCAGGGAGCCGCTTTGGGTTCAAGGGAGCTCTGGTTTACGCCTCAGCAAATAAGCGGCGGCAACATCGAAGCTGAAATCCAGACCGCGGGAAGCATCCCGATGCTGCTTTTGGCGGTGATGCCCATCTGCTTGTTCGCTGACGCTCCCGTTCGCCTGCATGTGGCTAAAGGAGGAACGGATACAACTCACGCGCCGACCATCAACTACATGCGAAATGTGCTTTTGCCGATGCTGGCGCGAATGGGTGTTGACGCTGAAATCACGGTTCAGAAATACGGTTACTACCCGAAGGGGATGGGTGAAGCCACATTGACCGTCAAGCCTAACCGAACCTTAAAACCCGTGATTTTAGAGAAATTTGGCAAGCTAAAAAGCGTTGGCGGCGTTTCGGTCTGCACTTTTTTAGGTGACAGACAGGTCGCAGAGCGACAGGCGAGGGCGGCGAAAGACTACCTTTCACAAAACGGCTACGGCGCCGACGTTCAAGTTGTCAATGACGAATCGAACCCTTTCCAGAAGGGAAGCTCAATTGTTCTGTGGGCTGAAACCGACAATGGGTTGATTTTAGGCGCTGACGCCATCGGCGAACTGCGCAAGACGGCGGAAGTTGTCGGAAGGGAAGCCGCGGAAAAACTCGTGGCAGAGTTGTCTGCGAAGCCAACCGTCGATGTTTTCTTGGCTGATATGCTGGTTCCTTACGTGGCGCTGGCACAGGGCAAATCAGCCTTCTTAGCCAGAACAATCACTGAGCATATTGACGCTAACATTTGGCTGATGGAAAAAATGTTAAACGTTAAATTCACCATTCAAAAAGTAAACAACGTCTACAGGATAGAAAAAAGCAGCTGATACAATGCAGAAAACAGCCGTTTGCATAAAAGTTCCGAAAGAACAAGGCGAAAACGCAATAGCAACAGTCAGCAGACTGGGGGTTTTGGATAAGTCACTTGAGATTCAACGGGACGAAAAGAACCTATGCATTCCAATAGTTCGCCAGCTTGAAGATGAGGAGTTGGAGGGGTTGAAGAGCCAAGTGCCCGAACTTCAACTTGAGACTGGAGTTTTCACCCAGAAGCAGCAAACGGCAGAAACCCTGATGCAAGCGCTCGAAGACAGGTTGCCGCCTCAACTGTTGGCTAGCTTGCCCCAAGCCTTAGACATAGTAGGCGACATAGCCGTCGTAGAAATCCCGCCTCCACTCAAACCCCACGAGAAAACCATAGGCGAAGCAATCCTGAAAACACACAAAAACATCAAAACCGTCCTTGCGAAGGCGGGGTCAATCAACGGGACGTTTCGGCTGCGTGAATTCACCTTTATCGCTGGAGAACAAAAAACCCAGACGATCCACCGCGAATTCGGGTGCCAGTTCCATGTTGACTTGGCAAAAGCGTATTTTTCGCCTCGGCTCTCCCATGAGCATATGCGTGTGGCTTCGCTTGTGCAACAGGGCGAAACCGTGGTGGATTTGTTCGCTGGGGTTGGACCCTTCTCAATGCTGATTGGAAAAAAGAACTCTGGCGTTCGGGTCTTCGCTGTTGACATCAATCCAGAAGCCGTCGAATTGCTTAAGGTGAACGTGAGGGCTAACAGAGTCGAAAATCGAGTTTTTCCCATCCTCGGGGACGCTAGGCAGCTTGCGGCTGGCAGACTTAAGGGTTCATCTGATAGGGTCATCATGAATCTGCCTGAAACAGCTATCGAATTCGTCGAAGCCGCCTGCCAAACGGTTAAGCCTCAGGGCGGGGTAATCCACTTTTATGGTTTTGTTCGTTCACCTGACACTGCAGAAAACCTAAAGCTTCGTTTCTCCGACGCTGTTGAGAAAGCGGGCAGAAAGGTAGAAACTTTCCTCTGTGTTAGAAGTGTTCGTGAAACTGCGCCATACGAGTCCCAGATTGCTTTAGACGCTAAAATCGCTTAGGCTTTGACGGTGATGGTAATCTTTATTTTCTGTTGGGGGTTTTTCAGTTTCTCAACGAACTCTCTCGGCAGGTCATTTGATGATTTGTCAGCGTGGATTGCCAGGGTTCGGTCTGAGACGTAGTCGCTTTTCCTAATCACCATGTCTGTCGGGTCGGTTAAAGCGAGTTTTGGAGAGCCTAAGGCGTTGACCTGTTGCGTTACGCCGTCAGCCTCAATAATGATGGTTAGTTTGGCGTTTGGTTTTTTCAGTTTTTCTTTGAATTCCTGGCTTAGGTCAGCTGCTGCTTTATCAGCCGCCACGGCGACGATGCAGTCGCCTGTTTTAGAAAGATGCTTCTCTTTTGTGAACATTAAAGTTGACGGGTGAACGGCTTGAATGTTCCCGTGCCCAAAAGCAAAGACGGTTTCTTTTGTCTCTTTAGAATTCAATTATTCGTTGACCTCGATGGAGTTGACTTTGCCGTCTCCGTCCAAATCAAACCCTTGAATAACAACCGCGAAAGGGTCTTGCCCCTGGTATTTCTGCAGGGTCTTCTTCCAGAAATTAGTCAAAGCCAAAACGCAGGCTTTTGTTCCGACTGCTTTGTTGCCTGCTAAGATGACGATGCGTTTGGTGTTGTCCCATGGATTAACGATTTTGGCGATTACGCCTGAATCATCCGAAGTGTAAACTTGCAAGGTTTTTTCTGAAGACAAGCCGCCTAGCAGGAATCCCTGTTCGGATGATTGCATTATGAATTTGATCGGCAAGTACTCGTTTATTTCTTGGGCGAGAAGGTTTGTGCCTGGTCCGCCGACAAGGATCAGGTTGTTTTTTTCTTCTTTCTCCACTTTCACGTCAACGTCGAGTTTAACTGCGAATTCGCTTGGCATTTTCGCGAACTGCCCCAGGAAAAGAGCTAGGTGCGCCGCGTAGTGTCCGTCTCTGGCGCTGGTTTTGAACGGGCCATGCGGTTGAGGGCTGCCAACGACTATTTTGCCGTCGAAAACGCCGTTGCTGATGAATTCTTTGAAGAAGCCTTGAAGCTGCTTATCCAAGCTTAAAGTGCACATGTTCTGGATCGGCTTGTACCCGTTTGGGAACTCGATTCCGAAGGCTGGAGAGACGGTTTTGTAGTATTTTGCAGTTGCGCCTTTCTTTTTTTCTTCCCGCTCAACGGTGATGGCGCCTGCCTTTGCAAGTTTTCTTATGTGGTAGTAGACTTTTTGTTCGTGTATGCCTAGCTGCTTCGCGATTTCTAAGGGGTACATCGCCTTTTTCGAAAGCACGGTCAGGATTTTCCAGCTGAGGCTGCCCAGCACCATTTTGAGTTTTTGTGAATCGTTTATCATGCTGATTTCTTTTGCTTCTTGCGTGTTGCCGTTGTCTTGGAGCAGAAGTTTCTTGTCCATAAGTTAGTCCAGATGAGATAGAAACTAGTACTATAAAAAATTTATTTATAGTGGTGCAAAAAAACACGCTTTGATCAAGCCTGCGGTCGCCTGTTTGCATAGCGGCATGGGCGAAACCGCTACAAACTTTCTTTTAGTAGTCAAACTGAATTATTAAAAATCCTTATTAGAGCTTCGCCGACTTCATTAATTAGTGAATTATCAAAGTGAGGCTCAGATATGTGTGGAATATTTGGTTGTGTTTTGAACGAGGGAAACGCCGCTCCCCTAATCCATTCATCCCTTAAGCGGCTTGAATATCGAGGCTATGACTCAGTTGGCATAGCAACAATTTCTGACGGCAAGATCTATCTGAAAAAGGATCAGGGAAAAATTGATCATGTTCACAGAATCTTAAACCTTGATGATTTACCAGGCAACATCGGGATCGGCCATACAAGGTGGGCAACGCATGGCGCACCCTTAAAGGTTAACGCTCACCCTCACTCGGACTGCACAGGGGAAATAATGGTTGTGCACAACGGGATCATCGAGAATTTCATGGAGCTTAGAACGGAGCTGCAAAACCTCGATCACACGTTTGTTTCCAAAACAGACACAGAAGTAATCCCACACCTGATTGAGCAGACCCTCAAGCAGAACCCTAAACTCTCTTTCGTCGAGGCCGTTCAAGAAACCCTCAAACGCCTTGAAGGGTCATACGCCCTTGCCGTAATCTCCACAAAAGAGCCTGACAAAATCATCTGCGCCCGAAACGAAAGCCCCCTCGTCTTAGGCATCAACGGGAACGGTGTTTTCTGTGCTTCTGATATTCCAGCTTTTCTGCCCATCACCAACAAGGCAGTCATGGTGAACAACGGTGAACTCGTTATCCTGTCATCGAAAGGCTACGAAATCAGAAAGATACATGACAACAGTCCAGTCGTTCGGGAACCAGAAACTATCGAGTGGACCGCTGAAATGGCTATTAAACATGGCTACAGGCACTTTATGCTTAAAGAGATCCATGAGCAGCCTGATACCTTGCGTAACACGCTGAGAATGCAGGAGCATTATCTGGATTTGCTTGCGACTTTTCTTGACCGAGCCAGCGAAGTGTTCCTTGTCGCGTGTGGAACAAGCTACCACGCATGTTTAGCCGCGTCATACATGTTCAGTAAACTTGCGTTTCTGCCTACTTACCCAGTTTACGCTTCGGAGTTCATAGAGCAAAACGGTAAATCAGTAAGCATCGACAGCACGATTTTAGCCGTCAGCCAATCAGGCGAAACAGCAGACACCTTAGCGGCTGTCACCTGCGCTCAACAGCGTGCAGCAACCATTTTAGGTTTAACCAACGTCATTGGTTCAACTTTGACGCGTGTTTCACGGGTTTACATTGGCACGCAGGCGGGTCCAGAAATCGGCGTCGCAGCAACCAAAACCTTCACTTCGCAACTTTCCGTTTTAGCGCAGTTGGCTCTTAGGCTCGCTAAGAAGAGAGGAAAAATCTCCCAGGACGAAATCGATTCCTTGGAGACTCAGCTCTCTGAGCTACCGAACATCGTTGATTTGATAGTTAAGACGCAGGAGGAAAAGGTGAAGCAGATCGCTCGGAAATACAAAGACAGCAAAGTTATTTTCTTCTTAGGCAGAGGAATCAGCACCGCCACCGCTTACGAAGGCAGACTCAAACTGATGGAAATCGCTTATATTCCGTCGATTGCGTTTCCCGCGGGCGAAAGCAAGCATGGACCAATCAGCCTTATCGAGGACGGGTTCCCAGTGGTTTTCGTTTGCCCCAGGGACGACGGCCACAAGACGTTGATCGGCAACATCATGGAGATGAAAGCCCGAGGCGCACGAATAATTGCTGTCATAGAGGAAGGAGACGAAGACGTCAAAGCGTTAGCTGACGACTACGTTGAGGTTCCCAAAGGCATCCCGGGCGTTCTGTCGCCGATACCGTTCGCCGTTCCCCTGCAGCTCTTAGCGTATTATGTGGCGCTTGCGAAGGGATACAACCCCGATATGCCCAGGAATCTGGCGAAGTGTGTCACTGTAAAGTAACCCTTCCCTTTTTTCATAGACTTTTCTCTGGGATGCCTTTTGTAGTGGAATTTCGTCACAAATAGTAGGTTTTCCTTTAGAGTCGTAATTGAGTCAATATGCCGTTCATTTTTGTTGTTGGTTTCTTTCAACAAAAACTAGACCCTCTCCCGTCTTTGTGGATCCATCGTTACCTTGGTTTTTTAATGTAAAGATGAGGTACCCTCTCTCTGTCTTTGGAACCCATATTTACGTTGGATTTTTGTTGTAAATACTAGACCCCCTCCCCTCTCGATGCCAGTCAGGGCACTTTTCGGGTTGCTTTTTTGGTTTAGGGCTTGAATCGTTTGGAATTCCCGTGGGTGAATTGTTTGGAAAAAGGCGGTTTCAGCCCACATAGCATATTTGGCGTGTCTAGATGATTCAAATAGGCACGTCGGTTAGCCGAACCATTTTTCCAGCGATACCTTCGCCTTCTGCTTCTTGCTGCCCACAAGCATCCTGTCAAGGGATTTTCTGACGCGGTCTTCTGAAAACTCTTTTTGCCTCACCATCAAGTCAACGACGCCTTCAACGTTTGGTTCGCACCACTTTAGCTTGTAGTTGTCGGTGACTTCAGGGTGCAGAAAGACTTGGCGTATGCAGTTTGGCTCAACTGGGAAAGACGCGTTTTTTATGTGGGGAAGCGCGTTCTCCAGTGACCCGTACTGCTTGACCAGTTTCAGCGCGGTTTTTGGACCCAGCCCTTTTATGCCGTCTGGGTTGAAGTCTGTGCCGATGAGAATGCCCACGTCGATAAGCTGCTCATAGGTCAACCCCGTCTCGCTGAGCGTTTTCGAAAGCTCCATCACTTCGGGCACAACCTCGACGTAAGCCTTGCCGCGTTTGCGCCTGCCAGAAATAGTGATGTTCCTTAGCATTCTGGGCGCTCCGAAAAGCAAGCTGTCATAGTCCTGGCTTGCGCAATAATCCGCGTCGCCTTTCTTGGTCATGTGGGCGGCTTGGGCTTCCCCTTCGCTTGGCGCGCTTATCCACGGCAAACCCATCAGCTCCAGCAGCCTGCGGCTGTCCTCCTGCATGTAGTCTTTCATGCTTGTCGCCGCCTGAGCAAACATCCGCATCTTCTCAGTGTCGCCCTTAGCCGCCGCCTTCTCGTAGTTTGCGATGGCTTGAACCTTGACCTGTTTGCGGCGCTCGATTTCAGCCGTCTTCAAAGTTGGCGGAATCCCATCGAAAACGTAGATCGGCTTCAGCCCCATTTCGACGAGGTTGCATGTACGGTAGAATAGCCCGCTTAGGTGGCTGGTGATGTGTCCCGTGCTGTCTTTGAGCGGGGTGCCGTCGGGTTGACGGATGATAGAGAGAAACTGGTAGATGGCGTTGTAAGCGTCTATGGCTATAATTTTGCCGCTTAAATCTGCGAGTTTAACAGGGGTTTTCGGAACAAGATCCTTAAAGTCTACGCCCAAAACGACACCGAATAGAGAATAGGCAAGAACCCCTCTTAATAGTTTTACGAATTTTCTCAAAGTATAAATGTTGGTTGTACTTTTGTATAACTCGTGGTTATACTTGATTAGGGAAGAAATGAAGGTCGGACCAAAAGGCCAAGTAGTCATCCCTCAGGCGATGCGCAAGGCGTTAAGAATAGAGCCTGGCTCTAAAATCGTATTCACGCTGGAAGACGGTAAACTAATTTTAAAGAAACCCTCCTTCGACGCTCTGGCAGTCTTTAGACGCGTCGCTCGAAGCGGTAAATCTGTTAACGAAATAAATCCTCATGCTTACGAAGAAGAGTTGGAAGAGAGATTCAAACGTGCTTTATCTGGACGCTAATATTTTCATTTTTGCCGCACTAAGCACAAAAGACTACGGAGACAAAGCAGAGTCCCTGCTTGATAAGGTGCAACGCGGAGAAGAAAATGCGAAAACCTCAGCACTGACTTTTGACGAGGTATTCTGGGAAGTCAAAAGAAACAGAGGACTTGAAAAAGCACTAGAAACTGGGGAAGCTATGTTATACTATCCCAACTTGGACATTATTCCCGCTGACAGAGGAATTATACTTTCGGCTATACAAGTCATAAGAGAATGCAATCTAGCCCCAAGAGACGCCATTCATGCTGCAACGGCTCTGGCAGAAAAAGTCGATTGCGTAGTGTCAACCGACCGCCATTTCGAAAAAGTAAAAGGGCTACATTGGAAAAACTTGTAGCTTCCCGCGAAAATAACTTACCTTCAAAAGCAATCTCAAAAAAATTAGGATTGTGTTGCTGTTATGGTTACGTCGAAGCTGTAAGTGAAGGGTGTCCCCGCTACGAAGTTCGTGTTGGTTGTGACCATGTTTATGGCTATGTAGAGGTTTGCTGATGCGCCTACCGCGATCGGGTTGAATTCGATGTTGCCTGCCATGTTGAACTGGATGTTGCTGGGCACTTGGACGTTTGAGGCGCTGGCGGTTATGTTGATTGGGACGCTACCCGTGTTCTTGACGACCAGCTCGGTGGTCGCTGGGATTCCTCCGACGGAGTCTAATGGCCCATAAATGTTGCAGGGCAGGTTAGTTAGAGTAGTTGGGCAGCTGGTTCCGTTAGGAAAAAACAGGGAAAACTGGATGGGCGATGTGGGGTCTGTAGCAGTGGCAAGGGGTGAGGGGGTCGGTGTAGGTGAAATGTTTCTCGGGTACTTTGCGGTTCCACTAACGTGAATGGTCTGGCGTTGCTGGGCGATTTGGGCAATCACGAGTGGAACAGCTACTGCTAGGACTACAGTTATTGCTAAAACCAAAAATCTCTTTTTCAATCATTCACCTCCACGCAGACGCTTCCCATTCTTGATTTAATTCAGATGTGATAATTAATAAAATCATGTTGTAACATGTTGACGCAACAATCATGCGCTGCAAATCGTAAAACCTGCGTGTTTTTTGTTGCAGATTCACGGTTGCAAACGTGGATTCGTTGAATTGCCCATAGACGAAAAACGCTACTTGTTGTTTTCAAATGCAAAATGCCGAGGGGAATCAACGGGTTATCCATGTTCGTTGAGCATAGCAGATATAAGGAACCCTTACAATTTAGAACCGCAAGAGATGTCGATTATGACAGAAAGACAAACAGCCCTGTCCATGTTCACCTGCACAAGCTGCGGCAAACCAATCCCGCCTGGCAGTGAATCAACAAAATTCCTCTGCCCAAGCTGCGGAGAAATCCAAATAAAACGCGACGGAAAATGCCGCAAGTTCGGACGCATCTACAAGTGCCCAAAATGCGGTTTCACAGGACCATAAAAGGCGATTAGGCATGGGCAGCGTTATTGTAACATACAAGATTTTCCCAGAAGACATAGTTCCAAGCTTTGACGCCTTGAAAAAGGCGATTGAAGGAATTACACCCGAGTTCGCTTCCATTGAAGGATGGGGCGAGGAACCAGTAGCTTTCGGGCTAGTAGCGCTTCTTGTTCAACTGAAATTTCCAGAAGACAAGACAGGGCTCGTTGACGAGTTCGAGGAAAAACTGGGGAAGCTGCCAAGTGTAAGCCAAGCGCAAACGATGTTTCTGCGTCGAAGCAGCAGATAAGCCGCTTAACGTCTGGTTCAGGCAAAAAACCAATCAAGTTCCTTCTTAATTTGCACCTGAAAGTCTCAGGCGCTACGCTTGAAGGTTTATATAGGTTTAAATGTTCTTTTCCACTCATACCATCTTGAGCACCAGATTATTTGGAGGATTCTGTTTGAGCGAAATTCAACTACGCGTCGGAGATGCACGACAAAGAGATGTGGGCAGAGGAATCGCCCGCGTAGACCAGCGGACAATGCAGAAACTAGGTATAAGCGCTGGCGACGTAATAGAAATCATAAATAAACGCACCACTTCGGCTATCGCTTGGCCTGCTTACAGTGAAGACCAGAACCGCGATATCATCCGAATCGACGGCTTCACACGTAAGAACAGCGGCGTAGCCATAAACGAGTATGTTGTTGTGCGACCAGCAAAAGTCAAGACGGCTTTGAGTTTGACTCTGGCTCCAGTTGACATGCGGCTTAACGTTGACGAGGATTTCACGAACTTCGTGAGAAACCGCCTCATGGAACGCACACTTGTCGAAGGCGACACCACCCTAGTGATGATGCTGGGGCACGCCATACCGTTCACCGTTTCAAAAACCCGTCCGCACGGCATAATAAAAGTCACAACCGAAACACACCTAATCATCTTGAACGAGCCAGCGCCCGAAGGCAAAGGCTTACCCAGAACCACCTACGAGGACATAGGCGGCCTACGAGAAGAAATCCAGCGAGTCCGCGAAATGGTCGAGTTGCCGCTGAGGCACCCTGAGCTTTTCCAGCGTTTAGGCATAGAGCCGCCGAAAGGAGTTCTGCTTCATGGTCCGCCAGGCTGCGGCAAAACCCTGCTTGCCCGAGCAGTCGCCAACGAGTCAGAGGCAAACTTCTACTCAATTAACGGTCCAGAAATCATGAGTAAATTCTACGGCGAATCCGAAGCGCGACTGAGAGAGATTTTCCAGCAAGCCCAACAGAACGCTCCAAGCATAATATTCGTCGATGAACTCGATGCGATAGCGCCTAAAAGAGAAGAAGTCACAGGCGAAGTTGAAAGACGCGTTGTCGCGCAGCTTCTTGCCTTGATGGATGGCTTGAGCGGAAGAGGAAACGTCATAGTTATCGGCGCAACTAACCGTCCAGGCGCCCTTGATCCAGCTCTACGTAGACCGGGAAGGTTCGACAGGGAAATAGAGATTAGCGTACCCGACAAGCGCGGAAGATACGAGGTATTGCAGATTCATACAAGAGGCATGCCGCTTCACGGTCTCGAAAAACCTGAAGGCGAAAGAACCGCAGAAGACGTTGACCTCAAAAAACTCGCTGACATGACCCACGGCTACACGGGCGCTGACTTATCGGCTTTAGGCAGAGAAACAGCCATGAAAGCGCTCCGCAGATACCTGCCTCAGATTAACCTTGAAGAAGAACGCATCCCACCCGCAGTGCTGGAGAAGATGGAGGTCACGATGGAGGATTTCTTGGGCGCCTACAAGGAAGTTACGCCTACCGCAATGCGCGAAGTCTACATTGAAGTCGCAACGGTGCATTGGAACGACATAGGCGGCTTAGACAGCGTCAAAGAACACCTAAAAGAATCCGTCGAGTGGCCAATTAAGAACCCTGAAATGTTCACGCGCCTCGGCATCAGGGCACCGAAAGGCATTCTGCTTTTCGGTCCACCTGGCTGCGGCAAAACCCTGCTTGCACGGGCAGTCGCGACAGAGAGCGAAGCCAACTTCATATCCATAAAAGGACCTGAAGTTTTCAGCAAATGGCTAGGCGAATCAGAAAAAGCGATCCGCGAGGTTTTCCGTAAAGCCCGCATGGCGGCGCCGTCCGTTATATTCTTAGATGAAATCGATTCTCTTACGCCACGGCGTGACATGGGTATGTCTGACAGCGGCGCATTCGAGAGAGTCATAAGCCAACTACTCACAGAAATGGACGGCATAACAACCCTGCAAGACATCATAATCATCGCTGCGACAAATCGCCCCCACATGGTTGACCCCGCAGTTCTCCGCCCAGGCAGGTTTGACCGTTTAATCTATGTGCCTGAACCAGATGAAAAGAGCCGCATGCAAATCTTTACGCTGTACACGAAGGCTATGCCAATTTGCAAGGATGTTGATTTAGCCCAGTTGACCACCCTGACGAGGTACTATTCTGGCGCCGACATTGAATCTTTATGCAGGGAAGCAGCAATGCATGCCTTGCGCCGAGATGTTCAATGCCAAGAGGTTACAATGAAAGATTTCCTTGACGCCTTGAAAGAGATGGGTCCATCGATAACGCCTGACATGGAGAAATGGTATAAGGGCTTTAACCAGCAGTTCCGACAAGTACAAAAGCCAGCAACACCCGTTGCTTAGAAGGAAAACGTATGCCTCAAATAAAAATTTGGAAAACCAGACCAGACTACTTTGTAATTTTGGAAATTCTAAAGAAAAAAGGCGACATGACCGACGATGACCTGTTCACCGCTCTTAAAGGAGAGTTCGAGGACTTAGGCTTCAAAGACTTCAACGACATTTTGCTCAAGCTAGAGGTAACAGGCAAAATCCGCACTTCCTCCTTGGCACGTGGAAAACGTCGAATCGAGCTAGTCCAATAACACTGTAACGATGACCCAGCACACAACGCATATGGCAGATGCCGCATCAGACGCGGTTATCATCGGAGGCGGACCTGTCGGCTCCTACGCAGCTTTAAACTTAGCCAAAGCAGGCATCAAAACCTCAGTTTTTGAAGAGCACCCCACAATCGGGTACCCCTCTCACTGCGCTGGGCACATCAGCATCCGAAGCCTAAAAAGCATGGGTTATTATCCGCTTCCCAACGGAATAGTTGAGAACACTTTTTGTGCAGTCAACTTTTACTCGCCTAAAGGCACCAAATTTTCAATCCATCTATCCCAGCCAGTGACCGTTGCCTTGAACAGGGCACGTTTCGACCAGTACCTGGCTAAGCAAGCCGAAGAGGCAGGCGTACGCTTCATCTTAGACACCCGTGTCCAATCCCTTGTCATACGCGATGGCTTCGTAAAAGGCGTAAACGTCCAAAGGAAAAGTGGGGAGCAGACGCAGGTTAATTCAAAAGTGACTGTGGACGCTGAGGGGGTTTCTTCTAGGCTTTTGAGGCAGGCTGGCTTGAAGGCGCTCAAACCTCAGGGGCTAGTTTACTCTGTTGAAGCCGAAGTTGAAAACGTCCGTGACGTCGAACCCGACGCGGTGGAAGTTTACTTTGGCAAAGCTTACGCGTCTGGCTTTTATGGGTGGCTTATTCCGAGGCGCGACGGAACCGCAAAGGTGGGTTTGGCGACTAACAAGGGAAACCCCAAAGATTGCCTCGAGGCGCTCAGGACTAAGCATCCTGTGGCTTCAAAGCAGCTTGGCAAAGCCAAAATAACGCAGCTTAGCTACCACGCTATTTCTTTGGGCGGTCCAATAGAGAAGACTTATGCAGATGGGTTTCTTGCCGTCGGCGACTGCGCGTCGCAGATTAAACCATCTACGGGCGGCGGAGTAATCTTCGGGTTAACATGCGCGAAAATTGCGGCTGAAACCGCCAGCCAAGCCATTCAGAACAGCGACGTTTCGAGCAATGCATTGCAGGTTTATCAGAAGCGCTGCGTTGACCTGTTGAGTTTCGACTTCAACGTTATGCTTAGGCTGAGGCGGTTTCTTAACGCTTTATCTGACGAGAAAGTGGATGAAATGCTTCGGGTCTGCGGCAAGCTGGGCGTAGACAAAGCGCTGCGGAACGAAGATGAAATCGACTTCCAGGGAAAAATGCTACTTAAATCCCTTGCAAAGCCATCCATGCTGGCAACGGTTGCGTATTTTGCGCTGCTTTACTTGTCTGCAAACCCTTAAAATCTCGGTTGCCTAACATAGAGGCGGGAAAATACAATGGGTGAATTTGAGTACAAGCAAGTCCTCGTTTTCCGCAAGGATTTGAACATGAGTAAGGGAAAAATTGCGGCGCAGGCTGGGCACGCGGCTATTTGCGCGGCGCAGGCAGCTCATGAGCAGCATAAGAGGTGGTGGGAAGCCTGGATGTATGAGGGAATGCGGAAAATCGCCGTTAAAGTCCCGAGCGAGAAGGAGCTTAGCGAGTTGGAGGAGGCTGCGGATAAAATGGGGTTGCCTCATGCCTTAATCGTTGACAGAGGCTTAACTGAGGTTCCCGAAGGCACAGTAACTTGCTTGGGGATTGGTCCTGCCCCGAATGGACTGATTGATAAGTTGACGCGTGACCTTCCATTATTGTAAGGCGAAAAGTTTTGCCTGTGTCTTCTCTTGACAAAGAACTCGGCATCCAAGTTTACCTGACCAAAAGCTTAGGCGTCGGCGGCGTCATCCGCGAGAAAATCGAGGACTTCGTGGTTGAAGAAGTGCTTGTTGACGGCTCAAAGGCGAACGTGAACGGTTCTGTTCCCAGCAAAGTTTTGGGTTCCACTCTTCAGAGGCAGCGTTTTTTGCTGTGCACATTGGTTAAACGAAACTGGGACACTTTTATAGCCGTTAAAAACGTTGCAAAGCAGCTTGGCATAGACCAGAGCCGAATCCAGATTGCAGGCATCAAAGACGCCAAAGCCATCACGGCACAGCACGTAACAATCGACGGCGCCACAATGGAAGATGCTTCAAAAGTCAACGTTAAAGACATCCAAATCAGCCCAGCGGGTTACGTTCGGGAAGCGCTTTCAACCTACTACTTGCTCGGCAATAGCTTCACAATAAAAATCAAAGATGTAAAACTTGAGAAATCAACTGTTGAAACCCAAATAGCCGAAACTATCGGGGAAATCGAAGCTGCAGGTGGTATTCCAAACTTTTTTGGGCACCAACGCTTCGGAACAACGCGTCCAATAACCCATCTGGTTGGAAAAGCCATCGTTCGAGGCGATTTTGAGGAAGCTGCTATGCTTTTTTTGGCTAAACCCAGCGAGTATGAGCATCCCTCCTCTAGGCAAGCACGCCAGCAACTTCAAGAAACAGGCGATTTCAAGCAGGCGCTCGAAGGTTTTCCCAAACAGTTGCGCTTTGAAAGGCTAATGCTGAGTCACTTGGCAGAGAACCCAGAGGACTTCATCGGCGCTTTCCAGCAGTTGCCCCTTAAGCTTCAGGAGCTTTTTGTTCAGGCGCACCAGTCCTACCTGTTTAACCGCTTCCTCAGCGAGCGACTTTTGCATGGTTACGCACTGAACAGGGCTGAGGCGGGGGACTACGTTGTCGGCGTCGAACGTTCGGGCTTGCCGTTGACGAAGGTGTCGAAAATTGTAACGTCCGAAGCCCATGTTGAGGTTAGTGAGCAAATCAAGGCTGGCAAGATGCGTGTTGCTTTGCCGATCGTCGGGGTACGACAGAGGCTGTCTGAGGGAGCTATGGGGCAGATAGAGCAGCAAGTTCTTGCGAAGGAAAAAATCCAGCTTGAAGACATGCAAGTTAATCCGCTGTCAAGGGTTGGCGGCAAAGGAGGTTTGCGAACGGCGGCGGCTCCTGTAGGAAACTTTAAGTTCAATGTTTCAGCAAGCGCAGATACTGATGGAAAAGGTTGCCACGCTGAGTTGAGCTTCGTGTTGCAGAGAGGCTGCTACGCCACGGTGTTGCTGAGAGAAATAATGAAGCCCGCTGACCCATTAGCGGCAGGTTTCTGAACTGCTTTGCCTTTATTGCTTTAGGCTTTCGGCGAATTCTTCTACTTTTTTTAGGTCATCGTCGTTTGGTCTGCCCTTATTCATGCCGCCCACCAGTTTAAATGGTCCGAAAGTGTCGAATCCTGCGCAGTTAAACTCCCCGACAATAGTGAATCCTTTGGATTGCAGCTTTTCTTTTAGTTTCTTGTGGAACTTGGATTCGTTTCCTGTTTGGCCGCTGGTGGAGAAAATGAATGCTTTCTTGCCTGTGGCTTGCGGGATTTTGTCCGCGAGTTCAAGAATGGGTTTGCCGAGTTTTCCAAAATAGACCCCTGAGCCGAAGCCTACAAGCTCGAAGCTTGCAAGGGTGTTTGGGTCTGTCTGCTCGGGGGTTTTTATTTCTGAGCCAATAACTTTGGCGATTACTTGGGCGACTTTTTCCGTGTTTTTATGATGATGAGAAAATAGGACTATAACCGAATTCATTTGGTATACAACCTGACATTTGTAGTGGCAGCTCCCCGTATTTTAGCGCTGTGGTAGGTGGGTAACGTTGATAAAGAGGTAAATTCATTTTCTTTCAGGAAGCATAGTTTCTATGGGAACTGAACCGCTGCGTCAATGCGTCATACCGCTTCATAAGCCCAGCCGAAAAGAGCTGTCGTTCTTCTTCATTTCTGGCATACTTGTAAGCGTCCCTATGGCTTTGTTCTTTTCAAACGCTTACCCATACGTTCCCGTCTTAGTATCCACGGCGCTGTTCGCGCCTTTCGTTGAAGAACTAGTCAAAATTTTCCCGCTGTTTTATAGACACGGCGAAACCGAAAGATCCATCGTGACATTAGGCGTCTTGATCGGGCTTGGCTTCGGGATTTCCGAGTTCTTCCTGTACGTCGTCTTTTTGGGTGTTCCTCCCATCGCGAGGGTTCCAGGGGTTATTTTTCACGCGTCTAGCGCCTCGATTACAGCTTACGGCATAGCCAAAAAGAACCCGCTGCCCTACTACTTGATTTCGGTGGCGCTTCACGCAGCAAACAATTTCTTCGCCTTAACAAGCATCAACGCAGGCGTATTTGTCGAATTGTTGGTTGTAATCGTCGCTTACCTTTTGGCTTGGCGCTTTTACCATAAGGCTTCAAAAGAAAAAATAGTCGTGTAGCCCTATGCTTTGTCGGTTCTTGCGAGGTCACGGAGCCTGTTGACGCCGTCTATTTCCCTGATGAAGTCTGCTACGGCTTTTGGAACAAGTTCTGTCCAGCTGTCGTCGCCTTTGAGCATTTTTTCTCTAACGACTGTGGACATGTATTGTTTTCTGTCGAAGAACGGAATATCTTTAACTGGGTAGCCTGCTTCCGAAAAAAGCCTCCGCGTCAGCGGCTCGTTGGTGGAGCAAACGTTGAATTTTGGAGTGTACCCTTCAACCGCGCTTACCCACAGCATGTGCAGGTGGACGTCTGGGACTGGGACAATCCAGAGCTTTGAGGGGTTCACTTTTGCTTCTTGCAGA
Organism: Candidatus Bathyarchaeota archaeon; assembly: GCA_963722095.1. GTDB lineage: Archaea > Thermoproteota > Bathyarchaeia > Bathyarchaeales > Bathycorpusculaceae > Bathycorpusculum. The sequence goes on along the minus strand of CAVRJR010000001.1, from coordinate 527,562 downwards.
GCGCAGCGAATCATGAATAGCCTTTCGCCAGCCGTAAACGGGTTGTTGAGGTTGTGGCTGTACTGTGCGCTGCCTATGACTATGACTATCTCATCAACTTCCTTTAGCACAGCCTTTACAGCGCCAAGATGCCCCAAATGGAAAGGCTGAAACCTGCCAACGTAAAGACCCCGATTAACCAAACTGCTCATCGCCAATCCACGTTTAAACTCGGACGCTTTTAAATGATTTGCATTTAAGCGTTCAGGTTACCCTTAGAACGACTTTTAAAGTCTAATTCAGAAAGTGCAGAAGGGCTTCTGTTAAGCAATGGCAAACTCTTAAATCTAAAAAAAGAACATAACGGTTCATTTATGCCGCATAAGAGTGGTTCATTGGGTATATTCCTGATTCTCCTAGCGATAATCCTTATTCCTGCAGGGGCGATAAGCATCTGGCTTGGAACAAACGGAATCGTAGTCAATAATCCAAATGGGTTTCATTTTGGCCCAACAACAACCGCCGAAATAAACATTGGATGGATAGTGATATCAGCTAGTTTAGCGTTCGTGGTGATCTTCTTGGTGCTGTTTTTCTTTAAACCAGACGCCCTAAAAACAGAACTTCCTCACTATCCATGACTGGCAAAAGTCTAAATTAGGTTTCTCAAGACATATTCGGCTGGAAAAACTGTGAGACTACCACCGTTTACTTGGATTCCTTTTGAGGTTGAAAAGCCTCTCTTTTCCCTACCCAAAAGCTCAACTTTAACCTTTAAGCCTCCGCCGTATCCGCCTAGCGTGAGGTCGGATTTGACGACTCTGTGGCAGGGAACGATGGGTGCGAAGGGGTTTGAAGCCATGACGTTTCCCACGGCTCTCGGGCTGCCGCCTACTGCCTCGGCGATTGCACCGTAGGAGGTGACGTAGCCGAGTGGAATCTGCTGGGTTGCTTTCAGAACCTTCTGCGTGTAGGCTGGCAGGGCTGCATAAGCCAAGGGAAGGCTGCCGTTCACAGGTTGCCCGTTGTAAATCTTTTCCAAGCAGGTTAAGGCGTTTTCGGCGAAGTCTGAGGGTTTATCGAAGACTTGGAACGGCTTATTGAATGGAATCGTCGCCAGAATGCCGTGTAAGGTTGCCTGTTGGTTTGGACTAAAGGATGAAGCAACGATTTGCTGTTGTTCACAGGCGACTCCAAACCAGACGCCGCCGAGGTTTTCGATGTAAACTTCAATCATTGTTTTCACCTTTCGCTTTTTTGCTTGGCTTATTGGGCAGATTAATGGATATAAGTAACCTTAATAATTTGTCTTGTGTATAACAACGAAAAGGCGAAAATTATGGAAGGTTACGGACCACAACTACCTGATATACCGCAGATTCCGCAGTACCCGCAGATGCCGCAGGGTCAACAGCAGACGCAGGCTCAGCAAGGCGGATTAGCTTGGATGCCAGGCGCCACCACAGTAGGCGTCGTCTTCAAAGACGGAGTACTCTTAGCCGCTGAGAAAAGAGTAACTTACGGTTACTTCGTCATGAGCAAAGGCGGAAAAAAAGTCTTCAAAGTAACAGACCGAATCGGCGTTGCCTGCGCAGGGCTCGTCGGCGACATGCAGATTTTAGCCAAAGAAATGGAGGCGCAAGCCAACCTTTTCAGCATGGACACAAGCAGAGAAATCACTGTGCGTGCAGCAGCCAAACTCTTAGCAAACGTCCTGTTTAACCGTCGGTACGCGCCGCTTTTCACCCAGACAATCGTGGGCGGCTTAGACGAGGAAGGTCCATCACTCTTCGTGCTTGACGTTTTAGGCTCACTTATACCTGACAAATACGCGGTTGTCGGCACAGGAACAGAAATCGCCATCGGCGTCATCGAAGAAGCCTACAACGAAACAATGACCGCCGACGAAACAAAAGAACTCGTGACACGCGCCATAAAATCAGCCATCAGCAGAGACTCAATGAGCGGCGACGGCATAGACTTCCTCATCATAACCAAAGAAGGCATCACAGAAGAATCCATAAAGTTCTAAACCAACTTTCTCCTCCCAAATTCAGCCTCACAGCCACTCAGCGGCGCCTACGCGCTGACTTAACTCGGAAGCGGAAATTATGTCGTTTGAACTAAGCTTAGACGAAGGAAAATTCCTAATCAACCTTGCAAGAAACACGGTTATGGAATATTTGGAAAACGGCAAAACCCTAAAACCGCCGAAAGACACGCCGAAGAAGCTGTTTGAACGCTGCGGCGTCTTCGTCACGATAAACAGCGTCAGGAACGGGGAGAAGGAGCTTCGCGGCTGCATCGGCTACCCTTACCCGACAAGCCCCCTTGTGGAAGCAGTGATTGACTCAGCCATAAACGCCGCAACCGAGGACCCAAGATTCTACCCAATAAGCCTCGACGAGTTAGGCAAGGTCGTTTTCGAGGTCAGCGTTCTCACGCCGCCAGTACCAGTCGAAGTTGACAACCCTAAAGAGTACATTAGCAAAATCAAGATCGGGAAAGACGGGCTAATCGTTGAAAAAGGCTTCTACAAAGGGTTGCTTCTGCCCCAGGTGCCTGTTGAATGGGGATGGTGCGAAGAAGAGTTTCTGTGCCAATGCTGCGTCAAAGCAGGGCTCCCACCTGACAGCTGGCTAACGAAAGGCGCCAAAATCTACAAGTTTAGAGCCATAATTTTTGAGGAAGAGTCGCCGCTGGGCGAAGTTAAACGCTTAAGCCTAAACAAATAAAACCTGCTAATCCAGTAGGCTTTCAACAATCGCCTGCGCCCTGTCTAAGCCCCTGAACTTGTTGGAGAACTTGTTGAGCGCCGCCACGCTTCTATCAAAAGATTCCAGCTCATTCTCCATTCTTGCCACCGCCTTCTCCAGCTGCTTCCTGTTCTTCACGGTTATTGAGCAGGTTAAATCTTGCAGTTTAGCTGCGTTGCCAAGTTGTTCTGGCTGGGTCGGGATACAGATGCTGGGTTTTGAGTATTTGACGGTTTCAAAACAGGTTGCGTGTCCCCCGCTGAAGATTACGAATTTGGCGTTTCTCATGCATTCCGCCCGTTCCTCAGCAGACAGCCAAGTGTGAAGTTCACAGTTCCCGATTTTGGCAGATGCTTTCTTGCCCGGCGTGCCCAAACTGACGATGCATTTAGTCTTCATTTTCTTAAGGACTGGAAGCAGAACCTTAAGCATCTGGGCTCGTGTGCCTGGCGGTCCGCTTATCGGCGCAAAAATGTGCTCCTTGCCTCCTTCAACTGGCGATGTGTCAACGAAGCTTCCCACGTACTCGACTTTATCGCCTAAACCCATGTTGTCGGTGTTTCCGATGCTGTATTCCGAAATCGTGTAAGGTGGTGGGTTGTCGGGGATGATTATTTTTGAGCACCGTTTAACGTACCGTTCAACGATTCGTTCACCTGGGTTGAGGAAAGCGGAGAAACCGTAGCTTGGCCTAATCATGTTAGCTATGTAAACTGAGGGGAAACCCCACCGTTCCGCGAGCCTGAGTGCGTTTATGTCTCCGTCAGCGATTAGCAGGTCAGGCGCCAACTCATTGATGTTTGCTCTTAGGTCATAGTAACGATGGATAGTTTCCCAAGCGTTGGAGTTTTTTATTTCCAGCCTGTTTTTCTCGAAATTAAACAAGGGGAGCGGAAAGAACAGGTTGACGAGCGATGCGGAAGTGATTATGCCGTAAGCGTTCTCGTACCAGGATATCGGCGTGCATTTGTAGACGTTGCTGAACTCCTTCTGCAGCAAGTCGTATGCTTTGCCTCCTGAGAAAAAAAACATTTCGTGACCATGTCCCTGCAGCCGTTTCCCTAGGGGAATGATACGTGAAACATGGCCTAAACCAAGCTCTGAACAGCTAAACAGCAACCGCATAGTGGATACGTATAGGCGAAGATTTATTTTAACTATGCCCATGTCCCGCCACAAGAAAGTAAGCAGTTTTAAGCTAGTAGCTAACACTAAATTGTTATGTTTGTTCCCCGAAAAATCCGTGAAGAGAAGCTCCTACAGATACTTGCTGACGACGTGGGGCTAGGTGACGTCACAGCCCAAGCAATCATACCCCCAAATTTAACCGTGAACGCAGTGGTCATTGCGAAAGAAGACGGTGTAGCCGCAGGAATTGAGGAAGCAACCATTCTCGCTGAGTATTTGGGGTTGAAAGTTAAGGCTAAAGTGGCTGACGGAGACGCAGTCAAGAACAAACAGGTGTTGATGGAAATTTCGGGTAACGCTCAGACAATTCTCTCCGCGGAAAGAACCATGCTGAACCTGCTTTCGCGGATGAGCGGAATCGCCACAGCAACCCGAACCCTGACTGAGAAAATCAAAAAAGCAGGAGCCAAAACCAAGATTGCTGCGACACGAAAGTCAGCGCCTGGGCTGCTTTACTTTGATAAGCGTGCCGTAGTCATCGGAGGCGGCGACCCACATAGGCTCCACTTAGACGACATGGTTCTGATTAAAGACAACCACATCACCATCGTAGGAAGCCCCGAAGAAGCCGTGAAAAAGGCGAAGGCAAACGTTTCTTTCTCCAAGAAAATAGAGGTTGAAGTAACCAATGTCGCCGACGTTTTGAAGGTTGCACAGGCAGGAGCCGACGCTATTCTGCTAGATAATTTCACAGTCAAGCAGGTTAAAGAAGCGGCAGACTTGCTGGAGAAGGCTGGCTTTTTGGGCAAGGTAATTTTAGAGGCGAGCGGCGGAATCGCGGCTGAAGACATCCTGGATTATGCGGCAGCGAAGGTTGACGTCATCAGCATGGGGCAACTGACGCACAGCGTCAAAGCGTTAGATATCAGCCTTGAAATAGTCGGGAAACAAGGAAGACCATTTTAGACGCCGATCGATATCAGCCAAGTTTCAACAATTGCTCCGATTACAAGCAAACCCGCGCATACACCGATTAAGATGGCTGTGTTCTTAAGTTCCCAAACTCTCTTCTGCATAAGCCTTCGCACCAGCCAGATGCTTTCCGCTATGGCGATTGAGTACGCGGTGAATTCGATCCAGAACACGGGCGTCAGAAGCTCCGCATAAATCAGTAGCAGCGAGGGGACCCCCTGCACTTGGGCGATGGCGCTCAATGCGTAGCCAGTGTCAAACAGTATGAAGAAACCCAGTATTGGCCCTATGAAGGGAATAAACATCACCAAACAGATGCTGAAGTTGTTTAGAAAGATGTATTCGGCTAGTGTTCCGTTGGCTTTATGTTGGTTCACAGTCTGGTTTAGCTGGTTGCTGACTTGCTGTGCCGTTTGAGAGCTAACAGGTATCAGCGACCCGATCACCGTCAACACGAAGGCAACTAAGAAAATAAATATGAAAGTGTAGATTCGTTTGCGCCTTGTCGATGCCGTTGTCCAAAAAGAAAAATCAAGCTTCATCGCAAACTTCAATCCTTAGGCATAATTTTTAGGGCACGAAATCCTCGTGCACAAGGGTTTAACGTTTCTGATAATTTAACCTTTCTTAAAACATCTTCAACATCCACGGCGTAGCTGCGAACATCATGCTCAGCCGCAATGAGCGAGTAAAGATAAACGCGGTTATCCTGCACTCTTGGCTGGCACATCATTGGCAGCCCCAACAGGAGAGGTTTGCCTTCATCTGCCACTTTTTTGCTGGCGAACAGAATTGCTTCTGATCCAGCAGTTAACTCGGCAATCCTAACTGGAACGCTTTCTTTGCCGATAGCCAACATGTCGATGCCGTGAACCCGTTTGATTTCGCCAGCGATTTTCCTGAGACTCGGCAGGATTTTAAGGATGTTTTGCCGCCCCGTCCTTGACGCACGCAGGTTAACAAGCTCAACTGGGGATAACTCTTCAATTGAAACGCCGCCAAGAGACATATCCAAGTGGACAACGTCAGCTTTAATCTTGTCAAGCAGGCTTCTGCAGAGTTCAGCCTCATGAACTATAACTTCGAAGCCGCTGTCGACTTCCCTGAAAATCGGTTCAGCCAACCTGTAAGAAGGCTCCCTGTACGGCGGGTCAACGACGACAGAGGCGGAGGCGACAAGGACAAGTGCATTATACTGCTCGTCAAGTATTGCAGCCGCGGAATCCGCCGAAATAATCCTCAAGCTCCTTCACCGACTGAAACATTGTGTTGCGGGTGAAAAATAGGTTGCTCTTTGGTGTCTCTGTCTATTTTAAGCCTAGAGCTAAAATGTACATTTCTGAGCTTTTAGCGCGGCTTGCCTGAGGCTTAACGATCTTAACCGTGTCGAAGCTGGCTTTTACGGTTTGGATGAAGTCGTCAAGTTGGCCTCCCTGAAAGACTTTTACGAAAAAGTTTCCTGAAGGACAAAGCAGACACTGTGCGATTCCCAGGGCTCTTGTGGCTAAGTCGATTTGCCTTGCATGGTCAACTTCCCATACACCCGTAATGTTGGGTGCTGCATCAGAAATCACGGCATTTGCTTTGCGGGGCAGGAAGGAGAGGATTTGCTTGACGATGTCTGGGTCAGTCATATCCGCAATTATTGTCCGAATGTACTCTTGGGTGAAAGGTTCAATTGGTTTAAGGTCAACGCCTAAAACGTAACCGTGGCTTCCAGTCATTTTTCTGGCTGCTTGAATCCACCCGCCTGGAGCGGCGCCTAAATCGACCACTACGTCGTTTCTTTTTATGAACTGGTATTTCTCGTTAGCTTGAACCAGCTTGTAGGTGGCTCTGGAACGATAGTTTTCTGCTTTAGCTTTTTTGTAGTAGTACTCATTCTTTCTATCTCGGATCCAAGCCTTCGGCAACGGAGTCATCAGCCTCTTCTTCAATGTTTTGCACGCTTGGATCAGGTACTGGTGCGGGTGCTTCTGCAACCGGTTTTCCCAGCGCAATTATCCAGTCTGTAAGTCTGGGGCAGCTCTTGGGAGAAATCGCCGTGGTTGGGTCGCACCTTGCGTTGTCTGGGCAAAGCAGGCATGGGCAGTCAATGATGGTTTGTATCGATGCGGGGAGCCTTTTCGGGTAAAGCCGATAGGTCCATCTGCCTTCCTGAAGTTCTTTTTCGCGGCGGATTAACCCTTTTTCCTCAAGTTTAATGGAGACTCTTGAGCCTTCTCGGCTGCTTGCGCCTAGTTCACGCCATAAGTCCGATTGAAGCACGCCTTCATAGCCCGTGTTAACCACATAATGGAGTGCTTTCTGTTCAAGGTCATTACGTTTAGGCATCTACTATCCATTCCAAATAATGCAATTAGAATATAAGCGTTGAATCCAGATAAAAATATGTATCCCTCATAAAACGTGGAATCTGATGAAAAACATGCAGACCAAGCAGCAAAACGCACAAGGTTACTGCTTAGGGATTGAATCCTCAGCAGACGACTTCGGCGTTGGCGTAGCAGCGTTTAACGGCGAAATACTCGCCAATAAATCTGACAGTTACATACCTGCGGAAGGGGGAATCCACCCGCGGGAAGCAGCTAGGCACCACTCTGAAGTAGCTGACAAAGTGGTGAAAGAAGCCTTAACGGCAGCAGGAGTTAAGCCACGTGAATTGTCAATCATCGCGTTTTCTCAGGGTCCAGGTTTGGGACCGAGCCTGCGCACGGGAGCCACTGTCGCCCGCGCCTTAGCCTCTTACCTGCAAATCCCCCTCGTCGGCGTCAACCACTCCGTAGCGCACATCGAAATTGGGAAGCTGAAAACGGGCGCAGTTGACCCAGTGACCCTTTACGCTTCAGGCGGCAACACCATGGTAACCGCTTTTGAATCTGGACGCTACCGGGTTTTCGGCGAAACCCTAGATATTGCGCTTGGAAACTGCTTGGATGTTTTCGCGCGGGAAGCAGGGCTCAGGAACCGCAAAGGTTTGCCTCTTGGTGCCGCCGTGGAGCGGTTGGCGGCTAAAGGCAAGAACTTGGTTTCTTTGCCGTATGTGGTGAAGGGCATGGATTTGTCCCTCAGCGGTTTGCTGACGTCGGCTACGGCGATGCTGCATAAGGGTTGCTCACTTGAAGATTTGTGTTACAGCCTTCAGGAACACGCGTTTTCAATGGTTACCGAAGTTACGGAGCGGGCGTTGGCGCACACGGAGAAAAAAGAGGTTTTGTTAACGGGCGGAGTGGCTGCTAACAAACGGTTGCAATCGATGCTTAGCGTCATCGCGGAGGAGCATGATGCGGCATTCAACGTGGTTCCGCTGGAGTTTGCCACTGACAACGGTGCGATGATTGCGTGGACAGGGGTTTTAGCCTACACGCATGGAGTTGTTACGCCACTGGCGGAGAGCTACGTTAAGCTTCGGTGGCGAGTGGATAAGGTGGATGTGCCATGGAGACAGTAGCCGAGAAATCCCTGCTCAAGAAGGGTGCAGAAGCTAGCCTGTACCTTGCGCAGTGGTATGGACTCAGAGTAATCGTTAAAGTGCGCATCCCCAAAAAATATCGTCCAGAAGCGTTGGACATGCAGATTCGGACGTACCGCACCGTGCACGAGGCTCAGTTGATGCATGAAGCCAAAGCCGCAGGTGTACCCACGCCGCTGATTTACATGGTTAACGTTCCCGAAGCCTCAATCACCATGCAGTACATTGAAGGGCAACAGATCAAGCAGCTACTAAACAATGCCACAGAAGACAGGCGGCGGCACCTTTGCGTTGAAATCGGCAAATTAATCGGGAAACTCCACAGGCAAGGCTTAATCCACGGCGACCTAACCACCTCAAACATGATTCTGAGCCCCGAAGGCAAAATCTTCTTTGTTGACTTTGGCTTAGGCGAAAAAAACATCGAGGTCGAAGCTCAAGGCGTGGACCTGCATTTGATGAAGCGGGCGCTTCAGAGTACCCATTACATGTTCTGGGAAGACTGCTTCAAAGCTGTGCAGTCGGGTTACAGCCGCGTTTTGGGCGCTGCCGTTGCGGAAAAGGTTTATGAGAAAATAAAGGAGATAGAGAGGCGAGGCAGATATGTCGAAGAAAGAAAACAGTAACCTAAGCGAAGGCAAAGTCATCTTTTTCGCGACGGGAAACATCCACAAATTCAATGAAGCCCGAAGCATCCTTGCCCCATACGGGTTTTCGGTGGCGATGCTGCGGATGAAAGGCGACGAAATCCAAAGCGAAAGCTTACAAAAAATCGCCGAAGCCGCGGTCAAAAACGCGTTCAAGTGCACGGGGCTGCCGATTTTTGTGGAAGACGCAGGCTTATTCATCGATGCCCTCGAAGGTTTCCCCGGTCCATACGCAGCCTACGTTTTCAAGACAATCCATAACAGCGGCGTTCTACGCCTCATGCAAAAAGTCAAAGATCGAAAAGCAACGTTTCGCTCCGTCATAACATTCCTCGACGGCACCCAAAGCAAGCCAACGTGCTTCGACGGAGACTCCCGAGGAGAAATAACCCTGACTGAACGTGCCCCACAGGGAAACGCGTCTTTCGGGTTCGACCCCATTTTTCAGCCCAACGGAAGCAGCAAATCCTTCGCTGAAATGACTATTGAAGAAAAGAATGGTTTTTCGCATAGGGCGATGGCTCTTCGGAAATTTGCCCAATGGTATAGCACCAAACGGTGACGCTGACTAAGCTCTAAAAAAAGAACATCAACCATGTAAGCGTTTTATGTTGCTTTTCGGATGGTTGGCTAGCGAGCTGTTTTATTTTGGTTGCTTAGTAGGGGATTGCTGAGGCTCTGGCGTTTTTTTAGGAGAAAAAAGAAAATGCTTCAATGCAGCTATTCTCTTTTTGTGAATCTGAACCAGAGTCTTCTCAGCCCCATTTCATTCTCCTATGCGTTTAATTATACCCAAAAAAAGGGGAAGGATTTTTTTAGATTCTTTTGCTTATGCGTGTTTTCTTGTGACGAGCATTGCGAGGACTGCGCCGATGATGACTATCACGATGATGATGGCGACTATTCCGTATTCGACGGTGGTGTTGGAAGCTATGTTGGTGGCTGGTGTAGCTGTCGGTGCGCTTGTTGCTGGTGCGTTCATTATGTTGAAGGAAGTTTCCGAACTCGATCCATAGTAGCCGTTGGTGCCTGCGAATGTGGCGTAGACTGTGTAGTTGCCTGCGATGGTTGGTGTGTAGCTGAGTGTGAACATGCCGCTTGCGTCAGATGTTGCTGTTCCAATTGAGTAGTGGTTTCCGTTAGAGTCTAAGACTGCTAGTTGCACTTGAACGCCTGTGAAGTTGCTTGGCATAGCTTGCTGCTGGTAAACGTAGCCCATCCATGCTTTCATGCTTGCGTCAGAGGCGCATGGAACACCGTGCGGAAAGTCTGCTGCCTGCTGGTTCTGTGTCGTTCCTTGTGCAATATCCATGACTGAGCCGCTTATGACAACGTTGTTTCCGTATGTTGTGACAGATGGCGAAGCCGTGACTGATGTTTCGCTTGGGCCTCTGCCTACAACGTAAATTTGGTCGTCGTAGCCGTTGAACCACGTGTTGTATCCGTCTGCTGCAGCGTAACTGAATACCTCGAATTCGCCTGTGTAGCCTGAGACTGCCCAGATTAGTTTTCCTGTGGTAGCGTTAATTGCGCTTGCAACTGCACCTTTGAAGAGCGGGGTTTCGATGGTGTGCTCAGTAGTGACTAAGTATACTACTCCGTTGCCGATGGCGTTCACGAATGTTGGGAAGTGACCGAAAGGCGTTTCAACCCCTGAATTGGTATCGTTGCCTTCGCCGCCGTTGCCGTATGTCCAAAGTAGCTTGCCAGTCTTTGTATCGTAGCAGTAAACGAGGCCTGCGTATGCGCTGCTGTACATCTTACCGTACGCGAATGCGTTTGCTAAGGTGCCTGATGCTGGGCTGCCGTAGTAGTCTAAGTCAGCTTGCTTGTCAGTTGGACCCCAAAGCTTCGCGCCGTTTGTTAAGCTGTAGCCGACGTATTGCGAGGTTTCTCTCCAGTACTCAACGAAGACCATGTTTACTGGGTCAATTCCAGCTTCCATGACGGTGATGTTTCCTGCTGCTGCTGCTACGGTCTGGTGCCATAGTATCGAACCCAATGAGCTGCCTTGGGCGAGGTTGATTGCGAAGTATCCGTATGGTGCACTGCTTATTGGAGTGAAAGCGAAAATGAACGTTCCAGAGTTTGGCATACTGCCATTTTCGCAGAGCAACATATTGTTATAGATGGCTCCGATTGCAGTGACTGAACCAGCAGTGTTAAGGTACGGGATGGAAACGTTGTAGTCATAGACACTTGGAATCCAAGTTTGTTGAGGACCGAAGTATCCTTGGGTTGTAATGAAGCCGCCTCCCCATGCTGCTGAAAGCCCATTTTGTGTGCTTACTGGTGGAACTACTGGTGGTGATGTCGATGAACCAGAATAGTTATTGCCCCAAAGTCTTGATGAGTTCCATTCTTGCAGATAGTAGTCGGATCCTGTAGCGACAGGGCCGTACGGAGTCATGACTGTCGGAGCAAGGTTTACGAGGCTGATTATCAAGTGTTCACCGTTAGGTCCGAGTATAGTTGTGCCTGATGGGACACCGCTTTCGCCGAACATGTAGGCTCCAGTGTATGCATCATAGCATTGTGCAAAGTTCGCTGTGCATACCATTGGTGGGTAAACTCCGTGTTGGTTAGGGTCTTGTACATCGTAGATGTAGGCGAATGATAATTGTACTGAGGGACCTATCCAGAGTACTTTTCCTGTTGTCAAGTCGACACAAGTTAGGTTTCCAGAGTTTGCGTTGGCAAACGATACTGGTGGGTTGTAGTACAGCATTCCGGCAACTATGATTGGGTTGACGTATCTTTGGTTGTATGCAGATCCTTCAAAGTAGGTGTCTCCCACGATTGAAGTTTGGTTTCCGCCTACAACTCCGCCGCTTTCAATGGGTTTAGTCCACATTATGTGTCCGGTGAGTGATCCGACAACATCTCCGTTGTTGCCTGCTAATTGTTCACCGTTGCCTCCCATGTTGTATGTGCCTGCGAAGCCTTGGTATCCTGGTGCGCCGTCGCCTAACCAGTTAGACGAGACTACCCACCAGTTGCTGTTTGTGCCGTAAATTGGGCGTGTCCAGTATGAGGTTGGAAGCGGAGTTGTGGGTAGTCCGGCTATTGGATTTGATTGTACGGTGAGTGTGCATGAGGCTGAGCTGGTGTCATAGATATTGCCTATGCTCCCTGCGTTAGAGCCAAACACCCCAGCGGTTACTGGGAAGTTGTAGGTTTGTTGTGGAAACTGGAAAGTAAATGTGTACGTGCCGGTTGTAGTTGGAGTGAAGGAATAGTCCTGTGCTGATGTTGTGTCCCAGCAAATTGGCCAGTTCTGTGTTGTGTTTGTGCCGTCAGGTGCCGTTATGACGAGTTGGTAGTTGTGCCACCTAATGGTATTTGATAAGTCCGCCGATGGGCATACAACGTTAAGCCACATGATAACTTCGGCTGCTTGGCCGACGCCGTCGGGGTTAGTTGAAACAGCTATGTAAGCATAAGTTGGTACGTGCTGTCCTGCAGTTGCCCTAGCGCTCGGGATAAGTATCAACGATGCAGACATCGAAATCATTAGCAATATACTGATAGCAATAGTTGCACTTTTACTTCTACTTAATTTCATTTTTCTCATTCTCCATTTTTTGTGGAGGATACTATCTGCGGAAAACTGTTTAAGTGTTTGTTAGTCGGGCTTCTTCTGACAGGTTGAGATGTTTCATTTTTTTACAAATGACAATTATAAGTCAAAGGAATAGCTCTTGCGTTCAAACGCTGATGGATTTAGGACTCACACGTTTGCAGGCGAAAACTTATTTCAGCCTTGCCAAACTTGAAAAGGCTGAAGTAAAAGCGATCGCTAAAGCTTCAAACTCATACCGTTCAGATACGTACAGAGTAATGCTGTCTCTTGAAGAATTAGGGCTGGCAGAAAAAATAGTGGGAGAACCCGTGATGTACAAAGCCACCCCGATGCGAGAAGGGCTCTGCATTTTGATACAACGCAAAACACAAGAGTGTGTACGTCTGAAACAGCAAGCAGAAGAGGCTGTTGAAAGCATTCAGGAAAACAGATGCAATACAACACCTCAACAAGACGGCTCGCAGTTTATCATCTGCTTATCTGAAAGACTTTTTTTTCAAATACTTTAATGAGAGACACAATAACGCTAAAAAAAGCATAGATAGTGCGATTAACTGGAAAGCATTAAGAGACCCGCCTTGATTGAAGATTACCGGGAGTTCAAGAAAACGCTTGAAAGAGGCGTGAAAATGCGAATGGTCACGGAGAAACATAAAGATGACGAACAAGCACAGAAACTTATTGAAGATCTCGAGAAGAGTCCCCTCTTAAAGTAAAATATCTTCCTTTTGATGTGCCCGCTAAAGTTACACTGTACGCTGGTGCTCAAGTAGATTTTTGCGTAGCCTTAGCGGATGACCCCATCCAAGCTTATGGTCAAACCATCCTTCAGCTTTTGAAAGTGATGAACACATACTTTGAAACCATCTGGGCTAAGTCAGAAGATTCACCCACGTAAACAGAAGAAGAGTTGGCGTCAACAGGGGCAAGAGTCGCAAAACAGAAAAGAAACCGCAAAATATCTTTATCCTAAACTGACATCCTAACGGGATTACTTTTAAATATTGGCGCAGTGTGGTTTAGGTGCAGTTTAAGGTGTAACATTTGCCAAAGCAGGAAAAAGGAAAATCCCATTCAATTCGCCCAGTCAGCAGGCGTCCTCCAAGCTGGTGCAAGTATCAGCCTGAAGAAGTAGAATCATTCATAATAAAATTGGCCAAGGAAGGCCACTCACTCAGCAGCATAGGCACTATTCTGAGGGATCAATACGCGATTCCCCTCGCAAAGCCAATCGTCGGCAAAAGCATAAGCGACGTGTTGGAAAGCGCAGGGTTAGCCCCAACGATGCCTGAAGACCTGACAAACCTCATGAAGAAAGCTCAGAGCCTCGCGGTTCACCTCGACAAGAACAAGAAGGACCTGCATAACAAACGCAACATGCAGATAATCGAAGCAAGAATCCACAAGCTATCAAGATACTATAAGCGTGAAGGCGTCATAGCCAAAAACTGGAAGTACGAAGCAAAAATCGCATCCGTAACCTAAACGCCTCCAACCCCCATTTTAAACCGTTTTCTATTTCAAGTTAATGCCTAGCTTTAAATCCGATCACGCATTTTAGCCAAAGAGTGAACTTGGGATGGCTGCGCAGCAAGCATCAATCGAACGCTTCTTAGCATCAGCAGCGGAAGCCTCAAAATCAATCTTGGAAACAGCCCAAAAAGACGGGTTCATCCATGTTTTTTCGCATTTGGACGCAGACGGCATTGCGGCGGCAGGTGTAATGGGCAAAACCTTGTTCAGGCTCAACGCGAAGTTCAGGATACGGATCACTCAGCAGCTTGATGAAAGAATCATCTCGGAAATAGTCGCTGATAAACCGCAGCTTGTGATTTTGACAGATTTCGGCAGTGGATACCTTGACATGCTAAACGAGAACATTCCCAACTTCAAAGCCTTAATCCTTGATCATCACCAAGTAAACGGCACGTCGAACAACCCGAATTTTGTTCAGGTTAACCCGCACATGTTCGGGATCGACGGGGCATCCGACGTCAGCGGTTCAGGCGTAGCATACTTTGTCTCCAAAGCCGTGGACCCTGCAAACTTGGATTTAGCTCCTGTTGCTTTGGTCGGCGCGTTGGGTGACATGCAGGACAAGTATGACCAGCGAAAGCTGTGCAGCCTCAACGAGATAATCGTTGACGACGCCGTCGCTGCGGGTTTAGTGAAGGTTGAGAAAGACTTAACGTTCTTCGGAAGGGAAACCCGACCTATCTACAAAATGCTGGCAACCACCACGAACCCGTTTATTCCCGGCTTGAGCGGAGAAGAAGACAAAGCGTTAGCCTTTCTGGCAAGTCTAAATATTCCGCTTACGCGTGATGGCAAACCACGGGCGCTAAGCGACTTAAACGATGAAGAAAGAAAACGGTTGTGCTCAGCTTTGGCGGATCATTTGTTGTCTAAGGGTTTGCATATGGATGTGGAGAACCTTATCGGCTACATTTACGTTTTAACCAAAGAAGAGCCCAACACAGCGTTACGTGATGCCAGAGAATTCGCAGTTGTATTGAACTCGACGGGACGCATGGATAAGCCAAGCCTCGGCATAGCCATATGCATGGGCGACCGCAAAGCCGCCTTGGAAGAAGCAAACAAGATACTTGAAGACTACCGCAAAAACATCAACAAGTACCTCAGCTGGATAAGCGAAAAACCCGAGCGCATGCGCGAACTCCAAAACATCTATGTCATCAACGGCGAAAGCTTCATCAACGAAAAAATCATCGGGACCGTTTCATCCATAATCGTCTCAAGCCTCACCAACAACGAAAAACCACTCATCGCCTTCGCCAACGTAGAGAAAGAGGAGGCGGCTAAATTTTCGGGTAGAACAACTGAGGCAGCGATCCGAAAAGGCGTAAACCTAGGCGAAGTCATGCGGATAGCTTCAGAAGGGCACGGCGGCAAAGGTGGAGGACACAACATTGCTGCAGGAGCCCAGGTACCGCTTGATGAGATTAACGGGTTCGTTAGAGACGTTAATGAATTGGTCGGCAAACAGTTGAAGGGAGAAAAAATTGGAAGCGACAATAACGCTTGAGTACGCTGACGAGAAGCAAGCCGAGGCGGTTGCCAACGCTGTTTCGCCAGACAATTTTAAGACGCCGCCTAAACTCAGCGTAAAAACTAGAATTGAAAAGAGAAAAGTGGTAACATTGATTCAATGCGACAGCAAACTCGCCACGTTCACAGCGACAATTGACGATCTGCTTTTCAGTGCAACCACGGCTGAAAAAACCATAAAAGCCGTCAACAAGATTTGAGAAACGATTCGGCAACACTTGATTCATTGGCAGTTGCAAAACGGTCATAACGGCATCTACCGTGGAAACCCTTCATGCTTAAGCAAGTGGAGGGAAATAGGGGAAAGTGCTAAAAGCACGAATTACAATTTAGGTGCCGTTCACTGCAAAGTAAATAAATAACGGTACATAACATTTAAGAAACTTCCACTTGGGTGAATTCAATTGAAACGAACCAACGCAGTATTGATGATTACGGTTTCCTTGTTACTAGTTTTCCTGCCGGTTGCTATGTCTGGAACGGTTTTTGCCCAAACCTCAGGCTACACCATCACGCAGGTTAACCATCAGATTCAAGTCTTGTACAGTGGGCAAGTAGTTATTCAAGATACAGTTTATGTCTCCGGGCAAGTAAGCAATGACTTCGTGATCGGGTTACCAGCCCAGTACAGCAATGATGTTCTCACCGCTGTGGCCTACGACTCAAACAATGTTTACCAAGTAAGCTTGGGGGCCCAGTTAGGTGACCGAAGCGGATTTTACGGTGCAGAAGTAAACTTCAACGGGCAATCGCCAAGCGTCTTCACGGTGGCATTCGTTCTTTCCAGTGCCGTAATTGCTCAATATGGCACAGGAACTTACGTGCTTAGTTATCCAGCTTACCCAGGTCTCACTGAAAACGTCGGCAGCTGCAACGTAACCCTAACTTTTCCAGCTACTCCTAAATCGATAATCATCACAAAAACCGATGGAACCGTGAATACAGAAAACTATGTCACACAGAACCTGCCAGCATACACTTTTTCTCCGGCTTCAGCATCAGTTTCAGTGGCTAACGCTACCATTCAGCTGGCAGACATAACCAATCTGGACCGCCAAATAAACATTGATCCAACAGGCAAAGTGTCTGCTTCAGACACATACAGGATCGTTGATAACGCGTCAACTTCGATGGATGCCTTCCTCTTAGATGTGCCACTTAACGCCAAAAACGTCGTGATAAAAGACGAAAGTGGCTCAACGCTTTCAATTGCAAGCAGCTCAAAAATCAACGGCGCAATGCAGGAAAACGCCACCTTCATAACGATTGTTTCAACCGGCCAATCCACAACGTTGACAGCCAGCTACAATTTGCCCAGTGCAACCATCAAAGGCTCACAGTACACACTCAGCAACTTCGAGCTTTTGCCCTACTTCAACTATTACGTTGATCAAGCAAGCTTCACCCTTAACCCGCCTCAAGGAGCACAAATCACGACGCCGCAGTTATCCTCAATCGATGTTTCCAGCACCCTCACAAGAAGCGCCTTCCAAGACACCCTCGTCTTAACAGGCAAAGGAATAAGCTTCCTCAACTACCTCCTGCCGAAAAGCAACATCATCCAATTCTCCTACACTTACAACCCAATATGGGTCTCCTTCATGCCAACCTTCTGGTTTTCCTTCGCAGCCGTCATCGGATGCATAGGCGCCGTGGTCTATCAGAAACGTAAACCAAGCGAAAAACAACCAACGACCGCATTCAAAAAAATCAAAATATCATCTCCAAAACCCGCCGCTGAAGAATCGACAGAACAAGAAGAGGCAAGCCCTGAGCCGAGAACTGCACCTGCGGCTACTACTCAACGCCTCACTGGAGAAAACATCAGAGAGTTCGCCGCTTCATACGAAGATAGAAAACGCCTAAACGCTGAACTCAGGACTCTGGATCAGAGAGCCCAGAAAGGAAAGATTCCCAGACGCCAATACAAAGTTCAAAGAAGCGCCATAGAGAATCGCTTAGAAACCCTCTCGCGGAATAACAAAAGAATCAAGGAAACCCTCAGAAGCTCAGGCGGCGTATTCGCAGACCTAATCAAGCAACTTGACTCTGCCGAAGAAGACCTATCAGAAGCTGAAGAAGACATAAAGAACCTGGAAGACCAGCAGAGCAAAGGCGAAATTTCAATAGAAGCCTACAAAAAAGACATCGGGGACTACCAGAAGCACAGAGACAAGGCTGAATCAACGTTAAACGGAATCTTGCTCAGATTACGTGAAAAAGCACGTTGAAACACCTAAAACCTTTTATTTTACTCAAGAGCTTTTCAAGAAAATCAGAGGTAGACAAAAATGGTAAAAATAGTTGTTGACCCCAAATGCACCGGATGCGAAACATGCGTAAACACTTGCCCAGTCGGCGTCTACGAAATCAAAGACGGCAAATCTACACCAACAAAAGTCAGCGAATGTTTGGTTTGCAGAGCATGTGAAGCCCAGTGCCCTGAAGGCGCAATTCAAGTAATCGAGTAAATCTGAAACTCAAATCTATTTACGCGTGTATCTCTCAAGCAGCAAAAAGGAGAGATTAATCCCTTCTTTTAGTTAATTTTTGATTTTTTCCTCGAAAAACCCAAACGCGTCAAAATTTGCTTTTCATTTGGGTGTTGGGCTTAGTCTTCAATGTTCCATAAAAACCTGATAATCTTTGAAATCTGCTCCACTGTCGCACGGTCAACTTTCTGTTCTTCTTCTATGTTATTGAGGGGTATAGAGGTTACCATGAAACAAGATATTGCCTGCATTTGTTATAACAATTATGTCAGCGCCAACTTCGAACTTCGAAGTAACACAAAACCCAACGCGAAGCATTTTGACATTTTTATGCTTATTTCTCAAAGGCAAATCTGCCGCTGATCTTCACACTCCCCTAAATCCTTGCAATCTTAATGTAAATTAGCTGATTTCGCAGGCAAAAGTTATATCCTAAAACCAGCGTGTAATGCGGTTATGGCAGACAAAGTCCACTGCGCACACATACTCGTCAAAACAGAGACAGAAGCAAAAAACATCAAAGCTCGGCTCGATAAGGGAGAAAAATTCGGCGCCTTAGCAAAAAATGTCTCCCAATGCCCATCTGCAAAGAACGGCGGGGACCTTGGCACTTTCACGAGAGGCAAGATGGTTAAGGAGTTTGAGAAAGCCGCTTTTGCTCTTGAGAAGGGGCAGACTTCTGAACCTGTTAAGACACAGTTTGGGTACCACATAATCAAAAGGTTAGAATAACCGATTGCAGAAATAAACTGTGTGTCACTGCTTTTTACGTTTACGTATCCGCAGTTCAACAAATAAATCCCATTAAAATGAGGCCAATCAACTGAACAGCCTAAAACTAAGCCGAAACGAACAATTACTGGTAGTTTTGGGCGTTGTGTTTCTTGTGGGTTTTTTGATTGTGACATTTTTTAGACCAGGCTTTCACTCCTTGGATGTCTCGTTAAACGTTTGGATGACTTCAATTCAGACTGCCCCATTGACTTTCATGGCTGAAGGAATCGCACTGGTTTTTGATACTGCCGCCCTTGCAATTTTTTCTTTGGCGATTGCGACCTATCTTTTCATGAAGAATTACCGGGCTGAAAGTCTTTTGCTGCTTGCCACAATGGGTGCAGACGCATTAATCGTTGCGATTGTCAAAGGCTTAGTCCAATCGCCCAGACCCTTGAACGGTTTAATTGTTGCTACGGGATTTTCTTTTCCGAGCGGCCACACCGCTGGAAGCGTGGCTTTTTGCGGTTCCCTTGCTTTCTTTGCTTGGCAGCACTGGAAAACTACGAAAGCTCGAGTGTCGGCTGGCGTTGGGGTTGCAGCCACAACATCTGTCGTTGGTTTCAGCAGAGTATATTTGAATGTTCACTGGTTTAGTGATGTTCTTGGAGCAGCTATGCTTGGAGTTTTCTTGTTGTCTTTTGCGTTTTTGGCGTTTAAGTTGTTGAAGGATGCGGGTGAGTTTGAATCGGAGAGATTCCGCAGGGTTTCTTTGCCTCTGTTTTTGGTTGCTGTTGTTGCTGCGGTTGTGGTTGCGGTGAACTCGCTTGGTTTTGCATGAATAAAAGATATATCTTTTTCAGACACATTTATATGGTTATAAACACCAATTATCCTTAAAGTTAAGTGGGAAAAATTATGGTTACAGTACGAGACCCCGTATGCGGCATGGATGTTGACACAGAAACAGCCCTCAGCGCCAAAATAGGCGACCGAACCTACTATTTCTGCAGCCAACAATGCCTCGACGTCTACACTGCGCCAGAGCGCGAACTCAAAGCGATGCAGCGTAGAGTTGCATTCACGTTAACTGGTGCAGTGGCAGCCCTTGCATTAAAAGTGATAACGCTTTTTGGTCTCATCACCGCAATAATGTATTTTGATGTTGTCGGGCAACTAAGAATCTACGACATAGCAGTGTTCATTGTGTTGACACCTATTGTCTGGGTTGCCGGCTACAGGATTTACAAGGGCGCGTATCAGTCGCTTCGAAACCGCAACATAAACATGGATGTGCTGGTTACTGTCGGAGTTCTTGCAGGCTGGATTTACGGAGTGATAAATGTTTTCATCCTTCCCTCTACCGCACAGCCCGGCTCAGGTTACATGGAGGTAGCCATAGGCATCTTGGCCTTCGTGCTGCTAGGACGATACATCGAAGAATTAATTCGACGCCGCAGCGCCGCCTCAATACGAAAACTGCTCGAACTTCAACCAACCATGGCAAGGGTCATCAGAGACGGCAAAGAAACCGACATATCAATCGACCAAGTGCAGGTAGGAGACATAATAATTGTTAAGCCAGGCGAAAAAATCCCTGTTGACGGCACAGTAACTGCCGGGTACTCGTCAGTTGATGAGAAACTGCTCACGGGCGAAAGTATTCCTGTCGAGAAAACTGTCGGAAGCGAAGTTGTCGGCGCAACAATCAACAAGACGGGTGTTCTGACAATTGAGGCGACACGTGTCGGGGACGAAACTGCCCTTGGACAAATTGTTCATCTTGTTGAAGAAGCGCAGGCTTCAACCGCTCCAGTTCAAAGGTTTGCTGACCGTATTGTCAAATATTTCGTTCCCATCATCTTGTCAGCCGCAGTCATCTCGTTTGCCTATTGGTTTATCACAACCGGCAACTTTGCAACAGCGTTCCTTGTGTTGCTGGCTGTAATATTGATTTCTTGTCCGTGTGCTCTGGGAATCGCGACCCCGACAGCTATTCTTGCAGGTGTCGGAAAAGGCGCTGAATACGGCGTTCTCCTCCGTAGTGGAGAATACGTTGAGAAGGCAAGGAAGCTAACGACTGTGGTTTTCGACAAGACTGGCACTTTGACTAAGGGGGAGCCAAGTGTAACCGACATCAAAACCTACAATGGATTCAGTGAACAGTCGGTGCTTGAGTATGCGGGCTCAGCTGAGAAAGGTTCTGAGCATCCTTTGGCGGAAGCAATACTCTTGAAAGCCGAATCCGACAAAGTACATGTCGAACAGGCAGACAATTTTGAAGCGTTACCCGGCAGAGGGGTGCGGTGCAGTGTCGGAGGCAGAAAGGTTCTGCTTGGAAATCGCAAATTGATGCAGGAACAAAGCGTTCCCGTCAGCGGTGTTGACGCTGATTTGGTTTCGTTGGAATCGCAGGGTAAAACCGTCATGATACTTGCTGTTGACGGAAAAAGTGTCGGATTGATTGCTGCTATGGATACCGTGAAGGAAAGTGCTGCCGAAGCCGTCGAACAGTTGAAAGACCTGAATTTGGAAGTTGCAATTCTAACGGGAGATAACGAGCGGACAGCCCGAGCAATAGCCCAGCAACTGGGGATAACGCAGGTGATAGCCAACGTTCTGCCATGGCAAAAAGCCGACGTCATCAAAGGGCTGCAGGCTGAAGGGAAAGTGGTGGCTATGGTCGGCGACGGAATAAACGACGCACCCGCCTTGGCAACAGCCGACATCGGAATCGCCATAGGCAGCGGAACCGACATCGCCAAAGAAACAGGCGGCATAGTGCTAATAAGAGATGACCTGCGGGACGTAGCCTTAGGAATCGAACTCAGCAAAAAAACCATGCGTAAAATCGACACGAACCTGTTCTGGGCTTTCGCCTACAACTCAATCATGATCCCAGTCGCCGCCGCGGGCTTGCTTAACCCGATGTACGCGGCTGGGGCGATGGCGATAAGCAGTTTAACGGTGGTCAGCAACTCGGCACTGCTTAAGTTGGCTAAATTTAAATCGAAGAAAATTAATGACTAGGCATGGACGTTTTGGAGGTGAAAACAGCATGGCTAAAGATCCAATTTGTGGCATGATGGTCAACGAGAAAAAAGCCAAATTCAAATCTGACTACAAAGGCAAAACCTACTACTTCTGCGCACCCACCTGCAAAACAACATTCGACAAAAACCCAGCCAAATACGCTGACGCCTAAGAAGGAGAAAGCTGCTCAAGCTTTCGGGGTTAGGCGTTTATTTTTTCGTTTTCTTTTTTGATTCTTTCGCGTTCTTTTTGGATCGCTTTGTCAACTTCTTCCCTTATGGTGTAGCCGCCGATGTGCAGGACGGGTTCTTTGGTTTCTGGGTCGGTTATCATGCCTGCGGTGCATGGGTAGCTGTGATGCGCCTTTGAGATGGCGTCGTAGAGTTCCTCCTGTTTGGTAGATACGCCAGCTAGTTTTCGGGCGATGTACCATGTGGAACCGCATGGGGCGCTTCGCCTGACTACAGCGCATTCAATAACTTCTTTTTTGTCAACCATTCTTAAGGTAATCTCAAGAAGGGGGCGCCCAACCTTTGTCTCTTCGATGAAGCGGGCAATCGTAGGTTTATCTGCTTCTGGCTCAAGCGTGCAGAAAGGTTTCGGAAATGCGCATTCAAGCCCCAGTTCGTTGCAGCGGGTCTCAACCTGTTTTCTGACGCCAACGGGTACTTCGGTCCAGTCTTCTATGGGGGCAATCAACGCTTTTATCCCCGCCTTCTTAAGCTGATTAGGCAGCTCCAAAAGCAGGTCCTTATGCAAACCTGAAGCTAAGCAGATGTCGGCTTTAGGCAGTTTTTTAGGCATGAATTCTTCTGGGTTGTCGATGAAGGCTGGCAGGTCTGCTGGGCTGGGAAGCTGGATGGCTGCGCGGACGTTCTTTACGAAGCTGTAAACGTTGTATTTGCATGATTCGCAGTAGAGTCCGCATGATTGGCAGAAGCATGGGTCGTTGATTAAGTTGCGGATTACCCGCTCCATGAAGTCTTTGCTGTAAACAAACACTAAAGCTAAGGGTTCCCCGCTTGTTTTTTTGCTCATTTGCTGCTCTGCTCCCCTTAGACGGCGCCTAATAGGACGTGTTCGGCGAACAGGTCTTCGTTGAAGGCTCCGACAAACTCTATTTTCTCGTTAATTATGATTTTGGGTACGCCTATCACGTTGTACTTCATGGCTAAGTCGGGGAATTCGCCGCTGTCGATGACGTCTGCCTTCACCAATTCGCTCTCTACAGCCAGTTTATGTGCGACCGCTGCGGCTGCTGGGCAATGGGGGCACGTTAGGCTTACGAAGACTTGGATGTGGACTGGCGATTTGACTTCTTTAAGAATCGATTTGGTGTTGTCTGAAAGGTCAGTTACGCCTTTTGAAACGGTAATTATCGCTTCAATCAGCGTTTGCAACTCGTACCCGTAGGGTATCCCGTAGATTCTTACGCCGTAGTCTTTCTTGCCGATGATAGCCAACGCAGGTATCTTGTCGATTCCCATTTCCTTAGCTCGGGCTGCGTCAGCTACAAAATCAAGAACCTCCAACGATATCTTGCTATTAAGAGGGGGCAGTTCCTGCACTAATGCTCTTGTTTGAGCGCAATATTGGCATTCAAGCTCTTGGGTAAACATGACTATTTTGACTGGGTCAACCAGTTTCTCGTTAAATTCAGCTTTAAGCAACTCTTTTTTGTCGTTCGGGATCAAACTCAAAAGCTAAACCTCCAAAATCTCTGGGCGATTCCACTATTTAACAGATTATTCAGGCATATATTGATTTTTGAATTTCCTAAATGCCGCATGCAAAGACTTGCTTGAGAAGAGCGTATGCCTCTACCCGCCCGCCCTTCTGCCAACCGAGGGGAAAACCGCAAACACAACCCATATAAACAATTGTAACAATCAAACCTTGATTTTTACTTGTAACAATTGGAGATGCAAAATCTGACTACAAAAACGGATGCAAGTTACAAGCTAAATGTGACAAAGGAGTAAAAAATATGCCAAATGTTGTTTTGAAAGAAGGAATAAACTGGGTTGGAGTCATCGACTGGAACCTACGGGACTTCCACGGGTACATTACCCGTCGAGGCACCAGCTACAACGCCTACTTAATCAGGGACGAAAAAACCGCGCTCATCGACACCGTGAAACACGCTTTCGCGGAAGAACTCGCACACAACGTCGAAGAGTTAGTTAGCCTTGAAAAAATCGATTACATCATCGTAAACCATGTGGAGATGGATCATTCAGGCAGCCTACCCAAAATCGCCAAGCTGTGCAAAAACGCCAAGATAATCGCGTGCCAAAGAGGAAAAGACGCACTCATCGAACACTTCGGCCCCGAATTCAGCAGAGTTGAAGTCGTCAAGACAGGCGACGAGCTTAAGCTTGGCAAGCACACGTTGCGGTTTTTGGAGACGCCGATGCTTCATTGGCCCGACAGCATGTTCACTTATCTTGTGGAAGACAAAATCTTGATTTCAAACGACGCTTTCGGGGAGCACTATGCAAGCTCGGGACGCTTCGACGACGAAGTTGACCAACAGGAGCTCATGGAGGAAGCCCGAACTTACTACGCGAACATTTTGATGCCTTTTGCGCCGCTTATCACACGCAAGATTCAGGAAGTCGTGCAGATGGGTATTCCCATCGAGATGATTGCGCCTGACCATGGGGTAATCTGGCGGAAAGACCCATCTAAAATCATCAACGCCTACCTGCAGTGGAGCGCATTCACGCCTGTGCAGAAGGTCATTGTGGTTTTTGACACGATGTGGGGAAGCACGGACAAGATGGCGCGGGCAATAGAAGACGGCGTGGCAAGCGAAGGCGTCAAAGTCAAGGTTCTCAAACTCCGAGCCACCGACAACACCGACATCGTAACCGAAATCTTAGAGGCTAAAGCAGTCATCGTGGGTTCGCCGACGCTTAACAGTGGGATGTTCCCGACACTGGGCTCCTTCTTAACCTACATAACTGGGTTGAAGCCAAGGGGCAAGCTGTGGGCGTTCTTCGGCTCCTTTGGGTGGGGCGGCGGCGCGGTGCGAGGCATGATTGAAATGGCGAAGAAAGCAGGCTTCGAAGTCTACGAGCCAACCGTCGAAGTCAAATATGTACCAGACAGCGACGACTTGAAAAAATGCTTTGAATTTGGCAAGCAAATAGCCCAAAAAATCAAAGCCTAACCGACTGCACCATTTCGAACCCTAATTTCTTTTTTTGGTCTTTCTAAACCTGCGCCAAGAAAAACGATCAACCCAAATCCTAAAACAAAACAGAAATAGAAAAAAATGAAAAAGTCAAAATTGGGTTGATACGCCTACTTTATCAGCATGAATTTTTCTTTCGGCGTACCGCAGATTGGGCACTTGTCCGGCTCTTTGCCTTCAAACGTGTTTCCGCAGACGGGACACACCCAATAATCCGCTTTCGGCGGCTGCGTCTTGCTTTTCAGGGCGTCAAGAGCTTTCTGGTACATGGCTGCGTGGATTTGTTCAACCTGGTTTGCGTAGTTGAAGCTGATTTCGGCTTTTTTGTTTCCTTCTTTTTTTGCTTCGGCGATGAATTCAGGGTACATTTTCTTGAACTCGTACGTTTCGCCGCTGACCGCGGTGCCAAGGTTGTCGCTGGTTGATTTCACCTGCCCCATAACTTTGAGGTGGTTGTGTGCATGTACTGTTTCTGCTTCAGCCGCTGCCCTGAACAGTTTGGCGATTTGTGGGAAGCCTTCTTCGTCGGCTTTCTTCGCGAAGGCCAGATACATTCGGTTTGCTTGGGATTCGCCTGCGAATGCGTCCTTGAGGTTTTGATCGGTTTTACTCATAAAAATCACTGCAAATACTAAACAAAATGTAGGTTATAAGCTAATCTGATTTTGCCTGAATTTCGTTTAAGGCAAAGTATATTAGTTGTTTTTTCCTTTGGTTTGGTTTGATTTTTGGTGAATTTTATGGAGAAAGTAAAATCGTTTAGTCTCCCAAAATTGCCGTACGACTACAACGCATTAGAACCCTACATTTCAGAGACACAGCTTAAACTACACCATGACAAACACCATCAAGCCTACGTCAACGGCGCAAACGCGGACTTCGAAAAACTCGACAAGGCACGCAAAGAAAACGCCGAAGTCGACATGAAAGCCTTGCTCAAAGACCTATCCTTCAACATCGGCGGCCACCTGTTACACTCAATCTTCTGGGAAAACATGGCGCCAGCAGGCAAAGGCGGCGGAGGACAACCCGGCGGAGCATTAGCCGACATGCTCAACAAGGAATTCGGAAGCTTCGAGCAATTCAAAAAAGAGTTTACGAAAGCCGCAGCGACAACGGAAGGTTCAGGATGGGCAGCCCTAGCCGTTCATCCATGTGTAGATAGGCCGCTGATACTGCAGATTGAAAAGCACAACGTTAACGTTTACCCAACGTTCAAAATCCTGATGGTTCTGGATGTTTGGGAGCACGCGTACTACGTTGACTACAAAAATGAGCGACCTAAATTCATCGAAGCCTTCTGGAACGTCGTCAACTGGGACCGAGTAAACAAAAACCTAAGCCTATAAAAGTAGACACAAAAAGCCACAAATCTTTTTTTCTTTAGTTTTCAGTGGATTTCCTGATTCTTCACAGTTTTTTAAGTTGAGTTGAGGTTCCCGCTTTCCAGGCTTTTAAGCAGGTCCTTTTGTCTTTTACTTAGGATTGACGATAGCCCTTTTTGAAGGTAGATGGATACTGCGGCTATGCTTTTTGTAGGGTCATTTCTCATTCTGATGGAGTACAGGTGAACAAGTTTGGTTCCCACCTCGTCTTTGGAAATCTGCCCAGTTGTCAGCCTCAAAGCCAGTGAAACAGCATCGTTGATCGAGCCGCCTGCGGCAACTATTCGGATTTTCTCAAATTTTGCAAGCCGCAAGAGGCTTATAGTGAGTAGCCGCTCCATGCTAGCCGCCCTGCTTACGCTGACGGTTTGTTCCTCGACATCTTCGAATCCCTTTTCCTCTTGCTCTGACGCTTGGGCGTAATCCCCAATTTGCTTTTGCCCCAGATGCACAGAAATGGCGCATGCTTTGCCAAGCGCTGGCGCTTCAAGGTTCCCAATGTATATGTCTTCAACGTAGACTTTGGCGATTTCCGACGCCATGTTCACGGCTGAACAAGCCAGAAAAATCCCGTCGTTGACTCCGACGACGTCAACTTCGCCCGTTTCTAGTATGCAGGAGATTATTTCTTCAACAACATCGGTGGTTTTTGCCGAGGCGTCAGATGGCAGAACCGCAATGACTTTGCCTTTTGGTTCGTTACTCATAGAGGGTGCACAAGGCACTATTTGGCGCGTTTGCTAATATAATACTTGCCACACTAAAACAAAAGAGGTTCCGCCTAGTGCGGTGTAATTTTTATTGCTTGAGCTGGGCACTGCATTTCGCATGCAAGGCATTGTATGCAGTCGTTTTCTCGTGCTGGGTCAGATTTGCGTTCACTAAGCGGGTGCCCAGGCGATTCAGCCCAATCATAGAGCGAAACGGGGCAAACGTCGATGCATACGCCGTCTCCAACGCAGCTATCCCAGTCTACAGCGTTTGTTGTTCCGTGGATTCCCAGTATTTGGGGGGCTATTACGGGTCCCCAAACTTTGTGTCCGTTATGTTCGCCGACAACTTGGCGTTTTGTTTGAAAATCAGGGTCAATAGGCAAAATTTCACCGCTAAAAAGCATTAGAACGCCAAATATTAGGGTTTCTGCTAAACATTTTCTATCGTAGCTCAAGTTTTTAGCGTCCGTTCTCAACTGTAGCGGGGGCGCATCACTTTTACTTACCCCTCCACTAGTCTGCAGTGTCTTTTGAAGCGATGATTTAAAAGGTAAAACAGCGCCTTTCCCGTCCTTCAACATAGGAGAGAACTGAGAGAATGGACAAGCAACCGATTTTCAGAGGAGACGTGACCTGTGGGTAAAACAGTTGTGTCATACCGAATTGCTTTAGAAGATGAAATACATGCCTAGAGCGGTTTTGCAAAAGCGTTAAGGGTTGAAGACCGAGAAGCCTTTGACGCTTTAATGGATGCTTGCCGAAGCTACGCTTCAGCTGGAAGCAACGCGACGCAGCCCATTATCTTTGAACCGATGATTGTCTCGATCCTGCTGTCGCAGCAGAAGAAGATTATGCGTTTAGAGAAGGCTTTAGATGCAGCCCAACGAGCCAAAACAAGTTAGAGGCTGGTTACTGGATGTTTACCCATCTGGCTTCGGCAGAGTAACGGTTTGGATTATAAGTGAAAACGGCGCAAGAATCAAGTTAACCGACACATTTGAGCCATGCATTTACGTCTCAAGCAAACAGGAAGACCTTGAACGTTTAATCAGCCGATTATGCTGCAACCAAAAAATCGCTTCATGGCGGTTCGTTCAAAAATATGTTCAAGCCACCGATAACAAAAAGTCAAGGGTGCTGGAATTAACCGTTAAAGATGCTAGGCAAATCAGACGCTTAACGCTTGAGATTTTAAGGCTTGGAGACTACCTGCAGTATGAACTCCACAATTGCGACATTCAAAGTGACCGCTCATACCTTTTCAGCCATGATCTTTTCCCGCTTGCCTTTCTGGAAGTCAAAGCGTCTAAGGCAGGTTTAGCTTACACACTTTTGGATTCAGTTGAACGCACCGACTACGCCATCCCGCAACTGCGTATCCTAAAGCTTGAAGTGGAAGTTAACAAAACAGGAGTTGTTCCAGTTTTCGACGATGAAATTCTTGCTGTTCGCTTAAAACAGGAAGGCAAAGACGACATTGTGATCGATTACGGCGGCGAAGCGACAAAGCTGTTACAGCTTGTTTACGCAATACAAGAACTAGACCCAGATGTTATTTTAACCAGCGCAGGCGACTCCTACCTTTTCCCCTACCTTATCCATCGCGCAACCATAAACGGCGTCGCGGACAGCTTCATCTTGAGCAGAGATAACATGTCGTTTGAAAAGGAAAAAACATCGGGAAAAACCTTCTTTTCTTACGGTCGCACGTTTTACAGGGCAGGAACTTTTCGGCTGTATGGCAGAATACACATTGACGAAAACAACACTTTCATTATACGGCAAGCAGGTTTGGACGGGTTCATTGATATAGCACGAACATGCAGGGTGCCGCTGCATACCGCCGCCCGCTTCTCAATCGGCTCAAACATGTCATCCATACAATGCTACCAAGCCATAAAAGACGACATCCTGCTGCCTAGAAACAAGAAAATTCCTGAAGCCTTCAAATCAGCGTTTGATTTGCTGGTTGGTGACCGCGGAGGCTTCATTTTTGAGCCCCGTCTGGGAATACATGAGTCAATCGGCGAGTTGGATTTTTCTTCGATGTATCCCAGTTTGATGGAGAAATACAATATTTCAGCGGAGACAGTTCTTTGCAAATGCTGCCCCGATTCACCCATAAGGATTCCAGAGTTAAATTATCATATCTGCACAAAACGAGTCGGCATGGTCCCCAAAACAGTTAACCTTGCCTTAACCAAACGCTTGAAGTATAAACGTTTGAGAGATGAAACTTCCGATAAACGGCTAAAGGAAATGTACGATAGACGCCAGGCAGCCTTGAAATGGGTGCTGGTCACCTGTTTCGGCTACTTGGGTTTTAGCAACTCAAAATTCGGCACGGTTGACGGGCACATCGGCGTGTGCGCCTATGCAAGAGACGCCTTCCTCAAAGCCACACATACCGCTGAGGACCACGGTTTTGAGGTTATCCACGGCATAGTGGACTCACTATGGCTTAAAAAGAAAAACGCAACCATAGAGGAATACCAAAACCTATGTAAAATAATAACTGAGAAAATTGGTGTGCCCATAAATTTTGAGGGACACTATAAATGGATTGTTTTTTTGCCCTCTAAAATGCATCCAAACGTGAGTGTTTTAAACCGTTACTTTGGCGTTATGGAGACGGGCAAAGTTAAAGTCAGAGGTTTAGAGGGACGGCGAAGGGACACGCCCAAGTTTGTTTACGATGCACAGATGGAAATGATTAATATTTTGTCTTCCGCAAACAACTTGCAAGAGTTTAATCTAAAAATCCCCGATGTTCTGGGGGCAGTTAAGCTTTACCGCCATAAACTAGTCAACGGCGAAATTCCACTTTCAGATTTAATTATAACCAAACACTTATCCAAAAACCCTAAGCACTACAAGCAGCAGGTAAGCCAAGTTATAGCAGCGCAGCAGCTAAAGAGGGAAGGCGTCGAAATAGAGGCAGGCAGCAACGTAACTTTTCTTTTCACGGACTCAAAAAACAAACGTTACCATAGACGAGTAATAGCGGAACAGCTAATTGAAAAAGGCGTAAACGCTGACGTGAAGAAATATTTGCTTTTGCTTTATGCCTCCGCCGCCAACCTGTTGAGTTTTAAAGGGTACACTACAGAATCAATATGCGACGCGGTTAATGGCTACTCTAACGTTGCTTTATCCGAATTTTTCTGATCCAAATGCTGCAGGTTTCCGTAAGACATTTTTGGGCAGCCGCTATAATTCTATGTGGCTAAGATGGTTCAATACAACTTACCCGTCGGCATGAGATACACCACTTTGGAAGAGCGAAAAGAATTCTACACCAGCGAAATTAATCTTCAGAAGGCGTCGGAATGGTTCGGAAGCCAAAGCGGTAAGGTGAAGTTTGCGGTGATTATTGGCAGACACACGAAAATTTACCCGCAGAAGTACAGGGAAGATGCCTCAACAACCATAATTATCGACGAGTACGCAGACTTGGAAGACGTGCGGCAGCAAATACTAGAGTTTTCGCCCGAAGCGGTATACTACGACCGAAACGTCTATGACATAAACGGAGCCAAAACGGGGCAAGAACTCGCCTTTGACCTTGACCCAGAAAACATTACCTGCCCAATCCATGGCAGTTTGGCGGATAAAATGAAGAAGCAGCAAGGGTTGAGTTTTTGCGAATTAGAGTTGCGGATGGTTCAGCAGGAGGCAATAGGGCTTCAGGAGTTTCTTTCTGCCCGTTTCTCGGAGGTTCGGGCTGTTTATTCAGGCAGAGGCTTTCACCTTCATGTTTTAGACCCGCAAGCTTACGGGTTAAGCACTCAGGAAAGACTTGATTTTGCGCGGCAGGTAAAGGGCGCTGGTTTCCACATTGACGAGTGGGTTACTTCTGGAGAAATGCGCCTCATACGGCTGCCCTATAGCCTAAACGGGTTGGTGTCCCGAATAGTGTTGCCACTACCAAAAGACGAGTTAAAGAGCTTCAACCCTATCCAAGACGAGAGAGCTCTACCACGGTTCCTAAGCAAAAAAGTTACTTTTTAACTTCTTTAGCTTTTTTCTCTTTCTTGGCGTAGTAGGCTTTCTTTTTCTTTTCTTCTTCTGCCTTTGTCAATTTGGCTGGTTTTGCTGCTTTTGCCATGAAAATCCACCAATCATGTTAACCATAACTTGCATAAAAGATTTTCCAAGCCAAAAGTAGCCGTTGAAAAGTTTATTTGCCTTTGATCTCTCTCTTTTCCTAGACGTAAGGGTTTGTTATGGAGCAGTTTGACGTTATCGTTATCGGTTCAGGCTCTGGAATGCTTATTGCTTCAGCCGCCGTTGACCAGGGGTTGAGGGTGGCTTTGGTTGAGCATGGAAAAATGGGGGGCACATGCATAAACGTGGGTTGCGTTCCCTCTAAGATGCTGATTTACCCGTCAGATGTCATCGCCACCATCGACGCGGCGGGAAAGCTCGGGGTCAACGCGAAAGTGGATGCCGTGGATTTCCGCAACATCATAAATAGGATGCGTGCGCTGGTCAACGAGGATTCTGGGCATCAGGCTTTAGCGGTGGAAGCCACGCCGAGCCTTGTTTGGTTCAAGGAAACAGGCGAATTCATCTCCGACTACACCATGCAAATCGGTCAGCACACGATTACAGCCCCAAAAATCTTCATTGTTTCAGGAGCACGCCACGGGATCCCGCCAATCAAGGGCATAGACAAAGTAGGGTACTTGACAAGCGACACGGTTCTGGAGCTGCAAAAGCCGCCGGCAAGCTTGCTGATTGTGGGAGGGGGCTACATCGGCATGGAGTACGGGCACTTCTTCTCAGGAATCGGCACAAAAACAACTGTACTGCAGAGACCCAACCGTGTGTTGCCTGATGAGGAACCTGAAGTCAGCGAGTTGCTTCTGAAGGAGATGCAGAAGCGGATGGAAATATACACGGGTTTTGAGGTTTTGGAAGCCAGACAAGACGGTCAAACCAAAACGCTTGTTGCAAGGAACCGACAGGACGGAAGCCAAAGGGAATTCAGCGCCGAAGCTGTGCTGGTTGCCACGGGCAGGGTATCAAACGCTGACGTTTTGAAGCCTGAAAAAACAGGTGTTGAGCTTGACGAGCACAATTTCATCAAAGTCAACGAGTACCTTGAAACCAGCAAGAAAAACATTTGGGCTTTCGGCGATGCCATAGGCAAACAAATGTTCAAGCACGTAGCCAACTACGAAGCGGGAATAGTTTGGCACAACTCCAGTCACGACCACAAGGTTCCGATGGATTTCTCGGCAGCGCCCCACGCAGTCTTCACTCACCCGCAAGTCGCCTCCGTCGGCTTAAAAGAAGCAGAAGCCAAACAGCAGCAGCGCAAAATCCTCGTCGGAACCGCGTTTTATCGTGATACAGCTATGGGTGCTGCCATGGGTTTCCCTGAAGGCTTCGTGAAAGTGATTGTTGACGCTGAAACGGGCAAAATCCTCGGCGCACATATAATTGGTCCTGAAGCTTCGATTCTGATTCAGGAAATCGTTAACGCGATGGTTTCTGAAACTGGAAGTTTCGCGCCAATAGCCCAAGGCATGCATATTCACCCAGCGATGACTGAGGTTGTTCAGAACGCGTTCGGAAACATGAGACCACCATAAACCCAGACCATTTTTTGGAAATCTAAAAAGTTATATTATCCCGCAAGCAACTCTTTCTAGCGGAGTTGTTTTGTTATGAATATTTCTAAGGTTGTTGGCAAGAACAATAAGCACAAGGTTTTCCTCTACGCGTTAAGCACATGCGTCTGGTGTAAGATGACAAAGCAGTACCTGACCGACAACAGCATCGAATACGAATACGTTGACGTTGACTTATGCAACGAGGAAGACAAGCAGAAAATCCGCGAGACAATCCAGAACAAAGGCGGCATGCTAAGCTACCCCACCGCAATCGTTGACGACAAGGTTGTGATTACGGGGTTCCGCAAGGATAAACTCAAAGAGGCTCTGGAAATTTGACCGCCCTTGAGGAAGTGCGTAAAAGAGCCGAAGCAGACGCTAAAACCTACGGGTACTACCTTACTCCTCAACCCGATTTGCTGCAGGGTTTCCTCGAAGGATTAAAGACAAATGAAGACCGCTACGGCTACCCTCTGTGCCCATGCAGGCTCACCTCAGGCAACTTCGAGTATGACCGCGACATCATCTGCCCCTGCGACTACCGCGACCCAGACATCGCACAATACGGCTCCTGCTACTGCCGACTCTACGTAAACAAACAAGTTTACGAAAGCCAAAACCTGCCCGACGTCCCCGAGCGAAGACCACTGGAAAAGCAATCAAGAGCATACGGAGCCCAAGCACCCCCAGCTAAACAAGCATCTGCTGGAAGCCAAGAGAAACCGCCGACCGCAGCCCCAGAAGCAGCGAAACCTCAGCCGACGGTCAAGAAGAAGTTGTGGTACTGCAAACAATGCGGCTACGTGGTGTTCCGCGAGGACCCGCCATACGTTTGCCCCATATGCAAGGCGAAAAGGGAATTGTTCGCGGAAATAGAGAGCGCAGTCGAATTCAACGGCTAAACTATTTTTTGATTTCTATCTCGATTTTTTCCCAATCATCCTTTATTCCGCGAAGGGAAGTTACCGCGCCAATTAATGTTCCGCCCAAAATCTTTTCCACAAACTCATTTAGGGGTATTTCTTTTCCGTCAACTTTCAGTTTCAAACTCAACTAAGATTCACCTAAGTATTGCTTAGTAATTTGGGAGTAAAAGGCTTTTGCGGAAGACAGGTCTTAGATTCTTGGCGTGGACGGTTTGATGGTTACTCTGAGCTTGGTCAAGTTTTCTTTTATTTCCGCTTTGACGCCCATGGCTGAGAAGTACTCTTCAAGGAATATTCTGATGAAGTCCTTGGACATCTCAGAAACCAAGACAAGCGTGTAGTCGTTTGGAGCGTTCTTTGTCAGGCGGTAAAAGTTGCAGACCTCAAGTCGAGTCAACATTTCTTCTGGTGAACGAACTTTTGTTTTAAGCTGTTCCCAGTGTGCTCGGGCGACCTCCTTGTGTTCGCTCCAGAACTTTTCCTTCTCAGGCGATGAAGCAATCAGGCTTAGGAACATTAGCCAGTGGTCAACGTCGAGGATTACGTGTTCGCCGCCGAGCAGCATGTCCATGTAGCCGCGGATTTTTTTCTTGACGGCTGGGTCTTCAAGCGCCATGTTGTCGTTGTAAAATTTGAGGGCGCGCCGCATGACTTCACTCTGCGAGACTTCTGATTCTTTGCTTATTTTTTCGAGCAAGTCAGCTGTTGTTTTGTCGAAGGCGACTGTTACTCTTGTCGGGTTTACCATGGTTGCCACTTCATGTAAGTTTGCATATTTTCAGATTATTAGAAATCATATAAACATTGCGATAGCATAACGGATAATAGACTTATCAAATTTAAAGAATAAGCAACTATTACTAAACAAATGTTAAACCGTTAAATGCTTAAGAGGTCAAAAATCTTTTAATGCCGCCTCGTTTAATTTCATAATGCCAACTTCCATTTCTTCGAAGAGGCATGAAGAATGAAAAAACCAGAAATTTACCTTGAACCGAAAGAACGTGTCGTAAAAGTAATTGAGTTACTTGAAAAGCAGTATCCCGACGCAAAAACCGCCCTCAACTACTCCAACCCGCTGGAAATGCTTGTTGCCACCATGCTTTCCGCCCAGACCACCGACGTACGAGTCAACATTGTGACCCGAAGCCTATTCAAGAAGTACCACAAACCCGAGGATTACGCGAACGCAGACATAAAAGAGCTCGAGCAGGACATACATTCAACAGGCTTCTACCATAACAAAGCCAGAAACCTGCAAAAATGTTGCCGACTCCTCGTGGAAAAATTCCATTCCCAGGTGCCTAAGACAATGGAGGAGCTGCTGGAGCTGCCTGGCGTGGCAAGGAAAACAGCCAACATCGTGCTAAACAACTCCTTTGGCATAGTCGCTGGGGTAGCAGTTGACACTCATGTCCACAGGCTTTCACAGCGGCTAGGCTTGACCGAAAATGATGATGCAGCAAAAATAGAACAGGACCTAATGCAAATCACGCCGAAAGAGAAATGGATGAAACTCACCGACCTGCTGATTTTCCATGGACGGCAAGTCTGCATTGCAAGAAAACCCAAATGCGAAATATGCGTTCTGAACAAGATTTGCCCATGCGCTTTTGCCTTCGGCTAAAAAACAGCACCCGTTTATACGCCTTCATCTTTCCTAGAATTTAGGACCTGAATTTCATGGGGAACAAAATCAAAGTTGGAGACAAAGCAGTCTCACCGACATACTTCAACACATAATATCGAACAAGGCAGCGCGCTATTGCTGGAACTCAAAAAATGAAAAAAATGAACCGAATGAACAGGTATCCAAGCGGTTGAGAACTCCTGCCTACGGTGAGTCGCTGGTAACGTTTTCGGTCTTCTTCTTGCGCGGCTTATAAAGAACTCCAGCAATGAGCAATATTACTCCGATGACGGGAAAGACAAGCACCGCTGTATCGCCTCGTACAACATACAGGACAAGTCCCAGAACAATCAATATGGGTCCCGCCACGAGGAGTTTCGCGCGGGCGCTATTCCAGTTCACTGATCCACCTCCTTCCTCGTCTCTTCCACTTGGTTACTTCCACTTTGGCCCGTGCTGCCTTGTTCCGATATTTACGGCTGAAAAGATTACTGGTTAGTTGGCTAAATTTCAACTTTTGCGCAAGCGATGCACTTTCAAGTTTTTTGAGCGGCTTTGCCATCTGCAGTGACTTGGGTAGACGAGAACGGTCCATTATTAATTTTTTCTCTTATTCCATCTGCGGTTACCAGGTGGTCCTATAAGAAAATAACCTATTAACATAAGAGCAATGGTTACAACGATAATTATCACAGCTATTACTTCAGTCGTTACTCTCACCTCCATTTTTAGTGTCTAAGTCTAAACACTTCCACTTAGCGCAGCGTAATTTTTTTCGGTGTTTATTACTTCAACCTGGAACTTTTTTGGCAATGACGAACAGTGTGATTCATTAACGACTTTTTCGCCATCCACTTCTATGGCGGTGTATTTTAGAAGAGGGGTCACATTAACAATAATGGTATGTTTTTCAGTCTCTCCTATTTCAAACTTGGCTTTTGTCATTTTTTTGAACCTCCCTCTTCTAACTTTGCTACTTCCACTTTGTTAGTATTTCCTCCCTTCGGAAAGTGGCTGTGCTAACATAGAACAGCGCTACATCAACTGCTAAAAGTATACCTGAGATTATAAGCAGGCTGTTTACGTCAAGAGTTATTATGCTTGTCTCGCTGGCAAGGTATATGCCCAAGAGTGGAAAGAGGATAAAAATTCCAAAACTGCTAGCGCTGCGCGCATCATTAACTCGCGATGAAACAATGACGCTGAACAAAACGCTCATTACAATGGCGACCGGCATCAGAACCAGGAGCAAAGTGGCGATGTTCCAGTTTGGAAAATAATAGTAGCCAAGCGTATGGAAAGTGACTTCATCAATGCCTACCATGAAGACTGCTGCAGCAGCATACATTGCTATTAAAGTTGGAATAATTGCGGAAATGGCTTTTCCAAGCAGTATTTCTCCGTCAGTAAGGGGCGTGGCTAGAAGTGGTTCCAGGCTCTTCTCCACTTTTTCTCCCACTATACTGTAGGAGGCAATCCCTAAGGGAACGTATGCTGCTCCTATAACTAAAAAGAAGGAAAAGGAGTTAAGCAAATTTGGAAGCACACCCGGCGCTGCGAGTCCGTGGCTCCCCCTTATTGCTAAATATTCCAGTATCGCCGGAAACAGGACTGAGATAACAACTGGGAAAATGATAATTGAGGACCAGACGTTTTTTACTCGCCTAAATATCTTGAAGTCCCTAGCTGCTATAATCCACGCTTTTGAGAGTCGCATATTTATTTTCTCACAAGTTTTAGATAGGTATCTTCTAAAGTTGAGCCCACCACATTGATTGATCGGACATGACCGCCTGCCAGCACTATAGCCTCTATAACAGGTGAATTTTCCTTGTCTGGGTTTTCCACGTCAAATGTTATCGTGTTGCCGTCGCTGGACAGGTTTTTGAGCTGCAGTTTTTTCAGTGCCGCCAAAACGGCATCGTTCACTTGCTGTTCCAATCCGATAACTGTCTTTTTGCCGCTAACGGACCTTTCAAGTTCCTGCGGAGTACCAATTGCTCTAAGGCTCGTATTCATTATTGCTACCCTGTCGCAGATTCTCTGGGCCTCGTCGAGGTTGTGAGTGTTTAGGAAGATTGTCTTCTTCTCTTTTTTTAGTTGAAGAATGAAATCTCGGACTGTTTTCGCAGCCTCAGGATCTAGATTTGCAGTGGGCTCGTCCATGAAAAGGACTTGTGGGTCATGGATGAGGGCGCGGGCTATGGCGAGTTTTTGTTTCATGCCCTTGGAAAAGGTCCCTGCTAAATCGTTTCTCTTATCCCAAAGTCCTAACATTTCAAGAAAACGCTTATTGTTCTCTTTTCTTTGTGCATCCGAGCAGTCGTATATTTTTCCGTAAAAATCTATGTTGTCGTAGGCGGTCAGATTTTCAGATAACCCAACGTTATCAGGAACTAATCCGATGATTTTGCGGATTTTAATTGAGTCTTCCTTTTTTCCTATGTCATAGCCGCCTATGTTTGCGTTCCCACTAGTTTTTGATATTAGGCAGCAAAGCATTCTGACAGTTGTTGTTTTCCCTGCGCCATTCGGGCCCAGAAAACCGAAGACTTCGCCGTCGTTAACATGTAGCGTAAGGCTTTCAACGGCTGTAAGGTTCCCGAATTTTTTTGTCAGGTTTTCTGTATCGATCACCAAGAACCGCCAGCTATTAGCTCCCACTCAGTGACTGATATATTTAAAACGCGCGCTCAAAACGCCGGGCGAAAGACAAAGCGGTGTCACCGACTTACTTCAACGCTTAATATCGGGACAAGGCAGCGCGCCTGCCCGCTTCTGCAGCCTTCTCGTTGGCTATCCCAAGTTGCATCCAGACCACGAAGGGTTTGCCGATGGTGTAGACTCTCTGTCCAACCCTTATCTTATCTGAGTCACCGATCTCCGCCGCCTGAAGATTCCTCCCCCTCCCATCGACCTTGACGACGGCTATGTCGTGGATGGCGCATGACCCCACAATTGTGCCTTCAAGCACCTCGTTAGTGCCCAACGTGACGTTGATTTTCTGTGCGCCCCCTACCACGTGATTGTTCGTTAAAATCAGCCCTGACGAATCAATTATGGTGCCTGACCCCGTCCCGGCAACTGGCACTGCCTGATAGAAAATGTTGTGCACAAGCTTTAATGCGCTTATGTTAACTGCAGTTTTGCTTACCCTAGCGATAAGTGTCTAAAATGGCGTTTTCGTCATAAGACAACAGGATCACTCAAAATCAAGGCGACTTAGTTTTTAATAAATATTAATCAGGGATTTAGCGGCAAAATAAACAGTTTTCTGCCCATGCCTTAGGCATTTCTTTTTGGCAGTGAGGGCACATTAAACCTTTTTTCCTTATGGCTTGGCACGTTTGACAGAAAAGCTCGAGGACTTCCGATTTGTTGTTCGGCTCTTTTATCAGAACTGCGACCATTTGGTTTATTAGCGCCAAAATTTCAGTCGAGTTTTCTAATGTGAGCAGCATGTTTCCTCTTTCTTTATTCACGTACCTGCTGACCGCTGACTGGGACAGTCCCAATAGTTCAGCCGTCTGCTGTTCGTTGAATCCTCGGTTTGTAACGATTTCTCTTGCCATAACGGCTTTTACTGATGGCAAAACGGTTTTTACCCCTATCTCGCACGGAAGTATCAAGTTCAGCACCAATTAGGGTTACTTTTGGGGAAAACTTATTTAAACATGACGCCTGTCATATGCTATGACGCGTGTCATGATGGGCTACCAAATCGCAAAAAACCAGTCTCACACACCAATTTCTCACTCCTCATCCCATCAAAACACGCGGGTGGCATACTCGCAAAGGAGACCACACTAAATGGGTAATGTCCTCACACCAACCCGAAAAACCGAGAACAGCCGCGACATGGCTGGAATGCTAAAGACCCTTGACGCTGAATGCAGAAACTGCGCTCCAATAAGCCCCCTTGAATGCATAAACCGATGCCAAGTGTACAGACTCAAGAACGAGCTAAGAAAACTCCGCGAAACAATGGATAACCCCAATTACATAAAAGAACTCTACAACGTCCTCAAAAACGAGACAAGACTGCACCTTCTTCAAGCAATCGTAAACGGAAGATACTCAGTCAGCCAACTGCAGCAGGAACTCAAAAAAACGGGACACAGCCACAGCCAAGACACCATAAACGAAGAGTACCTCCAACCCCTGATGGCGGTGGGGCTTGCCACAGAAGCACGAGACGAATACTACGCAACAACATTCGGCGGACGACTAACCGAACTGCTTGAAAACTTCCCAGAATTCGCAGAAATCCTTCCAGCTCACTCAGAATGCTACGAAGAAATACTCCTTCAATCACTATTGGCGGGGCCGAAGACTTTTGAAGACATTGAAGCCTTGATTTCCCCGAAGATCACGTCACGAATCCTTAAGCGGCTGCGTTCTGTCGGTTTGATAGAAACCCCAGAGGAAAGAGACTACATCTTCTTCTTCAAATCAAAACGGGATTCAAACCTGGAAACCTTCTCAGAAACCGAACGTATAGTTTACGATACAATTCCGAATGAGGGCATTTCAGCTGGAAAACTTGCGAAGGAAACTGGGCTTTCCATGAGAAGAACCTACAAGTACCTGCGAGGGTTGAAAGGCAAAAAACTCATTTTCATAAGAAGAACCCCTAAAGCCTACGGGTTAACCTGCAAAGGCGAAATGTTGGCTTCCGTGCTTCAGGAACTTCAGCAAATAGTCGAAGACACATGGAACTCTTCCGGGCAAGTAATCCAGGAAAACAGTAACTCTTAAAAAACGCCGGGATTTTTCCCAGGTTTATCCTCCGCCGGGAGCTCCGTGGAACGGCGCGTTTTCCCAGAGCAGTTTCCACCAGTCCTCTTCCGTTATGGTTTCTCCGTGAACGATGATTTCCAGAACCATCTTCAGCATCTCGTGATGCCTACGTTCGTCAGACAGTATGGCGTTCAAGAGAAAAACGACCTTGCTGTTGTCGATAGTGGGGATCATTGCTTCCAGTTTTTTGATAAGCGCAGACTCGATTTCTATGTGCTTTTCAACAAGCTTTCTCTGCTCATCCAGGTTGTCCTGCGTCAACGCAGTCGAAGCCCCGGTGAGCAGGGTAACTGCTGACATGTAAAGTTCAGCGTGCTTTATAGAATCAAGCGAGACCCCTTTCAAGACGCCTTTGACAGCTGGGTTCTTCATGACCCGCAGAGGCTGCTCGAGAGAAGCCACTATTTCTTTTTCAACTTTAATCTGGTTTTTCAAGAATTCAAGGAGATTATCCTTTGGTTTTTCCATAAAATTCTCCCATCCGTTAATGTTAAGCCTTGTTCATCAAGTTTTCGGAAATTCTTTTTCCTAAGTCTCTGCAGTCGTTGAGCATTTTTTGGTCTGGCAGGTACCTCGCGAGTAGTGGAGGTTCAGTGACTTGCATCTCAAACTTGAACTTCATGATTTCCACGACAAGCTTAGGCGCTTCACCTGTCCACCCGTAGGAGCCAAAAGCTGCTCCAACCTTGCCCTTCAAGCTTATGCCTTTTGCGGCTGCTTCCTCGAAGAGGTTTTTGAATTCAACTGCCATTTCATGGTGATAAGTCGGCGTCCCCACAAGTATCGCGTCAAAGGCGACTAGGTCTTCGGGTTCAACGTGAAAGTTCAATTCCACCTTGACGTCATCATTGATTTTTGCGCCTTCAGCCACGGCTTTAGCCATCCTCTCCGTGTTGCCAGTTCTGCTATAATACAAAACGAGAATTTGCCTCATAAAAAAGAATGCGGACAGAAACTATTTCAACATTTTGCTTTGCTGCTGGAAAAAAGCAGGATTGAAAAAACGTTTTGACCGCTGGTTCACCCTTGCTTACTATATCAATCCCTTTGTTTAAGTGCCTTCTACTTCTTTCCTCTGCTCTCTCCACCCTTGTGCCCTATTTCCCTGAAGAATTCGGAGCCGCGCTCTTCAGCTACTTTTTCGCCGCCTTTCCTACCTATTTCCCTGAAAAACTCTGTTCCTCTTTCCCGAGAGACCTTTTCACAGCCTTTTCGTCCAGCTTCTTTACGGGTCATCTTCCTTTTCCGTAAGCTTTTAACCGCCAAAATGCATCCACCTCCATTTTGCAAATTAAAAACAAGTTGTCTGGAACGGCAGCACTTTATCGTTCATCTAATTAACAGGAACAACTTTGAAAGCATCTATGCACAGCTCATTTTAGCCGCATGATGCCACGGGTCAAACTTGGGAACGCTAAAAGATCAAGTTAAAGAAAACAGGTTCTTCGGCTTAAATTACTCAATTTTTCCTATTTCCTTGGTTATGTCTATTGGCGACTTGTACGTTTTGCTCGGCAGCTTCTTCAGCAAATCCATCACGTCGTCTGGCGCGTCTTTGTTCGTAGCTTTGTCTACTAAGTTCTTCTTTTCAGCCGGGAAATGTATGCCTGCAAGATATTTTTCAACGATGGCTGGGCTTACGCGACCAGTTTTCCCCGATCTGTCGGTGTATTGACGTCTTGTTCCCCTGCCTTGACCTATCCCTCTACGCCTACTTGTTACGACATCTTGTCTACTCGTCGTTTTCACCTCCATACTCTTAAACGAGTTACCCAACAAAAAAGTGCTAACCGTTCACCGTTAACTCTTCCTCGCGGGCTTTTCCTTCCTGAATTAGCCTGCGAACCCTTTGCCCGCCTTTACTGCCTATTTCACTGTAGAATTCGCGTCCATGGGTCTCAGAGGTTTTCTCTCCGCCCCTGCGTCCAGCTTCCTCAACCGTCATGTTTCCTCTTTTTTTCTTTTTAGCCACACATTTCACCTCCAGATACAGGAAGAAACTTGAAAAATCAAAACGCAGTTATCATCCAACCAAACGTTGCGAAACAAGCAAGATCAATGTAAAAAGCCTAAAAAATCGGCTTACTCTTCTTCGCGTTCTTTGCCCGCTTGAATTAGTCTGCGAACCTTTTGGCCTCCCCTGTGTCCTGCTTCTTCAAGGCTTGTTTTTCCCATTGCCTCGGGAGAGCCCTCATGCTGCTTGGCACGTTGCGTTCCGCCTTTGCTTCCTATCTCGCTGTAAAATTCAGGTCCATGGGTTTCAGCGGTCTTTTCTCCGCCCAATCGTCCAGCTTCCTCAACTGTCATCTTTCCTTTTCTTTTGCTTTCGCTCAAAAACACGTCACCTCCAAAACCTTCGTTGACGTTTATTCAACGTCTTGGTCGCTTTCTCATTTTTTTAGCTCTTAACAAAACTTTTAAAGATATGTGGCTGTCCTAACACAGTAACATAGGAAGCAGCGTTTTTTAATAAATGACCTTAAACTCCACGTTGAATTAGAAACCCATAGGAATTTTTAGGGTAATTATCAAAAATTGAAATCTGAAGTGCGGTTTATTCCTGCTCGTGCTCTTTTCCTGCCTCTATAAGCTTGCGGACTCTTTGCCCACCTTTCGGTCCCCCTATTTTTCCGCCTTTGCGGCCTATTTCGCTGTAGAATTCTTCACCATGAGTCTCAGATGTTCGCAGTCCACCTTTCCTTCCTGCCTCTTCAACGGTCATCTTGCCTTTTTCTCGAGACAACTAGTTCACCTCCTAAAAACGCTCAAAAACTAAATTTTTGGTCGGGACCAACAAAAAAATAATCCTAAATAAATTAGACTTTTACTCTTCTTCGTGTTCTTTGCCAGCTTGGATTAGCCTTCGTACTCGTTGCCCGCCTCTGTGCCCTGCTTCTTCAAGGCTTGTTTTTCCCATTGCTTCATTTGTGCCTTCATGCTGCTTGGCTCTTTCGGATCCGCCTTTGCTGCCTATTTCGCTGTAAAACTCTGGGCCCCGCTCAGCAGAAACCTTCTCGCCGCCTTTTCGTCCGATTTGCTCATAAAATTCGCGTCCATGGGTTGAAGCGGTTTTTTCTCCGCCTTTTCTTCCTGCCTCGGCGACGGTCATCTTGCCTTTTCTTTCCTCACGCGTACTCAAAAATGTCACCTCCATTAAACTGGCGCAAAAGTTGATGAATATAAAGAGCCGAAACACTGCTCATAAACTTATGTGGTTGTAGCATAACAATAACATGCCAACTAAGCCTTTGTATCTGCTAGTTGACTATGGAGAAATAAACAGAAAACAGATAATTTCAAAAATGTTCTAGAGCAATTTAAGCCAAGAAGTTAATTTAAATACCCCAAAGAAGCAACTCTATCCATTGGGTAACCCATAATGAAGGTACTTCTCATTAACCCGCCGCAGACGTTTTATCCAGGCTCGGAACCGCCAGCAGGCAACCTGCCCCTCGGCTTAATGTACATCGCTGCCATGCTCACCAAAGCAGGTTACCAAACGGAAATCTTAGATGCCTTCATGG
This sequence comes from Candidatus Bathyarchaeota archaeon, assembly GCA_963722095.1. Classification (GTDB taxonomy): domain Archaea; phylum Thermoproteota; class Bathyarchaeia; order Bathyarchaeales; family Bathycorpusculaceae; genus Bathycorpusculum. The sequence continues at coordinate 483,919 of CAVRJR010000001.1, read as the reverse complement.
CTGACGGCTTATTCCAGAAAAACGGCGAAACCCTAAACGTGGGTCTACCATTTGACCAGATAAAACTGGAAATTGAAACCCGAAAACCAGACATTCTCGGCATAGCGGGACCATTCACTTCCCAAATAGAAAACACGGTTAAAGTAAGCGACTTAGCCAAGCAGGTTAACCCCGACATCTTGACGGTTGTAGGCGGACCCCACGTCACCACGGTTCCAAAGGAGTTTCTTGAAGAGGCAAAAAGCGTTGACATTGCCGTAGCAGGCGAAGGCGAATACATCATGCCTGAGATAGCCCGTTTTTTTGAGGGGAAAAAGCCTTTAAATGAAATTCTGGGCATTGCCTTCCGCCAAAATGGGCAAGTCAATGTAAACCCTCCTAGGGATTTTATCAAAAACCTTGATGAGCTTCCTTACCCGGCCTATGAATTAGTGGATATGGAGAAATACCTGAATCCCAAAAGAATAGGTTACCGCAGCTTCAGGAACAGAGCCATATCGATGATTACAAGCCGAGGTTGCCCGTTTAACTGCTGTTTCTGCTCGGTTCACCTGCACATGGGCAGGGGTTTTAGAGCGAATTCTGCAAACTACGTTTTAAACCACATCGAGTACGTTGTCGAAAAATTTGATGTTAAGAACATTTTCTTTGAAGACGACAACTTGACCTTTGACTTGGCAAGGTTTGAAGCCATCTGCGACGGGTTAATTGCGAAGAAAATCAAGATCGGTTGGGAAACTCCAAACGGGGTACGCGCTGACTGCTTGAACTTGAATTTGTTGCAGAAAATGAAGAAGTCGGGCTGCAAAAGCGTCTTCTTCGGGGTAGAATCAGGCGACCAGCAGATACTGGATAACGTAATCTGCAAGAGCTTAGATTTGAACCGCGTCGTTGAAGTTGCGAAGATCTGCAAAGACATCGACCTAAAAACAGGCGCCTTCTACATTATCGGTTTCCCAGGCGAAAAGAAAGAGAACATGCAGAAAACGGTTGATTTCGCCCTGCAGCTCAAACGGGACTATGACGTCGGCATGCATCTTTTCATGGCTACACCCTCGTACGGCACAAGACTGTATGAAGAATGCAAGTCCAAAGGGTACATTAAAGAAAACTTGGGCTGGGACAGCTTTGCCGCGGCTCGTCAACCCAAAGGAATGCCGATGATTTCTACCCCAGATTTTGCTCCTGAAGAAGTCAAGGAAATCGCCGCCAAGGCGCTTGAGGAATACAAGAAGTTGTCGTTGAGAAATCACCTTAGGAATCCTCGAAGGGCTTTGAAGACGGCGTTTGAGCAGCCGCAGCTTATTTTGAAATACATAAGGAACCTGTTCGCCTAGAATTTCAAGGCTTTGCGTTAGGCATTAAATAACTAAAACCGAAAAGCGATTATCTTTAGGGCAAGAAGCTGCCGCTGAAACGCTTAATAGGCTACTTTGAACTTGTAGCCGCACTTATCACAAGAGTAAAGCGCTAGACAGAATAAGTCGTTTTCAATTTTTCTTTCAGGTTCGGTAAGGGTCTTACCAGAGTTTTGACAGCTAACCATGCAAGCCCACATTCATGAGTTTATCATTCATCAGCGGCTTGTAGTATATCAACACTTGTTGCCTCATTAAGTAACAACAAAACCACAAAAAAGTAGATTGTTCCAGCGGGAAAAACGAAGACATTGGGCTGAATTCAATTACTTTAATATGTTGAGGCAGCGGTGTCTTGTAACGACAGCTATGAAAAAACGCCTCTGGCTACTCATCACGCTGCTTTCCCTACTCCTGATCCAAGCCTTCAGCATGTCGTTGGCTTTAGGCGCCTCAGCCAGCGCAGGTTCCAGCAGCGGCGAGTGGACAATGTTCCGTCAAGACCCAAGCCACAGCGGCTATGCGGCGAACGGTCCCTCGGCGAATTCTGCCCAATTGCTATGGAATTATTCAACGGGTAGGATGGTGCAGTCTTCTCCCGCCTCTGCATACGGCTTGGTTGTTGTCGGCTCCAGGGACAGCCAAGTTTACTGTTTCAACGCTTCCAACGGGGCGGTTATCTGGAAGTCTCCAATCAGGTACGAAGTGTGGTCATCCCCAGCGATCTACAACTGTAGCGTCTACGTAGGCGCCGACGACGGCTACCTCTACTGCCTAAACATAACGACTGGAACCCCCCTGTGGCGGACGCTAATCGGCGGCGTAGTGCGGTCTTCCCCTGCGGTTGTAGACGGCGTTGTCTATGTGGGTTCCCAGAACAATCTTTACGCCTTGAACGCAACAAACGGCAATACTATTTGGAATTTGCAGAACCTGGATCCGATGGATTCGTCGCCTGCAGTTTCAAACGGTGCAGTCTTCATTGCCAGCGGTGACGGTCACGTTTACTCTTTCAACGCTTCCACAGGTTTCAAGATTTGGAGTTACCCTTTTAGGACGTCTGGCTCTTCTTCTCCCGCCGTCGGCAACGGCTGTGTGTACATTGGTTCGTATGACGGAAACATTTTTGCCCTGAACGCTTCTACAGGCGCACAGGTTTGGAGGTATCGAACAGCCGATGAGGTGGAATCTTCTCCAGCTGTTGCTTATGGCTGCGTTTACGTTGGCTCAGAGGACAACAGCGTCTATTGCCTTAACGGCTCAACGGGCAGCAGGATTTGGGAGAGCTCAACTGGGTACTGGGTTACGTCTTCTCCAGCAGTGGCAGGCGGCAACGTTTACGTCGGTTCCCAAGACGACAACATCTACTGCTTCAACGCCACAACAGGAGCCAAAGAATGGAGTTACCCGACAGGAAACAGCGTAGAATCTTCACCCGCAGTCGCAAACAACGTTTTGTACATTGGTTCAGACGACAGCAAAGTCTACGCCTTAGAGTTGACTAACTCGACAGGGTCCCCTCAGCTTTCGCAAACCGCCAACTCGATTCCTCTGACCACCGTTGTGTTCGACGCGATTGCATGCGTTATTGGAGCTATTGCCATTTTTGCCTTAGCACGTTACGCCTACGTGACCCGAAGGAAGAACCGAAATAACGAATCAAGCGGCATTCCAGGGCAAAACCCGTCTTGGCTTCAGAGACACGCTGACGCCGTTCTCATTTTGGCAATTTTGGCGTTTTCATCGATATTCATCGTTAACTTGGGAACTGGGACTCTGCAGACCTCCGACGAACAGACGTACTCTCAATGGGCTTATCACATGGTCAAGACAGGAGACTACTTGACCCCTTGGACTAACGGCGCCATATCTTTCGCGATTGGCAAACCGCCGCTTCTGATGTGGCTGATGTCTCTTGCCTACCAAGTCTTAGGCGTGAACAATTTCGCTTCGAGGATTTGGACGGCTGGCTTCGGTACTCTATCGCTGGTTTTTGTCTTCTACTTGGGAAAGAAACTCTACAATCGCTATGTCGGGTTCTTGTCGGCGCTAGTTTTGGGCACTTTCGTCACCTACTACACCTTTGCAAGATATGCGATGACTGACGTCCCGCTGGTCTGCTTCAGTTTGGCAAGCATATACTTCTTTGTTCTGAGCCAGGAAAAAGAAAAAGCCGATCGATGTGCGGTCTTGAGTGGCGTGTTCTTTGGGTTGGCGTTGATGACAAAGCAGAGTGCTGCCCTGCTGATTCCGCTAATAATCTTTGTGTACTTGGTTGCTACGAGGAAAAGCCTGCGGTTTCTCTTCACCAAAGGTTTCACCCTTTTTTGGGCAGTTGGGCTTCTGCTGTTTTCGCCTTGGACGGTCTACATGGCAACCCGCTTCGGCTCACAGTTCTGGCAGTCATACTTCATCTACGCTGACATTGCACGTTCAACCACCAGCATCGAAAGCCACGGCGGCACAAACCCCCTCTTCTACATCAGTTACCTAGCCACTCACGAAAACTGGGTTTGGCTGGTCCTGCTACCCTTCGCCGTTGGACTCTGCATGTACGGAGCCTTTAAACGCAGAAAAGGGGACACGCTGGTTTTGCTGTGGATGGCAATCGTGCTTTTGGTGTTTAGTTTGGCGCAGACAAGAATTTACTGGTACATCATGCCTGTTTTCCCAGCGTTCGCCATAGCCATCGCAAGCCTGCTTTACCAGGCAGCACGGAAAATAATTCAACGCTACCCGAAATTAAGATTTGAAAGGCGTTCGAAATAGTATATCCTAAAACTGAAGGTGGCGGGCCCGCTGGGATGCGCCTAATTATTTAAACGAATCCTATTAAGATGGAACAAAACTTCTTCAAAATAAATCTGGCGGATTTGAACCCTCCCACACTCGAACATATACACCGTTATGGAAGCATTTTTTCCCTTCTAATTAGCCTGCTTGACAAAATCAGCAGCACAATTGACAGGCCACCGGCAACCACAGCAATAGACAAGTCAACTAGGAAGGCGATAGAAAATGGTAAGAACGAAATATAAAAGGTGGGAATGATAACCACGGCGCCGATCATCAAAGCAAGAGGACTATTGGCGCCCACTCTCTGCTTTTGTAATGAACTGAAAGCCATCATAGCAACTGTAGCTAAAGAAACGGCAGAGAAACCTTGCAAAGCGGTGAGAGCTAACAGCACTATAGTAAAAAGCGTTGTCCCTGCAATAACGCTTGAGACTACATTGGCGGCGAATTCGGCAATGAAAAGAGTTAGTGCAAGGAAGAGCGCGGTTTTTAAGTAGCTTTTAAAGATGTCGCTTTGACTCCAGCCGAGTGAAAGTAGATACTCCAAAACTCCGTTGTTTTTGTCATAGACGTAAAGCAGAATAATAGATGTGGTGAATATAAGAATTCCAAGAGCCATAAACGGAACAGCAATAAGAAAAAGTGCTTCAGGCGCACCTTTAGCAAGAAAGGTAATGGCGTCTGCTATGAAGGTTCCAAAGGCAGCAAAGAAAATCCCCATTCCAGAATATATTTTGCTCAAACTGAGACTTCGTTTTGCGAAAATCAATGCATTATTTGGCAATTTGCTGTGGCTCCTTTTGTGTTTTTTCCGCTTTTTCACTGGATGACTCAAAAAGCTCTTGCAAGGGATTATCAAGCTGACGCATTTCAGTTACCAAAACCCCACTTTCAACCAATTTCTTCAACGCGAGCCCTGCTTCCTCGGGGCTAGACACACTTAAAACAAAGTATTCGCCCTCGCGTTGTACGTCTATAATTTTAGATATGTCTGTTGAGGCTTTGATGCCTACTCGGTACTGTTTGGGTTTAATGTTTGAGATTTTATCAAACAATGTCACTGAGCCATTCTTGATTAAAATAAGGTATGTACCAATATCGGTTGCTTCATAGAGGTTATGTGAAGAGTACAGAATCATTTTGTCTTTGCTTAGTTTTAGGATGATATCTCGAATTTCTTTTGAAACTGCTGGGTCTAAATTGGCTGTGGGTTCATCTAGCAAATACAGTTCGCTTTCGTGAAGAAACACTTTTGCGATTGCGGCTCTCTTTTTTTGTCCTTGTGAAAGGTCTGAGAACTTCTTATTTTTCAGTTCTCCAAGGTCCAGCAGGTCAATAACCTTGTCGGGGTCTCCACCCTCGATGTCAGAGTAGAACTTGAGTGCGTTATACACCGTCATCTCTTCAGGCATTGCGTTATACTGTGAGAGATAGCTTATTCTTGTTCTCGTCTTGTCTGATGTGGTTATGTTTTGGTCGTCGAGAAGAATCTTGCCGCTGTATGGCTCAAGTATGCAAGCGATTGTTCTAAACAGCGTTGTCTTGCCCGCACCGTTTGGCCCTAAAACAACATATATTGATGGCTCTTGCAGTTTAAAGCTAATATTATTCAAGACGATTTGCCCATTATACCCCGAAGATACATCACTCAATTCCAAAGCATGCACAGTAATTTACCGCCTGTATCTTATTCTTAATCTTTAGCTTACTTTGGGCGTTGCCTAAGGTAATAAGATTACGCACGCCATGCATCAGCGCACGTTATTGGAGTGGGACTTCCACCCTCTGGTAAATTGGAAGGGACCTAGATTTGAACTCCTTCACCCGTTAGACTTCACCCGCACCATCCATAGGGCTTCTAAAAATACATATTCGCACTGGGGGTGGCGGGCCCGCTGGGATTTGAACCCAGGATTCTCGGCTCCGGAGGCCGATGCCTTAATCCGTGCTAGACTACGAGCCCACAGCCACACTCAACAAACCAAATAACCCAGCAAATTTAAAGTAGCCGCTTACTCCTGAATCAATTCTTCGTCTATCCACCACGCCTTCTTCTTACCTGACCGTTCCCCCGCGTAGTACTCGATGACTGATTTTCCCGCCTGTTTCCTTGAGGTCTTCTGGATTCTCCTGAGCCTGTTGAGCACGAGCCACCTGTTGGTTTTAAGGTACTCCGCCAGCTCAGGGGTGGTTGCGCATTTGTAATGCGTCAGGTACTCCATGATTTTGTGGTCTACTTCGTCGAGGCAGAAGCTGTGCGGGTTGGTTTTTCCATGCTGAAACGTCAGGAGTTCCAAGTCTGCAAGGTACTTCTTTATTTGCTCCAGCTCCCCCTCGATCTTGCCCATCCGCTCTTCTAAAGCCAGAACCTTGTCTGCCTTGGGGGTTTTCTCGAGTTTTTCGCTTATGGCTTCCCTGACAAAGTTGCTTCTGTCTCCTTCTGGAATACGCAGAGCCATTTCTTGGTAGACTTGCTCAGGTATTTTGACGGAAATTATTCTGTGTTCACTCAACTTGGCGCTCCCTCAAGCATGTCATATTAGCACTTGGATATTTCATATTTTCCATTGCCAGCGCCAAGATTTTTGAAAAATTCAAACGCTATGGCTGCCTTGGTTCAAGCAGGGTTGGCCAGAAAGGCTACTTTCTGAATAATCAAATGTGACGTGGCTCTCTGACTGGTTTTACGCCGCTGGAAAAAACTTTGGGTAAACAAGGCTACTCGGGGCAGATGGGTTGGCCTGCCAACTTAGCTAGCTCTATGTACCGTTGCTCAACCATTTCATGCAGTTGAGTTCGAAGGGCTTCTCCAACCACGTTTTTCTCCTTTAAGGCAGCAACTTTCTTGGCAAGGTCCGCGTCGCCGAGCCCCATAAACCAGGCTTCGAAGTCTCCGCGGTTCATGTGAAACTGCACCGACTCCAAATCGGCTTTTTCAACCTTGATAGCGAAGTCCCGAATGTTGTGGGCATGCAGGTTGAGCGGTTTCCCCACGCCTGCGTAGAAGTGGAACGCTTTGTCGTGCGGTGCGTAAGCCAGAATCGCTTCAGCTTTTTCCTTGCTGATGTCGGGCATCTGCAGCGCTTCTTTTCCCTTCTGAGTTATAGCGTAGAGTCCCTTTTCAGGCGAGGTTACGTACCCCATGCGTATGAGCCCTAAAATATGCATCATGGTGGGTTTGAAGTCTTTGCCGCTTTCCTTCGCCACATCCGTGGCTTTCAATGCTTTGTCGTTACGTGACAGGGTTTCCAGTATTTCTTTTTTGATAGGGGATAAACTCATTTGAAGGCACCTTGCCAGTTAGTGCTATACGCAACTGTCCTAATCAAAGTTTTCCTCTGCAACGTTTTGGAAAGGGTTTTTTTGGGTTTTGATGGTTTGGTTTTTGTCTAGTTTTTTAAGTTGAGACTTTTGCAGGTGGCAGGTTGCGTTCCCTGTTGCTTTTTTGGTTTAGGCTTGGCTTCTGCTTGAACATTGCGACTTTGGGATGGGCGGAATGCGACTTTCAATGTTGACCCTATGTTGAAGTTATTGTCGGTTATGGGCGCGGCGGCTTTCTCGGCGGGGTTTGTTTTATGTTCTTAGGTTTTGGATTTGTGTTTTGGGAAGGTTGGTTTCGCGTGGCTGCGCAATTTTTAAATTGGTAAAGCTTTGAAAGGTTGTTCTATGCGCGTGCTCGTTGAGCTTAAAGCTGAGGCAAACTGCATCTACGACCTTATGTACCACCATAAACTGCAGGGCTTCCTCTACGACCTCTTGCGCAACTCAGCCTACAGCAGCCTGCATGACAGGCGCGGCTACAAGTTTTTCTGCTTCTCCAACATCTTCCCCAGCGTAGACATGCATGCGGGTGAGATGCGGCGTTTTTTGGTTTCTTCCCCTGACGAGGGTTTGATCGGCGTGGTTGCAGGCGGACTGGAGAAGCTTCAACGCGGCAAAGAACGGGTGAACATCGGCGAGATGTCTTTTTCCGTGGAAGGCATCTCTGTTTTAGCGCCCAAGGTCGGCGGCTCATGTGTTTTAGCGGCGGGCACACCCATCGTGGTCAGGATACCCAAAGCCAACTACGCAAAGTACGGCATTGAGCCGCCTCAGGATTACGAGTACGTTTACTGGCGCAAACAATACCCCTTCGAAGCATTCGTACGGCAAATAGAAGACAACCTATTCAAAAAATACAACCAATTCTACGGCACACAACTGGAAGCGTTCCCAATCTTTGAACAGTTCACCTTCCAAAAACAAGTCTGCAACCACCTGGTAATTGATGGACGAGAATCCAAAATTTTTGGTAGTATCTGGCGTTTTACCTTTAATTATTTATACGGGGACAAACAAAAGGTGGTACAGTTCGCTTTGGATACTGGAATAGGCGAACTCAATAGCATAGGATACGGATTCACAAACATAACAAAATAATAACATTGTTGGGGGGAACAACATGGAAACCGCCAGATTGAATCAGTCTCAGATAAGAAACGAGGTATATATCCGAAGTTTCACAGGTAACCCCTTCATTGATGCCGGAATAGCAGCTGTTTGTGCTCTTATAGAAAAGAGGGACCCCGCACAAATCTCAAAGTCAGATCTGCTCTATGCGACCCAGCAGGTAATTGATTTTTACCTTAGTGGTAACGAAGCAAAATGGCCGAATCTTTCTAAACTGTTCACGATTAATTGCATTCCGCTTAATCCATCAAATAAAAAGAACCGCCGTACAAAATATGAAGAATATCTCAATGAGTTGATGCAAAAAATCAGTCCAGCTTCGTCAGTTGGCAACTGTATCGCATGTGGCTCAAGAAACACCCAACCATTACTACATGTTAAAGCCTTAAGATACCCATACAAAGACGAATATCCACTAACTGGCAGCGGCGGTGTACTTAATTATTTTTCATTTTTTGAAAAAGGAATGCCCCTTTGTCCACTTTGTACGCTTCTTCTACAATTCATGCCTCTATATATTATATCAAATGGCAAACAACTGTTTCTAGTACACTCTCATAATCAGAAAATTATGTTTTGCCTCGCAGAAGATGCGTTAATATCGATAAAGAAAGACTCATCAGCAGGAGCTGAGCTGACATTTTATCAACCATCTTTTAAACTTTCCAACATCAATGAATCCGTGATAAATGTTGCGCGCTATGTTATAGACAAAATAGCACCTTATGAAGAAAGACCCGGTCAAACTGCCATTAGGCTTTATGTCTTTATGAATGCTGGGCAAAAAAAATTCAATCGATTTGAATTTGTTGACCTGCCGAGCGAAGTGTTTGGGTTTCTTGAAGAAGCAAAGCGGGGTGAGCTAAGGAAGAACATCGGTGAACTTTTTTTAGAATCGCGGAATGTGGCAAGGCGACGAAATATCTATGATTGTCTTGTCAACGGATATGACATTTCGCCATTCTTCTTAAGAAAAAGAGAAAGAAGACTTGTTGGGGGATGGCAGCTATTTGAGTTATATCAATCACTGGTGAGAAAAATGGAAAAAGAACGAATTGAGATTATAAAAAAAGTTGGGCAAAGGCTCTATGACTATATAAAACCCGATTTAAAGAAACTAAGAGACTTGGAAACCGACGACTATCGAGAATTTAGGGTTGCGCTCGAACGATTCCAGGAAAAGCGACTAATTTATGAAATTGATGATTTTCCAGTGCTATTTCCAAAGGACGAAAAAGGCCGCGTGCGATGGAAAGAAACGCAACATCTTCTTCTCATGTACGTCTACGAACTAATGCACAAAGAGAAATTGGAGGTGAAAAATTGAAAAACGTTAAAATGGTAACCGGACTGTTATTGGTCGATGCACCCGCATCAGCTTTGAATAACGCAGGCATAGACAAATCACAAAGAGACCAAAATGTTGTCGCAACGAAGAAAATCAGATACCGTGGTGGTCAAGAATATCCTTATGTCTCTGGGCAAGCATTCAAGCGATGGTGGCGTGATACAATTCACAAAAAATTTGCTTGGTCCCCGTCTTTAATTACTAGAGAAGAAAAAGTTGCGTATACTGAAGCAGACCCTATATTACATGAAGAAGATGACATTTTTGGCTATATGCTAGCGCCGAAAGAAAAGATTGAACAATTAAATTTGCTTCCAAAACTCTCCTATAGACGCATTGCACCTTTAAAGTGTACGCCGCTCATATCAATTTTCGATGGCGCTGTCCAGAAAGCTGACTTTGGGGTCTTTTCCAGAAGTGATGAAACGCAAGCTGAGCCGATACCATTTGAGCAAGAATTTTATTCAACAGTTCTGAAAGGTGCCTTTTCTCTAATGCTAAGCGAAATTGGAATTTTCGCATTAGGCAGAGCGAGAGATTTACCAAGTATCGATGATGCAGCGAAAAGAGACGAGGCAGAAGCACAAACTATCGCATTCAAGAAAAAAGTTGAAAACATAATTCAAAACGCCAAGGACAAAAAAGCTACTGTGGATAAAAATTTGATAACGCTCCCTACAAAAGAACGCAAAAAGAGAGCCAAAGAGGCACTGTTGTCATTATCCGAACTTAGCGGCGGTGCAAAAGGTTCAACTTATCTAACAGATGTTGCGCCACGTTTCATAATTGGTAGTGTACTCGATTGCGGAAACCACATTTTCATGGACGTGATCAAAACAAGCGGTACTAAGCCTACCTTAGATATCGCTGTTCTTGATGAAATTGTGAAAGACTATCAAACCCATTTCGTAAGCCCCATCTATATAGGTCTTAGGAAGGGATTCTTCGACGACACAGAGTACCAAGTGATTAGCAAAATGAAAGAAATTGACGCAGGTGAAAAGAAGATATCGGTGGTCTTTGGTACTCCGCATCAAGCCATGGAAAATCTAGTGCAGTATATAGATACGATGGAAGCTCTATGAAAGTCCTCCGTGTTTACATTAAGGGGTGGACAGCATCCTACAGATTTCCACCCTTCATCACAGAGGTGCAGCCAACACTTCCCGTTCCCCCTCTTTCTACAATTTATGGTATTATATCTGCGGCAGCTGGGCGATTAATAGGACCAAAAGAAACGAGCGTTGGCTTTGTGGCGCCCTACAAAGCAAAGGCAAAAGACTTAGAAAAGATTTATGAAATAGGAGAAGGCGGAAAAGTAGAACAAACAAACGTTGTTAATCGAGAATTTATTCATGAGCCCGAGTTATATCTTTATTTAACTAACCTAAGCTTTGAATCAGATTTTTTAAATCCACGGTATCCTATACTGCTTGGGCGAAGCTATGATTTAGCGTTTATAAAAGAAGTCAAAACTATTGAACTACACCCAATTGATAAAGTAAAATTCCAGTATACTCTGTTACCCTTTCCGTTTGAGGGAATCGCTGAACCCATTTTTGCATTGCCAGTTGCGTTTGATGACGCTACCCCCAGAAGACCCTTAGCTGTCAAGGGGTTTTACATAATCGAAAAGCCAGTAGACGTTGAAGGGAAAAACCTTTTCGTAGACCCACAGAAAGGATGGGGAATTTTTATACATGAGCATATATGCTAAGTCAAACGGCGAGACACTGGCAGATCACACAGAAAATGCGCTCACTGTTTTTGAAAGCATAAAGCAACTATTGCCATATATCCCCCAACTTTGTTCTGAAGAAGATTTTTGGAAACATTTGTTTCTCGGCGTTTTTTTCCATGATTTCGGAAAGGTAGCAACAGGTTTTCAAGCATCACTTAATGGGCAAAAATGGGATTACAGACATGAAATACTATCAGCCGGATTGTTCTTGAATGTACCTGTTTCCGATAAATACACTACAGCGGTAGCCCTAGCAATCGTATCGCATCATCATGGCTGTGAATATCTCAATCAGAAATACCGAACATATGGAATGGGCAGCGATGCGGCTAAACTGATTTGGGAAGAAAAAGTAAAAGAAATGGAGCAAAATCAAGAGTATCTGTATTTCCTTATGAATAAAATGCCTGAGTGGTCCTTAAAATACCTTGGAGAAGAAATAAAAATGCCACTAAATGTGGCGAACGTGCAAAACTGCAAAGACTCGATGGAACTATGCGTACGCACCATAAAAAACCGCGAAAAACAAGAAGTATTCGTCTCATCCTTTAAAAATAAAAAATATTTTTTATTTTTAAGAGGGCTATTAATTGCTTGCGATCACCTTTCCTCTGCAGGCAAAGCAGAGATACTTCCCGCAATACAAAATATCAATGAAAAACTCATAGTTGCAGGAAGAATCAAAGAGCTTAGAGGTTTTCAAAGTAAGGTAATGAACATCGCATCGTCGGTTTATCTTGCAGCGCCCACTGGCATAGGTAAAACCGATGCGGCACTTTTATGGTCAGGAAAAAATCAAGATTCAGGCAGGCGCGTATTTTATGTCCTACCATACACGGCAAGTATAAATGCAATGGAAAGAGAATTCAAAAGAATTTTTGTGGGTGAAGAAGATAAGATTGGGATGCTACATCACAAGGCTGATTATTTCATTTATAAGAGCTTTCTAGAACAAGATTACTCTAAAGAAGAAAGTCTTAAGCTAATGAGAGAAGCAAAAAATAATACTAAAAAAATCTATAGACCCATAAAAATTGTTACGCCTTATCAAATTATTAAAGCGTACTTTGGAGTGAAGGGTTTCGAAGTTATGCTATCAGAGATGGCTGGTGGCTTATTCGTATTTGACGAAATACACTGTTATGACCCACGGACTGTTGCATTGATTGCTCGCAGCGTAGAAGAGCTTGACAAAATAGGTGCAAAATTTCTTTTTATGTCCGCAACCTTGCCTAGTTTTCTTAGAACAATTATTTCCAAGTCAGTGACGGATATAAAGTCTGTTACTCTTAATCCTTCAGAAAAAGACGAAAGAGACATCCTTGAACAAGCGAGGCATAGAGTATTTCTTATCGAAGGAGAAATCGTAGAATATCTTGATGAATTGAAAAAAGAACTTAAGAACTCAAAGAGAGTTCTTGTTGTGTGTAATACTGTTAAACGAGCACAGGAAATTTATAAAGAGCTTAAGCCGCATACCAATTTTCCTCTTTTAATACATGGAAGGTTTATTGCGGAAGACAGAGAGCGAATAGAAAAAGAGCTGTCCTCTGCGAGCCTCCTGGTAGGGACGCAGGCAATTGAAGTTTCATTAAACATAAGTTTTGACACAATATACACTGAACCCGCTCCGATTGATGCACTTCTCCAAAGGTTTGGTAGAGTGAATAGATTTGGCAAAGAGCCTGTGCCAGTATACGTTTTCAAAAAAGGATCTGAAGCAGATGAGTATATCTACACAGATCAAAGCCGCGTATGTACAACCCTTGCTATTTTGCCAAATGGCGAACCATTAACAAATCAATTGGCAAGCGAACTCATTGAAAAGGTTTATGCAAATGGTTATAATGAAAATGAGCAGAAGGAATATAATCAAGCATACGAAGCTTATGATTACGTTGTACGTCATCTCCCAATTTTTGACGAAAGTGAGTTTAAAGAAAACTTTTTTGACTTAATTAAATCAAAAGAGGTAATTCCGGTAAAGTTCCAAGAACGTTACTTAGAACTGAAGAATGAAAAGAAATTTTTTGAAGCGACGGGCTATATAGTTTCGATTTCAATTGGGCAGTATCACAGGTTATTAGAAGAAGGCAGAGTAAGCAGGGATGGCTTTGATTTATTCATTGATGCAAAATACGACAAAGAACTAGGATTACTGGTAGATAAAAATGAAGACGAGCAATTCAACATTATTTGATTAAAAATAATTTGGGTGATGAACTATTGAAAGTGAAATAAAGCATTCTTCCGACCTTTCGTTTACTGGTACGGAGATTAATTATTTTTTTGTTTGTATCCGCAAGTTGTGGTTTTTCTCTCATAACCTGACTTTGGAGGCTGACTCGGATTTGGTTTTGCTGGGCAAGCTTCTCCACGAAGAGGGGTATAGCCGCAAGTTTAAGGAAGTCAGCATCGGCAGAGTCAAAATTGACTTTATGGAGTTAGGCAAAGGCGAAATCCACGAGGTGAAGCGTTCCCGCCGTTTGGAGAAGGCGCATCTGTTCCAGCTTCTCTACTATCTGTATTACCTTAAGAAAATCGGCGTTGACGTCAAAGGCGTTCTGCATTATCCGCTTCTGAAAAAGACTGTTCCTGTTGAGTTGACAGAGGAAAACATCAAGGAGCTCGAAGGGGTTTTGCAGGAAATGGGCAAAATCGTAGCCTTGCCTGAGCCTCCAGTGGTGGAGAAAAAGTGCTTTTGTAAGAAGTGCAGTTACTTCGAGTTATGTTGGTGCTAAAGTATGGCTAAAAACTATTATATCCTGAGCAGTGGCAGGCTGCGGCGTGAAGAAAACACGGTTTATTTTGAGAACGTTAACGGCAAAAAAGCCATCCCCATAAACGACATATATGCCATCTACGCCTACGGCGAACTGGACCTGAACACCAAGCTACTCAACTACCTCACTCAGAAGCACATACCCATCCACTTCTTCAACTACTACGGCTACTACTCGGGCAGCTACTACCCGCGCGCGCATTTGCTCTCAGGTTTCCTTATAGTTAAACAGGTAGCGCACTACATGGATAAAGCGCAAAGGTTGGAGATTGCTAAGGAATTCATAAACACCGCCAGCTACAACATCCTCAAAAACCTCCAGTACTACCGCAAACAAGACAAGCCCGTTGACGCCTACATAGAAGAAATCGAGAAATGCCGCCTAGAAATCGACAGCGTCAACCAGATTTCTGAGCTGATGAGCGTGGAGGGGCGCATAAGAAGCCATTACTACAGCAGCTACGGCGAAATCCTGCGGGAAGGCTTCGAACTGGACAAACGCGTCAAACAGCCGCCTGACAACATGATGAACTGCCTCATAAGCTTCGGCAACTCCCTGATGTACACGACTACGCTCTCAGAAATCTACAACACCCAATTGAACCCAACAATCAGCTACCTTCACGAACCTGGAGAAAGACGCTTCTCCCTGAGCCTTGACATAAGCGAAGTCTTCAAACCCATAATCGTGGACAGAGTTATCTTCAACCTCGTAAACAACCGCCTCATAAAACCCAGCCATTTCCTGCAAGAACTGAACTACTGTTACCTGAAGGATGAGGGAAGAAAAATTTTTGTCCAAGAATACGACGAAAAACTCAAAACCACAGTAATGCACCAGACCCTTGACCGTCATGTGTCATATCAGCGGCTCATACGCTTGGAATGCTACAAGCTGGTTAAGCATCTGCTCGGCGAAAAGAAGTATGAGGGCTTCAAAGCTTGGTGGTGACCCGATGTACGTGATAGTCGTTTATGATATAGCTGTCGAAAGAATAGACAGGGTGCGGAAATACCTTAAGCAGTACCTTAACTGGGTGCAGAACTCCGCGTTCGAAGGCGAACTTAAAGAAGGCGAAGTGGAAAAAATCAAGGTCGGCTTAAACAAGCTCATAGAAAAGGAAAAGGACTCCATCATTCTCTACGAAACACCAGACCCAAAATGGGTTACCAAAGAAGTTTTAGGCATCGAAAAAAACGAAGTGACAACCGTGCTCTAGTCAGCATTTATAAATTCAAAGCGCAATTGCACCATGACTTTTCAGGCGCCAATAAACGCTTAAATTCCAAGGGCTGATAGTTAAAACAAGCGCAAATAGCGCCCTGTTGAAATCGGGCTAAGGTAGAATTGAAATTGGATAGAAAATGTTATGATCAATTGCTGGATTTACGTTGAAATCGGGCTAAGGTAGAATTGAAATTGAGAAGGGTTTGGATACTGGGTATATTCAGCCTGAGTTGAAATCGGGCTAAGGTAGAATTGAAATTTAAATAGAATAGGGGGGTTAAGAGCCAGGTGGTGGGTTGAAATCGGGCTAAGGTAGAATTGAAATCCGTGATAGCTGAAACGCTCTTTGCAATGGGGACACGTTGAAATCGGGCTAAGGTAGAATTGAAATAAGTCTGCTGCCCAATGGCCTCTTGGAATTTCTTGCGTTGAAATCGGGCTAAGGTAGAATTGAAATTAGTTTTTGCCTCCCCATTTCAGGGGACACTTGGCTGTTGAAATCGGGCTAAGGTAGAATTGAAATTTGGTCCAGGGTACTTTGTCGGCGGGCGGCGGAACTGTTGAAATCGGGCTAAGGTAGAATTGAAATACTGATAAGTTGCCCCTCAGTTAAACTTGTAGAGTTGTTGAAATCGGGCTAAGGTAGAATTGAAATTGAATACTCACAGGTTCCTTACTGGGTAAGGTATAAGTTGAAATCGGGCTAAGGTAGAATTGAAATTGTGGAATAAGCGCCGAATCCAAACCGTTCTTCTTAGTTGAAATCGGGCTAAGGTAGAATTGAAATGTTGCTCGTGGCACGGGTGGGGCGCCGTCGGATGTGGGTTGAAATCGGGCTAAGGTAGAATTGAAATGCGAAACCCCCTTCGCGTCAACATAAGGCTTTTTACGTTGAAATCGGGCTAAGGTAGAATTGAAATTTGGTCCAGGGTACTTTGTCGGCGGGCGGCGGAACTGTTGAAATCGGGCTAAGGTAGAATTGAAATATGATTTGGAGTGCTGAACCGGAGATTTTGAGTCCTGTTGAAATCGGGCTAAGGTAGAATTGAAATACTGGAAGAAACCCTTCACGGCTTCCTTGCCAAACAGTTGAAATCGGGCTAAGGTAGAATTGAAATCTGACCCAAACGTTATTGAAAAAGCCCACGCTTTTGGTTGAAATCGGGCTAAGGTAGAATTGAAATAGTTGACTACGTCGCAGGAGACTTACAAGGAAGATTGTTGAAATCGGGCTAAGGTAGAATTGAAATTAAGTAGTTAATTTCAGCTGACGCACACGGTCATTCGTTGAAATCGGGCTAAGGTAGAATTGAAATAAGCATCAGCAGTTTTGTACTCGTCAGGAATTCCATGTTGAAATCGGGCTAAGGTAGAATTGAAATACGGACCACAAAAGCAGCAGTAATGATCGCTTGTCGGTTGAAATCGGGCTAAGGTAGAATTGAAATGAGAAAATCGCAAAAGTAACCGGCATGGGACTATCAAGTTGAAATCGGGCTAAGGTAGAATTGAAATTTGACAATGACGGTTTCAGCGTTCACCTGCATCGCCGTTGAAATCGGGCTAAGGTAGAATTGAAATACGGGTAAGTATCATCATCCACAAACACAACCATGTGTTGAAATCGGGCTAAGGTAGAATTGAAATCCGTAATTGGACAAGTATACACAAACAACAATATTCGTTGAAATCGGGCTAAGGTAGAATTGAAATGTGACTTCGCTAGGCATGCCGCCGACCCAAATATCGTTGAAATCGGGCTAAGGTAGAATTGAAATTTCTCTTCACTGCCTCATCATACCGCTGCATGATTGGTTGAAATCGGGCTAAGGTAGAATTGAAATAAGCATTGCGTACATGCGGCAAATCAACAGAACCATGTTGAAATCGGGCTAAGGTAGAATTGAAATTTCAAACCTTCCGCGAGTTCTCGATAACACTCAAGCGTTGAAATCGGGCTAAGGTAGAATTGAAATTCCTTTTAGGCACATACTGCAAAGTCACCGTCAACCTGTTGAAATCGGGCTAAGGTAGAATTGAAATAAAATCATAGTTAACATCGTGGAGTGGGCGAGAACAGTTGAAATCGGGCTAAGGTAGAATTGAAATAACAGACGCCGCCAGGATACGCAACCAACTTAACCGGTTGAAATCGGGCTAAGGTAGAATTGAAATTGCTCTGATTATCAACCGCAATTAGGCGGAAGCCAGGTTGAAATCGGGCTAAGGTAGAATTGAAATATGAACTCCGACTTCACATGCACACGCCTAAGCCGAGTTGAAATCGGGCTAAGGTAGAATTGAAATATTCATCCGGCAACCCGCCAAGAATCTTATCGGCGAGTTGAAATCGGGCTAAGGTAGAATTGGCGGTTTTTTTGGTTTGGGGTTTGAATCTTTTTGCGGGTTGCGACTTTTTGGGTGGGCTGAAAATATGGGCTCAAAATTCACGGTTCCTGTTGTGCCGCGTGCAGAGTGGGTATTAGGAAAGCTTTAGTACAGAGGTTCCCACTGCTAAGTGGTAAATGGTGAAGTTGGGTTGAAACTTGCAGTCTTCGTTTACGAGTACCCACCTAAAATCGTGGGCGGATTAGGAACTTACGCGGCTGAAATAACACGAAAATTTGTTTTAGACGACCATGACGTAACGGTTTTCACGATGAACGATGACGAAGGCTCCCTGCCTACACGGGAGATTTGGCGTGGAATCGAGATTCACCGTCCACTCCACATTGACATTTCCGATTCACTTCCTGACGTGATTGCTGAAGACATCAAGAAATGGGGCAGAGGCCTGCATTTCTTCGGCAAACTCATGGTTTACAATTACCTGTCAGCAGCTAAACTCATCAACGAACTCATCAAGAAAGAAAACATGAAGTACGACATTGTTGTGGCTCACGACTGGCTTTCAGCCATGGGCGGAATCACCGTGAAGCGGGAAACAGGGTTGCCGCTGGCTTTCCATGTGCATTCAACCGAGAAAGGCCGCACCTTAGGCAACGGCTCCAGCGTCGTCAGCAACATCGAGTTGCGTGCAGGCAAAATGGCTGACATGGTTGTCACAGTTTCCTATGCCATGAAGGATGAGCTTATACAGCTTGGTTTTCCACGGGAAAAGATCCAAGTCAGCTATAACGGTGTGGACCCGCAAAAATACAACCCTGCAAACGTATCTCCAGCAGACATTAAACGCGTCAGAGCCAAATACGGCATCGGCGATGACCAGCAGATGATTCTTTTCCTCGGCAGACTCGTCGGCGTCAAAGGCGTTGACAAACTCATAATGGCACTGCCCCACATCCTAACCAAGATACCTAACGCTAGATTGGTGATTGTTGGCGTAGGTGACCTCCAAGAGTACCTGATGAACCTGACAAGAACCATGCGTCTTGACCCGTACGTTAAATTCTGCTTCGACTTCATCCCAGAAGAAGAACGAATCATCCATTACGCCGCATGCGACTTAGCCGTCTTCCCCAGCCACTACGAACCCTTCGGCATCGTAGCCTTGGAAGCCATGAGCATGGAGAAGACAGTTGTCGTCGGCGCCTCAGGCGTCAGCGGAATGCGTGAAATCGTCATTTGCTGCGGCGAAGAACAATGCGGATTCCACGTTGACCCAAACAACCCATCCGACGTCGCTTGGGGAGTAATCAGCGCGCTGGAGGACCCTGAAAGGCTCAAGATGCTTGGCAAAAACGGCAGGAAACGCGTGATAGCCGAGTTCACCTGGAGCAAAATCGCTGCCAAAACCATTGACCTCTACGAAACAATAGTGAAACGCTGACAGCGGCGCTTGGCGGGGTTAATTGGCCACTGACTTAAAGTCTAAGGTTGCAAGGGAAGCAGCTACCCTCCTCTATTTTGGAGCTGAAAAAGAATACAAGCAAGCCAAGACACGGGCAGCCCAAACACTGGGTACACATTTTTTGCCGTCTAACTTGGATATTGCCCTTGAACTGGACAAGATTGCCGAGGAAAACGAGGGCGAAAACCGAAAGCAAAGCCTCATAGAAATGCGAAAGGAAGCCTTGCAGATGATGAAGCTTCTTGACGCTTACTGCCCACTTTTAATCGGCAGCGTTTGGCGGGGCACCATACGCAGGGGAAGCGACATCGATATTGCAGTGTACGCGGATGACCCGCAGGAAGTCGTCAGCATCCTTAAAGCCGCCGGGCTAAAAGCTTTGAAAACCGCTTGGACAACCGTGAACAAGCATGGGCGCACCCTCTCGTCGCTTAATGTGAAAGCTGAAACTGCTGCAGGGCACGGACTTGAAATTGTCGTCCGCACCACGGAGGAACAAGGGGAAAAAAGGAAATGCGAGATTTTCGGCGACGAAATCAAGGGGTTAAGAACCAAAAGCCTTGAAAGACTGCTTAGGGAGAACCCGACTCAAAAGTTTATCCCCGCTTGAATTCTGGGGAAAAATTGATTTTGCTTCAATAAAGAAAATAAAGAACTAAATTCCATAATATATTTCAAATCAAAAATTGATGCCAAATGGCCATAGACAAAGAATATCTAAAGAAGATGTTTCCAAACCTCTACAAGGAGCTTGAAACGGGAGACGCCAAAATCCCAATAGATGCCATCCGCAAGAACCCTGAGGACGCCGAAGCAGACATCGCTGAATGTGCGGAGCAAGAAGTTGAATCCCTACCCGAAACCGACATGCCAGACAAACTGCGCCATTTCTACCCTTCCGCCGTTGACTTTATCCGTCGATGTGACACGGAGGCGCAGGCGGAGGAAATAATTGCGTATCTGCAGAAGAAAGGCGAAATAACCGACGAGTACGCTGAGGAACTGCGGTGCCAGCTTAAGCGCGAAGGCGTTCGAAGCTTTGGACCCAAAAAAGAGGAAAACCATTACTTCAGGGAAGGCGGAATCTTTTAGCCGCTGAATTAACCCAAACAATTTTCGGCTAATCGATGCAGTTAACTCTTGCTTATTTATCAAACGCTACGCAGATTGCCTAGCAGGTTTCTATGTGTCGTAAGACTAATAAGAGTCAAGTTTGTTGTACAAAAACCGAAAATGGTGAAATTATGGCAATAAAAGTTGGAATTAACGGATTCGGAAGAATCGGCAGGCTCCTTTACCGCGCAGCGCTTGAACGCAACGCAAAAATTGATTTCGTTGCAATCAACGACCTCGCAGATGCCAAAACAAATGCTCACCTTCTCAAATATGACTCAATCCACGGGCACTTCCCCGGCACAGTTGAAGTCGTCGGCAACGACATGGTTGTCAACGGAAAAACCCTCAAATGCCTCAGCGTAAAAGACCCCGTTGCACTGCCATGGAAAGACCTTGGGGTTTACTTAGCAGTGGAATCCACAGGCTTGTTCACTAACCGTGAAGGCGCAAGCAAACATTTCCAAGCAGGCGCAAAAAAGGTTCTGATTAGTGCGCCAGCCGAAAACCCAGATGCAACTTTCGTTTTGGGAGTAAATGACAACTCATATGATCCAGAAAAACACAATATTTTAAGCAACGCTTCATGCACAACAAACTGTCTGGCACCAATCAGCAAGGTATTGGTCAACAACTTTGGCATAGAAAAAGGCTTGATGACAACCTGCCACAGCTACACAAACGACCAGAAAGTCCAAGACCTTGTCCACAAAGACCCCCGAAGGGCAAGAGCCGCAGCAATCAACATCATCCCCACAAGCACAGGTGCAGCAAAAGCAATCGGACTGGTTTTGCCAAGTTGCGCTGGAAAAATGAACGGCTACTCACTGCGTGTACCCACACCAGACGTCTCCATAGTTGACTTAACCGCTATTTTAGGCAAAGAAGTCACTAAAGAAGAAATTAACGCAGCCATGAAGAAAGCCGCAGAAGGCTCGCTAAAAGGCATCCTGCAGTACACGGAAGACCCAATCGTTTCAACCGACGTACTACACAGCACATACTCAGCAGTTTTCGATGCACAATTAACCATGGTTCTAGGCGAAAAAAGCAACTTCGTTAAAGTCTTCGCATGGTACGATAACGAATGGGGCTTCAGCAACCGCATGGTTGAATTCATCGAAATGATCGGCAAAAAAGCCAAACTGTAAGCGCGCCAGCAAACCAAAATCTTTCCCACCCCTTTCTTTTGGGGCTCAAAAACACGTAAAGTTTACTAGAGAAGAGTGAAGAAAATGGCGAAATACAAAACCCTCGATGACTTTGACGTAAAAAATAAGGTTGTTCTTGTCAGAGTTGACTTTAACTCGGAAATTGACCCGCAAACCAAGAAAGTCACAAGCGACGTGCGTATAAGAGCGCATGCCGAATCAACGCTCAAGGAACTCGCAGAAAAAGGAGCGAAAACCGTCGTTTTGGCGCATCAGGGACGGAAAGGCGACCCAGACTACACACCGCTCAAAGAACACGCGGCAATTCTTGGGAAAATCCTCAAGTGCCCAGTAAAATACGTTGAACGACGTCTTTGGCGAAAAAGCAAAAACCGCCATCAAAAACTTGCAGAGCGGAGAAATCCTCGTCCTCGAAAACGTGCGCAGCTGGGATAAAGAAACCAAAAGCATGAGTCCTGAAGAAGCAAGCAAAACAGAGTTGGTGCAGAACCTTGCGCCGCTCGCGGATTTGTTCGTTAACGACGCTTTCGCCGCAGCACACCGCGGACACGTGTCGATGGTCGGCTTCACCGCCGTCTTGCCTTCGGCAGCTGGCAGAATCATGGAGCGGGAACTCAAGTCGCTGAGCAGGTCGCTTGAGAAACCCGAGCACCCATGCGTCTACGTTATGGGCGGAGCCAAAGCAGACGACGCGCTTGAAATCTCAAAGTACGTTTTGGACAACGGCATCGCAGATTACGTTCTCGTCGGCGGCGTGACGTCGCAGCTGTTCTTGGCAGCGAAAGGCGTCGACTTGGGCAAGAAAACCATGGATTTCCTCGCTAAGAAGGAATTGACCCAGTTCATGCCAGGCATCAAAGAACTCCTTGCAAAGTACCCAGACAAGATTATCCTTCCCGAAGACGTAGCCTTGGAAGTAGACGGCAAACGCAAAGAAATCCCTGTCAGCAAACTGCCAACTGAAAACAGCATATTTGACATTGGAAAGAAAACCGTTGACAAATTCGCCGCCTTAATCGCCGAAGCCAAATCCATCGTTGTCAGCGGACCAATGGGTGTCTATGAGAACAAGGAATTCAACTATGGCACCAAGAAGGTGTTCGAAGCCATCGCGAACAGCAAAGCCTTCAGTCTCGCAGGCGGCGGAAACACCATCGCAGCCATACAGGAATACGGGTTAACCAAAAAAATCGGCTATATAAGCACCGCAGGCGGAGCACTCATCGAATTCCTCATGGGCAAAAAACTACCCGGCGTTGTGGCTTTAGAAACAGCGACCAAAACTAAGAAAATCTAATTTTCTTTTTTTTTCAACACGTCCATAATTAACGTTCAATCTTTGCTGTTTTCTTAAGATATTCCTTGAAGAGTGGGTGATGATTTTTGCTGAGTTTACAGTAGCTTGAGTAAAGTAAGCCAAGTGCTTGCTCCTGTTTGCAAAGTATTCTGAATTAGCTGGATATTGAGTAGAAAAGGGATTTGGTGCAATTTTGTTATTTTTGTTATAATTGTTATAAAGAGCTTTCTATTACTCACCAAGAATTGGGCGCAAGTTTAGATTGTGTGCGGGTTGATTGGAAGCAAGAAGAACCATGAAAACTGCCGCTTTTGGCTGCTGGGTTTCCTTCCCCCTTTTTCACTTCCTAGAGTTTTGAAAAACAAATTGAACACCTTTAGAAACAAACGTCACTTTTTGTCGCTTTCTGTCGCTTCTACTATTAACTGGGACTTAAACACTTTCTTTGACGCATGTTTGACGTTGAAAGAATCAAGGTTGGCAACAGGCAAACTATTGATACTTTGATTAGTGAAGAGGGCTTTACTGTTTGCTAAGTATCTTAGGCCTGAAAGAAAAGAGTGGATTCCAAGAATCCCAACAATAATAAATCTTAAAAATTAAATATTGAACGATTCTGTTAACTCAGGGTCTTACATGGTCTGTCGAATAAAGAGTTTTATAGTAAAAATATTTATAATAGAAAAAACATATGCCAAAAATATGGACAAGTTTAAAGAATTTGAAAAGTTCAAGGAAACATTTTTTATATACAATGGTCACGCAGAGTACAACCGTGAGAATGGTAAGTCAAAGAATAGTGAACCATATTTCATGCGTTTAATTCAAAAACTTGCTCCAGCTCCACAGACCAATAACTATTGTAGACATTTTAAACTTGAAATTACTCTTGAAAATGTTCCTAAACCTATAGCTAAAATTATAGATATTAAATTTGAAACGCTGAATAGTGTCTTTTTGGTGGAGATAAAGAAGAATATCGATTTAGTTGAAAAAGACCTTTTTAAATGGTATTTAATGAAGACTTGCGAGTGGAAGCCAAAGAACGGAAAGCAACACAAAACAGTTGAGCTTATTTGGGAAGAAAACAAGATGAGTGACAATTGCCAATACCTTTGCCTTCTAAAATATGCTAAGAGTCAGAATTGGATAGATGATTACTTCTATCTCACAAAAGAACAAGAGAGTTTTATAGAACAACTAAAAGGTTTAGAAAAACTCATTAACCAGAATTAGATTCAGCTTATTGTGTTCTGTCTGTTTTTGTCTGTCTGTCTATTTGAGCGAACGAGCTAACGAACGAACTAACGACCTAACGAGCTAACGAGAGAGCGAGTGTGTGTGTTAGTTAGTGATAAAGATTGTAATGGTAAGGTAGTTAGTCGTGGCGTGGTCGTGTTTGAGTTTTCGAGAGAGAGAAAGATTAAATTTTAGTCCGCCACCGTTTTCTGTTTATCTGTTGCGCAGTTCTTTCCAAGCACAGTCAAGTATTGAATTATTGATTTTTAAGAAATATTTTTCATGATCAACTGCTTTTCTGTTCAACGGAAGCAGCGCTTGGTATGCAATGGTTATGTGCAAGGGTTTATTTTGCAAATAGTCATTATTAAGACACAATAAATTACAGGGGACCATCAACATGGTAGATAACTTCCAACAAGTGTTTGTGGCGCATGAACCAATAACCAATAGGTTCGTTGAAGCACTGAGAAAAAACCAGACAAACTGGCAAAACGACAAAGAATTTGTAAAAATTGTCAAAAAGATGGAAGAAGGAAAAAACCTCAAGAAAGAAGAGTTCGCAAAAGTCCAATGGATTCTCTGGAAAATAGGACATTGCAGTCGTTAAGCACGCGCGAGCACACGCGGTCTGAGTTCGCAATCGAAACGTGGCAATGTTACAATATGGGATTTACTCGAGGCGCATATTCGATTCCGACTGTACCCTTACCTTACCTATATCGACTTGATTTCTATCTACCCTTATACCCCGCTAGGCATCCTAAGAGATGCGCGGAATCGTGTCTATTGCCGAGTAGCCTCTTTTACGTCTCTGCTCTACGCTGAAAGGTAATTTGGTTGGTTGGATTAAATTTTAACCAAGGTTTCTTGAGTAAATTAGCTGACTTTTTGCTTAAGTCTTGATTTCCTGAGTTTTTGAAAGAAAGGAGGGATTTAGATTTTGGGAAATTGTTTTTAGGTCTTTTGCTATGAAATCTGGTTTTTGTTGGCTATCCAATAGATCTTTTAACGTGTTAAACTGCGAGGCAACAAAGACCGTTTCTAGTCCTGCTTCTTTGGCGCCTTTGATGTCTTCGATTGGGCTGTCGCCGATGTAAACCGCTTCGTCGGCTTGGACTTGGAGTTTTTTGAGGGCGTCTTGGAAGATGTGGCTGCTGGGTTTTCTCCAGCCCACCGCTTCCGAAACCAGTGTTGCATTGAAGTAGCCGTCGATTCCCAGTTTTCGCAGGCTTTTGTAGATTACGGGTGCATACGTGAAATTTGAGATTAGCCCGACCTTGCACTGTGCCTTTGCTTGTTTGAGGAGTTTTTTTGCGCCTTCCCGCAGTTCAAGGGTGTCGATGAAGTCTTGGAAGAAAACGTTCAAGGCGGCTTTCACCCTGTCATCCTCAGGCGTCACTTGGAATCCAAGGCTGTTGAGTGCTTCAGCAACCCAGACCGCATTGGTTACTTCCCGCAGTTGCTCGTAGCGGACTTTTCTGTACTTTTCATGCGCTGCACTGTAAGCAGCCATAAATTTGTTTTCGGCGGCGTTGAAGCCTTCGCCGAGGAGCGCGTGGTACAGGTTCTTCTTTGATTCTTCCATGCTGTAGCCTTTGCAGTTGACGAGGGTTCCGACGTAATCGAAAATGATGGCTTTGCAGGTCATCGCTGGCTCTTCCCTGTTAGAATGGCTTTTTCGGCGATTGCTTCGAGAGTTTTGCCAACCGCTGTCTGCATCAGCTGTTCGGGCTTGCTGATTGCTGCTTCTACCTGCGGGTCAAACGGGATGGCGCCAAGGTACCGTAGCCCCAGTTTTCGGGTTCCCAGTTCAACGTTTTCTGACTTATCCATTTTCATGTTCTCGACAACGCCGATGATTGGTGTCTTCAACTCGCAGAGTAGTTCAACTTGCTTCTTGACGGTTTCAAAAGCCAGCATGGAGGGTGTGGTGACGATTAAAAATTCTATACGTTTGACAAGTCGCAATAGGTCGAGGACGGCGTCGCCGATGCCTGGCGGCATATCGATGACCAAGAAATCAAGGGTGCCCCATTGCGTCACGGAGAGGAGTTCGATTAGGGCGTTTGAGACGTCGGCTCCGCGGAGGGGGGCGGCTTTGTCGCCGACGAAGTAGATTAGGGACATGTATTCTAAGCCGTGGACGGTGGGCGGGACTATGCCTTTTTCCTCTTGCAGGGGGGCTTTTTTGGCGCCGAGGATTATGTGGGTTGAGGGACCTGTGAAGTCAAGGTCGAATAAGCCGACTTTGCATCCGCTGCGGGCAAGAGTGAGCGCGAGTGCGGTTGCAACCATGCTTTTTCCTACGCCGCCTTTTCCGCTTGAAACAGCGATAATACGGCTTGTTCGCCTCAACCGCTCGTTAATCACGCTTGTTCGAGGGTCAGACACTATTATCTGGCTCCTTTCACGCTCTCAAGCCAAACACCACGCCCGCTGGCGATTTCAAAGTCAGGACTGCCACATTTCGGACACTTAATGTAGCTGTGGGCGACCTCAGGAACAAAATGGATGGCTTCAGCAGTTTCCTTATCCATTTTCTTAATGTCGAACATCCATGTGTTGCCGCAGACCCTGCATCGAAGCGTACTTTTAGCTTTCAGGATGCGAAATTTTGCGTTCTTAAAAAGCGGCGTCTTCATTTCTGACAGGGCGAAACGCAGAATGGGTCGTTCAACCTGCTGGAGCTCGCCTACCCTGATGGTGACTTCTAAAACTTCCTTCAGGTTCTCCTTCTCAGCAATCTCTTTCGCCGAGGCTAAAACTGCTTCAGCAAGCGCCCATTCATGCATAAACTCTCATACCCGCTGGCATTTAAAAACAATATTGCAGATGAAACAGGTTTTCAAAGAAAAATCTGAGAGCTACGGTGTTTGCGTTTGGTTCTGGGTGACTACCCATCGGTTTGTACCGATCAGCCTTAGCACATCGGTCTTCTGCACGAATTCGCCAGTCGCCTTGTTGATAAATTCATGCGTTCGGCACAACTCGACAAGCACTCCCGTTTCCCTATCGAAATAGCAGTTGCCCCAATCGTCAGAAAAATGCCATGTGACAACATTTGTCTCTCTTGAAGCCCTCCCGTAAGTCCACATTACAGTTTTGTTTATCGTAAGCTGGACGGTTGGAAGGGGGTCGCCTACTTGGAGGTTTTCTGCGCACATGGGAACGCCTTTTTGCGTGAATCTGAGGTTGCTTTCATTTTGAGGGTTTAAATCGGTTTTGAAGCAGAAGGTGCTTTCGCTTCCATTTTTGAATTGCAGAGTGTAAACTTGGTCAACTACGGAGCCTGAGACGTTGGCTATGGTGATTCTTACCCAAGCAGTTGTGTTATATTCGAACTTGGGAATGTCTATTGTCAGGTTGGATAGGTTGGAGGTGTACGCGCCGTATGTTTCATAGTAAAAGTAGTCTCCTTTGGATACTCCAGCCTCCCAACTCGCTGCTGGGGGCATGAATTCGCCAGCAGTCAGGGACACAAGCAAAATCAGAGCCATTAGCAAAAGCTTTATTCTCATCTTATGTTTCACTCATTTTTCCGGTGTTTTTCGGCTTCCGCACTGCAAACAAAAAAGGGGGATTTTGCCACTGTCGGCGACTTGTTATTTTGCGCCCGCAAGAATGAGTTTGTTGTCGTAATCAGAGCTATGGCTAACAATGATGCTGCGTCTACCCCGTAAATAACGGTCGGCGTTAGCAACTGTTTGATTCCAGACGCTTGAACTGTTAGGGGTGATGATTGAACAGTGAACTTTTGGATTCGGTTGTTGCCAGTGTCTGCTATGTAGATGTTTCCTTGCTTGTCTATCGCCACGCCTTTAGGTGTGCTGAACTCGCCAGGGCCTGCGCCTTTGGTTCCCCATGTTCCGATGAATTTACCCGTGCTCGTGAACTCTTGAATGCGGTTATTGTAGTAGTCTGCGACGTAGACGTTTCCCGCACTATCTAAAGCAACGCCTTTGGTGGTGCTGAATTGGCCGTTTCCAGTGCCAGGAGTGCCCCACTGCGTTAAGTAGATGCCGTCACCAGTGAACTTTTGGACTCGGTGATTGTAATAGTCGCCCACGTAAACGTTTCCTTTAGCGTCGATCGCGATGCCATGTGGATAATTGAATTGTCCGTCGCCCGAGCCGAAGCTTCCCCATGTCCTTATGAAGACAATAGCATTGGTGAATTCTTGTATTCTGTGGTTGCCTGAGTCTGAGACGTAAATGTTGCCTGAACCGTCAATTGCCAAAGCATAGGGATAAATGAATTGGCCGTCGCCTGAACCCTTGGAGCCGAATTTACTGATGAATACACCGTTACTGGTGAATTCTTGGATGCGGTAATTGCAAGCGTCAGCAACATAGACGTTCCCCGAATTGTCTACTGCTACGCCCATAGGGAAACTGAATTGGCCGTCGCTGGAACCGAACGTGCCCCAAGAAGTCAAAAAGTTTCCGTCGCTGGTGAATTTCTGGATACGGTGGTTGTAGGTGTCAGCCACATAGACGTTTCCCGACTTGTCAACGGCAACACCGTATGGACTGCTGAATTGACCTTTGCCGACGCCGTAACTTCCCCACTGGGCTACGAAATTGTATGTCTGAGGCTGGGCAAGCGTGACAGCTAATGTTGAAGTCAAAACGAAAAGTAAAGCGAAGCTCAACATAGCGATTTTCAAACCGCGGCTTGTGAATCTCCTTTTTGGCCTTTTTTGGCTCACCAAATGTTTCGGTTGTGTCATTTCTTGTTAGCTCCTGAAACATGGGTTTCCTGATTTTTTATCAATAAATAGGTTTTTGTAAGGGTTTCTTGACAAAGCTGCAGAAATTTAGTTCAGATTTGTTGACTAACTCCTTTTTCGAGTTGTGAGACGCTTGTTTTAGCAAAGTTTTAAGCGCTTTGACGTAATAATTATGGGCGGGTGGGACATGTGCCTGATGCTCAGGAAGAGATTTACTCGATCATGTTCAGTTCACTTAAGCATCCTGCACGCCGAAAGATACTTCGAGTCCTCTCCGAGAAGCCATTGACTTTTTCAGAAATGCTTGATTTGCTAGGCGTCTCAAGCTCCAATTTAACTTATCACCTTGAAAGCTTAGGCGAACTCTTGACCCAAGAGAACGGCATCTACAAGCTGTCAACCTTCGGTTCAGCCGCCGTGGGAACCATGAGAATCGTTGAGGAAGCGCCTGAGGTTCAACCCAAGAAACGTGCTTCATCTTTCAAGTGGAAAACGGGTTTGGCAGTCGCGCTTGTTGCGCTGATTTTGACGGCGAGCGTGGTGACATGGGAGTTTAACGCTTTGAATCAAGCATCGATCAGGCAGAACGACCTACAGTCAAAATACAATCAACTGCTATCTTGGACAGCATCCACGAGCACGGCGATCAATTTTCTCCAGCAGGTACCCCAGATTGAAACGTCCCATTACCAAGCAACGCTGGAAAGCAACACCGTTGATCAACCCTCGGCTTTAGGCGGGATACTGGAGCAAACCATGATGTATTCGCTTAGCAGCAGCGACAGCAAAATGGACGTTTACTTCCGCTTCCGAAGCGGCGAACTGTCATGGTACCAAATCGTCATGCTTAACGGTTCACCAATTTATTCTCAGCCTCAGCCCTACAGTGCATTGGATGCGGCGAAGGGTCTGCTTGGGCGGCTCGCATCTTACGAGAACGCTTCATACCTCCAAAACATGACCAGCACGCTGTCGTTGGTCAGCGGCGCAATGCAGAACATGCAGGTAACCGAGGGCAACATCAAGCTGAACATAACCATGTCAGGCGACACAACGCAAATTGTGATGCTGTACACGGAGAACGGAGTGGATTTCTCGCCTAAATGCGTCAGCTTAACCCTCCAAGGCAGCGACTTGACTGATTTGATTGATGACTGGTACTTGTTCACGGTCGGCAGCACCGCGGTGGATGTTTCAAGCAGCCAAGCGATCCAGTTGGCGCAGAACGCTGTGAAAGGTTACAGTTGGACGGTGAACGGCACCACGGTTTCGGATTTCAATGTATTGTCGGAGCCTGTGTCGGTGGTTTTTCACCCGAACACCAAAAACGGGTTAGCCCTGTACCCCCAGTGGACTGTGACGCTTTACCTTGACAGGGTTTACGCGGGCGGCGTAGGCAGCTTAACCGTTGAGGTGTGGGCGGACACGGGGAAAGTAGCGCAGATACAGAACAGCTAACCCAACGCGCCGATTCGAGTTGACCAGCTTCAAGCGGCTATTTAAAACCACGCGAAAACAGAAACCTCTAAGCGTAATTCAAGCCCTAAACCAAAAAACCAGCGCAAAACAAGCCCTAAACGGGAACCGCCTACCCGAGGGAGGGGGTCTACTATTTACATTAAAATTCCAATGTAAATATGGGTTCGCAATTACATGACCGACGGGAGAGAGGAGGTCTAGGTATTTGTGACCAAAACCAACCACAAAAATGCTTTTGAAATCCAGAAAACGGCAGACAACTTTGGGGAAAATGGCAAATCAAAAATAAGTGAACCCCCTGTTTATCTTGTTAGGACGATGTGTTATGACGGATGTAGTGTTCATTTTTGAGGTGCATCAGCCGCACAGGCTGAAGCGCAAGCTGCTTTGGGAAGGCAAAATCTTCAGTCGCGTCAGCAAAAACGAACTATTCAATTATTACTTTGACAACGAGAACGACAGGGAAATTTTCAAGCGTGCCGCACGCAAATGCTATTTCCCCTCAAACCAGATCCTCCTCGACTCCATAGACAAACACAAACACGACCCCAAGCAGGCAAAGTTCTCATTCAGCATCTCAGGCGTTTTCCTCGAACAATGCGAAATGTTCGATCCAGACCTGCTGGACACTTTCAGGCAACTCGCCGAAACCAAACGCGTGGAATTCCTAAACCAAACCTACTACCACTCAATCGCCAGCCTCTACCCTGACAAAGAAGAATTTATCGAACAAGCCAAGATGCACAAGCAAACCGTCAAGGACCTGCTAGGCTACACCACGAACGTTTTCGAGAACACCGAACTACTATACAACAACACAATCGCCAAAACAGTCGAAGCATTAGGCTACAAGGGCATTTACACCGAAGGCATCGAGAAAATCCTCGGCGAAAAATCCCCCAACTAC
Organism: Candidatus Bathyarchaeota archaeon; assembly: GCA_963722095.1. Taxonomy (GTDB): domain Archaea; phylum Thermoproteota; class Bathyarchaeia; order Bathyarchaeales; family Bathycorpusculaceae; genus Bathycorpusculum. The sequence continues at coordinate 452,467 of CAVRJR010000001.1, read as the reverse complement.
ACCTACACCCCGAAAGGCGCAAAAAAAATCCGCGTGCTACTCAGAAACTACAAGCTTACTGACGACATCGGCTTTCGATTTTCAGCAAGATGGTGGCCCGAGTGGCCATTAACAGCTGACAAATACGCGGGTTGGCTGGCAAGCGCGCCGGGTCAATGCATCAACATTTTCCCCGACTACGAGACCTTCGGTGAACATCATTGGCCTGAAACCGGCATCCACAGCTTCCTGCAGCACCTTCCAGACGAGATACTGAAGTTTGACAGTTTGGAGATGGCAACCCCTTCCGAAGTTATAGCCAAGAATGGACCCGTAGGTGAAATCGACGTTCCCGAAGCCCAAGGCACCGTTTCATGGGCAGATGTGCAGAGAGACCAGACTGGCTGGTTGGGCAACGTGATGCAGTGGGCGTATTACACGGCGCTGCGCCGCTTGGAACCCTTCATTAAAGAAGCTGACGACGCTGAGTGGCTAAAGCTGTGGCGTGACTTCCAGACAAGCGACCACTTATACTACATGTTCACCGCAGGCGGAGGACCAGGCGAAGTACACTCGTATTTCAGCCCTTACGAGTCGCCCATGGACGCGTTCGCAGTAGCTCAAACACTGCTAAACGATTTTGAAGCAAGGCTCAGATTATCAATCTTGACAGCGAACGAACCCTTCCTGTTCTACACAGGAATCGGAAAAGAACATTACACCGGAGTAATGGCTTGGAGCCTCAAAGGATTCATAAAAGCAATCAGCGAAGTCAACGCGAAAGCTATCGAGTTTCACACTGAAAACGGAGATTTTGAAAGCTGGATCTGTAACTCTCTTAAGGACCAAAAATTGGCATCGCAGCTCAAACAGCTTAAGGATTCAAAGGAAAACGGCGAAAAACTAAGAGAAACCATATTGAGCTTCGCAAAAAAACGTTATGCAACATTAAACAAGCAAACGCAGGATGCAACCAAGCTATTCTGAGAACTAACGCGTTTATTAGGGAAGTCTGCTAGTAACTAATTCGGTACGGTGCTTTATCGATGAGAGACGAGCTCCCCTTCCCAGACAAAGTCTTACAAACGCTACATAACTTATGCGCCACAGCCGCTGATTTGGCGAGAAGAGGCGATGAAGTAGCAAGGCTTCTCCAAAAAGACCCCAGCGAAATCGAAAACATCTTGGATCGGTACAAGTCTGAAGGTTGCGCTGAAAGCTTCTACGACAATGAAGGAAAGAAACGGTACTATCTCACTGGAAGAGGAATAATTAAGGTCTGCTCGCTTTTCACGTAGTGAAAACATGCGTGTCGTCATTTTTTCTTGGGAGTATCCGCCAAGGGTCATAGGTAAACTCGCAGAATACGTGAAGGCACTGTCAAATCTGCTTGTCAGCAACAAGGTCGATGTAAACGTTGTAACTTACGACGACGCCATGACAGGCTCCTCAAAGGAACCAACAGGAGTTCAAACAGTTCGAGTGTCAAATCCTGTTCGAACGCACATTGGAGTTTTAACGTGGGCTCTAACGCTTAACCAAGAAGTTGAAAGAGCCGCAGCCAACATCTACTATCAAGACAAAAAACAAATTGACTTAATAGACGTTTACGACTGGCATTTTATTCCAGCGGCAGTTACCCTGAAAAACGGGTTAGGCATACCCTTTGTCTATTCCGTTGAAAGTATAGAAGATCATCGATCCCAAGGACTAAGCACACCCTACAACATGGCCATTAAAAGCATCGAGTGGCTGGGTTTTTACGAGGCTCAAAAAGTCAGCGTAAAAACAGAATGGATGCGTGACGAAATCGTTAGAATTTACAAGGTGCCAAAGGAAAAAATATTTGTAGTTTCAACTGACCCAGATTCTTGGGCAAAACAAGTTCTTAAACTTTACAGCATCGTCTCCGGAGGCTTGAAGGGCAAATGAAGGACGATTTAACGGTCATGATGCTTAGCTGGGAGTTTCCCCCAAGAGTCATCGGAGGAATTTCCCCCCATGTTTACTTCTTGTCAAGAAGCCTTGCGAAACAAGGCGTAAAAGTTTACGTTGTAACATGCGATTTTCCAGACGCACCAACCCATGAAGTGATCGACGGCGTTGAGGTGTACCGCATCGACTCATACAAGAACCCGGCGCCCGACTTCGCCACATGGGTCTATTTAATGAACATAAACATGCAAAAGGAAGCGGCGGCGTTAACAAGAAAAATCGACAAGAAAATCGATTTGCTGCATTGCCACGATTGGCTTGTAGCTAACGCGGGAATAGGGCTCAAACATGTCTTCCGCAAACCGCTTTTGGTGACTATGCATTCCACTGAAATAGGTAGACGAGACGGGTTGCACACTGACACAGAAAAAATGATTCATGAGACTGAAGCATGGCTGACTTACGAAGCATGGAAGGTAGTCTGCTGTAGTGACTACATGATTTCACATGTTAAATGGGCTTTCGGGCTTCCAAACGACAAGTTAGTCATGGCTCCAAACGGCGTCAACACCGAAAGTTACAACACTGCTACCGATGACTTGAAGGATTTCAGGAGCAAACTCGCACTACCCGAAGAAAAAATAGTTCTTTTTGTGGGAAGGCTGGTGTACGAAAAAGGCATCCATATCTTGATCAACGCTGTCCCCAAAGTTTTGGAAAAAGTCAACGCTAAATTCATAATTGTCGGCAGCGGCTACATGAAAGAGCAACTCCTCAACATTGTTCGCAGCATGAGACTTGAGCATAAAGTTCTTTTTGAGGGGTTTCTTGATGAACAAAGTCTGATTAAGCTTCAACAGTGTGCTGACGTGTCTGTTGTGCCTTCGCTTTTTGAACCGTTTGGAATCGTTGCGTTAGAGGCTATGGCAGCGAAAAGCCCAGTGGTTGCCTCAGACACTGGCGGCTTGTCCGAAATCATCCAGCATGACGTTACAGGAGTCAAAGTTTACCCAAACAACCCAGAGTCCTTAGCGTGGGGAATAAACAAAGTCCTACTTGATGACAACTACCGGCGGTTCATCAGAGAGAACGCGTACAGGAAAGTTTTGGAAATGTATGATTGGGAGAAAATCGCGCAGCAAACCAAGCACATCTACGAAGGCGTTTTAGGCGAGTACTCCAACAGCTTCTGGGCATGAAGCGCAAACGCTATTTGCCTATGACCCTTACATTTTCAACTTGGATCCACGGGGAAATCAGCTGCCCCATCTGTCGTTCGTTGCTGCCGACTAAACTCACGTTTTTGAGTACTTCAAAAATGTTGCCTGCTAACATGACGCCTCTGCTGCAATGGGTTATTTCGCCCTTCTTAATCTTCCAAGCTGGGGTTGCAACCACCGAGAATTCGCCGCTGACAGGGTTACTACTATGCGCGCCTTGCAGATAATACACTATTAAACCGTCGTCGATTTCGCTTAGCATTTCATTTGCTGACTTGTTTCCAGGCAATATGTGAAAGTTTGTGGTGTCGATGCTGGGCGTTGACAGGTATCCTGCGCGTCCCGCGTTTCCCGTGCTCTCTTTTCCTTCTTTTTTCGCCGAGTAACTGTCATACAGGAAGCTGCGTAAAACGCCTTTCTCTATAACTGCGGTTTTCTGGTGAGGCACGCCCTCGCCGTCGAAAGCCCATGTGCGAAGCCCCCCAGCGAACAATCCGTCATCGCAAACTGTTAGTTCTTCAGAAGCTACCTTTTCACCTATTTTTCCCTTAAAGGCAGACTGATTCCTCTGTACGCTGTCGGCTCTGACGGCGTTGACCAGTGTGTAGGCGAAAAGGTCTTGCAGCGCGAACTGCGTAAGAATCAGGGTAGTGCTTTTGGTTTCAACAGACTTGGTTTTTAATGCTGAAACAGCCATTTTAGCCGCTTCTTTACCCACCCAAACTGGGTCAACCTCGTAGCTTCTTGACGCGTTGAATTCGAAGCAAACAGGCGTGACAGAATTGTTTTCCTTCGCCAAGGTTGCTATGCTGCATTCGACAACTGTGCCTTTGTCAAAACCAGAGATTCCGTTTGAGTTGGCGACGGCGTTGGAAATGTAGGCGCTGCCTACTCCTCCCTCGATTGGGAACACCCTTTTATCTACTTGCCCAGCAGCGTCTAGCATGATTGAAGCAACTTTGACAAGCTCCTCTGGCTCCAGTTCCACGACCTTATTATCAAAGGTTTTTTCCAATGGAGCGTAGGGTTTACTTTCTGGCAGCCCCTTCCAATCTGGGTCAGGCTTGCTTGCTTTCGCCGCGCTTAAAGCCCTCGAGATTAAGTCGTTAACAGCCTTTTGGTCCTCGATGATGTTTGTGTATGCAAAACCCATTGCTTTGTCAGCGACTATACGGATGCCTAAGCCGCGGTCAATTATCCTGTTTGTCTTGCTGATTTGCCCCAGTTCGATCCCGATGTTTGTCGCTTGCCCCTCGTAAACATAAGCCTCCGCTTCCGAAGCTCCCTTTTTCAAGGCTTGCTTGACCGCGTTTTCCGCTACACTTACCATTACGTCTTTTTTAAGCACTGCCACCGACAACAACCTCCTTTATACTAATGTGCGGACCGCCATCACAGATGAAAGCTGTCTGACCTTTACCGCATCTGCCAGGATCTAAGAGAAAATCTTTGCCGACGCCGTCAACTTTATTCAAGGTTTCAAGTGTGCTGCCGCTTATTGAGGCGTCTCTTACTGGTGCTCCTACTTCGCCGTTTACTATTTCGTAGCCTTCTTGTATGCCAACTTGGAAGGTGCCGTCAAGGTTAGCTTGTCCACCCCTGAAGCTTTTGAAGTAGTAGCCTTGCTTGACATTTTCAATTAGTTCTTCGAAAGAGTGGTCTCTTGGCTGCATGTACGTGCAACGCATTCGGATAATTGGTTCCACCCGGAAATCTTCAGCTCTCGCGTTACCCGTGGGTTGGGCGTTGAATTTTTGTGCCGTTTCACGGTTATGCATCAAGCCTGCGACAACGCCGTCTTTTATCAGCAATGTTTTCTGTGTTTGAACTCCTTCATCGTCATATTTGAAAGCTCCAAAAGCACCTTCGACTGTGCCGTCATCGTAGAACGTGACTAGGTCAGACCCTATCTTCTTGCCTAAGTTGTCTGCTAAAACGCCGCCTGAAAGAGCCAGGTCAGCCTCAGCCAAGTGTCCAAACGCTTCATGGACAAAAACTCCGACCACGTTCGGACCTAAAACAACAGGGAACGTGCCGCCCTTCAAGGATTTAGCGCGTAACTGTTCAATGGCGCGTTTGGCTACTTTTTCGCCTAACTCCTCAGGAGGCTGCTCATCGAACACTTCGTAGCCTGCTGTGGAGCCTAATTCTTCTCGGCTAAACGTGAAGACACCCTCGTCCAGAGCTGAACCCGCGATTCTTGCCCAAACATACAGCTTGTCCTGCTCAATGCTTGAGCCGTCGCTGTTCACAAAATAGGTAGTGCTTGTCATATCAAGATAATCCATCGTGAAACTTTTTATTCGCTTATCATAGCCCAAGCCTGCCCTGTTAACGGTTACGGCTGTCTTGATTTTATCCTCCATCCCGATGTCCGCTGGGTTCTTCTTCGGCTTAGACCTGACGCGGTCAGTAACCACTTTAGCCTCGGCAATCTTAATCGGCTTCTTGAGGTGTGAGCTCGCCATCTTCGCCATCCTGCAAGCATCAGAAACTGCACTCTCCAAAATCGCTGCGTCCAGCGAGCCAACGGAGGCGAAACCCCACGCGCCATTTACAAGCACACGTAAGGCGACGCCGCTTTCAATTCCCTGTTTTGCTGCTTCAACCCGCTCTTCCTTGAGAGTCAGCATGGTTTTGTCCATTTTTTGTGCTCGGGCTTCGGCGTATTGTGCTCCGAACTTTTGGGTGGCGATGTTGTTTATTTTGGTCAGAAGGTCCTTCAAAGTTATCTGTCCTTTGTAAAGTGGATATTAAATAGGATTATTTTGTAGGAATTAAACCGTTTTGTTGCTGATTGCCATCGGCGGAAAGCGGCGTTTGTCTTACCAGAAATCACTCATGTTTAACTGCTTAATTGTTGCGACCGAGGGTTTAGGCTTAATTTTCGGGGCATCAACGCCCAGATCAAGTTGGCCGTAAACGCCGTCGAACCCTGGGGTCACCTTCGCTTCGCCGTTCCTGACCTTAACTATGGCCTGCGCTATAGGGGCATCCACCAATTTGGCTAAAGCTTCCAGCGGCGCATCAATCAGCGTGGTGTACTCGTCGCCGAATTTCTCAATGAGCAAGTTATAGTTTTTCCAAACCGCTTGTGTTGAGGGTGAATCGGTACCTATGACTGCCGCAATTATTTCGCTGAGTGGAAGCAAACGCAGAAAGCCTGGGGCGTCTCCACGTTTGTAATCGGCTGGTCTGTCGGCAAGTTCTTCAACTCGCTGCTCTACGCCTTTTGTGAGTTTTCTGCGGCATACGGGGCAGACGTTGCCGAACTTTATGGCTTCCGACGGCGACAGAGATACTTTGCAGTTGCGGTGGCCTGTCCAATGGTACTTGCCGTAGGCAGGGTCAACTTCGATGGTGTACTTGAACCGTGCGGGGTCATTTTTGATTATGGCGTCTGTAACTTGCTGGTACGTGCGTTTTTCCAGTTCGAAAACGTTGGCTTCTCTTCCGATGCGCCAAGGCCAAAAACTGTGGCAGTCACTGTTCGAAACCAAAGCATACTTGTCCAAGCTGCTTATTCGCCAGTTCATCGGGGGGTCGCTGCTTAATCCCGTTTCCAGGGCGTGAATGTGGCGTGCCATGTCTTGATAGCAGTCTTCAACGGTGTCGAAGCCGCTGAAGGCGCCGAAAATGCTAAACCAGGGGGTCCAAGCGTGCGCGGGAAAAACCATGTTTTCGCCTGAAACAGCCATGACTTCCTCAACAAGCTGAGGTGCAGAAACATCCAGGATCGGTCTACCATCTGAAGCTAAATCGCCGAACCGTTTTAGGCGGTCATTGATTTGGACGGCTGTCTCCAAGCTGGGGGTTAAGATGACGTGGTGGACTTTTTTGGATTCACCTTTGTAGTTCCATATTGTGCAGACTTCGGTGGTAAGCATGAACCGAACAGGCGAATCAACGTTGCCCGACAACTTGAATAGGCCCGTGTCTTGGTCGGGTGTTAGGGTTTCGTTGATTTCTTTAAGCCACAGCGGATGAGTGAAGTCGCCTGTGCCGACAAGGTTTAACCCTTTGATTTTGGCGTACCGCGCAATTTCCGTTATGCTCATCTGCTCGCTTGTTGCCCTGCTGTAACGACCATGGATATGCAAGTCAGCTATGACTCTCAAAGTTAGCGCCCAATCCCTAACGTGGACTTTAAAGATTTTAAGGCTTCGCTAAATCAACGCGGAAACTGAAAGAATCAGTGAAGCTTATTGTGGCTTACCTTTCAGCTTAATAGTCCATGCTGTCAACGCTTCAATCAGCTGCCTAATGAGCGTTCGCGTCATCTCGTTGGTTAAGTGACCATTGGCATCCACGTTTTCAGCGGCAGAAGACAGCATGACTTCAGGCTGATTAAATGGGTACATATTGAGCATGACAAACGACTGGCGAAGGTGGTACTGCGCCCTAACTCCGCCGAATCTTCCCGTTGACGCACTCATGACAGCGACTGGCTTGCCGGCAAGCGCGTTTTGCTGGAATGGCCTTGACGCCCAGTCAAGCGTGTTCTTCAGGACTCCGGGAATTGAGTAGTTGTATTCTGGAGTGGCAATTAAAAGGGCATCGGCGCTTCGGATTTTTTCTTTGAACTCCGCGACCTTTTGCGGCGGATTGTTCTCGTTGTCTTGGTTGAAGGGCGGAATGCCTTCTAAATCGAAAACTTCAATCGCAACGTTTTCAGGTGCAACTTCAACTGCCGCGCGGATCAAGGCTTTGTTGTATGAGGCCTTTCTTAGGCTGCCTGCGAAGGCGAGAATTTTGAATTGTTTTTGCGTTGAAAATCACCCGTGTTGAATATTAATGGAACAAGCGGTTGATGGGATTTAAGGCTTTCCAGTTGGCGCTTTTCTGCGGTTCTCAATTTTTTGACCCATCGTTACCTTGGTTTTTTGATGTAAAGATGGGGTGCCCTCCCCTGTCTTTGGAACCCATATTTACATTGGATTTTTGATGTAAATACTAGGTACCCCTATCGGGTAAGCGGCTTGTGGTCAGGGCTTGTTTTGGGTTGCTTTTTTGGTTTGGGGCTTGAAACGCAATTTTTCGGGGATAGACCTTTGGCGGAAATGCAGGAAAACGACTATGAAAGCTTATCTGGGCCATTTAGATGGTTCAAATAGGCAATCAACAAAGCGCCATGCAGCTGCATACACAAAGAGGCTCTTTGCCATTGACGCCTATCAAACATTTTTCTCATACCAGAAACCCCTGAAAAAGCTAGTTGGCAATAAACATAATAACATTCTTAACATCTACCTCAACAAGGAAGGTACCATAATGCCAACAAAAGTTCTGCTCCAAACAAATATGGGTGACATAACAATAGAACTAAAAAATGATATGCCAATAACCACTGGCAACTTCAAAAATCTGGTTCAAAAAGGAACATACAACAACACAATCTTCCATCGCGTCATCAAGGGATTCATGGTTCAAGGCGGCGACCCAACAGGAACCGGATACGGCGACCCATCAATACCCGACATCAAAGATGAATTCACAGCCAACAACCGCAACGACAAAGGCATCGTAGCAATGGCGAATGCAGGTCCAAACACGGGCAGCAGCCAATTCTTCATCAATCTAGTGAACAACAATTTCTTAGACCTCAAGCATCCGGCATTCGGCAAAGTCATATCGGGCATGGATGTGGTTGACAAAATTGCAGCTGTAAAAACAGACTCAAACGATAGGCCTCGACAAAACGTAACGATAATTAGCGCCTCAGTTTTGCCCTAAGCGCTGAACGCTTTTTTTCCAAACACGCATACAGGGAAAAAGGCATGGCGTTATTTGTACTAAAAATAAAAAGTTGGGGAAGCTATTTTTTCTTCTCTTCTTTCTCTTTCGGCTTAGAACCGATCTCTACCAGTTGAATGTTGATCTGGTATCTCTTTTCGCCGACCTGCATCTTTCCAGTCGCGTGAAAGCCCTTGCTTCCAGTGCTGAAGTTCTTCTGGTTCAAAATAAACTGCATTTTCTCTCCGTTCAACTGCACTGTCGCCATATTTGGTGGTTGCTCACTCATTTTCAAAGTCACCTTTGTTCTGTCTCTATTCTCACTGTGCCTTTTCACCTTTTCGCTCCCGAATCGCCCCAAAATTCAAAGGAGGCTTATTTTCTTGCCTGTATCATCGATCGCAAATCCATCGCTATCATGAAAACGAACGGCAAAGAAAGAAAAAGCGCTGAGAACAATGAGCTGTTGAAGACTTGAGCGTACCTGTTCGCAAGCAGGATCTTGGGGTTTGAAAGGTCCCAGCCGAACCATTTAGCCGCGTCAAATAGCCCTGAAGCCGTCAACGTCAAAACAAGCCCGATCAGGAATTGGATGAAAATCCGCCTTTGCTTCCCAAAGATGAGGTTGGAAATGACCGTGGACAGGACAAACATCCACGCGAAAGAACAGATGAAAACTGCGATGCCTAAGTTCGAGCTCAAAGTTGAAGCCAAATACGGGATGGCGTCGTTGAGGGAGGATGCGACGGTGGTTAGAGCGGTTTTGGTGAAGATTTGGTAGGTCAGCATCAGAACCCAAGCTGCCACCAAAAGGATTGAGGTAACCAAGATTCCCCTAGCCAACCAAACCACCAAACCCATGAATGACAAGCATGTGATATAACATTTACCTTGTCAGACCCGGATTTTTCGAGGCAAGGGATCGTTTTTCTAAAAATTTTTAACTTTGGGTTACAATACCTCTATCCATGAGTAACCCGACCAGAGTTCGCGTTAGTCGGAGGGGACAGGTTACAATACCCTCTGCGATTAGGCTGAAGCTTGGATTAGAAGAGGGAACACCCTTGGACGTTAAAGAAGAGGAGGGAACAATTTACATGAAGCCCCTTCCTCGACTGAAAGCAGGCAAAGTTGTTGGAGAGGAAGAATATAAGCGAATAATCCATGAGCTGGATCAGAGTCGGGAAAACTGGCGCTGACAAGCAATAGAATGCGCAGGGTCGCATTATGCTTACAAAATGGGGTTCCTGTCTCCTAAATATCTCCGCAAATTGGCGTTTGGCATGATGATTAGCGAAGGATTTAACGTTTCTGAAAGCGTTGCGGATTTTATCGAGGGAGGCGTACCAAAGAAAATCGGGGCAAAGCATTACACCGCTTTACTCAAGCAGGCAGATGGGTTCTACCCGAAGTACGCGGATTATCTTGCTAAACTTAGAAGTGGGCTTTCGCAGGAAATAGGCGTGTAAGATGCAGGTCAACTTAGCCAAACGTTCTGTACGGGCATTTTGGGCATTTCAGAATTTTCGTGTATGTAATTAGGCGTGCATCAGCAGAACCTGAATTATTAGTTTGCCCCTTGGATGTCATAATGGTTTCCTCAACAAGCGTTGAACCGCAATCTGGACAGGTTGTTATCTACATCGCCTCCTTCACTTGTTAACCGCTATTTTATTTGTGGTTAAAAAATCTTCATATTGCTGAATAAGGTAAACGTGAGTGTCGTTAATGATTTTCTCCGTTTCTGTGATGTCATTTTGTAGTTTTCCTGATGTTTCGTATGCTTCCTTCATGGGCTGTTTTGACCATACAACCTGCTGATTTTGTCTGGGGACCATAAACTCGCCATTTTGGTAAGTCGAAGCTGACCTTGAAAAATGAACAATGCTGTTTCTGAGAGCTGTGATGCTAAGGTCAATCATAGCTTTTCTGTCGTTAATTGTCTTCTGGCCATTCTTTTCAAGGAATTGTTTGAGTGTTTCATGCACTTTCGGTTCATGCCATAACCGCTTAACACGGTAAAGTTGTGAGTTGCTTGTGCTTCTTTGATAATTTCTTGGACTTTAGCCACTATTTGGCATTCATTGAATCCATTCCATTCGCTTATGTAAATTGGGTCAATTTTTTGCCTTAAGCTGTTCTCGTTGTATGAAGTCTCGTCTATGACCATTCCAGCCAAAATAATCTTTTCGTCAATGAAGGCGTTCTCTTTCTTCGGACGATAAGTTTCTAAATCAAGATATATTCTCACCATGTCTTTTTTTCTCTCCTTATGGGGCGCGATTCTTCAAAAAGGAAAAAGCGGTGCCCAGAGTCTTCTTAAGCTTAAGTTGGATAAAAGATTTGTTTATGTAAATGATAACAGAAATAATGTTTTGTCTCTAAGCCAATATGGCATTAATCAGAGCACAGATCGGGTTGCATTTGATAAAAGGGAAAATTGGAGGGTTGGTGCAGTCGTCGGGATTTGAACCCGGGATCATTAGCTTGGAAGGTAAGCCTCAAATGTTATTTTATGAGTTAAGGGAGGTGTTGTTTTGTTGGGCGAATGTATTAGTCCCAAACATTTTAAAGTTTAAAAGTTGTAATACTTACAAGGTTGGGAAAAAATGGCTTTCACTCTTACTCCTGCCACGGCAGACGATTTTGTGGGAAGAAAAGAGATAACCTCAGAGTTAGTCAAGCAGCTAACATCCAAAAACAAGATTGGCTTCTCACTCTTAGGGGTCAGGAGGGTTGGGAAAACTAGTATTCTAAAAGAAGTTGAACGCAGATTAGGCGAATGCAAACAAGTACGCGTAATCTATGTGTCGATATGGCGCGTTTCACCTAACACGATAGATGAACTAGTTAAGGTTTTGAATCGTGCTGCAATTAACGCGTATCAAGATAGGTTACCTACCAAGTTCAAGTTTGAAGAGCTACTTGTAACTGGCAAAGCAGCGCTATCCAGATTTCTGCAGAGCCTAAAACTATCGGCTCAAGTTGCGAATGATCTTGAGCTTTCAATATCATACGTAAGGAGAGAAACGACGGATGTTGACGCTGCATTGACAGGATGTTTTTCGCTGATTGAACATCTTGGAGAGATGACAGGAACGACGTCTGTTCTCATTATTGATGAGTTTCCTTCAATGGTGGAACTTACATGTGGGACGAGGAATCAGAAAATTGGCCTCAGCAGTATCAAGTTAATGCGGACACTTTATGAGGACTTTAAGTGTACAAAACTCGTTATTTCAGGCTCGTATCGCCAGACTATGAAAAATCTTGCGGCCAAACAGAGTGCACCATTCTATAAGCAATTACTCTTGCGTGAAATCGAACCCTTTGATGAATATGAATTTAGAGAGTTCCTCCAACACTATCTCCCAGACGTAAGATTCACGAGCAAAACTGTACTTGAACAGCTCCACCAAATTACAAGCGGTATTCCTTACAACCTACAGCTAATTGGTAGTGAAATTCAGCAGGAAGGACTAAAGGAGCTTGATTCAGAAAAAATAGCCAGAATAGTTAATACAGTTCTTCAAAAAGAAGGCGAATTTTCTTTCAAGGAATTCGTTGATGACTTGACACCCTCTGAGGTTAAGGTGTTAAGAGCGCTTTCCCGAGTCCCAGGCATCAAACCAAGTGAGATTGCAGTGCAGCAGTTCATGGATAAGGACACGGTGGGCTACTCACTAAACATGCTTATCGGCAAAGGCATCATTCTGAGAAAGGAAAGAGGCGTTTATAGATTGACCGATAACCTCTTTGGTGAATGGCTAAAAATGGATGATGAAAGGTAAACTTCAAGATAAAAAAAAGTTTAAAGTTTAAAAGTTTTAATGTTTACAATCTTGGGTAAAGATGAAAGAAGTTTGGTGCGGTCGCCGGGATTTGAACCCGGGATCATTAGCTTGGAAGGCTTACATACCGCCCATGGTTATAGGCGGTTTAATGTCCTAAACCAGACTAGACGACGACCGCACTGTGCTGGAATAGCTCATAGCTCAAGCGTAATTTAAGTTTTCTGGGTTGCTGACGTCGTCGGGCTAAAAAAGGGTGACGTCAATCCGCGAGAAGACGGCTATCTCCAGATTCTTCTTGGGTGAACAACGAAAAAGAGTGCCTTTTCCCCTTGGAAACCTTGGCTGCCGATGGAATGGTATATCTTTGTGGGTTTACGGTTAATATGTTGGATTTGGTTGGAAAGATGGGTTCAGTTAAAGGTACAAGTAAGGTTCCTGGCAGCCGAATGAAGATTTTGACGAAAGACGCAAAACAAATGGTTAACGGACCCTACTACTGCCCCAAATGCAGAAAGGAACTCTTGCAGATTTTGGCGAATGTATACAAAAAAGAAGTTTATGCTTGCTGCAAATGCGGGTTGGAGTGGCAGCTGACCTACGCGCCTGTTTTTCAGCCGATAGATTACTACAACAAGTTCAGGGATGCTTGGAAAAAGCAAAGCTACGGCATAATCAAGCAGCCAAAATAGCGCCGCTGCATCAACAGACTTCTCGAAGCTCATGCGCAAGCTGGGCTGGAGAATAGGCTAACTAATAAGCGAGATTCAACCTAAAATTGTTGGGCATCGGCTTTGGGCGAAGAAAAAGTTGAATTCACACGTCAACTCCTGATTCTGGGGAACCTTGCTCTTATCGCATGGGTTTTCCTAGCGTTCTTCGGCGTGCTCTTCTACACAATAATCTACAGTTGGCTCTACCTGATACTGGACGCCATAGTAATCTACGCCATCCTTCGCAGGCTAGGCTGCAGTAGCTGCTACAAATGCAAAACTTGCACAAGCGGCTTCGGAAGGTTAGCGGGCGCGTTTTTCGGGAGAGGCTTCGTTAAGAAAGAAAGCGTTGGCAACCGAATTGGGCTGGTAGGCTTCATCTATTTCCTGTTGCTTCCTCTTCCAGCAGCCCTCATTGTTCTGTCGATGCTGCAAGCCTTCGCTGTCCTGAAGGTTATAGTCCTAGTTTGCCTGCTAACGCTAGGTGCATACAGCTTTTCAACTTGGCATAAGCGTTCGACAGTTCATAGCTGAAGGAAATTTGGGAATAGTTTTAAAAATGAATGTATGGTTCATGTAACGGATGTTGATGAATGAATGAGTAGGTCCCTGCTGCACAGCAAGCCGCTGAGCTTTTTGGTTATCTTTGCTTTTGTGTTTCTTGCTTGTTACCCAGTCATTCAGCCATTTGTAATTGTCAACGCTCAAACTCAAGACCAAACCCAAAATATTAGCCAAGAGTTCAGCTGGAACTACGGCGGCGAAACTTGGACATGGAACCTAACCATCCCCACGGCGCTGTATGATGCGTACGATGCGGTTCCAGTATCGGTGCGGTCGCAAATCCAGCTTTCAGGCTTCGGATACTTTACCACCACAGAAGATTCTTTCTTGCAAAGCTTGGCAGAGAGGATAAACGAAACAGCTACTCAGGAGGGGTACAGTTCACTTCAGGAAGCAAACTTTGCCCTGGCTTTCGTTCAAAGCATACCGTACGCCACTGACCTGAACAGCACAGGCTACCAAGATTACCCGAGGTTCCCAGTTGAAACCTTAATCGACAACATTGGTGACTGCAAGAGCCACTCGATCCTTTTTGCAACGCTGTTGCTGATGACGGGTTTCGACGCGATTTTCATTAATCCTCCAGACCATTTGGCAGTCGGGTTGCTGGGCGACAACCTTGGAGGCACATTCTGGACGTACAATAACCAAAGCTACTATTACTGCGAGACAACAGGCGAGGGATTCACGGTCGGTCAACTGCCTACCCAATTTAACAGTGTAGGCGCCTACGTTTACCCGATAGACACAAGTAAGCAGTACATTGTAAATTACCCGTCCCTGTCACTGACTGCGCCGATTCCGTCTTATGCGCCGTACGACCCTAACGCGCCGACCCTTGTACCGAACCAGACCATTGAACCTTTGCCCACAGTCGCCGCACCAACAATCGAACCTGTAACGCCCATTTCGTTAAACCTGATTTCAGACCAACCCATACTTTTCGTATTAATTATAGCTGCAATAGGTATCTCCATCGCCGTGGTTGTTAAACCAATGAGAATCGGGTCGAAGACGGCTCCTCTGCAAACTGTTTTTCCAGAGCCAACCGCGCCAAAGGCGGAGCAGGCAGATTTAAGCAAGGCCAAATTCTGCATTTATTGCGGCTCAACCAATAAATCAGTCGCGGTGTACTGTGAGAACTGCGGTAAAAAAATAGCTGAAGCCTAACCGCCTTTACTGTTTAGGTGTATTGGCGGTGTTTTCTTTGTTTGTTAGCGCGTCGAAGGTTTCCTGTGCGAACTTGTCGATTCCCCTGTATGTGTAGACGAATACTGCGATTTCTAAGACTATGATGAGCGAAAGGAAGACGGCAAGTGCTTTGGTCAGGTTAACGAAAGCTTGAGCGGCTGAAACATCCACGTTTCCGTTAACGGCGGCTAACCAACTCCAAAAAGAAGCTTTGCCAGTGCTCATGAATGCGGTCAGGTCGAGAGCCATCCACAGGCATACGCCAACCAGAACAGCAGCTAAGGCGCAGCCGACTATGGTTAGGTTTTTCCAGTCTGAGCTGATGCGGGAAACGCTGGCAACTTCCGTTCCTGAATCGGCGGAGGTAAATGCGACGTCCACGGTTTTTTTGGCTGTAGCGGGTGACATTCCCCAAAGTGACCCCTGCTTGGCGACGAGGTGTTTTGGGGCTTCTTCGGAAACTATTTTGCAGCCTCGCTGAATAAGGGTAGATTTCAAGTCTGCATATGCTTTGTCGATTTCTAAATTGAAGGTTCGCTTAAGCAACCAAGGCACCCTTTGTGGACTTGGGATTTAGTTGCTTGTTTGAAACCTAAAAGGTTTGTCTAATGTCGTGGTCTGCCTTTAAGACCTCTTATCTGCCTTGGCTCCGTTCGCTGCCTTTCCATGTTCTTGATTCTGGCGTAGAGCTTTGACACTTTGGTTTTAGACGGAACCTTTGACCTTGGCAGATGCACGGGTACAGGGGTAAATGGCTTGTTTATCTCAGGTTTGCGCTGCTTGGATTTCTTGAATGGGATACTGAGCACTTTTTTGAATACGACGTAGCCTTCTTTGAGGTTAACTTCCTGCATTTCCCACCCAGCCTCCAACCAAGCCTTAGCGTGAGCGCTAGACGACGTGTTGCTCCACCATGCCGCATCCTTGTAGGCAGCCATTGGGAGGTTGCTCCCGATTAAACCGTCTATTCTTGCAAAAGGCAACTTTACCAAACTCGTGAAGGCGGCTCGGAACTTCAGGTGGCGTTCAAGTCCCTCGTATTTGGAAACTGACCTTGGCGAGACGATTCGCCTTGCACAATGCAGGCACAACATTGCGGTGGGGTCGCCAGTGGAAACGTCGGGTACCATGCAGTCGCGGCAGTACAGTTTCTGGCAGCGTTGACACTTACGCATGTAAGTTGTTCTTAGAACTCTGCCACAGATCCCGCATTCATCCTTCAACGAATCTAACCTTCCCTGGGCGAAAGCAAAAATCGCTTAAAGAATAGTGCTTTTTTAGGCATATTAATTTTCAGTTGCTTTTGCGTTTTTTTTGCCTGAAATAGCCTTTCGGTTGCTTCGCTTGGGTGTCAACTGGCGTATTGTGCCTTCGATTTCATCCCATACTTGCTCTAAAACACCTCAAAAAAGACCCGAGAAAAAGCGAAAATGAAAAGAATCGGGCGGTTAAGGCTTATCCTTTAACCACTGCAAGCGGAACAAGCCTGGCAACTTTTGTGGCGATTCCAACCTTGTCGCTGACGTTGACTACGATATCCACGTTCTTGTATGCCGGGTCAGCTTCTTCAGCCAGAACAGAGGTGCTTGCCGCACGGACTACGATACCCCGCTTCTCTAAACCCGATTTTATATCTCCGCCCCAAAACTGCCTTTTCGCTGCCGACCGACTCATCATTCTTCCAGCTCCATGGGCAGTTGAACCAAAAGTCAAATCCATGGCTTTCTGCGAACCAACCAGAACCCAAGAGCTTGTGCCCATGCTGCCCGGGATAAGGACTGGCTGCCCTTCGGCGCGGTAGTCTGCTGGGACGTCAGGGTGCCCCGCTGGGAAGGCTCTTGTGGCTCCTTTGCGGTGAACCCAAACTTTCTTTTGGGCGCCGTCAATGTTGTGCGTTTCAGCTTTGGCAACGTTGTGGCATACGTCGTAGACGAGTTTTAACCCGAATTTTTCCGCTGGTTCATGGAAGACCTGCTGGAAGCTTTGGCGGACCCAATGCATGATTGCGTGGCGGTTGCAGAAGGCGTAGTTGACGGCGCATGCCATGGCTTGAACGTAATCTTGGGCTTCGCTGCTGTTTCCGGGGGCGCAGGCTAATTCGCGGTCGGGTAAAGTGATTTTGTATTTTGTTACTGCGTGCTCCATTACTCTGAGGTAGTCGCTGCAGACTTGGTGTCCGTACCCTCTGGACCCGCAGTGAATCATAACTGTAACTTGCCCTTCGTGAGTAATCCCGAACGCCTTCGCCGTCTTCGGATCGAGGATTTTGTCTACCTTTTGGATTTCTAGGAAGTGGTTGCCTGAACCCAAAGTGCCGATCTGTGTTAAACCTCGGCTTTTGGCGGTTTGGGACACTTTATCGGGGTTTGCGTTTGGCATGCAACCGCTCTCTTCACAGTGGTCTGCGTCTTCAGGCCATCCGAAGCCTCGTTCGATAAGCCACTGTACGCCTTCAACCGCTAAGTGGTCCAGTTCGCTGCTGGATATTGAAAGGTCTTTTCGGCGGCTTCCAAGCCCAGAGGGCACGTTGCGGAAAATAGCTTCGGCGAGAGGCGCCAGCTTGGGTCGAATCTCCGCTTCCGTCAACGTTGTCGCTAAAAGTCGGACACCGCAGTTTATGTCGTACCCGACTCCGCCGGGACTTATCACTCCGTTTTCGTAGTCGGTTGCTGCGACTCCGCCGATTGGGAAGCCGTAGCCTTCATGTCCATCGGGCAGCGTTATTGCGTGTTTGTAGATTCCAGGCAGATGAGTCACGTTTGAACATTGCCAAAGGGTTCTGTCGGTCTTCATTTTCTCTAAAAGTGCTTCGTTAGCAAAAACTATGCCGGGAACAAGCATCCCCGCCTTGTATTTTGGAATACGCCAGGAATAATCGTTTATTTTTTCCAGTGGAACTTGTTCTGGCGTATACCTGCTTTCGGATTCACCCAAAATTATTCACCAGACTCAAAAAGGGGATTGCTGAAATAAATCAGTTGCGACTTAAAGGCTTCCTTCGCAAGGGGTCGAGTCCAGTTTTTGCGCAAGAATCTTAACAATCGCTATTCTTGCAGTGATTTTGCGTAGTCAACAAATCCCTGGACGGTGTTTCCCAGCGCTGTTATGGAGTAAATTGGGTGAGCACTCAAGTAGCCTGCGAGTCGATTCATGACTTTGTCTTCTTGAAGTATTCTTTCGCAAATCTGGTCAAAGCTTTGTTTTTCTTTGACGCCTTCTTTCGCGATTTTTCCCCAGAGTTGAAGTTGAGCCTTGTAATCTTTTAGTCGCTGGACGCCGTCGGAGGCTTTGCCGAAGTGGCTGTAATAGAGGGCGGCTGGTTTGAGGCTGACTAGTTTATCTAAAGAAGCAAGCGCCGCGTCTAAGCGGAAAGGCGGGGGCGTCGTCGGAATTACAACATCAAATTCGGGAAAGTAGGTGCCCGCGGCATCCCCAGGGAACACGCCGCCGTTCAAGGTTTCCAAGAAGCTAAGATTATGCGAAGCATGACCAAGTGTCTCGTACACCTGTAGTTTTGCGTCGCCGCCTAAATCAAAAGAGCCCTCTGAGACGGGTATTATGCGTTCTTTCGGGACAGGTTCGGGCTTGCCGAAGATTCCGCTCACATACCCCAAAATCGACTGTGCGGACTCCCAGAGCCGCTGGGGATCAACCAGGTGTGGCATGCCTCTCGGGTGCACGAGCACTTTTGCGTTGGGAAGAAGCTTTAGCAGTGTGCCTGCGCCGCCGCCGTGGTCCAAGTGAACATGGGTAACCGCGACATATTCGACATCCTCAAACCTCACGTTGAGTTCCTTTAGTCCTTCAACGAGCCTTGGCACCGAAGAGGTGGGTCCAGACTCGACAAGCGTAACTTTGGTTCCTTTCAAAACGTAGCTGCAGATGAGGTTTTTGAATCCCCCGGGTTCCAACTCAATTTGATACAGGTTTTTCCCGATCATTTGGGTATGCAAATCTTCACCTTGCCACGTTTGATAGGCGTTTTCATGGCATAAACGTTTCCGTAGAGGCAAGGGAGCTCGTAAAACTTATTATGCAAGTTCTTCCCTATGCAAGAGACTAACAGGGGCAAAGAGAAAATTGAACGCTGTTATGTTTGGTGCACCAGGCGCTGGGAAAGGCACCTACGCAAGCAGGCTTCAACAAAAGCTTGGCGTTGAAACAATCGCGACAGGCGACATTTTCCGTGAATTAATCAAGAAAGACTCAGAACTGGGCAAAAAAGTCAAAGGTTATGTGGAAAAGGGACTTTTAGTTCCAGACGATGTTGTAATAGAAGTTCTAAAGCAACATTTAACCACAATTCCGAAAGGGAAAAGTTTCATTTTGGACGGTTTCCCACGCACACTTGAACAGGCCAAAGCCCTCGAAGCCATCACTAAAATTGACGTCATATTGATGCTTGACGTGCCCGACTGGCTTATCATAGAACGATTATCTAGCCGCAGAATCTGCCGCAACTGTGGAACTGTTTACAACTCCCGCTTTCTAAAACCGAAGGTTGAAGGTGTCTGCGACAAATGCGGCGGACCGCTGTATCAGCGTTCAGACGATACTCCCGAGGTTATAAAGAAAAGGTTGCAGGTCTACAAGGAACAGGCAAAACCGCTGTTGGAGTACTTTGAAAAGAAAAAAGTGCCCTTAGTAGTCTCAAAAACCAGAACCCTTGATCAGCCGCCAGAGCCAGTTGTAGACAAGATGATAGAGGAACTGAAAAAACGAAAGTTCGTCTAAATATCCAAAATAAACTCTAAGACAGCGCTTTCTTTTTCTTTGATTATCATCATTCTATGGTAAGTTACAGCTTTAACGCCGACTCTCTGTGGGTGCTTCTTGGGGTCATATTTTTCGCCCCAAACTTTTGCCTTAAACCTGAAATTTTCCTCAGTTTCTTTCCAATCGGTTATTTCAAATTTTGAGTAAAGCATTCCCTCAGTTTCAAACTTTACAAGCAACATTTCGAGCCAGTTGTAGAGCAACGCGTATTGGTCTTCAGCTTCCACCTGAAGGTTTTCCTGCTGGGTCTGAGCGATTTTGTCGCTGTCAGTCATAACCTCAAACATTGCAAGCGCGGAGTTTGCGTAGGCTTCCTCCATCGTTTTTCCGTACGCTCGAATGTAAACGTCAGCGGTGTGTTCTAAAAACTCGAATTTTCCGGCAAACTTCTGGGTGGCATCCATCTTACGCGTCACTGTCCTATTCAATGAGGCGAAGAGCTAAAAACACTTTCGCTGAATGCGACGGCGCCTACTTTTCAAGTTCAAGGAAACTTGTTATGCCATCCTTAAGCAGGTTAACACAAACCTTTTCAAACACCTTTTCTTGCCGAGCTTTAGCCGCTTCCTCAGGATTAGACAAATCATATTTTATCAAATCTCTGCAGTAAACTGTCCCATGCTGCTTCTCAAATTGCTTGTACAGCTTGTTCGCGTAAGCGTAAGCCTTTGCCTGTTTTTCACGTCCTGCGTCGTTTGACCCATACTTGACTCCGACAGCCATGATGGCGCCTGTTAAGACACCGCAAACGGATCCGCATCGTCCCATGCCACCGCCGAATCCAGCTGCAATTTTCGGGATTAACTCGTTTTTAGATTTGGGATCAATCTGCTCAGAAAGAGTCAGCAAAACGGCTTGGGCGCAGTTGTATCCACTTTGAAAGGTTTTGACCCCTTTTTCAACGATTGGCTGATTTGCCGTTAAGTTTTTTCGTCTCCTTTAGAAGTATCGTGATGTTCTTTGTATCGCGGCGACGGTGAGTTTCGCCGAGTTTTCAATGTCCTTCAAGCTGAGCATGCCTACTGGGCTGTGAATGTACCGTGTTGGAATTGACACGTTGCCGCTTGGGATTCCCTGCCTTGTTAAGGAAATACGCGCCGCATCCGTTGAACCCATCAATCCTGTCTCAATCTGGAAGGGGATTTTTTCTTCCTCTGCTGAATCCAGGAGCCAACGCAGAACCTTTGGGTGAGTAATCAAGCCTGAATCTGAAATTGTAACCGCTGGACCTTTTCCCATCTTGACGCTTGAGTCATATTCTCTTACGCCTGGGACGTCGCCTGCTATGGTCACGTCGAGCGCTATCGCCACGTCTGGGTCAACCTTGAAAGCTGCCGCGCCGGCGCCGCGCAAACCTACTTCTTCCTGAACCGTTCCCACCGCGTAGATTGTTTGGTCGGTTTTTTCAAGTAGCTTGAGGGTTTCAATCATTGCGGCGCAGCCTGCTCGGTTATCGAAAGCTTTGGCTATGGCAACTTCCCTGCCTAACGGTGTGTATTTTATATTGAAGCCCACTGGGTCGCCGACTGCAACACCCATCGCTAAGGCGTCTTCACGGTTTTCTGCTCCCACATCGATGAAAAGTTCGTCTGCGGCAATGATTTTTTTGCGTTCTTCCTCTTTTTGAATGTGGGGCGGTTTTGAGCCGATTATGCCTGGGAAAGAGGCTTTTTTCGAGAAAACTGTGACCATTTGAGCGGGTAAGATACGATCATCTATTCCGCCCATCTTGGCAAATTGCAAGAATCCGTCTTTGGTGATTGTTTTTACCATTAACCCAATTTCATCCATGTGAGCAGCAAGCATTATTTTGGTGGATTTTTCTTTGCCTTTTTTGATGCCTATGACGTTTTCAAGGTTATCAACAACTATCTCATCAACGTAAGGGGTCATGAGCCTAATCATCAACTCTCTGACCTCGCTTTCTCTGCCCGTTACTCCGCAGGCGTTGGTAAGCTTCTCTAAATTCTCATTTAACGACAAACACGTTCCCTCAATCAAAGTCTATTTAACTACACCTTTGAAGGCTAAGTTATTAAAAAATTACGGTTAACAACCAGATTCAGGTTTTCCCAAGATAAAAATGGCTTCCCGATTTACCTGCTCTTTCGGTTCAATAAGGCTTGGCATTTGCCCTTTTTTCAGGTTGAAAACAAGTTCTCTTGCTTTTTCGAACACTAAAACGCCTACAGAAAAAAAATCAATTCAAAACATTTTTCAAAAATGTAGAATATGACAACTTTTAAATGCTCAGCAAAGCATAAAATTCCTACCATTTAGGGGAAAGTTCAATTGACAGAACCGCAACAACAACCAACTCCAAAAAAAATTGGAATTTTCAAATGTGGAAATATTGGGACATCACCATGTCTCGAGCTTCTATTGGACGAATTAGCTGATCGAAGAGACATCAAAGTCCGAACTGTAACAACGGGTTCAAAAATGGGAGCCGACGACGTCGAAGATGCCTTGCCTAAAATCTTCGAATTTACACCAGAAGTCATGGTCATAATATCACCCAACACCGCGTTGCCTGGTCCATCCAAAGCCCGAGAGGCAGTGGCTAGCAGAAAAATACCCTGCATAGTCATAACTGATTCTCCTGGCAAACGCATCAAAGGAGACATTGAAAAACAAGGTTTAGGCTACATCATAATCACGGGCGACCCACTCATCGGGGCAAGAAAAGAATTCTTAGACCCGATTGAAATGGCAATTTTCAACTCAAACATAAACAAAGTCCTCGCAATAACGGGCGTCTATCGGATTGTGTATCAGGAGATTGACAAAGTTATTTACGCTGTCGAAGCTGGATTACCACCCATACTGCCCAAGTTGGTCATCGATATCACAACCATCCGAGACCAAATATTCTTCAACAATCCCTACGCGAAGGCCAAAGCGATAGCTGCCTATGGAATGGCGGAGAAGGTCGCTGACATAAACACTCTGGCATGCTTCATCGAGAAGGAAAGCGAAAAATACATCCCGCTTGTGGCTTCCGCCCATGAGGTGGCGCAGGCAGCTGCAAGATTGGCTGAAGAAGCGCGTGAAATCGAAAAATACACTGATGAACTGTTAAGAAAGCCTCATGCAAAGGATGGCAAACTGAAATACAAGACTAAACTGATGGCTGCCCCAACTTTTGACGAAGAAAGCTACACTCAGAACAATGCTTGAGTGTCTTTCTTAATTTCTTTTTTCCTGAAACTTTTCTGGCATTATGCATCTGGCGTTTTGTCCTTTGTTCTTGTTGTATATGCGGTATATGCCGATATATCGTGAGTCGGTTGCTTGTATATACCATATATAACTTTACATAGCGTATTTCGACTAAGTATATATCCGCGGTTGCTATCTTCAGAAAGGTAGAGGTTAAGAAAAATGGAAACTCTTGAATTAAAACCTTTAGAAAAAAAGAAACTTAACGTCTTACTGCTGGAAAAGGAATACAACGAACAATTCTGGGTTACCGAGCCACCAGCAAACTCGAACTCAGTCAAAGCCTTGCTGAAGCCGTCGATAGGTTTCTACAAGTTTCTCGAAAACTTGGTAAGCAAAGTCAACGTAGATTTCGTCACTGATGAACAAGGCAATCGTTCAAAGGAAGAAGTTGACGGAAGCATAACTACTGATATTTTACGTAAAAGCAACATACCTTACTTCGCTGTAGACATTGACGCAACCGCGAAAGACTACATCGGAGACGTTATCGCTAAGAAAATAAACTCACTAAATGACCTGTTAAAAGCTTTGGACAACATGCCAAAGCAGAAAGACGAGTCAATGGAAAAAGAATACATGATCGCTCTCGGCCAAAGCCTCCAATTCGAGATAGAAGAACATCTAAAAGAAGTCAATTTCTCAATTAGAGAAAGCTGGATAGCAATGGGTATTCTGAATCACGCAAGAGAAATCAAAGGGAAAGAAGAAATCACCTGCCTCCACATCTGCAGCCCCGAGCACATGACTGGGATAAAGCAAATTCTCGAATCAATGAATGTGAAAGTTGAAACTGCCAAGCTCTCAAAGAAAGTTATCGCGGCAAGCACAGAAGTACCGTCCTCACATGAGATGGAAAACTGGCTGGAGTCAATCCAGATTCAAGTCAAGCCAACCATGGGAAAAGGCGCAGAAGACGCACCATACCTGCTGTTCTACATAGACACTGACGTGAAAGCAAGCCCATTCGACATTTGCATGGCATACGACGTCGGCTACGACGCAGTCATACCCTACGAGAACGTGAATCCAGAAGACGCAAAAAACATCACTCAAGACGCATTGCTTTCCAGAGGACCCAAAGGCGTTAAACACACAGCTTTCATGATCGGAGGAAAAAACGCCGAAAGAGCCGAAGAAGTCTTTCAAGCAGTAAAAGATTCAATGTTCCCACCGTTCAAAACAAGCATAATAATTGACCCCGCAGGCGCCTACACCACCGCAGCAGCAATGGTTGCGAAAGCAGAAAACGCGTTGGTAACAAACAAACTTGGAGAACTAAAAGACAAAACATGCGCCATCATGGGAACTGGTGCAGTCGGCCAAATAGCAGCTGTTCTTCTTGCTAAGATTGGCTGCAAGGTAATGATTGCCAGCCTGAACCCGAAACGCGCTGACGGAAAAGAGCATGCAGAAAGCATTGGGAAACTCTTAGCCAAAGACCACGGAGTACAAGTTCAAGGCATATTCGCCCCGACACCAGCTTCAAAAATCGACATCATACAGAAAGCTGACGTAATCATGTGCGCAGGAATCAAAGGAGTCCGCATCATCGACAAAGAAATGCTCAAAGACGTTAAACACATGAAGGTCCTACTTGACATCAACGCAGTTCCACCCTTCGGAGTAGAAGGAATAGAACTCAAAGACGACATGAAAGAAATGCTACCTGGAATATTCGTAATCGGCGCTCTAAGCGTAGGCGACTTGAAACACAAAGTTGAGAAAGAAATGCTGCGTGATGCACGAAGCAACGGCAAAGAAGTCTACAACTTCAACGTAGCGCTACCTATGGCGAGAAAAATGCTGGAAAAAGACATGCTACCTGCAAAACTGGCGATGACGCTGAACTATCAATCAACAAAGAAACCCGCATAGGGTTCTTTCTTTTTTTACGTAGAAACTTTGAAAGCGTGGTTCACCGTAACTTCCGCGATGTTTGCTGCATAGAAAGCAATTTTCTTTATGTCTTCTCTAATCGAACATACGGCGCAGATTAACTCGGGTTTTTGGTGGCTCAGGAAAGTTGTGTTTGCGATTTCTTGATCTAGCTTCTCAATTCTCTTGGTCTGTTTCATTATTTCAACTGAAAAGTCAGCGTCACGTTGGAAGAAAGCGTTGACGGCTTTAATGTACAAATCCACGACCTCCTCTCCTTCAGCGGACATAAGCTCCAGCAGGTTGCTGGGGATTTTTTCTCCGATTCCATCTATCATAATGATGTGTCGGGCTATGTCTGCCACGTAATCTGCTGCATGCTCGATCAAAACGGACAGATATTGGTAGTCCATGCAGTCAAGCGGGTCCAAACGCAGTTCGTTAGCTAAAACTGGGCTTTGAGCCGCGCTCCGCAGTATTCTGGTGATAAGGAAGTGGAACTGGTCCACGTCATCGTCAAGTGAAAAAACAGATTTTGCAAGTGAGACATCATTGGTTTTCAAAGCGTTGAAGACATCCTCACACATGGAGTGGGATATTAGATGCATTCTTTGTACTGCTTGGTCAAGTGAAGCTTTTGATTCGTCAGTTAACGTTTGAAGGTAAACTCCTCTTGAATCCGACTCCATTATTCTCATGTAAAGCCTGCCTGCGATGTACCGTATGGCTTTCCTCTGGGGGACGGAGAGGATTTTTTCTGCTACGAGGGTGATTCCAGAGTACCCGTTCAAAAATGACCCAATGATTTTTTGGGTTATTAATGTTTCATCATCGTTGTGTCCGACCTTAATTGTTGTCTCTTTGGGCGGCGACTTTTTCTCTGCCCCTGGATAAACAACTAATGAACGGTCACGTTGGATTGCGTACGAAACCACATCTCCCTTGTTTAATTCATTTAGAGTCATCCAGTTTTTTGGAAGCGAAATCACCATTGAAGATCTGCCCAAAGACATTATTCTGCGTTCCATGCTAAAACACCAACATATTTACTGACTTTAAGGATTAATACATCCAATATTTAATATATACCGTATTAACGAGCAGAATTTACCTTGAAAGCCTCCGCTTTCGGTACAGCTAAAGCAAGATTTACGAAAAGTTAGAAAGCCCTGCTTATCCTGTCGCAGGCTTCAACTATGCGCTCTTTCGGCTGCGTAAAGGTTATCCTCACGTAGCCTTCGCCATGGCTTCCGAAGCCAATTCCCGGTGTCACAGCCACCCCAGCATCAAGCAGCTTTGTCGCAAACTTCATCGAGTCTCCTCTGCAGTTTACCCAGACATAGAACGTTGCCTTGGGTTTGTCACACTTGTAACCGATTTTACATAGGGTCTCAACCAGCAAATCGCGGCGTTCTTGTAGGATTTGGTTGTTTTTCTTCAGGAAGTCTGGCGCTTCTTTGCCCTTGTAAGCTGCTAAGGCTTTGACCGCGACTTTCTGTGTGTAAACTGGCGGTCCAGAATCTATTTGGGATTTGACTTTGGTTAATCCGCTTACGATTTGCTTGTTTCCCACTGCGAAGCCGATGCGGTCGCCTGTCATGTTGAAGGTTTTCGAGAGCGAATGGAACTCGATGGCAACATCCAAGGCGCCGTCAACTTCCAAGATGCTTGGCGCACGATAATCGTCGTAGGTGATTTCCGAGTAGGCGTTGTCGTAGCAGAGGATTAAGTGGTTGTCTTTGGCGAAGTCCACCACTTTCTTTAGGAATTTCTTGTCGACGGTGGCTGCGGTGGGGTTGTTCGGGTAGTTAAGGAACATCATCTTGGCTCCCTTCGGGTTGATGGCTTCAAAGTCAGGTTGGAAACCGTTCTCCTCCAAAAGAGGCATGGGCACCACGTTGCCGTCGCAGAGGATTGTACTTCCGTTAGCGTACACTGGGTAGCTTGGGTCAGGCACCAAAACGCGGTCGCCTGGATTGATGAAGGCTCGGGCAACGTTTGCTATTCCTTCTTTTGAACCTAAAAGAGCCACCACTTGGTCTTGAGCCAAATCGACACTGAATCGTTTCTTGTACCAGCCTGCGACTGCTTCACGGAAGTCTGGTTCTCCTTGGCTGAAAGAGTAGTTGTGGTTCTTTGGGTTGGCTGCCTCTTGCTTGAGCGCTTCGATAACGAATTGTGGCGGCGGCAGGTCGGGATCGCCGATGCTAAGCGAGATTAAATCGACGCCTTGCGCCTTTTTTTCTTTGATGATTTTTTCGATTTCAGCGAATAGGTATGGCGGTAACCGTTTAATTCTGTCAGCGTATTCAAACGTCATGTTTACGCCTCGTCAAACAGCATTCCCTCGAAGACTTTTTCAGCTGCACCGCTCAGATACAGCCTTCCCGCAGCTATTTCAACCTGCAAGCAGCCGCCTAACAGGTGAACCGTAACTTTGTCTCCGACTTTCCCAAGCCTGTTTGCGGCAGCGACGGAAGCGCAGGTTCCCGTCCCACAAGCTAGGGTTTCTCCGCAGCCCCGTTCCCAAACTCGAATTTTCAGTTGATTGTTGCTTAGGACTTGGACGAAGTCGGCGTTGGTTCTTTTAGGGAAAGCTTTGTGTTTCTCAATTTTTGGTCCGATCAGGTCAACTGGGAAACTTTCTACATCGTCAACGAATAGGACGCAGTGAGGATTCCCCATCGAAAGGCAGGTGACCCTGAAGGCTTCACCGCCTACTTCTAAATTTTCGTTAACGCAGGTGCCTTGTCCGACCATGGGGAGTGAGCTTCTTTCCCAGTTTGGCTCGCCCATGTCAACTTTGACAGCCTTGACTTCGTTGTCCTTGATTGTTAGCGTGACCTGCTTGATTCCCGAGAGGGTTTCAACTGCGAACTCTTTCTTTTGGACGATGCCGTTTTCGTAGCAGTATTTGGCGAAGCATCTTATTCCGTTGCCGCACATTTCCGCTTCGTAGCCGTCGGCGTTGAAAATCCGCATCTTAGCGTCAGCCACCTTGGAATCCGAAACCAAAAGGAGTCCGTCTGCCCCAACTGAGAAGCGGCGTTCACAGAGACGCTTAGCTAACTGCGTAGCTTTGCTGCTGCTGATTTCGGCGTTTCTGTTGTCGATTACTATGTAGTCGTTGCCTAAGCCGTGCATCTTCCAGAAGCTTATCACGTTGATTCTTCCGTGCGCTGGTTAGCAGTTAAGTTGTCAAGTTGCTCCCGTTGCCTTATGACCACGGGTTTGCCTTGCCTAATCATGACTTCGGCGGCTCTGGGTCTCGCATTGTATTGTGAGCTCATGCTGAAACCGTAGGCGCCCGCGTTCAGTACCGCCAGCACGTCTCCTTCTTCGATAACGGGCAACTCGCGGTCTTTGGCTAGGGCGTCGCCTGACTCGCATAATGGGCCAACCACATCATAGGTTTCCTTGCCTGCGGCTCCAAGCTTGTTTGAAACCAGTATTTGGTGGTAGGAGCCATACATTGTTGGGCGGACAAGCGTGTTGAAGCCTGCGTCTACGCCCACGAACTTCTTTGAAGGCGTTGTCTTAACTGTGTTGACGGTTGTCAGAAGTATACTCGCGTCGCAGACAAGGTATCTGCCTGGCTCAACGTACAAGAAGGGCTTGCCTAAACCGTACTCAGCAATTTTGCTTTTAAAGGGCGCCACCACTTTGCTGGAGAAGGTTGCCAAATCGAACTCTTTGTCTTCTGGCTTGTAGGGAACTCCGAAGCCGCCGCCGATATCGATGAACTCGAAGGTCACGCCTACTTCCTCGTGAACACGTTTAGCTATGCTCAGCAGCTTGTTCGACTGCCTGCACGTAGGGTTCTACGTCAAGGATTCCTGAGCCAATGTGCATGTGGATGCCGAAGCGCTCCACTCTTGCCCTCTTCGCAATCGCGTAAGCCTGTATAGCTTCTTCTTCCCAGAGCCCGAATTTAGAGTCTGGACCCGCCGTTACGCAGTGGTCGTGGTGCCCTGCGCCGACTTCTGGGTTAACTCGAACCGACAAAACCTGCGGAACCCCGATGTGAAGCAGCCTCTCAAGCTCCGACAGCGAATCGATGTTTACTGTTATGTTGGCGTCTGCGAGCATTTTTAGTTCGTCGTCTCGGACGCTGGTTCCTGTGAACATGATGCGGTCAGGCGTGTACCCTGTGACTAAGCCCATGAAGACTTCGCCTGGGCTGACTGTGTCCAAGTATGCGCCTTGCGACTGCAGAACCTTTAGCACGGTTAGGTTCGAGTTGGCTTTGGCGGCGTAGTAGACTCTTAGGTACTTGTAGTTGATGATTAAGGCGTTGACGAGCCGATTGTAGTTGTCCCTGATACGTTTCTCGCTTACGACGTAAAGTGGAGTATCAAATTTCTGGGCTAACTCTTTAACGGAAACGCCGTCAAAGAATAAGCTGCCTTTTCGATCTTCCAACGGCTCACGAAACTTCCTTGCCTTAACCATTCTTCACACCTACTTTACCTGCGTAACTTTCTGGCTTTACGCTAAGCCTTTGGCAACATAGAGTTCAGCGCTTAAGATGCCTCCGCCTGCTGCTCCACGAATCGTGTTGTGTCCAAGGCACATGTACTTGAAGGTCAAAATCGGATCCTTACGTATCCTGCCGACGACCACACTCATACCACAGCCTGTATCACGGTCAAAGCGGGGTTGAGGTCTGTTTTTCTCATGGCGAACTACGATCGGATGCTTAGGCGCGGATGGCAATTTGAGTTTCTGTGGTTCCCCCCTGAAGTCGGCGAACGCGGCTTCAATTTCTTCTATTGAGGGATCCTTGTCCGTCTTGACGAAGATGGATTCCAAATGGCCATCTTTCACGTGAACTCTGTTGCAGCTTGCACTAATCGTGAAGTCAGCGTTCTGGATTGCAGCACCGTTCAATGTGCCAAGTATTTTTCGCGCTTCCCACTCCATTTTTTCTTCTTCGCCTGAAATGAAGGGAACAACATTGTCGATAATGTCCAAGGAAGCGACACCTGGGTAACCTGCCCCGCTTAGGGCTTGCATGGTTGAAACGACAACTTGTTTCAAACCAAACTGCATCAGCGGCTTGAGCGAAATCGCCATCTGGATTGTGCTACAGTTTGGGTCAGTCGAGATGAAGCCTTTCCAGCCTCGCAGCTTCTGTTGAACCCGTATCAGCTCGGCGTGGTCAGGGTTAATTTCAGGGACAAGCAGCGGGACATCTTTCTCCATCCTGTGGGCACTTGCCTTGCTGAACACTGGGTAAAGCGCCGCAAACTGTGATTCAACTGGACCCGCCAAGTCGCCTGGCAAAGAAGAAAACACCATGTCAACATCCCCAGCTTTCTCCACGGATTCAACGTCAACGTTTGCCACTGGCATTTCAGCAATCTCCTTCGGCAAATCTGTCTCCATTACCCAGTTGCAGGCTTCGCCGTATTTTTTGCCTGCTGACCGCTCTGAAGCGGCAAGCACCTCAATTTGGAACCACGGGTGTCCTTGCAATAGCTGAATGAACCTTTGCCCCACGGCTCCCGTTGCGCCTAGGACTGCTACTTTTCGCTTATACGACATTTTCTATTGCTTCCTTTGCTCTTTTGATTTCTTTTTCTTCGATAAAAACATTAATGGTTGCCTTGCTGGTTGTAACCTCTATAATGTTGATTCCCGCCTGACTTAAGGCATTAGCTATTTTTGCGATGCCTCCTGGCGAGTCAATGAAGTCGGGGTCGCTGATTTGGATCATGGCAACGTTTTCTCTGTGGCTCACAGCTTTGAAGTCTCGTATGTTATGCAGTTTGTTCAGGATTTGAGCCACGTCGCCGTCTGTAGTAAAGACAGTCACCGATTTTCTTCCAGAACTAACACCGTAAACTGGCTTATTGCTGAGCACCGAAAAGACCTCTCGAATGTTCTGCACGTTAACTTCACAGACGATGCTCACCGCAATTAACCCCTGTTGCGTTAAGGTTTCTGCGGAATTGAGATTGAAGAACCCAGTGATTTCCGTTCCGCCCAATGCAAGGTTGCCTGAGTTAAAATCCACAATCCTAAGGCTCTGGTCTGGCAGCTTGTACTTTAGGGCTCCTGCTTTGACAATTTTTGCTCCACCTTGGGCTAAATCAAACATTTCATGGATTTCCAGCTTGTTGAGTAATCTTGCATTTGAAACTATTTTTGGGTCAGCTGACAGTACCCCGCTTGTTTCTTTTACAAGGATGATTTCGTCTGCGGATATACATCGGGCAATTAGCAGTGCTGTCGTGTCGCTTCCGCCTCTTCCAAGAGTGGTGACCCTGCCCTGAGAATCCTTTCCGAGAAAACCGCAGACAACAGGGATTACCTTGCCTAGGAGCGGCGTGAGGAACTGTGCGGTTAGTGAAGCGGTTTTTTCAAGGTCAGGTGTAGCGTTAAGGAAGTTTGAGTCAGTGATAATTGGCCAGTTATCGTATGCTGGGTCAAACACTTCAGCTTCCAACCCTTGGGCACGCAGAGCCGCACAGAAAACTCGGGCACTTGTCCGTTCACCCGTAGAAATTATTTCTGCACACTCAGCGTCACTAACGCCTATCCGAGCGGCTGTCTGGGTAAGGCTATCAGTGGTTTTACCCATAGCAGAAACCACAACAACCGCCTCGTCAAAACGTGCTTCCGCCAGAAGCTTGGCTGCCCGCTGGATTTTTTCACCAGAAGACAAGTCAGCCCCTCCGAACTTGACAACGACCCTGACCAAGATGCTTCGCCTTTAAGATAAGCCTAACACATCAGCCATGCTGTAAACCCTTGGCTCGCTCTGCCTGCTTAACCACTCCGCCGCGTAAACAGCACCCTGCGCAAACACATTTCGCGAAAACGCCGTATGCTCTATCCGAAGCATCTCGTATGGTCCAGCGACAATCAGGTCGTGGATTCCTGGCACCCCGCCTGCACGCAACGCCGTAATTTCAAGTTCCTCGGCTTGGCGTGGGCTAATGCCTTCGCGTCCAGAAACAACCTTGGTGTAACCGCGGGTCTTAGCGACGATTTCCCCAAGCTTCTTGGCTGTTCCGCTTGGAGCATCCTTTTTGCCGGTATGGTGTATTTCGTTTATGCTGAAATCGAACCCTTCGGGAAAAGCCTTCAGGGATTCTGCCAGTTTGAAGAGGATGTTGACGCCGACGGAGTAGTTCGGTGAGAAGACGGCGGGGATTTTGCCTGACATCGCGTTTACGACTTCGTGGTTCTGTTCTGGTGTGAACCCTGTGGTGCCTAGGATTACGCGTTTTCGAAGATTAGCCACGATTGGAATATTTACCAATTCGGCGGCTGGCGACGTGAAACTGATGTAAGTGTCTGCGTTTTGAAGCGCCTCTTTTAGCCTGTCGGAACCCGTAATCTGGGTGTCTGAATTGGTTACGCCGAGTTCTCTTAGGGTTCTGCCAATGCATGGGTTATTGAGTGCTTCAATGGCCCCGACAATCTGATGACCTTTGGATACGGCTTCAGTTATGATGGCGTTTCCCATTCTGCCTGCGGCGCCAGCTACGCACAGCTTAAGCATAGAAGAGCCCCTCTAAGTAACGTTCATTGTATAATCGGTCTTTCAAATCTACGTTAAAGTAGTCTGCAACAGGCTGGAGAATTTCAGGGTTGCTCTCGTAAACTTTCTTTGCATTCGTGAGAACCACTTCTAAGCCGCTACGAGTCATTTTCCCAAGAGGCTGCCTGCATGGACCCGAAGGCATCCCTAACACATTCATCAATGTCTTGTAAGCTAAGGGATTCCGAGCTTTGCACGCGACGCTGCCGAAGGGTGTCGGTTCCTGCGTCTTCACGGTAACTATGCTAAAGAGCGGTTGGAGCGCTTGTGCAATTACACTGGCTGCTTCCTCGTTCCCATCAAGCAAATAATGAACCATGTCGACGACTGAGCTTGGAGCAACGTTGGACACGACTGAAATGACCCCGCTTGCCGAAACGTCGGGTGAAATCATCATGTTGTAAGTCTTGTCGTCGTCGCCGGAGAGGATGTCAAAGTCTTCGCCGCAGAACTGCCTTATCAGTTCGGCGTTTTTCAAATCACAGGTTGCTTCCTTCACGCAGCTGACGTTTGGGTACTGCTGGTGAAGAATGGCAAGATCCTGCGGGTAAAGTTGGGTTCCTGTTCTTCCAGGGATAACGTATGGGATAACTTGAACCTCTGGAAACTGCTTTGCAATCGGCTCAACGTATTCCCTTCGAATTTCCAATGAACTTGGACCATTGTAATACGGGTTGACGAGTAGGACACAGTTGACGCCTGTGCGCTGCGCGTGCTCGGTCCCTTCGATGGCTTCCTGAGTTGAGTTGCTTCCGGTTCCAGCGATGGTTAAGACTCTTGGGCTCGCAAACTCGTGTACTTTTTCGATTACCCTGTTGTGTTCACTCCAATCTAGGGTGGGGCTTTCGCCGGTTGTGCCGACGGCAAGTATCCCTTTTGCACCTTGTTCTATTTGGAAATCTACCAGTTGACGTAATCCTTCATAATCGACTTGACGATTGGAAGTCATGGGGGTTATTAATGCAGTGTAGCAACCACTAAATCTTACCATTCCGAATTCCTCATTTTAGCTGAAACAATCAAGCATTAATTATATTTAAGCGTTACGTTTTCATTATATTTTTTACTAAAACCGCAAAAATACAATTACGTAGAGCCTGACCAGTCGAAAAACATTTTATTTCGCTATCTCAAAAACCTCAGCAAACAAGCGGAGCAACATGATAAGCAGTGAAAACGCCATCGTAGCCATCGTAAAGCTGACGCAAATAAGCAACCGCCTCCCCGACAGCGACAGCAGACGGGATAACCAACCTGAAGTTATCAGGCCTCACAACCTCTTCAATCCTTCCCATTTCCCTCTTCGTTATCCTCATGCGCAGCACTTTTCGACCTGACAGGTAAACCGCAATTTCTCCACGCCAAGGCTCACCCTTTCGGATGTCAATTGTTTTTTTACCTGTCTTTAACCATTCGAACGCTTCTTTCTTCGTGCGGAAAACGGGCACTTTAGCACCGAGTGAAAATAAAAAAGATTCCAAAATAAACTTTAAGTAGAAATCCGAATAGCAAATAGAATCTGAAAAAATGGGTGGAACGAGAAGACTCGGTTTAACCTTTGCCTTTCTCTTCTTTACCGAAGTACTTGGTCCATTTCAGCTTGCGTGCGTCTCGTTTGAATAGCAAGGAGCTTTTCTTGCATTTGCCAGAATCGAACCATAGAATTGACCCGTCGTTTTTAACGTACATCATGCCTGTCCCAGCTGGGAAATCAGCACCACAGAACGAACATTTACGGTTTTTCGGCATGGACTTTTTCTCCTTTATCTGGTGATTTTCTTTGCTTCTCTTTCTGTCTCTCGCAGCATCAGAATATCTTGCACTCGCACTGGCCCTTTAACGTTGCGTGTTATGATTCTGCCCTTGTCTTTGCCTTCCATGATGCGCACTCGAACCTGCGTGATTTCACCTGTAACTCCTGTTCGACCTATGATTTGAATAACTTCAGACGGAATAAGTTCTTCAGTGGATTCTTTGCTCATTACTGAGATCCTCGTTTAACCTGATCAATCCGCGTGATGATTTCTTTGATTAATCCGGTGGCTTCGCCTTCCCTGAGAATGCATGCTGCTGCGCACGGAACATCGATGCCTAACGCGTTGCCCAGCTTGATTTTTTCTGGGACAAAAACGTACGGAATCTTTCTTTCGTCGCAGAGAAGCGGCAGATGTGCTACTACTTCCGGCGGATCAACATCTTCGGCTATTATAACAAGTTTTGCTTGGGATCGTTCAACAGCTTTTGTTGCTTCGTTTGTTCCTTTCCTAACTGCTCCTGATTTAGAAGCAATGGATAGGGCTTCATAGGCTGCATCTACGATTTCTTTCGGTACTTCATATTTTACATAAAACGGTTTGGACATATTAGCCTCACCCTTTTAAGGCACAGTTTTATCCACACTTCTTCTTTAAGAAGCTTTCGACTCGGAAACGCAAGGAATTAGCGTATCCCTTATAAACACTTTAGGAAGCTTTAAATAAACATCTACGGTTGCCTACATGTTTTCGAGAGGGGAATTGCGCGTTTGCAAAAATTGGGTAGAGTGCGGGCGTTAACTCCATCTAAAAACATTATAGTAAAGACAGAAAAATCCCCAAAAATCGGCGCAGAAGTTGTTGATGAAAACCTCAAAGTTATCGGCAAAGTGTTTGATATTATAGGTCCAGTGTCTGCTCCTTATGCAGTGGTTAAACCGACAGTAAGTGACCCGGTTAAACTAGTGAATAAGCCAGTGTACTTGCTTCTCTCGAAAACAAAGAGGAGCTAAAATGAATGATTGGAGACAGCAAGATACATGAAGAATCTGACCTGTCTGCGAAAGCAGAACCGCCCAAGATACAGTCATGCCCAGAATGCGGCAGCACCCGACTCATGCGCGACTACGAACAAGCGGAAATAGTGTGCATGGACTGCGGCATCGTGGTGCAGCAGAAAATAGCTGACCGCGGACCGGAATGGAGAGCGTTCGATGATGAGCAGAGGTCGAAAAGAACCAGGGTTGGAGCACCCCTAACCTACACAATCCATGATAAGGGGTTATCAACAACCATCGATTGGCATGACCGAGACATCTACGGCAAAAGCCTCTCACCAGGGCAGAAAGCTCAGGTTTATCGTCTTAGAAAATGGCAGAGACGCATACGGGTTTCAGACGCGACCGAAAGAAACTTGGCGTTTGCGCTCTCTGAAATAACAAAGATTTCCAACAACCTGAATCTACCGAAGAACATTCTTGAAACAGCCTCAGTAATCTACCGAAAAGCGGTTAAAGAGCGTTTAATCCGAGGCAGGTCAATTCAGGGTGTTACTTCAGCAGCACTTTACTTAGCCTGCAGACAATGCGCTCTACCCCGCACCTTAGATGAAATCGCTCAAGCGTCAAATGTGAACAAGAAAGAAGTTGGCAGAAGCTACCGTTTCCTCATAAGAGAACTAAACTACTCGATCCCGCCGCTTAGACCAAGCCAGTACATAACAAAGTTTTCCAACCAATTGACCATGCAGGGAAAAGTCGAAGAAATCGCACACAAAATCTTGGCAGCAGCAAAAGAACTCAAGCTCACCTCAGGCAGAGGCCCAACAGGAATCGCGGCAGCAGCAAGCTATGTAGCTTCGGTTTTAACTGGTGAACGGAAGACCCAGAGGGAAATCGCTGAGATTGCGCAGGTAACTGAGGTAACTATTCGGAACAGGTATAAGGAACTCGTTGAACGGTTGATGTTCCAGATAAGCATCTGACCGCTCCCTTTCTCTCTTTAAGTTTGCAGCGGTGAGGATCAAACGGCAATTAAGTCCGACAGGAAGACGGCGCAGCAACCGAAAATTGATGAGCTTGTTTGTAAGCTTAGGGAAATACAGGTTGGGCTTAAACACAGTCTCGCTGATTTACAGCAGAAACTTGACAAATTCGATTCTGAACCTGAATTATTAACCAGTCTAGAGAAAGCCAAGCATGATGCAGAAGCAAGAGCCAGCAGCCTTGAAGCAGAAGTAAAGCAGCTTCGCGAAGAACTAAAAAACATCAGAGACTTCTTAGGGTCTAACGGCGAGAAAAAATAATTCACCTGAATTCTATTTAATTACACAGTTATTTTTTTAAGCAGCATGATTGCATACTTATGCATATGCCCTATAAGTTTACTTTCGACCTGTCCAAGCTGCCGCATTTCTTTTTCGCCGAGATTGCCACGGTGAGTTACCAAAGGGGCATGCATAGATCCTTAATCAAAAAACTTCAGGAAATGATTTTGAAGTTTAAAATTCAGGAAGCCACAGGACTGAATATTTCTGACGCTTTAGTTTTGCTTCAGGATTTTATTGACTTACAAGCAGTAAACAGGATTGAACGAGGCAAGTTCTTGCAGACCAAGAAGAGAGCCCTTTTTCTTTCTCACTGTACAAGAAAGTACTTAGATGGCCGCTGCAAAGCAGTTTTTAACGCAAATATCCCATCCTATTCATGTGCTCACTGTTCAGAAGACTGCCTAGTTAACCAGTCTGACCGCTTAGCCCGAAATAAGGGCTATGACGTTTACGTGGTGCCCGGCGGTTCCTGTGTTCCGAATATTCTGAAAAATACGCATTACGAAGGCGTGGTGGGAATTGCGTGTGGTGAAGAAATGAAAGTTCTAAGTCCACTTCTAAACAGTATGGATGTGGCTGGGCAAGCCATACCGCTGCTAAAGAACGGCTGCGCAAACACCGTTTTCAACATGGAAACACTCGTAAAAGTTCTCTAGTTCCACAGCTCGTTATTGCGGGTCTTTTTGTTTCCTCTTTTGCTTCTGAGAAGCTTCGTTTTGCCATAAGTGAACACTCTTAAAAACTCAATAATTAATAAGTCAAGTGCAAAAATGAATGATATTCTTTTTAAGTTTGGCTTTTTATTCATCTGAGTCATGCCCTATAAGTTTACATTCGACATTTCTAAGGCTCCCCAACACTTTTTCGTAGAACTCGCCATTGTCGGCAACCAAATGGGCATGCAGAAGGTTTTTGAGAAAACCTTGCAGGAGTTAATCAGAAAATTCAGAATTCAGGAAGTCTCAGGGCTTAACATCCAAGATGCGGTGATACTAATTCAAGACCTCCTCAAGATGGAGACTTTGAATTTAATTCATAAAGAGGAATTTTTGCAGACCAAGAAAAGGGCTCTGTTCCTTCCCCACTGTAGTAGAAAATATATGGACAGTCGATGTCAAGCCGTTTTTGACACTAATTTGAACTCTTACGTTTGTGCTCATTGCTCACCCGATTGCTATGTCAACAGGGCGGAACGCATAGCCATGGAAAAAGGGTACGATGTTTACGTTTTATCTGGCGGTTCCTGTATGCCTAACATTTTGAAGCAGAAAAAATACGAGGGTATCGTGGGTGTTGCATGCGGTCCAGAAGTGGTTATGTCTGGCGAAAAGTTGAGCAGCATGGGCATGGCTTGGCAATCTGTCCCGTTGCTAAGGAACGGCTGCGCAAACACCGTTTTCAACATGGAAACACTTGTAAAGGTGCTCTGACCTCGCAATCTAACGTCCACGTGAAAGTTGGAGTTTTGCAAAGCCTTATAATTTTAAGCAACCCACATAGTGCTTGATGTAAAATTGCCATCGAAAGGAAAACAGGAACGAAAGAAATATTATAGAACGGGTGAAAAATGCCCCGAATCTGGCTTATGGGAGCACTTCTGCAAAGAGAAAGCTGAAAAATCTCGAATTCTCCTGTGTCTAAAACCGAGACTTTTCCGCCGTGCAGGACTTGCGGTTCAGTAAGATGGAAACTTGTGATGGCAGCATAGTTCGGGTAAAAAATAAAGCAACTAAGCGTTTCTTCCCAAATCGGTAGCGGCTCGGCTAATCTGCAAGAACGAAATAAAAGAAAAGTGAACGATTACTTTACTATTTCCCGTTTCTTCCAGCGCAGGTTCTTACCTTTGCATTTTCTGCATTTAACCGCGGTTTCAGCGTTTCTTGCGCCGCAGTCTCTGCAGATTTTCATGTAAAGCCTGTGCTTTTGCGCGATGGCTTTCTTTACTGGATCTAATATCGGCATTTTGTTGTTAACCTTCTATTTTGGCTAAGTCTTTGATGCTTAAGTATCAAATATACCTTTTTGTCTCTGTCTGCGATTTGGGAAAAGAGGGGTGCTATTTGATTTCTTCAATTGTTACGTATGATCGGGTATCTTCTATCCCGTCGATGCTGTAGAGTTTTTTGAGGACATCATCCAGGTTGTCCCGTTCGACTATGATTAAGGCGTCTACTTCTCCTGCTATGCGGAAAGCTCTGGAGACGGCAAGCTCGCGGATTTGGTCATAAACGTGTATCCGTCTGATTGGCGAAACTTTGAGGAGGATAAAAGCGGGGGTTGTGGATATGCCCAATGCGTTTAAGCCTTTGTCGGTTACGTCTATGAAGCCTCTGCCGGTGCGGATGTAACCGCGGGTTTTGAGCTTGCGGAGATGTACGTTTAACGCTTGCCTACTTACGCCTAGTTGACTTGATAACTCATCTTGTTTTACCCTCAGGGTGTAAGTGTTTGTGGATTTTCCTTTTTCGTAGAGGGTTTTTAAAAGCTGAATTGAACGTTTAGTTAGTGGTTCCAAATCGGTCACTTATGTGATGTTTTGTTAAGTTAAACCTTTACAATAGTGACAGGTTGCTTAAGAATTTGACGCCTGAAAAATAAACGAAAAGATAGAACTCGAAAAGAATTAATGGGCAATTAATCAAAAGTGATTAAAGAAACTGGCAAGCGAGCATCTGGAAAAACTAATTTGCGAACTTTCAGCGGGAAGTTAAAGGTTGCACCACAACATATTTATTTTCAAAGAAATCTTTACTCAAGCCACTTAAAAAGTAAACTAGGAGTGTAGCGAGGGCGTGCCCGAAGTCAACGCGGTCTTGATTGGAAAGAAGCCGATAATGAACTATGTCCTTGCATGTATCACGTTCTTCCATAGTGGCGCCAAAGAAGTAAGCATTAAAGCACGGGGAAGATCCATCTGCCGAGCCATTGATGTGGCGGAAGTTGTCAGGCACAGGTTTCTCCCAGATGTAAAGATCAAGAGCATCGGAATCGGGACGGATCTGCTGGAGCCGCGAGAGGAAGGTAACTCGGCGACTAACGTGAGCACAATTGAAATAACGTTGATGAGGTAGTCACGCGGTAGCGAAACTCCTTATTTGCAGGAAAACAGACTCGCAATGAAAACGGAACTATGCAGTTTCTGCTTGAAAAGCGGAATGTTGTGTCAGAAGTGTTCAGCTAAAGTGAAAGCAGGCGAAATCAGTGAGGTAGACCTAAAAATCGCACGTTTACTTCTCTCCCTTGAAGAAAAGTATCCAAGTCTGCAAAACGTCTGCTTCTACAAGGCAGTTGACGTAGAGAAAACCTTAGCCATCATCGTCGGCCACGGAGACGTCCCTAAACTGTTAGGTTACAGTGGAAAAATCGTGAAGACCATAGGCGATGAAACAGGCAAGAACGTTAAGGTCTTAGAAAACGGGGTGGATGACCGCAAATTCCTCGAAGACCTGTTCATACCCTTCAGCATCTTGACAATTAACACTATCTGGCTTCCAGACGGTACGACTGAGACCCGAGTGATTCTTAAGCGCAAACGTGGCGCGCAGATGCCTTATGACGTTAAAGCTTTAAAGGAAATCGCCAGTAAAGTACGTAAAATGTCCTTACGCGTTGAAATCGCGGATTAGGATTGGCGATCGGCATGAACCTGGACTCTATCGGCGACTGGAGTAGAACTCACTATACAAGCAACGTGACGCCTGAAATCGACGGGGGCGAAGTCACGCTTTTCGGTTGGGTACAGGAAATTCGTGACCTCGGCGGAATACGTTTCATTATTCTACAGGATCGGGAAGGAACCATTCAAGTCACTATCCCCAAGAAAAGAATCTTGCCAGAGGTCCTTGCCAAATCGGATCTTCTGCAGAAAAGATTCAGCTTGGCAGTGAAAGGAACGGTTAAGAAGACAACTATGACTCCTCGAGGCGTCGAGGTCATCCCAACGGCGATTAAGATTTTGAGTGCCGCCACAGAACAGTTGCCGATTGACATCACTGGGAAAACGCCCGCCAACATAGAAGCACGACTAGACGCTAGAGCGCTGGATCTTTCTTTGGATAAAAGTTTAGCTGCCTTCAAAATTCAGCACGTAGCTCTCGAAGCAATCCGAAGCTACCTGTTTGATAAGGGATTTTTAGAAGTTCATACGCCACGCATCATCGGTTCGGCGACGGAGGGCGGCGCGGAGCTTTTCAGTGTTGACTATTTTGGTCAAAAAGCCTATCTTGCGCAGAGCCCGCAGCTCTACAAGGAAGAGTTAACGATGAGCTTCGAGAAGGTTTTCGAAGTTGGTCCGTTCTTCAGGGCGGAGGAATCGCACACTCGCAGGCACCTGAGTGAGTTCACGTCGGTTGACGTTGAGGCGGCTTTCGCGAACGCGCAGGACGTCATGCAGCTGCTTGAACAAGTGATACACCACGCATGCACCACCGTCAGAGAGAAATGCAAATCTGAACTTTCTGTCCTCAAGTACAAGTTTGAAGTTCCCCAGATCCCGTTTAAACGCTTAACCTACGACCAAGTTCTCGGCGACCTCAAAGCGCAGGGCGTCACGATTCCATGGGGCGAAGACATCCCGACTGAAGCTTTCCGCGAACTCGGCAAACTCTACCCCTTCTTCTACTTTATAACCGACTGGCCGACCCATGCGAAGGCTTTCTACATTAAGCCGCGGGAAGACAAGCCTGAGGTTTGTGAGGGCTTCGATTTGATGTGGCGCTACATCGAGTTGGTGTCGGGCGGCACAAGAATCAGCCAGAAAGAACAGCTGATGCAACGCATGACTGAGAAGGGTTTGAACCCTGAATCG
Source organism: Candidatus Bathyarchaeota archaeon (assembly GCA_963722095.1). Lineage (GTDB taxonomy): Archaea > Thermoproteota > Bathyarchaeia > Bathyarchaeales > Bathycorpusculaceae > Bathycorpusculum. Next base: position 411,023 of record CAVRJR010000001.1, on the reverse strand, counting down.
TTCAAGTATCATCTGCAGGCGTTCGATTACGGTATGCCACCGCACGCTGGATGGGCAATCGGGCTTGAACGGCTAACGATGATTATGACGGGCAAAAAGAACATCCGCGAAGTCACACTGTACCCGCGGGACAGAGTCAGGTTAACCCCGTAAGCCGCCCGCGGCTTTCCATTTTTACACGGGTTTTTTTATGTAAAAATGACCCTGCCCTTTTTGGGTCATCCTGTCAGTTTGCCAGTCTGAGCGGGCGCTTGAGCCCTAAGGTGGGGCATTGAAGACAATAATTTGGTAAAAGAAAAATGAATAGTTTGATTTGATTGGCAGAACTAATTTTTTGGTCTTCTCGCTTCTATTATTAATTTGAGCGCAACTAAAACTGTTGCCACGATGGCTGCGCCGCCAGCTACTCCATAGATTACTTCTAAAAGTGAACTTGACTGCTTAGATATTTGGCTAGTTGAAATTGTTGGATTTGCCGATGAAGTTTTAGTAAAAACAATGTCTATTTTATGGGTGCTGAAATGCGTTGTAAACCACACGTAGTAGTTGTTGCCGTCTTGTGTGTAGCCTTGGATTGAGGCTGGCTGACCATCGATGTAGACTATTGGTGTGGTTCCGTTGAGAACTGTACTTATTGGGATAGTTATGTTACCGAAGCCCATGGTTCCGCTTTCCCCAGTTACAGTAAAAGACACAGTTGTTGAATTGTTAGATTGGTTTGTTGTCATTGTTACGTTGGATATTTGGGCACTTGTTATGTTTCCGCTGATTGCAAGGTCAACTGTTGAGCCATTGTTTGTTGTCGCAGGCAAAGGTGTTGATGATATTGGCTGTGTTGATGAGGGCGTTGGAGTAGGTGACGAAGAAGTAGCCGCTCCCAGAGCATAAACGTTATCAGAATCAGAGCCTAAGAAGACTACTCCATCGACGACAGCAGGAGACGAAATAACACCAAAATTAGTGCACTGCCAGAGTTGGACACCGCTGGAAGCATTCAAAGCGTAAAAGAAGCCGTCTTCACCGCCTACGTAGATTGCTCCGCCGGCGATAACAGGAGAAGCAGAAATATTGGCTTCGACACTGCAATTCCAGAGTACCGAACCGCTGAGAGCATCCAAGGCATAAACGCGTCCAGACATAGACGCGATGTAAACTACGCCGTTAAAAACAGCAGGAGACCCCTCAACGTCAGTGCCAGTAGAGTAACTCCAGATTTCAGCGCCATTAGCAGCGTTCAAAGCATAAGCTATACCTTGCTCACTCGAGCCGCCGTACACTCCGTAGACTATGCCGTTAACCACAACAGGAGACGACCAAACATAGGCGCCACCAGTAGAGTAACTCCAGAGTTTTGCGCCATCAGTAGCATTCAAAGCATAAATTGTGCCGTCATCAAATGAGCCTATATAGACAACACCAGCGACAACGGCAGGCGACGAAACAACGCCGCTTAGTGGGTAGCTCCAGAGCCTTGCACCGTCAGCAGCATTCAAAGCATAAAGGTTGCCGTCCTCGGAGCCTATGTAGACCACATCGTTAACAACCGCAGGGGACGAATAAACAGGTTTGCCAGTTGAGTAATTCCAAAGTTTTGCACCGTTAGCAGCATTTAAAGCATAAACGTTGTCATCAAATGAGCCTATGTAGACTACGCCATCAACAACAGCGGGAGAAGAACGCACCACGCCGCCGGTGGTATAGCTCCAAAGCACTACACCGTTGGTTGCGTTTAAAGCATAGACATTGCCGTCATCGGCGCCTGTGTAAACCACATCATCAACAACTGCAGGAGACGAATCAAACTGGTCGCTCTGGTGGATGTCATTTTCGCCGCCGTGGTAATCCCAAAGCAGGGTAGGAGAGATTGACGGATTCCCTGTTCCAACGTTGCTGTGAGAGGGATCCGCGCCATACATTGCCCAGTCTGCCTTTGCAAACGGAGTCAAAATCAAGCTGAAAAGAAAGATAAAGCAGACAACTCTTGCCAAAACGCTTGACCTGTTCATTTTAATCCCTTTTTGCCTTCTTGCACTAAGGAATATTTAAAGACTTCGCAATTATTCCGCGAGCGCGTGAGAACGCGCATTTTTCTGAAAACGAGAGAGAAAGATGAAATTTTAATGTAAACAACAGACGCCTACCTCACTAAGCAGGGCATAGCTCGGGTTGCTTTTTTGGTTTAGGTGCTGTTTTGGGTTTATCGTCTCGACTGCGCGAATAGTTCTGTTATGTATTCGTTGACTGTTTTGCCATGTTTCTTCGCTACCCTTTTCACAGCGTCATTAATGCCCGTGGAGTACTGCACCGCCTTCTTGGGCTTATCAGCAACCGAGCTGGGCATGCCTGCGTTCAATGCAACCTTTCGCAAAACCAGTTTCCTCAGGGTGTCGGGTTTGGGTTCGATTTTGCATTCAATCGGCAACCCCACTGCGAACTCGGCGACGTCAAACGAAGCGAAGGGCAAACGCAACTCAACATCATGGTAACCCGTAATTTTCAGGTCACGCTCAAGGTTGCTTAAATGAATGTTGACCACGTCATGGAACATTGTTTTCAGGACTTTTTCGCTGCCTTCTTTGCAGTACTCGGTGACGTAGCGTTGGTAGCCGCCGAAAAGTTCATCCGCGCCCTGCCCAGCCAAAACAATGTGGAAACCTGCTTCAGATGCCTGCTCCGCCGCCCAGTAAAACGGCAAGCCGATGCTGGCTTTAATTGGGTCAGCCTCCTCTATGAGCTCCACGACTTTGGGTAAGGTTTTTTCCACGTCGGAATCCTTGTACAGGTGAACCTGAAGAGGCAGATTCAACTTCTCCGACGCCAAGATGGCTTCTTCGGTCTCCGCCTCATTTTCCATGCTTACATGTAGAAGATTAACTTTCAACCCGAGTTTGCTAGCCAAGTAAGCGACGAGGCTGCTGTCTAAGCCTCCTGAAAACGCCACCGCAACCTCTTTTACGTCATGTGTGCGACGTTTGATTGATTCTTCAACGAGTGCCTGAAGCTTTTGGGCTGCATCATCCAACGTTATCGGCTTGGGCTCCGAGAAACTCAGGACTTTAACGGGCTTGAACTGGAAGCCTTCGCGGTTTATGAATGCAAGGTTTCCCGGTGGAAAAGAAGCGGGATTATCTATTCCCAGTTTCCACAGTGCTTTTCGGTTTGTGGCAACAGCCGCGACGTTTCGGTTTTCGCCGTAATAGAGCGGTTGAACTCCTACGGGGTCTCTTCCCGCCGCTATCCAGCCGTCCCTAAGCATGAGAAAAGCAAAGTCTCCGTCGGCTTTGTCGATGAGTGTCTGCAAGATGGCTTCGCAATGCTGGGGTTCCTTGGTGAGCTGCTGCAAAGCGTCGGCTTTTGAAGGGGGCGAGTACATTTTTCCTTGCAAAACAAGCGCTGCCTCATCGAGCTGCAAAAATTCGTAGCCTTTTGTGGCTGGTTTTGAGGAAGCATAGCCCACCACGGTTGAAGAGGTAGGGCTTTGCCTGCTTAGAAGGTCAAGGTTCTTGTCAAAAACGCTCTTCCGCGGGGAAATCATCCCGAAGTGAGACGGCTGCTCAATTCTAAACTCTTTGAGAGCTTCAAGAAGTTTCTCAGCTACGTTATTGCCATTTTTGTCTAATACTGCAACAGTCACTTTCATACTTGATCCTCACCAAGATTGTATTCTAAAGTGCTTCGCTAAGGATTAATTTCTTATGCTTCTCCATATTTTCTGGCTTTGCCATTTTAAAGACTAAACGCATGAAGCGTCGCTTTCCCTGCAGTTCTGCAAAGCAATTTTTAGGTGTTAAGATTGCATTGAAAAACGAGAGTATCTTGGAAAAGTGAGTCTCGTTGTTCTTTGCGTTAGATAAACTTTAATAAAACTTCAGTTGAATTAAGCATGCAACTGGTAAGAGTGATGGCATATAATCAAGTTAGCTTTGATTCCAAATCATGGGTTACGTGGGTTTACATTTTGGGCGTGAAACAAAGCGTTTCGTTGCTGGTGCCGTGATTAGCCTGCTGGTTCTATGCATGTTTTTAGCGTTATCAATTTGCGCATTCGCGAGTATGCAAGCTAAAACTCGTAAGAATAATGTTAGGAAGGAATGAAAGATGGAGAAAAGAAAAATAATAAATAAAAAGCATTTGATTCTTTTGTCAGCATTGATAGGAATCCTCCTATTCTCTGTCATAAGTTTGAATTCAGTCACCCACGCCACATATCCAACAATACCCGTCGGCAATGTGCCTTTTGGAGTTGCTTTCGCGCCATCTAACAACGACATATACGTGGCCAACGAGGGCGATGGTACGGTCTCCGTGATAAGCACCTCAACCAACACGATTGTAGGGTCGCCGATAACAGTCGGCAGTTTCCCTTGGGGAGTTGCTTTCGCGTCATCTAACAACGACATATACGTGACAAACTGGGGCGCTGGTACAGTTTCCGTGATAAATGCGTCAACTAACACGGTTGTAGGGTCGCCGATAACAGTCGGCAGTAAACCTGCTGGAGTTGCTTTCGCATCATCTAACAACGACATATACGTGGCCAACTATAACGCTGGTACAGTTTCCGTGATAAATGCGTCAACTAACACGGTTGTAGGGTCGCCGATATCAGTCGGCAGTGGGTCTCTTGGAGTTGCTTTCGCGCCATCTAACGGCGACATATACGTGACCAACGTGTTCGATAATACGGTTTCTGTGATAAGTACGTCAACAAACACGGTTGTTGGAGCGCCGATATCAGTCGGCAGTGGGCCTTATGGAGTTGCTTTCGCGCCATCTAACAACGACATATACGTGACAAACGCGGGCGCTAATACGGTTTCCGTGATAAGCACGTCAAACAACACGGTTGTCGGCACGATAACAGTCGGCACTTGGCCTTATGGAGCTGCTTTCGCGTCAGCTAACAATGACATATACGTGACCAACGAGCACGATGGTACGGTTTCCGTAATAAACACATTAACTAACACGGTTGTCGGGTCGCCGATACCAGTCGGCAGTGCACCTTTTGGAGTTGCTTTCGCGTCATCTAACAACGACATATACGTGGCCAACTATGGCTCTAATACGGTCTCCTTTATTCCCGTGCTTGTCGTTTCTGTCTCGCCTGGTTCTGCTACGTTGGATATTGGTCAGTCTCAACTGTTTACTGCTACTGGCAGTGGCGGTTCTGGTTCTTACACGGGTTATCAGTGGTATGTGGGTGGGGTTGCTCAGAGTGGTCAGACTGCGTCAACGTTCAGTTATTCTCCTGGTTCCGCGGGTCCTTACTCTATTACTGCGACGGTTACTGACAGTTCAAGCACGACTTCGTCTCCATCCACTGCTGCAGTGGTTACGGTGGACTCTGCGCCTTCAATATCTGTGCAGCCTTCTTCTGCAGCCATAGACAGTGGACAGTCAGTATCATCTACGGTGACTGGTGGAACTGGGTCATTTTCATGGCAGTGGTATGATAGTAGCAATCCATCAGGCATATCAGGCGCATCTGGAACGGGAACAACTTCATCGTATGCTCCTTCAGCCTCAGACACTGGAATCTACGTGACATTTACAGATACAGAAACAGGCTCTGCCACTCCAACAGCAACTGCAACCTCATCCAGTGTTGCAGTAACGGTAAACCCTGCGTTGGCTGCTCCGACCTTGACGCCTACTCCGACTACGGTTGACCAGGGTCAAACTAGCAGCCTGACTTCTACAGCTGTCTCATCTGGCACTGGTCCTTACATTTATCAGTGGCTGGAGATGGCTCCTGGCGGTTCATATGTTGATGTCGGTTCGGATTCAGCGAGTTTCGACTTTGTTACTTCTGGTTCTACGGCTGCAGGTGTTTGGGACTTTGAGCTTCAGGTGACCGATAGCGCGGGAGTAGCGGTGACTTCTTCTGCTGCATCGGTTACGGTGAATGTTGCTCCGACGGTGACTATTGCGCCTACTTCTTGGACTATAGATGTTGGTCAGCTTACGACGTCTACTGCTACTGCTTCTGGCGGTTCAGGTACTTACACGAGTTACCAGTGGTATGTGAATGGACAATTAGTTTCTGGGACTACGTCAGTGTTGGATTATGTTTTTGTGGACGTGGGTGCTTACTCGATTACTGACACTGTTACTGACAGTTTAGGTGCGACTTCGGCTCTATCCAATGCTGCATCGGTTACTGTGAGTGCTTCGCCGACTGTTACTATTGCGCCTGTTGGTCCGCTTACTTTGACTGTTGGTGTGGTTCAGGCGTTTACGGCTTCGGCTAGCGGCGGTACGGGAACACTGAGTTATCAATGGTTCCTGGACACTTCTGCAGTCGGCACTAACAGCGCAAGCTACTCTTATACTGCCGTGGCGGGTTCACATTCGGTTACCTGTAAGGTAACTGACAGCGCTTCCACGCCAGTTACCTCTCCAGCTTCTAACTCTGTCACAATTACGGCGAATCCAACGTCAACGCCTACGCCGACGCCTTCTCCGACATCGTCACCTGTGCAGTCCACTACTTCTCCCTCGCCGAAACCGACCGCTACGCCATCTGCAACGCCAACTTCAACACCAGCGGTTCCAGAGTTCACATCGATCGTTATTGCATTAATCGCCCTGATGGCGGCTTCAGCAGCAATACTGTTTTGCCGCAAAACAGCGAGGAACAATGGAAAGTAATAACGAGAAAATGCCTAAGGAAATTGGCCTAAGCTGAATCCGAATTTTTCTTAAATTTTCGGCTCCAAGAGTTCTGGCAATGACTGCATTGACAGCGGCACGTGCTATAAGCTTTTATCCGCCATCTTCGGCGACATCTCCCGCGCAATCCTTCTTTTTTTATCATGATTATTGGGTTTCTTAAAGGCTGAAATCAGCGCCAAACTAACAAGAGCAAATACCGCCAGCATTATTAGAGAAGGAAATTCTGGAACTGAAGATGATGCTGCGAACACTATTGATATTTGGTGTGTGCTGAAGTGGGTTGTGTACCACACGTAGTAGTTGTTGGTGTCTTGTGTATAGCCTTGGTTTGAAGCAGGTTGTCCGTCAATGTAGATTGTTGGTGTTGTTCCGTAGGTTATTGCAGTTTTTGGGATTGTAACATTACCGAAGCCTACCGTGCCGGCTACTCCGGTTAAAGTGAAAGACAACGTCGTTGACGTACTGGACTGATTTGTTGAGATTAGAACGCTCGAAATCTGGGCGCTGGTTATGTTTCCACTGATAGTAAGCTCAACTTTTGAACCAGTATCAGTCATCGCAGTCACAGTTATCGGGGAAGGCGTTGGAGATGGTATTGCTGTCGGAGCAGGAGTAGGAGCGGGAGTTGGCGTAGCTGCAGGAACTGGTGTAGGAGTCGGTGCGGGTGAAGGCGTTGATGTGGGAGTTGGAGTTGGCGTTGGTGTCGGTGTTGGAGTGGGGGTAGGTGTTGGAGTTGCGGTGGGTGTCGGTGTAGGGGTTGGAGTCGGCGATGGGGTGGGCGGCGGCGTCTGCGGTGGCCACGACATGAGAGGATAATGGTCAATGTTGTTTGAGTCCAGAACGTAAGGTGAATCACCGAGCCCGTCGCTTCCAGGAATGTTTTGGGCTGATCCACTGAAGAAGTCTGACCCAGTGTAGGTGTCCCAGTAGTTTCCGCCTGACGGATAGCCGTTATCCCAAGTATTCGTGGTGCCTGTCACGGACGCCTGAACTTGGTTGTTTGTGAAGCTATTGTGATAGAAGATGGTGCCGTTGGAGGAGTCAATCTTCACGCCGACGCCTTGCACTGACCCCGCCATCGTGCTAAGCTGGGCTGTTGAAATTGAGCTTTCGCCGCCAGCCGCTGTGTTCGCGATGACGTTATCGTGAACGCTGTTGCTTGCCGCGCCGCTTGACAGTGAAATTCCAGCGTTCGAGCTGTGAAGAATTTGGTTGTAGGATACCTCCGAGCTTGTGGTTCCATCCTGGAGTAGCATTCCAACTTGGTTGTAAGTCACAAGGTTGTTCACTGCAGTGGAGTTCTGCACGTTGTCGAAGAAGATGCCGTTGGTGGTCCAGCTGACCGTGTTGTTGCCGACAGTGACGTATCTGCTTCCCTGCAAAGCTACCCCGTACAACCCGTAGGTTACCGTGTTGTTGGCGACCAAGACGTTTTGAGCGTCGCTGAGAAACACGCCCATATAATTCATGTCTAACGTGTTGTTTGCGACGGTGACTGGAGAGTTTTCGCCTTCGACGCCGATGCCTCCAGCGTTGCTGGTCCACCCGTTGTTGGTTATTTCATTGCTGGAAACATTGTTGTTGTTGCCGTCGCTCACGTAGACGCCCCATCCGTTGTTGACGGTGATTGTGTTGCCGTAAACTTGAACGCCCGTCACATTGTCCAGGAAGACGCCTGCGTCTTCGGGGTCGCTGCCACAGTCCCTGATGGAAAAGCCCGTCACAACCGCGCTGTTTGCGGTTACGCGCAGGGTGTTTCCTGCTCCGCCGCCGTCGATGATTGTTGTCTGGTCTTCGCCGACAAGGGTCACGGTCTTGTTCACCACGACGTTTTCCGAGTATGTGCCCGCGAAGACATGGATGATGTCGCCTGGGTTGGCTTGGTTTATTGCTGCCTGTATCGACCCGAACTGGTAAGTCGTCTCCGTCTTGATTAGCCAACCGTCATACAATCCTGCACCGTAAGAGTTGGTGGACCCAGCTAACGCGTAGCTTCCATCCGTCATCTGAACTATCTGGACGGGTTTGTCGTCTCCTGAACCACCATAAGTCTGGTTCCATTGCATCACGCCTGAGGTGTCAGTCTTCACCAGCCAGAAATGGCTTGGGCTAAAATCGAGCGTAGTGCCAAGAATTGCGTAGCCTCCCTCGTTTGTCTGCACCATCGAAGTGACGGAATTCCAGTTTGAATCCGTGTACGTGTGATTCCATTGCTGGTTACCTGCGCTGTCGGTTTTAACAAGCAGGAAGTTGGGCAGGTTGAAGGGTCCGTTAGAGCCGGGGTAAAGGTAAGTGTCTCCAGCCAACGCGTAGCCGCCGTCACTTGTCTGCACGACACATTTCGCGTAGTCGCTGTACGGTCCTCCATACGTTTGGTTCCAAGTTTGAGTTCCGCTCGAGTCAGTTTTGACAAGCCAGAAATCTGTGCTGCCGCTTCCGGAGTAATAGTAGCCTGCGACTGCGTATCCTCCGTCCGTGGTCTGAATTAGGGAAGATGGCTCGGCGCTGGTGTCTGTGCCGCCCCCGTATTTTTGACTCCACTCTGTTTTACCTGACGAATCAAGTTTGATAAGCCAGAACTTGTAGCCGTCAAGAGCGCTTCGTCCCGCAACTGCGAAGCCTCCGTCGGGGCTTGTTTGGATGACAGTGCAGGGTCGGTCGTCCTTGTCGGGTTCACTGAAAGTGACATTCCAGATTACGTTGCCGGATGAGTCGGTGCGGATGACCAGCCAACTGTAAATGCCCGAGTTGTTTGGGTCCATGTATTCCTCCGAGTTAGTGTAGCCAGCCATGACGTAGCCTCCGTCGCTTGTCTGCACCACACTTGTGGCGTAGTCTTCGCCTGAGCCGCCGTAATGCTGGCTCCACTGCATAGTGCCAGACGAGTCAACTTTCACCAGCCAGAAATCTGGTTCGCCGTTGCTGCTGTATGTATAGGTGTAGCCTGCAAGGATGTAGCCGCCATCGTTTGTTCTTGCCATAGAAAGGATTATGTCGTCCCCGCTTCCTCCGTACGTGTGGCTCCAGTCTGTTGTGGGAGGAGCAAGTGAACCGACGGTTAATGTGCCAGCTTTGACAGGCTGAACATGGAAAACCGAGACGAACGACGCAACAAACAGGAAAACCACTGTAGCCACAGCGATCAAACGCTTGCTTGACGTTGAGACGTGGCGGAAACTCGGAAAAGAACCTTTCGTGCCCAATGCCCTCCCCTTCACCTTCCCCTCTTTTGGAAGTTGTATTTATGCTTTGACACTTTGACGTCATCCAAGGGACGAAGCACTTGTGTGTTTGTTTGAGCGACCAGAATGGTGCATGCAGCTTTTCAAAAGATTTCTTGAAACTTCTTTGCCGCAACAAAAGAATGGCAACCTACTTGCAGACATAAAGGAAACTTTTGCCGACTCAAGCGAAGCATTGCGAATAAGACGAATCGACGTCAGCGGCAACATCAACACCAGCGGTTCCAGAGTTCACATAAATCGCCATTGCCTTAATCGCACTACTGGCAGCCTCAGCAGCAATACTATTTTGCCGCAAAAGAACGGGGAACAAGAGAAACTAAATGGGGAAGTGCTCAGGTCTGCGCCTGCAAGAGATTTAGCTACTAAAGCTCTTCTTTCTGCAGGTCTTACAGTTTTTCATATGATTACATCTTAGGTTTTCTTGTGTAGAACAATGTGGTTGCTGTCACTGCTATAAGTACAGCTATGCCGATAATGGCAGGAAATTCTGGGATGGTCGGTGTGGGACTTGGGTTGTCTGTTGGTGAAGTTGTAGGTGTTGCGGCTGGGGTCGGTTTTGTGGTGACTTTTGGAGTTGGAGCAGATGTCGTTGATTGGGTGGGTTGGGTTGTGGGTGGAGCTGTGGGTTCTTGGGTTGGTGCGGCGGTGGGTGTCGGTGAAGGGGAAGGCGTTGGGGTGGGTGTCGGGGTAGGTGTAGGTGTTGGAGTTGCTGTAGGCGCGGGTGAAGGGGTTGAAGTTGGGGCAGGCGAAGGACTAACAGCTTCCGTGCCGATGACTTGAACATCTTCGGAACCTTGCAAGTCATAGTTGAAGCAAAGTGAAGTGTATGTACCATTGTCTGATCGAATCAACCCTTCAACGTTGTTGCCGTCCACTTGAACAGAAAGATCGCCACTGAGCATTTCGTTTGGAAATGTAACGTTGAAACTGAAAGGAAAAGAATACGCGAACGAGGAACCCATGGCTTTGAAACTGATCTGTTTTGACGAAAGATCGAAATTAACCGAAGAGACAGAAGAATTGCTGGAAACCGCGACATCGTAGGATTGGGCGTCTTGATTAAAAGTAAACTTGGTTGTTGTCGCTGCCAAGGCACTATGCAGGTCGATGACTTTTTCCACAGTTTTCGTTTTTACGTCAATCACCGAAATGCTGTCTGAACGACCCATTATGCAGTAGATTTTGCTGAAGTCGTCGTTTGCAAATATGAAATTCGGGGTAAGTCCCTGCAACGGTATGACTTGGGGCAAGAACTTGTTGCTGGTCAAATCGTAAATGCTCATGAAACTTCGGTCAAAATGGGCAATGTAGAGATAGTTTTCTTGCGGGTTAAATACCATGCTCATCGCGTTAATGTAAATCAGTTGATTTGGGTCAAGACCAATTGCCCTTGCAGCATCCCCCAGATAAATCACGTTTTTTATCGTATCAGTATCCGTGTCTATAGCCAAAACCACCTGCGTTGCTCCCACAAAAAGCGTATGCGAGTTGGCATCATAGCAAAATGGGTAGTAAGGCCCTGCAGAAATGCCTTGTAAACCGGTTTCGTTGAAGGTTATGGTTTTTTCAATAGTATACGTCTTTTCATCAATAACTTGGATAACTACGGCACCATTGGCTAATCCGCCAAGAGCATACAACTTTGAGCCATCTGGCAATTCAAAGGGTCTGTCATTAAATGGGGCTCCGTCAAGCTTGATGCTTGCATCCACATGAAAGTTTGAAGCGTTAATTGCCAAGAAAGTGTTAGGGTCCACATTTCCTTGATCTTGGTCTGTCCATATTGAGTAGAGTTCGTTATGATTATGGGAGAGAATAAAACTCCACACGCCATAAAGGTCCGGCGGAAACGCGTAGGTTCCGAGCAAACTAAAATTGTTCGGATCAATCTTTAGCATTTCTTCGCCTTGAACAATCACCAGTTTTCCGTCGCCATCTATCCCCACGTCATACGAATATGAATCGTTTCGAATCCCCGGAAACTCCACCATTTTTTCAAGGGTAGCGTTCTGGAGATCAAGCTTAAACGCGCATGCGCTGTTTCGCAGAAGAACATAGCCGGTATCTTGCATTGGCTGCTCAACGAAGGAACGTGGAGAGAAGCCTTGAGAATTGAAGATTATTGAGCCTATAACGGTGAGGTCGTCAAGGTTTATTTTGATGAAGGAGTTGGCGTCGGTGCAGGTGGCGTAGAGGACTTTTGGGTTCGTGGGGTCAATCTTAAGATCATTCATCTGTGTGTAGGGCGAGTTGTAGATGCTTTTGCCTAAATGAGTTTGATTAACTATTGTATCAGACTCAGTATCAAGTGCAAGGATGTTTGCGTCGTTCGGTAAGGGCCAGCCAGTGCCTATGTACAGCAACTTGCCGTCGGAACTTGGTTCCAAGCTCCCTGCCCCGCCATCTATAAGGATAGCTTTTAGGGGTTCAGCTCCAGTCAAGTCAATGGAGTAAAGCCAGCCGTAAGCGTGAAAATCTGGGTACCAGCCTCCGAAGGTGGATACGTAAAGCTTTTGCTCGTTCGGCAAAACTGCTAAATCAGTTATGGCTTCACCTGAACTATGCATCGTAATGTTGACTGAGAAGTCCCAAATTTTACTTCCGTAATCATAGATGCCTGCAACCGCGGTATCCACTGCTGGTCTGCTCGCAACAAACCATTGACTTTGGTTTAAACTGCTTTCCTTAATTCTGTGAAAACGCATATTGATGTCAGTTATGCTTGTCACTGTATAATTGTCAGTGTTAATTAGGCTCGCCACCGCCCCACCGTCCATAGCGATAAGGACGTGCCCGTACTGTGATTGAGTGAGGCTGATAACATTAACATTATCAATCGTGTGGATAACGCTCATCGTTTGGGTATCGACAACGAGCAGTTTCTGCCATGTAGGGTTGTAAGCAAAAAGCTTTGTTTCGGTGGCATCTAAGGTCATGACCATGCAATCTGAGGGGAAGTAATCGGACAAATCAGCCGCCCCCTTAATCGAAAGATCTTGCAGATCCACCTTGGCAATAATGTCTGTGGTGTCAAAACTGAGATAGGCGTATTTTCCATCCTGCGTAATTGCTATTGCTATCGGGGTGCCCCATTGAGGTGTCAGGTTCCCTGTTGGAGTCGTGTTCGGTAAGACTTGGTTCGATGGCTTAGTTCCTGCAGCCCCAGCAAATAGTAAAGGCGAAAGAAAAACAAAAACTAAAGTTGCCACGAGTAAACGGCTAAATTTCATTCTATCAACCGTTGTTTTTACGTTCCCTTTAGTTTTATGACTTTCGGCGAATCTTCAACAATAAAGACAACTTGGAGCAGGTCTTTGCAACGCGGCTTAGTCTCTTGCTTTAACTCATAAAGGATCTGCGATTTATCACTCCCACAACCTGGTTTCTGCAAGACGCTCAGAAATCTAATTAAACTTCACAAATCTTCTATCTTGACTTTTGTTTTCTTTTTGAGGTTTTGTTGTCTGTTTGTTGTACTTTTTAACTGTTCTACGGCTTCTCTCGTATCGTGAGAAACCATAAAGTATAAATGAGCTCTCCCAAAAGTAAAGAACTAAGGACAATATTATGGAAGCAAAATCCTTAGCCACAATAATGCTTCTGGCTCTCATGTTATCATGCGCCTACGCAGTTCCACAAGCCTTCTGTGCAACAGTTGACAACTCGAACGTAAATTCTGACGCCAACGTTTCCGCGTTAGACACAGGATCCACATTCCAGTATCAAGTAAACCCGGAGGTCAGCACTCAAGCCTACGGTGGAGGCTTCTTGGCGAACACAGTTTTTGAGTTACGCAACGCCTACGATTTGAACCCCCTTTATGCAGCTGGCTACGATGGAAGAGGGCAAACAGTCGTCATAGTCAACGCTTACGGCAGCCCAACAATCTACCAAGACCTAATGCTGTTCACACAGTGGCAGAACAGTTATGGAGCAAACTTGCCTTGGACAAGCCTTGGCGAAATAAAGCAGCATTTGCAGATCTACTATCCACTGGGCAAACCCGTCTTCGACGCCAGCGACCCCAACCAGATTGGCTGGAGCGACGAAGTAACCTTAGACGTGGACATGGTTCATGCTATAGCTCCAAGAGCAGACATCGCTCTCGTGATTGCCCCCAACGACAACGATAGACCCGTTGACTACGCCGTAAGCTATGCAATCAACCACCATCTGGGCTCCACATTGTCAATTAGCTGGGGAGTGCCAGAATTCCTGTTGACGGGGCAAGCAGCACGCAACGAAGTTTCATTCTGCAACCAGATGTTTCAGTCAGCTTGCAACGCAGGCATAACAGTGTTCGCTGGAACAGGCGACTGGGGTGCCTCAAACGGCGGCCCAATCAACAACGCGTTCTTCCCCGCATCTGACCCGTACGTCACAGCGGTAGGCGGAACAAACCTGTTCATGACTTGCAGCGACGGCTTCCAGGAGGGAACCAACTCATGGGATGGACAGAACCACGTTGGAATCCAATACTCCTATGAGATTGCAGGCAACGATTACGAAGCAATGGTTGCGGATGGATTTCCAGCACCCGTTGACATGGTGACTGCGGGAGGAGCCCAAAGCATGCTTTTTCCACTGCCGACCTGGCAAAGAGGAATCACCTTAACATGCGCCGACGGAACAACAACCACGCCTACTGGAAGATGCATAGCTGACGTTTCGTTTGACAGCGGAGCCTACGGCGGCTTAGGTGCAATATTCCTAAGCGCGGCGTCTCCAGGAGCTCCACAAGCCACGGTAGCTGGAGGAACAAGTGCGGGTCCACCTTTCTGGGCTGCGCTGACCGTTATTGCATGTCAATTTGAACATCACAGCCTCGGATACATAAATCCTGAACTGTATGCGTACAGGAACTTGCTGTATTCGGCGGGAGCAATCCACGATGTCACGGTAGGCGACAACACTTGGCCCACAGGCAACAGCCTCTTAGGCTACAAAGCGACCCAAGGCTGGGACGCACCCACAGGCATAGGCAGCCCCGACGCAGCAACCCTGATTCCGAAACTTGCCAGCTTAGACCACTCAAACTGCCAAAACAATTGCGTTCAAAACTACTGTAGCAGTCAGAACCTATGGAACCTAAACAAATAGGTCCTTCCTTTTTTTGTGTTAACAAGGTCTCTTGTCTGTTCTTTTTGATTAGGCTTTGAACCAGAAAAACTATCCAAACTGTTCCAGCAGCCAGCAGGCATAATGTTCTCAAAAGTACTCTTGTAAACGCAGTAGCATATCTATAAGCTTTTATACGTATGTTGATGAGATGTTAAAATAGCTAGACCGCGTGCCGTGAGGATATAGGCTAAATGCCCTACATAAAAAAAATCGAATTGAAAAGTTTCAAATCTTTTGGGCCGCAGACCATCAAAATATCCCTCGACAAAGGGTTCACAGCTTTGACGGGTCCGAACGGAAGCGGAAAATCCAACATCATCGACGCCGTGCTTTTCGCCCTTGGCGAATTAAGCACACGAAGGCTCCGCGCTGAAAATGCTGCGCACCTGATTTTTCACGGTTCAGACAAGGCGGGGCAAGAAAAAGCCAAGATGGCGAAGGTAGTTATCCAATTTGACAATTCAGACGGCACAATGCCTGTTGACACGACCACGGTGACTATTTCCCGTGAGGTTTTCAAAAACGGTCAAAGTGTTTACCGCTTAAACGGCAGAAGAATGTCAAGGGCTTACATCACCGAGACCCTTTCCATGAGTTCGATAAGCAGCATGAGCCAAAACATCATCCCGCAAGGCACGCTCACAAGGCTCACTGAAATTAACTCTTTGGAACGACGAAAAATAATCGAAGACCTCGTCGGCATAGGTCAATACGACTCGGAGAAGGTTGAAGCAGAAGAAAAACTCCGCGCAGCCGACATATCCATACGCACCGCCATGGGAAGAATAGATGAAGTCCAAAAACGCCTCGACGACTTAGAACGCGAACGCAACCAGCTCCTACGCTACAACTTTATCCAAGCGGAAACCAAAAAGTTTCAAGCCGTCAAAATCTCAAGCGACATCACCCAAGTAAACGCCAAACTAAACGAAGCCAAAAGCCAAAATGAAAAGGTTCAGGCAAGGGTTGACAAACTCAAGGAGCAGCGGGATCTGCGCAGGGGCAAACGTCACGATGTTGAGGGTGAATGGCGTAAACTCAGCGGGGAAAACCTTGAAGAAGGCGGCTCGCAGGTTCTTAAGGTCCAAATCGCCATCGGCGAATTAAAATCCAAGTTATCTGAGTTGAACACAAGAATTAATTCTGGGCAAGGCAGCTTGGAAAGCCTCAAGCGGGTAAGAGAAAACAACATCGCTCAACAGGAAAACATTCGAAATGAGATACGGGAAAACCGCTTGAAAATCAGGGTTTTCCGAAGCGAACTTGCCAAAATTCAGGTTGCCATGGCTGAGAAGGCGTCGGCGCATGATGCGTTGGCGAAGCAGACGGCTGAGCTTTGGGGTGGACTTGACGATAACAACGGACAAATCCGTGCAAAGCAGGCTCAAATCGATAACCACGTTAAACGCATAGCGTATTTGCATTCGGAGTATACTCAGGAAAAAGCGGCGCTTCGCCTTTGCACGGGAAGAATCAAAAACTTGGTCGTGCGCAAAGAAAGATTCCAAACTAACTTGGCGGAAATTGAAAAGTCACTTGCTGAGCTTGAGCAAGTCCAAAAAGACCAGAAAACCCGGCTTAAAAACCTTGAAGCAACAATCGAACGCAAAAAAACCCAGAAAGAAACCGTTGAAAAAGAAATCGCGGACGCCGAAAAAATAGCTAGTTCAGCTAAGGAAGCTGTGATCGAGTTTGCGACGCAGAGGGATCTTGCCGCAACGATTGCCGCGGAAGAAAAAGCGCTTAGAAGCATCGAGGAAATGGGTAATGTCGGCGCAATCAACGGGATCCACGGCAGGCTCCGCAACCTAATCAAGATTGACCGAAACTACAAGAAAGCCATTGAGGCTGCGGCGACGGGTTGGCTTGACGCGTTGGTTGTAGCGAACCTTGACTCAGCCTTCACCTGCACTGAAACGCTCAGACGCATGAAGCTGGGCAGAATCAAAATTATCCCGTTGCAGGGAGCCATAATTCCGAAGAACAAGCCTGTTCCCAATCGCGAAGGCGTGGTCGGAGCGCTTTCCAGCTTCATGAAGTACGATAGTAACTTCGAGGTGGCTGTGAACTACGTTTTCGGCGACACCATGGTGGTTTCAAACGACAAGGTGGCTTATGCGCTTTCAAACGAAGGCTACCGCGCCGTCACAGTCAACGGCGACCTATACGAGTCTGGCGCTTTCGAAAGCGGGTATTACCGTGCGCCGATAGATTTCTCAACGATTATCCCCAGCGAAAACGCCTTGAAAAGTCTGGATGAAGCCGTGAACGCCCTGCAGACGCACCTTACCCAGAGGGGAACGGACATTGTGGGTCTTGAGGAAGAGGTTGAACGCTCAAAAATCGAGATGACGCGTCTCGCAGAAGGCATCGCGACGCTGGATCGGGAAATAGTGCGCATCAAACGCGGCGTCAAAAGAACCCAGTTCAACATTCGGTACACGGAAAAGTACGGCGGCAAACTTGAACGTGAAGCCGCATCGTACAAAGGACGTATGGAGGGTTACCGAAACGAGCGGAACAGCATCCAGCGAGAAGACCAGAAACTACGCGCAGACATCGCCGATTTAAGATTGAAAACCGACGTGAAGAACATCCAGGCGCTTGAGGTGGAACGGGAAAAACTCGGCGAAGAACTAAACAAGCTAAAGCAGAACTCTGGGTCAACGCAGACGGAGATTTCAACTTTCCAGTCACAGTTCGACAGGGTCCTTCGCAACGGCTACAAAAACATCAAGATTCAGATAGTTAAGGTTGAGCAGCAGCAGAGAAAACTGGAAAAAGAAGTTGCCGACGCCCTGCAGGAACGCGAAACCGTCAAAAAGGAACTTGAAGAGCAAGAGAAAAGCCGCGTTGAACTGTCTAAAGCCGTGTTTTCTGCAAGGGAAGAATCCAAAAAGTTCACTGCGCAAATTGACTCCATCGACGCTGAACTGCGTTTGCTCGACACAGAGTATGAGCTGGCAGACCGACTGCTGAACCAACTGCAACTTAGCACAGAGACAAATCAACTGCGCCTGCAGCAGCTTCAAAGTCAACTTCGCCAGTTCGGATATGAGCAGCCGCAGGAACCCACGCAGAAGCAGGTTGAAGAGGCAGAAACCACTATCCGAATGATGCAGTTTGAAATAGAAACAATCGGCGCCATAAACCAGCTTGCCCTCTCCCACTACGCCGACCAGCTTTCCCGTTACCGAGAGCTTTCAGTGCGCCTGAACGAGTTGGAAAAGGAAAAGCAAGCCATCGTGCAGTTCATGGATGAAATTGAAGCTAAGAAACGCAAGGTTTTCATGGATGCCTTCGACAAAATCAACACCAGCCTCAAGGTTTACTTTTCTAAACTCACAGGCGGCGGCGAAGCTACGATTAAGCTTGAAAACCCAGATGACCCCTTCTCTGGAGGCATCGACATGATCGTGCAGTTCCCGAATAAGCCGTCAATCGTCGTCAGCGGAGCAAGCGGCGGCGAACGCTCAATTGCGGCGGTTGCCTTCATCTTCTCGCTTAAAGATTTCACGCCTGCCTCATTTTACATTCTTGACGAGGTCGACGCGCACTTGGATGCCTACCACACGGGTAAACTCGCCGACCTGCTTTTGGAGGAAGCCGCAAAAATGCAGTTCATAGTAATCAGTCTTAGACCCGAAATGGTGAATAGGGCGCAGAAAGTTTACGGAGTTTACGAACGCAACGGAATCTCCAACGTTGTGACGGCAAAGTTTCCAGCGGAGGTACCGAGCTAAATGGCGACAGCGCCGGCAGCTCCAATACGAAAGCCGTTCTATTTGCGTCCGCCATGGAACATCCTGTTTGAAATCAGCAAGCTTGAGAAGCTTACGCCCTGGAACGTTAACATCGCTTATCTTCTGCGGTCGTTTCTGTCTGAAATGGAGAGAACCGACAAGATGGATTTTCGGGCTTCAGGCGTCGCATTGGACTCTTCCGCCCTGATTTACTTGATGAAGTCCAAGTTGCTGCTTACTCTGCAGGAGCCGCCTGCGCCTCCGCCTAAGGGTCCTCAGGATTATGTTCCGCCGCCTCTGTTTCTGCCGCTTAGGCACGAATTGACTTCGACAACCATTCAGCATCTGCTTGAAGTCTTAGACGACGTGCTCAAAGGCGAAAGACTGCTTAACCTGAACCACGTGATTGAGCAGCACCCGATTTTGCCGTCAGTTACCGATCTGCTTCCGCAGTTTGACAAGTTCATGGCTGAAATCGAGTTGCAGATAAACAATTTACACGCTGTTCTATGCGAGAAAGTTGGGGGTTCAGGAATAATTGATTTTTCAACCCTCACTAAAGCCATGACCCGAATTGAAGCGCTAAGAACATTTATCTATCTGTTGTTTTTAGCTCAGGATGGCTTGGTAAGTTTATGGCAGAACGAGGAAACTGAAGAATTATACATTGCCGTGGGGAAAATGAACGTTGGAAAAGCCGAAGGAACAACCCGTTGAATTAAACCCTGATGCGGAACAGGCTCTGGATGCGCGGCATCAAGCTCACTGCATCGCGCTACTGGAGGCGGCTCTTTACATTGCTGGTCGCCCACTGGACCTAAACGAGCTGTGCCAAGTTATAGGCAGCCGCAGCAAAAAGAAAGCGCAGAAGTACGCTGAAGTCATCAGGCAAGAATACAACGCAAGAAACACGGCGCTTGAAATCCTCGCACTAAAGGATGAACGCTACGTGCTGCAGGTTAAAGCGGAGTTTACCCCGTTGATTAAGAAGCTGGTAAACAAGCCGCTGCTGTCTTCTGGACCGCTGAAAACGCTGTCTTACATTGCTTTCCGTCAGCCTATCTCACAGAAAAGAGTCATTGACGTGCGTGGGCAGCATGCGTATGGGCATGTGAAGTTGCTTAAGGAAATGGGTTTGATTGTTTCGGAGAGAAGCGGGCGAACGATGGCTTTGAGGACAACAGACTACTTCGCGGATTACTTCGGGCTAACAACTGACATAACGTCGATGAAGCGGGACCTCAAACGCATCTTTGGCGAAGCATTAAAAGACGAACAAGAAACATAACAAAGGAAAAGACTGTTGCCTACCCTTCAATGATTTCATCGATTACTGTTTTCAATTCTGGTAATCGTTTCTTAGCTGTCTTCCAGAGTATTTCGGTATCCGTTTCAGGATAATCATGAGTAAGAATATTTTTCATGCCAACAATTTTTTGCCAAGGAATTTGAGGGTATCTCTTGCGGGTCTCCAACGGCAAATGTTTCGATGCTTCTCCGATGATTATGAAATCCATTGTTACAGCTCGAATTGCCTGCTTGTTTTCGGAAAAGTCATCAAAGGAAAGACCCTTCATAAACTCTTCAATTTCTTTGATTGCCTCGGAGATGTCTTGAAGATAGAGCCTGATGCTTCTGGTCAAATGTAGATCGTCTCTTCAAGAATTTTGTCCCTAATTAATGGCTTCAAGGCGCTCTTTTTTACCAAATCTACCTTTAGCCTCAGTCTTTTGCTTAGGAACTGCTTGATTTCGATGAAGTCGATAAGGTCGATGTCGTTTGGCTCGGCGAAAGTAACAAGAATATCTACGTCGCTCTTGGTCTTCTGTTCGCCTCGCGAGTAAGAGCCGAACACCCCTATAGTTTCCACTTGGTACCTTTCTTTAAGAATGGGCTTGAGTTCTTCTAACTGAGCCTTTATTTCTTCCAGCGACTTCATCGCGAACAATGTTAAGTAACACTTTTTCCTTTTTAAGGTTTGACACTTATCCCGCCAAGTTGGGTGCTTGTTCTTCTTCCTTAATTCTGCTAATCAACAAGGGCTCTTTTGTCTCAGAAGAAATAAGCGACATTGCTGATTGAGGAAGATGAAGGTTGAAACGGATACGTTTATATGGAAATTTACTGTTTAAGTGACTACGCGATTAAATATTCATAGGAAATGTAGAAAATGTCAGTTTGGCATGGCACCTTACGCAAAAGAAAACTTTCCGGCGGCAAAAAACGAGCCTACCGCGTAAAGAAAAAATACGAGGCAGGCGGGTACCCAGCGGAAACGATCCTCGGCGAACCCAAAAGGAAAACTACCCGAGGCATGGGCGGCAACACCAAAGTCAAAGTTCTAAGCGACAAGTTCGCTTCGGTAACTGACCCTAAAACGGGCAAAACACAGAAAACACAAATTACCCGTGTCGTCCGCAACGGCGCAAACGTCGATTACAACCGCAGAGGCGTCATAACTAAGGGCGCAGAAATCGAAACTGCCTTGGGCTTGGCAAAAGTTAGCAGCCGACCAGGGAACGACGGTGTAATCAACGCGGTTCTGATTGCAAGCAAAGAAAAAGATTAAGCTTTTTAATGCTGTTTAACAGGCGCATCTTGCGCACTTTTTATCTTTACTAGTTGTTTCGCGATTTTCTGGATTATCTTTTCTTTTGGTTCTTTCTTTTCAACAAGCAACATTCCAGTCTTAGACCACGGAATCTTGGGAAAATGAGCGTCTAACCTGACTTCATTCTTTAAGCCCAGTCGGTCAACTGCTTGTTTGATTTCATCGATTTTCGGCGACTGCACAGCTAAGCTTTTGGCGACTCGGCGCCCTTTCTTTCTGGGTTTGTTGGCGTCAAAGTAGACTGGCCAAATTATTGCTTTATCGAGTTTCTTCATGCTGGTTCATCTCTTACTTGTGAGCGTAATAAGTAACCATTTCCTGGTTTACCTGATCCACTCGGGTGAATCCGAAACGTTCAAACTGTATTATAGCGTCTGGCTTTAACTTTTTGCAAGCGCTTTCAGCAAACCCCTCGGTAACTGAAGCGTCAGGCATAACAACTTGGCATTGGAACTCTGCGCCTTTGGGGATCCACTGGATAAGCTGAACCTTAATTTTCCTCACATCCTCGTATGACTCGCTTGCAAACGACGCCGTTACCAAGTCGCCTGTTTTGTCTTCGACTTTTACGTTGAAGAGCTCCATAAGCCTCAGAACTTTGCCAGGCTCTAGCGCCTCAGTGTCCTTTCTTGAAATCCAGAAACCCGCCGCTTGTTCTTCGCCTTCGGGAGTCACGGTGTATTCTCTGAAGCCGCGTTCGGGATTTTCTGGGTGAAGCGGAAGTTTGGCGTGGAAGGTTTTGGGCACCTTTAAAACTTCAAGTTCCACGGGGTCGGGTACGAAGAAGTATCGGTTGCTTGCGGCGTCTAGGATTTTGCGGTTGTACGAGAACAGGTTCTCCCAGCTCAGGGTGACATCGTTGGGTTTTGTGCCGACGTCGATAATCATTTTTTTGATGGCTTCTGGCGTAATGCCCCGTTTCCTTAGCGCTGCGAAGGTTCCGAGCCTTGGGTCGTCGTAGCCCTTGTAGGTGCCGTCTTTTACTCCTTGAACGATTTTTGACTTGCTCAAGAACGCGCCTGTGATTTTGAGTCTGCCGTAGTGGATGGCTTCAGGGTATTCCCATCCCAGATGCTGATACATGTATTTTTGGCGGACCATGTTGGTGTAGTGTTCTTTGCCTCGGATGATATGGGTCATACCCATCAAGTGGTCGTCTAAGCCTGCCGCCAAATTGTAGAGCGGCCAAACAATGAATCTGCTTCCCACCCTCGGATGCGGATACTTTTTTGTGTCAATAATCCTCAGGGCTGGCCAATCTCTGACCGCTGGGTTCGGATGCTCAATGTCAGTTTTCACTCGAACCACCGCTTGTCCCTCCATGTAGCCACCGCTTAGCATGCGTTTCCAACGTTCCAGATGCGCGTCTGCAGACAGGTTTCGGCAAGGGCAGGCGTGTTTTTCTATGGTTTTTTTGCGGAACTCTTCAGACGGGCATTCGCAGACGTAGGCGTTGCCGTCTCCGATGAGCTTCTCGGTGTACTGGTAGTAGATTGGGAGTCGGTCGCTTTGGATGTATTCCTCGTCGACTACGCAGCCTAGCCACTTCAAATCCTGCCTGATGCTGTCGTAGAAAACAAGCGACGGCCTCTTCACCTTCGGGTCTGTATCCTCGAAGCGCAGAATGAATTTGCCGCCGTACATGCGGGCGTACTCGTGGCTTAGCAGGATGGCTCTTGCAGAACCCAAATGCAGAACGCAGTCTGGGTTCGGGGAGAAACGTGTCACTATCGACGGGTACTTGTCGGCGTTGGGCAAGGGGGAAAGACGTTTTTCTTCAGCCTTCGCTTTCTTTTGGGTTTCAGGCCAATTCTCCTCGACAACTGCCTTCTGCTCCTCCAAAGACAGGCTGTTGACTTCGTTTACAACCGCGTTGATTACGCCTGCAAGCTCTTTGACTTTTGTCCGCAGGTCTGCTCTTTCGCCGAGGATTTTGCCTACTAGCGCGCCTGCTTGAGCTTTGCCGTCGTGTCCAACAGCGTTAAGCAACGCGGCTTTCCGAATAAGGTCTTTTAAGTCAATATCGTTTTCTAGTGCCAAACCAGTTACGCTCTCAAACTACTTGTTTCTTTTAATCAAGAATTCAGCGAACGCTTTTAATTTTTCCTTAGCCTGAGGCGTCGGCAGCAGCTTTTCGGCTTCCATCCAGCTTTCCTCAACCATTCGTTCTGCGGTGCTTTTAACGTGTTCGATGGCGCCGTACTTCTGCATCAGGGCGATGGCTTCATCCCGCAGCGCCTGCTCGGAAGTGTGCATGTTTAGGATTTCTATAAGCCGCTTCCTGTCAGCGCTTTTAGCCTTCCCAAGCGTGTAAATAACCATTAAGCTTCGTTTGCCCTCGGTGATGTCTTGTCCGACGCCGCCTTTCTTTTTCGCGAAGTCAACGCCAGTCAAATCTAAAATGTCATCCTGCATCTGAAATGCTACCCCAATGCTTTCCGCCAAACGCCCAAGCTTTTCCACCAGCGGCTTGTCTGCGTCCGATAGCACCGCCGCCATTTTCGCTGCCATCCGCGCAAGGGTGCCTGTTTTGTAAGCGCACATCTGCAGGTAATCCTCTTCGCGGAGCTCGTCGGCGCTGGCTATGCCTCTGTGCCACGAGATGTCCATGGCTTGTCCTAAACTGAGGTTAATCATTTCTTGAACGTAAACCTCGTAGACGTCCCTCTGCGTCTTAGCTGCAATCTTGGAATCTTTCATCATAAGCGGCAGAAGAGGCAGGTAGTACATGGCGTTTCCAGCGTTGATTGCTATGTCCATCTCGAAGATTTTGTAGGTGCATGGTTTGCCCCGTCGAAGTTCGGATGCGTCTTCGATGTCGTCAATCACCAGCGTTCCGTTATGGATGACTTCGGGAATAATTGAGAAGTCCAAGCAGGAATCCGAGTTATTGCCCAGTGCCTCGCATATGAGCAGGAAGAGGGCTGGGCGCCACCTTTTTCCACCTCGGTCCAGCATGTCCCAAATTGGATCCGCGATTGCCTTGTTGAGCGACTCCAAGTTGTAGCTGTACAGTGGCGGGTCAACTTTGAAAAGAATCGAGTCTTTCGTGAATTTTCTCGGAATGTATTTTTCGATGGCTTTGTCGATTAAGGGCGCCTTTTCTTCAAGGAATTTTTCAATATTCAAACGTGGCGGTTCTCCTCAGAGCGTAATTTGCGGTGTCAAAGCCTCGGATGTTTAGCCACTCCGCGGTTTTCCCCGTTACCACTGCAGGTACTTTTGCGAGGGATTCAAGGTTTTTGGCGCCGACCAGAAACATGACGTTACGCAGTTCATTGATTAAGCAGGTAAGCAACTCTTCGGTTTCTTTGGCTCCTTTGACGGCGGTTTCCAGCACGGGTTGGGCTACGCTTGCTAGACATGCGTTCAAAGCAAGTGACTTCGCTATGTCTAAACCGTTTCGCACTCCACCTGAAGCCACCACAGGAATCTTTACGGTTTGGGTTGCTTCAATAAGGCTTACAGCGGTCGGGATTCCCCAGTCCCAGAAATCTTCATCCATAGACTTCCCGTTTGCTGAACGGTAAAATTCAACAGCCGCAAAACTTGTCCCGCCGACTCCGCCGACGTCGATGGCTTTTACGCCTGCATCCTCCAACGCCTTTGCGTCTTCCGCAGAAATCCCGCAGCCCGTCTCCTTAACGATTACAGGCACGCTTAGTCCAGTAGCGATTTCGGCGATTTTCGCCAAAACATATTCGAAGTTGGTCTGTCCCTCTGGCTGGATTGCCTCCTGCAGCGGGTTCATGTGAATTGCCAACGCGTCCGCATCAATCATTTCCACGGCTTTCTTCGCTTCCTTTAAGCCGTATCCGTGTGCAAGTTGGACTCCGCCGATGTTGGCGATTAAAAATGCGGTCGGCGCCTTTTTGCGTGCTACCGTGTAGGTGCTTTCGAGTTGTTTATTTTCGATGGCTGCTCTTTGGCTTCCGACTCCCATGCCTAAATGCAGCTTTTCAACGGCTTGCGCGATTGAAGCATTAATTTTTGTGGCTTCCCTTGTTCCGCCCGTCATGGCTCCGACGATTAGGGGTGCTGAAAGTTTTTTGCCGAAAAAGGATGTGGATAGGCTGATTTTTTCGCGGTCAAGTTCTGGGAGAGCGCGGTGGATGAGCTGGATGTCTTCGAAGCCTGAGGTGGCTTTTTTTGCTTGGGCTTTTTGTTCAAGGCAAATTCTTATGTGGTCTGCCTTGCGTTTTTCCGTTTCTTCTGCCATACTGCTACTTCTCGATTTCCGTGCCTAAAACACTTTGGTCTGTTAAGGCTCGGTAAATAGATAATCCCTTTGTAGCTCCCGTAACCGTAACGTGAACTCCCGCCTCTATAGCGGGGATAAGCTCAGCTATTTTGCCCGCCATGCCGCCTGTCACGTCTGTGCCTACTGCTTTGCCGAGTTTAGGCTGAATCTGCTTAAGCTCCGCGAGCGTCAAATGCTTGTAGGGCTTAGCGTTCGGGTTAGTTTTCGGGTCACAATCAAACAAGCCGTCGGTGTCAACGCCTACCACAATTTTTGAAGCCTTATACCTGATTGCCAAATAAGCAACCAGTTGGTCGCCAGAGAGAATTGTGAATCCTAACTTATCATCTAAAACTGCATCCCCATACAGAACAGGTTTGAACAACATTTTCTCAATCACTTTCAGGACGGTTTCGTCAAAAAATCTGATCTTGCCGTTGTCAGTTAAGATGCAGGATGATGGGGCTATGCTTATGGCTGGGATTTCATGCCAGATAAGCGCATCCATAACCAGCCCGTTCAGTACGGTCATTAGGTGGTGGGTTTCAGCGAAACCTTGTTTCTGGGTTGGGTCATCTTTGTACCCGTCTTTTATTCCGTACTTCGCCGCGGCTGGGTGCCCAAAGCTGCCGCCGCCATGAACAATTATCAGGTTGTCAAGGTCTGCCCGCTTGATTTCTTCAGCTAAGCGGTTAATGATTTCGGTTCTCGGAGTTGCCTCAGCTGTTTTATCAGTTATGGCTGAGCCGCCGATTTTTAGAATTACTGGTTTCGCCTCGTTCAATTATCATGCACCTTTACATGAAGTATTAAATCACTCATTGAAAAGGATTACCGAGAACCAAAAAAGACACCTGTTTTTTGGCAGCGAAAAAAGGGCAACTTTGGATTTGGGCGCGCATTTGAAGGAGAAAAGCTGAGTTCTCTATTTCTTAGCTCTGTGTTTTGAAATTCCTCTTTTCACCGCATACCCCAGTATTACAACCACCCATACAAGAGCCAGCGCGACTGCCGTGGCGGTTGTTATCATATTTAGGTTTATCATGCTGCCCACTTGGTAAGCGAACGACTGTGAATACTGGTCTGGCGTAGGCTTCGGTGTATAGACGGGTTCTGGAGTCGGCTGTGGCGTTTGCGCTTGCGTTATTGGAACAGGCGTGACTGAGGGTGTGTCGCTCGGGATGGCTGGCGCCGACGAGCTTGGCTGAGTCAGGAACGGAACAAAAAGGACTGTTCCGAGGTGAGGGTTGACTTTTGAGTCGTAGATTGTTCGGTTGATTGTCGCTGTGTCACTTATTCCCCACCAGTTATTCTGTGCATCAACATCCGAGGTGGTGGCGGTTATACTGTTTACCGTGTTACCGACGATGTTGTTGCCGCTGATGACGCCCGAGAGCGGGTTGTGTATCCCGACTTGGTTGTTGCTGATTGTGTTGGAGCTTATGGTTCCGTCGCCTCCGTTGATTCCGTAGTGTGAGTTGCCATCGATGAGGTTACCTGTAATTGTCATTGACGCTCCATCGAAAACGTCGATTCCGTCAGTTCCCTTAAGGAATGAGTTGCCTTGAACATTTAACGAGGCTGATGATTGAGCGTTGATTCCGGCAAAGCAACTTGAAAATATGTTGTTTGAAACGGTGAAAGCTGAAGTGGATGAGTCGTAGACGCCGGTGAGGTATCCGGCTCCGTTAAACTGGTTGTTAGATATCTGCGGTGCGCCTCCGGTTACTTTCACGCCGTCGCTGTTGTTCCCGTACTGGGCCCCGAAAGTGTTGCCTGAAATTACAGGCGACCCCCCAGTGACCTCTACGCTGGAGCCTGTGAAAGACCCTTCAAACTGGTTATTTGTTATTTGCGGGGTTCCGCCGTATACAGCTATGCCGTTGGAGCTAGTGACGGCTCCTTGCGCGTTGTAGTTTATGATGTTGTTGGAGACTTGAGGAGAACCCCCGCTGATGGTTATGGGCGGTGAGTATTGCGATGCGTAATTAAAAACGCAAGAATCTATTTCTGGGGACAGAGCGCTGTTTATGTTAATGCTGATTCCGTTCAGAACAGCATTTTGAATAATTGACGCTGGGCTAGTCGAGCTGCTCCCGTAGTTGCTGTACTGTTCAATGTATATTGGGACGCTGGCACCGCTTTGGACGCTCTGGTTGCCGAGGCTTGTAAACACGATTTGATTGTTTGGGTTTCCTTGTGCAATTAAAGCGCCGTAAACGTAAAATGCGTACATTCCCATGTTGACTGTGACGCCTGCGTCGATGGTTAAGGTGAAGTTACCGTTTACCGTGACGCTTCCGTTAAAATTAATTGGGCTTTGCGCCAATGTCCATTCCGTGTTACAGGATATTGTTGTACTGCCGGTTTGTGCATGAACGTTTTGAGTGACAAATAGCCCGCTGACCAAAATTGTTACAATTAGAAGGATGCAAGCGAGGCGTTTCATGCTAACCCTACTTGGGCTATATGTTCTTAAAATATAAATTACTTTTGCATAAAACCAAACCAAAGCAAAATTCCCCAATGTTTCATTAAACTTAAAAGGGCAATGGTGTACATGGTAGACTATGGGGAAGCCTACTTCAAACCTTGTTCAAGGGCTGTGGAGGTTCACAAACAAGAGCTTAGTCAAGAACCTCATCGTCATAACCCTCTGTGTCATGTTCGTTTTCATCCAGCTTTTCTACCCCTACGACTATTATGTGTCGGCACAGAAGAACACGAAGTCCCCGTTTCAGGTCGGCATACATTACGTTTACGAACAGGACAACCTCAGCGACATCTACGGGCAGGTCGCGCAGATCCATAACCTCGGCTTCCAAGTTATACGTATTAACTTCCCGCAGTACTTCGACGACTATAACAACCAGAAAACAGACATGCTCTTCCAAGCCACAGGCTACTACGGCATGGCCGTTGCCCTCGTGATTCCGAACGACGCATCCATCGAAAACATAAACTTATACCTCAACCGATGGGGCGGCAACCTGACCTACATCCAAGTCATGAATGAACCTGAAACCTCATCCAGCTGGACCGCTGGCGCCCTCTTCACCGACGACGAAATCGTCTCCCACTTCAATAACGTCTACGCAGCCGTCGTGTCCCATCACCTTTCAGCACAGCTTTACACGAACTTCGGAATCGGCTACGTGGTAAGAACCAACCTTCCGGTGGAATTCAGCAAGAAACTAAACTTCGTGGGGTTAGACGTCTACATGAACTCCTTCCTAGTTATGTCGCCGTTTTTTATCGAGAAGCTTCAGGCTATCACGCATAAAGACGTGGTGATAACGGAGTTCGGCATGTTGACAAGTGACAGCGCCGCCCAAACCAACTACATCATCACCGGACTCAATCTCTTTAAGAACATGGGGCTTAAAGGCTGCTGGATCGTTTACTGGAACAGCGCATACGACAACTACGGAATCCGCGGAACCTCGACAGCGACAGCGGTAGGTAACTGGATTGCAGAAAACACGAAGTGACAAAGGTATGCTTGACCGCCTCAACAACATGCGTCTATGGGAGAAACTTCTCGTTCAAGGCTTAGTAGCAGTCATCATCCTCATCGTTTTTCAGGCTTGGTTGGATAGCGTGCAAACCGCATTCTTGAGCTACATGCCGCCTCTGGGTTTCGCATTCTTCCTCGCCACCACCTACTTCGCACAGCCGCTGGTCCTAGGCGCAGCAAACATAGCCTTAATCAACACACTGCACAAGACCCGCGGGTGGCAAGTCGGCATCTGGCTCAACGGACTCCTGCTTGTCCTCGCGTTCTCGACGTTGAACCTTGTGCTGCAAGTGACCTTCAACCTGGCGTTTCTGCCAGTCATCGCCGTAATCGATCTGCTGTTGTCGTTCCCCTTCGGCTGCTTGGCACGGTTCAGCAACGGCGGATGGAACAAATCCATAGACTAAAAGAAATCGCAAAACTGCTCCTTTGGCTGTTAAAGCACTAAAGAGAAGCAGCTACAGTCTGCTGACGGTATCATTTTCAATATGAGCTCTATCGCCTGTTTTTATCTTCGAGATGTCGATTTTGTCTATGCATGGGATTTCGCTGATGATGACGCCGACTGCAACCACTGTTTCGCATTCTTTGTTGATCATGCCTGCGGGTGCGGTGCCGTTCTTTTTCATTCGGTAAAGTGTGTAGGAGCCGACGGTTGAGCCTTTGCCAGTTGGGAACACCAATATTTTGCCTTTGACGCTTTGTCCTTGCAGTTCGTGCCCTTTCTCGATGACTATTCCAGTGTTTGGGTCTACTCCGCCGTAGAAGGAGATAGGTTGGCTAGTCACGAGTGCTTCTCCCTGCGCTTTGCCCCTGTAGATTATTCTGCCTTTCAACTGCTCCATTTTCCAGTCACCGCTGCCTGTACGCATTCTTCTATGCTTCCCATCTTGGTTTTCATGAGGTTCTGCCTCGAATAGAAGCAGCCTTTCGCTGAGGTTGTCGCCAACGACTTAAACCTGCCCTTCAATGGGGCTACAGCCATGCATGTGTCGCATGCGAATTTGGCGCCCGCTGCTTCGATGATTTGGGTGTAGCCGCGCCTGTCTGCAAGTTGCTTGGCAGTTCGGGAAGTCGCAACCCAGAACTCGGTGCCCGCCGCAACCTTTTTGCCCTCGACCAACTCCGCGACCTTGGCGATTTCGTTAATTGAACAGTGCGGGCAGCCTACGCAGACAAGTTCTATGTCGTTTACTTGGTCGTTTATGTTGTCGTAAGCGTTTTTGATGTCGGTTTGTTCGATGGTTACCGTTTCTTTCGGTTTCGCTTGCTGCTCAGACGCGGGCGTGATGCCTTTGATGTAGAAGAGCGGTTTAGCGCCGTAAGTCACAACGGATGCGCAGAAAGATTTGAGTTCGTCTAAATCAGCCGCCCCAATGCCTGTGATGTAGGGGATTTTGTTTTCCGCCTTCTTGCCTATCGCGTAGCCAAGTGCGCCCCAATCTGAAAGCTTCGTCAATTCAGCCTTCACCTCAACGTGGACATCGGGAACACGGTTCTCATCCAGATGCAACCCGTAACATGGCGTTTTGCCGACGAACGCCGCTGCCAAAGCTGATGGTCCGCCTTCCTTGTTTGTTTTTGCGCCAATCACCGAGTTCGCGAAGGTGACTGCTGAGCTTTCCGACCATGCGATGTGTTCGCCGAAAAGAGGCAGATTGCCTATCAGGTAGGGCGTGCAGGTGCAGCTGATAAGTATCCCCATTTTCTCAAAGGCTTTTATAACGAGGTTTTGTTTTTCAGCGAATTCTGGGCTGATGCCAAGGTTGCGCCAGTTTTCCAGATCCATGCCTGCTGGGTTGAGTGTTGTGAGAACTCGGACTTTGCCGTCTTTTGCCAGTTCATCGAGGAATTCCAGTCCAGCGTCGCCGAGGTTGTTGTAGGATACGCCTGACACTTGGACGCTGCCTACGTTGATGAGGCTTTTTGCGCCGTAAATTTCGCCTAACGCAACGAGGATTTCCATGCTTTTCCGCACCGCGTAGCCTTCGGCGCCATCCAGCATTTTCTGCTCTTTTTCTGTAAGATGCATGCTAATCACATGAACTTGCTTAGGTCAACTTTTCGGTATTGCTCTTTCGTGAAGCTTTTATCTGTTTTTCCGAAGGGAATTGTAGCGTCTAACCCCATCTTGCAGGTTGTTGCCTTTTTGCCTTCAGCCAAATCTCCCGACGGATCCAAAGATGACCCAGGCTGGTTTGGCAAGATTACGGCGTTTTTGTCCGCTTGGAACCTTGTTGCTATAGCCCATTCAACGTCGTGAGGGTTATAGATGTCTATGTCGTCGTCTACTATGACGCAGTGCTTGAGCGATTTGTGCCCTTCAAACGTGGCGCTTATGGCTTTTTTGCCGTCATCTTGGGTTTTCTTTTTTATTTGCACAACCGCGTGGAGCCAACTGCATCCGCCGGGTGTAATGTAAACGTCTTTGCACTCGCAGACCTTGTTCACTTCGTTGAAGATTGTTGGTTCTTTAGGCATACCCATCAGGAATTGATGTTCCCTTCTGCCTGGAAGCAAGGCTTGGTAAATCGGGCTTTTCTCGGTGAGTCACGCATTTGATTTCAATTATTGGCTGCTGCCTTATTCGTCAATGGTTCCTGTGGTATCCAAAAAGGGTCCTTCAGACGTTTTCCCCTTTGTTATTTTCCCTTCTAACACTATTTCGCAGTCTTTAGGCACTTTAAGATCAACGGTTTTACACTTTACTACCGCTGTTTCTTCAAGTGCGTTAGCCATTCCCAGCTCATCGACACCCATCGGCATGGTTGTGGCTGCCGACAGAAGAACAGCTGTTGAGTTACCTATGCAAATGGCTATGTCTAATTCTCCGCCACCTTTCTTGAGCGCTAAGTCTGTTCCCCTGTTCTCAACGATTCGGGCGACAAACCTGTTCTTGTCCAGCAGCATTAATCTGTGGAAGCACATGTTTTGAGTCCCGAATTCAGGGTCTTTTATTATCGAAACAGCGGATGCAATGTATTTTCCGCCGTCCTTTTCCGTGAACCGCATTATAGGCAGCTTAGTTAAATCAACGTTGCTTTCCACTACTTGTTGGCATTCGCCTTTTTCAACGACATGCGGCGGCACAGGATGCTCGATGGCGGAAGATAGCTTAGGTAGAAGCTGGTTTTTGCTTATGCCGAGTGACCGCGTGATTAGCTCTTTGGAGGATACAAGTCCTGCCACAACGGGGAAACCTGACTCCTTCACTTTCTCAAAATAAACTGGCTTCTCGCCGAGGGCGTCTATTATCCCAGCTAACTCATAATCGGTTGAAACTTCTTTGCTTATTCTTGTTAATTCGCCCTTTTTATCCAACGCTTCTATAAATTTTCTTAGCCCCAAACTGCATCACCTAGTACTTTTCAACGCCGACCTTTGTGCTGAGCACTTCAAAACCCAAGCTTTTGATGGCGCTTAGAACTTTTCCCTGCAGCTCTTTTCCCGGCGTTAACGCTACCATGCATCCTCCGCCGCCTCCGCCTGTAAGTTTCGCGCCGAATGCGCCTTGTTTTCTGGCTAAGTCAACAAGCATGTCGAGTTCGCTGCTAGAGACGCCGATTTCTTGGAGCAAACGGTGGTTTTCGTTCATGAGGTCGCCTACTTTTTTAAGGTCATAAGCCTCAAGCGCTTTCCGCCCCGCGACGGCTACGTTTTCTGCTTGCTTGAAAATTGGGTCATACTTCGCTGGGTTTTTCTTTTTGCGTTCCGCCACGCCTTCCACCATGGCTTTGGTGTTCGCAACTTTGCCTGTGCTGCCGATGACGATTTCGATTGGCCTGCGCACATGCAGCTTTTCAATCTTGTCAGGTCCACCCGCCGCGTCTTTTTTGAACCACATCAAGCCGCCGTAGGTTGCAGCGGTGTTGTCGATGCCTGACGGGTTGCCCGCGTAAGCTTTCTCAGCTTCATACGCGACCTGGTTAATTTTTTCGTCGGAAATTTGCATGCCTAGTTCCTGCGCGATGGCTCTTGCGATGGCGACGCTGCTTGCCGCTGAAGCGCCTAACCCGCTGAACCCTGGGAGAGTTCCGCCGATCCAGATGTCAAGCCCGATTTTAGGGTCGATTCCCATGGTTTTTAGCATTCTTTCGATGGATTCGATTTGTTGGAGCCGTTTTTCTTCGCCGTAGCCTTTGGCGGTTTTCCGCTCGTCTTTTACGTTGATTCCTTTTGCTGCTTTTTTGACTTCTGCGTCGGTTGTGGAATCAATCGCGGAGACGATGCCGGGTGCACCGTGGACAACGAAGTGTTCGCCGAACAAAATTACTTTCCCGTAACCTGACCCTTTACCCATCACATAGCACCTTAAAAGGTAGCTATAATGCCA
Source organism: Candidatus Bathyarchaeota archaeon (assembly GCA_963722095.1). Lineage (GTDB taxonomy): Archaea > Thermoproteota > Bathyarchaeia > Bathyarchaeales > Bathycorpusculaceae > Bathycorpusculum. The sequence goes on along the minus strand of CAVRJR010000001.1, from coordinate 377,535 downwards.
ATTGCAATAAAAACATTCTTTTATCAAAGTGTCGCTTTGAGAAAACGACAATTCAGCCAATTTCCCACGTTTATGCCGAGACAAAAGCCGTTAGTGCATTCCTCTTGAGCATGAGTTTAGAAATAAAAACTGGGATTTTTTCAAGTGTATTTTCTGAAGAGGAGTAAAAAACAGAGACTTTTTAAATATGGGCATCCAAGACTTAAGCTGGTATCAAGAATATGCCAACTATAAAAAACGCGAAAAAAGTAGTGGAAGAAGACGCAAAAAAACTTGCGGTAGATGCTAAGAAAGTAGGCGGAAAAGTAGCCCAAGAATCTAAAAAAGTTGCTGGAGACGTTAAAAAAGCTGGGAAAGCAGCGGCTCAAGAAACCAAGAAAGCAGCTACAAAAGTAAAGAAGAAACTGTAAAGCTAAATATTTTTCAATCTCTGTTTTTCTTTTTTTTTAGCCAAGCCAAAATTATGCGGAAGCTCGAAAAATACTTGCCTTGTTAAGTTTGGGTTAGTGGGGAAAAAGTAGCGTTAGGAGGTCAAGCCATGTGTTAACAGGGGACAGGCAAAAAATTTTTTGGGCAAAGATGCCTCGTCGCCTTGTCAGCAGCCAGACCGCCTAACTGTTTGTTGGCAATCCCTTGCTTTTTCCTTTCTCGCTCAAAACATTCTACACAAGAATAGGATATAAGATGATGTTGTTACATGTTGAAGTCACAACCGCTTGGTTATGGAGACCTCTAGCCTGCTTGCCCCTCATGCCTTTGGCAGTCATAGCGCCTGAGGTTTAGCGCTGAAGTGGAGCGGAAATCAGGACTTTGAATGTGGATTGCAGTTGCAAAATGTTTTTTCACCTACTCCGCATACAAGCATTTAGGCGAACGTGCTAAGAGGGAACGGCTGAGGATTCCACCGCATGAGCGAAGAATTAGACGGTTTGATTGAGAAAAAGGAAGCGGAGCTTTCGCCTTTTTGCTCACGCATGGAAGAACTCAAAATAGAATTTACCAAGGAAACAGTGTCTTTTGCGTCTGAATGGTACAGAAAAACCGCGAAAGACTACATCATCAAAAACCCCGAAGTCGCATTAAGTTTGACCGAAGAAAAAATTGCCGCCATGAAAACTCAGGTAAACGAGTTAGTGAGGAACACGGAAAAAACGGTGCAAGCTGAACTTGACAAACCCGAAGTTTGGTGGCATCTGGAGCCGCGCCTTAACGAATCCATCGAGCGTTACCATCAGGTAGCTGACAAGCTCCCAGAAGTTCTCGACCGAGCGGTGCGGCGTGCTCTGGGTCGGCTGGGGGTTGTGTTGGAGAAATTTGGTTTCCGCGTTACAGCCAGCGGCTACACAGGCACCTACTATGAATTCTGGTTTGAACGCGTGGGCCGCGAAACAATCTCCATTTACCCGCATATTCTCCGTTGGACAGACCCCATGCAGGATACTATCCGGCAATATGACGCCGAGTACGTGGAGGCAACGGAAATTTACGGTGAGATTCAGCGGCTTAAAGGAGAAAAGAAAAAGCTGGAAGCCCTCAACCGCTGGGACTCCCTTTAAAATCTGTGGTTCCGCCCTATTTCTTGAAGCTTACAGCCGCGTAGCCTACTACGCTGGAGTGGTCGCCTGTTACATCGCCGCTGTTATGGTAGTTCAGAAGTTGAGCTTTAGCGCAGACGCCGTTTGCGTAGGTGATTAAGGCTGTTATGGGCGCGTACCCGCATGCGGTGATGTTTTGTGCCTCAACGGTGTCGTAGAAGCGTTTAGCATCCAAATCTGTAACCGCTTTGAGCGCGGCTTGGTCTTTTTCGGCAGCCCTCTTTGCGGGTTCATAATGGGTCATGTCTGAGGAAGCGATAACAACCGTGTTGGTTCCGTACAAGACTTCTTCGAGTGCGCCTCCGACTTCAACCGCGGAATCGTAATCCTGCATCAAAAAGCAGATTGGGACAATCTTGAACGCGTCCCCATAGAGAAACTGCAGAAAAGGCAGCTGCACTTCAAGGGAGTGCTCATAGCGATGCGCGACCTCGTCAACGTCGATGAGGCTGGCTTCCTGTTTTATCTTGTCAGCTAACGTCGTGTCTATTTCCACGTTGCCAAGCGGTGTTTGCCAAGCGCCCTGCCTCATCATGCTTAACGCTGAGCCGTAGCCCGTGTGGTTTGGTCCCATAAGAATAACGGTGTCGGGTTTGCCGTCTTGGGCTAACTCGTAAAAAGCAGATGCAGCCACGGGACCCGAATACATGTAGCCCGCGTGGGGACAAATCAACCCGACGATGCTGCGCGGGTGAGAAGTAAGGTTTACTTCTGGAAGTTTCTGTGGACCTATCTTGTGGAGGAAACAACTTTTAATTTGTGCTCTGAGCTCTTCGGCGTCGGCTTCATAAAATTGTCCTGCGACGGTTGGACGCCGAACAGTCGGCAACTCTTTAGGGTTCCTCCTCCTCTTCGCGTGTCACTTTGGCTTCAAAGTCGTCGATGGTTGCTGGTGGGTCTTTGTCTGGTCCAAGTTCGCCTCTTTCCCGTAGCACTTGCCTTGCCAGAAGCCAGAATATGACGGCTAACGCTCTTCTTCCCTTGTTGTTGGTTGGGATGACAAGGTCTACGCCTGCGAACTCGTTGTCTGTGCTGCACAGTGCGACGATTGGGATGCCGACGTTGCTAGCTTCTTTGACTGCCTGCGCGTCTGCTCTCGGGTCTGAGACAACTATGACTTCAGGGTCGATTCTGCCTGGATACTGCGGGTTAGACAGTTGCCCAGGAATGAACCTGCCTACAAGCGGGGTTGCGCCCGTGAGTTTGCAGAACATTTTGATTGGTTCTTGAGCGTACAGTCTGGTTGCTGCCACTGAGATTTTGGCGTGCTCATACCGTGATAAAAATTTCGCGGTGACTCTTATTCGGTCGTCTGTTTTTTTGACGTCTAAAACGAATAACCCGTCTGGGCGGACACGGTAGATGAATGGTTCCATGTCTAAGGTTTTCATTCGGGTGCCAATGTGGATGCCTGCTGACAGCAACGTGTCGCGTGGCAAAAGTAGTTCTTCCCCAGGCGGAACTTCCGCGGTCTGGGTAACCTGAACCTCTTCGCCTTCGGCTGGTTGAGCTTCTTCAGCTTGAGGCTGCTCCACTTGCTGCTCTTCGGTTGCAGCTTCCTCTTCTACTGGTTCCTCTGGGTTTTCCTCTTGGTTTTCTACTGGTTCATTATCTTTTACTTCGTCTTCAACCATACTTTCACTTTCTCAGTTAGCGTATTTTTAAATCAGCCATTTTGGCTCTGTTCCCAAGGAACTGCTCGATCCTTAAGAGCTCGTTTAGTTTGGCTATGCGTGCACCTTCAACGACGCCTGTCTTGATGAGGGGGCACTTGTACGCCACAGCCAAATGCGCAATGTGCCAATCGCACGTGTCTCCTGAACGGTGGGAAACAACAGGGTCGTATCCGTGTCTCTGTGCTGTCTCAATCGTTTGAGCCGCATCACTTAACGTGCCTATCTGGTTGACTTTTATTATGATAGCGTTTCCAGCGTTAATCTTAATTCCATTATTTAACCTTTCAGTATTAGTTGTGAACAAATCATCGCCGCAGACAAGGCAGTTTTTGGCTTTGCGGGTGAGTTCAGCGAAGCTTTCGTAGTCTTCCTCATGGAACGGATCCTCCACGTAGGCGACATGGTACTTCTCGATTAATTCAAGCATGAACTCAAGCTGCTCGGCTGTTTCAAGCTTTTTTCCTTCGCTGGCGTAAACGTATTTTTCTTCTTTAGGTTTCCAAAGCGAGGATGCAGCGACGTCTATGCCGAAGCCGCATTCAAAGTCAAGTTCGTTGCCGACTTCTTCACATGCCTTCGCGATGACTTCAAACGCGTCCGTCGTGTCAATGTTAGCTATCCAGGCGCCTTCGTCGCTTTTGCCGCCGTTAAAAGTTGTGCTTTTCTTCTTGAGCGAGTCGCCGATTTTCCGATGAATCTGAGTGTTAGCTGTCTGCGCCTCAACAAAGGTTTCAGCGCCATGCGGCAGGGCAAGGTACTCTTGAATGTCTGGGGCTTTGCCTCTTGCATGTTGACCGCCGCTGATGCAGTTCCCAAGCGGGTACGGCAGCGTTGTCGCGGCGTTTCCTCCGAGAAACTGGAAAAGCAGCAACCCGTGGCTGTTTGCGGCGGCTTCAGCGTTGGCAAGTGAGATGGCGCAGGCTGTGTTTCCGCCGATGTTCTTGAAATCTGCTGTGCCATCCAGTTCATGCAGGGTGCTGTCGATTTCCTCTTGAAAATCAGCGTTTAAACCTGCAAGTTCAGGAGCAATTAAATCGTCAACCTTCTTGATGGCTGCGTCAACTCCGCCCTGCGGGTAATAAACCACCTCGGCTTTCCCACGGCTTTTTCCAGCGGGAGCCGCGGCTCTTCCGAAACCACCTGTGGTGATTACGTCAACCTCTATCGTTTCTTCTCCTCGATTGTTGAAAACTTTTCTAGCAATGAGGTCTTCGATAATGGATGACACGATTTAAACCTCAAATGGGTACAATTTTGTTCCCAGCTTATTTTAGGTTTCGGAAAAGCCTAATTTTGAAGGCGACGATGACTGCGTCTGGTCAAAGTTTCTTGACTACCCAAGAAAAACGTTTGCGGGAGCCAATAGGCTTAAATGTTTCCCGCGTGTTTTTGAAGCAAAATCTGCGCTATGGCATTAGCCTTGACCCAACGGTCAGAACTGCTCCTCTGTGACGCTGATAATACCTACCCAAAACAAAACGTAAGGTAGGTACACATGAAAATGATAGAGTTCGCATTGTTAGTGGTCGGCGCGGTAGTGGGCGCTTTTCTCCGTTACGTGATGGTTGCTTCACCCAAAACCATCGGTGGGTTACCCGTAAACGTTTTAGTCGTCAACGTCTTAGGCAGCTTCATATTAGGATTGTTCTCCGTGTTGTCGCTTGCCCTAAACTTGGATTCAAACTACACCCTGCTCGTAGCCACGGGTTTCTGCGGCGCATTCACAACCATGTCTTCCTTCGCGCTGGAAACCAGCAACCTCATGGACAGCAACCGCTTTATCCTAGTTGCGCTGAACATTTTAGCAAACGTCGGGTTGTCTTTGGGCGCGGTGCTAGGCGGGAAAATGGTGGGGAACGAGTTGATGGAGCGGATGTTTAGGTGAAGCTGAAAATGTGGAGCGTAACAATCAGATTCAAAAAGAACGATGAACTCGGCGGCAAACGGCTTGAACCCCTCGTTATAGATCTTTTGACTCAGGCAGGAGTCAGCGGCGCCACGGTTTGGACGGGTGTAGACGGGTTCGGCAAAAGGGGCAAATCAACGTTGAAGCGGGAAGGCGTCACGGTTAACATGCCTATAATAATTGAAGTGATTGATGAGCAGTCAAAGCTTGAGCCGCTTCTTCCCGAACTGAAACGCATCGTTGGGGACAACGGGTTAGTAACCATACAAGACGTCTTCGTCATCTAGCAATCCCCTTAATGCAAGCACGATTCCTTGTTAACAAAGAGCAATGAAAAAGTTGCTAGAACGTCAGAAAATTAGCTTGACGCTGTTATGAAAACCACGTTTTTTCTTGTCTTTGTCGAGGCAGTAACTTTCCCGCCGTATCTGGATGGCGGTCTGATTGCTTCCCGATGGCTCATATGGCACCGAACGCCCATTGATTTTTTGTCCAGCGAAACCCAAACCACGGACCCGATCGTTTCACATTCGGGGCACTTTCTCTGGTCACCGATGTTAACCATAAATTGAATCCCCCGTTTTCGCTATTTTGCGAGAATCTTCCCGCAGATTTTCTTCTAGAGTCCATGCTCCACCCATAAAGTACATGTTTCTTACCCCTTCTTGTTCTCATTTTAGAAAAGAATCAGTGACTCCAACTGGCTAACCCAGAGAACAAAAGAAACTCTTCAAGCTACACAAGGGAGCCCACGCTTATAAACCAAGCAAAAACGTGCCCCTGAACCGTTAAAACCCGCTTAGAAGCCTGTCAAAAAGGGCTTTGCATTTGGCGATTTCTTCCATAGGCGTGTCGTGCACAAGCTCCAGCGTTATTGGGCCATCGTAGCCATAGCCGTGAAGCTTCGTCAGGAACGATAGCAATTCGGGTTTGGGTTCAGTGAATGGTTTATGCGCTTTGTTTGCCATATGAACGTTGCAGACGCGCCTCCCATACTTCTCGAGAAGGTTGTCTGTCTGTTTAGTTTCCAGCGCATGGCACAAATCAAAAGTTATCCCCATGTCTCCATCATCTATGACCGAAAGAACCTCTTCTAACTGCTCAACGTTTTTGCCGAAACCAGTCGAAGTGTAAGAAAGGTTTTCCAAAGCCAGCTTGATACCCAGCTTCTTTGCAAAAGGTTTGATTTCATCGTTGAAAACCTCGGTTAAGCATCTTTCCCTGACGTTGCGGGGCAGCTTCTTTGAAACGTCCGAGTGCACGGTCATAAGCGAGACGCCAAGGGCACGGGCACATTCAAGCGAGATTTTGCCGTAGTAAACTGCTTGGTGCACTTCAATGGGGTCTTTCACGTGTAGAATAGCCGAGTGAAGCGTCAAGCAGTTCAACCCTGAAGCCGCAAGCGCCTTCTGTTCCCGATAAACGTCTTTGTCATGCTCTTTCTTTATGGCTTTCATGTTGAACTCGATGTTTTCAAACCCGAGCTGCTTAACCGCCGCAAAGTTCCCATTCAAGCTTAGTTTGCTGAAGATTCCGTTAGACAAACTTAACTTCATAAACCTTCACCCAAGCTGCAAGTTCAGTTTTCAGTTCTATAAAAACGGCTTGAAAGATAAACAAGTCGGTCAACCCGTTTGGGAACTGGGAATTTGGGTCCAAACTTTCACTTAATGAGTTGGCGCGATGCCAGAACCCGTATCTTTTTTTCAAATGTTTTCGGGCTTTTTTTAAATGCTCTCAGGCTCCTTTATTCATTTTCGTAACATTTAGACTTGGAATAGGAAAAATAATATATGCACCTAGCTGCGATTGCCTAGTCATTGGCTGGGGTCTCTAGCTTACTCACCGTGGAAATAGTGCAATTCCCCATTCCACTGTTTCTTCCTTAATTTGCCAGAGCCTCAGCCAAGAACTCTTATAAAAGTTGAATATTCTTACGCTGCGATTAATTTTGGCTCTTTTCAAAAGGTTCCTCGGTTGCTTTTGGCGCAATGGTTATTTTTCAGGGTCTTCCAATAGTAGGTAACGGTGAATGGGAACGGTTGAGGTTAAAGTTCGCTTCTTCACTTCACTTCGGGAAATCGTGAACAAAAGAGAAGAAACCCTGACTCTCGAGGATGGAAAGGCGACGGTTGACTCAGTTCTTAAGAGGCTTTCAGAAGAATACGGCTCGTCTTTCAGGGATTACGTTTATGACGCTAAAACTGGGCAGCCTAAAGGGTTTTTGCAGTTCCTCGTCAACGGAAACAGCACCTCAACGTTGAATGGGCTGCAGACGGAGCTTCGGGATGGGGATGTTTTGGCGATTTTGCCACCAGTAGGCGGCGGCTAAGAAATGATCGGTTTTTGTAAAGAATAGGTTGGATAGTAGTAAACGCTAAAAGTAAAAGTGCTCTAATAACAAAGCTGTCTTTCCGAGAACTTGAGGTTAAGCATTGTGCCGCCTGCAGTGGTTAAAACCGTTAGGGACTTGATTTATTGGCAGTACGCGAAAATCATCGCTGACTTTGCAGGCATCGGCAAGAAAGATTACGGGTTTATCATGAACAAGTTTAAGCAGCTTAGGCAGGGCAACATTGCTTGGAACGAAATCCGCGAATACGTCAAAGAGAAGGAGCACGCGGATGAGTGTGTTTTCTGCGGAGCCACAGTCAACCTGACGCTTGAGCATCTGCTGTCCAGAAAGTTCAACGGACCCGACACGGAGAAGAACCTTGTTTGGATATGCAAAAGCTGCAGCTCGAAAAAGGGCGCAAGGAGGCTGTACGAGTATTTCGCGTTGGACGCGGGCGTGGAGGCAGCCAAACACGATGTGCCGCGCATTGCTGAAGGCAAATACCTAAAGTTCGCTTATGAAACGCTCAAGGAAAAAAGCCTCCTATCCATAACTGGGGCTCAGCTGAGAAGCGCGGTCTGCCCGAAATGCGATATGAAGCCGCTGTGTATCAGGCAGGATTCGGAAGGGGAGCTGTCGCCTTTCTGCATCGACGGTATGCTGACGATATGCTTTAAACAAAAGACTTAACGAAAAGCAAATTCTTGCTAGACTCAATGTTTTATGCGACATCGCTCAAAGCGATTAAACCCCAAACCAAAAAAGCAACAAGAAGCCAACCCCAAGCAGAAACAGCCGACGGGGGGAGGGTACCCCATATTTACATCAAAAAACCAAGGTAAAAATGGGTTCACAAAGAACGGAAAAAAAGAAAAAAGGTTCTCAGGGGTTTTATTGCTTGGGTTTTTAAGGCAGAACATGCAGATGGTTGAGAGGGTGTATTGGTTTGGAGCCAAACGGGGAACTTAACGCGTTGACTTTCCAGACTTACATGTATCTTGTTAAAGTCGGGAAGCCTGTTGGGCCCAGAGACGTTATGCGTGGAGCCAACCTGAGCAGCCCCAGCGTCGCCTACCGAAACCTCCAGAAACTCGTTGATTTAGGCGTGGTCGTCAAAGATGAGTACAGCAACTACGTGGTTAAAGAAAAAGTGAACATGCGCGGGTACATGTGGGTTGGGAAAACCCTGATGCCTACCTTCGCTATATTCGGCTTCATATTCGTCGGCATCCTAATCGCAGAAATCGCCGTTTTGATTCCCCACTTGATTTTAGGTTCCTCGATTGAGGAGGCATTCTGGCTTTGGATCATAACCACCGTCGCCTCCGCCGCGCTTTTCCTCGTCACCGCAGTTCGGTTCAGAATGAAACCCAAGAACCAGACCTAAAGCGAAGGGTCCCTGTTTGCCTTGAAAAAGAAGCTGCATCGATCAAGGTACAGGCTAGATTTTCGGGTTTAAAAAAATTAAAAAGAAAAGTTAGATGTTGGTTTATTCTTCGCCTTCGGGTCCGCCGGGCATGCCGCCGCCTGGGCCGCCTGCTCCGCCTTTGGGCGATTTGGCTGTTATGACGTCGTCGATGCGCAGTATCATGGCTGCTGATTCCGCTGCTGACTTGATGGCTTGTTCTTTGACTACGATTGGCTCGATGACTCCGTTTGCGATGCTGTCCTGCAGTTTACCCGTGAAGACGTTGATGCCTATGTTTTTGCCGTCTGCTGAGTCGTGTCTCTGGCGTAGCTCAACAAGGATGTCGATGGGCTCTAAACCTGCGTTCTCCGCCAATGTGCGCGGAATCACTTCTATCGCGTCTGCGAATGCTTCAACGGCGAGTTGTTCGCGTCCCCCGACTTTGGTAGCGTACTTGCGTAGTTCCTTCGCGACTTCGATTTCTACTGCGCCGCCGCCTGGAACAATCTTGTTGTTTTCGATAACGTCAGACACGACAGATAACGAGTCAATCATGGCTCTTTCAGCTTCGTCCACGAGGCGCTCTAAGCCTGCGCGTATGAGTATGGCTACGCTGTGTGGGTCTTTGCATTTTTCGACGAAGATCATTTTGTCGTCGCCGATTTTGCGTTCGGTGACTGAGCCTGCAAATCCGAGGTCTGCCACTTTGAGGTCGTCGAGGTCGCTGATGATGCGTGCGCCTGTTGCCCGTGCAAGTTTCTCCATGTCAGATTCTTTTACGCGTCGCGCCGCCATTATGCCCACTTTGGATAGGAAGTGCTGCACCATGTCGTCGATGCCTTTCTGGCAGAACACTACGTCTGCGCCTGAAGCTTTAACTTTCGTAACCATCTTCTGCATCATGTCGCTTTCCTGGTCAAGGAAGGCTTTCATCTGTGACGGTTCTTTAATGCGGATTTCTGCACTGATTTCGGTTTTTTCGATTTCAAGCGCTGCGTCCAAAAGCAAGATTTTCGCGTTTTCTTTAGTTTTTGGCATGCCTGGGTTAACGACTTCTTTGTCGATGATTATGCCTTGGATAAGTTGTGTTTCTAGAAGGCTTTTGCCTGTTTTCTTTATGAGTTGGATGTTGTCGATGTCAGCGATGGTTTTGTCTCCGCGTTGCTCGGTTATCTGCCTGACGGCTTCTATGCTTATTTCTGCGAGGTGTTCGCGTGCGCTGCCGACGGCTTTGCTGCTCATGCTTGTTAGGGAGATTTGGAGTAGTGTGGCTTTGTCGTTGATGTCAAGGGGTGTGGCAAGTTTGTTTATGACTTCGATGGCTTTCTGCCCTGCTTTTCGGTAGCCGCTGACAAGAATGATTGGGTGGATGTTTTGGTCAAGGAGTTCTTCCGCCTTTTTGAGGAGCTCGCTTGCGAGGATTACGGCGGTGGTTGTTCCGTCGCCGACCATGTCGTCCTGTGTCTTTGCGATTTCAACCATCATTTTGGCTGCTGGGTGTTCGACGTCGATTTCTTTGAGGATTGCGGCGCCGTCGTTTGTTATTGTTATGTCGCCTAGGCCGTCGATGAGCATTTTGTCCATGCCTTTGGGTCCTAGGGTGGATTTGAGCACTTCGCCGATGACTCGTGCGGCCATTATGTTGTTTCGTTGGGCTTCTTTGCCCCTATTTCTGGTTGTTCCTTCTTTAAGAATCAAGACTGGCTGTCCTGAATTTGTAGTTGTTAAATACGCCATATGTTACACCATCTTAGTAGAACATGTTTTTACTATATCGGAAATAAGCAAAAAGTCAACGGAAATATAAACTTTTACCTTTAAAAACTGGGGGTTTCGGATTTTTTCTGGTTGGTTTTCGCGGGTTTGAAGAAAGATTATTCAAATCTAATAGTTTGATTTTGGGGCTATTCTTTCAGGTCGTCTTCGTCTTCTTCGTGCCTCATTTTGTCAAGTTCCTTTTTTATTTCTTCGACGGTGGCGTCATCTGAAAATGCGCCTGCCCAGTCCCAAAACGAGTTCATGGGCTTCAGCATTATGCCTTCTTGTTTTTCAACGACACGAAACGCCGTGTTGTTCCTGATTTTATACTTTTTGCGTAGCCAAAGGGGTATTGGTAAGCCGCCCCTTCTTCGCCACAAGGACATGACTTTTTTTCATCGGCAATCAATATCCGTTAAATCCATGCTGTTTCGATTTCTTTGATTTGTTTAATGTGCTGGTCGTCTGTGATGCAGACTGCCTTGAGCATTAGTGCTGTGGCGGCAATCATGCTGTCACCCATCGAAATATGATACTTGTGGCGAAGTTCAGCAGAGGTTTGTGCTATTTTGTCATCGACGGGAATGATTTCAAATTCTTGTTTGAGGTAGGCAACTTTGTTTTTCGCTGTTTCCCGTCCATCAGTAGCTATATAGGTATTATAAAGTTCATGGATAACTACTGCTGAAACGTATCTTTCCCTTCGCATTTTTTCAGTTCGTACTTTTGCCCGTACTGAATCGTTTTTGGTCTGGTAGGATTGGATGAAGAATCTAGTATCGTAGACTGCTGCTTTATTCATCTTCTTCTTCATGCCTGAGCTTGTAAAGTAACTTATCTATCTTATCCGCGGTAACAGGGTCCACTGGGTATGCGCCTATCATGTCCCAAAATGTCTTTTTAGGCTTGAGCAGTATGCCTTCTTTTGTGTCGATTACCTCGAGCTTCGTGCCCTCTTCAATTTGGTATTTTCTGCGAAGCTTGACAGGAATTGTTGTCTGTCCTTTTTTTGTTACAACGACCACGGCTTCTTTGGCTTTGCTTCTTTTTGGAATACTGATTTCCTCAAGCTGTATTTCCGATTCTTCTGTCACCGGTCTTTCTACTGCCTTTGATTCCAACTTTTAACGCCGTATTACTTTTGTCGCGTATTACTTTTAAGGGTTGCGGAATAATTTGCAAGTCATCTTTGAGGGGGTTGCGAAGGTTTTTTAGCTCTACGCCGTCTAATGCTTACCCTGTGAACCCGCATGAGCTTGCTTGACACGAACGATTTCATCATTCAAAAGAAAATCCTCTCCGCCCACGAACACTACGACTTCCTAGACCTCCAAGGCAACACGCTAGCCGAAGCCGACGGCAACCTCGTCCAAGTCCCGCCCAAATTCCAAGTCAAAGACACCCACGACATCGAACTCATGCACCTACAAGGCAAAACCCTCTCCCTGCACAGGGAATTCACCCTCTACAGCCCAAGCGGCGAGACGCTGGGAACCATCAAAAAGAAGATAGCCACGTTTGGCGGGCAGGAATACTGGGTAGAAAAAGACGGACAAGAGTTCATGCGCATCTACGGAGACTTCACAAGCCACGAATACCAAATGGAAACAACTGGACAAAGCGTCGCCGCCGTTCACAGGAAATGGGTGTCGCTGCGAGACCAAATGGGAGTGTCAATAACAGGCAACATAGACCACAGAATAATCATCGGCGCAGTAGTCGTGATAGAACACGTGGAAGTAACCGAGAAGCAATCTTCATCAGGGTCAGGAAATATAAACATTCGATTTTAGAGCAAAAACTCAAATCATGTTCTTCCTAGGTTTTTTGCATAGCCTGCAACTTGGTAAGCATTCTCTTGCACTTGACTTCAAAGAATTGTAGAGAGATAGAGATATTTGATAGAGGGCTTTTGAATCTGAACCGAAGATTCCAATTTTTTAAATAGTAAGGGCATCCACTATGACTATTCCAGTGGGACTGGTGACATGTTTGCGGACGTTAAATGAGCTTGCATGGAAGTATGTAGCGCCCATATTTGATGCAAAAAAACGTGCTTGGGTTTGCAGTCCTTGGATTTCAAAGTCCTACGCTGAAAAACTCTTCAATCTTTCAAGACAAGGCGTTGAAGTTCGCATTGTCACTAGTGATGATGTCTACAACGCCGATACTTACAGCTATCTTTCTCAACTACCTCAAACAACAAACTTTGACGTGCATTTCATAAAGAAAGAGACGGTTCACTCGAAGCTGTATGTAATTGACGATAAATACGCTGTGTCTGGCTCTGTAAATTTTACGTACACAGGACTCAATCAGCAGACAAATAATTTCGTAATTTATGAAAACCAGGAGATTGAGGCAGTAGCCAATGACTTCAAAAGCTTATGGATTGGATTCAAGAGTGAGAATATTCGTCCGACGCAATCAACCCTTGAAAATCTGCTCCCAATTCAACCTTATGACAAAGCTGTTATTCCAGAAATAATCAATTCAAACATTCTAGAAGTTGCCTCTGCCAAACTGTCTGTTTTTCCCTATTACAAAATACAATACTCTCTTTTGGAAAATGTCCGATTACCTTGGTATCAGCAAACCGTTGTTGAAGATAAAGGAATAGTAGTAATCGACGCTAGCAATGCAGAGGTATTGAATTATAATCAAAGCTCAAACTATGATACCTCCATGAGGATTGAGGAAATTAGTAAGGTTGTTCCATTAAAAGAAGTGGTAATTGATTTTTCTAACAAATATAAATTTGAAAATCAACAGTGGAATGTGAAAATAAATAAACACAAGTCAGAGGAATTGGCGATAGATTACATCAAGCAAAAGAATCATCAAAGCCTTCCGTATAATGACAAATATGAAGGGCGTAAATTCATGTCTTATGCCCCATCTAACAGAGCCATCACTATTCGCTCAAGTGACTTGGTCTTTGTCCCCGTATGGAATTTTAGATATGTCTTCAGGGGCAAAGAGTTTGAGAGAGTTCTTCTTGCTTCCTCTGGAGAAATATTAAGGAGCAGTTTCCACAAAGGCGGAGTCGTGTGTGAAGAGTGCGGTAAATCGATACCTAAGAATAGCGCACATCGTTGTGTGAGTTGTGAAAAATGGTTGTGTCCTTCTGAAGTGGTTATATGCTCGTCATGCGGGGATATCTTTCACAAAGAGCACCTGGAAGAAACTTGCCCAATCTGCAATGAAGTCTTATGCAATAATTGTGCAGTGGTTTGCCCAATCTGCAAAAGGACTTATGGCAAAAATCATTCAGAAACCTGTAAGGATTGCGGGCTTTTACTTTGTTCTGACTGCGTCATTTCCTCGGGTATTATTTTTAAGAAGAAACGTTGTCCAAAATGTGACTTTGAAGATAAGAAATAGTAATTCTTTCTTTGCCTTTCCAGTCGTGTGCGCACTTAAACTATGCAAACCTATTTTTTGCGTATGTTGCATTGGAGTACTTTGGGGCAGATTAGGCATTCGTCTTGTGTTAGCATGCTTTCTCCCGGCATATGGAGTAGGCTGCTGTAGTGGGCGCATTTGGCTGGAGAGTCGAAGACTGTTGGGTACTCGGTTGGTTTGATTTCGATGATTCGGTTTTTCTCGGTTCTTATGTCGAGTTTGGACATGCAGTAGGGGCAGGCGAAATGGGTTTGCCGTGGGATGGTGCTGGTGTCGGTTATGACGGTCGGCTTGTCAAATACTTTTTCGCATCCTTTGTAGGGGCATTTGAGTTTTTGTTCGTGCCCATGGAAAAGCTGCATGTCATTCGCCTCCCATGTTGATACCTATCGAATATAGCAATATTTAATAAACTTTATCGCACCGTGCCACCCCAGCTCAAACTGCACAACACAAATACACTTAGGCTAAACGGCGAACGGGTTCTCATGCCAACTCAAATCCACAAATGCAAAGCTATTCACGCAATAACCAACCATTGCCACAGCACGAGCGCCCAAATTATGCTATTTATGCAACTTTTCACAACAATTATGAACAAATCTCAACCACCCTTATATCACTTGGCGACCCATCAATATCAAAAAAGAATGGTGGAAAAAATGGAAAAAACATCCCCAAAGAAAACGGGTCCAAAAGCGGAAATCCTGTACTTCCCGCATGTATAGGTGAGAAAAAATGTTAGCGGAGACAAGTTTACCCATATTTATGCTGTGCACAAGCTCGTTGACCGCAGCGTTCGTTTACTATAATGGGAAATACCGAAAATTCCTCAAAGATAACCCAGTCTAACCCACCACCCCGAGCAAAACGGAAGGAGATGGACAAAAAAACAAAGCGACAACGGCAAAGAAAGCGTTCAAGAACCCAATTCCACGCCCGTCACAGCAGGAATTGGAAGCGCCCCTTTTCTTTTTTTCAGCAACTGCAAATTAAATTCACAGTTAATTGTCGATATTACTTTGTCAAGAAAATAATACGACGGTAGTTAGGGTGATATATAGCGCAGGGTTTAATTTGATTGTTGGCGCTTTATTTTTCTTTTAGGAGTTAAGTTGACAGCGTAGGAAAGAATCTTTTTCATCATAAACCGTTCCTTTACCTGCTCGAACTCTTCAGGGGTGTAGGCCAAAACTTGCAAATGTTCGCTGTAGGGCCACATATCAAGCAGCCTTCCGCTTCTTTCAAGCTCAGGGACACCTTGAAAGTCCTCAGAAATGACAACCAAGTCAACATCGCTCTCAGCCTTGCGTGTTCCTCTCGCCGTAGACCCGAAAAGCAAAACTTTGGTGAATGAAACAGAAGCGTTTGCGGTGCAGAGAAACTTCTCAAGGCGCTCCATTATTGGTCGGTTATCGCCTAAGATTAACGCCTTTGCTGTCATTATCCAACATCCTAATTTTTTCAATAGTTTTATCTATGATTTGACGGGCTTTCTCAAAGTATTCTTCCACGACTTCCTTAGTATAGATTTCGTCTGGGAATAGCAGGCTAACATCGAGATATCTTGTTCCATAAGCAGCGTCAGTTAGTCTCTTGAGAAATCGTATCTCAGCTTCCGAGAGATCTAAATTGTCAGCAACCCTAGAATACAACGACTCTAAAGCGTGAATTTTTGGTGGCTCTTGACCCTTGAAAGCCGCGATTGCCGCCTTAAGTGCTTTTTCAACTGCAAGATGAATGTATAGAGCCGCAACATCGTAAAAGCCAGCATCCTTCAGCGCTTCAGCCTTGTTCAAAGTATAATTGAAGTCCTTAAGCCACATTTCCAAACTTTGTCGGATGGAAATCAACGGCTGCTGTTTCATGGTTGAGCGTATCTTATTTGAAGGGTTTCTCTCAGGTGCCCCTTTTCCTCTTTTTTCCTTCCTTGCCTTCTCCATCTTTAGTCTAAACAAAATAAGCTCTTCAGCTATTTGGATTTTGTCTTAATTCCGTAGAAGCAATCGAATATGCGTAGAATGACAAAAAGGTATGCCTACCGTTCGTTTTGAGTGAGGACTTTGCTTTGGGAATGGAGCCTCGAGGGGGGGGGCTTCGATCCCGCGTCTCACTTGGAAGCGTCCCATGAAGAACTTGACCAGCTTAAACGAAAACGAGAGCGGGTGGAGATAATTATCTGAAATGCAAGGTTAAGTCAATTGCTGGGCTTTAAGCTTTATCTGCTTTGACTTCCAATCTCATATAGGGGTATTTCCCGTTGGAAGAACAGGCACAACTTGCCAACCAAATTGTTGATACTTGTTTGAACATTAAAGAAGGCGAAAATGTCTGGGTTCACACTTGGGAACACTCGGTTGACCTTGCCTCCGAGATAGCATTTGCATGCAGGCAACGAGGCGCACACCCAATCATCACACTCGAAACAGAGAATTACTGGCTTCGTTCACTCACTGAAACTCCGAAAAAGTTGCTTGAGACGCTCCCATCAAGCCAAGCCGCCATGCTAAGCAAGATGAACGCTTTCATTTTCATGCTGGGTCCGAAAAACCCCGTAGAGTGGTCAAAAATATCTGAAGACAAGCAAGCACTCGCAGATGTTTGGTACTCCAGTTCGAACAAATACATGAGACGATGGCGAACAATAGCGAAAGAGCATTCCGTTCGCATGCTGGGTATCGAGTACTGCTTGGCAACCCAGGAACGCGCACAGGCATTGAGATTAAACTGGCTAAGAATGGAAAAAGGTAATGCTCGCGGGATGCCTAGTTAACCAACGCGAAGTTGCAGCGAACTGCGAGAAACTCGCATGCAGAATTCGTGAAGGCTCTGAGGTGAACATTCAAACAAAATGGGGTACAAGCTTGGACCTTAAGCTGATTGGACGAGAAGTCAGCAAAGGCGATAGCATTGTCAGCAAAGAAGATGCATCGAAAGGTGCAGTGAAGTTTTTGCCCTCGGGATTCGTTGAAGCCGCCGCGGACGAAGAAACCCTTGATGGCAAAGCGGTGTTTGATGAGCCAATCATAGTCAAGGGAGGCGAGAGGATTAAGGAGTTGACTTTGGAGTTCAAGAAAGGCAAGGTTACAGGATATTCCGCGCAGAGTGGAATCGAAGCTTTCGAAAACTACCTGAAGTCTGGTCAAGGTGATATGGACAAATTTGCGTTTTTCGGAGTAGGACTCAATCCAGGTCTAAGGCATGGTTTCACTCAAGACGACAAGGTGCTGGGTGGAGTAACGATAGGAATAGGAGACAACGAAGACAAAGGCGGCAAGAACAGAACAGTGGGAAATCGTCATTGGTGGGCGTCAATAACCAAAGCAACTGTCCATGTTGATGGCGAGTTGTTGCTCAAAGATGGAAGCGTCATGACATTATAGATGAACGATTCTTGGAGATACCCCAATTTTATTATTTGGGCGCTGATATAATTGTGAATTTAGGGGAAGATTACTGCATGAAGGTTTTCGAAAGACCCGGTCCCGTAAACACTGACAGCGTAATAAATATTGCAGCTGAGGCTTCATCAAGAGTCGATTATGTCGTCGTGGCGTCGGTTACGGGCAGCAGCGCCGTGAAAGTGGCTGAAAAAATAAGGGACAAACAAATTGTCTGCGTTACCTGTCCTCAGGGCATGTTCTGGCAGGTTAACCAGATGAATGACGACCTGTTTGCCCGAATCCCTGAACTGAGAAGCCGACGCGACGATTGGGTCAAAAAAGGTTTAGAAAAAGTTCCCATGTTTGTAACGGAGGAAAACAAAGCCGAGCTGGACAGATTAGGCGTCAATATTGTTCGAGGAACCATCCCCCTGTTTGGTCCAAGCTTCTCCATGAGAACCCACCTCAAAAAAATTACATCGCTGGATGTTATCGCTAAGACGTTGGAATTGATTTCCACGGGAACACTGGTTTGCATGGAAACTGTTCTGATGGCAACTGACGCAGGTCTTATTCCTGAAGAGAAACGGGTTCTTGCCTGTGCAGGAACAGAAATGGGTTTGGATACTGCGTGGATTCTGAGAAACAGCGCGTCGGCGAACCTGTTTCATCCCGATAAAGGCTTCAGGTTCGTGGAGCTGCTGGCAAAGCCCGGGGTTGCGCTTACTCCCAAAGTAGACATTAAATATCTCAGATGAACTGTGTAATCCGAAAGTTTCCAAATCAGTAAAATCACCTTTGAATATATAATAATGGAACCTCGAGCGGGCTTTGATTTCATTGTTTTCTGTGTTAAAGAAGAGATTGCATGTTTTAATTCGGGGCTATTGCGTATTTTTCCTGTGAATTCTTGGTTGAAATTTTGACGGGTAAGATGGTTTCAACAGTAACGAAGACCAGGTTTCCAATGGCGGATAAGGCGGTTTCTGAATTTGCGAGTTGATAGAAATCTGAGAAATGACTTGGAAGCTCTAAAACGATGTTGTCATCGGTTTTCTTGATGGGTACAACCTCTTTTGAAAGTGATTTGCCGTTCCACTCCGCTATTTCCCGATCAGCAATCCCGACGGTTGATCTGGAAAGCGCATAAACAAACGCTTTTTCGCGCCAAAGGTCAAAGTTTACCATCTCGCGAGGTATCTCAATCTGATTAATCGGTCGTTTCTCGAAGTTCTTTGGGTAAACTGTCTTGACAAGCATACCTTTTTTCAAATTATGTTTTACTGAGGCTTTGTCTTCGGCTAATAAGCGGTTAACGCTTCCATCTATTTTCCCGTTTGTGCACTGAAGGTTTTCAGCGATTTCTGAAATTGTTATGCCTGGCTTCTTCATGATTTGCTGCAGTACGGCAGCGTCAGTTGATTGCCCTTTTTTATGCATTACGACAGGTGCTCCTGAAAGACGGCTCATATCATCACATTGCCTATAGAATTGATGAGCGTTAGTTGCTAATAAGCGTTTAGAAGCTTCCAAACGACTATTAAATTAACACAAAAATTCATAAACCTACGGCATGACCAAGGCAGTGCTCATGAGCCCTACAACCTACAGGTGGCTACAAAGACACCCATTCGTCTCAGAAGAAGCCATAATAGGCATAATCCTAAACTGTCCGACAAGAGAGCGCAATTACTTTGACGATGACAGATTCCAAATCACCTTTAAAAGAAGAAAAAACGGCAAATTCGTAAACATCACACTATGGATACATGAGAGACAGGACTCGTTTTACATAGGCAAAATGCATTCAGAAAAAGCCTAAGGCAAAAGTGGAGCCTCGAGCGGGCTTCGGTCCCGCGGCCTGCTGCTTACGAGGCAGCCGCTCTACCAGGCTGAGCCATCGAGGCACACTGCTTATGTTTGCTAATCAGTGAAACCCAAGTTTTTAAATGTTTTATTGCTGAATTGCATGTTGAAAGTGGCTTATTCCACATGAAAACTGCACGTGACCTCGCCATGTTGAACTATGTTGTTTCATATTTGGTATATATTATGTGTATATAGTAGACCGAGGGATCGACGTTGCATTCAAACACAAACGTGCGCGATGCCCCGGGAATGGTTGTTTTTTTGCTCTATTTGGCTCCTATAGATGTCCCTATTTGGTTCATCTAGAAAACCGTAGGGGTAGCCGGGACGAAAAAAAGAAAACTGCGGGGAAAGCTAAGCCAAGCGGACTGCGCAGTTGTTGTTGATGATGATGGAGTTTTTTCCTTCTTTTTTTTAGAAATCGCTAGCCGATTCGAAATAGCCTAACGAATTTTCAGTAGCTAAGCTAAAGGCAAAAATAACCTGTCAACAATTTCACTTCTGAGAGAACCGTAATGATTAGTGACTTTAACCTTGTTGCGACGACTTCACGGGGTAACGAGCGCCCAATGTGCAACGAGCTACTCTACTTGCTCAAAGATGAGTTAGGCGACCCGGAGCCGCAGACAAGCAAAACCAAAATTCGCGGTTTAATCGTTGCCAAAACCACGATGGACCCCTTTGTCGCCATCGAGAAGCTGCGCGCGATTCTTAAGGAGCGCCCCTACGAGTTCCGCTACGCCCTACGCATCGTGCCTATCGAGCGGGTTGTGCCCACGGAGTTGGAAGAGATTAAGCTGGTAACCCAAGAGTTAGCTGCCCGAATCGGCGAGCAGGAGTCTTTCAGGGTTACGGTTGAAAAACGCTTCACCGCGCTGCACTCCAAAGACATAATCGAGGCAGCCGCCGACGGCATCAAACGCAAAGCAGACATGAACCACCCCGACCACATCCTACAGATCGAGGTTCTAGGTGCCTTAACGGGCATTTCACTGCTTAAACCCAGCGACGTCATATCCGTCATGAAAGAAAAAATGCTGTAGCTCAGAACTGGGTTCACAGAAGGGCTACACGCTCAACAACTAGGCTGACAACCGCCGCTTCACAATCGTTGTCCACCAACACCGACTTGATTTCTTCAGCTTTAATCTGGAAGACTTCCTTGATTTTTTCCAGCTTAGCCGCGGTCAACTCCAGCACGGTTTCATCAGGTTCAGCTCCGACGCATGCCGTTATTTCCTCCAGTATTGCGCGGATTTCAGCGGGGTTTTCCCCGATTATCGTGGTTGCCATGGTTGTGGTTTGGGGTTTGATGCCGCATCGTTGGATGGCTCGCTTTATCTGCCGCTGTGCGGACGCGTAAAGCATGGTTTCGACGGCTAAGCTTTTGGATATGTTTGTCTTGTTCTGGAAGGCTTGCAGCGCGTTGAGGACAGCAAAATACAGGTGCCGCTGAGTCGCAATCAAGCTTGCATCGAAAAACTGCAGTTCAACGTTTAAACGTGTTTTCTTTCGACTCTCTTTCAGAAAAGCTTCCGCGTCCGAAAAATTTACCCCTTTGAACCCCGTTATCTCAGCGTAAACGCCGAACTCTTCCATGTGGTGCAGCATTACGGGTTCTTACCGCCGTCTTCGAGCAGTTTCTCAGCCAACGCCTTTGGAAAGCCTGCCCTAACCAGATTCGCAACTTCCCTGCCCAACGCGCGTTTACCCTCAACTCTGCGCCCAATCTTCGTCAAGGTTTCCCGAGCTTCCCATGGAAAAACAATCCAGCGGCTCGTCTCCTTCTCATAATAGTCAGGGGTGGTTACGGTGCCGGGTTTGCAGTAAACGGTAGCTATCTTGATTTCTTTGGCGCATTGCTCCTCAAGGTGTTTCTTGGCAAGCTGCAGGCTTCTGCCGCCGTCGGAGACATCGTCAACCAGCAGAACCCGTTTGCCTGTCAGCTGGGTGTGGAGGCACTGTTTCAGGATGGGTTCCCGCTTCTTCTCAGCGATGCCCACATAGTATTCTATGGTGATTATGGCAAAATCCCGCGTCTCCAAAAGGTCCGCCAAGATGCGTGAAGGAACCAAGCCGCCCCGCGCGATGCCCACAATGATGTCGGGCGCGTAGCCGTCGAGACGGATTTTTCTGGCGAGGTCCAGCAGCATGTCGTATATCTGGCTCCACGTTGGAACTTCGTACCCGGTTTTGGCAGCCACACTTCACGCCTCATTGAAGGATGATTTGCAGGCTTCCTTAGTTAAGGTTAACGCTCCCAAGCCACAGACCCACCACATCCACCCGCAACAACAACCAAAAACCCATGCACCCAACCAACAAAACCCAACAATCACCAAAAAACCACAGACCTTATTGATTTCAATTCCATTTTATGCCCGAATGTTTAACCTCAATCATTTTCCACCTGCCTGCTAACAATTTATAAGCAAGTTGCTTGTTATACTTGTTTTCTGAAGGAAGGCGTCTGCAGATATGTTTCATAATTCGCAATATGGTTTAAAAGCATAAGACGCTAACTTTTGGTTCAATAACAAATGAAAGGAAAAGGTGTTAAGAAAATATGGCAAAAAACGAGGACGAGAAGATTAAGCACATCCTAACTGACCCGAAGCTGTCCCCAATCAAAACCATGCTGGAAAAAGACCACGCAATCGACTGCCTGCTGCTGCTTTATGCTGGCCGCGGCAAATGGAAGGAAGCCAAAGACTTCATGCACAAAAACAAGCTCACACTCAGCGACGGCACTTTTAGGGCAAGAATGATCGAGATCGAATCGCTGGGTTTAGCCAAGAGCGAACGCATCGACCCGCTCAAAAAATACTACCTCAAAACCGAACTCGGCGAAAAAGTCGCGAAGATGCTTCTCGGATTTTTCGGTGAACTAGAATCCTAAATTAGGAAACCCTAAAGTTTTTTTGTATCCGCCCTTTATTCTTTTTTACAAACACAACCTCAACAGGGCAGACTCTGTCGCCAAACGGAACCTAAGGCACCATCTGCCTGCCGGGTGTAGTTGTGTTTAACATATCTATAATATTATGTATTAAGTCATAATATTTATTAGCATTGCTTGTAGAACGTATATCCAGTAACCCAAAGGAGGGTACAAAACAAATTGAATTTCAAGAAATTCAGGAAATTTAGGAAAAACGCAAAAGCACTAAGCCCCGTAATCGCAACAATCATACTCATCGCCGTAACCGTAGCCGTCAGCGTCGTCGTAGCAGCATGGATGGGCGCATTGACCATTGGATTCATGGGAAACGCAGAACAAGCGTCAATAACAAACACTTCATTTACTAGCGATACAATCGTTGTCCTTACTGTACAAAATACTGGATCAGGCAAGGTAACTATATCTGGCGCAAGTGTCGATGGAACTCCAATCGCAGCCACAGGCATTGTTGGCGATCCAAGTCTGGTTATCGCTAAAGGAGGTTCTGCAACGGTCACAATAACTGTACCAGATGCAAACGCATTTGTCAGTACGGCTCAATACACCATTTCACTGCAAACTGCTAAAGGCAACAGTCTCACAACCCAAGCTTCATACACTGGACCTTAAGCAAACCGCTAAAGTTAGTTTGAAATTCGGGGGTAAGGTGAAATTTGCATCACCACCTTTTTCCTTTTCTCTTTCGTTTCCTCTTTGGAGGGTAAAAAGCCATGGTAACTCAAATACAAGAATACAATTCAGCGCAAGCGATAGCTGACGCCTTGGACAAGGAACTGTCTGAAACCAAAAGCGTCCTGGGCGAGTATCTGCGTCGTTTGGATGAGATTCGCACGTTAGCTGAGAAGTCAAAGAAGGTCCGCGAAGTCGTGATGAAGCTGGCGGGCAAAAAAGCAACGGCGGAGAACCCAAGCGAAATCACAGTTGGCACCCTAAACATCGTGCTGGACGCCAACGCGTTCCACGAGTTAACCGCCATAGAAGCAGTCGTGCGCAGCTACCAGGAGCGGCTGTTGGTTTTGCAGAAGGTTCGTGAAGCGTTGAAGTGGCTGGATCAGCTTGGAGACACTGAGGGCCTCAGGTATCTTGTGTTGCAGGACGAGGGCATCCCAGAGCGAATTCTCTTCAAAATAACTTAGTTTTAGGCTGGCAGCAAAGGTGACCGAAGCCTCTTCAACTACGCTGCAAACAGTCTTAGGTGAATTCAAGAACATCAGCCCAGAACTGACCAGAGCCTTCATTTTCAAAAAAGACGGCGAAATCCTAGCATGCAACGAGGACAGCATCGCCGAGGATCGAGCCAAAAAACTGGCTGCAGCATTCGACGAAATAGCAAACCAAGCCGGGATCATAGGCGGCGTGGAACTCTTAACTATTCATGGCGTGAGCAGCCAACTCGACATAACCGTCACGAACAACCGTTACTTGGCAACCGTTTCTTCCCGCGCGGCAGATGAAAAAATGGTTAAAGCCTTAACCTGCATTGTCGTGCCTACAATCATCAAGCTTCTGGATCAAATTGCTCATGCAACGCCGGGCAATCAGGAATCGGACTTTGAGAATTCTGAGGCAAAACAGGTCGAAGAGGTTGTTCAGCCGCCTGAGGAGCCAACGCGAACGGACCAATTTTCAGTTGCATCAGCGTCTTCTGAGCAGGTTTTTCCGAAGCCGCCTGTAAACCAGTTTATGGTGGAAAAAATCGGGGGGTTGCTGGTTGCCTCGGACATTGTTCGGGTTGACGCTGATGTCGTCGCTAAATGGCGCGACCTTTACAGCGGCAGGGAAATCTCACACGTAAACGTTGAAACCTTAGAGGGCAAATCGGTCACATGCAAGTTTAGGCCCATGAGAGAGGCAGACGGCAAGGCTAAAGGGATAATACAGATTCCTGAGCGGATTCTGCAGTCTTTGCGAACAGGCGAAGGCAAGCTTGTGATGGTTAAGCCTGTTGTTCCCGCGGCGTTGGAGGGGAAAAGTTGAATCAGAACGCGGCAAACCAAGCGGAAACGACGTTAGCTAACGTTGTCGCCATAACGGTCGCGGGCGGAGAAGATCCTGCTTTCGCAAGTTTAGGCGCGAGTTTGGCTGAAATACGAAAGCTGAAAGGAGTATTAGGCTACATTATGAGAGGCAACACTTCAGTCGTGTTGGATTTGGCTGAAGGCGACAAAATAAGCCAATATGCGTTTTTTTCTTATCAACTGCACGAGTCCTGCATAGAAATTGCAAAACAACTGAACGTCGCTGAAGTTGAAAGCGCGTTGGTTGAAGGGAGAAACCTCAAAGTGCTTTTCGTGAAGATTGGGGAAAACAAGATAAGCGTCTTCATGGAAAAAAGCGCAGATCATTCAGGGATAATTAAAAGGGTTCTAATCTAAACAAATTGCATAGCTTTTGCTTGTAAAGTTTTCAAGTCACCCATTCCACCCTATTGCCTCAGTCGAAGCAGTGAACATATAAAAACACATTCAGCATTAGGTAGTCTGAAAGCTACAATCGTTTTGAGTCTGCAGCCGCAAGCGACTGGATTTTGGCAACCCTTGACTTTTCGCCTAAAGCCTAGCTCATCAGCTTTGTAGCTTAGTTTTCTGAATTGAGAAAGGAGAAAGGAGTTTTGCAGAGTACACAAACTGTCTCAAGTTGTTTGTTTCTGATTTTTATGGGTTCAATGGATTGTTTAACCACGGTTGTTGGAGCTGTGTTTTTCGGCACGAGGGAGTTGAACCCTGTACTTGCGGGGTTAGTTAGCTCTGACCTTTCAGGTTTTGTGGTCGTAAAATTAGCTGTGACAGTATCCGTGGGGTTGATTTTCATTTTGGCGCAGAAGACGCTTATGCGGACTTCAGACCATAACTCTAACCAGTTTAAGGTTGCCCTGAGAACGCTGAAAATGGCTTACTTCACCATCGTGTTGTTCCTTGCGGTAGTTGTTGCAAACAACGTTCTTGTCCTTCTTCACCTAATTATGTAGGAATCTTGGCGTTTGAAAAGGTCCAGTTGGGAAGTGCTTTAAAGCAAGTTTGCATAGCACCTAAATGGGAACCGCGTTGCCGAGACAATTCATCCTGTTCTCGCGTTTAGGAAAAACCGACTCGTCATTCCATAACCTCCATGACGCTGGACGCTTAGACATAGCGTACGAATGCATAGTCGCGAGCCTCTTCCTTTCCCATGGCTTACGCAGAGACGTGACGTTCCATGCCGTGTTAAATGGTCCACCGAATCCACCATTGCACTTAAAAATCGACGGGGAAAAACTGTACGATGTGCGCACAGACGTGGACACATGGCAGCAAATCCTCAGAAAAACCATCGCTGGCAAACCGCACCCAGGCATCAGCGCCGATAGGACAAGTTTTGAAGCCCTGATTAAATCCGAAGCCCAAACCCATCAGGTGTACGTTTTGGAAGAGGGCGGAAGAAACGTCGCTGAGTCCGAGCTTGCTGATGACGCTGTTTTTGTCCTCGGCGACCATGTTGGGTTGCCTAGAAACGTGGAGAGGTTTGCGCTTAGGTTTGGCGAAAAAATCAGTTTAGGCAAGCAACCTTACTTGGCAGCCTCATGCATAACCATAATCAATTATTTGCTGGATTGCAAGGCTAAATCTTGCTTGTGAAGTGTTCCCATCCGCGGGCTTCAACAAAACGTTTCATGCCGTCAACGTCTAAGAGCATTTGCGTATCCCTTGTGACTTTTCCAATAGGCAATAGACTTCCGCCGACGGCTTCAACTGCGGCTTCGGCTTCAACCCATCTGTTAGGTTTGACTGTGACGACCAACTCGTATTCTTCGCCGCCGTAAAGCGCCAGCTCCAAGGGGTCAAGATGGTTGAATTCCGCGAAACGCCTAACTTCGTCAGCGACTGGAACGGTGTTAACGACGAAGCCGACGTTGCTCATTTTGGCGATTTCATGCAGGCTCCAAGCTAAGCCGTCGCTTGAATCGATGGAAGCTGAGGCTGCGCCTGAACGGCTAAGGGCCAATCCTTCTTTTAGCCTCGCCTTAGGCATGCAAACAGCGCCCAGAAGGACGTCGCGAAGATGAGGAGACGCTGAACAGTTATCTGTCAGCAGACGGAGCCCAGCGGCTGATTTGCCGAAGAACCCTGTGACCGCCAACACATCGCCTGGCTTAGCCCCGTTGCGCAGCATTAGGCTGGTTTTTTCAGCTGTGCCGAAAAGGCTGATTGAAATTATGAGGTCTGAAGCTTCGCCTGTGTCTCCGCCGACGATGTAGGCGCCGTATTCCCTTGCGCCCGTGTTTAAGCCGCGTGCGATATCTTCAATGTCTTTTTGCATGAAGCCTTTAGGTAACCCGAGTGATGCAAGTGCGGCTGTAGGTTGGACGCCTTTGGAGGCGAAGTCGCTGATGTTCATAACTACCGCTTTGCGTGAAGCTTGCCACAGGCTCATGTTAGCTGGAACGTCGGTTTTGCCTACAAGCATGTCAGTTTTGAGTACGGCAACCTGTTTTTCGTCTATGTTGACGGCGGATACGTCGTCTCCGAAGGGCACGGGCATGTTAGGCATGGTTTCAAGGTGGCGCGCGATGATGTCAATTATTCTTCGTTCGCCCATGTCTGTGCTTTTGCCTGCGCCGCTTTTTCCTGTTTTTTCGATACCCACATTAATCTCTCTCTAAATTAAAACTACAAATCAAGATAGCTGCCTAAGCCTTTTAAGATTGACGCTTTAACTAGTTTTTGTTGCTGGTTTTCCTCCACAAATACTAGACCCCTCCTCGTCGGGTTTTTCTTTTTTCGTCCCGTCTACCCCTACGGTTTTCTAGAGGATCCAAATAGGCGACATCTAGATGAGCCAAATAGAAAAGAAAACAGGCGTCCCGCCGCCCGTTTGTGTTTTCGTACCCGCTACCCTCCCAGTCTACTAGATGCTTCTAATATGCCCCAACTATGAAACAACATACTTCAACATAGAAACAGACGCGCAGAATTGTATGTTGAATTGATGCTTTTTAACATGCAAGTTGCTGCTTTTTCAAATAAAAGACAAACGGAAAAGGGACAAAATGGTTTCGCCTATTTTGGGTCAGCGTTATTTGACGATTTCTCACAGCGTAGAGCTCGAAGCCGTCGCCTCACATCATCCCGCCATCAATGTGGGTCTGCGGAAATTTATTCGTTTTGTTGCGGAAAACCAACCGAGGGAAAAAACTGATTGTCCCTTTTTTGCCGTGATATTTCGTGACTTGGCAGTATGGGAGTTGGCTTTAATAATTTCTTTTCTTATTTGCGAGGTATTCAAGAGGTCATTTAGACGTTAGCAATTGGCCACTTTGCGTTGGGATACTTAGCTGGGAAGGGTTCTTCAAAGCTTGCCAAAGTCAAAGTGAACTTGCCCCTGCTGCTTGCAGCTTCAGTTCTCCCCGACATCGATCTTCTGCTCAGGTTCCTTTCGCACAGGGGAATAACGCACTCATTAATCATCATAACCGCCCTGATGATTCCGTTTTTTGTAGTTTACCGCAAACAAGCCATACCATATTACGCGGCGTTGCTATCACACATTCTCATAGGCGACTTTTTCACTGGAGGAATCCAACTTTTTTGGCCTCTATCTCAAAGCAAGTTCGGCGTTCTAAACATCGGCATATTAGCTATGCTAACGTGACAGTGGAGCTTGCCCTGTTCTTGGTAACCTTGCCAATCATGTATAAGCTGGGCGACCTGCAGACTCTTCTAAAACCACACAATAAGAACTGGGTGCTAGTAATTCCTTTTGTCGCAGTTCTAGGGCCTATGCTTCCCCTTGGTAAAAACCCAATGATAATGCCTCTGAGTCTTCTTTTTGTTCCTAGCTTGTTCTATCTGGGGCTGTTTGTTTTTTCCATGGTTGTTGAGTTGAGAAGTGTGCGCAATAAGACTGAGCGTAGGCTAGATTCAGACAGCACTTCTCTAACAAGTTCTTCTAAGCTTCTCTGCAACGGAAGCAGGGCTGATAAGTCTGCAAGCGTTGTTTCTACGTTAATTGGTTTACGAGTTCTTGGGCCCGTGTGTCGAGGTTTTCGGTTTGCCCAATTTTTACTACTACGGCATCTGACAGTTTACCGTTGCTTCCGAGGGCTGATACAGAGTTCTTAAGCATTGACACGTCGCTGGGAGTTGTTGCTCCTGATCCGCTTCCGAACACGCCAACTTTGGCGCCTTGATCGGGTTTGAGGTTGTTTAGGCAGTCTTTTACGGAAAGAGTTAATGAGCCTGCGTAGGTTGGTCCGCCTACGACTATTATTGCGTAGCCTGTGGTGTGTGCTGCGGCTGAGCTTTTTATGCCTGCCAAAGTGACAGTGTAGCCTTTTGCCTGTAGGTCACTGGCTATTTTGTCAGCGACGCCTTTTGCGGCTCCAGACAGACCAGGGTCATAAGCAACAAGGGCTTTTCCAACTGAAGCCCCCGTGGGAGTTAGAGTTTTTGACCCCGTCGCTGTGTAGGCTGCCAAATCCAAGAAGATTAATGCGCCAAAGGCTGCTATCACAATCACTATTGCCGCAAACACTGCCAAGATAATTTTGAGTGCTTTCCTCATTTTGATGCCCGCTTGCTTATTCGCTTACTGGGATATTTAAGAATAATCCATCTTCAAACGGGCTTTGGGAATATTTATGTGGAAAAATTGTGCATGAAACATGTCTTAGC
The DNA here is from genome assembly GCA_963722095.1 of Candidatus Bathyarchaeota archaeon. GTDB lineage: Archaea > Thermoproteota > Bathyarchaeia > Bathyarchaeales > Bathycorpusculaceae > Bathycorpusculum. Next base: position 348,588 of record CAVRJR010000001.1, on the reverse strand, counting down.
TCTAAATTACCATGTTGGATTAACGACACTTGACGAATCTAAATGTTTAAACTGACGCGAGGGTAGGGTAAATTGTACGTCTTGTTTGGAGGTGAAATGAAGATATGATACTCGAAGAGGAAGATGAATGGGAAGAAGGCGAAGATGAAGAGTGGGAAGAAGAAGAATGGTAAGCTCAACCCCTAAACTGAACTTTTTATTATTTTTCTTTTAAGTAACTCTTTCAAGAGAGCCTTTTGAGGTCAATTTTCTAAACCTATGAAAAGTCTGCTTCTTGTTTGCCGATGTGAATTGCTTTTATACTGAACATCGTAATACTTATACGTATAGACACTAAGTATATACGCTGAGTGTACATGACGCAGACAGTATTCACCGTGAAAATTCCTGAAGAACTAAAAAAGAAGATGAATCAAATCGATATTAACTGGAGCGAATATGTAAGAGAGTGCCTTCAAAAGAAAGTTAATTATGAACGAAGGAAGGCGGCTTTTGAAAAGTTAGATGAAATCCGTAAGCGCGCTAAACCCGTTTCTACTGAAGAAATCGTTCAATGGATTCGGGAAGACAGAGAGAGGAGATAGCTTCACGTCCGTTTACGTTGTTGACGCATGTGTTGTTGTTAAATGGCTGTTGCCTGGAGAGCCGTACGAAAAAAATGCAGATACTCTTAAGGAACACATACTCTTCGCGAAAGCAGATGTGTGGGCCCCTTCGTTTATGATTCAGGAAGTCGCGAACGCTCTATGGAATGCAGTAAAAAGAGGAAGAATAACCCAAGAGACCGCCCAAGGAGCACTAAGAGAATCAGACGACTTGCAATTTGATCTTTATGAATTCAATTGGGCTGAGTCTTCCGACGAATTAGCAATAGCATGCCAACTAGACATAACGATTTATGACGCCGCATATCTCCTTCTTTCCAAAAAGATGAATACCCAATTAATAACTGCTGATGACAAAATGTACAAAAAAGCGAAAGATAAGTTTCGAGTTCTGCATCTTAAGGATTACATGTAGGAACCTTTTTCTGGTTTTTAAATTTATAACTTAGTTGTTACCATCATAGTGAGAGTTTAGCTATGACGCGAATTGCTGTACTCGATCAAGACAAATGCAAAGTCAAAAAATGCAGCCAACCCTGCGTAAGCTTCTGCCCGATGGTGCGCAGCCGAGTGGAAGCCATAAGAGTCGAAGGCAACAAAGCCGTCATAGTCGAGAGCCTTTGCAGCGGCTGCGGAATCTGCGTCAAAAAATGTCCGTTCAAAGCCATCAGCATCGTCAACCTGCCCGACGAGCTGGAGAAAGATTGCAGCCACCGATTCAGCCAAAACAGCTTCAAACTTTTCCGTTTACCCATGCCAGCGCCGGGAACCGTGTTGGGTTTGCTGGGACAGAACGGCATAGGAAAAACAACATCGCTTAAAGTCTTCTCTGGTGAGATAAAACCGAACTTGGGAAGGTTCAATGACCCGCCTGATTGGCCTGAAATAATCCAGTTTTATCGGGGTTCAAGCCTTCAAGATTACTTCCAGAAAATGAGCGAGAAAAAACTCAAGGTAAGCAGCAAACCACAGTACGTCGATAAAATTCCGAAGGCGGTCGCTGGGAAAGTCGGCGATTTGCTGGAGAAAGTCGATGAAAGGAAACAGTTGGATGCCATTGCTGAGGAACTTGAGCTCAAAAAGGTCTGGGATAGAGCTTTGGATGTTCTAAGCGGGGGAGAACTTCAGCGTGTGGCGGTTGCGGCGGCGCTTAGCCGTGACGCGGATGTTTACCTTTTTGATGAGCCGTCAAGCTACCTTGACGTGAAACAGCGGCTTGTCGTTGCTAGGGCAATACGCAGCCTCAAGGAACAGCAGAAAACCATCATTGTAGCTGAACACGACTTAGCCATTATCGATTACCTGTCAGACCAAATCTGCCTCTTCTACGGTGAACCAAGCGTCTACGGAGTGGTCTCACATACGCATGGCGTTCGAACAGGCATAAACATTTACTTGCAAGGTTACATCCCAGATGAGAACATAATGTTCCGCAGGGAAGCAATCGTTTTCCACGAGAAGCCGCCGACTGCAGGCTCAAATGTTGGCGACCCCATCTTAAAGTGGGAGCAGATGGAAAAGTCCTTCAAAGAATTCAAATTAACCATTGAACCCGGCGAAATAAAGGTCGGCGAAATCGTTGGCATTCTGGGTCCAAACGGGATTGGAAAAACCACGTTTGTAAAGATTCTTGCTGGCGTTGAGGAAACCGATGACAAGAAGAAGCTTGGCGAGTTAACTGTAAGCTACAAACCCCAGTACATAGCACCTGACTACGAGGGCACAGTTCAAGAACTCATCATGAGCGTAGCCAAAGAAAACTTCATGTCAAGCTGGTACAAAACCGAGATAGCCCAGCCGCTTAGACTTCAGGTCTTGATGGATCGAAACGTTATGGAGCTCAGCGGCGGAGAACTGCAAAAAGTCGCCATCGCAGCCTGCCTCAGCCGCAAAGCCGACCTGTTCCTGCTTGACGAGCCAAGCGCCTACTTGGACGTTGAAGAACGCTTAAACGTGGCTAAAACGCTGCGGCGAGTTGTTGAAGCACACGGCATCCCAGCCTTCGTGGTTGAACATGACGTTGTGACACAGGACTTCATTGCCGACCGCCTGATGGTTTTCAACGGAGAACCAGGCGTAAGCGGCATATCTCATCCGCCGACCAGCCTCAGGAAAGGCATGAACACGTTCCTTAAAGAAATGGACATAACCTTCCGCCGAGATTCAGCCACCTTCCGTCCCAGAGTAAACAAAGAAGACTCTCAAATGGACAAGTTCCAAAAAGGCATAGGAGAATACTACTACACCAAAACAACCAAGCCAGAAGCACCGCAAAAAAAGTAGCTAATTTCCCTTTCTTTCCTTAATTATCAAGCTAAAATCTGCCTAAAACTGCTAATGCATGAAATAATGTTAATTTATACATTTTTAAGGCAAAAACAACCATTTCCCAGCAACAACTCCCCGCCAAAATCAAACGTTTTTTCCTCAAGGTGCAGTTAACTTAAAAAACAAGCAGCAAATATACTAAGCACTCGACAGGGAGAAAACAAGGGAAAAGTGGGAGTAGGCAGCAAGTGGCTCAAGCAACCTTCGAAGAGATTTCAGCCAGTGACTTTTTTTACAGAAACAGAGACATCGCTGGCTTCACGAACCCGTCTAGAGCCATATTCGCCGCAATCCGCGAGCTAATGGAAAACTCTCTTGACGCTGCCGAATCGCAAAAAATCCCTCCTGAAATTTACGTGCGCTTGTCTTTCGAGGGAGAAGCCACCGCAGATACTCAAATTTACAAGCTACGAGTTGAAGATAACGGAAGCGGCATTCAGCCTCGTTTTATTCCGTCAGCGTTTGGGCAAGTGCTTTACAGCAGCAAATACAAGCTTAAGCAAACCCGCGGCACCTTTGGTTTAGGCGGAAAAATGGCTGTTCTCTATGGGCAGGTTACTACTCATCAGCCTGCTTACGTGACTTCGAGCACGGGGCAAGCGAAGATTTACTCTTTCAAGTTGATGATTGACATCCAGAGAAATCGCCCCATAATACTTGACCGTAAAGTGCTAATTAACAAGGACAACTGGCGCGGAACCATCGTTGAGTTCAGCCTTGAAGGGGACTATCTAAGAGCCATGCCCAAAATCCTTGACTACTTCAAGCAGACCGCCATGGTTAACCCCTACGCGAACTTAACGTTTGTTGACCCAAAGGGCAGGTTATACAAGTTTACTCGGGCAACCACAAACATGCCTGAACCGCCGAAGGAAACTCCGCCACACCCATACGGCGTAGACGTCGAGTTAGTGCAGCGGCTGATCCAGATTACAACCTACAATAACATGCTTGACTTTTTGAAGGGTCAATTCCACCGTGTTGGCGAAATAACAGCATTGCGATTTTTAGCGTTCAGCAACTTGATTTCTTTTTCTTGTAAGGAGCACGGCAAAATTGAGCCTGACCAAATTAAATGGATCGAGAGCCGCCCCTGCTGTCCCAAATGTGACAAGCTGACTGAGTATTCTACGAAGAATCCGAAGAGGCTGTCCCACGAGGAAATAGTGCGTTTGGTGCAGAGCCTCAAGAAATACAAGGATTTCTTGCCCCCTGACGCCAGCTGCCTCTCTCCTTTAGGCGAAGAACTCCTCAAAGCAGGTGTTCAAAAAGAATTGAACCCTGAGTACCTTGTTGTTTACCAACGTAAACCTTCCACTTATGCTGGTCACCCTTTCATCGTTGAAATGGCAATCGCTTACGGCGGCGGAGTGCCAAAACGAGGCACCTTTGTAATTTACCGTTTCGCCAACAAGATTCCGTTGCTGTACGATGAGGCAAGCGACGTTTCTTACCGTGTAATCCAAGCCATGAATTGGCGCCGCTACAAGGTCGTTCCAGACATGCCTATCGCCATCGTCATACACATTTGCAGCACAAAAGTACCCTATAAGACGGTTGGAAAAGAATTCATCGCTGACCGCCCCGAAGTCCGCCGTGAAGAAGCAAACGCGATCCGAGAGGTTGCCCGGCAACTGTCGCATTTTCTGTCACGTCAAGAGCACGTGCACATGGAGAAGAAGCGGCTGGGAATCTTCAGCAAGTACCTGCCTAAAATCGCCCAGTTCGCAACAACACTGGCTGGGCAAGAACGTGTTCCTGACATAGATAAACTGTTAAAGAGTGTACAGAAGTATGGCGCAGAAGAAAGCTAAGATTATTGAGAAAAGAAACGAAGTTCTTGCCGGTTTGCAAAAGTTCGGTGCTAAAATGTACAGTCAGCTGGATCAAGGCGTTTTTCCAACCATTGACATGCCTAGCCGCGGAACCGACAACATAATGTATGATGCGGCTCTTCGTCAATACATCCTTGGCGAAAGAAACGTCAGTCGAAGCGCCCGAAACATACGGCACATTAAACCGTTCACTCAGCTGGCGTGGGCAGCCATGTTCAGCAACGAACTTACAAGCCAACGCAAAACCAGCACCTTAAGAGACGTCTACTACTCGGCGCAGGCTTACGAGATGACCTTCACTGACCAGCAGGAATCCAACAACATAATCACCGACTTAGAAACGTTAACAGGTTTTGCCCGAGAAGATTTTCATATTTTCCCTGAAGAACGCAGCGCAATCTTCGGCGACTTAGACATCGGCTACACAGTTCCCGGCTACGAAGGAAAAACGCTGAATTTAACCAGCCACCCAGACGGCGTCTTGATTGGTCCTGCTCTGACTTCATCCGAACTCATCCATACAAGAGCCGACAAAGTCATCGCCATCGAGAAAGGCGCCCTCTTCACAAGGTTCATCGAGGAAAACGTACACAACAAGCATCATGCCCTGCTGATTTCGTGCGGTGGACAAGCGCCAAGGCAAACCCGAAGCTTCATCCGTCGACTCCACGATGAGCTCAACCTACCCGTTTACATTTTAACCGACGGCGACCCGTGGGGAATGCACATTGCGCAGGTCATAATTTCAGGTTCAGCTAACGCCGCGCACCTGCGGGAGCTTAACACCCCTGACGCGGTGTGGAGCGGTGTTTGGGCAAGCGACATAGTGGAATACAAGCTGCCGACTGACCCGCTGGACGAAGTTGACATAAAACGGCTCTACGAACTGCAGAAGGATCCTAGGTATCAAAATGACCCGCTTTGGCAGAGAGAAATCAAGCTGTTTCTAAAAATAAAGCGGAAGGCAGAGCAAGAGGCTTTCAGCCGCTACGGGTTAACTTACATAGTTGACGAATATTTACCAACAAAGCTTGAAGCCAAAACTGAAAAGAAAAATTAAAAAATTGATGGCCATTTTTTTACATTAAAAAGCCGCCCGAATGAAAAACCAAATAGATAATTTTTCTCTATGTGACTGTGCCCCATCAAGAACAAGCCTTGGCGGCGGAAGCCTACGCGGGTTTCAAACGGAACATCATCCATCGATTCACGTGCATATGGAGGCTGAATTGGCGTTGACAACAAATAATTTAAAATACCCCTCTTGTTTAATGTAGCCATTAACACGGAGAGGCAGGGCGCAAACAAATATGAGTGAACAAGGCGACACATTCTGGGTATCGCTTGCCGAGAAATTCTTCGGCTTAATCATAATAGTAATCGGCGGAGTGCTGCTTTACTTGACAGCTACAAGCACAGGTGGACTTGGCGCGTTCAGCCTGTTCTTCGGGGTTCTAAGCGTAATTTTGCTCGCCATTGGCCTGTTCATGCTGCTGGTTAGACCGTCAGAATAGCATTTCCCAATCTTTTTTCAGCCAAAACTCGCCGTTTTCTGGGCAAATCTAATCTTGCCAGCCTTTGCTGCCGAAGGTTCGGGTTCAAAAGGGTTCCGCCATCCTTTATAAACAATAAGAACATTAAACTCATGGATAATTTGTAATGGAAGCGAAAAGATATGCCCACACGCCAACCCATCGTATGCGTCTTAGGACACGTAGACGCAGGCAAAACCTCTCTTCTTGACGAACTGCGAAAAACCAGCGTCCAAGCTCGAGAAGCCGGAGGAATGACCCAGCACATCGGCGCCAGCTTCTTCCCGGTTGAAACACTCAAGCAGCTTATTGGACCTTATCTGTCTAATTTTAAAACGGGCATAGAGATTCCGGGCTTGCTGATTGTGGATACGCCTGGGCATGAAGCTTTCACGAATCTTCGGCGCAGAGGTGGAAGCGTCGCTGACATCGCAATTTTGGTCGTTGATGTTCTGCGAGGTTTTGAGGCGCAAACCTACGAATGCATAGAAATCCTAAAGGCACGTAAAACGCCGTTTCTGGTTGCAGTTAACAAGATTGACCGTGTTCCAGGCTGGACTGCGCATCAGGGTATGCCGTTTTTGCAGTCTTACGCTTCCCAATCGAAGTTTGTGCGTGAGGAGCTGGATAACCGACTGTACAATATTATGGGTTTGTTTAGTCGGCAAGGTTTCAAGACTGACCGCTTCGACCACATCCGCGACTTCACGGTTAACGTGGCTTTGGTGCCGACCAGCGCCAAAACAGGCGAAGGCCTATCGGAGCTGGTTATGGTTTTGGTCGGGTTGAGTCAGCAGTTTCTTAAGAAGAGGCTGCAGACAACTGAGGGCGCAGCTAAAGGCTCCGTTCTGGAAGTTAAAGAGGAGCCGGGTTTAGGCTTAACGTTGAACACCATTGTTTACGATGGCACGCTGCATAAGGATGATTTGATTGTTGTCGGCGGACGCAACGGAGCGATTTCTGCTCGGGTACGGGCGATTTTGGTGCCTAAACCGCTGGATGAAATGCGGGATCCACGGGACAAGTTCACTTCGGTTGACTGCGTTTTTGCCAGCGCAGGCGTTAAAATTGTTGCGCCTGATTTAGATGGCGCTCTGGCTGGTGCGCCCCTTTTCGCTGTGCCCGCAGGCGAAGACCCAGCAAAGTACGCTAAACTTATCACTGAAGAGATTGGAAGAATCAGAATTGCCAAGGAAATCGAAGGCGTCATTGTTAAGGCTGACACGTTGGGTTCGCTTGAAGCAATGGCTGAAATCTTAAAAGCAAACAAGGTTCAGGTGCGAATCGCGGACGTCGGCGACATAAGCAAACGCGACGTGATTGAGGCGTCGGTCGTGAAGACCCGTGAGCCGCTGGTCGGCGCCATATTGGCTTTCGGCGTTAAAACCCTGCCTGACGCCGAGCAGGAAGCAGCAGCTAACGGCATCCCGATCTTTAACCAACCCATAATTTACAATCTGATCGATGCATATTTGCAGTGGGCTAAGAACAAGCGTGAATCAAAGAGTGAGGCTGAGTTTGAGGCGCTTGTGAAGCCGGGGAAACTTATGGTTTTGCCTAATTGTATCTTCCATCGGGCTAAGCCACTGGTTGTCGGCGTGGAAGTTTTGGGCGGACGATTAAAGCCAAAAGTTGGGCTTATGCGCAAAGAGGACGGCAGCGACCTAGGCGAGGTTGACCAGATTCAGGACCAAGGCAAAGCAATAGGGGAAGCTAAGGTTGGTATGCAGGTGGCGATTTCGATGGATAAGCCGATTGCAGGCAGACACATCTTCGAGAGAGACGTGCTGTATGTGAAGGTTCCTGAGAAGGATGCACAGGCGCTGTTGACGGCGCATGCCGACGATTTGACGGCGGACGAGCAAGAGTTGCTGAAGGAATATGTTAATCTTATGCGCAAAAAGATTCCCTTCTGGGCAGGCGTCATGTAAGGGCAAACCATTTTTGTTGTGGTTTTTGGTTGTAAAGATGGGGTACCCTCCCCCGTCGGCGGCTTCTGCTCGGGGTTGGCTTCTTGCTGCTTTTTTGGTTTGGGGTTCGAGTCAAGTTGAAGCAGATTTTGCCCGCCGATGCAGTTGGCAGGTTTCCCGCTGAAAATTCAGGTATCAACCAATTTATACCTGTTTTCAGGCATAAACCATTCATTTTTAGAAATCTTCCCGTACCAGACGATACAGGAACCACTCCAGCCGCTTAGCCTTGTTCTTCTCGTAGAAGGCTTGGGCTGACCTGTTCCATTTCAGCACGGTGAATTCGATTCTGCCGCATCCCTCGCGCTTCGCTATGGCTTTGCATCGGTCAAACATTTTTTGTCCTACCCCTCGCCTGCGGTACTCTTCCAAAACGAATATGTCTTCGATGTAAAGCGTCGGCAAAGCAAGAAAGCTGCTGTAAGTGAAAAAATAAATCACGTATGCAACGCCTTTGCCGCCGACTTCCCCGACAAACGCCTCATACCTTGGCTTATCCCCCAAGCAATCCATCCGCAGCCCCATCTTCGCGTCCTCGTCAGGCGGCGCCAACTTTTCATACTCCGCAAGTTTCGTGATTAAGCCGAAAAACTCGCCGAACGTTTCCTCGTTGACTTTTCTGATAATCAGCGAATTGTCTTTTTGCATGCGGCTAACATGTTGTTGAAAAGATAAAAGATTTTGTATCAAAGGCGTCTTCCCGAATTGTTTTGTCGCTGTAGCCATTGAAAACTTTATTAAAAACTCAACGCATCTGTCTGGCAATTGAATATGCTTGGGGCTGTCGGCTAGCTTGGTCTAGGCTTGTAGACTTGGGCTCTATAGACTCCGGTTCAAATCCGGGCAGCCCCACCATGTGCTTCAAACTTTGTTAAGACGCCTGAGAAGTGAAAAAATTATTCTCTCAACGGTCATTTACGGCTCAGCCAGCTTACATTGCACGCCTTTCGAGCCTGAAAGGGCAGAGGAATAGTTCGCTTTAATTAATTTCTTGCTTAGTTGGTCTTGAGTAAGACTTAAGTAAGATTGTTTTCTTACTGTCAGCGGTGGCGTCATGTTAAAAACCGTTGTCTCAAAAAAAGGCCAAGTTGTTATACCTAAAAATGCAAGGGACAAACTCAATTTAACTCCAGGCACGATTCTCGAAGTTCAAGTTGAGAAAGGGCGTGTTATTCTTGAACCGTTTAAGGAACTCCCAAAACAAGCCTTCATTCAAGCTGGAAAAAATGTTACTGAACCAATTTTGCAAGAGGCAAAAGCTACAAGCGATAAGGCTCAAAGACTCCTCAAAGAGTTAGGTATAGGATGCCAAAAGTCGCAATAGATACAAGCATCATAATTGAATACATTGATAAAGCAGCCGAATTCCATGATCAAGCGAATGCAGTTTTCACAGAAATCCTTAACGGCGAACTTGAAGCCGTAATTCCCCATCCAATCCTAGCGGAAACATACTATGTTAGCGCAAGGATTTACCAAAAACTCGGAATGAAAAAACCACAAAGTCTATCAGCTGAACTTGTGGAATGGCTCTTTAGACTTCCCTCAGTTAGCGTTCCCCTGGAAAACATGGACCTGGCGATTGAAGCTGGCGCAGCAAAGTATAAATTTTGTATTGCGCTGACGGATTGCTACGTTTTGGCAGCATCGAAAATTTACAATTCCAAAGCGCTGTTCAAGAAGCCAGAAACCGAAATGTTTTCAAAGATTAGTGATTTAAAAAAGGCGTATCAGCTTGTTTTCCTGTCTGATTACAAATAGAAACCCATCTGTTTTGGAAGTGTAATCTCTTATTTAAGAGTTATACACTTAATATTAGTGTATACACTGATGGCGTGTTCTTATCAGTGTACAAAGGTGGACAAAGCGCAGCCCACTATTTTTAACGTGATCTATTTTGCGGTCAAATTCCCCCTCGACCCACAGTAAAAATGCCATCTTGCGGTTACGTTGCCATAATCAACATGCACTTTGCCACCAGCGCTTATATGTCCAAACTAACCAGGCACGTGAAAGCAATAAACCTCGATAAAATGCCGAGGGTGTCGGCTAGCTTGGTCTAGGCTTGTAGACTTGGGCTCTATAGACTCCGGTTCAAATCCGGGCAGCCCCACCAATCAAAACTTTGTTCTTTGACAAAAGGAGCTATTTTCAAGCTTCCCATCGTTTTTAGAAATCATTGAAATCCCTAAGACTCTTAGAACTTTCACTAAGATTATTCAAGAATCCCGCATTACTAAGAAACTCAAGTTCGTTTGAAAGTGACTTGACTTTGTTTTTAATTTGATGTTTCAAGAAATAACTGTAATTGGAATTAAAGCTCTCAGGAGAACGCAAATATTCAATCTCTATTTGGCTAAGAAACTTAATTTCAGTCTCATTTGGTAGATACGATGGCTATTTGGGCTTAAAACCGTTATCCACCTTCCGAAGGAGCGAATTATTTAAGAAATGGCATAAAATATTCCTTAACAATCTCCGCAATTATTTTGGTTTCAGCGGCAAAATGGAAATAACGACAAAACTCATTGAACATACCTTGAAAGGTTTCAGATAAATCTTCTAAATCGTCAAATCTAATAGTTCGAGAAACAGAAATTATTTCCGATTCAAACTTGTAAGCCTCAAAAAGCCGTCTCTCTTGGGGAAAACCGAGTTCAAGCTCGTGGTTTCTGTAATCGGAGTTAACAATAGTAAATCCCACAGAGATATTTCCATAGAAAGCAAGATAAGAGCAAATCTTTCTTGCAGCCTTCAAAACTTTTGCTAAGAAGATAAATGATTCAAATGCTTCCAGTGCATTCTTTCTTACATCGGCAATTCTCTGAAAAACCAAACGCCCATAACCATCTATTCTGCAAAAACGTGTAATTTGCCCTTGAGGATTTCTGCTTTCAAAAATCAAGTAGTTTGGGCTTGGTGTTTGCTCCTGCAGCATGAAAACCTCACTTGTAATTTTGAACAATTCATTGTCTTTTTCCTTGGTGAAAGGCACAATACTCTTTCTCGCAAAATTGAGAATAATGACAGCGGTCTCGAATACTGGGCACGGCTCAGTAATAGACTTGGTGCTCCAATTTATTTCTGTAGGGGAAATAAAAGCGTCATCTCCAAATTTTTTTCGCAGTTCCATTAAATCCTCAATTGTTTGCAAATCTGCACGTTCATTTTTATTATAAGCTCTTATCATGATTTCTTTGGTTTGCAACACAATATACGGAGGATTATAGCTTGAATTAACACGAACGAAAAGAACGCCTCGTTCACTTTCATCCTCTGTCTTGAAAGGGCAAAGTCTTACTTCAGGCACAATGCGGGGCAAAATATTACTTAGACAAATATTGACGACGCGCTCTTCAAGTCCTTTCGACATTTGTATTCCCGGAATATTAGTAGGTACGTTCTTCACTTGGTCGGCTTCTACACCTATCAATATTATCCCTCCTGCGCTATTGGCGAATGCACAAATTGTCTTTGCGAGGTCAACATTCTGTGGAAACTCTCTCTTGTATTCAATTCTCAGTCCCTCAGAGAATTGCTGGTCACAGAAACTCTTTACGTCTTTGAAAGTTATTTTTGAATTTTCCAAAGCGAACAGAGACGACGTCATTTTCGATCAATGCAACTTTAGTGCAACAAAGATATAAACCAAAAGATTGAATGGCAGAGTCCAGAAAATCATATCAAAAAATCTCCACGCTATTCTTATAAGAGGAAAAGTGTTTGCTCAACAATGCAAAGATTTATTTGATGAAATTTGAAAAACTTTGGCTCTATAGACTTCGGTTCAAATCCGAGCAGCCCCATTAATGTCTCTGAACCCGTTAGGGTATGGAACCTTTTCTGAATGGCATTCCTGTTCACACTCAAAACAAACATTCCTTAAAGGGCAAAAAGACCTATTTACTCGTATCTTACGGGGGATGAGCCCGGTAGAGCCTCAAACCGTTTCAGGCTTGAATCTAATTATAAATTCTCAAATATTTTTCTCCAATTATTGATTTTTAGGGATTCTTGTATTTCGTTTATGTATCGTACTAACAAGCCTCAATCTCAACTTTTGGGTGAAGGAGGCGAATAGAGAATAGAAAATAGCCTGGAGCATGTTTTTCCCCACCAATTTAGATATAACGTCTTTCTTAAGCCAAAAACATTTTCGTAGCCTAGTTATTCAATAAGTAGAGATAGAGCGTGTTTTGAGAAGGTCGAAAATGATATAAACAGTTTTTGTCCTACTTGTTATCGTGGTACGATGGCTGATAAGTTAGATGACGTAGATAGAACGATTTTGAATATGCTTCAGAAAGACGCTAGGGTTCCTTTTTCTCGTATCGCAGTTGAAGCAGGTGTAAGTGAAGCCACCGTAAGATACCGGGTTAAGCATCTGGAGAAAAACAACGTAATAAAGACGTACACTACACTGTTGAACCCTGCGAAAGTTGGTTTCTCAACTACAGGCATCATGATGGTTAAACTTGACCCAGCCATGTTTGAGCAGGCAGCCAAACAAATAGGCGATTTAGCCGAAACATACCACGTTTTCCAGAACACGGGCGAATACGACATCGTCTCCGTCGTGCACACTCGCGACCTTGAGCATTTGGGCGAACTCAGGAAGAAGGTACAGTCGTTTGCGGGTGTGAGGGAAGTTAGTGTTTCGGCAGCTACGCGTATTGTGAAGATCAAGACTTCTTTCGATCTCTAAGTAGACTTTGCGAATTTCGATAAAAAACACGTGTTTTTTATCGTAAACCGAAACGTTTTATAGTTGCCTCTCGAACTGTTGTTCAGGGTTTTTCCAGCCAGAACCCAAAGGAAGGAAACATATTGAACAACAACCAAAATAACAAACCAAGACTGGTAACAGTCTGCAAGAGGAAAAACAATTGAAGTGGTATTATTGGCTTATCATAGCCATCTTAGTTGTTGTGGGAATTTCCACATTAATTCCAGCGCCTGGAAGTCCATCAAACTTAATCGGGTACTCATCGGTAGATCCAGCTGCGCCGATAAGCGGAATAATACTCTGGGTTATCGCAGGGGCAATCTACTGGTTTGGAAAAAGAAAGGAAAAGAAACCATAATTTCCCCACTTTTCAAGTTTATCCGGACAGCATTTCACGGGTTTAAACCCTTTTAGGTTTTGCTTTCTTGTAGTTTGCCAAATTCTAAAGCACTCTTGATTAGTCGCTCCAGGGTTTCGAAATCTGAATGTTGTATGGTTGTTTGCTCGGAGCTGACGTATTTGTTGTTTTTTGCTTGTCTGACGAGTCTTTCGAATTCGTTCTCTAAAATATCCCTGGTCATTATTGGTTTCCCATCAAGCAATCTTAAGCCGCAGCCGAGGCAGTATTCAAAATCGAACTCTAAAACCCGCTCTTTGGAGTTGCCTTCCCCGAAGTATTTGGTGTCCTTGACTAACTTGATGAAATTAACATCGTCATATTCAACGAATGAGACATGGGTTTTCTTTATGTCGTGCTTGTGGTTTGGGTCGGTGGGTTTCTTGGTTTGCGCTGTATCTGTCATGGTGACTTAACTTCTCTTGAGATCAATATAACCTTAGTTTAAAATTGGAGTTGGCACTAGACCCGAAGAAAAGATTTCTGTGGCAAGCGGAGGAAAAACGGTTGGCTAGTATTGTGAATTCGGCGCTTCGGGGGCTCTTGATCCTCTGCGTTTAACTATTAAGACGACGGCAACCACCGCTACAACGACTGCGACTGCGGCGATTAGAATGGTGGGTAGAGAGCTGCCGCCTTTTGAACTTGCGCTGCCCGCGCTGCTTGAAAGCGTCAACGTCATCGCTACGGGCTTGTCTTTGAGGTTAATTCTCTGGGATGTTTGGTAGTACCCTGCTTTGACTATGCTGAATGTGTAGTTTCCCGCTGTGACGCCTTTGAAAAGGATGTAGCCTGTTGAGTTTGTGGTGCCTGCAAGAGCTTTGGCTCCGTTGGGCTGGACTGTTGAGTTGACATTTACATCGACCAGTGGATCGCCATGGCTGTCCAGAGTATGCAGTTGTATTGTCAAGGCAGCCTTTGAGGTGGAATTGACGCTTTGGGTTGAGCTACTAGTTGTCGTGGTGCTTGAGGCTGAATTTGAGGTTGATGTGGAAGCTGGCGGCTGGACAGTTATCTGAGTCGTCGCCTGAGAGCTCGCGTACCCTGTTTTTGACGCGGCGGCGGTAATCGTGCATGTCGTTGTTTTAGTGTAGCTGGTGGCAGTGAAAACTGTTGTGTAGTAGCCGTTTCCTTGGTCTTTGGGCGTCGTGAAGGTTCCTCCGTTGTCCGATGTGAAATGAATTGTGGCGCCTGCTACTGCCACGTTATTGGCGGCTATGTACGCGGTTATGTTCGTTTGTTGTCCATTGTTAAGGGTGCTGGCGTCCGGTGTCAAGGTTATCTGCAGGGGCATGAAATCTATGATGTAAGTTGTCATGGTGGCTTGGCCAGTGGTGTAGCTTGAAGCTTGGGCCGTGATTGTGGTTGTGCCAGGTGAATTTGTTACGGTAACGGTTCCCGTGGCTTGTGATTGACCGAACGGGATGGTTAATGTTGGGGTTACGGTTCCTATGGTTGGTTGCGAAGAGAACAGGTTCACGCTGACGTCTGAGGTCGGGTCTTTCGCTGGGTTCCCCTGTGAATCTTGAAGTTGCACCTGGATTGCAGTGTAAGTCGCGTTATCCGTCGGCAACATTGATGGGACGCAGAAAACAGCCAGTTTTGACGGCGTGAAACCCTTTGTGGTTATTGTTTGTTGGCTTCTAAGCATGTTTGTGGCTACCGCGGTTATTGTTATGGTGCCTGCTTTGTAAGTGGTGTTCAGAGTTGCTACCGCGTAGCTTTGATAAGCGGGTATGGTTATTTGAGAATCAATCTGACCCACTGTCGGATCGGACGACGCTATTGAAACAACCGTGTCATATGGAAGCTCCGAGACGAAATTTGTCCCGTTAAGGAGTTCGACGGCAACTTGCGGGTAAGAATTTTCATCTGCTGGAACCTGCGTTGGTCCCGCGAAAATTTTGACTTGATTTGGGAGCGTCGTTGCAAATGGTGTGGTGGTTATGGTTAACTGTTGAGATGTGTATCCTTGGGCAACGCTGGTAATAATCGCCGTTGCTTTTGCGTCGTTTGGTTCTGTTGTGAAGTTGGCTGTGGCATTTGTCATTCCTTCGGGAATAGTTACGTTCGGAGTGACTATTCCAACGCTGTCAGCGGAGCAGGATAGTGTGACTAGTACTCCATCTTTGGGGGCTTTTGCTGGGGCGCCGCTTGAATCCTGCAGTTGAACCATTATCGCGTTGTAGGTGTTGCCGTCTGCTGGCAGAGTGGATGGGAACCCATACACTGCTACTGCGCTGGGGATCGGTCCAACCGTTGTTATGGTGGATTGTACGGTGGAGAATCCGCTTGCGGTGGCTGCTATGGTTGTTGTTCCTGGGCTGAAGGTTGAGTGGAAATCTGTTGACGCATAAGTTGCTCCTGCGGGTATTGTGATTGACGATTTCACTGTCCCGATGTTCGTGTTAGAGGACGATAAGCCTATAGTTGTGTCCTGCAACGCCCTGGTTGGGTGCTGGCTGGAGTCCAGAAGCTGAACGAAGATGCAGTTGTAGAAGTTATTGTCTGCAAGCACGCTTGTGGGTCCGATGTAAATTTTTAGGGCTGCTGGATTGTTTGTTGAGGCGTAGCCGCCGTTTTGGCTCATTATCATGAGTAGTGAAATGGTAATTATGAGAACTAGGGTTGCGGTTTTTGTTTTCCTGGACATTTTTGTTCCCTTATTTACTTTTTTCAATTGTTATTTGCGTTGGAAAGCACGTCGGATGTGTGTTAGTGTGGGTTTTCTGTTATTTTTCAGTGGCGAGTTGCTTAAGTATATTATGTATTAATAAACTATACTTTCTTTGTGTCGAACACAAATACACATCCCCCGAAAAAACGTCATCAAGCAAACAGCAACCTCAAGCTCGGGAATTAGATAAAACATGCTCCACAATCAAACGCGCAGAGTTTTTTGATGGTGGCGAATGTTTATGAGGGATTATCTGGCTTCTTTCAATCAGCTAATTTTAGGTTGTTTGATTTTATGCAACAAAACATGAAAATGGAAAAAATGCGGTCGCAGGGACACCTGTAGTTTACTTGCATCTTCTCGATATCAGACATGAGAGCTCAAAAAAGAGTTTGTAGCGGTTTTGCATTTGGCGCTTTTGCAGCTTCGGCGTTGGGCACCCCTTTTCAAATTGTTTGGGCTAAGTAACAGGCGCTCTTATGGGTATCGCGGTTAAATGATTGTAGAGGGGGTGCTTCTTGTTTTGCGTCAGCATCGGCGTTGCCTGGGGATAAAGCATTGATTTAAGGTTGACCCATTCTTGGATGAATCTCTGCCCTTCCTCTGTCGTAATGTATTTTGTCGTTTTTTCTTGCAGTTCTAAAAGACCAGATGTTCGCAGTTGTAGCAGGTACATCTCAAGCAACTTGAAACTCGTGTTTGTGCTACGTAAAATGCATGTTTTTGCCTGAGGCATCCTACACAACTCAAGAATGTCTGATAAAACCTGAAGATGGTTTCTCCTATTCTCAAAAATCAAAGCTTTCTTCAAGCGATTCACCGCTTGGAAAATATCTAAATAATAGTATACTTGATGTTATTCTTAAACTTTCTGCGTATGATTTTGCTTTCTAATTGTTGCAGCAATTCCTGAAAAGTCAAGAAAAAATCGGCTTTTCCGATTGTGATTACTGCCAATTGCAGGTTGTTTGGTGGATTTTGTCAGGTTATTCTGGTGGCTGTTTCTATGAGGAAGCCTCTTCTGCCGATTGAATAGGGCAGTCTCCGTGAGGGCACCAGGGTTCCTTTCATCTTTTTTATCAAAATGTCCCTCTGCGTTGAATCCGTGGTCCATGTGGTGTTGAATATTATTACGCCTTCTGCGAAATGCTGCATGGCTGTTTCGGATTTTTGGTCTTGCATTCCCTCGGTTAAGAGGAGAAGGTGGTATTCTTCGCTGTTTCTGTTTTCCTGGGACATGGCGCTGAGGAGGCCTACGAGTTCCTCGATCTTGCGGGTTAAGAGCACTTCTGAAAACGAGTCGATGATGACTGTTCGGTGCTGCTGCATTTCTTCAATTACGGTTTCCGCGAGGTTGTTTGCTTTGGATAGGGTTTGGAATTTCCAGTTTCCTGAAGCTTCAAGCGGCGAAGTGTCCCAGTTGAACAAGCGCATATCTTCTTTTACGGCTTCAGCGATTGAATGAACGGTGAAGTAAGTCACTTTGGCTTCTTTCGCTCTGCAGTACGCTATTTGCCTGGCGAAAACTTCGTTTCCTGATCCTGGTAAACCTATTAGAAGCAGGATTTTAGGGGGCAAGCCTCCGGTCAAGAACTCGTCCAAGCCTGCGATTCCAGTTTTAAGTAGCTTCATGATGTACGTTTCCTTCTGCGTTTACGTTTGCTAACCACTAACAAAACTTAGAGTTGTCTTCTTAATTGTGGTTGGCGGCTGTTAGCGCTAACTCTTCTATTCAATGTTTCGTTGCTTGCCTTATAATAATTAGGATGGAAGAATGTTTCATAGAAGAATGTTGCATACCGCTTTTTAAGCAAGCGCCCGAAAGTTTCCTTAAGAAAGGAGTGCTTTCTTAACATGATTTTTCGTAAAATTCGTAAAAATGGCAAGGCCATTTCACCCATTATTGCAACGCTTTTGCTGATAGCCATCGCGGTCGTAGCTTCGCTTGTGGTTTATGCTTGGGTCATGGGATACATCGGCTTCCAAACGGGTCAGACAGGTAGTGCGGTTCAGGTACAAAGTGTTACTTTTTCGGGTACTACTCCAAATGAAAAAGTTGCAACTGTATATCTGCAAAATGTTGGTACTAATACAGTTACCCTTGTTCCAGCACAGTGTCTGTACGTCAACGGTGTACAAGATACAGGTGCTGCTTCTTCAACGACTTCGTTAACCGCTGGAAGTACCGCAACCATAACGTCAGCATCTGCAGTCCTGTTAGCAAGTGGACAGACAGTCACCGTTAAAGTAACGACCCAAGGCGGAACGTACAGCCAAATAACAACACAGGCTCCTTAAACGCCATCGCTGAACTTTTGTATTCTTTTTGCCCATCTTTCTTTTTTATTAATTAGTTTTAAAACTTAGGATGGATTTATTCACGGTACTCAACAAACAGATAGGAAAACTGTTTAGCCGAAAAAAACCTATTGCCGTTACGGAAAGCGTCGTTGTTGTAGAGGATCTTGCTCCCGCATATTCCAATGACAATTCCAATCAAAACGCGCCGGGGGCTGAACCCACGGCGGATCATTCTCCCAATGATGTTGCTCTGCTGGAAAGTTACCCGCTTAATGCTCCTTTCGCTTATGCCCAAGTTACTCGGGATATGATTAGAGGCAACATCAACTATGTCGTGGCAGAGCCTGGGCTGGACAAGGCCGACCTTGCAAATCTGGATCGGCTTAAGGTGATTCTGAACGAGGTTTTGGAGTTTAAGCCTAAAGAGCTGAAGTCGAAGCAGGCCGCTGCAGAATACCTTGTTGAAATGAGCAAGAAAATATTCGACGACTACAACTTTGACTTGGTTCCTGAGACACGTAGAAAACTGCTTTACTACATTGTAAGGGACAACTTGGGTTTCGGCAAGATCGACTCGCTTATGCATGACCCCTTGATCGAGGACATTTCATGCGACGGCGTCAACGTTCCAATGTACATTTGGCACAGAAAATTCGAGTCTATCCCAACCAACATTCGGTTTGAAACAGCCGAGGAACTAGACACCTATGCTTTGCGGCTGGCTTACCTCTGCGGAAGCCACGTGTCAATCGCACAGCCGATGCTGGACGCGAGTTTACCTGACGGCAGCCGAATCAACCTGACGTACGGCAGTGAAGTTACCCGTAAAGGTTCAACGTTCACCATTAGAAAATTCAAGCTTGACCCATTCACCGTTACAGACTTGGTTTCTTTTAATACCTTGTCGGCTGAGATGGCTGCTTTCTTCTGGTATGCTGTGGAAAACCGGGTTTCTATTCTGGTGGCTGGAGGTATAGCTGCAGGCAAAACTACCTTGCTGAACTGCCTGAGCATGTTCATTAAGCCTGACCTGAAGGTTGTCTCAATCGAAGACACTCCCGAGTTGAATCTTCCGCATCAGAACTGGATTCCAGCGGCGACAAGGACGCATTTTGGGCTTTCAACGGAGAACGCTGACATATCGCTTTTTGACCTTTTGAAAGCGGCGTTGAGGCAAAGACCCGACTATATCATTGTAGGCGAAATCCGAGGGGCGGAAGCTTACACTCTTTTCCAGGCTGTAAGCACTGGTCACCTTGGAATGTCCACCGTTCACGCTGAATCAGTGGAGTCAGCGGTTTACCGTTTAGAATCGGCGCCGATGAATATCCCGCGAACGCTTATCGCTGGCATAGACATAATTCTTGTTCAAAAAAGAGTGGAATTAAACGGTAAACCAGTGAGAAAAACTGTTTCAACCTCGGAAATAGTGGGGTTAGATCCGCGGTCGGGAGAAATTCTGACAAACGAGGTCTACAGGTGGAGCCCGAGTCAGGATACTTTCGATTTTACGGGTCGAAGCTACATTTTGGAGAAGATAGCTGAAAAAATAGGTAAAACCCCCGAGGAAGCAATCGAAGAAATCGGCCGCAGAGCGCAAGTGATTCGTTGGCTGGTCAAGAACAACACGCGGAACTACAAAGAGGTCTCAAACATCGTGCGGAGCTACCTTGAAAATCCCGAGCCGATCTTAAAAGAGGTTCTGAAAAATGAATAAAGCATTGCTCAGTATATCCCTAAAAATGTTCAACATAGTCCCAAAAGGCCTCGTTTCCAAATTCACAGATTTGCAGACAAGCTTAGCTAAAGCCAGCATGAAAATCAACTTCCAAGCCTACGTGGGACTGATGACTTTTGCCTCGATTGTTTCCGGCGTTGTCGCTTTTTCCCTGACGATGCTAATTTCGTTCAACGTGATTTTTGCGCTCTTGTTCGGCGTGGTTTTTGCTGTTGCAGCATTCGGAATTTCGTACACGTATCCCATGCTTGGCATTTCTTCAAAGGCTAGGAAAATTGAAGCGAACCTTCCGCTTACAGCAAACTTTATGGCTGTTCTTGCCAGCTCTGGGATGCCGCCTGAAAGAATTTTCCGTTCTTTGGCTAACGTGGGTGACGAATTTGGTTTAGGGGAAGAATCACGCAGAATCATCGGTGACATTGAGGTGTTAGGTTTAGACCTTAATGACGCGTTGAAGAACGCGTCCTATCGGTCGGCTTCGCGTAAGTTCGCGGGAATGATGGACGGTATTGTGACCACTACGCATGTCGGTGGCGACTTGGCTGCCTTTTTGCGGGAAGCAGGTGAGAAGTACAAAAAAGCGCGGGTTGCCTCGATGAAAGGCTACTTGGAGAGTTTGGCAGGCATGGCTGAAGTTTACGTCAGCTTCATGATTGCTCTTCCGCTGACGCTGGTGGTCATGCTGACGGTTATGTCGTTTTTAGGCGGCGGCGCATCAATGCTTGGAAACATCAGCCCGCAAGTCTTGCTTACCCTCTTAGTTTACGTCATAACGCCTGCGGGCGTGGGCATAATCTTGCTGATAGTTGATTCGATCAGTCCACCTAGGTGACCAAAATGCGTCAAATATCTAAGAAAACAAGACAGTTGACCGTCGGCGTTTCCTCCGTTGTAGTTATAATAATTGTTGCTGTCTTTGCATTTACCGATTTTAATGTGCTTTCAGCTTACGCTAACGAAATCTTTCTTGTGGCGCTATTTGTTGTCATTGTTCCCGTAGCTGTGATGGATTTTGAAAACCAGCGGTGGATGTCGGCGATAGAAGACCAGATGCCTCAGCTTGTGCGCGGTATTGCAGAGTCTCAGGAAACCGGGTTAACGTTGATTAAGTCGCTGGAAAAAATCGTGGAAAACAAAATGATTGGGCACCCGTTGTCTGACGAGGTTAAGAAATTGACCGTTCAAATGGCTTGGGGCGCATCGTTCGAGCAGGCTCTAATCAACTTCAAAGGCCGAATTAATTCGCCGATTGTTAACCGTTTCTGCGCTTTGGTGCTTGAGGCAAGCCGTTCAGGAGGCACAATCAGGAAGGTTTTCACTGAGACATCAGGCTTCATGGAGGAGATGAAGGATATGGATAAAGAAACAAGCGCCCAGATGAAACCCTACATAATCGTCATTTACACGGCTTTTGCAATATTTTTGGTTGTTGCTATTCTTTTGGTGAGGTCTTTCTTTGCTCCAGTGCAGGGGCAACAGCAGATTCTGGGTCAAGGTTCAGTAGGCTCCATCGGCGGACTCAAAGACTTCTTCTATAAAGACATGATTGTTTCCGCGATTACCGGGGGATTGGTGGCTGGGAAACTTGCTGAACGAAGAATTGCCGCTGGATTAAAACACGCGATAATCCTGGGCATTGTAGGATACGCCATTTTCTTTCTCTCGATCCCGCCAACTTGGATGTGAAAACAATGAGGAGACTTTTCAGGAACAAAAAAGCACTTTCACCCGTTATTTCAACGATTTTGATGATTATGGTTGTCATGGTGGGGATGAGTGTAGTATTTTCCTCTGTTGTCATTTACG
The DNA here is from genome assembly GCA_963722095.1 of Candidatus Bathyarchaeota archaeon. GTDB lineage: Archaea > Thermoproteota > Bathyarchaeia > Bathyarchaeales > Bathycorpusculaceae > Bathycorpusculum. Next base: position 326,673 of record CAVRJR010000001.1, on the reverse strand, counting down.
CTGACAACTACCGGGCAGGCGTAGGCAGTTCAGTTTTAGAGTCGTTAACCATCGAGGACATCTGGCTGCACACGGACACCAACGGCGCTAAGGTCGTGGACCTTTGGATCTACAATGTTGGAAGTATCCCGGTGAATCTTAAGGCCATCTACGTTAATACCGCTGCCCTAGACGTTACTTTTACAGTCAGCTATCCCCCTTCTGGAGCCGCGACAGTTAACGATGTCGTTCCCACCAATGCCTTGAACATCAACTGCGCCATATCCGTAGATGGACACGCACATGTCATCGCGACATATAATTGGCAAAGCGGTCCCATCGACTTTAAGGTAGCTACGGAAAGAGGATCAACCTTCGATCAAACCTATCAGGTGACATAGAAACATGAAGTTGGAAAGATTTTTGCGAAGCAAGAAAGGAACTGCTGAAGTCATCGGAACCATAATGTTTGTCATGATACTGCTTTTCTTCTTCACTGACGTGTACGTTTGGCATGACCAAAACGTGAGGCAGATGAACAATCTGTACGTCGAAAAAATGAACGCTGGAATGCAAATAGTCACCAGCGGCGAAGGGCAGAGCACTCTGCTAAATGTCACCGCTACAGGTTCCGACGTCACATTGTCTAGATTATGGGTTGATTCAAGCGATGCACACGTTTACGCCATCCTGGAGAAACCCGCTGTCATAAATGTAGCCCCAGGCTCCACCAATCCAGTCATCATTAAATTCAACGATGGAACCCCAACTTCCGACGGCTACGGCGGTCTCAACGTAACTTACACATATGACCAGCCAACCAACACGATAACTGTCGATTACACCTTGCCTGCAAGTCCAACTTTCACAATCGTAAACACTTTGGGCATCGCTACTTCAAACTGATAGGCGGGAATTCACGCGCTTTCAGCAGCAAAGTTGTTTTCTTGCGGCTCGAGGTCATCTTTGTTTCTTTGTTTGTATTTCTGCGGGCGACTTTTCCACTGATGGACTTTTTTTGCCCACTCAAAGTTTCCACAGAATTGGCAATCAACAGATAGTTTGTGGTTCCTGTAAAAAGGTCTTTGCGGAGCCTCTTTTCAAGATAAATTACGTCAATTCTTTGCCGTTGCTTGTGATGTCATTTCCCCACTGTAATTCGCCTTTAGAGGAAAGGCAGAGTTGAGAGTAAAGGAAAGACCCAATGGAAACTGCATCTCCGCTGAGCTCAAATTTAACAATTAAACGGTATAGACTATTCCCTTACGTTCCAAGATGCGACAAATCCACTTCCAGAAAAAAAATCAAATTTTGTCAAAAACAAGGATGAAAAATAGCGGTCTAGACTAGTTTGTCCAGGTGAGGTAACTAGTGCAGAATACTAATGATTGCCCCGTGTATGGGAACTGCAGGCTGATTGTTCCGTCTGCTCCTGCTTCAAGCGAAGTTATGTTTTTCGAGGTGTCCAATGCAGTTACGTTTCCTTCTTGTTGAGCGTAAACGTGGATTGTGCAGTTGTTTGCTCTGCCGTTTCCAACGTTAACCACGAAGCCCGTAATGTTCAGGAAAGGAGCGTTCGAGTTAGAATGGTTGTCGGTGTACTGCAAGTCGATGCTTACGAGTTTGGGCGTCGTCGCCGCTAATTGGCTTTTAAGGTTGGCTATCTGGCTGTTTTTACTGCCTAAACTGTAGTTCTGCTGTGAATAGACAATTAATGAAGCACTTAGGAAGATCAATGAGACCGTACATGCGACGACAAGAATGTTTGTGAGGTTTAATGTTTTCTTCTTTTGTGCCATTATTCATTTCACCTCCTGACTGTTTGTTTGGTTTGAAGAGGATTCTGCGGCATGAATTTTTAGTGGGCGCACAACGTTCAGTCCGTTGATTACCCATTCGCCGACACGCAAACTTGACAGCAGCTCCTCACTGCCCTCAGTAACGTTCTTAAGAAAAGCCAAGTCCTGGGGGTCAATGGTTCTTCCGACAATTTGGTTGCTCATTTTAGACAGGATTTTGCCTCCGAGCGCCGACGGGTGAGATGTGATAAGGATTGTTGCAATTTTTGAACCCAGCAATTCCTCGATTGCGCCTTGGGGAAGATTCTCTGCGTCTTCAATAACCAAAAGAAGCGGCTTCACCATGTTTCCACGTTTGCCTTCAGCCAAGAGATTCAGGACGTTTGTGTAGTATGCGCTTTTTTCGTTGAGTGACAAGTTTTCAGCGGTTAACACCGTGACTTGGCCGCTCTGAATTCTCTTCATAATCGCGTCGGATGCGTTCTTTGCGTTGGTGTTCGGCGGGGCAGATTGAAAACTGAAGCTGTGGTCTCTCTCTAAACTTGAATTTGCGTTCAGTTTTGAGTATTCGTTGTTTGGGTCCAGAACTATTATAGGGCGGCTGACTTTGCGAGCGACTTCTTCAATGATTGTTTTTGCAAGATGGGTTTTTCCTGCTCCGTCTATGGCGCAGATAAGGGTGTTGTCGCGGGTTAGGTCGGCGGCGTCTAAGAAACAACTAACCTGCAGGTCATTGGCTTCCCGTGAAGCGCCGACGATTTCTGTCTTCCCTAAGTATACTGGTTGAGCGTAAGCTTCTCCGTCTATCCCTCGGTTCAATGTGTCCTCTAGGAATGATGCGTAGGGCATGTGGACTCGGCTGCCTGGGTTCGGAGGTGCAAGAAGTCTGCGGAGCGGGCGGGATTCTTTTTGCAGTTCAAAGTAACCTATTATCTTTGCAGTAGCTAACATTTTGCCTGCGCGTTCGCCTATGGTGGAGCCCGCAACCTCTTCGTAGCTGGTTATTTCCTTAACTTCAGCCAGCACCTGGCAATTTTCGCCGTATTTTGGGTGGTTAAAGCAGACTATGTCATGTTTTTCGATGGTTTCCCGGTTTTTTGGGGGACTAACTAGGAAGCAGAATTGCGAAGTGTTTGTGTCGTTTGTGACTAATCCAAAATGTTCTTTTATCCGTACATCCGCTAGATCCATTAGCGGTAACTCCTCAAAAGTAATCGCTATCTAGTTAACTTAGCGGTAGATTTTAACCTATCGGAAAACCAAAAACGCCGCTGTCTTTTGCATCAAATACTCTAAAATCTGTCTTTTTGTTTGTGGAACAATGCTCTACCTATTCTTATATACCGCTTGGAGTTAACTAGCTCCAACTGGAGAGAAGCATTTTAGCGATTACTCTCTCTCCAACATAGAATAGGAGAAATTTTTTTTGCGAAAAATAACTAAAATCAGACATTCTGTTAAAGCCATCTCACCAATAATCTCAGTACTACTAATGATAGCAATAGCAGTCGTTGCCTCGCTTGTCGTCTATGCCTGGGTAATGGGTTACATAGGCGGCAACACATCTAAAGCAGGAAACGCCCTACAAATACAAAGCTTCGCGTCAGATCCAGCCACTGGCAACTTGGTTGTCTACGTGCAAAATGTCGGTCAAGGTTCCGTCACACTAAACCCTGCCAATTCAGTCTATGTGAATGGTAATTTGCAGCCATTCACCGGAAGCCAAATCACACTAGCCCAAGGGCAAACCGCCGCGCTTGTTCTGTCCAATTTTAAGTGGTCTTCTGGGCAGCAAGTTACAATCAAAGTAGTTAGCGGAGGCGGCACATTCGCGCAAGTCACAAGTCAAGGCAGCGCTGGTAGCAACGTCGTAGCCTCTGTCACTTTGAACCCCGCATCAGGCGCCACCAGTTCTTCAGTCGGTCTTTCAGGTTCAGGTTTCGCAGCTTCATCCACCCTGACTGTTAAGTTTGACGGCACAACTGTAACGACTTCTCCCGCAACCGTAACCACAACAAGCGCGGGCGCCATTCCTTCAGGGGTAACCTTCACAGTTCCATCTGGTGCTTCAGCAGGCTCTCACACAGTAACTATAACCGATGCCTCTGCAAACACGGGTTCAACAACCTTTACGGTAAGCGGCGCTGGAACAGTGGCGATAACACTGACTACAAGCGGAGTAGGCACTGACACAACCACGGCATCCGTGCTGACTGTTGATTCAACACCGTACACTTATTCCCAACTGCCCCTGGCGCTTCAATGGATACCAAGCAGTACACATACAATAGCTGCCGTTTCACCTATCGCAGCCGGCACAGGAAAACAGTACGTCTATACCAGCTGGAGCAACAGCGGCTCCCAATCCCAAACATACACAGTTCCAAGCGCAGCTGCAACAGTAACAGCCAACTACAAGACCCAATACCAAGCCACATTTGCAGTTACCCCCACGAGTTCAGGAACGACAACTCCCTCAGCAGCAACTTGGTTTGACGCAGGCGTAGCGGGACAAGCAATTTCAGCCACACCAAGCGGCGGATACACTTTCTCATCATGGAGCGCAACCCCATCCAGTGCAGTCACATTTGCTAACATGAACTCCGCAGCAACCACAATAACCCTTAGCGGCACCGCAGCCATAACAGCCACCTTATCACAGAGCACTGTTGCCATCACCATATCTTCAAGTCCGACGGGTTCAGGCTTCGTCACAGTTGACGGAAACGCTGTTACAACTCCGCAGATCTTCAACTGGGCACCGGGCGCTACACACACAATAGCTGCTTCAACCACACCAGTTTCAGGCGGCACAGGCATACAGTATGTCTATACCAGCTGGAGCGACAGCGGAGATCAATCTCACTCATACACCGTTCCAAGTTCCGCAGCAACCGTTGCAGCCAACTTCAAGACGCAGTACCAAGTCACCTTTGCAGCAAATCCATCTGCCGACGGAACAACGACTCCGTCAGCGGGAACGACAGCGTGGTATGATGCAGGCGTAGCTGGACAAACGATTTCAGCAACTGCAGGCAGCGGATACACATTCTCTTCATGGAGCGCAAGCCCATCAGGGTCAATAACATTCGCAAGCTCAACCACAGCATCTACGACGATGACGGTCACAGCAGCAAGTACAGTTACAGCAAACTTTGGTGGCAGCACGGGTACATTCGGCTATAAGACGCAGGGCTCATCTTCAAGCAGCGGCGACCTCCGAAACTACATTGTAGGCTCAATATTCAGCAGCCCCTCGTCCAGCGTAACGGCACAGAGCATAACTGCCTATATCCAAGTGTCAGGAACTCACACCATCAAAGCAGCCATCTACACTGCATCTGGAACATTCGTTGCAGGCACTCAAGAAGTGTCGGTGACCACTTCGAATGATGGATGGGTAACATTCAACTTCGCAAGCGGACCCACACTTACTGCAAACACAAACTATCTGCTTGTGGTTTGGTCAAACTCCGGCTCAGGCAGCGCCAACCTATACTACACGTCAAGTGGCGGAACCGGACGCTATTCTTCGACGAACTATGCAACTAATTGGCCCACCTCGCCTTCATTCAGCAGCCTCCTCGTCGGCAACTATGACTACAGCATCTACTGCACCTACACAATACCCTAATCTTCATTTTTCTTTTTTTTTTGTGACTCTACGTAATCTCCTCTTTTTTTGCAATTTTGGGCGACCTGCATATTTTGAGCATTTTGTGGAATTTTGTTCTATACACTCTTAAATACCAGGCGCTTGCAAGTTTGATTGAAGAAAGTAAAGAAGCGCTAACTTTTCAGCGTATTTTCAAAAAATTTAGTGGAGAAAGATATTTTGCGAAAAATAACAAAGATAAAACGCTCGATACGAGCAATCTCGCCGATAATAGCTGTCTTATTGATGATTGCAATAGCCGTAGTGGCTTCGCTGGTGGCTTATGCTTGGATAATGGGCTACTTAAGCGGAAACACAACAAAATCAGGCAACGCTATACAAATACAAAGCTACACAACGGGCGGAAACTTGGTTGTTTACGTCCAAAACACAGGCCAAGGAACAGTTCATCTCAAGCAGGATGGTAGCGTATACGTCAATAACGTGCTACAGGGCATTCTGAGAGCTAACGGACAAGATGTTGCTGCAGGAGCACTGATTCCGATAGGTGCAGGTCAAACAGTTGCGCTTGTCATTAACTGTCCCTTCAATCCAGGCGACAAAATCAAAATAGTCACCGTAGAGGGAACATCTGCGCAGGTTACCGGCACTTCAAGCGGTTCAGCGACAAGTTCAGGCTCAACTGGCTCACAATCAGCCACCAATGTTTCAGTCACGCTTACTGCAGGTACAGGTGGAACCATGACCCCGTCAGGATCCCAAACTTACACCACAGGCACAATCTTAGGTATTTCAGCCACTCCTAACAGCGGCTTCCAATTCTCGTCTTGGACATTCACGGGAAGCATCCAAATCAACAACCCGACCGCCGCGTCAACCACAGCGCAAATCAACGGCGCAGGCACAATAACCGCCAACTTCGTCTCATCAACAACCCCAAGACTCGTTGTAACCACAGGCGCGGGTCAAACCGTACTAATCAGCGCGGTCTCCTCCGTCATAATAGTACAATGCTTGGACGGTTCAGGCAACCCGGCAACAGCAGGCGGCATAAGCGTCGCGTTAACAAGCACGTCTTCCAGCGGCGTTTTCTACTCTGATGCAGGTGGCACAACCCAAATTACCTCAATAGCGACCGCCAGTGGCTCAAGCACAGTCAACTTCTACTATGAAGATTCAGCGGCGGGTTCGCCAACTTTAACTGCTTCAGCCTCAGGGTATTCACCTGTAAGTACGACACTAACCATTAGCACTTCAAGCCCAACGCCATCGCCTACACCTACTGGTTCGCCGTCTCCTCAGATTGATCAATTCGGCATCACCGTTCCAACGTCTGCAACCGCAGGCTCCTCTTTTACTATGACTGTTACTGCCCAAGACGAATCACAAAACACTGTAACAACCTACTCGGGCACAGTTCACTTTACGTCGTCAGACGGTCAAGCCGTTCTACCAGCCTCTTCCACTCTTACATCTGGCACAGGAACCTTCACGGTCACATTAAAGACTGCGGGCTCCGAAACGATTACAGCGTCAGACGGCACCGTAACCAACATCAGCCCACTGATAACGGTAAACCCCGCTGCCTCTTCCAAACTGGTCTATACAGCAGGCATCAGCCAATCGATAACCACAAGCGCTGTCTCATCGGTAATAACGGTGCAAAGACTGGATCCATACGGCAATCCAACAACCACAGGTGCCATTACAGTCGCGTTGTCTTCAACTTCAAGCAATGGACGGTTCTACTCAGATTCAGCTGGTTCAAACAGGATAACTTCAATCAGCATCGCAGCTGGTTCAAGCTCGGCAAACTTCTACTATTCCGACAGCAGCAGCGGCACCCCAACTCTCACAGCCTCATACACGGGATTAACTTCAGCAACCACTCAATTCACAATCAACAGCAACCAACTCGCATTCACAGCCGGCACCAAGCAAAACTTGCCAACAAATCAAGTATCTGCGGGAATAACGGTTCAAAGTCAGAGTTCAAGTGGCAATTCACATAATCCAGGCAGTGCCCTGACGGTAACGTTGACTTCGAGTTCCACTACTGGGACGTTCTACTCTGATTCTGCTGGAACACACGCAATAACAACCGTAACGATCAGCACGACTTCCCCCTACACTGCAACCTTCTACTACAAAGACACCGCTCAAGGAGCGCCAACACTCACTGCATCCGTCACAGGATACACCCCAGCCACCACAGTATTCACCATCACTGGATCTGCAACTCAACTGAAATTCACCGCAGGAACAAGCCAATCACTCTTCGTAAACCAGGTTTCATCAGTGATAACCGTAGCTCAACAGGACTCAAGCGGACACGGCGTCAACGCGGCAACAGCGCTCACAGTAACCTTGGCTTCGTCATCAACAACTGGCAAATTCTTCAATAACGCAGGCGGCACAGGAACCCCAATAACCACCGTTACTATTGCAGCAGGATCTAGTTCCGCCAGCTTCTACTACCAAGACTCAGCCGCAGGCTCCCCAACCATCACAGCATCATTCACGGGCATCAATTCAGCAACAACAACTTTCACAATCACTCCAAACCAGTTAGCGGACGGCGGATTTGACACAAGTGCCCCATGGACATCAAGCGGTTCAGGCTACGCACAAAGCCACGTGACAGACGACAACGCCCCAGCACTTTCAGGAGCATACGCAGAAATAGACACAACAATATCAGGCACAGGAACCGCAGCTGCATCTTTGACAGAGACATTTAGCCCAGCAATCGCCCTCAGTTCAATTCCCAACGCTGCAGGTTCACTGTCACTGTACGTCTACAACAACGGAAACGGCGGAGTAAGCTCAATTGCCGGATACTACTCGTTCCAGATAACGATAACTGCAAGCAACGGTCAACAACTGATCTACTGGTGGGGAAGCAGCCCAGCCACCGCGCCAACCAGCACCTCAACCACCAAAGTCATCAACATGGGAACCATACAAGGCACCTTCACACCGGGACAATGGGTACATTTCAGCAGAAACCTACCCGCTGACTGGACAGGCCAAGGGCTTTCATCATCCGCCAGCGTCACAAACATCATACTCCAAGGCAACGGCTACCTAAACGGACGCAGCCAATACGGACAAGAAATCTTCATCGACAACGTGCAAATACAGTGACAAAACTTCGGCAAGACAAAAATCCAGCACTTTCTCTCCTTTTTTTTCCGTTAAAAATTTATTTTTGGTCATGTTTCTCCATTTAATTTTTCTCGCATAGCAACCTTAATTCACCGCGATTGAAGGGGCAATCACTGAAGTATTTTGCGGAAGGTTGATTACGGAAAATAAGCATAAGAGGCTAACACAAACACAGGCGCGAAAAAACACAAGGAAATTTCACTATGACACCCGCACAAGAGGAACAAGCAACAAAAGAGAAATCTAAAACCGACCAGAATTCAACAAGGCTGCTTGCCGCTCTCCTCTCAGCAATCTTCGTGGCAATAATAGGCATCCTCTACATAACCAACGACATCATCCCTGGACCCGAATTCGCGATCCTGATCCTGTTAATCTACGCGGTCTACAGCAAGAAAGTTTGGCAGTTCGTAAAAGACTGGGTTCCGTTTCTTTTGATATTTGTGTCATATGAAACCCTGAACGGCCTCGTGGGAACAGTCTCCAAATTTAACATACACTATGGACCTTACAACTTTGACATGGCACTCTTCGGCGGAAACAACCCCAACTTGGTTCTGCAACAGTATCTGAGAACACCCGTTCTGAATTTTACAGGCGCATTCTTCTACACAATCTACTTCTTTGTCCCGACCGCCTTCGGCTTCGTTGTCTGGATGAGATACCACAAGGAGTTCTGGAAATACACCGCATCCCTTGCGGTGGTGATGTACAGTTCCCTAGCTACTTTTCTCGCCTATCCCGTTGCTCCGCCATGGCTCAACACCGCCTTAACAAACCACGGTCTCACCCGCATTCTATCCTCATCAGTTGACAAAAGCTTAGGAGTACCAGCTTACAAAATGCTTTACGATTTTTTGGGACCCAACCTGTACGCCGCGTTTCCCAGTCTTCACTCAGCGTTGCCTTGGCTTGTTTTTCTTTTTGCATTCAAAATTTGGAAATGGAAGGCGCTTCCAGTCTTGGTAATTCCAGTTGGAACTTGGTTCAGCGCAGTTTACCTTGGTGAGCACTACTTTACAGATATCTTAGGCGGAATCGCCTACGCCACAATAGCGTTTGTGGCTGTGGAAACGCTCCTTCCCATAATATCGCAACGTTTAAGCTCCACGAAGGCGCAGCGGAAAGGTCGTGATTAAAAAATCGCGATGAGTCAAGCAATAATTCTCAAGGCTAAAGGGCAATATGTTATTGCGTATGCTCGCAAATCTCAATTTCCAAGTGAGCAAGAATCTCTCGTTGCTGATGCTGCAGGTTTTTGCTTATTTCCTTCTCATCGCTTCTAAGCGGGCACGCTCTTCCTCGGATTCACATGTTTTGATTTTTTTGTCAATCAATTGGTCAAGTTTCAAAATACGTTTATCAACAAGTGTTTGCAGCGCCAACTTCTCTTTCTCACTTATTCTTCCAATTTCCTCCATAGCTTCAGCTACACTTCCCGCTTCGGTTATTACTTCTTTTGCAGAGACTTCTACAGCATTAGCATCGGTTACTACGCCTTCCGCTGCCTTCGCAACACCTGAAGCGTCTGCCTTGACTTCTTCAGCTATTTTAACCACGTTTTCGGCAACATCAGAAACGCTTTTGGCAATTCCAGCAATCTCCGTAGAAGCTGCTGTTTGTTCTTCCACTGCAGAAGAAGTTTCCTCTGATGCGGATGAACTCTCCTCAGCTATGCTGGATACTTCTTCTATTGCCTTTATGACTGTGCTCAGTGCATTTAGTCCGTTTTCGACGCCTGTTGTGAGTCTACTCACTCTTGAATTCATTTCATCCATTATCTTGGATATTCCCTCTGTTTCTCGTATTGCTCCCTGGACTACTTGGGCGCCTTCACTTGCGCCTATCTGCGTCTGTTTGGCAATATCACTTGTCTGACTGCCTGAGGTCTTAATCGCCTTTACAAGATGGATCGCTTGAGCTGCGGCGTCTTTTGATTGCCCTGCCAAACTTTTTACGGCATCTGCAACCACGGCAAAACCCCGTCCGGCTTCTCCAGCGCGAGCAGCTTCTATGGCAGCATTCAGAGCAAGCATGTTTGTTTGGCCTGCAATATCGGAAACTGAGTTAGCCATAGTTCCGACCTGTTCAACCGAGCCAACCATAGAAACAACCGCTTTAGCTACCGTTTCAATGTCAACTTTGATCTTCTCAATCGCAACTATTCCTTCTTTACCTTTTACGTTTGCTTCATTTGATCTTTTCAAAGCGTCATTTGTGACTGATGCAACTTCTTGGGCAATTGTTCCAGCTTCTTCCATTACCTTCTTAAGCGATTCAGAGTTCGATGCAGCGTTTTGAGATAACTCTGCAAGTTTTTGTGCGCCAATTGACACTTGCTGTGACGCCGTACTTACTTGCTGCATGCCTGAAACCATCTGGTTCGATACAGTGGCAGCTTGCCTGCCCATTTCGACGACTTTTTTGGCTGCTTTAACCGAGTTGTCAGCGTTATTAACTACCTTGAATGCAACATTTACACTCTGTTGGGCGCTCGAAGCTACACAACTTGCTGTGTTGGCAACCTTAGTGGCGTTTATTTCAACGTTATTTGCAAGACTCGTTGCTTTTTCGCTTAATTGCTGCGTTTCGTCACTCATCAATAAGGTGTCTTTGGCTCCATCAATTGCTTCCTTTATAAAAGTGATGAAGTCGTTTAGGATTTCTTTAGATTCAGTTATATCGTCAAGCGTTTCCAAGACTCCGAGGGCTTTCCCCATGGAATCCTTCACTACGACAGCTGTGAAATGAAGCCAGGTGCCGTTTTTGCCCATCGATGGAAAGAAAGCTGTTGCCTCATATCCGCCTTCCACGAGACTTGATTTCTTGAACTTTCCAGCATACCACTGTGTTAAGTTCCTCTTCAGTTTTGTCCAGCATAAGGTCGCACATGCATGGACGTTTCTCTCCGTAAAATGCTCGCCAGTGCTCGTCGGTGCCGACTATTTTTTCAGCCTTAAGTCCACTATGTTCTTCGATTGCCTTGTTCCAGTAAACAACTTTGTGATCTTTGTCTATGAAGAATGCAGGAACTGGAGAACCATAAACTACACACTGAAGCTCATGCTGGAGCTCTTGTTTTTCAGATAGAAGCCGTTTGTTTTCTTCTTCAAGTAGCTTCATTTTATTCATGGTTTGACCTTTTTGTGAGTCATTCGGCATAATTTTTGTCTCATTTCTACTCACATATTGTTTTTTATATAAGTAAATTATGAAGTTGGCATCCATATCGGAGTCAGATTCTGAAATAAGAATAAAGCTGAATTGAAAATGGCGCCGGGAGGGGGATTTGAACCCCCGCGGCCCCGAGAGGCCACAAGCTGCTTGGTGCTTGCTATCGGCAAACATCTCCAGGCTTGCTCCCTGCCTGGCTAGGATACCCCGGCAAAACCGAATTGCGTTTTGGGCTTTTCGTAACCTTTCCTTGACCTAAGCGCAATTTAAAGCTTATCACATTGAGCTTTTTTTGCCGTCATATTTGTTTCTTCACCCAGTTTAGTTTCGATCACAAAAGGAATTTTCTTGTGTGATTGTTTAATGAACCCTGATTTTTGTCCTCACATTGTAGTTTGGAAAGCTTCGTCGTGGGGTTTTTCCTTGACTTTCACAATAAATTATATATGTTAGTGTGACAGATAAACACCGTTTGTCTGCCAAAAGGAAGGGCTAACTTGAATCAACCGTTGAAGCCATCAAAAACATCGACCGCAAAAGCAACGAAAAGTCAAGGATCACTGTCAATGATCAACGACCAACCCAAGCATCGCGCCGCCTTTTCCCGGAACATTCTCCTCATAGGCACAAAAACCGGAAAATGTGACCTTTGCAAAGCAACAAAAAAAGTTCTTCTCCTCAAATATGGCTTCACCCTTTGCGAAGACTGCCTGGACCTTTGCACCAACATCTTAGAAGAAATATACTCCTCGACAAGAACCCATGAAAAGGCAAAACACCCCGCTCAAAAAGAAAAAACAAGCACCGCGAAAGAATCCGAAAATTCGAGACGCACATCCACAGCAGCTAAATCAAATAGTCAACTAAACGCGAAGGTTTCAGAGGCATAAACATGGTCATTCTTTCCAATTCTTACTGCGGTTCAGAGAAACGGAAAACGCAGTTCGTAGCAGAACCGGCAACTAACGATATATCCAATCTTTTGCGCCAAGGCGGACGACGATTTCTGTTAAGGCTTAAACGGCGGTCAATTCGAAACAACTCATGGTTCCGAGTTTTAACCCTTGAAAAACGACGATTCATCGACGTAGTAATCCTAACCCTTGAAAAAATACGTAGCCCTCTTCTGATTAAACTTTTGACGTCATCGACTGAAAAACTATTACAAGCCATCGGGGGAACTCGCGGGTTAATGGGTGAATTGGCCTACCAAATGCAAAGTTTTGGCGTTCCCTTAACGCAGAAAATAAGCAAAATCGCCGCCCAATGGGGAAATAAACTTGCGTTAAGATGGGCAGACGACAAAGATTTCACACGGTACCTAACTGTCGTAGAGATGAATAACCTTCCATTTTTCCGAGCAGGCATTAAACGATGAATCCGCAGAATTTCGCGTTCATTTCATTGCTAAGCGTTACAGGTCACGGTCAAGGAGAGGTGTGAAAGGGTTGAACGGCAGAATATTCTCCTTTATACTCCTTAACTCTCACGTGATGAGACCCCACAAAACCAACAACGGCAACTCTCCAAACTTCAAGGCTTCTCACCCAGTCAGTGCGAGACTGGAGATAGCGCTTGGCTAGACGCCAAGTTCTTTTTGCCTTTTCCGCCTCTATCAGGAGAGGAATTGTCAGCTTTGCATCCAAATCTAAACCCGAAACATTTGATTTCTCAATCAATTCCTACTGGAAAGGAACTCAAGACCCTTGCCTCTAAAATTTGTTCAACGCTTTTTGCTTCAAACGCGTTGCTGATTTTGGTAATTTACTGAGAGTGATTTTGTTGGGCAAAAATCGTGACCGCATATCTATAGTGGCATCCATTTTGACCGTTACAATTTCGGGTGCAACCAAGACCCACATCATGCATAGAGCAAATTTGAATTATAAGTTACTTGAAAGGTATTTGGATTTAGTGGTTGGCTCCAGGTTAGTTCGGATTGAAGGCTCCAGATACTTGTTGACTAACTGCGGTCGGGATTTTCTTAAACGGTATGCCCTCTATCAAGAGCGATGTGCCGAAACCGAAAAATCTCTCAGGAATTTGGCAACTGAACGTGAAGGGCTCTCGCATCTCTGCCAAGGCCATCAGATGCTCGACTCGATTACAGCTTCAATTTAGAATTTTGCGCGTTTTTCTCCAAATAGTATCAAAGCAAAACAAACTGACGAACGGGTTATTCAGCAAAAGAGCCGAATGCCTCATCAAGATAACCGAGCCTTAAGTTGCCTTCGGACACGAAACGTGTTCCTTATACTCCTAAATTGAACATGTCTATGCTGAGTGGAGCCATCCTCGGCCGCCTTTTTTAGGCTGTTGAATTTCCTGTTTCCGAGGAATTTGGGAGACCGCGCGGCTTCCCATCGGTGGTTTGCGATTGTTGATTTCGGTTTTTATGAACTTGTGCCAGCCGCCCACTGATGCATCGGGTTGAATGAAGCGTTCGGGGTTTTCAATCATGTGCTCTTCAAGAATGCTCTTGAAAGTCAGCACTTTAAAACTTCTAGTTGCTTGAATAATCGTGCCTCGCTCGACCAGCAAAGATTCATAATCTTTCAACGAAATGTCTTCAGCTCTGACCCTGTCGTTGAAGCATTCACTCCACAAAAGTTTCCATTCGACCTTGAGCTGCTCAACTAACTCCTTCTGCTCCTTAACCTTATTATCGCTACTACAAGAAACCTTAGGCGATAAATCGCTGGCCAACTGCATTTTTCCCTTCTCTTCAATTTACGCCTTTCTTCATTTGCTATTTAACTATTATTCTGAAATTCAACTAGCTTTTTGACGGTTAGAAAACCCTCAGCAATTTTTTTGCCAATTTATTCGAGTTCTGAATCAAATTAAATCTTAAATGCTCACTGTTTTCATAAATTAATCGAGCGTGGGGTGATGTCTTGGTTGCAGTGGAGAAAAAACTAGTCGAGGTAACAATGGCCAACTGTTACTTCCAGGGGATGGACCTGCTAATAACCGATGGTCTGTATGAGAGTCAAACGGAAATTGTCAAGGATGCATTAAGGCGACTTTTTACACACTACGAAATACGTTTAGTAAACGATGATACGGTGTGAAATTGAAATATGCCGTCTATTCAAAACCTTTATCGAAAGTTCGCCAATCACCAGGCTATGTTTCCACATTTGGAAGGAAATTGCAAGTTTCTGGCTTGAGATTATTAGTAGTTTTTCGTGATTAAACTCGAAGGTAATGGACTGCAGTCGTTATGGCGATTTCGTTTTAACGTTTGATGCGCTGGTGTTTGCCGCTGCGTCAACGATTCCCTTTAAGGCAATTCCTGCTGTGAAAGGTGCCGCAAGAAGTTTTGGATCAAATGTTGTGGAAACCACGCCGGAAGCGTACGCGATGAAGCCTGCTGCGCCGCCCAAGATTATCCCCAAGATCCATCCTAAATAGACGCCTTCGTCAGTTGTGCTTGGGTAGAGTATGACTGCTTTGTTCTGGATGAGGTCGTGGATTAGTCCTCCTACGGCGCCGACGACGATGCTCAGCAAGAGAAATGACTTCGTTAGAGAACCCGCAAGACCCAGAATGACAATGAATGCTATGACTACCGCAGCCATCGCTGATTGGGTTACGACGCCGAAAGCGGTCTTGGCTTTATCTGCGGAATCCAACGTTTGTACCTTGTTTTGGCCTGCAGCCCCCGAATTTGCGTTCTGTACGGTCATAAATAGCGTATTAGCAAGCGTTGCCTTTTAAGCCTTTAGAACATGACCTTCCGTGGGATTGCACCTAACCTGATTTTTTGGTAGAGTCATTCAGCGTGCAAAGCCTTTTTTACGCAGGCTCAAGCTCCGCTTCCAAGATTTGACCTGCAAGTTCCCGGGTTTTCTTCCTGCGGCATCAAAATTAGGGTCAGTTTTGATGTGAGTATGCGTTTTGTTTGTTCATTTTTGCTTAGAAATGTCTCGGTGAGAATCTAAGTTTTGCTGTCGTTCTGGAGGGTTGCTGTGTAGGTTGCACTCTCCATTATACGCCCCAATACCCTTGCTTTCGAAAATGTACTTAGCGATTTAGCGTCGGGAAAAGACGGAAAGGTCGCAAAGAGACGGTTTGGGTCGTGTAGGGTCGCCACGGAACGCTACAGGCCGCGATGGGACGTTTAGGGACGTGACTTGCAAACGCCTCAAGCTCCAAACCAAAAAAGCAACCCAAAACGCAAAGAGCCACGCGTGAAAGTCGCAACTTTCACCAAACCAAAAATCGCAACAAAAAATATCCAAGCAAAAAACCGAAGCGAAGCAGATTGAAACAACTCTTTCTCTTGCGTGGAACAGGCGTGTTTTTTGCTTGGGTTTCCCAAAGTTTTAAACCTTTGCAAGCAAATTAATGTTGCAAGTTAACAGTGGTAGGTTTGACTTTAAATTACCATTACATGCAGCTTCCACGCGAGGTCATCGTTGGAAAAGGAACCCTTCAGCGGATTCCTGAAGTAACGAAGCGGTTACGCCTCAGAGGAAAAGCCTTGGTTATGTCGGACGCTATATGCTTCGATATTGCTGGAAAAACAGTTTCTGACCTTCTAGCCGACTCAGGCTTGGGTGTTGATTTTCTTCTTGTCAAAACAATGACTGCGAAGGACGTTTCAGATATTCAGAATCAGATAAAAGACCTGAAGCCGCAGGTGCTTTTCGGCGTAGGCGGAGGAACAATAATTGACGCCGCCAAAATGAGCTCAAAAAGCCAAAACATCCCGTTCATCAGCGTGCCTACCACTGTCTCTCATGACGGTATCGCGAGTCCTTTGGCGTCGATTAAGGGTTCCGACAAGCCTTACTCGGTGCTTGCGCAAGCGCCTTTAGCCATCATTGCCGACACAGAAGTTATTGCGAAAGCTCCTTGGCGTTTTGTGATAAGCGGCTGCGGAGACGTAATCGCGAAGTTCACAGCTGTTAAAGATTGGAAGCTGGCACATGTGGAGCAAAACGAGTATTACGGCGAGTACGCAGCCAGCTTGGCGTTGATGAGTGCGAAACTCGTGATTCAGAACGCAAAATTAATCGTGAACCACGAAGATGAAGGTTTGAGGGTTCTTCTGGAAGCTTTGATTAGTTGCGGCGTCGCCATGAGCATCGCGGGAAGTAGCCGTCCATGCAGCGGCTCAGAACACCTGTTCAGTCACGCATTAGATATAGTGAATTCGCATCATGCCATGCACGGTGAACAATGCGGTGTAGGGTCAATCCTGACGGCTTATCTCTATAAGGCAAATTGGCAGCGGATCAGGAGCAGCCTCAAGTTGATTGGTGCACCGACAACCGCCAAGGAACTGGGTGTAGCGGACGTTGACGTTGTTAAGGCTTTGGAGTTAGCCGCGAGAATAAGGCCTGAACGCTACACAATCCTCCATAAACTAAACTTAAGTTCTGAAGCATGCGAGAAAACGGCGAAGGCAACAGGAATAATCGATTAATCACCTGTTTCAAGCGTGATGCCGAGAGGAAGGGCAACCCAGCTTGATTTGAAGCTAAGTGCCAACTAAGTAAAACGTTAAAAATAAGCTTGAAAACGGGAAATGTTTTCAGGTTATTGTTTAGGTTCTGGTTCCTGTGCGGGTGTTGGAGCTGAAGTTGGTGCGGCTGCTGCTGGTGTTGCTGTCTCAGCTTTCGGTTCAGCTTTGAAGGCTTCAATGAATCTTGTTTCGGTGAGGTCAGGGAGGAACTTTTGGATGTCCATGGCGATACCGCGTTTGGCTATTTGGATGCCTTCTATGTAGAAGGCTACTTCGGGCATGTCGATCGTTAAAGTTTTGTCTTGAATGGTTATTTTGAACTGTTTTTCTTCAACTGGGGGTATTCTTCTGTGAATGAGTGCGCTGATTTTTTCTTCGTTGCCTTCAAGTTTCTTGTTGACTGTTACTTCGTAAATCAGGGTTTTTCCTGCTAGGGGAGGGTTATAGTCTAAGAGGACTCTTCCGGCGCCGATTGCTCGGACGCTTGCCATTTTGCCTTGGTATTCTATGCGTGCGCCGACAACTGGGTTGATTTCTTTGGCTAGCAGTTGTCTTAGGGGTACGTGTTTGATTTTTTCTGGGTCTCTTTGTCCGAATCCTTTTTCAGGGGAGATTTCGACGGTTGCTGGTTTGTTTATCTCCATGGCGGTTAAGCTGTCATCTAAGGCTTTGAGTACCCAGCCTTCGCCTACCACTACGAGTTTAGGCTCGTATGTTTCGCCTTCTTTGTGAAGGTGCTCTTTTTTCGCTACGTCTTCGTGCGTGGTGTCGAAAACTTCGTTTGTTTCCTTAACCCTTGCCGAATAATCGATTAGTACGAAATCTGTTTTTTGAAAGGTCATCTTGAATCATCCTTTAACTTAACGGCGGAAGTTTAAGTTTCAAACGCTAATAAAAACCTTGTCCAATGCAACATGTTTGCTTATTATGCAGTTAGGGTGGCTTGGCTTAAAATGTTTTATTTGTGTTGGCGATTTTGGCTGTTGCTTTTTTGCGTGGATTTTGGTTGGTTGTTTTTTTGGTTTGGAGCTTGGATCTTTTTGTGGGTTGCGACTTTTCTCTTGGGCGCTGGGCGATGACGCCTTTATGCGGGGAAGAATCGAGCAAGCGGCGGAAAGCTGGGCTTGAGTGTGTTGGGCGTTGTCTAACGTTTCGGAGGGGTTGTTGTGTCTAAGCCCGCTTTTCGTGGTGCACCTTCAAAAAGGCGACGAATAAAGCAAAAACGGTGATTCATCGTAGGTTAACCGTGGAGCCAGGTGCCGCCCCGGAACCCCGCATCCAAAAACGACCAAGACAACCCGCCGACGCAAACGTTACAGTTATAACACCCAACAAACTGAGGCTGACGGGAAACTTGGGCGAATGAAACTATTAATAACTATCTTCATCCTTTCAAGTTTGCTAGCGGTTTGCAACGATGGCGCTGGACTTTCAAGGAAACGTAGTTTCAGTTGTTCAAGTCATAGCATTAATCCTGCTGATAATAGGAGTTTATCCCTACAGAATAAGAACTAAAAACAGAAATCTTCTGATGCATGGATTTCTAAGCATTTTAGCGCTTGCAATTAACCTTGCTACAACAATTTCTGTGATGATTCCTACTTTTAGCACCAGTATCGCTCTCATCAGCAGATTACCAATTTTACAGTCAACGATTGTTTGGCTCCATGCTGCCTCTGGAACAGCTGGAATCATGTTGGGTTTTGTCATCATTGCTTCATGGATAACTCATCCTTTAGGAGAACTCGGCTGCTCAAAAACATGGAGGCTGATGATGCCCACTTTCTTGATTTGGGCTCTCGCGTTGGTCTTGGGGGCAACTATACACATTTTCAATATAGTATAACACGTGCTGTGAAAAAACAGGGTCCTTAGGCGCGAAAGGTGGTGCTCTGCACCAAAGTTGTCGCTGCCTGAGGTGTTTTTGCTTTTCCCTTTTGCTTCTAAATGTAGCAATAGTTTTTCTATCTTTAACAAGGTTGAAATAGGGATTTGTTGACTCTGGTTTATTGCGTGGGCGAGTAGCTCAGTACGGATTGAAGATTTCTCTTGTAAGAGGGGGTTCCCATTTACTTTTGGAATCTTCACGGATAGAGCACCAGCCTCCTAAGTTGGGGGTCGAGGGTTCAAATCCCTCCCCGCCCGCCACAGGCTTCAGGGGTTGCGGACCTGATGATTGTAAATACTGGTAAAAGTAATCGATGTCGATGATTCTGTCACGATGTTGGTTTCCCGATTAGGAAGGGTTGCTTTTCACCGTGCAAACTGATTTGCCTGCAATGTACCGTCCACGTGTAGCCTAAAGCTTCAAGGATCTTTTCAATTTTCTGTTTTTCCTCTTCGAAGGTTTGGGCAGCTTTGCCGGTTTGCTTGTGGGCTTCGATGACTAAACTGGGCTTGTACTTCTTGATTGTCTCTTTTGCGCCCTGCAGTATCGGGGTCTCGTAGCCTTCAGTATCTATTTTTATCACGCCCACGTTGGGCAAATGCAGGCTATCTAGTTTGCGTACAGCTACGTTGACTGTTCCCCCTCCGGGCAGATTGATCTCCTGATCCACGATGCCGCCCTTGTCGAAAGCTGCAAACCCCAACCGTCCGATTCTGTCATTATCTCCCAAGGCATAGGAGTAAGGGTGAAGGTTAGAGTATTCGGCGGCTCTGTCTTTCAGTTGGGAGAAAGCTTTTGGTCCGGGTTCAAAGGCGTAGACTTCAAATCCTCTTTTTGCGACGTAGAACGCCCAGCCTCCGACGTTTGCGCCGACATCAACAAAGCATTTGCCGGGTTCAGGAAGCATGTACTGGGCGAGGAAGTTTTCGTCTCCCATGTCATCGCTTATTTCGCCTGGGTTATTGAAGAAGTCGTATACGGCTGCGGGCAAAGGGATTCTTCTACGGTTGACTATGTGCAGAATAAGCAGCACGTTTGCCCGAAAGTCCAGCTTGTTAAAAGCTATGTCATCGATCTGGACTTTTGCCTTCTTAATGTATGACGCCATGGTTTAAAGAAAGATTGGCAGAAATATATATCGTTATGCGGTGATGCCGACAAAAACTGCCGCTTTCTGCCGCCGCGATGCGTTTTGGCGTGAGATTGAAGTTGAGTTTTGGAGTTTACTGTTTGCGGTAGTTCTTGATGGGCGTCAGCGGGATCGTGAAGGTCTCCATGACTCCTTCTACTAGGCGGATTCTGTCTCCGACGAAATGCAGGGCGTTCTCGTTTGTGTCTGCTTGAAATAGTACGGCGAAGTCCCATCGTCCGAATACTTGGTAAGCTTCCTCAAGCGTTACGCCTTCAATTGGGTGTTCGCTGAACTCCATCAGCGGCTCGTACAGTTTCGCAGCCATATTAGGGCTGATTCTAATCATAGCTAAGTACTTCTGCGCTTTTCCCACATAGTTCACCTACCAGCAAATCTGCTAGGCACCCTAAAAAGTATTATCCTTCGCCAAAACAGCGTAAACTGTGGCTTGATTTGCTGTGTCCTTTGGTCTTCGATTTGGGCAAAGTCAAATGTTAGCAGTAACTTTTATTTGCTTAATCTTTAATGTGAAGGGTGTAAAACTGGGTAATTTAGCACTGTGCCTCGATAGCTCAGCCCAGTAGAGCGGCTGCCTTGTAAGCAGCAGGCCGCGGGAGCAAGGCCCGCTCGAGGCTCCATCCAAACCCTACCCTCCCTTTTGAACATGATATGTCTAACAAAAATAGGTGTTGAAGATTCTACTCTGGTTCTTCGGGTTCTTCTTCGTTGCCTTTGCCCGTTGGCATTTTGCCTGTGAGTTTGTATTTGCGGGCTTGGGTTGATATGATTTCGTGTTCGAAGAGTTTCTTTAGTGAGCGGAAGATCTTTTTCGGTGTTTCGCCTGATTTCTCGGCTAGTTCCTGCAGGCTTAGTTCTTTGCCTTCTGCTTTTAGTGTGGCTACGACTTTTTCGTCTGTTTTGTTGAGTTTCACCATGTGTGTGTTCCTCTTGTTTTGTTGTTGTCTGTATGTTGTGTTTGGCTTTTTCAATTTATCGGTTAGTTGAGCGCAAAGTAGCGGTGGACCGCTGCGGTTTGACGTCTAGACTCCGCCTGGCGCTTCAAGTCCTACGCTCTTACCCGCGCCCCCTTGAGCGCGTAGCGTCCAAACTTAGGTTGCTCTCTCCCGAGCCTAGCCGGGTTCGCCTGGTAGACAATGAAGCAGCTCCCCTACGGAAACTGCCCACTGACCGCCAGCCCCAAAGGACGGATAGTCAATGTTTCGGGAATGAAGATCCAGGCGGCCTTTTACGCCTCACCCGCAGGTGTCAGCCCGTCGTATAGAGGGTTTACGGTTTCAATGGACCCCTACCCCACCGCCTAAGATCCACCGCCGCAGATAGAAAGTTAAATCAAACTATAAAACTTTGCCAGTGAGAAAATTAATAGAATTAACAGATACGTGGCTGCTTCTTTTTGGGTCATTTGTGTCTGCCATGATACAACAACATAGTCTTTTATGCTTTTTAATTATTGTATATTTGACTCTAAAGGAGTAACAGCTTTTGAAATTCTGCGGTTTTAAATCGGATTCTTCTCGTTGCTTGATCGTTTTTGCGGTTATTGCCTTGTTTCTTTTACCGTCGGCTATCCTTTCGCAGGTTGCTTTTGCTGGTCCAACCTCGAAAGCATCAATAAGCGTTGTAAAAATGGTTTCTGCAGATAACGCTACATGGCTGGACGCAAACAGTCCGCCCGGCTTAAACGTTTCAGCTGGAACAAATGTTTACTACAGATTTAAAGTCAACAACACTGGAAACGTGGCTCTATCATGCATCACGTTAAAAGACAGTCAATACTCGATACCTACCCTTAGTCTGCCCAAAACTTTGGCGCCTAACGCAACTTTCACCTATTATTTAGGTCCCAAAACTGCGCAGCCATATCAACATTGTGACACCGCCACAGCCTCCGGCAAATACAACAACAAAGTGTACTGCGCCACCGACAAAGCCTACTACTACGGCACCCCCACCCCTAACCCCTCACTGCAAATAACCAAATATGTCTCCAGCGACGGCAGGAAATGGTACGACGCTAACTCTCCACCGGGCTTAATTGTTTTACTCGGACAAAATGTAACGTACAAATGTGTAATCAAAAACACCGGAAATGTGGCACTCATCAACATAACCCTTGAAGATGACCCCAATTTGTCATCCATGCAAGTTGCCGCATCTCTTGCACCCTGCGCAACCTTCACATACATCATTCCTCCATTAGCGGCGTTATTTGGGCAGAACAGCGATAACGCCACAGCATCAGCCATCTACAATGACGTCACCTACAACGCCAGCGACACCGCATACTATTACGGGTCACTTTGCACCTACACAGCAAGTGAATACAGCAACTGCGGGGCAGCGGCAAATCTACTGAAAACCTATTTTAACACAACTTTCCCGCAAGGACTCGAAATTGGCTACTACGCCAACGTAACGGGATACGGCTACAATTGGACTGATGTGAACAGTTTAAAGCAGTTTCTTAAATCCATAGGAACCAGCGGAGTAATCACAGCGGACACCCTCAACCCACGCAACCTTGCCCATGGCGGAGGCAAATTAGCAGTTCAAACAGCCACACTAACACTGAACATCGCCTTCGGAGAACAAGCCTTAAAATGCATGCCCTCTGGACTCGCAGCGTTGATTTACAACAAAACTGGAGATGCACTGAACGGAAAAACCGTTTCTGAAATATTGGCGATTGCAAACGAAGTTTTAGGCGGTCAACCCTTACCTTCAGGATACACATATGATTCCTTAGCTTGCTTACTTGCAAACATAAACGGAGCTTACGATAATTGTGTTCCTTCAAGTGGGGCAAGAACGTACTTAATGCTACCAGTTTAAACGAGAAGCAACTCTCCCTTTTTTTGGAAAATGAGAAGTTAAGCGGGGTGTTTGTCCATTTTTGTGTTGGGTTCTCGTCAACAAAAACAGTACCCCTCTCTATCGGGCGGCTTTTCCATTTTTACTTTGTTTTTTTAATGTAAATAGTAGACCCCCTCCCCTCGTCGGCTGTTTCTGCTTAGGGGTTGTTTTGGGTTGCTTTTTTGGTTTAGAGCCTAAATCAAGCTCAGGACAATCTCGTCAGCCGATGCAGAAAACAAAGAGCCTACTCCACGAGTGGGTATAAACCCATCCATACCAGAAACCAGATGCTCTATCAAGCTGCAGCTCGCTCAAAGCAGGGATTGTTTTGGGTGGCTTTTTTGGTTTGGGGTTTGATGCTTTGGTGGGTCACGTTTTTCCCCGTTCTTTCCCGTTGAATCCCGTTCCACCCCGTTTTTCCTGTTCCTTGGCGTTTCTTAGAGTTTATTAATGCCTCAGTTTAACTGCATAAGCATGAGTCTGTATGCCGCTAACTGAAAGAGTCAACTTCACCGCAGCCCTTCAAGGCGCAAACACGGTGCAAATTCCAAAGCTGATTAGGTGGCGCTTCAAAATGGACAGCGCCCAAGCGCTCAAGGTCGGCGTCAACTTTACGGATTTGCATAGAGGCTGGCAGTTTTTTTACGCGAAAATGCGCAAAGACGGACGAATAACCATCCCCAAACTCGTGCTGAACCTCTTCGGCGAAGAAGGCGCAAGCTGGCAGGCTACGTGCTGGAAATAATTCTTGAACCCGCATAAAACCAGCCGCAACTAGTTTCCGCTGTAAGAAATCCGCAAAATAAACATGGCTTTAGTGGTTCGAGAGAAGTTTTTCCTAAATTTGCAGTTGTGAACAAGGTATTTTTTCATAACTACTTCTTGACAATCGCTTTCACGTAATCTTCGTATATTTTCTCATTACCTAAAAAGGCTGCAACATATACAGTTTCATTAAGTTTTATATGGCGATCCTTCTCGTCAAAAAACTTTTTTGTATGGTCAATTTTTTGGTCACCGATTTTATGTTGAAGATAAAGATTATGATGATCTCCAAAATCTGGTGCATGGTTAGTTAAATCAAAGTAATCAGATAAAGACATATAATCAGAAGGCTTACCTGGTTCAAAAATGACGGCTGTCAAACTTCCAGCACATCGGTAAGTCTTGCGCATTTTATCAGTCAAGGCTGTTTTTTCGTAAGTTGATTCGGGAAAAGTAGATGAAAATTCAACCTGTGTTCTAGGCGACAATGAACCGCCTAGATTTACGTATGCTTGAGTAACATCTAGAGTTCCAAAAAGATCGGTTGGACATGTACCCCAACAAAAAAGTAATTTTTTATCGCCCAGCGAGTAGGTAGTCATTTATGGCACCTGTTATTCGTATGCTGCTTCTCTCTGCGAAATTTTCAGAATAATGATTGTTCGATTGGTTTTATCCGCTGAGAACATGATTCTAAATCTTCCCGTTCTTAATCTGTAAAAATCTTCTTGTCCTCCCATTTTCTTGATATCCAAGTGCTCGTTCGGATTGGGAAAAGTTTCCAAGCACAGAATTTTCTGAAGTACTCCTTTCTTTGCTTTTTCATCTATGTGGTCAAGAAATTTATCAGCTTTTCTATGGACAACTATGCGGTAGCTAGGCACTTTTTTTTACACCATGTTTCTTAAGCACTTCTTCCAAAGGAACACATTCACCTTGTTCCGCTTCATGCTTCAGTACCTTTAGCTCCTCCATCTCTTCAGAACTGATTTTTTCCTCAGGAATCAAAGACTCAACAAGGCTATCAAGCGACTTCTCAATCGATTTGAGTTCAAGCCGCATGCGCTTAACTTCCTCGTAAACCTTGTCCAAACTAATCTCAGTCGTCACACATAGCCCTCCCCAATGATATCGTCAAACTGACCTAATAACTTTTAACAAAAAATATCAAGCGCTCATTTTACTTGGGCAACTGAAACTGTTCGGGATTACGGGGAAAAATTATCAAAATTTAGTCTTCAAAGCTTTCCCGCGAGAGGCTGCCTCATCTTCAGACGCAGAAAGATTTCTATAGCGGAAAACATTGGTTTTATAAGACAGAGGTTTAGTTTCTTATGAAGAATTCTTTAGGCGCAAAAACCCTCGTTCCCACCACACCCGTCTGGGTAGTGGGCACCTACGACAAAGAAGGAAAACCAAACGTCATGACCGCCGCATGGGGCGGAGTCTGCTGCTCCCAACCACCATGCATCTACGTATCCCTCAGAAAAGCCACCTACACCTACAACAACATCGTAGAGCGGAAAGCGTTCACAGTGAGCATCCCATCAGAAGCGTACACCAAGCAGGCTGATTACTTCGGCATGACCTCGGGAAAATCGGTGGATAAATTCGCGGCAACAGGGTTCACCCCCGTGAAAAGCGACCTCGTTGATGCACCCTACGTGAAAGAATTTCCCCTTGTGTTAGAATGCAAAGTCATCAAAATAGTTGAAATTGGGCTACACACAGAGTTCATAGGCGAAATCGTTGACGTCAAAGCCGATCCTTCGGTGCTTAACGAAAAGGGTCTGCCCGACATCGAAAAAATCAACCCGATTATCTGGAATCCATCAGGAATGACCTACCACAAAATTGGGAAACCCACAGGACAAGCCTTCTCAATCGGAAAAGAAATATGACCTTGAGTTAGGAATTTCAAAAAATCTTACCTACTCTTCCCTGCTTCTATTTACGGTTTCTCTTATGTCGCTCTATGCTGTTGGCGGCCTCCAGAATTTCTTGAGCTTGCTTCGGATTCAAACTAAACTTTAGTTTGTCGAGTTTCTCAATTGAACTTTCAATTTCGCTCAGTTCCAAGTAATCTTTCTTGAGGGCTTCCAAAAGCAGTGTCCAAGTATCCCAAACTTTGAGTCTATACATTTTGGCAAGGTAGAATAGCAATTTATCATCAACCAGCAATTCAGCCTTCTTATCAACCGCCAACAGTAAGGTCTCGGCGTCAGATAAGGAAACATTTTCGCGTTCTGCCAACTTGACTGAAGACTTAATCAAAGATGCAGGGAAAGGCTCGATTCTTAACCAGCCATCTGCCAAACCTGTACCCACTGCCTCCGCATCTTGATAACCAAGTCTGATTCCATTATCAAAAGCTTCAACCTTCGCTTTTTCAGTAAGAAGCACAACACCAAAAAGTTGTTCCAGCAAGGGTAATTTGCGTATCTGCGCCAGGTGAATCAGCGGCCCTGCGTCAGAAACCACTGTAACCAAGCGTCTATTCTCCGTAGTTTTCCTTCATGTACTCTTTAATGCTTCCTGCGTACCAGTTGAATGAAACGCCTTTGCGCTCAAGTAGTTCCAAGAACTCGCGAAGGGAAATGCCCAGAATCTCTGCCCCTCGTCCCGAGCTTATCTTGCCCTTCTCGTAGAGGCGTACGACACGCTCTTGCAGGCCATCCTCTATGAACTCTTTAATTAAAGTGGAGCGGTCAACATTTTCTAAAGCTTGGACAGCCTCGACTTTTCTTAAGTTGCGGCTCGATAAACGGACAGTTACAATGTTTGTTTTTTCTGTCTGGGTCATGTTTCCACACGCCTATGAGAATACAATGTAATACATAAATATTCTTGAAACTCAGTCGTCAAACGCGCCCCTCAAATCATATTATTAAACCGACCTTACAACTTTAACAGAAAATAGCAAAAACGCCTAGTTAATGATTACATCAAGACTTTTGATGCGTTGCCTGTGTCCGTGAGCGTTTTTTTGCCTCGTTTCTTGAAAAGCAGGATTGCTGCTGCGACGATGATTGCGGTGGCTGCGAGGGCGAAGGCGGCGATTTCGACGGAGGCAGAAGCTATTGGAGAAGCCAAAGCAGAATTCACGGTCACAGTTGCAGTGGCATTCACGGCTGCCCCCGTGGTGTCGGTAACTTGAAGCATGAAACTCCAGTTGCCCGTCGCCGTAGATCTGGAGGTTTCAAAGCGGTAGTTTGGCGAAGTTGCATTTTCTATGCGCGCGTAAATGGAGCCTCTGGGAGCCTTAGCGAACCACTGATACGAATAGGGTGAAGCGCCCGTTGTCACATTGGAGGTCAAATTTGAAGTCTGACCCCGACTTACGGAATCGGCAGAGGCAAAGACTGATGGAGGAGTCAAATTTTGCGAATCTGATATAACTGTGACAGTGTCGGTAGAAAATGGAACAGGGTAAAACCTGCTGTATCCATTAGCTACAAAGATTTCGCCTTTGCCAGAATCATAAGCCACGCCGTAAGGGTATTCTACATACACGCTTGCAATCACCGTATTGTTGCTATCGGATACGATTGATGTCGTGTTGCTGCCCGCATCAGCTACAAAGATTTCTCCTTTAGCGGAATCATAGGCCAAGCCATATGGAGCGTCAGAAGGTATCGTTGCAATCTCATCGTAGGTGCTATCCGATACGACGGCTACTTCGGAAAAAAGTGTAACAAAAATTTCTGCTTTGCCTGGGTCATAAGCCATTGTGGAAGCAAACGCAGAGCCGTCCGGTACATTCACGGTTGCAATCACTGCATTAGTGTTATCCGATATGACTGTTACCGAGTAGCTGCCGTTGTTGACCCAGATTTCCCCCCTGCCTGAATCATAAACTAAGTCAGTAGGCTCAAAGCCCACTGGTATGCTGGCGACCACTGTATTTGTGCTGTCTGAAATTACCCAGACATCATTCGTGTCATAGTGGCTTACGAATACTTCTCCTTTAGCCGAATCGTAAGCCATGTTCCATATAGCCCCCGATATAGTCGCCACCACAGAGTTATTAGTATCCGATATGACTTGAACAGTGGGAGGGCCTTCGACGCCGCCTAGATCGGATTCGAATATTTCTCCTTTGCTGGAATCATAAGCCATTCCAGCTGGGTATTGGCCAACGGGTATGGTTGCCATTACAGAATTATTTCTGTCTGATATGACCGAAATTGTGTCAGCGCCATGGTTTTGGACGAATATTTCCCCTTTTCCAGAATCATAAACTAGGCTTTCAGGTTGGTCACCCACGGTTACGGTGCCAATCACTCCGAAAGCGTGAGCCGTCTGAGCTGCTGATAAAACAAGAATTATCGTAAAAAGAATCAGAACTGCACAAATCACCTTTAACTTCATGAATGCGTTTTTCCTCTTCGGCTTCAGCGTTTTACCCAATCTACTTTCTAAAAATGGTTATCTGTCTCTCCATTAAAGGCTATTCGTCAAACTTCCTTGACTAAAAGCCGTTTTCCATCAGTCAAGATTTCTTGACTGACAAACAGGAACCATTGGGAGACTATGACTTAACCTGGAAAATTACTTGACGGTTTTCATTTGGATTACAAGATGTACATTTTGAAACATCACTTACGCAAAGCTATATTATTGTGTAAAATGCACCTTACTTGGCTGAATGAACTGTGGAAAAACAAGTTGATAATACAGAGTTTTGTCATTACTGCGGAAAAAACTTATGTGGCAGTAAATGGTTTTGCCCACACTGTGGAAAAAAAATATCTTAACTCTACAAAGTTACCGACCTTTAAAATTTAGTCTGCAAAGCTCTCACAGCGGATAAACTTCCTGAATTTGCAGATAATCATTTTAAGCGTACTGCGAAAATACTGAGCAGGAAACGACAAGTTGAAAATCATTAGCCTATCTTACCTTGTATTGTTCTTGCTCTTGGCTTCTTTGATTGCAAGCGGTTTCCAGCAAAGGATTAGTTTGGGGCAAACCGTTGGCGGCTCCGCGATGGTTAGCGGGGTGTTAGCGCATGGAATGAGTTCTGCAGAAGCCCAAGCCTTGGCAAGCTCTAACATAACTTGGGTCAGCTGCGACGTAACGTTTGACGCTTCTGACATTAGCCAGTGGGGTCAAGTTTACTCTTTAGCGCAGCAATACCACCTGAACCTGCTTGGTATCCTCGACCAGCACCTCATGAACTACAGCACCACCTTTACCTTAGCGGATTGGAGTAACGCCGTCACGCAAGCGGTCGTTTCCTTCAGCGATGTCAAAGCTTGGGAAATATGGAATGAACCCAGCATGCCTGACGGTGTCTTGGGTTACTATAACGGCTCTGCACAGGCCTACGTAGCCATGCTGCAAGTAGCCTACAACGACATAACAGCCGTCGCGCCCACGGACACGGTGATAGGTTTAGGCGGCATGCCTCTGTACGACTCTGACAACCAGACAACCGATGTTGCTACCAATCAAGCGTTTGCTTGGGCAAACCAAACCGTGCGGTTGGGCGCAATGAATTATTGTGATGCTATCGGTGTCCACGCTTACCCATACGGATTGTACCTCTCCTTCATTGCCGGGGCATCATTCACAAATTACATACAAAAGTACAGTCAACTCTGCGGCAAACCCATCTGGGTAACCGAAGTGGGGCAAGAATCTTTCAGCACAACTTGGGCAGCCTCCGAAACCCAGCAATCCACATTTCTTTCGCAAAGCTACTCTCTGTTTCAGGGTTTAGGCGCCAAGGCTTATTTCTGGTATGAACTCAGCGACAACTACACGGCTATACCCGATTCTAATTTCGGGCTTTTTGACAATAATGGGAACGCTAAAACGGCATTCGACACATTTGCCGCTGTGGTAAACGGTTCACCGTCTCCGACAGCCTCCCCCACAGCAAAACTCACCGCTTCGCCTATACAAACCCCAGCAACAAACCCCACATCATCCCCCTCGCCATCGCCGTCTTCAAGCCAATCGCCGACAACCCAGCCGACCTCCACGCCAGGCGCTTTAGACACAGCAAAACCTTTTCTTGAAGAAAACTACGCCGCAGCCATAGTTGTCATGCTAACGGTATCATTAGTGGTTGCAGTGTCGGTTTATCTGAAGAAACATCGGTTTAGAAAAACAGTTCCGTAGCCTGAGTTTTCAGCGTTCGCGGCTGAGGCGGCGCCCGAAGGGAATTCGACTACCCAAACATTTCATTTTCGGCGTCCAATTCTTCGCACGCTATTAAACTGTTTTTCGAGTTTTTTCAAGAGCCGATGGATATTCTGTTGTGGGTTTCGAGTTTTCAGGATAGAATTAGGCAGTTTTCTTAATATGTCGGGTTTCCCGCTCTGGTGCTTTTGAGTTTTCCTAAGCGATTAGTTTTAAATGTCATCGGCAACTACGGTCAATTCTCCGATGTGAGGACATGTCAGATTCGAAAGCAACCGATGAACAGGCAGAATCCGCCTCTGTCGCCACTAAACTCAAGGCTGCGATGGCTTACAGAAACGCCCACAAATACGAGAGCGCGCTTCGGTCGATTGATGAAGCCCTCTCGTTAGAACCCGACTCGCCAGTGGCTTGGCTCACGAAAGGCGTCGTTTTGGCGGAGCTGGGTCAATGCAGCGAGTCACTGGCTTGCTATGACAAGCTAATCGCGCTTGACGCGGCTTCTGCGGTTGCGTATCGGCTGAAGGGTGCGACGTTTGAGATGCAGGGTTCCTTCGGGAAAGCCGCCGACTGCTTTTTGAAGGCTATTGAGTTAGAGCCGAACAACATGGGTTTGCGTTTGAACTTGGCGAATAGCTACAAGAAACAGAAAAAGTACGAAGAAGCTCTGAAGTGTTACCAGCAGATACTTGAACGTGAGCCCCAGAACCCCACAATCCTTTATTTCATCGGAATCACCCTGGGCGACATGGGCAACTATGAGGCGGCATTGGGCTTCTTCGAGGAGGCGCTGAGACTCAAACCCGACTACAACGACGCCGCATTGGCTAAGGGATTCGTGCTGACGAAGCTGGGAAGAAAAGACGAAGCCAAACAGTGCATAGATAGACTGTTGGATACAAAAAAAGAGCCAGCCAGCCCGAAAGACGGTGATTGTGCTTCGCTGAATGATTCATGCAGGCAGGATTATGAGGCGTCTCAGAGAAGGTTCAAAGACGCTTTTTCCCCTCCGAAGTAGACTCGCAAATCGCGGCGGCTTGCGGTGGCTACTCGATTTTTGCGGTGATCCACACGAACATGGGTCCGACTACTTCTATGGTTTTCTTGTTTGACCTCAAAAATCTTCGTACTGCGTCGTCGATTTCCATGTTCACGTCGGTTAAGCTTCGAATCATCTTCGACTCCACCAAGACTTCCTTCGCGTCTTTTTCGACGGCTTGCTCAATCTCGTATGCAGCCTTGTTGGCTAAGCCCTGCATGTAGCTGAACGGCGTTTTCAAGGTGTCTTCAGGAATCTTGTTAGGCATTGCCCCGACGATGTTTGAATCCTTCACCACAATCGGGTTAAGCGCCGCGGGCCCAAGAAGCTTCTTTTTCTCTTCGTTCTTGACGATTTTCACCTGCAGCTTCTTGTTCATGAAGGCACCTTCGAACGCCGTTACCTTGGCAGGTGTGGGGTCGTTCGCGTGGGCTTGCGCCGTTTCGAAGATGGCTTTCGCCAAGTTCTTGCCCGCCTCGGACTTGGGGGTTTCAATATACCTTAACGAGTTAGCTACGTCCTGCGAGGTGAAGACTTTGGTTTGGTAGAGGTACGGGTAAACGACTTTTCTTATGTCGTTTTCGCCGCTAAGAATCATCAGCATCCGCTCAAGCCCGAAACCGAAGTTCCACACAGGATGCGCTATCTTGTATTTGCTGAGGGGAACAGGGCTGTAGAAGCCTGCGTCGCCGATTTCCAGCATTTTGTCCATGCGCGGATGCTTCACGAAAATCTCGTATTCGGTCTGCGGGGCATAGTACTTGGATGTGGCGGTTTTTCTGGTGAAGCTGACTTGGCTAAACCCGAGTTTCGCAAATATTTGCCTAACCACTTCTAACCCGTCTTCCACGCTGAACTCGTCAGCCATAATCACAATTGACGCCGTCTGCGAGTCGTAGAGGTGGGTTGCGTCAAGCTTCTGTTCCCGCCGGTATTTGGGTCCGATCGAGAACAGCTGGATAGGCAGAGGCTCGCGGTTCTGGTACTCTGACAGGACGCCGAACCAACCCGCCGTCGTGTGACTCCTAAGCGTCATGCTCAACGGGATAGGCTTTAAGTCTTTGAGTTCTTTGAAGACGTCATTAAGTAGACTTGTCGCCTGCTCCTCCTTAATCTTCAGCTCGTCAACCATTATTTCGACAAGGTTGTCCGAGTCGATTTTGCCTCTTTTGTATTTTCGGAAGATTGCTTTGAGCTTGTCGAACGCGGTGAAGTTGGGAACGACTTTTTTGATTTCTTCAATTTTCTTCTCGCTGATGCCGATGTCGGGTCGATCCAGACCAGCTAGGAAGAAAATCCTGTCCAAAATCACGGGTGCTTCAGGACCGTACTGCTGGTAGACTTCGCCCTTCTCAATAATGACGGGTACGATGGCTTCGGTGAAGCCGATGTCCAGAAGCGTGTTTCTCACCTTGAAAATGAGGCTTACTAAGTCGTGTTCCTTGCGTTTGTTCTGCAGGTTGAAGTAGCGTCCTTCCTGCTTCAGCAAGCTGGCTGTTTCCAGCCAAGTCTTCTCGTAATCCACTTCAGAATCTTTCTTGATTTTGTGAACATTAAATTTTACCAAACAAATATCCCAACTTTAACATCAAGCAAGTTAGAGGCTTTTTCCCTAACTCCTGAAACTTATGAATGGAGATAATTATAAAAGCATATCTGACAAGCTAGCTGGTGATGGTTATGAGCGAATTCCTTGGCACTTCTAAACTTAAGAATCTGATCCGCGAGAGAGAAGGCTTCATCAACATAGACCCGCTGCAGACAGGCGGCAAACTATACCCAGAATCAAAAGTAGCCCTGCAGAACTGGGGCGACGGCTACTCTGTATGCGACTTCTGCGGCGGAAGACTCGACGAAATAAAAAAACCCCCCATCTACGACTTCATCTACAGCATCCTACCTAAATTCCTCGACGTCGACCTCGTCAGAGTCACCAACGGCGCCCGAGAAAGTATCGACACCGTCATGCATGCCCTGTGCGCTCCGGGCGACACCGTTGTCATAGACAAAAACGCCCATTACACGACCTACGTTGCCTTGGAGCGAAACCACCTGAACGTGCAGGAGGTTCTCAACAGCGGGTACCCTGAATTCAAGATTGACCCAGAAAAATACGCTGCGGCAATAGAAGAAGTCAAGAAAAAGACAGGCAAACTCCCAACTCTAACCCTGCTAACGTACCCCGACGGCGCCTACGGCAACATGGTTGACGCAAAACGGGTCGCTGAAATCTCCCACCAATACGGAATCCCCTTCCTAGTCAACGCCGCATACGGGATTGGAAGGATGCCTATCTCGGTGCGGGAGTTGGGCTGCGACTTCATCGTTGGTTCGGGGCACAAGAGCATGTCAGCTTGCGGACCCATCGGCGTCTTGGGGTTGAAAAAGGAGCATGAACAAAAAATCCTGAGGCGTTCAAAATTCTTCAAAGTTAAAGAGGTGGAGCTTTTAGGCTGCACGGCAAGGGGCGCATCACTGATTACTCTGATGGCCAGCTTCCCGTATGTGGCTGAAAGAGTCAAGAATTGGCCTGAAGAAGTCCGCAAAGCACGATGGTTCTCTGGCGAAATCGAAAATTTGGGGCTCAAGCAGCTGGGTGAAAAACCGCACAATCACGACCTGATGTTCATTGAATCGCTGAAGTTCTTTGAAATTTCGCAGAAGCATCCTAAGCGAGGTTACTTCCTGCACTCCGACCTGAAAGAAAGGGGAATAGTAGGCATAAAACCCGGGTTGACAAAAAACTTCAAAATGTCAACTTTCATGCTCAAAGAAGACGACCTGAAAAAAGTCGTAAACGCCTTCAAAGAAATCTTGAGCAAGTACGGCGCCTAACCGCATCGTGGGATTTCAGGGGCAAAGTTGACTAGGCTTTTTCTTTGTGCCACCTTACGCCCTGTGTCGTGTCCTCAAGCATTATGCCCATTGCCTTGAGCTGCGCTCTTATGGCGTCGGCTTCTTTCCAGTTCTTCGCCTTCCGCGCCGCTTCTCGCTTCTGCACGAGTGCGTCGATGTCCGTGGGGAGGGCTTCTTCAACTTCCACTTTGCCTATGACGCCTAAAACCTCATCTATCCGCATCATTAAGCCGCCGACATCCGCCGCCTCTTGTTTGCTTACCGTGCCTGCGTCAAGCAGGTTGTTTATTTCCCGCACGAAATCAAACAGGGATGCAATGGCTGTGCCGATGTCGAGGTCGTCGTCCAATGAGCCGCCGAAGCATGCCTGTAGCTTCTCGGACAGGGCGGCAACTTTTCCTTTGCTGTCCCCTCCGCATTCGACTTCATGTAGCCGTCGCACAAAATTGCGCAACTTACCTACCGCGCTTTTCGCTGACTCTAAGGCTTCAAACGTGAAGTTGAACTGCTGCCGATAATGAACCGACATAAGCAAGAACCGTATCGCGGTCGGGTCGCACTCTTTCGCCAGCAGGTCGCGCAACGTGTAGTAGTTGCCTAGGCTTTTGGACATTTTTTTGCCTTCCACCTGCAGATGCTCGTTGTGCAGCCAGTAGTTGACGAATTTTTTGCCTGTCGCCGCTTCGCTCTGCGCAATCTCGTTCTCATGATGCGGGAACATGTTGTCAACGCCGCCGCAGTGAATGTCAAATGTTTCGCCAAGATACTTCATCGACATCGCCGAACACTCAATATGCCAGCCTGGTCTACCCTTGCCAAGTTCCGTTTCCCAGTAGACGTCGCCGTCCTGAGGCGTCCAAGCCTTCCACAACGCAAAATCCTGCGCCTCCTCCTTGGCGTACTCGTCCTGGCTGACCCGTGCGCCTGCCTTGAGCTCGGCAGTTTTCAGTTTTGACAGTTTGCCGTAGTCTGGGAACTTGCTGATGCAGTAGTAGATTGAGCCGTCTTCGCCTCGGTACGCGTAGCCCTTATCCATCAAAGTTTTGATTAGGGCGACCATTTCCGCGATGTGATCGGTGGCTCTTGGGTAAACGTCGGCTGGCACGATGTTTAGGGTTTTGAGGTCTTCGAAGAAGGCTTTGATGTAGAAGTCGGTGAACTGCCTGAGCGGCAAGTTCTGCTTTTGGCTGCCTTTAATGGTTTTGTCATCTATGTCAGTGAGGTTCATCACGTGCGTGACCTTGAAGCCCCGATGCAGAAGCCAACGCTTCAGCAAATCCTCAAAGAGGAAGGCGCGGAAGTTGCCGATGTGCGCGTAATCGTAGACTGTGGGTCCGCAGGTGTATATTTTGACTTTGCCCGTTTCGAGCGGTGTGAAGGGTTCTTTTCTGCGGGTTAGGGTGTTAAGAAGAACGATTTTTGGTTGTTGGGTCATTTTTGCACGTGGAAAATACAGGGGTCAAAAATTATTTAAGGGTTTAGCAACATTTATAACAACGTTATATATCTGGGTTAGCAACCGCTAAACAACAGAAAAACTGCGCAAACCAAAAAACGCAGCCCTCAACACTTTTATGAGGGAAACAACCATAGAAACCCTGTGCTGGGGTGGCCGAATGGTTCAGGCGACAGCCTGCAGAGCTGTTATATATGGGTTCAATTCCCATCCCCAGCTCCACCGATTCTCAGACTTTTATGCTCACGTTTTCCCACGATAGCGAGTACAGCCCCATTCCTTAAACAAAATCTTTAAACAAAGTCAATCAAAGTAAATAGCAATATGAAACTAACAACTGTAACTCCAGCAATTGCCTTGGTAGATTGTTCTCAACTAATTTGCATTTGGCAGACTTATTTCGCTTGCAACTATCAGAACCTGCTCTGTCAAGAACTGTTCCAACGAGTCAAGCGCTGAATCATAGCTTGCTTGCTTGTGTTCGGCAACATGGTTTTTTATGGCTCGGTTCATGGCTTTCAAATCGGGAACTACCAAAATCTCTGAGCCGCATACACATCTGATGGTAGACATGCTTTTCGCATGAGCGGAGGATTTGTCTTTGCGATGCTGGCCAGAAGCACAGTTAATTTCTTGGAGCCTTTTTTTTGTCATGCACAAACGCGACTTGCCAACTTTTTGATCTATGCTGGACAAGTGGTATCTATTTATTCTGTACCAAATATAAAATGATGTAGTAGGCTTGGCACAATCACAGAAACAGCGTGCCAATAATCCTCTTTATTTGTTAAGCTTTGAATTCATTTATTGACTCTAAATACAGGTTTCGCATGAATCAAGCCACTGGACATGGCAAAAGCTTATAAAAAGAAAATGACGCTCTCCAATGGAAAGACCACACATTCAACTGGAGCATCTTGATGCACCGTCAGATGAGACGATCAAAACTAGAAACGTGCGTTGACATCCTCAAAGTGTTGGCACATATGGGTCCATTGAAGGTGACACACATCATGCACGAAGCCAACGTCAACAGCAACCTACTAAACAAGTATCTGGACTTTCTAATCAAACAAGGCTTGATAGAAGAACGAACAATTAAAAAGGGTCACGTAGTTTTCTCAGTTACGGAACGCGGCATAACCGTGCTGAGGTATTTCCGGGAAACCACGCAAGAAATATCTGTCATAGAAGAAGCATAAAAGTCAAACAAAGGCATGTCGCGAAATGGACGCCAAAGGCGGATTCACTTCCCCTTCTCCAGCTCCACCCTTCAAAAACAGAAACTTTATCTTTTTCTGGAAAGCAAAAAGAAACCAAATTCCCCAAACAAGTTCGGCCAAAAATGCACTTGCCTTTTGCCCGATTTAAAGAAGGAGCATTCAACTTGGATGCTTTTGTTCTTGCAGTAGTCTCTGAAGTCGTTTAGGCTGAGGAAGTGCAGGTTCGGCGTATTATACCATTGGAATGGGAGCGCTGCCGTGACGGGGACGCGTCCTTTGAAGAATATGTTGGCTCTGGCTTTGTAGTGGGCGAAGTTGGGGATGCCGACGATGTTTTTTTTGCCTACCCGAAGCGCTTCCTGCAACGCGAAATCTGGCTTTTTTACTTGCTGCAACGTCTGGTTTAAGATGACGTAGTCGAATTGGTTGTCGATGTATTCTGAGAGCCCCGTGTCGATGTCCTGCTGGAAAACGCTTAACCCCTCGCTGACGCATCGCAAAATCGCCTGCTCGCTGAGTTCGATGCCTTGGGCACGCACATGCCGTTCCCGTATCAGGAAGGACAGGAGCTCGCCGTCTCCGCAGCCCAAGTCCAGCACGGATGCTCCGTCAAAAATCCAGCTGGCGAAGGCTCTGTACTCAATGCGGTCAGCGGGTTCGGTCATCGTTATTGTGCTCCTTGTCGTTGTTGTAAACCCCGTTTAGAAAATTGCATATCAGGTTCGCTTCTTGCTCGGTTTCCAGCAGGAAGGCGTCGTGACCGTAAGTTGAGTTCAATTCGCAGTAGCTTGCATCCACCCCGGCTAACTTGCATGCCTTCACTATCTCCTGCGACTGGTACGCTGGGTAGAGCCAATCCGACTTAAACGCGAGAACCAGCACTTTTGCCCGCAACCCTCCAAAGATGTCGCCGAGGCTGTGCCCGTTTAAGATGTTAAAGTAATCTATGGCTTTGGTTATGTAGAGGTAGCTGTTTGCGTCGAAACGTTTAACGAAGTTGTCGCCTCGGTGACGCAGGTAACCTTCAACCTCAAAATCTGCGCCGAACTTGAGGGGAGCCTTCTCTGACTTGAGTTTTCGTCCGAACTTCTCCGCCATCGAAGCGTCGCTCATGTAGGTTACGTGCCCAATCATCCTTGCAATAGCTAAGCCTTTAGCGGGGATGCCTCGGCCATAGTAGTCGCCCCCTCGCCAGTCGGGATCCGCCATAACTGCTTGCCTGCCCACTTCGTTGAAAGCTATCTGCTGAGGCGTATGCTTCAGCGTCGTCGCAATCGGTATGGCGGCTCGGATTCTCTTAGGGTAAGACGTCATCCACTGGAGAACTTGCATGCCGCCCATGGAGCCCCCGACAACCGCCAGCAGCTTTTCGATGCCTAAATGGTCGATGAGATGTCGCTGCGCATTTACCATGTCGCCAACTGTGACCAGCGGGAAGCCAACGCCGTAAGGTTTGCCCGTTTTTGGGTTGGTTGAAGATGGACCTGTGGAGCCCTTGCAGCCGCCCAATATGTTGCTGCATATGACGAAGTACTTGTCGGTGTCGATTCCTTTGCCTTCGCCGATAAGGTTGCTCCACCAGCCGTCCTGCCCAGCCGCGTGAGCATCCCCAGTGAGAGCGTGCAAAACCAGAATTGCATTGGATTTTTCCGAGTTAAGTTTGCCGACAGTTTCGTAGGCGAGTGTCACTGGACGCAAAGTTTCTCCTGATTCCAAATTGAACTCGTCTGGTGAATGCCCAAAAGTGTAAGTGCACTGCCTTTGGGTGCTTTCGAGGGTTTCTGTTGTTATGAGCTGTTCTGCCTCCAAAAAGAAAAAGGTTGGATTGTTTATGGTTCGGCTGATGATTTCAGCGCTTGGTCTAAGTCTTCGATTATGTCTTGCGGGTCTTCGATGCCTATTGAGAGTCGAATGTAGTCTTCGGTGACTCCTGTTGCCGCTTGCTCTTGAGGCGTTAACTGCTGATGCGTCGTCGAGGCAGGATGAATGATTAGGCTTTTCGTGTCTCCGATGTTTGCCAAGTGCGAGAACAGCTTGACGGATTCGATTAGGCGTTTCCCGTTTTTTAAGCCGCCTTTGATTCCGAAGCCAACTATGCCGCCGTAGTTGCCCTTGAAGTATTTTTCTGCCAGTTTATGGCTTGGATGACCCCTTAATCCCGGGTAGTTTACCCAGTTGACCAGTGGATGCTTCTCCAGGAACTCGGCGACTTTCAGCGCATTTTCTGAATGCTTTCTTTGCCGCAAAGGCAGCGTCTCTAATCCCTCTATGAAGAGGAACGCGTTGAATGGACTCAGGGTCGGTCCGATGTCTCGTAGCAGCTGCACTCTTGCTTTGAAGATGAATGCGACGTTGCCTAAGCCTGGAAAGTTGCCGAAGCTATCCCAGTATTTTATGCCGTGGTACGATGGGTCTGGCTCAGTGAATTCTGGGAACTTGCCGTTGTCCCACTTGAATCTGCCGCTGTCAACGATTACCCCGCCGATGCTTGAGCCGTGTCCCCCAATGTATTTTGTCGCGGAAAGCACGGTTATGTCTGCGCCGAATTCTATGGGGAAGACTAAGCCGACGCCGACAGTGTTGTCAACTACGAATGGGATTCCTG
Source organism: Candidatus Bathyarchaeota archaeon (assembly GCA_963722095.1). Lineage (GTDB taxonomy): Archaea > Thermoproteota > Bathyarchaeia > Bathyarchaeales > Bathycorpusculaceae > Bathycorpusculum. The sequence continues at coordinate 287,473 of CAVRJR010000001.1, read as the reverse complement.
CGTTGTGGGCGATTTTTGCGATTGTTTCGAAGTCGGGGACGTCAAGTTTGGGGTTGCCGATGGTTTCAGCGTAGATGGCGCGGGTTTTGTTGTTTATGGCTTTCTGGAATTCTTCGGGTTTGGTTGAATCGACGAATTTTACTTTTCTGCCGAGCTTTGGAAAGGTGTAGTGGAAGAGTTCGTAGGTGCCGCCGTACAGGTTGTTGGCGGAAACTATTTCGTCGCCTACCTGAGTGATGGTTAACAGCGCCAGCGAAATAGCTGCTTGCCCAGACGCTGTAGCTAAAGCTCCTGTTCCACCTTCGATTGCCGCCACACGTTTTTCGAAAACGTCAACGGTTGGGTTCCCGATTCGGGTGTAAATGTTTCCTAATTCTTTTAATGCGAAAAGGTTTGCTGCATGCTCGGTGCTTTTGAAGACGTATGAGGCTGTTTGGTAGATGGGAACAGCTCTTGCGCCCGTTGCTGGGTCAGGGTTTTCTTGTCCAGCGTGGACGGCTATTGTATCTAATCTTTTTTTGGTCATGTTTGTTGCCTCTTGTTTTGCTGAGTAAATAAAATAACGGCGTTATAGGTGTTTTTGCGTTTTTTATTCCAAAAAGAATAATTACTCGGACAAAACCCTATACAAACCATGCTTCCAGACTTAAGCGACATAGCGAAAAAAAGACACCAACTCGGTCTGAAACAGACTGAACTTGCAAAAATGGCTGGCGTCAGCCAATCCCTAATCGCAAAACTGGAAGCTGGAAAAATCGACTCCTCCTACACAAAAGTAAAAACAATCTTCGAAACGCTGGAGAAGCTAGAAGCTAAAACCAAACTTCAAGCAGGGAAAATGTTCCAAACCGAAGTCATCAGCGTTCAAAGAAATGAGCCTGTAGCTAAGGTCGTTGAGCTAATGAAGAGCCACGGGTACTCTCAACTTCCTGTTTTTGAAGGAAAGCATTCAGTGGGCAGCATATCAGAGAAGACGATTTTGCGTCAGATTTTAGATGGAAAAGATTTGGCCCAGATTTCACATATTGCCACGGGAGAAATCATGGAGGAAGCGTTTCCGCAGTTGGGTGAGGATGCGCCTTTGAGCTTGATTTCTGATCTTTTGCAGGTTTATTATGCTGTGCTGATTTCCCGAAGAGGCAGGGTTGTGGGCATTATTACTAAGGCTGATTTGCTTAGGATGATTTAGCGGCAGGGAAAACCATTTTATAACTATAAGTGTGTTATAGTTTGAAGCATAATGAATCCCAGATGCGAAGCCATCGGAAAATACGTGGTTCCCCTTTTCAGGTCACTTGTTGCAAAAGAACTCATAAACACGTATAATCTTACGCAGGTTGAGGCGGCGCGTAGGCTGGGCACAACGCAGGCAGCGATAAGCCAGTACATCAATTCGAAGAGGGCAAGTAAAGGCATGGAGCAGTTCGGCGACATAGTTCCCCAGATTCAGGCGATGGCGAGCGAGACGGCTAAACGCCTTGCCAACAAGGAGATTACGTCGGATGAGGTTACTGTGGATTTTTGTAAGCTTTGTGCGTCTTTTTGTTGCAAGTAGGAAAGTTCTTGGCTTGAGGTTTTGTGTCTGGGAACCATAAAGGCTTTAAATAACGATGCAAAACTATAACACTGTTATAAAACGGTTGATGCAACATGAAAATAAACAACAACGTGTTAGAAACAATAGGCAAAACACCCCTAATACGACTAAACCGAATAGCCGAAGGCATAAACGCAACCGTCCTAGGCAAACTCGAATCCAGAAACCCAGGAGGAAGCGTCAAAGACCGCATATGCCAAAGCATGATAGCTGAAGCAGAAAAACAAGGCTTAATCAAACCAGGCGCAACCATCATTGAACCCACAAGCGGCAACACAGGCATCGGTTTAGCCATGGTAGCAGCCGTAAAAGGCTACAAACTAATACTCACCATGCCAGAAACCATGAGCATAGAGCGACGCAACCTGCTCAAAGCCTACGGCGCACAACTCGTCCTCACACCAGGACCTGAAGGCATGGGCGGAGCAATCAAAAAAGCTGAAGAACTGGCAGCCCAAACCCCAAACAGTTTCGTGCCGCAGCAGTTCAAGAACCTTGCGAACCCGAAAGTTCACAGGGAAACCACTGGGCCCGAAATCTGGAGTGACACCGACGGCAAAGTAGACATATTAGTTGCGGGTGTAGGCACAGGCGGAACAATAACGGGCATAGCGCAATACATCAAACCGCTCAAACCAGCCTTCAAAACCGTAGCTGTCGAACCAGCAGCTTCCCCAGTGCTGAGCGGAGGACAGAAGGGACCGCACAAGATTCAGGGAATAGGCGCAGGTTTCAAACCCGACGTGCTGAAGCTTGATTTGGTGGATGAAATATTCAAGGTTACAGATGATGACGCCATTAAAACAGCGAGGCAACTGGCGCAAAAAGAGGGTTTGCTTGTAGGTATATCTTCGGGTGCGGCAACGTATGCGGCGCTTGAAGTTGCGAAGCGAGCAGAAAACAAGGGCAAACTCATCGTTGTCATTTTGCCAGACACTGGCGAACGCTACCTCAGCACCGTCTTATTCCAAGAACCACCAGCAGCAACCGCAAGTTCCAACATTTAGCACCCTTTACTAGGTGCTTCTTTTATATCGGCCTTTTTTTATTTCATGAGGGAAGGAAAGAAAAATGGCTACAAAAGCTGAAAAAATACTCCTTAAAGAGCGTGGGCAAACAAGCCAAGATGTGGAAGCTGATTCATGGAATCCAGAGCGAGTGCTGGACGCGTTGATGCGCAATCAGGCTGAGGTTGAGCATGATTGGCTTGAGAAAGGCTTGCCCAAACTAGTGGATGAAATGGTGGCTAATTATGAAAAGTTCGGCGGTATGGATCACCTCACTGGGCGGGATCTTCCTTCGAAAGAGGTGGTTAGTGAAGTGCTTGAGGATTTGTTCACGATTCTTTTTCCCGGCTACTTAGGCAAGGAAGAAATCACTAAAGCTAACATAAAGTACTATCTTGGCACCAAACTGACTTCAGTTTATGCTAGGCTTACAGCTGAGGTTGAGAAAAGCCTCAAGTACATTTGCAGGAAAGTCGGGTCGTGCCCCCAAGACGTGTGCCAATCACGTGCGCATGTTGTTGTTAAAGGGCTTCTTGAGAAGCTTCCTGAAATAAGGTCTATGCTGAGTGGTGATATTCAGGCGGCTTATGCAGGTGACCCTGCGGCTGTGAGCACGGATGAAGTAATTTTAAGTTACCCTTGCGTGCTTGCGATAACAACTTACCGGATAGCGCATGAACTCTACGTTGACGGTGTGCCATTGATCCCCCGAATAATGACCGAGCACATCCACTCCCTGACAGGCATCGACATCCATCCAGGCGCAAGCATAGGCAAGAACTTCTTCATCGACCATGGCACAGGCGTGGTTATCGGCGAAACCTCAGAAATAGGCGACAACGTGAAACTTTATCAAGGCGTAACGTTGGGCGCGCTGAGTTTCCCGAAGGATGCAAAAGGCAACATCATCAAAGGAAGAAAAAGGCATCCGACGATTGGAAACAACGTCATCATCTATAGTGGAGCGACGATTCTCGGTCCCAACGCTATAATCGGAGACGACGTTGTAATCGGCGGAAACGTATGGGTAACATCTCCCATTGCCTCGGGAACAACGATAACCATTACAGCCCCGGAACAGAATTACAAAAAAGAAAACCATGGCAAAGCCCCCAAAACTTGAGAAAGGAGAAGTTTCGGCTTCACTGCCTAAGTCGCTTACTTCTTTCCCCACTGAGGGTAAGTGATGTTTGAAATAGGGGTTTTTTGCTTGTTACACCTGCGTTTTCAGCTTGAACAAGCTTATATAAAAGGCTGAGGAAGATTTGAGGGCAGGCTGCGCCTAGGTGGCCGAGTCGCATAAGCAATCGCCTGCAGAGCGATTTTACAGGGGTTCAATTCCCCTCCTAGGCTCCATCTTCGTTTTTTCCAAGGTTTTTGGGCGGTTCCTGCATGGTTGGCTTTTGAATTTTGGTTTTGCGATGTGAAAGGGTCGGGTTGCTTGGTATAGTGTTTATATTACTTTGCCTTGATTTAATAAAAAAGAGTGAAGCCGATGCAAGCCTTGCCTAAAGAATACAATTTCCTTGAAATAGAACGTAAGTGGCAGCAGAAATGGGATGAAATAGGCATTTTCCGCTACGACTGGAACGACACCGAGCGGGTTCCTTTCAGCATAGATACGCCGCCGCCTTACCCGTCTGGCGAGCTGCATATGGGAAACGTTCTAAACTGGACCTACTTCGACATTGTTGCCCGCTACAAGCGGATGCAGGGGTTCAACGTGCTGTTTCCGCAGGGCTGGGATTGCCACGGTTTAGGCATAGAAATCCAAGTTGAAAAACAAAATAACATCCGCAAAAGGGATTTGCCGACCGATAAATTCCGAGAGATGTGCATTGCGCTTGTCGAGAAGTACATTGCCATGATGAAGGAAGGCATCCTTCGGCTGGGCTGCAGTATCGACTGGACCACCGAGTACCGCACCATGGACCCAGACTACTGGCGCCGCACCCAACTCAGCTTCATTCTTCTCCACAAAAAGGGCTACATGTACCGGGGAACGCATCCCGTGAACTGGTGCCCACACGACGAAACAGCCATAGCCGACGCCGAAGTCAACTACATCAAACGCGACGGCACCCTGCATTACATCCGCTTCCCGATTGCGGGAACGCAGGATTTCTTGATGATTGCCACTTCACGACCAGAATTCATACCCGCATGCGTCGCGATTGAAGTTAACCCGAACGATGAACGCTACTGCAAGTACATCGGCAAAACAATCATCGTTCCTGTTGTAAACCGCCCTGTCACGGTAATTTCTGATGAATGCGTCGATCCAGCCTTCGGCACGGGCGTCGTCATGATTTGCACCTACGGCGACAAAGAAGACGTCAAAACCGTCCTCAAAAACAAGCTCCCAGTCATCACCTTGCTGACTGAGAATGGGCGCATCAACGAAAACGGCGGCAAATACCAAGGCTTATACATAAACCAAGCAAGAGCCGCCATCATGAAGGACTTGACGGATACTGGTCTGTTGGAGAAAACCGAGAAAATCAGCCAGGAAGTCGGCGTCTGCGACCGATGCAAAGCCCAAGTGGAAATCCTCGAGCGCAAGCAGTGGTTTATGGAAACACGCAAACTCACAGACGCAGTTGAGAAAACGGCGAATGAGATTGTCTGGTACCCTGACTTCATGAAGAACAGGCTTGTGGACTGGGCGAAGTCGCTGGATTGGGACTGGGTTATCAGCCGCCAACGGATCTTCGCGACTCCGATTCCAGTTTGGTACTGCAAAAAATGCGGAGAACTAATCCTCGCCGAAGAGCAGTGGGTGCCAATCGACCCCAAACTTGAGGGTCCACGCATCAGCACCTGCCCGAAATGCGGCGGAACAGAATTCGTAGGCGAAACGGACGTTTTCGACACTTGGATGGATTCCTCAATAACCTGCGCTGTCCATGCTGGTTGGCCAGACCGCGCGGATTGGCACCGTCTTTTCCCAGCTAGCATGCATCCCTCAGGCACCGACATCATCCGAACCTGGGCTTACTACCTCATGGTTAGGCATCTGGCGCTGTTTGACGAAACACCGTTTAAGAGTGTCCTCATCAACGGGATGGTGCTGGGTCAAGACGGCAGAAAAATGAGCAAATCCCTCAAAAACTACATGGCGGCGCCTGAAGCCCTCAACAAGTACGGTGCAGACGCTATTCGCCAGTGGGCTGCAGGTGGAGGCGCAACGGGCTCAGACATTCCCTACCGCGTGCAGGACGTCGAGTACGGACGAAGGTTCCTGGTTAAGCTGTGGAATGCCTCGGGTTTCGCAAGCAAACTCCTCAGCGACTACCAACCCAACAGCGAAGCGCCCATGGACATTCAGCTTCTGGACCGCTGGATGATTAGCCAAGCTGAAAACGTAATTAAAAGAGTAACTGAAGCCTACGAGAAATGCCAATTCAACATTGCAATGGAAGAAATCCGCAACTTCACCTGGCACATGCTCTGTGATTCCTACTTGGAAGCAGTCAAAGACAGGCTCTACAGACCCGAGTCGGCGGGGCAAGCCCAAAAAGTCGCCGCTCAACACGTACTTTACAACGTATTGTATCGTGTTCTGCAGCTTCTTTCACCTGTTATTCCCCACTTGACTGAAGAGATTTACCAATGCATTTACGCCGACGCAATGGGCTACGGCAGCCTACATGTTTCCCCATGGCCCCAATGCGACCAGTCAATGGTGGATGAGGAAGCGGAAAAGCAAGGCGACATCGTGCTGGGATTAATCAGCGAGGTTCGACGGGAAAAAGCAGAAAAACGCATGCCTCTTAACACGCCCGTAAAAGTCTTAACGGTTTATGCTGGAGAAGAATCGGTAGCTGAAGCCATCAAAAGTGAATTGATTGACATTTGCGGCGCTTGCAAAGTTGAAAACCTCAAGGTTTTGCCAACTGAAGGACAAGGTAGAGCGTTGGCGCAGTTCCCAAGCGTGCACTTCGTCGCCGAATACTTGCCGCCAGTCACCAGCCAGAAAACCTAAACCCAATTTTATTTTTTCAATATTTTTGTGGCTTTTTTCAACTCCGAGACGGCTTCTTCCAACTTTTGAAGCATGGCTGCTGTGTCGTCTTTGTTTCTCTGGATTAAATCGATGAAGGCGCTTCCGACGATGACGCCGTCTGCTCCTGCCTTAACGATTCGTTCTACATGTTGTGGTTTTGAGACTCCGAAGCCGACTGCCAACGGAATCTTCCCCGAAGTGAAGGGCAGAACCCGTTTGACAAGTTGAATCGTTGAATCGCCAATCGCAGTTTTCGCTCCCGTCACCCCGAAGCGGGAAACGAGGTAAAGAAACCCCGAAGAACACCCAACAATCATTTTAAGCCGCTCGGGGCTGGTGGATGGCGCCGCCAAGAAAATCGTGTCCAACCCAAAATCCGCTGCTGCACGCTTGAAGTCGCCTGATTCTTCAACGGGCAAGTCGGGAACGATAACGCCGTCAACCGTGCATTCTTTGGCTAAACGGCAAAACTTCTCCAACCCCATCCTGAACACAGGATTATAATAAGTCATTATTACAATCGGCGTGTTGTGGCTTCTGTGTATCTCTCTTGCAATCTGCAGCACTTTCAGCGGCGTTGTCCCCGCAGCCAGTGCTCGGACGCTTGCAGCCTGAATTGTCGGTCCATCAGCAATCGGGTCAGAAAACGGCAATCCCAACTCCAAAACATCCACGCCTCCCTTGATTAGGGCATCTGCAATTTTTGGTGTGAGTTCAGGTTTTGGGTCTCCAGCCATAATATAGCCGACGAGCGCCCCGTTGCCCTGCGCCTTGGCTTTTTCGAAGGCTCTTTTTATTGCATTCATATTTTTGCCCCTATGTAATCAGCTACAGTTTCCACGTCTTTGTCTCCTCTTCCCGATAGGGTTACTACGATTGACTGGGTCTTCTTCATTTTTGGCGCAAGCTTCATCGCGTAAGCTACAGCGTGGGAGGATTCCAAGGCAGGCAGGATTCCCTCCTCTTTGCAAAGTGTAAGGAAAGCGTCTACTGCTTCCTTGTCGGTGGCTGAAACGTACTGTGCTCTTTTGAATGTTTTGAGGAAGGAGTGTTCAGGTCCAACGCCTGGGTAATCTAAACCCGCTGAAATGCTGCTTGTGTTCTGGATTTGCCCGTTCTGGTCCTGCAGCACGTAGGTTAACATGCCGTGGAAGACCCCTTCGTCTCCCGCGCCAAGCGACGCCGCGTGCTTCCCCGTTTCCAAACCTTCCCCCGCAGCCTCAACGCCGTAAAGCTCTACTGCATCGTTGTCTTCGAAGGGGTAGAAGGTGCCCATCGCGTTGCTTCCCCCACCTACACACGCAACCAAAGCGTCTGGAAGCCGCCCTTCTTTCTGTTGGAATTGCAGTTTAATCTCCATGCCGATTACGCTTTGGAAATCGCGGACAATCATCGGGTACGGATGAGGGCCAACGACGCTGCCGATTAAGTAGTAGGTGGTTTCAAGGTTGGTTACCCAGTCGCGGAACGCTTCGTTAATTGAGTCTTTGAGAGTTTTTGACCCAGCCTGCACGGGGTGCACTTCGGCGCCAAGCAGTTTCATGCGGAAAACGTTCAGCCGCTGCCGCTCGCAATCCTCTGTGCCCATGTAAACCTCAGCCTTCAAACCCAACGCCGCGCACGCAATCGCCGTGGCGACGCCATGTTGTCCCGCGCCTGTCTCAGCTATCACACGGGTCTTGCCCATTCTTTTGGCGAGTAGCGCCTGCCCGATTGTGTTGTTGATTTTGTGTGCTCCGCCGTGAGCTAAATCCTCCCGTTTAAGGTAGATTTTGGCGCCGCCCAGCTTGCGCGTCAGGTTCTCGGCGTAGTAGATGGGGGTTGGTCTGCCTACAAAGTCGAAGAGATAATCGTCCAGCTGCTTCTGGAACGCGGGGTCCTTTCGGGCTTGCGCGTAAGCTTCTTCCAACTCCTTGATTGCCGCCATCAGAACTTCAGGGACGAAGCGTCCGCCGTATTTTCCGTATTTCCCGTCAACGGGGTAGCTGCTTAACTTCATTTTGCCTCTACAAACTCCTTCACTTTTTCTTCAATATTGCCAGCGGACATAACGGCTGAGCCGACCAGAAAAGCGTCAGCGCCAACTCCACGCAGGAAACGTATGTCAGCAGGCGTCCCAATTCCGCTTTCACTTACCACCAGTTTGCCGTTTGAACCGTTTTTCTCTAAAATCTTTTTGGTCACGTTCAAATCTACCTTAAAAGTTGCCAGATCACGGTTGTTTATCCCAATCAAATCCGCGTCTGTTTTCACGGTTGACTTAAACTCGGCTTCACTGTGTGCTTCAAGCAGAACCTCAAGACCCAACATGTGTGCCCCAGCAATCATTTCAGTGAGGGTTTTTTCGCAGTAGCCGCGGTCAAAAAGCGCCTTAATCAACAAAACGGCGTTGGCTCCCATTTTCTTTGCAGCATAAACCTGCACGGGGCTAAGAATGATGTCTTTCATCAGAATCGGGACATCCACGGCTTCTCTTGCCGCCGCCAAAGATTCCAATGAACCGTCGAAATGTTTGGGCTCAGTCAAGACCGACAAAGCCACCGCTCCTCCTCTTTGCATTGCCCGTGCAACCTCGCCTGCGTCAACGTTTTTCCTGATTATGCCTGCTGACGGGGAAGCAGCTTTGATTTCCGCTATGACTGGCACAGTTTGGCTCTTCAAAATCGCCGTGCGCAAACTCAGGCGTTTCTTGTCTGCTGGCTTAGCCTCATCGTAGTATCCGTCTTCGATAGTCACTTGGGCGACCCGCGCCAACACATCGAGATAGTCACTCATACTTGGCTTCATACTCCTCAAGTTTAGATAGGTCCCCGCCTGAAGCAACAATCAACGCCTTAAGCTTCCCGTAAGCTGCCCCGCTACTGATCGATTCACGGGCTAACTCCATGCCGCCCAAGAAATCATCCGCTTTGCCGCCCAAAACGATTCCCGCCGCACTGTTAACCAGTACAAACTCCGTTTTCGCGTCATCCACCGCAAGGTTGCCGCTGAGTACTTTGAAGAATGCTTCCGCGCACTCCTCAGCCGAAGCTGCCTTCAAATCGGCAACGTTCGCCTGCTTCACACCGAAGTCGCGTGGAGAAGCCTGCAGCTCCGTGACTTTGCCATCCTTCAACCATGCAACCGCCGTTTTCCCAACCGTTGAAATCTCGTCTAAACCTTCCAGCCCGTGGACAACCATGGCTTCTTCGCAGCCCAGCCGACACAACGCGTAAGCCAATGGCGTGGTCAGTTTGGGGTCGTAGACGCCGAGCAGTTGTGCGTTGGCGCCTGCGGGGTTTGTTAAGGGTCCGAGAAGGTTGAATACGGTGCGGATGCCGATTTCCCGTCGGGTCTCAGCCGTGTACTTCATGGCTGGATGGAACGCTGGCGCAAACATGAAACCTACCCCGACCTCCTCAATCATGGCTTCGACCGCTTTGGGCTCCAAAAACAGGTTTAACCCGAGTTTTTCCAGCACGTCGGCGCTTCCGCTTTTGCTGGTCACCGACCTGTTTCCATGCTTGGCAACCGAGACACCTGCCCCAGCAATGACGAAGGCAGCGGCGGTGCTTACGTTGAAGGTTTTTATTTTGTCTCCGCCTGTCCCGCAGGTATCCACAAGACGACCTTCGACATGGGGGTGGATTTGGCTGCTTTGCTCACGCATGACGGAAGCGAAGGCGATTAGCTCGTCCACTGCTTCGCCCTTCATCCGCAAGGCGGTTAGGAACGCGGCTGTCTGCGAGTTTGTTGCTTGCCCCGACATGACTTCACGCATGATTTCGCCTGACTCGATGCTGGTTAGGCTGTTGCCTTCGATGAGTTTCTGGATGCCTTCCCGAATCATGGCTTTCTGCCCTCCAAGAAGTTCTTGATGATGAGCTTGCCATCCTCGCACAGGATGGATTCAGGATGGAACTGCACCCCATCAATCGGGAACTTGACGTGGCGAACACCCATGATTTCCCCATCTTCAATGCATTCCGCCGAGATTTCTAGACATGACGGCAAAGAGGTGCATTCTCCAGCAAGCGAATGGTACCGCGTCGCCGTGAAGGGGTTGCGGACACCCGTGAAAATGCCTTTTTGGTCGTGCCTTACGGTGCAGGTTTTCCCGTGCATGAGCCGTTTGGCATGGACGATTTTTCCGCCGTAAGCATGGATTATTCCTTGATGACCCAGACAGACACCCAACGTTGGAATGCTGTGGCTCATGGTTTGCAGGATTTTGGTGCAGACGCCAAAATACCGCTCGTCCTCGGGTGTGCCTGGACCTGGCGAAATCACGATTCTGTCAGGTTTAAGCTCCTCCAACTGCTTCATCGACACCTTGTCGTTTCGGTAAACCACAGGTTCGCCTCCCAATTCGCCGATGTACTGGACAAGGTTGTAAACGAACGAATCATAATTGTCGATTACCAGCACCTTCATTGTCTTTTGCCTCCAGCCCGCTCCAGCGCCTGCATCAGCGCCTTGGCTTTATGCTCGGTTTCAAACCATTCCTGCTCGGGCACCGAGTCAGCCACGATTCCCCCGCCCGCCTGAATGTACGCTTGGTTTTTCTGGGCGAAGAGGGTTCGGATGGTTATGGCGAAATCCGCGTTCCCATTGTAGGAGAAGTAGCCGACGGCGCCAGCGTAAGGTCCACGCCTCACTGGCTCCAGTTCATCGATAATTTCCATGGCTCGCACCTTGGGCGCTCCAGAAACTGTTCCCGCTGGAAAAACAGCCCGCAATGCATCATAGCTTTGAAGGTCGTCCTTTAGCTGCCCTACCACTCGGGACACGATGTGTTGCACGTGGCTGTACTGGTGAACCTTCATGAATTCGGGCACGTGAACGCTTCCGTACTTGCTGATTCTGCCGACGTCGTTGCGTGCCAAATCAACAAGCATCACGTGTTCGGCGCGTTCTTTAGGGTCGCCAAGCAGTTCAGCGACTAATCTGGTGTTTTCCTCAGGGTCTTCAGCAACGGGGCGGGTGCCCGCAATCGGGAAGGTTTCGACAGTCCTTTTGTTAACGCGGACAAGCATCTCTGGGCTTGCGCCGACAATTTGGCGGTCGCCTGAACTGTAATAGTACATGTATGGTGAAGGGTTAATGGTTCTTAGCGCCGCGTAGAACGGGATTAGGTTGCCTTCTATTTGAAATTGGTACCGTTTCGATGGGACAACCTGAAAAATATCTCCCGCCACAATGTACCGCTTCGCTTTTTCCACCGCGGCTTCATAGGTTTCTTTTTTAATGTTCACTTTAGGCTGCGTGTACGACAGCTGCTCTGGGTCAATTGGCTTCTTTAGGAGCCTTTCAACTTGGGGCAGGCGGTTCTTGCCTCGATAATAGTAAAATGCCTGTTTTTCTATGTGATTGAAAACGAAGCCGTCGTCAAATATGCCCATTTCCAAATCGGGGAAGTTGAGGTCATCTACGCTGTTTTGGGGCAAGCGTTCCCAGTAGCGGACGGCGTCATAGGAAATGTAGCCGACTGCTCCGCCGACAAAACGGAACTCCGTGTTTGGAACCGCTTGGTCTTTGAGGAGGCGTTCTAAAACTTGGAGCGGGTCGCTTGTTTGCTCGGCGGTTGTTTCGCCTGTTTCTTCGTTTCTGATTTGGGCTCTGCCGTTTTTGACTAAGATGGTTACTTTTGGGTCGAACCCGATGAATGAGTATTGGGCGAGCTTTTTGGGTCCTTCAATTGACTCTAAAAGGTAGGCGGTTTGGTATTTTTTTTGGAGTTTTGAGAATATTTCGAGGGGTTGCTGGGTTAGGTTGATTTTTTTGATTTTTAGGGGGTTAGCTGGTTTGGTTTGTGTGGTTGTTGTGCCAAAGGCGATTCCCCATGCTCTTCGTTTCTCCGTATGGTTCAGAAGCATACCTCAATGTATTATTTAAGGCTTATCTGCACAAAAACGTACATTACGGCTTAGGCTTAAGCGCAACACTCATCCAATCCAAATACACCTTCGACGCATCAACAATCGGAACAGCCAAAACCTCAGGAACCTCATAACTATGCAAACGCTTAACCTGCTCCGCAACCTCAGCAAACAGGTCCCTACGCGACTTCATAACAATCAAGCATTCCTCAGCCTTCTCAGTATTGCCAACCCAATGAAAAAACGACGTAACTGGACAAACGATGTTTGCACAGGCGATCAAGCGTTCCTTCACAAGCAACTGCGAAATCTTCTCCGCTTCTTGCCTGTCTTTGGCGGTGACCAGTATTACTATGTAATCGTTCAATGTCTTCACCTACTTAAAATTGGTTTTTACAAATAAAAACCTGTATGTATCCCAAAAAATTGTTTCGTCTGGCGAAGAATTAAGGTGTTTAAATTTCCGTTCGATATAATGTCCGATAGGGATGCTCTTGAAAGAAGAACAGTTTAAAGTTTTAAAAACACTGGTTGAAGCCACAAGCCGCATGGATTTGAGCGCGTTTGCCCAAAAAGTCAACTTAACCTCGGAACAAACAATATTTCAGATCCAAGAACTCGCCAAAGAGGGCTATCTGCAAAAGGTTGCAAGCGGCGGTTACGGGATAACTCCGAAGGGGAAAGCAGCCCTTAAAGCCTTGACGCCTGTTCCCAAAGAAATGGGTTTCCACTTTTACTACGGCATTGACCAGCCCTCAGAGTTCACGGCTGAGTCGCTTGAACATTTTTACCGAATTATCAAACAAGTCAGTGTCGAATCCGTTGAATTTCACCTATACCGCGGCGACTTTGGAAACTGGCTTAAAGATGTCTGCAAAGAACCCGAGCTTGCCAGCGAATTTGTCCGCGTCAAGGCTGCCGATTTGAAGGGTGAAGATCTCAGAAAAGAACTCTTGAAAGTGCTTGCCGCAAAGTACGCGATAGAAGGGTTGCTTTAGCTTCGGCGCGTCACTGGTTCAGTTTGATCCACCAGTCGGGAACGCGGTGGTTTTCGGCGTTGTCCCAAGAGTCGAAAGGTTTGATGTCCAGGACTGGGGTGCCGTCGTAGGCGTCTAAGCCGCGAACCGTCAAAACGCTGCCTTCAACCTTTACTAATTCGACAAGCGTTAAGCCGATTGGGTTCGGTCGCTGATTGGTTCTAAACGCGAAGACGCCCAGCAGAGGCATATCCATTCTGCCTCTTGGATGGAACTTTAGAGCCCGATTCTGACCGCTTACTTCGTTGAGCCAAAAAAGCACAAAGACATGTGAAAAGCCTTCGATGCCGTCCAGCGCCTCAGCTAACTCGGAGTTAAGTATGATTTTTGAAATCTTCGTTTTGTCTTTAACTTCGTTGCCGACCGCGTCGGTTTCAATATAGCCGATAGGGCTCAAAACAATCTGCTTCTGAGAAGACATCGGTTGCTACGCTCAATATTTCAGTGAGCCAGAAGCTATATAAGCGTTCGATAGGGTAAGGCGAAATGGTGCTGCCTGATTTGCCGTTCATTGAAGATCTTTCGAAGCTTACGTCTGAGATAATTTTGTTGTATATGTTTAGTTTCTTCCTCGCGTTCGGGGTAATCTCCAACTTTATCGACAACGAAAGCATCTTGTACAACCTCTCGATGGGCGTGTTCATTTCGGTTGTAACTGGCGCCGCACTGTACTTCGCTAGGTACCTGAGCAGAAGAAAAACCGCTGACAGGGTCAAATTGCAACCGATAAACCCAGAAGAAACCATGGTCTAAGGGCACAAAACGTATTATTCCTTGGTCGAGCATCTCTAGGTTATGCTGCGTACACCCAAATTCGCGTTGAACAGTAATCGCCCAAATAGACTTTTAAGCAATAACGAGAGCTTTTTATTTAACTGAAGCAGTCAGACCGCAAGCTCTATATTAGCCTATGAAACTTTTTCAAAGCAAACCATGCGGGCCCGTGGCTCAGTCAGGCTAGAGCGGCGGACTCTTAATCCGTAGGTCGCGGGTTCAATTCCCGTCGGGCCCGCCAACATAACTTCATTGTTTTTCGGCTCTATCGTTAGTTTTTTTAATGTATTATGATAATTATGAATAAAGTGGAAGAAGATGGCGAAAAGGAAAAATCTTCAGCTGAGCGATGAGAAAGCCGAAGAGACTCTCTTTAAGCTTGGGAATTTGCAAGCAAAGAACCCAGTAAAAACCACTACTGAGGAAGAAGTTAGGTTAATCAAGGGAGATAGAAACCGCTGGCGGTAGCCAGACAGCAAAATGTCTGAGAAAGTAGTAAACAGTCAGGATTTTAGAAATATCAGCCTGCCAAAAGTAACCTGGGAGCTTGTTGTGTTGTAGCTTTTTCTACAATTTACGTGGTTTTGGCGGTTGACTTCTTGGCACGGCGGGGTTTGTTTTGGTTTCGGTGTTTAGGAGTTGCTTTAGTCGCCAGACTGCTACGTCTCGATCGTTGGGTTGTTGTTGCATCCATAGTTCGCGGTATTCTCTGAATTGTTGCCCCGTGATTTTCCCTTTTGTTTGCAGTTCGCCAAGTAGTTTGACGAATCCTCTTAGTTCTATCTGCTCGTTGGTTTCTATGTTGCCCATTTTTCTCTCACCTGCTTTGGTTGCGGCTGGTTCTCTGTCAGGCGGCGGATAGGTGTTGTACAGGAAACGGGCGAAATACGTGATTTCCCATGACTTCGTTAGGGGCAAGCTGTCTTTGGCTTTTAACAACTCGCTCGTGTAATGTGCGTATTCTGCTCCAAGAGAGTAATATTTGGTTTCGCTGCTTGGGGCGTCAGCTATGCGGTTAACGAAATGCTTCAAGTGCTGGGTACTGAAGATCGGCAAGACCGTTGCGGTTTCGCAGTTGAAGCAAAATATGATTTTTTTGGCGATGTGCTTGTCTTGGCCTAAACCGTTTATTTTTTCCCATTGGGCATCAACTTTTTCAGCCAAAGACTTCTTTTGGTCAACCGCGACGCGGAGCAAGTTTTTGAAGTCTTCCATTTGCAGTCTGATATTCTGGTAAACGTTAGAGCTGTGAATTGTGAGGGCGCCAAGTGAACTCAGGGAGTACACTAAGTAATGGAAGAATTCGCCTATTTCATTTGAATCAGGCTTGAAGATTTTGTCAGGGTCTATCCAACCTATTGACTGTGGGTTTTCCGCGAAAGGGAATTTTATTCTAAAATCCTTTAGGAGCTCGAGCGCTTTTTCGACTTCGCGCTTCATCAACCCGTTTTTGTCATAGGCATTTGCCTTTTCAAGCATTAAATTACTTCGAGACATTTTACGCCGTATCCTTATTGCAGCGGGCTAATAAGAACATTGAGCCTCAACAGCAATTCTAACTTCTTAAATGGAGGAAGGGAACCGTGGATGCCATTTCACTTGGCTCTGAATTCTTCTCTTGCCTTCATCTGTCGGCGTTTCAGGTTGTAGTCGAGTGAGAAGTCGTGGGCTGCGTCACGGATTTTTCTCAGCAGAAGCATCATTCGGCTGTTTTTGTCGAAGACTCTTGGCGTCGAGTCGTCTGGCAGATAAATCTCTTCATGTTCCTTCGCCAACCCAATCACTGGAATCTTTAAGCTGAGGGTTTGAAGAGCCGCTTTTGCCGCGTTCACTTGCCCGGGTCCGCCGTCTATAAGCACTAAGTCGGGTAGCTGAGTTTTCTCTTCAACCAACCGTTTGTATCTGCGTGCTACAACCTCGTTGACGGCGGCGAAGTCATCCTGCCCCACAAAAGTTTTGATTTTGAATCGCCGATAGTTTTTCTTGTCGGGTTTGGCATCTTTGAAACTGACCATGCCTGAAACAACATGTTCCTGCCCCAAGTTGGAAACATCGAAACATTCGATTACACGCGGCAAACTTGGCAGGTTAAGCTCGTTTTGTAAATCGACCAGGGCGCTGTCAACTTCCAAAGTTGACTCAAGGTTCTTCTCAGCCAGCTGGACCAATGCAAGCTTGTCAGCTTTTCTGGGTATGACCAAGGAAACTGGCGCCAACCGTTTTGTCGATAGAAATTCTTCAAGAGCCTTTTTTTCTTCGGGTTCTTGCCAGACGGGCTTGTTTAGCAGAATTTCTCGGGGGATTCGGTTGCTTGCGTAGTATGCTTTGAGGAATTCCTCTTCAACTTGGGGTTGAAGGTCAACGCTGAACTGTTTTTTCCCAAGCAAGACGCCTTTGCGTACTCCCATTTGGACCGCAAGCATTTTGTCGCCGACCTGCTTGAACGCCAAGATGTCTTGGTCAAAGCGCCGTTCCTGGTCTACAATCTGGTGTTCAGTTACGAGCCTGATGGAGGCGATTTGGTTGCGAATCTCAAGCGCGGTTTCATACTTCTGCTCTTCGGAGGCTTGCTGCATCTGGGCGTCTAGCTGTTTGATGGTTTGCTGATAGTTTCCGTTCAGAAAGGATCGCGCCTGCTTGACTTGCTCCGCGTATTGTTCGGCGGTGACTTTTCCGATGCATGGGGCTGTGCAGAGGTGAATGTGGTAGTTTAGGCAGGCGCGTTTATGCATGGTTTTGCAGGTGCGCAGCTTGAACACGCGGACAACGAGACGCTGAAGGTCTTGCCGTATGAAGCCCTCGGTGTAGGGTCCGAACGATTCGAGTTTGCGTGACACTTTGCGGCTGGTAAGCACCCTCGGGTAAGGTTCCCTCGTAAGCGAGATGTACGCGAAGGTCTTAGCGTCTTTAAGGTCAATATTGTACTTGGGCGTGTGCTGCTTAACCAGCTTGTTCTCAAGTAGCAGGGCTTCAACCTCGTTGTTCACGATGATCCAGTCGATGCCGCGGATTCTGGTGACCAGCTGCCTTGTCTTGGCTGGTTGGTCTTTGTTTAAGAAGTAGCTTTTGACGCGTGACCGAAGGCTTTTTGCTTTGCCAATGTAGAGAATTTCGCCCTGCTCATCTTTGAAGAGGTAAACTCCAGGGTTAGTCGGCATACAGGAACTTTTGAAATCTGCAGGGTACTTTATTCGGATCATGCAGTCTGCTTCACTGCCAAACCTATTTCTTGCTTCTTGCGGTTAAGTATTTTCTGCAGAAACCTGCCTGTGTGAGACGCGTCAACTTCAGCGACTTCTTCAGGTGTTCCCTGAGCTAAGACTTGTCCGCCTGCGGCTCCGCCTTCGGGACCCAAATCGATGAGGTAGTCGCAGCTTTTTACGACGTCGAGGTTGTGTTCGATGATGTAGACGGTGTTGCCGTTGTCAACAAGCCTGTTCAGCACCCTGATTAGGCGTTTGGTGTCGTCAAAATGCAGACCCGTCGTGGGTTCGTCAAGCATGTAGACGACGTGTCCCTGCTTGTTTTTGCTTAGTTCACGGGTGATTTTGATGCGTTGGCTTTCCCCGCCTGACAGGGTAGTTGAGCTTTGACCCAGCTTAATGTAGCCAAGTCCGACGTCCAGAAGCGTCGTCAGTTTGCGGCTAATCCGCGGCGTGTTCTCGAAGAATTTCGCCGCTTCCTCAACCGTCATATCGAGAACTTCAGCGATGTTCTTGCCTTTGAAGAGGATGCTTAGGGTTTCCTTGTTGTAACGTTTCCCTTTACAGTCGCTGCATTGCACATAGACGTCTGGCAAAAAGTTCATTTCGATACGCAAAACGCCGTCGCCTTGACAGGTTTCACATCTGCCACCTTTCACGTTAAAGCTGAAGCGTCCCTCTTTGTAGCCGCGGGCTTTAGCCTCTTTGGTTGACGCGAAAATGTGTCTTATCTCGTCGAAAAGCTTGGTGTAGGTGGCTGGGTTGCTTCTGGGTGTTCTGCCAATCGGGTCTTGGTCGATGACTATTACGTTGCGGACTAGCGGCGGGAAATCGATTGATTCGTGTTTGCCGACTTTATCGATTTTTTCCCCGAACATCTGCCGCAGCTTGGGAATAACGGTCAAATTCATCAGTGTGCTTTTGCCTGAGCCTGAAACCCCGGTGACTCCGCATAAGACACCCAGCGGCAAGTCGAGGCTGAGGTGTTTAAGGTTGTTTTCTTCTGCGCCTTTAACGGTGATGCAGCCTACGGGTTTGCGCCTTACCTCTGGCACTTCAATTTTGAGTTCGCCTGAGAGGTATTTGCCTGTGAGGCTTCGCTTGTTAGCCATTATCTCTTCGGGTGGACCTTCAGCGACGACGTGTCCTCCGTGGACTCCTGCGCCGGGTCCCATGTCGATGATGTAGTCTGCTTTCCGTATGGTTTCCTCATCGTGCTCAACAACGATCAAGGTGTTGCCTAAGTCGCGTAGGCGATGCAGGGTGCTGATGAGTTTAGCGTTGTCCCGCTGGTGCAAGCCGATGCTGGGTTCATCCAGAATGTAGAGGACACCCATGAGGTTGCTGCCGATCTGCGTGGCTAAACGAATCCGTTGGGCTTCGCCGCCGCTAAGTGTCCTTGCCGCCCGTGAAAGCGAAAGGTACCCTAACCCGACGTTCTTCAAAAAGCCCAGCCGCTCGTTGATTTCTTTAAGCACCTGCTTGGCGATGGCAAGTTCTTTCTCGTTGAGTTGGGCTGGCAGGTTATGGAAGAAGTCAACTGCTTCTTCAATTGAAAGGTCAGTGACGTCTATGATGCTTTTGTCAAGGACTTTTACAGCGAGCACGACGGGCTGCAGTTTTTTTCCTTGGCAAGCGTTGCATGGACGTGAAGTCATGAATTTCTCGATGTCTTCTTTGCGCCATTCACTCTCCGTCTGCCGATACAGCCTCATAGTTTGAGGGATTACGCCTTCCCAACCTTCGCGCATCCACATAGTGGCGCCGTTTGACCAGTGCCCGTTCAAGGGTTCCCTGTCGCCATAGAGCAAAGCGTGAAGCTGCTCCGCCGTGAAGTCTTTTATCGGGGTGAAAACGTCGAATCCGTGTTTTTTGCCGACGGTTGCAAGCTGCTGTGCACGCCAGCTAAGATCCATGCTGCCGTAAACCGTCAGCGCCCCGTTCATGATGGAGAGGTTTTTGTTCGGGATTACTTTGTCTTCGGATATTTCCGTGATTTCGCCTAGGCCGTGGCAGGTTGGACAAGCTCCGAAAGGCGAATTGAACGAGAACATGCGTGGCTCCAGGCTTTCGAAGACGATTTCAGGGTGGTTTGGGCAGGCTCCGAAGGTGCTGTACATTGTTTCGTCTTGGAAACGTTCAAGTTCCTTGCGTTCCTCAGCCTGTTTTTGAGCGTCGATAACTATCATAGTTCCCTTGCCGACTTGAAGCGCCTGCTCCACTGCTTCGCTAATGCGGCTCCGTTCTTCGTCAACAATCGCTACCGTGTCGATGACGGCTTCAATCCAGTGCTTCTCATACCGCACAAGCTTAAGTTCATCCTTGATGGTGTCGGTATCGTAGATTTTCTGGTCAACCCGAATGGTGGTGTAGCCCTGTTTTTTGAGGTCGTCGAAAACCTGCTCATGCGTTCCCTTTATGCCGCGAATGACAGGGGCTAGGAACGTGAGGGTTTTTCCGTTTTCAGCCATGATTAGGCTGGTTATGTTTTCGGGACTCTGCGGGTGGATTGAGCTGCCGCATTTTGGGCAGTGATGTGTGCCCGCCCGTGCAAAAAGAAGCCTCAAATAATCGTAGATTTCGGTGACTGTGCCCACGGTTGAACGCGGGTTTTTGCTGGTGCTTTTCTGCTCAATCGAAATGGCTGGCGATAACCCTTCAATGGAGTCAACGTCGGGTTTATCCATTAAGCCAAGGAACTGCCGTGCGTAAGCGGATAGGCTTTCCACGTAGCGTCGCTGTCCCTCAGCGTAGATGGTGTCAAACGCAAGGGTGGATTTTCCTGAACCCGAAAGCCCAGTGATAACTATGAACTTGTTTCTGGGCAGTTCCACATCGATGTTTTTGAGGTTGTGCTCTCTTGCACCCTTAATTGAGATGCTGTCTCTCATGACGAAACCAGTTTCCTTCTCCGCTTCAAGTAAATTGTAACTTGTTCGAGCAAGATAGATTAGAACCTTTTTGCCGCAAATCCCTCATTTTCTGGGCTATCTTTCGCTTTCCATCTTCCTTGCCAACGCTAAATTCAACTGGGCAATCGTGTCCCGCAACTCAATAGCCTTCTCGAAATCAAGTTTTTCAGCGGCTTCCCTCATTTTCGCATCTAACTCGACTATTTGCCGTTTGATGTCTGACTTGGGCAGGTGCTTGGTGCCTTTGATGGTGCCTTCTTTGAGGGAAACGCTTTTCACTATGCTTGCAGGGGTGATGTTGTGGATTTGGTTGTAGCGTTTCTGGAAGGCGCGTCGGTAATTAGTTATTTCCATCGCTCGTTTAATCGACGAGGTTTCAACGTCCGCGTACAGGATGACTCTGCCGTTCACGTTTCTTGACGCTCGCCCGATGGTTTGGATTAGGCTGCGTTCGTCACGCAGGAACCCCTCTTTGTCAGCGTCTAAAATGAAGATGGTTGAAACCTCTGGAATGTCTAAGCCTTCCCGTAGCAGGTTGATTCCGACTAAAATGTCAAAGTCGCCTACGCGCAGCTGCCGCACAAGCTCTATGCGGTCTAAGCTTTCGATGTCAGAGTGCATGTAGCGTACGCGGAAGCCTTCCTTAACTAGGTAATCCGCCAAGTCCTCAGCCATCCGCTTTGTGAGGGTTGTGATTAGGATTCGGTCGCCGCGCTCGATGGTTTTTTTTGCTTCAGTCATCAGATGCTGCATCTGTCCAGTGATGGGGTGAATCTCAACTTCGGGATCTAAAAGACCCGTTGGACGCGTGATTAGCTCGACGGGTGTACCGCTTTTTTCCAGTTCGTATTCGGCTGGGGTGGCTGAGACGAAGAGGACTTTGCCCATTTTTCCCTCAAACTCATCAAACTTCAATGGCCTGTTATCTAATGCGCTGGGTAGCCTGAACCCGAAGTCGACGAGGTTCTTTTTTCTTGCGTAGTCCCCGTTGTACATGGCGCGTGATTGGGGAATCGTCTGGTGGCTTTCATCGATGATGAGCAGGTAATCTTTGGGGAAATAATCCATCAATGTGAAGGGTGGTTCGCCTGGTCTACGTCCGTCGAAGTGTCGGCTGTAGTTTTCCATGCCTGCGCAGAACCCGATTTCCCGAATCATCTCCAAATCGTAGTTTGTCCGTTGCTTAAGCCTCTGTGCTTCCAGCGGCGGCAAGTCGGGAAGCCTCTTCTCCAATTCCTGCTTGATATGCTCAAGCGCAAGCGCATGCTTCTCCTCTGGAACAACATATTGCCGTGCGGGGTAAAGCGTCAACCTGTCCACTGCCACCTTAACGTCGCCCGTCAAGTGGTGGACTTCCTTGAGTTTAGCAACTCTGTCTCCATCCAACTCGACCCGCAGAATATCGTTCTCGTAGGAAGGCACGATGTCTACGGTGTTGCCTCGCACTCGGAACCTGCCTGGCTCAAGCACCATGTCGTTGCGTTCATACTGCATGTCAACCAAAGCGCGGATAAGGTCTTGCCTTGCAATTTGCTTCCCAACCGCCAACTCCAACGCCATGGTCCTAAAGTCGTCTGGGTTTCCAAGGCTGTAGATGCAGCTGATGCTGGCAACGATTATAGTGTCGTTTCGGCTTACCAAGCTGGAGACGGCGTGCATACGCATCTTCTCGATTTCTTCGTTTACGTCGGAGTCTTTTTCAATGTACATGTCCTGAGCTGGCAAATAGGATTCAGGCTGGTAAAAATCATAAAACGATATGAAGAATTCAACTCGGTTGTTGGGGAAAAGCCCTTTTAATTCGCCGTAAAGTTGAGCCGCCAAAATCTTGTTGTGCGCTATTATCAGGGTTGGTTTTTGTAGGCGGTTGATGACGTTTGCCATGATGAATGTTTTGCCGCTGCCTGTGATGCCGAGAAGGGTTTGCTTCTGTTTCTTGCCGAAGTTGACCGCTAACCTTTCGACGGCGTCATCCTGTCCAGGCGACATCTTGTACGGCGCAACAAGTTCAAACTGCATCTTGGCTTCTCCACAAACCCTGCTTAGAAATGACCCAACCGATTGGACTAATAAGGTTTTTTCTAAGGGGTTGCAACGTTGTTCATGACACGTGTCATAGCAGCTTAAAGAGGGTTACGGCGCCCAATCGGGCAATTATTGTCTCTACGGAAGTCCTCCGACCAATATAGGAACAATCTCAAAACCAGTTATTTCACTCCTACTTGCAGTCGCCAGATAAATGGAAACGGTCTCGTTTCCCCCACCTTCCAAACCTGCAGATGACCAAGCGTCGGGCGGAAGCCCTACATGCGTTAAATCGACTGAATTGATTTGTTTGTCTCCGTTGAATATTTTTGCGGTCAAGAAAACATACGCCAACGTTGGATCTCCTGGAAAATGGTCAGGTACTGGAGACAGTGCAGAATAATCATTGCGGATTGTGACATTGAGGATGGCACATGGTTCGCCCTTTTCTACAACTGGCGTACTGCTTGATTTGCTCCCGAGAGCGGTGCGTGTGTCGTAAGGGTAAGAACCCGAACTCACGGTTGCTGAAACAACAAAAATCTTGGTAGCGTTGCCTTGAAATGTCAAATAGTAGCCAGTGATGGGTTGCATTGATGAAACGTTGGGTTTGACGGCATTGGATGGCCAAAAGGAAATTTCCTGCGTAACCCAGAAGGAAACCAATAAAACTGTCAAGAGTGCCAACACAGCGATGATTATTTTGTTTTTCTTGTTGAATCGCTTTGCGTTTTGGCTGGGGCTTGCCATGCCTAAAGTGTAGTTTTTTACCCTTTTAATCTTTCACAATAGAACGGCTGTTCTAAAAATAGTCTATCCGCCGTACGGGGCAGTAACCTATTACTAGTTATGCTGTAAAAGAATGTTTTAGTCTCTAAGCCGAGGCTTAGCGCTGGCTGTCTTAATTCACTTTCATGGTGCCGAATTTGCCGACGTTAAGTTGCTTTTCGCTTTTAAAGGTGGTTATGTACCCGTTATCTATCTTTATGTTATCGCCGACGTTAACCATGTCGATCTGCTCGTTCCACAGCGTCAACTTGATGCTGCCTGTCTCATCTGCAACCACCGCGTCTACGATGCGGTAAGTTTCGTCTTTAAAGCGTGATTTAACTTCGCGTGGGTCGCCTTTTTCAACAACTTTTGCTTCAACGCTAACCCGTTTCATTCCATCCTGTAAATCTTTAATTGCCGTCAACCAAATTCACCCAGACTATGTTCCTCGCTAAAGGTTTTCAATTGCAAAGGTGAATTTCAATCATATAAATCTTGCTTAAGAACAAGCCCAAACGCTAAAAAGCAAGAAAAAAGCCCAAAAAGGGGGGTTGCGTCCTTTTTTTAGACCAGTCCTACGAGCAGAAGCGACACGAAGACGGTGACGGCTACGCTTACAGCGGCAATTATGACTCTCTTAGTCATCGAAAACTCTGGCTTGAGCGCCCCCACAATTATCGTGCTTAGGTAGGCTATCCAGACGTAGGAGATGGCGAACAAGATGAGAACCACGGCTCCGAAACCTGCGGTTGCTGCGTTGATGTGGCTGAGGATGGCTTGGGATTGCGTTGTTAGGCTGCTTGCTGTTCCCGCATATGTCGTTGCACCGAAGAAGTTGAAGCGAACTCCAAGCGTGATGTCGTAGGGGTAGTAGAGCGTTGGCAAAGTGGCTGCTGCAAGAATGTTAATCAATGCTCTGATGTCCATCACAATCAATGCGAAGCCTGTGGCGACGAAGACGGGTTTCCAAACGTGGGTGGTTTTCAGTCCGTAGAAGAACAGGTAGACTATTCCAGTTAACATAAACCAGACTAGAATGAACTCGAAGCCGTACGATGACAGGAACTGTTCGATGAGGCCAAGGCTGTCACTTTGCACGGGCGTCTGGTATTCTCCACGGAAGAATAGGGCGCCGATGCGTATAGTTATGTTTGAGTTAGCTGGGTAAGTAAGGCTCAACTGTAATGCGGTGATGTTTCCCCATGAAGGCGTGCCTACGGGTGCCCAACCTGACGCTTTGGCTCCAAGCGGGATGGTGAGGTTGTTCCATGTGCCCGTCGCCGTGTTCAGGGATGAGGTTAAATCGTAAGTGTAGAAGCTTGTATCGTTGATCGAATACAACGTCAAAGTTGCACTTTGAGGCGCCGAAGACGGTGAAACCTGTTTTATCGTCATGGAAAGATTCTGGTACCCCGTGGGGTTGCAGTCCACGTTGAAAACGTTGCCTAACGCCGCCGTTATGTTGTTTGTGTGGATAGCATTCATTTCTAAACTGCTGTTTCCAAACACGCTGTAATTGGCGTCTAAAGCGGCGACGAAGATGCTGTAGTTGAAGGGGTCAGCGAAACTGTCGCTTACAGCCACATTTGAACTGCTTCTCCAACTTGTCGAGTTAAGGAAATCCTGTTGCTGTCCAACCTGTGGCACAGTGTTCTCCGTGTAAACTTTCGAGAACTGAACAAACTCAAAACCCATCGCCAAACCGATGAAAAGGATCAGGACTAATATTGCACCTATATATTTTGGGTTTTCAACTATTCTTTTAAAGGCTTTTGCAGGTGCGTAAACTACTTCGGCGAGGTCATTAAGAATCAATCTCTTGGCTCCTCGATAGGTGAGCTTCACTGTTATTTATTAAAGTATTTGTTACATCCCAAGTTTAAGACGCCGATAAGTTTGGTAATCAACATACTCAATGAAGGGGTTTTCAGCCTGAAATTTAACTGTGGCTTTCTGGTTTTTCCGCTTGTCAACAAGTTGGCTTGTGGTTCTAAGCAGGTACGCGTCGCTTCCAGCGCCTGAACCGTAACTGCCGACCAAAATAAGCTCTTCAGGCTTAGCTACGTCGAGGACTGCAGCTAAACTGAGGGGCACGCAGCCCGAGTAGGTGTTGCCGAACTTGTTAATCATAAGCCCAGGCAAATACTGTTCATCCTTAAAACCGAGTTCTTTGGCTATTCTGGCTGGGAACTGGGGGTTAGGCTGATGGGCAACGAAGTAGGCTATGTCGTTTGCTTTGAGGTTGAAGCGTTCCATAAGTTTGCAGGTTGCTTTGCGGACATGCTTGAAGTAGGCTGGGTCGCCTGTGAATCTTCCGCCATGCATCGGGTAAGGTTCACCGTCTCTACGCCAGAAGTCAGGCGTGTCAGAGGTGCAGGAGTACCAGCCTTCCATCTGAGCGATAACGTCGCTTTTCCCGAAAATGAATGCAGCGCCGCCGTAACCGACAAAGGTGTCTAGTTCGCCGCCTGGGCAGCCTCTTGGAGCCGCTTGAGAATTATCGGCACCGATAGCCATAGCGTATTTTACACCTGAACGCGGGTAACTGACGAGGGCGCAAGCATCCTTAAACATGCTTGTAGCGGCTTTACACGCAAACTCCGTGTCAACCGCGTCAACGCCTTGGACATCGCCCTCTTCTTCACCGAGCTTTAGCACCTGAGCCACCTTCGACGCGATAGGCTTGACTGAGTAGGGGTTGGATTCTGAGCCCACGTAAACTTTGCCGACTAAGCTGCTGTCAACTCCTGAATGAATCAACGCGAGTTTTCCAGCTTCCACAGCTGCCGTCACCGCGTCCTCGTCAACGAATGGGACAGCGCGTTCTAACCCTGCTTCTTTTATTCGGAACCTTGACGTGTAAACGCCGTAGCCGACGACTCCAGGCAACTTGTACTCTTTGTCGGGTGCGGTTACGCAGTATTCTTGGTGCGGGTAGTACTCGTCGGCTAAAGTGAAAGCCAACGAAATCGTTGGAACAACATCGCTTTTCCCCACGGAGTAACGCCTGCGGAAACGGGGAACAACTTCCCTTCCTTCAAGGCTTGCCAAATCAACATCCTGAGTATCTGAAATCAACTGGTCAGTTAGTCTTGCGGGTACACGGATTTTGCCGTTGTGAAAAGAAACAATCCCGTAAACGAAGCTTGAAAGCTTCATGAACTTGTTCGTGGGCTCGTTGATGAATGTGCAGAGTTCAAGTTTTCCTTTGTCGTAGAACAGGTTGACGCTGTCCATTTTTCCGTAGCTTTTTCTGCCGCAGTTGCTGCAGTAATCCCTGACTTCAAAGTATTCTTTGCCGCAGCTTTGGCATCGGCTAGCCCGTAACCTGTCACCTAAATAAGAAACCCGTCGCTCTATCGGTTCACTGCTCAATCTTTCTTCTCCCCCAGAATAGTCACGTACGCCTTCGTTCCGAAGCCTTCAAACTCTGACACGCACCCCCTCTTCGGTGAACCATCAACCAAGCTAACCTGCCGCGGACCAGCCTCACCTTTCAGCTGCCGATAAATCTCAAAAACCTGAGCTCCACCTGTAGCTCCGAACGGGTTCCCATCTGCTTTTAGCCCGCCGTCGGTGTTAACATAAAGTTGCTTTCCGTTTACTTCATAGAAGTTCCTGTTGTTCTGGTAGCTTTCGTAAATGTTTTTCCAAGCTGTCCCTGGTTCGATGAAGCCTAAGTCTTCAAGGGAAACCAGCTCCATCATGGTTGACTGGTCATTTATCTCGACAACCTGCATGTCAGACAAGGCAGTCTTAGATGTTTTAAGAGCGTTCTTCATGGCGATTTCAGCCGCGACAAAACGGGCCAAATCCTCCCTCGCCGGGTAATTCAAGTAGTCAGTGGCTGAACTGCACGCTAAAACGTAAACGGGTTTATCACACCGCTTCTTAGCCACTGCTTCGCTTGTCAGAATCAACGCTGATGCGCCGTCAGAAATCGGGGCAAAATCATACAAGCCTAAGGGTTTATGCGCTGTTTTCCTCGCGTTCAAAACCTGGTCAACCGTGATTGACCTTTGATACTGAGCATACTTGTTTTTGGTTGCGTTCGCATGGTTTTTAACTGAGACATGTGCTAGGGCGATGTTGAGTTTGTCAAGGTTTTCGCCTGCTATATGATACTTCTTTATGTATGCTCGCAGCAGCAGTTCATGGTTGGCTTCAGGGGTGCCGCCTGCAAAGTAGCTCCATGGGTCTTCCAGAAGCATAAGGTCATCCCGTATCTTGTCCCAGCGGTCAGTCATTTTCTCTATGCCGCCGACAAGCACCGTGTCGTAAACTCCAGCCTGAATCGCGTGGCAAGCCGTCAGCAACGCGGCGCTGAAAGAACGGGTAACTTCCATGGGAACATGCAGCTCGGTGAGTTCTGAAAGAAAACCCTCTTCCAAACCCAGCTTGTTCGTGATCGGGAGAAAACAATCTGACATGTAGCACGCTTCAAGGTCTTTGCGTTCTATGCTGCATTCGTTTGAAGCGGCAAGCCAAGCTTCCTCAATAAGTTTCTCAGGTTCTTTGCCGTAATGTTCCCCGAACTTGGTTCTGCCAACAGCAGCAATGGCTGGTCGATTTTGCAAGATCAAGCTTCCCTTTACTGTCGCACTTAACTTTTCTGAAAAGGCTATTAAGTGTTTGCCATATTTCACAGTAAAAACGCGGGAAAAGACGGTTATCTAACATAGCGAGCAACCATCTGCCTCTGAAGGTGATAACTTGGGCTAAGCAAATGGTTTACCAAGAATAAAAGAAAACCTAAGCAGCCATCTCAGAGCCAACACGGTTTATCTCATTGATAGTCAACTGGCGTTTGAGGGTTTTAACGAGGTTCAGCAGGTTTCTGCTTAACTCAACTGGGTAAACGGGTGCTCCAGCCAAAGCCTTGTACTGCACTGGAAGCTTAGACAAACTCGCGGCTGCCTCAACTCGGATCTGCTTAAGCGACGGAAGGGTACGGGTTAATTTTCCTTTTTCCATCATTTTAACCAGCAGCGGTTCCGCCTCAACTTTTTCATCAGCCAAAGCAATCGTGTCTTTCTCGAAATTGCCTTCGGCGTCGCTGAAGCGGTAAACCTGTTTTCTGCCTGGAAGAGTAATCTTGTCTTTGCTTAGCTTCATTATTGAGGAAAAACCGCCGTCAGCCTTCATGGTTTCGCACAGCTTGTAAATCACATCCAAGTAGGGTCGGTCGGCTGAAGTGCCCATTTTAGTGCCCACCCCGAACGAATCGATCTTTGCGCCCTTGCCAAGGAGCTCTTCTATTGTGAATTCATCGAGGTCGCCGCTGGCAAAGATTTTCACGTAATTTAAGCCTTGATCGTCGAGGAACTTTCGGATTTTCTTGCTGCCCTTGGTTAAGTCGCCGCTGTCCAAGCGGACGCCGCCTAGCTTGCAGCCTTTTGCCTCAAGTTCTTTGGCTATGACGGCGGCTTTTTCTGCGCCTGAGATGTCATCGTAAGTGTCTATTAGAAGCGTTGACTTGTTCGGGAAAGTTTCGGTGAAGGCTCGGAACGCATCGATCTCTTTAGGGTAAGACATGATAAAGGAATGCGCCATGGTTCCGAAGACTGGAATGCCGTAAACCTGTCCTGCCAAAACGTTGCTTGTTCCCTCGCAGCCTGCGATGTAGCTGCTCCGCGCCACCTTCATCCCAGCGTCAATGCCGTGTTCTCTTCTCAGCCCAAATTCGATTACTGGTTTGCCTCTGGCGGCGTGCACCACCCGCGAGGCTTTTGTGGCTATCATGGTTTGCAGGTTGACCGTGTTAAGCAGGAAAGTCTCAACCAGCTGCGCTTCAATTATGGGGGCAGTGACTCGGATTAAGGGTTCGTTCGGAAAAACCACTGAGCCTTCGGGGACAGCCCACACCTCACCCGTAAATTTGAAGCCGCGCAGGTAATCCAGAAAATCCCCGTTGAAACCCTGAGTTTTAAGGTAATCCAGATGCTCTTTGGTGAACTTGATGTTTTGCAAGTACGCAAGACATTGCTCGAGACCTGCGAAGAGGAAGTAGGAGCGGTTTTCGGGCAGCCGCCTGATAAACAGGTCGAAGGTGGCGGGCTCAAAGTTTTTGTTGTCAAAGTAGCTTGCGCACATGGTTAACTCGTAAAAATCCGTGAACAAGCTCATGTTTTCCTCTTTCTGAAAATTGAGAAAAGAGTTCATGCGTTAATAAGAAAGGGCTTGTGATTTAATTCTTTCTAGCAACGCCTCAACTGAGCGCTTAGTCATCAAGCAGTTTTAGGCTTGCACTGTTGGTGTTCTAACAAGTAGATTTAATAGCTATTTCAGGCAAAGAAACCCCGATGCCCAATGCCGATGGTGTACCCAGTTAAAAGAGTTCTACGCAACTGGAAACTCTTCGCCGCACTCTTAATCGGCATAGCACTCGCATCTACGTTTTTTGCCTGCATTGACGTTAAAGCTAATTCCTCTGCTGAGAAATCGCTGAACCAGCAACTCCAAAACGTCTACGCTGACATGCAGTTTACAACGAATTTCAATTTAACTGAAGTCAGCCAAGCGCAAGGTAACATTTCAAGCATAAAAGGCGTCAGCAGCGTAGACGTCCTCTACAAGTTCAATTACCCAGTAAAAGACTTAGAAACCAACTTTACTGACTATCCAGAGTTAGTTTGCCTGCCAGAATCTTCCTCGATCAATAACGAGTGGACAAACAGGCCAAGTTACATTGGCGCAAACCAAACTTACGTTCTTGCAGGCACGTTGCTGGCATCCAAAGTCCACGTTGGCGATAACATAACCACAGAACTTATGTTCCCGACTCCTAATCAGGGCAACTGGACTATTATTTACCTCAATTTCACGGTTGCTGGTTTTGCAGAATTCACTGAAAAAGGCTATCAGCTTATTTCAGGCAACAGCTACATAATCTCTCCATATACTCCTCCGAGCTCTGCGCAGACTTACGAGTACCCTCAAGATACAATGCTGATCGGCTGGAACAGCACTCTTCTGCAGTTCTGGTCAGGGATGGCCAACAGGACGGTTGACACAACTTTTCTGATAAATATTAATCATAACAAAATTATTAGTCCTTGGAACATTCAAGCCTCAATCAACAACGTCAACACAATTCAAAGTGACATACAAAATAAAGTTCTCTCCATTTATCAAACAGACAGTTATGTCCAAAACAACCTTGTTTACGGATTAGAAGACTTCAACGCCAATTTCCAAAACACCCTTACCCAGTTTATCCTGTTCTCAATTCCTGTTTTCTTCATTTCATGGTACCTTGGTTCCACAGTCTCCGACGTTTCCTTCAACATAAGAAGACGTGAAATCGGGTTACTGTCAACCAAAGGCCTCTCAAGCGGGCAAATCCAAAGAATGTTTCTCGGAGAAGCCGTAACAATCGGCATTATTGGCGGTGTAGTCGGAGTCATCGGCGGTTTAATCTTGAACCAAGTGTTCAATGGCGGATTCAACGCGAATACGTTGTTTAGCCCACAAGCGATCAGCCCCTACACAATGGTTTTCACAGTTATCTTCGGCATGATCCTTGCTTTGCTATCCGTCTTTCTACCCGCACGGAGGGCTTCCAGAATGCCAACGGTTGAGGCTCTACGAGAATACTCACCCATGTGGTCTCTCCGAAGACCCCTAAAGATACCCTCTTTGATAGCGCTGATTCTTGGGACTTACGCTATAATCATTGTCTTTTTCGGGAACAACGTCTCCTCATTGTTATCGAGCGCAAACTCCTCAGGAGAATACTTCGCATCCATCGTCGTTACAATCATAACTGACCTAAACGAGATACTAACTTACATTGGACCCTTGCTGTTCTTCTGGGGATTAACAAAACTACTAATCCAAAACTCGGATGTCTTTGAACAGGCTCTCTCAAAGGTTGCACAAGTCATGGGTGACTTCGGCGTCTTGGCAGCGAAAAACGTTAGAAGAAACCCAGCGCGCATCGCCGCCATCGCTTTCATAATTGCGTTAATCATAGGTTACGGTGTTCAAGTAAATGGGCAAATTGCAAGCCAACAAAACTACTTGGTTAGGCAGGTTAAGTACCAAGTTGGCGGTGACATTTCTGTCGGTGTGGTGAACGCTACTAAAGCGACCCAGGTGCTGTCCGAGATTTTAGGCAACGTTTCAGGCATTCAAAGTTCAACTATGCAGTGCCAGCTAACCCAAACTTACGCTGACACCACGATTAGAACTATCGATCCGACCAGTTGGCTTAAAACCGCTTATTACGAGAACGGCTGGTTCTCAGGCGCCAGCATGCAGCAAGCATTCACAGCGATGGAAAACAACAACATGACCATTATTCTTGAACAACGCGTTGCTCAAGAGCTCAACCTCAAGGTAGGCGGCACGATAGCTATTGATTTCGCTTCTGGCGCAAGAACACTTACAATAGTGGGGTTATTCGGTCCAAGAATACCCAGCAACGAGCTTCCAAGCGGGATAGGAGGCGTCACAACTTTTCCAGAACCTGGTGGGCCATTGGTATATCAAACATATTCCTCCGATTTTACCACTTGGTCATATGTGCCTCGAAACCTCTTCAACATGAGCAGCTCCTTCAGTGACGCCTTTAAAGACGAGAACTTTGACACGACCATACTGCTAAAGTTAGATTCAGGCGTTAACGGAACTGCGGTAGCTGACAAAATCAGAAGTCTCAACCTTGAAATTGAAGGGGTAACATCGTTTTCTGAGGAGTGGCAGCAGACTCAGCAGGGAAGCCAAACTGTAAGTACTGAAAACGGTTTAAACCCGCTTCAAACTTTGCAGGTTCTTGACTTTCAAAGCTTAGGAATTGCCTTCGCCATACTTTCTGCCTCCGTTGGAATGGTTCTAATCGCCGTTGTCAGCTTAAGTGAAAGAAGCCGTGAAGCCACCATAATGAGCGTCAGAGGCTTATCATATGGGCAGCTGGTATGGATGTTTCTCGCTGAAAACTTGGCGGTGATAACTTTCGCGGTATTGCTGGGGTTAGGCGTCGGATTAGTAATCGATTATGGCACCATAAACTCAGCTAACGTCGGAATACTCCAGCTTGTTGTTCCACACTTTGTTTACCCAGCCAGCGCCTTGGAAACTGTGGCTTGGTACGTAGGTTTGATATACGCATCCACGATTGGCGCTATCCTGGTTATGGCAAGAAGATATGTAACTAAACTTGAAAGGATGGTTAGAACAAGATGAGCGGACTAGACATTAAAGTAAGAGATTTAGTGAAAGTCCACAACACAGGCAAAGTCGAAGTTCAAGCCCTGCGCGGACTAAACTTGGATATTTGGTCAGGTGAACTGGTTTCCATTATAGGTCCCAGCGGAAGCGGGAAAACAACGCTTCTTAACATCATCGGCGGGTTGGATAAAGCAACCGCAGGCACCGTAAAAGTCGGGGACAAAACTGTAACAGCCTTCTCCGTCACCCAACTCGTCGACTACAGAAGAAAAACAGTCGGACACATATTCCAAAACCTAAACTTGATTCCTACCTTAACGGCCCGGGAAAACGTTGAATTCTCAATGATTGCCTCGGGTTCTCCACGAGCGAAAAGGAAGGAGCGCGTGCAAGAACTGCTTGGAACAGTAGGGTTGCTGGACAGGGCGGACCATAAGCCTGAGGAGCTAAGCGGAGGCGAGCAGCAGAGAATAGCGATAGCGGCTGCATTGGCAAACGACGCGCCTATACTTTTAGCCGACGAGCCGACTGGCGAGTTAGATACCCAAAACGCAAGGATTGTAGTTGAGTATCTCGTAAAGATCAACCGTGAACTGGGCAAAACCATACTGATGGTTACTCATGACCCGAGCGTTGCGAGGGCGTCTAGCCGAATACTTCGAATTGAAGACGGCTTGATAAAAACAGCGTTAGCGCCCTCAGAGGTCATTGTCAATGAAAAAGCCCACTCGTACGTAGACCAGCTTAAAGCAAGAATCAGCGAAATAAACACGGAACTAGACCAGTTAGACGCAGACTTCAAAACGGACAAAATCTCCGGCGACGACTACGTCCAAAAAAGGCAAACCCTCAAAAATGTAAAGGACAGCCTCAAAGAAGAACTCTCAAGAATGGGCGTCATCCCCTAACAACATAAGCCCACAGGTTGTTGATGATGATGAAGGAGTATTTTCCTTCTTTTCCAACTCTTAACCTCTAGCCGCCCCATTTTACAAGACCAAATTATAAGCCGAGAACTAAGTATATCACGCCGCTAGCTATCGCAATTGCTCCAAGCGCCGCCGTCAAGTAAGTAATCTTTTGTTTTCCAGCCAACTTTATTAGAAAATCGATCAGAAACAGGCTAATTATGAATGACGTGACGATTGCAACGATTAGCCCCGTTATTCCTATGTTCGCGATTGACGCTGAAACGTTGTTTTTGCTGGCGATTAAGGTCAACCCAAATGCTCCCAACGCCGCGAAAATCCCCGCAGTAAAGGATAATCTGAAAGCCTCGTCGGGTTCAATTCCCAGAAGAAGCATAGCGCTGGTTGTGATGCCTGACCTGCTTACACCCGGCAACGCCGATATGCCTTGAGTAATCCCAACGATAATGCAATCTTTAATTGTGAGATTTTCCAATTTTCTGGCTGTTACGCCTTTTGCGAGCCTCTTCCTAGAGTATCTTATGAGCACCGCGTCGCCTATGAGAACCAAGCCAATTATGAGCATGGGTACCCCCACGGCGATTCCTTTTATCGAATCCGCAATAAGATACAAGGGCGCGGCAATTACCGCCGTAATCGCTGTGACGATGAGAAGGTAGATGAAAAGTTTGCGTTTCATCTGGTCTTTCGAGCCTGCAAGCACTTGCACCAGCTTAAGCAAGTCTTTCCTGAAGTAGATGATTGCAGCCGCCAATGTGCCTATCTCCATAAACAAGCCGAGGGTTAATGCTTGCGAGTAGGTCAACCCAAAAAGATACTGTGACGAAACAAGTATCTGCGTTTTGCTGCTTATCGGAAGCCACTCTGAAACCCCTTGAATGATGCCTAATATTACCGAGTACAGCAGCTGGATAAGAGTCATGAGTGTTCAGCTTAGAAATTGAGGAAAGGGCTCGCTGCAATAAAAGTTTTAGGGTTAAATCTCTAATCTAGACGCAAAGCTTCTCAAAACATGGCGAACAGCCCAAGGAGCCCAAGCAATCCGCCTGCAACAACTATCAGCGTGGCAATCCAGAAGGCGATTTTCTCGTATTTTTTGTATTGGTTCCCGTTCATGACTTCCTTCTTGGTTACGAGCCTGCCCAAAAAGTACAGTGAGGGTATCAGTACCAGCGGGAATATGAACATCATGTTAAGCATCAGCTGGATGTAACCGCTCACAACAGCCACAATGACCAACGCGGGAACAGCTTCTAAGGCGTAAATGGCGAGAAAATCAACTCTGGATCTTGGTCCAGTTGAACGTCCAGTTGCTTCCAGAACTCCCCACGCTGAACCCAGCGACACCACCACGAGCGCTAAGAACCCTGCGAAGATGAATCCCAACCCCATTATGGGTTTAGCGTAAGTGCCGAATACCGGCAAAGCCTTCGTCAACTCGCTGACGTTGATCAGTTTGTCTCCGCTGAAAACGTTTAACCCGACAACGACAAGTATAATCATGAGGATTTCGGAAACCACGGCGCCAATCAAAGTCTCCAGGCGCTCGTTTTTGAGGTCTTTAACTTGCTTGTGTCTTCGGGAATCTGCTCCTGAATGGAAATACAGCATCCACGGCATGATGACTGCGCCTACGCTGGCTGCAACCAGATAACCGAAGGATGGGTTCCCGTAAGGCTGCAGGGGCGAAAGACCCAGCGAAACGAACAACCCGAAGTTGACGTGGAAGACAAAAGTTGAGCTCACGATCGCAATCATCAGCAAGAAACTCACGGGTATGAGCACCTTTTCGGCTTGGTGGTATTGCCGCCCAAAAATAATCATTGTGTGGATTCCGAACACAATTATGAGCCCCAAGATTACTGGGAAGCCGATGAGGCTAAAACCGATCGCCATGCCAGCGTACTGAGCAACGTACTCCAAGAAATCGCTTAAACCCATCGGGATCGCAGCCATTATGGCGGCTTTTTTCCCAAAGTTGTTTCTTATTTGTTCTCCGAGCCCTTTACCTGAGGCGATTCCGAGGCGTCCCGCTGCGTCCTGTATTATGAAGAGCGGGAAAATTAGGACTATGAGTATGAAGATCATTCGGTAACCCCAGCTTGCACCCGCTTGGAGTCCAGTGATGATGGAGGCGACGTCTACGTCTGCTATCATTACGATCCATGCTGGTCCGAAGTTCTTGAGCCAGTCGCTGACTTTTTGGTTCACTCTCTCACCTCACTTAGGTGTACCTAAGTATCAAGCTAGAATATTAATATTTAGGCAAGCCTAAGTCGCTAGTTCCAACAGAAAAGCCCAAAAAACCAACGTCAAAACTTATATGACAAACAACAATACTCTACTTATTGATGCAAATGTGCATCTCTGAAAGCGTAGAAGAATACTTAGAAACACTCTGGAAGTCAGAAGAACACGGAGAAAAAATTACCCACCTGACCTGGATAGCTGACCATCTAGGCATAGCGGCGCCAAGCGCTTTGGAAATGCTCAAAAAACTCGAGAAAGAAGGCCTCGTAATCTACAAGGTAAGACAAGGCATCGAACTTACCGCTAAGGGGCGGAAAATAGCTAGAAGAATCGTTCGGGCTCACAGACTTACCGAAGTTTTGATGAAGGAAACCCTGAAGACGGATGTTCGGGAAGAAACGGTTTGCGGCATGGAGCACCATATGGATGAAACGTTCATGGATGCCCTTTGCACGTTGCTGAATCATCCGACAACGTGTCCGCATGGACGCCCCATCCCCAAAGGCAAATGCTGCCCATAAAAAGTCACCCACTTTTCTGCGAAAAGCCCTTTTTTGTTGCGAATCCTTTTTGTTTATCTTGGCTGCATAGGTATCGTTAAGGGAAAATCGGTGCCTTTAATCACGAAGTTTGATCCGTGGCAAAGCGGACTCTGCACTTGCCCGTCGAAGCTTACCTTTAACCCTTACACGGGATGCGACCACCAATGCATCTACTGCTACGCCTCCAGCTACATCCCAAACTTCAAAGACTGCAGACCCAAAAAGGACATGATAGCCGTTTTGAAGCGGGAAGCGGCGAGGCTTAGCGGCGAAACCATCTCGATGTGCAACTCTTCTGACCCTTACCCGCGTGCGGAAGCTTCTGAAGGCTTGACTAGGCGATGCCTCGAAATCCTTGCCGAAAGTAACTGCAAAATTCAAATAATCACCAAAAGCAACTTGGTAGTTAGGGATGACGATTTGCTCAGCAAGGTGCCGTCAACAGTAGCCTTAACCATAACGACTGACGATGACAATTTGGCACGGGTTATCGAGCCCTTTGCTCCTTTGCCGTCTCAGCGT
This sequence comes from Candidatus Bathyarchaeota archaeon, assembly GCA_963722095.1. Lineage (GTDB taxonomy): Archaea > Thermoproteota > Bathyarchaeia > Bathyarchaeales > Bathycorpusculaceae > Bathycorpusculum. The sequence continues at coordinate 250,869 of CAVRJR010000001.1, read as the reverse complement.
CTTCGGGCGGCGCAGGATTTGATTAAAGCTGGCATACCTGTCTCGGTAAGAATAGACCCAGTCATACCTTTGGTGAATGACCAGCCGCAAGAACTCATCGTAACCTTGGCAAGCATAGGCGTCAAACATTTGACGTGCTCAACGTACAAGGCTAAACCAGACAATTGGATGCGGCTCACCCGTGCCATGCCCGAAGTGGCGGAGAAAATTAAACCGCTCTATTTCCAGCAGGGCGAAAAAATCGGCGGCAGCACGCTTCTGCCAAAGGAGGTCAGGTTCAAGATTCTAAAAGATTTCCACGATTTGGCGGGGGCTCATGGGATGAAGTTTGGGGTTTGCAGGGAAGGCTTAACTGGGTTAAACACCGCAGCCTGTGATGGTTCCTGGCTTATGCCTAAGACGAAGGGGACTTAGCGCAATGCAGAACCGTGTGGTTATGCTTGTGGATTTCGACTATTTCTATGCGCAATGCGAGGAGCTCCGCAACCCAGCCATCAAGGATAAACCTGTTGTCGTCGGCGTCTACTCGGGGCGCACAGAAGAAAGCGGAGCCGTCAGCACCAGCAACTACATCGCCAGAAAATACACTGTTAAATCTGGCATGCCGCTGTTCATGGCTAAGCGGAAGCTTGAGGGCACCGACGCAGTTTTCCTTCCAGTTGACCACGAATACTACGAGCAAATAAGCAACCGCATAATGCAGATTCTCAGGGGCTACGCAACCAGCCTTGAACAGGTCAGCGTTGACGAGGCGTACCTTGATGTCACTGAGCAGGTTCAAGGCAGTTTTGAGAAGGCAAAGGATTACGCCCAAAAAATGAAGACTGAGGTCAAAAGTCAAGTTGGGATTTCTTTTTCGGTGGGCGTTGGACCAAACAAACTTGTGGCTAAGATTGCCTGCGACAGCCAGAAACCCGACGGCTTAACAATCGTGAAGCTTGAGGATGCGAAGAGTTTTCTTGCGCCGTTGGCTGTTGATCGGCTCCTTGGCGTCGGGAAGAAGACTTCGGCAGTTATGGAGTCTTTAGGCATTAAAACAGTCGGAGATTTAGCAGTCTTTGATGTGCAGCGGCTCGTGGCGATATGGGGAAAAATACTGGGCATCTACTTTCACAACGCAGCCAACGCCGTGGATAATGAGCCAGTGGAGGAGCAGGGCGAAGCTGAATCCATAAGCCGAATCGGCACGTTGAAGCAGGATTCCCGTGACTTGGCGTTTATTCTGCAGAAAACCGATGAGCTAACTGAAGACGTGGCAAAAGATGTTGCTGTCAGGAATTTGAGTTTTAAGCAGGTGGCAATCTACGTTGTCCTGACTGATTTAAGCAGCAAAAGCAGGTCTGTGACGCTTGATCAGCCAGCCAAAGACACGGAAACAATCAATAGAAACGTCAGGGACCTGCTTGAAAAATTCCTGAGTGAAACCCCGCTTGAAATCCGAAGAGTCGGAGTTAAAGTTTCAGGCTTCAGAAGGGAAGAACCGCATCAAAAGCAGTTGACTAACTTCTTCCAAACAAGCTAAACCCAAAGCAAACTTTTATTCTATGACAACTCATTAGATTTACAGGTCAAATCTTTGAGTTGTGAACAGTCAAACAAGAAGAAACTGCCGCCTAATCAAGAAGTGACTGGTCGCCTTTTACGTTGGGGGATTGATCATCCAGGCATAACCTCGACTAACCCGCAGCTTAAACTTGAAACTTACACGTTAACAGTTGACGGCGAAGTGGAAAATCCAGTGACGCTTAGCTGGAACGACTTCATGAAGCTGCCCAAAACCGTTTCAACAAGCGATTTTCACTGTGTCGAGGGCTGGAGTGTTCTGGACTGCAAATGGGAAGGCGTCAGCATCCGCGAAATCGAGAAACTTGTTAAGCCGAAAGAGGTTGCTAAAGCCGTGACTTTTGAATCTGCGGATTCGTACACAACTTCGCTTTTCCGCGAAGAACTCATGGGCGACGACGTGCTTTTAGCCTACAAACTTAACGATGTCGTGCTTGAAGAAGGCTACGGATTTCCAGTGCGCCTCGTGGTTCCAAGCAAATACGCCTACAAAAGCGCCCTATGGGTGGTGCATCTGCAGTTTACCCGCGGAAAAGCCTTGGGTTTCTGGGAGCGTCGCGGTTACAGTGACAGCGCGGACGTGTGGAAGAACGACCGTTTCAAACGGTGACATGCGGCTATTAGCATAAACAACGCTTTTGCGGGCTGATTATTTTTGTTCGATAACTTTTAGGATTCTGAATAATTATTTTGAAGCAGGATAACGTTTATAAGCTTGCTTTAATACCGTTGGGGAACATCAAGAGGTTAAAAATTATGTCCCAACAAAATGCAGAGGCAAAATGTAAGCTGCTATCCGACAGCGTTCCCGAAGGATGCGCGTTCATCTCAGCGAAAAGCAGCAAACCAAAGATGCCTTTGCAGAAAAGAAAAGAAGAAGCCAAACAAACACTCTACCTGAACAGGGTTTAAGCTTAAGCACTGCGCTTCTTCGGCAAAACGGTTTTCAGGCGCTCTAATTCTTTTATACTTGTTTACTAATCCGCTTAAAGCGGCAAGAGGCAGGAAAAAATGGATTATACCGAGGCAAAACTTGGACGGGTCTTCGTTCTTAGGCTATACCAGGGCGAGCGGATTCATGAGGTTATTGAAAAATTTGCTTCCGAAAACAAAGTTCACAGCGCATTATGCTTCTTCTTAGGCGGGGCAGAAGATAAAAGCAAGGTTGTCGTTGGACCAAAAGAAGGCAAAGTGTTCCCGCCTGACCCCATGGTAACCCTGCTCAAAGGCGTTCATGAAGGCTGCGGAGTGGGAACAATCTTCGCTGACGAGGAAGGCAAACCCAAACTGCATATGCACGCAAGTTTTGGAAGAAACGACAACGCGGTCACAGGCTGCGTCCGCTTAGGCGTGGATGTTTGGCAAATCGGCGAAGTCGTCATTCTGGAGCTTACCGGCGCCTCTGCTAAGAGAACGAAGGATAAGGAAACGGGTTTTGAGCTTTTAGAAGTCGGCTAAGAAGTTTGAGTTTGGTTAAAACGAACTAGGAAGAGCCTGTTGGGCATTTGGCCAAAGAAAGGCTGGTCCGTCGGAACTCCGAACCTGCCCGTGCTGTAAATCATCTGGAGAATGTCTGCGTAGGTTACTGTGGTGTTGTAAAACGGCGTGTTCGACCCGTAATCGTACAGAATTAAATATTTGACGTTGCGCTGTTCGCAAAGGTTTAGGAACTGGGTTATGTTGAAGTTGGGTGTAAAAGTGTCCACGGCAAGTTCTGGGTACTGCCAAATCTGGTTTTGAGACATGCTGGCTGGCATATAAAACCAAAACATGTCTTGATACAGCATGTTGGAAGCGCAGACAATCACCGCCGATTGATTCTGGTCTAAGTGACCCGCCAGATAGTTTGTGGCTGCTTGAATTGGAATGCCAACCTCATCCCTTGCAGTCATCTGATAAGCGTTATAACTACTGTATGCGATTGTTGACGCGGCGAGGAAAATGAAGAGACCTGCTGTAAATTTCTTGGTTCGAACGCCGCTGACATCAAAAGGCTTGGGTTTCCAAGAGCGCATTTTCCCGTAAAGAAAAGCAATGAAGCTGGCTGCTGAGATGGCTAAAATCGGAAAAAGCACGTCTACGTAACGCCATTGCTTATCGGGAATTGCAGTGAAGAAAGCGTAAACTACTATGAACCATGTGACCAGAAAGACATCTTGCTTTTTTCTCCTGTACGCGAACAACCCCAAACCGCATAAGCCTAACGCCATAATAGGCACCGAGACTGGATTGACAGGGACACCGTTAAAGGGCGAAGTCATCTCAATCAAGTAGAAAACTGGGGTAAAGAACCGGTTGCTGTAGGAAGGTCTGTTCTCTCCGCCAACTTTCACCACATACAGGATGGTTTGGAATTTTGATGAACCGCTAAACTGGTAAATCATAAAAAACCAAGGCGCGACCACCACAATAGCTATCAAAACAATGACTACCAGCTTTAGCAGGCTTATTTTCAATCTTTTTCTGCAAAGAATCAGAATACTCACAAGCATTGCTAAGGCTGCAACCAAAATTTGGTACTTAGCCAAAATGCCGATGCCTAAGGCTAAGCCGCTTAGAACAAGCGCCTTGTTGCTGTTGCTGGTTATCCAAGTGTAAAAAAGAAACATTACAAGTGTGAAGAAGAATATGAGTACCGTTTCAAGCAGTGTGACCCTTGAAACCCAAAAGAACCCCGGCATAGTGGCGAGCAAGACACTTGCCATCAAAGCATTTCTCGCGCCATACGCACGTTTAGAAAACTCGAACACAACCCACAATGCAAGTAAGGCAAAAGTTACAGAAACCAACCGTCCCGCAACGGCGCTTACACCAAAAACCTTCAAGTAACCTGCAGTTATCAAGTCAAAAAACGGTGGATAATAACCGTTTAATGACAGATACGTCCATGTCTGTCCCCGAGTTAGAAGCAAGCCCCCGTACAGGTGAGGCATCTCGTCCCATTGCGGCGACATAAAACCCAAACTTAATGTAACCAAGTAAGCGTAGACCACAGCGAAAGCGAGGAATGCCAGCCGCCACTTGTTAGCTTCAACCGCAAGTTTAAGCCGAGCCGTCGCAGAGATGCTGCCTGACTTTTGGGTTGCACCCTGAGATTTGTTTGGTTGGTTAATTGTCAGCCTCTCTCCCTAGGCAAATCTTTATTTCACACTATGTAAAAAAGCGTTTGTTAAATCCGCTCTGAGCTATGACTTTTGTGACATTCCATTTTTACCCAAAAGAGTCTTATGGCAGCAACGGAAAATGTATTGAAACCACGCGTGCTCTAAAAATTGGCAAGTGCCTCAAACATGAAATTATCAATCGTCATTCCCGCGTTAAACGAAGAAAGAAGAATTAGGCACACTTTGGAGTGCTTGGTAAAACACTTCAACGGCTCCTGCGAAATCATAGTAGTGTCCGAAAGTACAGACAAGACAGACGACATCGTGACTGAATTCTCCAAGAATTCAGCACACATCAAACTGGTCACCTCAGCCACGAGGCTCGGAAAGGGCGGCGCCTTCAAAAAAGGCGTTGAAAACTCCCACGGCGAAATCGTCATGCTGCTTGACTCGGACCTTCCTGTGCCAGTTTCAGACGTCGAAAAAGTCGCTTCGTACATAGGCAAAGTTGACGTGGCTGTCGCTTCCCGAGAGGTCAAGGGAACAAAGCTACTGGTTTACCCGCCGATGGCAAGGGTTTTCGCCGGCAAAGCCTTCTCACATATCTTCAACGCCATGTTCGACCTCAACGTCAGGGATACTCAATGCGGCTGCAAAGCCTTTAGGCGGGAAGCGCTTGAAATGGTGCTTCACACGGTTGAAAGCAAAGGGTTCGAGTTTGACGCTGAACTGCTGTTTAGAATCAAGCGAAAAGGGTACACGATAGGCGAGGTGCCTGTGGTTTGGAGTTACAAATCTGGCTCAAAACTTAACCTCTTCAAGGACACTTTGAAGATGGGGAAAGGCGTTCTTAAACTATGGGTAAAAACATACTTAGTCGAGCAGAAGATTTAGAGCGGATTGAAGACCGCGATTTTTGGAGCAAAGTGAAAGTAAAGCTAATTTTGTGTCTCGTTGAAGGTGCAAGCGTCCTGGATGTCGGTTGCGGCTCTGGGCGGTTGTCCAAAACTCTACTAGACAAAGGTTACAAGGTAGTTGCTGTTGACAATGATTGGAAGGCGGTTGAAATTGCAAAAAAGAAAGGCGTTGCAGCATTCTTGTCAGACATTAACTATTGGAAAACCGATGAAAAATTTGATTGCGTAATTCTTGGCGACGTGCTGGAACATATAGAAGATGACAACTCAGCCCTGAGAAAAATCCGCGGCATGCTAAAACCCAACGGCTGCATTGTGGTGAATGTGCCGTCTTACCAGTTTTTGTTTGGTAAACATGACGTAGCCTTGGGACACAAACGAAGATACTCCGACCGCGAGCTCAAAACTAAGCTTAAAACCTCAGGATTCAAAATCGAATCTTTCAGACATTGGAATCTGCTGGCTTTCCCCATTACCGCTTTGATTAAAATCTCCAAAAAAGATTATCCATATGAAGAAGTGTCAAACATCACCATATTGTCTAGGCTGCTTGAGAAAACGCTGCTGTTGGAGTCAAAAGTGAATTATGTTTTTGGGATTTCAATTCTGTGCAAGGCTAGAAAATAAGCAAAATTTCGTTCGATTTATTTAAATGGTTGCGGCTTTTTTTCCTCTATGCTTTTATAGTAGTGTTTTGGTAGGGTTGCCCTATGAACTCCACTAGTTTAAAGGAGGATTCATTTGTCTCAGAAAGATAATAGACGTTTTTCGTTGGAAAAAGTTTTAAAAGAGCACAATTATCAGGAAAGTGCTCTTTTAGAGATTCTACATCGCGCCCAGGAAATTTACGGTTACTTGGATAAAGATTTGCTCATGGACATTTCTGGGTCACTCAACCTTCAGCCGAGCCATGTTTACGGCGTAGCAACTTTTTACAGCTTCTTCAAATTCAAACAGCCCGGACAACACATCGTGACTGGTTGCTTGGGGACTGCTTGCTACGTGAAAGATGTTGAGCAGATTTTTGAGGCGGTTGAAAAAGAATTTAATGTTAAACGCGGCGGCTCCACCTCTGACGGAAAACTTTCGCTTCTTGTTACACGCTGTATCGGTGCATGTGCAATGGCGCCTAACGTCGTGATTGATGACGAGGTAGTGGGCAAAGCCACGTCGCAAATCGTTATAGCAAAAATAAAAGGTGTCCTTGGAGGAATTTAAGCTGAAAGTAACTGATCTTCAAAGAATAGCTGAACAAGAACTTGACTTCCAACGAGCTTACAAGTACCGTATTAATGTTTGCTGCTCAAGCGGCTGTGTTCCCTTTGGGGCGCTAAAAGTACTCACAGCCTTCGAAGCCGCCGTTAAAGAATTGGGCGTAGATAACGAATGCAAAGTTGCGCGCACAGGATGCATCGGCACATGTTCAGTCGGTCCTGCGGTGCTGATTGAGCCAGGCGACTACCTCTACCAAAACGTTACCCCTGAATCGGTACGGCAAATAGTTCGCGACCACATAGTTCTCGGGTTACCCGTCAAAGACATGCTGTACAAGAACGAAGCCTACTTCAAAAAGCAGCATCGGCTTGTCCTAAGAAACGCTGGGAAAATTGACCCGCTTCGAATTCAAGATTACATCTCTGCCGGCGGCTACTCTGCAATCGCTAAATGCTTATCATCTATGACTCCGCAAGCCGTCATCGCCGAAGTGGTTGCAAGTGGACTTCGAGGTCGAGGCGGCGCAGGTTTCCCAACTGGGCAGAAATGGACTTTAGTTTCAAGAGCTCAGAACACTCCCAAATACATCGTTGCCAACTTGGACGAAGGAGACCCAGGCGTCTTCGCAAACAGAACCTTGGCTGAAGCTGACCCGCACGCTATCATCGAAGGCATGCTTATCGGCGCTTTCGCAATCGGGGCAGAGAAAGGCTACATTTACATCAGGTCTGAGTACCCCTTAGCCATCCAAACGTTGGTGAAGGCTATTGCTCAGGCAAAAGCAATGTCACTTCTCGGCGACAACATCTTAGAAACCAACTTCAAGTTTGACCTCGAACTCCGCTTCGGCGCAGGCGCATTCGTAGCAGGAGAAGAAACGGCAATTCTGGCTTCAGTAGAAGGCCAAAGAGCCATGCCTCGTCCGCGCCCACCGTACCCAGCTAACTCTGGCTTATGGAAGAAACCGACGCTTATCCAGAACGTTGAAACATTCGCTAACATACCGCAAATCATCCAGAACGGCGGCGCTTGGTTCGCAAAAACAGGCACCCCGAAATGCGCTGGAACCAAATGCTTCTCGCTAACAGGCAAAGTGAACAACCCAGGCTTGATTGAAGTCCCCATGGGAATATCCCTAAGAGAAGTCGTGTACGACATCGGCGGCGGCGTAGCTGAAGGAAGAAAATTCAAAGCTGTCCTAGTCGGCGGACCTTCAGGCGGCTGCCTTCCTGATACACTGCTGGATCTCCCGATTGACTATGAATCATTAACGAAGGCTGGGGCAATCATGGGTTCAGGCGGCATAGTTGTGCTCGACGACGAATCCTGCATGGTTGACACTGCAAGGTTCTTCACCGATTTCTGCGTAGAAGAATCATGCGGCAAATGCACCCCCTGCAGAGCAGGCTTGGCGCGAGTCAAAGAAATCTACGACCAAATCACGTCAGGCAACGGAAAAATGGATGACATCGCCACTCTGGAGAAATCAGGCGTTTTCATACGGGACGCAAGCCTATGCGGTCTTGGGCAAACAGCGCCTAATCCAGTTTTGACGACTCTTCGCTACTTCAAAGATGAATACATCAAACATATCGTTGAAAAGAAATGCGAAGCAGGTAAATGCTTCAAACAGCACGAGGAGGAAGAATAAGCATGGCAACACCAACTACCCTTAAACTCAAAATTGACGGCGTAGAAGTTTCAGTTCCTGAAGGCACAACCATCCTTAAAGCCGCTAAAGCCAACGGCGTCATAATTCCGACACTTTGTTCGCTTGAAGGCTTAACCCCTTACGGTGGCTGTCGCCTTTGCCTCGTTGAAATCAGCGGTTCACCCAAGCTTTTTCCCGCCTGTACAACGCCTGTGGGTCCAAACATGGAAATCACCACCAACTCAGATAAACTCAAAGAATGCCGCAAGATGGCTGTGCAAATGCTTCTTGCCGAGAGAACTCACATCTGCTCGGTCTGCGTTGCCAACGACCACTGCGAGTTGCAAGCTATGGCTAAGGAACTTGGAGTTGACCATGTGATGTTTGAGCGAAACTGGACATCTGACCCAGTTGACTCCACACATGACTTCTTGGTTATCGACCGAAACCGCTGCATCCTCTGCACAAGATGCATCCGCGTCTGCGACCAAATTGAAGGTGTCCACACCCTTGATCTCAAACTAAGAGGGAAAGACACTCAGGTAATCATGGATTTAGACGAGAGATGGGCTAATTCTTGTAGCTGCACTTCCTGCCGCAAATGCGCGAAAGTTTGTCCTGTAGGAGCTATATACATTGAGGGAGAACCGATTGACCACACCAAACGTAAAGACATCGCTGAGTTCGTCTTAGCCAGGAGGCAACGCAAATGACCGCAAACGCGAAAGTCAGAGTCGCCACGGTTTGGCTAAGCGGCTGCTCAGGCTGCCACATGTCATTCCTTGACCAAGATGAACGGCTTGTTGATTTGGCACAAAAAATAACGTTGGTTTACAGCCCGATTGCTGACGTGAAAGAATTTCCCGAGAACGTTGACGTCACGCTTATCGAAGGTGCAATCGCAAATGAAGAGCAACTGCATATGCTTGAGAAGGTTAGAGCCCGAACGAAGGTTTTGATTTCGCTGGGTGACTGCGCTGTCACAGGAAACGTTACTGCGTTGAGGAACTCTTGGCGTCACAGTGACCAAGTAGTGCTGGAACGGGCATACAAGCAAAAGTCAGATTTGAACGCTGCAATCCCCACTGACGTGCCTAAACTGCTGATTAAGGCTCGTCCGCTCCATGAAGCTGTCAAAGTTGATTTCTACATCCCAGGGTGTCCGCCATCTGCAGACCTGATTAACTACGTGTTAACCGAGCTACTGGCAGGGCGAACGCCGAGAATGGAGGGTAAAACAAAATATGGTTAAAACAGAAAAAGACACCAAGCAAATCGTAATCAGTCCAGTCACAAGAATAGAGGGGCACGCTCAAATATCCATTTGCCTAAACCCTGACGACTCCGTGAAAGAAGCCCGATTCCAAGTTACCGACTTTCGAGGTTTCGAAAAATTCACTGAAGGACGACCCTTCTACGAAATGCCCAGCATAACGTCCAGAGCCTGCGGAATCTGCCCCGTTAGCCACTTGTTGGCTTCTGCTAAAGCATGCGACGCCATCGTCGGAGTCAGCCCGCCGCCGACCGCCATAAAGCTGCGCCGTCTAATGCACATGGGACAAATGATTCAGTCGCACGCGTTAAACTTCTATCATCTTTCCGCTCCCGACCTTCTTTTGGGCTTTGATTCTGACCCAGCGACAAGAAACGTTTTCGGTCTAATCGAGAAGGATCCTAAACTTGCTTTGCAGGGTGTCAAGCTGCGCAAGTTCGGTCAAGAAATAATCGAGAAAGTTGCTGGCAAAAGAATACACTCAAGCGAATGGATTCTTCCAGGCGGAGCAAAATGGCCCCTCAGTAAGGAAAAAGCCGACTACTTGAAAGCTAATTTGCCTGAAGCGTTGGACAGTGCAAAGAAGACGTTGGCGCTCTACAAGAAGTGGCTGGTTAACTTTGATGAGGAAGTGGAGAACTTCGGCAACTTCCCAAGCTACTACATGGGTCTAGTTACCCCCGACGGCGGACTTGAACACTACGACGGCACATTAACCATAATGGACAGGTACGGACAAGTAGCTGCCCGATGCGTTGACCCCAAAACGTACAGCGACTTCATCGGTGAAGCCGTTGAACCCTACTCGTTCATGAAGTTCCCATACTTCAAAGCAGTCGGCTACCCAGAAGGCTTCTACAGGGTCGGTCCACTTGCACGGCTCAACGTTGCATCGCACTGCGATACGCCGCTGGCAGATATGGAGCTGAAGGAGTTCAAGAAGCTGGGCAAGAACGGCGTCGTGCAAAGCACTTTCCACTACCACCTAGCGCGGCTGATTGAGTTGCTGTTCTGCGTTGAAAAGGCAAAAGAGCTGCTGGAAGACCCCGAAATCCTCTCCGAGCATGTTACGTCGAAGGCGATGGTGAACAATTTCGAAGGAGTCGGCGTCGCTGAAGCCCCAAGAGGCACCCTGATACACCACTACAAAGTCGACCCGCAAGGCATGATTACGTGGAACAACATGATTATCGCAACCGAACACAACAACATCGCATACAACAAAGCAATCACGCAGGTCGCACAGAAGTACGTGAAGGCAAAAGCGCTGCAGGAAGGCATGCTGAACCGCGTTGAAGCCGTAATCCGAGCGTTCGACCCCTGCCTAAGCTGCGCAACACATGCAGTCGGGCAAATGCCGCTTGACATAAAACTGTTCGACGCCAACGGCACACTGGTTGACCGCAAAGTAAGATAAACCCATCTTTTCTTTTACTTTTTGGTTCATGATTTTTAGGTTGCTGTCTTTTGCGGCGTCATTTTTGTGGTGGTTTTCCTGTCACAAAAAATAGACCCTCTCCCGGTCTTTGCGTATCCATCGTTACCTTGGTTTTTTGATGTAAAGATGGGATACCCTCTCTCTGTCTTTGGGGCTCATATTTACATTGAATTTTTGATGTAAATACTAGGTACCCCTATCGGGTGGACGGCTTGCAGTCAGGGTTTGGTTTGGGTTGTTTTTTTGGTTTGGGCTTGAATTATTTGTAAGTGTTTATTAAAAGCGCCGACCCATAAGATTTGGAGCGCTTGGAGGAAGAACGGTTGGATCTTGCGGTTTTCTACGCGCTTGCCATAGCCCTGATCCTTGTCGGAATCATAATCATCATAGTTGCGATTGTGGCTGCTTCAGCCCGCGGCGCGAGGCAGGGCAAAGTGAAAGCTGCAGGAGTAATCATGATTGGTCCCATCCCGATAATCTTCGGAACAGACAAAAAATCCGTTAAAACGGTTATGGCGTTGGCTTTAGCGCTTGTCATCGTCGCCATAATTGCCATGGTGGTTTATTACTGGCTGCTGAGGTGAAAAGTTTGACTGAGCAAGATGAATCTGAAGAGGAAGGCATAGCCGTTTCCAGCAGGTTCTTTTGGCTGCTGATTTTAGGCGTCGCATTGGTTTTAGTCGGCATAGTTGTGTTGGTTGTTGTCTCTCTGACCATCGGCAGTTCATCAAGCGTCGGAGTGGTTATTTTCATCGGTCCATTCCCGATCGCTTTCGGTTCTGGTCCAAGCTCGGGGTGGCTGATAATTATCGGGATAATTCTTGCGGTGTTAAGTGTAGTTTTGTTTGTGGTGATGAATAGAAGGCACGGCTGAACTGGCTAGAAGAAAAGGCAGGGCGGTTTAGTCGGTTATGTCTTCCTGCTCGTCTTTGCCGTAGTAGGCGTAGAGGAAGATCAGGACCATGGCTATGAAGATTCCACTCATCGCGACGTATTCTAAAGTTACGAAGTATGCGCCTAAATTCATACGAGGTCATCCTGCATTTGCATATTCTTGTAACATCTAAATATTTAAGGTGTCGCTTTTTTCCACTCATTCATCAGCATATCATAGCTGTCGTCGCTTTCATCTATAGTTTCAAACCAGCTAAGGTTCTGCGCTATCTTCTGGGTCAGCAGGTGATAGCACATATGGACTTTCTTGTCTAGAACGCGGAAGTAGAAGTCGTCGCAGGTGCAGAACTCCGCTTCAGGCATGATAAGGTAGTCCCGTTCCCTACCGACAACAATCCAAACCACCCTCCCACTCGGCTTAAACATGTACTTTTTCACTCGCCCCTCCTTTAAGGCGTCAAGGGCTTTTGTGAATCTTGACCCGAAAAGCTCGTAAAGCTCCGTCAGGTTGGTGCCTGACAGTTTGCCTGCTGCCTTTGCTTCCCGACAAATAGCGTTTAACGTGTCTAATTCTTGATTGACGCTCATTACTGTGTTCGCAACATTGAATTATTGAAGGAACTGAATTTAGCTTTTTAGCCGATGTCGATGCGTTCTCCCTTCGGCTTGCCCTCAGCTTCAGCCTTAGGCACCACGACTTCCAAGACGCCGTTCTTGTAGCTTGACCTTGCCTCTTTAACCCGCACCTTCGCAGGCAACTCAACTTCCTTAAAGTACTTGTACTGAGGCGTATCCACCGAAATCGTCAACGAATCCTCAGTGCCGTGCAGTTTAATGTCGGTTTTCTCCACGCCCGGCAACTCCACAACCACATGGACCTCGCCCTCAGCCTCAACGATGTCAACGAGGGGTTCCCGTTCCTCCTTAACCTGTGGGGTGCCTTTGAGTCCTTTCTTGATGTTTCCGAACTCTTGAATTTCAGGCTTCCCGTCGGGGCCTATCTTCATGCTGTAACCGTAAACGAATGGTCCAAGCTCCTTGACCGTGCTTCCGTCGGGCAGCTTACGTTCCTTAATGTATTCTTTCGGCACCTTATCCGTGAAGTTCTTAAGTTCCTCATCCATCATCTTCTCCATTTCACGGAACATGTCATCTATGTCGCCGAAGAAAGGATCCTTAGCCCGTTTCCGCCTCGTCCACTCGGGATAATCATCGTCACTATTCGAAGACATACTCGTCACCACACTAAACCAGCGTTTCCACTCCAATAAATTTTATGCAAACAAAAGCGTCAATTGAACGTCGCGCCTAAGCGGTTTACAGCCGTACCCCGCCGAATCCAAAGCAATCCCCTTGCTGGGTTTAAAAGTTTAAATGATGGAAAATAAACTAAATGGATTCAGCCATCGGAAACGGCGGCGAATTGTGTGCCGGGGTAGCCTAGCCTGGCCAGGGCGCCAGACTCATAATCTGGAGAGCAAAAAGGGGCAAGTGCCCTGTGCCCAAAGGTCGCGTGCTCGAATCGCGCCCCCGGCACCAACTTTCTTCTTAGATACCTGGGTAACGCGCTTTTTTTGGCCCAAACATGGTAAATACTTACCAGAGTAATAGTCAGGCGATTATTTACCCATCGCCCACCGCAAATAAAACGCTTGAAAACAACCAAAAAAGCCCAAAAACGTCCCCGCTATCCTACGATTTTTTTCGAAAAATCAGAATGGGGCTTCATCATAGACTGATTTAAGAGCCTTCCATTAAGTTGCATCGCTGTCAAAATAGCCTAAATTGAGGCTTTGCTTTTTTATTTTAAGGGTCAGATGACTCCAAATCCTTTTGTAACTCTGCTTTTTTTGGGCATTCCTTTTCATGTTTCACTTGTGCTTCCATTTCATCAAACTTTTGGTTACAGTAAGGGCATCGGTATTTTGTGCTTCCTGCAACATCATTTGTTAGACACCATGTCATGATTGCAGGGTCAGCAACGGTAACAATGGGTGAGAGCACAACGAAATATAGGGCTAAAACCCATAATGAGGGTTGAGCAATAACGGCAGTCGATGACTGAGATAAACTAAATAAATAAAGGGCAAAAGTAACACCAAGAATAGCCCCATATGTTAATGCAACAGAAGCTAAGAGTATTGCTACAGCTCGCATTTTCTCTCTGTAGCTTCTAATTGTGAGTGGGGCAGCAACTTGCTTAAGCTCATTAAACCAATCGTACGTAGTGGGCTGACTAGCTTGTATCCTACGTGCATCTACGACAGCAAAATAAAAAGCTGAAAAACCAACAACCAACGCTAATAAGGTTCCATTTAATGCAAGCAATGTACGGCAAATGTCGGCAACCGATGAAGCTGTGGCTTGATAATTAAGTTTAAGAACCAAAAATATAAGGAAAATCGAAGCAATAAGGAGGCACCAGTGTATTAAGGTTGGATAATGAAGCTCAATAGCACCTACAACCTTTTCACGCTTTTTCTTCTTTGCCATGCTTACGCTATTTCTACGCTATGAAGTTTTAAGTTTTTGCATCGCTTGCTTTTCTTTTTCATTGTTTTCTTGTTGGCGTATTTTACTGTCAAGCCTTCGATACGATATGGCTGACAAAAAAGAACCTGCTAACCAAACTATCGAAGAAAAAATTGCAATTCCTAAATATCCTATTATAAAGTTGCTAAAAATAAATATTGAAAAACTAGCAATGACAATGATAATGCTAGATATCCAGATTTTTCCCCATCTTGTTAAGGGGAAAATTTTGCTTTTTGCATCAATGAATGCGAACGAACCAATAACCCCACCTAAAATAAGTAAACCTATTCCTAACAATGTAGCGTAGGTTGAAGGTACCTTAGCCATACTAGTGTCTGGTGGAAAACCATAAAAAATCGACGCTAAAACGAACACATAAACAACAAAAATTATGCAACATATTACAATAGCAAGTTTTGCATTCAAGGTTTTCGCCACATTGTTTTCTATTTAGCTGAGAATTTTTAAGTTTTTGCTCTCTTGCGCTTTTTTGCCGTTTCGCTTGCCGTGGGAAAAGGTCTACTTACCCAAGTTAGCGGTTTTCCGATGCCTCATAAGAAGCAATAAAGCAATGATTACGGCTAACAAGATTACAATTACTATTAGTGAAATGGTGTTGGTAAATAGCAAAAAGGAAGTGGATGGAGAACTGCCGATGGAAGTTGCAGTTGGCGTGGAAGTTGACGTTAACATTGGAGAGGATGAAGAGGTTGGTAAAGGACTTGAACTTAGAGGAACATTTGCAGGTACTAAAATTGTTTGTGGAGTGCTCAAATCACTTTTCGTACCATAGAAGTAGTAACCCTGAGAATCAAAAGCGGTAGTGCGACCCCATTGGTCGGTGCCAAGCAACGCTTGAACCTGAATACTCACCTGCTGTCCAACTAATGACCCATAACCCCATCCACCAAGTATGCTAAAAGTTATACTGGTCGAATCTGAACCTGCTGTTTGTTCAGGCAATTGCATATCTTCCCATCCAATAGGTCTTCCATTTATTGTAACGTTGTAATATACTGAGCCGTACTTTGGATCAAATTGTTGGTTATTGATTACTATTACCAACTGGGAATATTGGTTGGTATAGCCTATGTTGGGTTCAATTTGCCCAGTATTAGGGTTTAATGAATAGGTTGTGTTTTGGATGAATTGTGGACCAGCAAGTTGTAGAGTAAATTGCGGTGCTGACGGCGTTGGTGTCGATTGAGCATTTGTAGGTTTAACGATTAGTATGGTTAGACATGACATAGCGATAATTAGAGCCAGGAATAGTGCGAAAGTTTTGCTTGTGCTACCCATACTTAGCATTAAGTACTTTCAGGCGATAAAAGGCTACTCGTAAAAGTTTCTTGACTGACCTTAGTCAACATTCCTTGACTGGTTGCTCTCATGCGCTTTTTTGTGGATAACAGCCTTGCATGCTATTGAGTAGGGGACGATGTAGTTGAAGGTGAGATAGTCGGTTTGAGCAATGGGGAAGCATTATAGATAACGTACAGAATTAGTTGATTAGACTTCACGTTGCCCACTGCTATGCTAATCCCTGAAAAATAGCATTTACTTCCTTGCATTGCTATGAAACCTTGGCTTGAATTGTTTATTGAAATCTGAAACGTAAAATAGTGAAATTTCGGAGAGGCAAAATGTGGCGAGAAGGTTACGTTGTAAACGCTGGTGCCAAATGTTATGAAAGATGGCGTGAGAGGGCTGATGGAAACTTTGGTATAATATTTAATCGAATTGTTCCATGTAAATTCATTGAATTCGTATGCAGTAATGCCTGAAACAACTATTACCAGAATTAAACCTATTACTATGACTTTTGCACTCGGCATTTAATGGATTCCTGCTTTCTTTTTAAGTCACTAAATTCAATTTCACATTAGTATTCAATACAAATTTAACTTTTTTCGTTATGTGCCTTTTGCCCTTTCCACCAAGCCGTTGCCTTTATTTTAGAATTTAGCCAAGCGCCGTTTGGGCTTAATCAGGCAGTTTCTGCGATTGCTTCTTCCATTTGTCTTATTAAACCGTTTTGTCTGGCGTTCCAAATCTCTATTCCCATGATTTTTCCTTTTTTGTCCAGTTCGAGGTGAACGTCAGGGTCTGCTTCGATGACTTCGTAGCTGGGTCCTTCTTTGAAGAGCAGGTAGAATATATCTTCTGATTTGTCGTAGGATGCTTTTATTTTTGTTTTATCCATGCTACTCTCGCCCGGTCATCATTCTCCAAAAGCTGCCTGTCCCGATTCTAAGAATGCTTCTTTTCCCCATTTGCGGTGGCTGCCGTCAACGCGTCGTTGCTTGGGAACAATTGGTTTCAGAACGACGAATCCGTTCTCGCGGATTACATCAAATTCAGTTCCAGCTTTCACCCCGAGCCTTTCACGGTCAAGCGGAATGAGAATCCTGCCTCGTTCATCCATTTTGGCTTTTCCCAATTGCAAACACAATGTTATTAACTGAAACATTAACCAAATAAGTCTTCCATCAATTTCCTACCAATTGCAAATTTGCATTGCTGTTCGATGTTTCGATCCGTACCATGCCACATCCCTGTCTATACTAGAAATTTTTTTCAAATAAGAGTTACATCGCTGTCAAAATAAGCCCAAATTGAGGCTTTTTTCTATGGTGACAAGTAGGTTAGTACCTACATATTTTTCTGAAACACTATGGTGATTGAAAACTACATTTATGTTGTCCGAGGGATTGGCAACGTAATTCAAGCTATAAACCATATTTAGTTGATAATTGTTCTCAGAATATGGTGTCAAAGTAAACGTTTGGCTGCCGTAGCAAGAATAATCGTTTTTAACATTTCCTTGACCTGTTATTGTTATATTGGCTGTTCCATACAACCATATGTAAACTGTGTATTGCGTAGGATTCTTGATGGTTATATCTAAGTATGGGTTAACCAGCGTCATTGTTTTATTTCTAATAGTACCCGTTACAAGCTCCCAATTTGGTGAATAGTTAACCACTTGAACACCGCTTATGTCTGGTTGTGCGCTAGCTGTTGGTTTTGGGGTGGAAACTACAGAGCTTGGACTTTTTTTAGATTGATTTAAAACAAAAGCTCCAGCTATCGCCACAGAAAGAACAACTATGACAGCAATTGCTATAATCATACTTTTGCCAAGTCTTTTTGGCGGTAGCGGAATTGTCATAATATTATCGCTACCAATTCTAACAATCAGCGTTTAAGATTTTTGCATCGCTTGCTTTTGCCCAAAATCAGTTGAAAAATAGATTTTAGCGCGCAAGTTAATCTGTCAAAATTATGATGACCTAACTTCCTTGCTCCAAGACCAATAGGCAATTATCACAATTCCAAGAAACACGAATGTTGCGGCAATCACAGTTGCAAACCATGCAGGTACCGTATTTTGGGGAATCGATAGAGATACCACATTAGGAGTAGTTGCAATGTACATCACCAGAACGATTCCAGTAACCAGTAAAGCGAATCCTAAAATTAATATCATTTTATCAAAATCTTTCTTATCCAACCGTCAAATCACTATCTGTCGTGACTAGCAATACCTCTCTAAATTCATTTTTAAGTTTTTGCATCGTGCCGTTTGATTTCTTGTCGCTCATGGTATCCCGCCCATGTAGCCACAAAAGATCCTGCTAACCAAATACCAATGGTATAAGGATTAAGAATGTCTAACCTATATGCCGACACATTAGGGGAAGTTGAAAAGGGATTTAAGCGCCTTTGGCTGCTTATACTCAGGTGTTATTTGTTGCAGGCGAAGGTTAAGGTTACAAAAGAAGGTGTTCTTGTTCCAGAGCAACTTTTCAGGGAAATGATGAGCACCTACGTTAAAATGTCGCAGATTTTAGCAACTATCGAAGAGCTTGCAGACCCTGATGCATTAAAAGCGATTGAAAAAAGCAAGAAACAGGTTGCTGAAGGCGACTACGTCGAATGCTCCATAAACGACTTAGAAAAAGCCCTGAAATAACATGCCCTACACAGCCAGGTTCTCAAAAGCATTTCTCAAAAAACACCAGAGATTGCCAAGCAACATAAAATCAAGAATAACTGGTTGCATGAAAGAAGTTCTTATCAAACCTGACAACGGTATAATGCTTGTTGGCCCTTTGAGCGGCTTATGGAAGGTTAGGGTTGGAAAATACAGAATAATCTACGAGATTGACGAGCAACAAAAAACGATCGTTTTTCACGATGTTGATCTCAGGAAAAAAGTTTACAATTAGTTTTTTTGGATTTTAGCGGGCGCCAAAACGGAGAAGGGATAGTGACCTATTTTATTGTTACTCGCCAAATGTCGCCTTTTCAGAGTCCATGAATGCTTCTTTTCCCCACTTGCGGTGGCTACCGTCAACTTGTAATGGCTTGGGAATAATGGGCTTTAAAACTAAGAGCCCATTTTCATGAAGTACGTCAAATTCAACTCCAGCCTTTAGACCAAGTCGCTCGCGATCTTTACGTGGAATGAGAATCCTGCCTCGCTCATCCAATTTTGCTTTTCCCACCGATAACACCTGCATTACTAAATAAGAAACTACCCAAGTAAATATTCCCATAAATTTTTGCCCGCCATATTTTTCCCCTCACCAGCATTCGCCCCTTCCATTTTTGTGGTGGGTTTTGGTCACAAATTTCTATGTTGCCGTGATTGCCATTCTAGTAGAAGCAGCAAAAGTTGGTTCTAAAATCTTTTAAGCAAGGTCAAAACAAACGCATATTCAATGAAGATACTGAAAGCTAATGTAAAATTATGGATGATAGCTGTTTGGGCAATTGCATTTACAGTTTACACTGCTGTCTTTGTTCAACAAAATTTCTATGCACCACAATTTGACCTAACGAGGCGTATTATAGTCAGTGCATCCGTGCTTGTTGGTGCAATGTTTGGCGTAATAGGTGGTAAGTTAATTTCTAACTACAATCGTCAAAGCGGCAAGACAAAACAGAAGCCTTCTCAGAATGCCCTCTGCCCTCTTGAGAATTTAGGTGATAAAAAATAGGTGAAAAAATATGGGTAAAGACCATAAGTTTAAGAAAGATTTTACGGCAGAGCAATATGCAGCTTATTTAGAAAGAAAGGCTAAAAATCCACAAGCTCTAATACCTGAAAATAATGAACCGCGAAAAATAAAATTTAAATCTAAAAAGAAGATAGCATAATTTTTACTTTTTCATATTTTTTGCCTCAAAAAGTGCCTATGTCGCTTTGTTCCTAAATCCTGAGAATTTTTGAGAACATTATTCCATGCTGAATTATATAGTTTAGCGGTTGCTAGCCTGTTAGGGGAACGAACATTTGGAGCGCGAAGAAGCGTTAGCGTTGCTAAAAGAACTAGTAGTGAACAAGCTGTCTCAGCCTTCTTTCATTTCCATTGAAAAAAACCAAGACGGAACATTCGACCTGATTATGAAGGATGATTACAGCAGCAACGAACTAAAACAACTTGCCGCAGAAAAACACCTCGTTGTGGAAGTAAACGAGAAAGGGTACTGCGTAATCCGAAAACCCTAACTTGCCTTTTTGCTCTCCGCAAACTTTTCTTTAGCCATTTTTGACGATTCAAAGGGTCGTAAGTGAACTTTGTGAAATCTTATTAAGCGTCTGCAATAAACTTCACCTGAGGTTAAAACCATGAAAGACTACGACAACTTTTTCCTGCCAAGCGGCGACCTGAAAAAGGGCAAAGAATTCTACCAAGACATTCTGGGGTTTGCAGTCAAGTTTGACTTTTCCGACATGGGGATGATAGCTTTCAAAGTCGGCGACAACGAACCCGCAATCATCCTCAAAGACACCAGCAAGTTCCCACAGGCTAAGCCAACGATCTGGTTCGTGGTGGACAGCGTGCAGGATGAGTCCAAGCGGCTCGGCGCCAAAGGCTTAAAGTTCCTATCCGAACCGTTCCCGATTCAAACGGGCATGGCGGTCGAGTTCGAAGACCCCTACGGCAACAGACTAGGCATAACAGACTATTCTAAGCGCAAAAGTGCAGGAACTAAACCAGACGACAAAACCATTGCCATAACCAAACATGGAACTATACAGAACGTGCCCGTTACCCCAATAAAAGAAACCAGAGGACTTATCACTGGACTTGACACAGAAAACCTGCGCGATAAGTCTGACAGAATTTAAGTCTCTAAAAAGAACCATTGAGCACCAGTTAGGATAAGGTTTTTACATGTTCCCTCATATGGTAACCAGAATACGCCTTGTCAAGAAAAATTGAGTACCCGCAGGTTGCTCTCCAAGAAATCCTTCAAAAAAGCGCCCTTCAGTTTCCGCAGAAAACCGCCATAGTTTGCGGCGAACAGGAAATTACTTATAGGCAGTTGGATGCGGTTTCTAACAAGTTCGCCAATGCCTTGTCCAGTTTAGGTGTCAAAAAAGGCGATCGAGTCGCTGTTTTCCTGCCCAACATCCCCCAGTTCATAGTCGCCTACTTTGGCGTTCTCAAGGCAGACGCAGTTGTAACGACGATTAGCCCTCTGCATAGGGAACGAGAAGTTGAATACCAACTGCGGGATTCAGGCGCCCAAACCATCGTCGTGTTGGATTCTCTCTTCGGCGTTGTCAACCAAGTTTGGGCTAAGACAGCGTTGAAAAATGTCATCGTAACCAGTCAAGACGCATCTGAAGAAGCCAACGTCCCAAACAAACCAAACGTTTGGAGCTTTCAAAAACTGATAGGAGAAGCCCCAGATTCCCATCTTCAAGTCGAGGTTAATCCGCTGGAAGACTTGGCGGTTTTGCAGTACACGGGCGGCACCACGGGGACACCTAAAGGCGCCATGCTGACCCACAGCAACATGGTTTCAAACGCGCTCGCCTTTGCCGATTGGATCGGAGGCAAACCCGCCCATGAAACCTTCCTGACCGCGCTGCCACTTTTCCACATCTACGGCATGACAACAAGCATGACTGTGCCCGTGAGCTTGGCTGCAGAAATGGTGTTGACGCCGCGATTTGAGCCAGCCAAAGCCTTAGACGCCATACAGGCGCACGGGGTCACGGTTTTCTGTGGTGTCCCAACCATGTATCAGGCGCTCTTAGCCAGCCCCATGCTTGGCAAGTACGATTTGAGGTCGATTCGCGTCTGCATCAGCGGCGCCTCACCCCTGCCGCCCCACGTACAGAAACGGTTCATGCAGGTCACAGGCGGGTTCCTCGCCGAGGGCTACGGGTTAACCGAGGCATCCCCAGTTACGCACTGCAACCCCGTCGACAGAACCATGCGTACCGTGAGGGTGGGCTCAATCGGGTTGCCTCTGCTCGGGACTGAGGCGAGAATTGTAGATTTGGAAACGAGCGAAGTGTTGCCTGTGGGCGCGGCGGGTGAGTTGGCTGTTCGGGGTCCGCAGGTGATGAAGGGTTACTGGCAAAAACCCGAGGAAACCGCTTTGGTGCTGCGTGACGGGTGGCTGCTGACAGGTGACATCGCACGCGTGGACGGCGACGGCTACTTTTACATCACAGACCGCAAGAAAGACCTCATAAAAACCAAGGACTACAGCGTCTACCCAAGGGAACTTGAAGACATCCTCTACGAGCACCCCGCAGTGAAATTGTGCACAGTGGTCGGCAAACTAGACCCGCTGGCAGGCGAAATCCCGAAGGCTTACGTTGTGCTGAAAGAGGATACGGCTGCTTCGGCGGAGGAGCTGAAGGCATTCGTCAACGACAAAGTGGCACCATACAAGGCAATCCGCGAAGTCGAATTCAGAAAAGACTTGCCAATCAGCCCAGCGGGCAAAGTTCTAAGGCGCCTGCTTAGTGACAGAAAAGGTAAACGCGAACCATCCATAGGCTCCATTTAGCTTTAACTTTTGGTCTTTTGCGTGTCGAAATGTATAAGAGAAAACCTCTGTTTTGACTTATGGCAGGTTTATCTTTGCGCGTTAAACTCAACGTCACAGGTATTGTTCAGGGGGTCGGTTTCCGCCCGTTTGTCTACCGCATTGCAGTAGCGAACAGTTTGGCAGGGTACGTTCGGAACAAGGGCGACGCAGGCGTAGAAATCCTCTTGGAGGGCGACGCGGAAAAAATCAAGAGTTTCATGCGTGACCTCTCAGGGAAGAAGCCGCCGCTGGCGCACATAGACAACGTCAAATCGACTAGGCTTTCGGGCGACAACCAGTTTGGCGAATTCACGATTTGGAAGAGCAGCGAAGAGGCTGAGCTTTCAGGCTCAATCATCCCGCCTGACATCGCCATATGCAACGAATGCCTCGCCGAGCTACGCGACCCCAAAAACCCGCGCCACAACTATTTCTTCATCACCTGCACCAACTGCGGACCACGCTTTACCATCATCGAGCGGTTGCCTTATGACCGTGAAAACACCACCATGCGTGAGTTCCCGCTGTGCGGCTTCTGCCAAAGAGAGTACGATGACCCAGCGAACAGGCGGTTCCACGCGCAAACCGTGGCTTGCCCACCATGCGGACCCAAAGCTTACCTGACAACAAGCCGCGGCGAACCAGTAGACGCAAAAGACCCAGTGCATGAAGCGGGGAAGCTGCTTTCCGAAGGCAACGTGCTTGCGGTCAAGGGGTACGGCGGATTCCACATTGCCAGCTCAGTGGTGCAGGATAAGCCTCTGAGGGCGCTTCGAGCAACGAAGCACAGGCGCGAAAAACCCTTCGCCGTCATGGCAAAAAACTTGGAGGCGGCAAAAACCTTCGCCGAAGTAGGTTCGAAGGAGCAGGAGCTGCTACAGTCGCCGATGCGGCCAATCGTGCTGCTCAAAAAAAACGCAAGCTACAACCTTTCGCCGCTGGTTGCGCCTAACCTGCATAACGTCGGCGTCATGCTTCCCTACACGGGCTTGCATTACATGCTCTTCGACGGCGTCAATGATGCTGCGTTTGTGATGACCAGCGCTAACCCGCCGAACCAACCCATCGTATACGACAACGACCAAGCCCTCAAAACTTTGGGCTGCACAGTGGATTATTTTTTGTTTCACAACCGCAAAATAGCTCATCGATGCGACGACTCCGTCATGCGCGTCCACGGCAACCGCCAAGTCTTCATTAGACGAAGCCGAGGTTACGCTCCAGCACCTGTCAGGCTTAAGGCGAAGTCGAAGCGGTGCGTCGTCGGTTTAGGCGGCGAACTCAACAACACAGCCTGCGTACTGCTTGACGACAAAGCCTTCATCAGCCAACACATCGGCGACGTCGAAAACGTGGAAACCCGCACCTTCCTGCAGGAAGCCGCAAACCACCTCTACAGCCTGACCAACTGCCACGCTGAAGCCGTCGTCTGCGACCTGCACCCCAAATTCACCACAACGGCTCTTGCGAAGGAGATGGCGGAGGCAGATGGGTCACCGCTCATTCAGGTTCAGCATCATCATGCGCACGCTGCTGCCCTGATGGCTGAGCACAATTTGGAGGAAGCTGTCAGCGTCGTCTGCGACGGGTACGGCTACGGCTCGGACGGCGGCGCTTGGGGAGGAGAAATCCTGTTCTGCACCCGTGACTCATCAAAGTTCAAGCGCCTTGGGCATCTGGAGCCTCAGCCGCTGCTCGGCGGAGACGTGGCGAGCCGTTATCCGCTGCGTGTAGCCGCTGGAATGCTTGCAAAAGCCGGCGTCAAAGTTGAGCCTTGGCTGATGGAGAATCGGGCGCATTTGCCTTTCGGCGAAACCGAAGCCAACCTAATCCTCAACCAACTCGGGAAAAACTCGGCGGCAGTTGAAACAACGAGTTGCGGCAGGGTTCTGGATGCCGTCGCAGCCGTTTTAGGCGTCTGTTACGAGCGAAGCTACGAGGGTGAACCCGCCATGAAACTGGAATCCGCCGCTTTAAGAGGCAAAGACGTCTTGAAACTTAAGCCCATTTTGCACGGCGAAACGCTAGAGACAGCGTCCTTGTTGAGGCTGATTTTTGAGCATAGAGTCGAATATTCCACGGCAGATTTAGCTTATTCCGCGCATGCTTACTTGGCGAAGGGGCTCGGCTCTTTAGCGGTAGAAAAAGCCATGGTTCTGGACGTTAAGAACATCGGCTTTTCAGGCGGCGCAGCCTGCAACCAGATTCTTGCTAAGGTGATGCGTAAGACGGTTGAGGATGCTGGGCTGAGTTTTCTGGTTCATGAGGCGGTTCCAGCAGGCGACGGCGGGGTTTCGTTCGGTCAAGCTGTTGTAGGCGGTTTTTCACGGTTTTAAACCAATCTCTTTTTATCGCCGTTTCAACGGCTTTATTTGTTGATAGTTATGTGTTTGGCTATTCCCGCTAAAGTTATGAACCTTCAAGGCGAAAAAGCCAACGTGGATTTTGGCCAAGGCGTCCTAAGAGAGGTTAACGTGTCGCTTGTTGAAGCCAAAGTCGGCGACTACGTTCTGGTCCACGCAGGCTACGCTATCCAGATTATCGAAGAAGAAGACGCAAAAGAAACCATTGCCTTGTGGAACAGCATCCTTGAAGCTGGCCAATAGGCGGCAAGTTGAGGCGTCGGCATGGCTGAAAACCTGAAGTTCCGAAACCCCCAGTTAGC
This sequence comes from Candidatus Bathyarchaeota archaeon, assembly GCA_963722095.1. Taxonomy (GTDB): domain Archaea; phylum Thermoproteota; class Bathyarchaeia; order Bathyarchaeales; family Bathycorpusculaceae; genus Bathycorpusculum. The sequence continues at coordinate 225,769 of CAVRJR010000001.1, read as the reverse complement.
CCAAAACATTGCTGCAAAAATCAAAAGCTTAGCGCCTAAGGCTGGAAAAACCAAAATCTGCCATGTCTGCGGCACACACGAGTGGACGATTACGCATTTTGGGTTGCGCAGCCTTTTGCCTGATGGCGTTGAAGTTATTGCTGGTCCAGGCTGCCCCGTCTGCATTGTTCCTGCCGCTGAAATTGACGAGGCGGTGCAGTTGGCGAAGATGGGCGTTGTGGTCACGTGTTTCGGGGATGTTTTGCGGGTGCCAGGGAGTGAAATGTCGCTTCTGGAGGCTAAAGCCGCTGGCGCCGACGTCCGCATAGTCTACGCAGTTTCCGACGCCGTTGACATGGCTAAACGTGAACCCAACAGGCAGTTCGCTTTTTTCGCGGTGGGCTTCGAAACCACGGCTCCGTCAACCGCGGTTGAAGCGCTACATAACCCGCCGAAAAACCTTAGTTTCCTTGTTTCTCACCGTTTGATTCCGCCAGCCATGGAGCTCCTGCTGGGCTTCAGCGACTTGCAGATTAACGGGTTCATCGCGCCTGGGCATGTAAGCGCCATCATTGGGCTCAAGCCATACGAGCAGTTTCCACGGGTCAATCACATGCCGACGGTTGTGGCAGGTTTTGAGCCGATTGACGTTTTGATGTCGATTTACATGATTGTTAAGCAGCAAGCCGAAGGAGCCGCCCGTCTCGAGAACGAATATCCTCGTGTTGTTAAGCCTGAAGGTAATCCAAAAGCTTTGGCGTTCATGGAGGAAGCTTTCAAGGTTACAAGCGGCAACTGGCGAGGCATCGGTAGCCTTGCAAACTCAGCCCTGCAACTGCGAGAATCCCTATCTGACTTCGACGCTAGACTCAAGCATGATGTTCATGTTGAGCAGGGCAAAGACATCATAACTGGATGCCAATGCCACCTTGTGATAATCGGAAAAATCAAGCCCAACGAGTGCCCCATGTTCCTGAAAGCCTGCACGCCCGAGAAACCTGTCGGCGCATGCATGGTCAGCAGCGAAGGCACCTGCAGAGTCTGGGCAAAAAACGTAGCAGTCCAAACCTAAGTTTCCTTAAGCAGATTCACCACTTTTACGGATGGATAATTCATTAAATATTTTGTTTTCACTATTTGCTCTGTTTTGTGATTCACCACAAAAAAATATTTGTGTTTAGCGGAAGAGAGTTCCAGTCTGTCTAAATCTTTTTTAATTTCCCGTTTTTGCGCTGCCCCAAAATCATGAGCTAAATGTGGTATGGTAGTTTTTATTTCAGCAACGATGTCTTCAAGTTCTATGTCTAGACCTGCACTTCCTGGTGGCTTACCCAAATCTACGCTTACATTGTGCTTCGCTTTTAAGAACGAATTTGCAAGGTGTAACGTTAAGTAATGAATGTCGTTTCCCATGTTGCCGACAATTTCCTTGAGTTCCATCCACTTTATTACGGCAGTTTTGATGTTGCCATCCTGTATATGCAAATTCTCAGTTTCAATAAAAGATTTGATTCGTTCGATTTTCTTATTAATTCCAACAATACTATATGACATTTAACTCACTTGACGTCCGAGTGGGCTAGAAACAAATAAAAAGCTAGTGGAAAATGAGCAAGGATTAATGCTGATGCTCATTATTGTGGGATAATGAACTGAGTTGCAAGTTAGCAGATTCTCGGGACGGGGTCGCCGATGGGTCGCGCGATTATTCTTTTGCCGCCGACCTCGGTTTGCATCGCGACGCCTTTGAATTGGCTTGTGGCTTCCCCGATTATCTGAGCGTTCCTTCCCTCTTCCGTTTGTTTCAAAAACGCAAGGGCTTCCTGCGCCTTCTCTTTGACGACGCCGATTATGTATTTTCCCTCGTTCCCAACTTCCAACGGGTCTAAGCCGAGCATGTCGCATGCAGTCTGAACGTCCTTGCGGATAGGCACCTTGTCCTCGTGGATTAGTATGCCTACTTTGGATTTTTCAGCCCACTCATTAAGTGCATCAGCTAAACCGCCTCGGGTAGGGTCTTTTATTGCGACTACGCCGCCTACTTCGCCGAGCAAACGTTGCGTCATGCGGTTGAGCGGTCGCACATCGGATTTTATTTCGCTGCCAAACTTCAAGCCCTGCTGAGCTGAAAGCACAGCTAACCCGTGGTCGCCGATTGTCCCCGTGAGAATGATTTTGTCGCCTTCCGCTAAGTTGGAGTCAAGTGTCCACCGCGCAGCGACGGGTCGGTATTGCCTTGCAACTTTTAGGTCGCTGTCCAAGGCTGGAGTTCGCTTCCCGATTCCCGAAAGATTCATCACTAAACCGCCAAGTGCGCCCTTCTCCACAACCTTCGTGTCGCCCGTCACTATGCCGACGCCCGCTTCAACGCACGTGTCATGCATGCTCTTCAAAATCCGCTCAAAATCCGCCAGCGGCAACCCTTCCTCCAAAATGAACCCGCAAGCCAACGCGTACGGCATCGCGCCCATGGCTGAAATGTCGTTAACGGTGCCTGAAACCGCCAAGCGCCCGATGTCGCCGCCTGGGAAAAATATGGGTTTAACCGCGTGAGAATCACTTTTGAAAACGACGTCGCCGATGACTGCGGCATCATCCATAGCTTCCAGAGGCACTTCAGCATCGTTGCCTAAGCCGCCGAAATACTTCACAATGTAGTTTTTGACGAGGTTGTGCATAACTGTGCCGCCTGCGCCATGCAGCATTGTGATCTTCTCGTTTTTGCCTGACATTTCACTTGCTTCCCGATTAACAGATGCAATAGCGAATAAGTAAAACATAAACAAATCGCAGTTCAAAGCGGGTTTCTACAGTTTTAGTTGGGCATGCGGCTTGGGTTTCTATGTTTTTATTGGGTCTGGGGCTTTTTTTGGGTAAACTATAAAAGGCAAATCGACTCAACACTTCATACACCTCACAGAGCCGAACTCTCCCTTTATTCAAGGGATTGCAGAACGTTAACTTAATCGAAACTTTGTGTTTTGATACGGAAAGCCATATAAATTGCTTTTACGTGTTTGAATGCGCATCGGAGATGTAAAAATGCCAAAATGGGGATACTCAGTAATCGAGCTTAATGAAGAAAAAACAGCGAAAGCCAGCGGTAGAGAACTTAAAGTTTCCCATAAAGCATCTCGCGAAGTTTGCCACGCCATAAAAGGCATGATGCTAAACGATGCAAGACAGTATTTGCGCGATGTCCAAGCTAAGAAAAAATCCATCCCTTACATGAGGTATAACAAGAAACTGCCTCACAGGCATGGGCAAGTAAACAGTTTTTCTGGAAGATACCCCATTAAAGCATGCGGTGTAATTTTGAATGTTTTGCAGTCTGCTCAGGCAAACGCAGAAAACAAGAGTTTAGATGTAGACCGTTTACGAATTATTCACGCAGCAGCTTACCAAGGCATCAAACTTAAACGCTTCAAGCCGAGAGCACAAGGAACGTCATCGCCGAAATTTGACACGACGACACACGTCGAAATAGTGCTCGACGAGAAACCAACCTCAGGAGAAAAGTAAATGAGTATTGTCAAACGTTTCATCACAGAATCAATCAAAAAAACGGAAATTGATGAGTTTTTACAGAAAAAACTTGACCGAGCTGGATACGGCGGAGTAAACATATCTAAAACCCCGCTTGGAACCCATGTGGTTATCTACGCGATGCGTCCAGGCTTAGTCATCGGCAGAGGCGGAGAAACAATAAAAGACCTTGCCTCTTCGCTGGAACAAAACTTCAAAGTTGCCAACCCTCAGATTTCAGTCTCTGAAATTGAGGTTCCCGAATTCAACGCCTACGTTATTGCATCCCGTGTTGCCTCAGCGCTTCAACGCGGTGTCCACTTTAGGCGTGCAGGTTTTTGGGCGCTCAACCAAGTTATGGAAGCAGGTGCACTTGGCGCTGAAATAGTCATAAGCGGAAAACTTACCACGGAACGGGCACGCTTCGAAAAGTTCCGTGCTGGATACTTCCCAAGATGCGGAGAACCAGCGTTGGTTGCCATGAAAAAAGCTGAAGCTCACGTTCAACTTAAACCAGGCATCATCGGGGTAAGAGTAAAAATCATGCCGCCAGACGCATATTTCCCTGACAGAATCAAGATTCTCGATGCTGCCCCACCGGAAGAAACCTTGCCAGCTGCAGAGCAAGCACAAGCCCCGCCAAAAGAGGCACCGACAGAAGCCCAAACCGAACAGGCAGCAGAACCTGCAGAGGAGCCTGCGGTGCAGGCGAAAGAGGTTCAGGATGAACCTAAAGGTGAGGAGGCAAAAGAGTAATGGCGATAATTCGTCTTAAAGAAATCCAAGGCATGTCTTCTGAAGACAGAAAAAAGAAACTTGTTGAATTGCGCGCTGAACTTGCCCGCATGAGAACCATGATTAAGGCAGGCGGCGCCGTTGAAAATCCCACAAGAGTGAGAGAGATTCGCAAAACAATCGCTCAGATACTCACGGTGGAAAACGAAATCAAACTCGGCATTCGCAAAGGTGCTGAGCCAGAAGAGGAAAAGCCGAAGAAGAAAGCTGAGGCGCCAGAGAAGAAGCCTAAGGCTAAGAAAGAAGCTGAGGAGACCACGGCTCAATGAAAGTAACCCCAGACATCATCAATCGCGAGTTTATCGGCGTTCAAGGCATAGTCGCCAATAGCCCACATTTAGACTACGTCGGCGTCGGCGGCAAAGTAATCGGGGAAACAAGAAACACCTTCACCTTCCTAGACGAAGGTCACAGGCGAAACATCATCAAGGAATCAGCCATCTTCGACTTCAATTTCGAGGACGGCACAATTGTACAGATTGACGGTAAACTTTTGGTTGGCAGAACAGAGGACCGACTTAAAAAAAGCGTTAAGAGGTTATGGTAATGTCAATGACTTTTAAGCAACCTAAAAAAACATGTGACGACCGAAACTGTCCATTCCACGGAACCCTCGCAATAAGAGGACGTGTCCTAGACGGCACAGTTCACACGGCAAAAATGGATAAAACTGTCATAGTTGACAGAAAATACTTGCAATTCGCGTCAAAATTCCAAAGGTATGAGCGAAGGCACGGTCACATCGCATCCCACAATCCACCATGCCTCGACGTCAAAGAAGGCGACAGAGTCAAAATCGCTGAGTGCAGACCAATCAGCAAAACCGTTTCGTTTGTCGTTGTCGAAAAACTAGGAGAGGAAAAGTAAAATGGCGGCGAAAGCGAAACAGAGAGCACTAGTCGCAAAAGGCATGCTTTCACACGGAAACAAAATTAGCCGTGGTCTACTGTCAGGTTCAGAGTTAAAATGCGCCGATAACACTGGCGCACGCGTCCTGCGTTTGATCCAGGCAATGGGTTACAAAGGCACTATTCGACGTTACCCATCAGCCACTGTAGGCGACAAAGTCACAGTCTCAGTTAGGCAGGGGTCGCCAGACATGAGGAAAAAGATTTTCCAAGCAGTAATCGTACGCCAAAGAAAAACTTTCAGACGCGTCGACGGCGTTTGGATACAGTTTGAAGATAACGCGGCAGTAATCATTACTCCTGAAGGCGAAATGAAAGGTTCAGAAATAAGAGGTCCAGTAGCTCGAGAGGCAGCTGAAAGATGGCCAAGAATCGCAAGTGCCTCGAGCATAATAGTATAGGTGCAAGATTATGCAGAAGACAAAACGTGTAAAAAATCCGGACAAACAGCGAAAGAAGCTTTTTAACGCTCCTGCCCACATTCGCCACAAGCTTATGTCAGCTCCGCTTTCAAGCGAGCTTCATGCTTCAAGAGGCGTCAGGACTCTTCCAGTCAGAAAAGGCGACACAGTCCGCATCATGCGAGGCGACAACAAAGGGTTCGAAGGCAAAGTTTCACGCGTCGCCCTAAAAGAATACCGAATTTACATGGAAGGATTAACAAGGGAAAAAGTCGATGGAACAAACATTTTCCTTCCAATTCATCCCTCTAAAGTCCAGATAAGAAACCTCAACTTAGATGACAAATGGCGCAAAAGTATTCTTACCAGAAAGAAAGAGGCAGAGCAGCCAGAGAAAGAAGAAAAGCCGAAAGCCGTCACGCCGAAAGAAGCTAAAGCAGCGAAACCAAAGAAGAAGGTCGAGGAAGTCGAAGAAGAAAAACCCGTAGACGCATTGCCAGCCGAAGAAGAAGCGGTGCCTGAAGCTGCAAAGGAAGAGACAGCCGCCGAAGTAGTTCCAGAAGTTGAGGAAGCACCAGAAAAGGCTCCAGCGGCAAAGAAACCGCGGGCAAAGAAGCCTGCAGCAAAGGTTGCCAAGAAAGCCGCTGCCAAGGAAGAAGTTCCAGAGGAAAAAGTAGCTGAAGTGGAAGCTGCTCCAGCAGCGGAGGAAAAGGCGCCTGCTAAGAAAGCAGCAAAGCCGAAGGCGGCAGCGAAGAAAACCTCTAAGCCAAAAGAGGCACCTGCAAAAAAGACGGCGGCTAAGAAAGCAGCGGCTAAACCGCGTGCTAAACCGAAAGCTTCCGAAGAAGGAGGACAATAATTTTGGGTAAAAAAGGAAAAACTGCAAGATTGAAACGTAAGCCAGCTCCAAGATTCTGGCCAATTCACAGGAAAGAACTGCCTTGGATACTGAAGCCCTCGTCGGGTTCACATTCACTCCAAAGCTGTTTACCGTTAACGCTTGTTCTACGAGACATTTTAGGCGTTGCGCAGACACGCAGAGAAGCCAAGATGATCCTCTCAGAAGGCAAAGTTTTGGTTGACGGAAAAATCCGGCGCAAAGACGATTTCCCAGTCGGCTTGATGGATGTCATCTCGATGCCTGAAGCTGACAAGTACTATCGGGTAATGCCGTCGCACAAAGGGCTTGTTTTGAACCCAATCAGCAAAGAAGAAGCAAACTTCAAGCTGGTCCGCGTAGAAGACAAAACAACCGTCAAGAACGGCGTACAAATTGCGTTGCACGACGGCTCAAACATGCTTGTGAAGGTTGCAGACCCAAAGAAGCCCATCGAAGTCGCTTACGAAACCTTTGACATTCTCAAGGTCACTTATCCCGAGAAACAAGTTGCTTCCACGTTGAAAACCAAGGAAGGTAACTTGGCTGTGATTACCGGCGGAAAAAACATCGGCAAAAGCGGCAAAATCGTTGAGATAGAAAAGACTCAAGCAAAAAAGAGGCGTCAGGCGCTCGTTGTTGTTGAAGATGAGAAGGGTGTTCGTTACCAAACAATCTTGGACTTTATCTTCTCCATAGGAGAAACTGAACCCCTCATAGGCTTAGCGGAGGTAAACGCAGTTGTCTGAGGAAGCAGTCATTAAGAATTGGGAACAGCATCCGATGCTTAGGCCACGAATCGAAAAAGTCGTGATTAACCTTAACGTTGGAAAATCAGGAGAACCCCTCGAAAAAGCCAACAAAGTACTTAAAGAAATCACTGGTCAAACCCCTGTCAAGAAAAAAGCGAAGAAAACCATCAGGGACTTCGGCATACGCGAGGGCGAATCCATCGCGGTTGTCGTAACCTTGCGAAAGCAGGCAGCAATCGATTTCCTCAAAAAGGTTCTACCCGTCGTGGACAACAAGGTCAACAAATCAGCCTTTGATCTGCGAGGCAACTTTGCCTTCGGCCTTAAGGAACACATTGAAATTCCAGGCGTGAAATATGACCCTGAAATCGGAATCTTCGGCATGGACATCTGTGTAACCGTTAATCGTCCTGGCCAACGGGTAAAAATCCGAAGGAAACAAAACCAGCCTGTCGGAGCAAGTCACATGCTAACACCTGAAGAATCAATCGTTTTCATCAGGCAAACATTAGGAGTAGAAATCGTCTAAGAACAGAGGATGAATGTATGGGAAAACAGCAAGTCAAGAAAGTGCGAAAATACGGCAAAGGTTCAAGACCCTGCGTAAGATGCGGCTCGTATGGACCAGTCATTCGACGGTACAATTTATATTTATGTAGGCACTGTTTCAGGGAAGCAGCCCCGAAACTTGGATTCAAAAAATATGAGTAGGAGCTAAAAACATGGATACTTTAACGAATGGTTTGATAACCATCATAAACAACGAAATGCGGAACAAACGTGAATGCATTATTAGCCCTGCTTCTAAGCTTTTAGGGCGAGTCCTGCGCATTATGCAGCTGAACGGCTACATAGGCGAATTCGAGTTCATCGACGATGGACGACAAGGAAAATTCAAAGTTCAACTGCTGGGCAGAATAAACAAGTGTGGACCAATCAAGCCACGTTACCCAGCCAAAGTAGGCGAATTTGAAGATTGGGAAAAGAAGTTCCTGCCATCCAGAGACATCGGCATAATGGTTGTTTCCACATCCAAAGGCGTAATAGCCCACAGAGACGCTGAAGAAAAGAACCTTGGAGGAAGGCTGCTAGCCTTCGTATATTAGAGGTGTAATTTATGCGGCTTCCAGAAATATCCAAAACCATTCAGGTTCCCGATAACGTAGACGTCAAAATGGACGGCAAAAAGATAAGCTTCAAGGGCGAAAAAGGGTCTTTAACACGTGACTTCTCCTTTGCTCCAATCGCAATAGAAGGCGAAGGCAAAAACATCCGCATCTGGGCAAAGTGGCCACGCAAGAAGGAAGCTGCTCTTGTAGGAACAATATACTCGCATATTCAAAACATGATAACTGGGGTTACAAAAGGCTACCAATACAAGCTGAAAATCGTCTTCTCACACTTTCCAATCTCAGTGAAAGTTCAAGGCAAAGAAATTCTAATCGAAAACTTCACCGGCGAACGAAGAGAACGCAGAGTAAAAACGCTTGGCGACGTCAAAATCAAGATTGAACCTGACGACATCATCGTCGAAGGCGCCAATCTAGAAGACGTAAGCCAAACCGCCGCCAACATTGAGCAAGCTACCCGAGTAAGGCGAAAAGACCCAAGAGTTTTCCTTGACGGCATATACGTTTATGAAAGAAACGAGGGAGTTGCTTAATGGCTGCTGAAAAAACCGAAAAGAGACTTAAACCTTCACGTGAAGCCCTCAGACTTAGGGCACGCACAAGAAACAAGAAACCAGCGTTTGTGAGAGCTGAAAGCTGGAAATACGACAGATTCAGTTTAAGCTGGCGCAGACCCCGAGGATTAGACAACAAAATCCGCCGGAAAATCAAGGGTTGGCCGCCAGGTTGCAGCACCGGTTACAAGGGACCGAAAATCGCCAGCGGCTTGCATCCTTCGGGCTTCAGGGAAGTTATAGTTAACAACGTTATGGACTTATCTAAAATTGACCTTAACACTCAAGCCGCACGCATCGCACACACCGTCGGCAAAAGAAAACGCGCCTCCATCATTGCAGAAGCCAAGAAACTTAACATCAAAATCCTAAACGTCAAAGTTACGGCAGCGCCTGAAAAGAAAGAGGGCGAAGAAGAAACCGAAGCTGAATCCGCAGAGAAAATCGAAGAAGAATTCGATAAGGAAGTAGCCCCTGAAGGCGAAGAGGAAGCCAAAGAAGCGGAAACGGAAGAAGAACCAGAAGAAGCCGCAGAAAAACCGGACGAAGTGGAAGAAAAGCCGAAGAAAGGCAAGAAACCCAAAAAATCCAAGTCTGAGCAAGACGCGGAAGAAACTAAAGAAGAAGGAGAAAAAGAACAATGACCAACCTGACCAGCCAGAGGCGTTTAGCCGCTCAAATCCTAAAGATTGGGCGAAACCGCGTATGGATCAACCCAGACTTCATGGATGACGTTGAAACCGCAATTACACGGGAAGAAGTTAGAAAACTCATCCATGAACGAGTCATCATCTCCACACCTCAGAAAGGCGTAAGCAGGTCAAGGGCAAAAGTCATCAGAAGCAAAAAAGCCAAAGGCAGACGAAGCGGACCCGGCAGCGTAACCGGCGCTGGACACGCAAAAGTAACAAAGAAACAGGCTTGGATGATACGAATCCGCTCTCTGCGACGCAAGCTTCGCGAGTTAAAGGCAAGCCGAACCATAACCGAAGAAACCTACAGCCAATACTACAGAATGGCTGGCAGCGGCAGATTCCAGTCAATAGCTGAACTGGAACGCAATCTAAAAGCTAACGATCTATGGAGGAAACGTTAAATTGGCAAAAACCGGCCATTACCGAGTAAAATTAAGACGCAGACGGGAAGGAAAAACCGATTACCAAGCACGTAAGGCTCTGGTCACTTCAGGAAGACCTCGGCTTATCCCACGGGCATCACTGAAAAACATCACGGTGCAAATAGCCATGGCTAAACCTTCCGGCGACGAAGTACTTGTCGCAGCTAACAGCCATGAATTAACCAAAACCTACGGGTGGAAAGCTCCAACAGGCAACATCTCATCAGCCTACCTGACTGGCTATCTTTGCGGTCTGAAAGCGAAAGCTAAAGGCATAAAAGAAGCCATCTTAGACATCGGCTTGATTGCTCCAACTAAAGGCGCCAAAGTTTTCGCTGCCATGAGCGGAGTTGTGGATGCCGGCGTGGCTGTTCCTCACAGTGAAGAGAAAATCGTGAAGGAACGCATGAAGGGCGAACACATCGCAAAATACGCGAAAAGCTTAGGCGTAGGCTCCGATGAGTACAACGCAAAATTCTCAAAGTACATCGCGCAGGGTTTAGCTCCAGAAAAGCTTCCTGAACACTTCAACAAAGTTAAAGCCGACATTTTAACCGTTTCAAAAGGCGGCAAAATCACAGTTGAAGCTCCAACGAAAAAAGCTCCAGCTGCGAAAGCCGCGCCAGCGAAAGTTCATGAGAAAGTCGAAGAAGCCAAAGAGGAAGCCGAAGCAAAAGAAGCTCCTGCAAAGAAACCAGCCACAGCCAAGAAGGCTCCCGCTAAAAAAGTTGCAAAGCCAAAGGCTGCCGCGAAAGCCAAGGAACCTGCCAAAGCAAAGGCAAGTAAGAAAGGTGGAGAGAAAGCATGAGTCGTCAAACGCAAAGACCAAGACAACGTGAAACTAACTTGGAAACATGGGTACCGAAAACCCGTCTGGGCAAAATGATCCAGGAAGGCAAAATCACAACAATCGAAGACGTCTTCCTGAGCGGGATAAAAATTTCAGAACCCCAAATCGTTGACTCCCTAGTTCCCGACCTGCAAGAAGAAGTCATCAACGTTAACCTAGTACAGAAACAAACCGACGCAGGCGAAAAATCCCGATTCAAAGCCATCGTCGCCGTGGGAAACAGAGACGGCTACATCGGTTTAGGCTCAGGAAAAGCCAGCCAAGTGCGAAACGCCATTGAAAAAGCAGCTGCCAACGCCCGCTTAAACATCATCCCGGTGAAACGCGGATGCGGAAGTTGGGAATGCAGCTGCGGCAAACCACATTCAGTTCCCTTCCAAGTGGAAGGAAAATGCGGCGGCGTCCGAGTAGTCATTGTCCCGGGACCCAGAGGCTTAGGTTTGGTTTCAAGCGAAGTAGCCAAAGTCATCTTGGGGCTAGCAGGAGTCAAAGACCTCTGGATGAGAAGTTACGGTTCAACAAGAACAGTGCCCTCATACGCATACGCAATCTTCGACGGCTTAAAGAAAACATACTACTTGATTACTCAAGTAGACTGGGTGAGGTAAAATGGCGCAGAAAACAGAAGAACGCAAATGCCTCGTAGCCGTTAGAGTTCGCGGAACGATAAGTGCCCAACGAGACACACGCGAAACCCTAGATCTACTCCATCTAAAACACACGAACCACGCCCTACTCATCGACAACCGACCAGACTACCTTGGAATGCTCCAACGCGTAAACAACTATGTAACCTACGGTGAACCATCAAAAGAAATCGTCTCCGCCATGCTGCAGAAACGCGCAAAACTGGTCGGCGGCAAAAAACTCACCGAAGAATACATCCAAAAACAAGGCTACAAATCCTTCGACGACTTAGCCGAAGCCATCGTAAACTGCAAAGTCGCATACCAAAAACTACCCGACACACAGCCACTGTTCCGACTGCATCCGCCAAGCAAAGGCTACAAAGGCAAAACCAAGAAAAGCTTCCGAGCAGGCGGCGAAGCAGGCTACCGCGGAGAAGCAATAAACGCACTAGTAAAACGCATGATATAATCCCGTGCGTTAATCCACTTTTTAATTAATTTTATTTTAACTCCGATTGCTCAGAGGCTACCCTTCAGGTTTTGGTCCAGGGTTGGGTTCAGGCTCGGGTTCTGGCTCAGGATTCGGCTGCGGATAAGGCGTAGGCGGCTCCTCAGGCAAAACATGCACTTCAACAAGCCCATATGAAATCGATACATTTGACGTTAAGTTCTTCAAAATCCAACACTGTTAATTGTATTGTTGCGGGTGTCTAAAAAACTAGCCGTTTGGACACAACAGAAAAGGGGGCAACCAACTTTATCCAATTTCAGGATAATCCTAAAACTGGATAAATCCCAAAAAGTCATTCGCCATAATTTAGAGAAAGGTAACTTGCCAATGAAACGTCAGATTACGCTTATATGCCAAAGCTCCTAAACATTTCTTTTATGTCTGAAGCAATCACTGTTAGGGTTAAAAAGTCACTTATGGAAAAAGTCAGAAAACACAAGATAAACGTCAGCAAAACCATCCGCGAAGCTCTTGAAGATGAAGTCAACAAACGAGAAAAAGCTGAATTAACCCAAGCAGCCAGACAGGCAGCAAAAATCTTGCAGAAGATTCCAGACGACGAAATTGTAAGAGCAATACGAGAATCAAGAGACCAACGATAGGCTGATAATTCCCCCGAATCGGGATAGAATATACCGTGTAAGCTTTTTCATAATAGTTATTTATGTAACAGCCTTCAAAAACTTTTAAGGTAGATACACAAAAAACAACTCGACAAAATTATTCTTCTTGCAAGCGCCCTTCCTCTCACTGTGCCTAAGAATTGTCAGAAAGAAGGGAAAGATAGCGGCTTAACTCTTTCTTAATGCGGAAGCATCACGGCACCTGCGCCTGAAGAGGGAACTTGCATGCTGCGGGAAACTGCTAGGGCTAGTGCCCAGGTCATGTCGTCGTGGCTGTTTTGTGGGTGGCTGAATTGTAGGTGTCCGTTTTTGGCGTAGGTGTATTGTTGCTCGTTTAGCTGCTGGATTAACTGCTCTTTTCTTTTTCAGGCAAGCTTTCTATAACCTTCTTTAGGAAAACACGCAATTTTTCAATGAACTTGTAGAAATCCTTCTCATCGATTTCCTTTAACAGAAGGCCTTTCTCTTCACCCCAGCTAAACGGCGTCGATAACACAGTGGACCGCTTATTTTTTAGGTTTTCTCGGTATCGCGCATAAAGATTAAGCGTGAACTTGGTTTTTTCTAGTGCGCAACTAAAAACGTCCTCTACTGAAATGTTGAATTCCTTTTCGATTAAGTATACGTCAAGGAAGTCGCGCGCTTTTGTTCCCTGACGGGTAAGGATTGCCCGAATTTTCTCTGCCAAAATCTCATGGCAATCGTATGCATCGAACCTTATTCTTTGAGTGTATTCTTGGTATTCGGGGTACAACATAACAAGTTCTTTACGGTCTGCTGAAATTAGACTTTTCAAGTCAACGCTTTTGAAGGGATAACACAGTTTTTCCACAAAGTTCATTTGAACCTTCATGAAGCTCTTGCGACCAAGCACTTCAGATTGGTACCAAACTTTAAAGGTACAGGTCTTATCTCCCCCAGTTAGCTCAACATAGTTTCTTTCCTCTTTTAGACATCTGAATTCCAAACCCCGTGCCTTAGCGATGTCTTCAAAGATTTCTCCGATGTTGTCGATGACCGCTGAAAGATACCTCCTAACCTCTTTCTGAGATTTACCCTCAAAAACACTCTGGTCCTTCCATGTGAAATCGATATCTTCGGAGAATCGAAAGTAATCGAGGTAGCATTTAGCCAAGCAGGTGCCGCCTTTGAAAGCAAAATTGTCATGGAATAATTTGTTTTTGGACAAGTCAAAGAGCATCTGGTGAAGGATAAGGTCTCTCTCTATCAAATCTGCTCTCTTGACGTTTTGCATTCTGGCTACTTCATTTACGAAGTCTTTTCTCATCTAATCACCATGTCAGCGATTTCTCGGACGGTCTTGGGGTAATTGGCTGCATATTTTCTGATTTTTTCGCTTGATAAGTTCTCAGCCCATTCTGAAACGTCGAGGATTATCTTCTCCGCGGGAACTCCATTGTAACGCCATGTGTAAATAAAGTCCAGAATAGTTTTTTCAGCGTCTGAGTGCTTGAGGTTGTCTTCGATGATGCCAAATGTTAGTAGCTTAGGTGCCAACTTGACGAATCTGTACTTGTATCCAGCAATGCTGATGGGTTTAGACCGTAACAGTTTGTCGTTGACTACGTAATCGACAGAAAAGGATTCGTGTGTCATGTTGTTGAATTTTAGGGCTGTGTATAATCCGAAATACCAATTCTTGATGCCTTTGAGTTCAAGACCCTTTGCAACCAGTTCTAGATTACTGTATTTGGACTTGCCAAGCTTAGCTTCGTCTAAGGATTTGACGTAGAATATTCCTTTAAAAATTCGGGTTAAATAGCCTCGGGGAATTAAATGTCTTATTGTTATCTCATAGTTTAGACCTATCGATTTGCAGTAGCGTTTAAGCTCTTCTGAAGTGATGAATTCTTTTCCATCTATCTTTAGTTTCTTTAATAGGAAATTGGATTTTATCATTTATATCACAATATCACATTTTTGTGATGTTATGACATAAATCACAAAGTCACATTTAAGCTTTAACAACAAGACAACGCCAACCGATAGAAAACCAAGTAAAATAAAGGCTTATTCTTAATGTGGAAGCATAACGGCTCCTACCCCTGAAGGAGGCATTTGCATGGTGTGTGCCACGGCTAGGGCTAGTGCCCAGGTCATGTCGTCGTGGCTGTTTTGTGGGTGGCTGAATAGTAGGTGTCCGTTTTTGGCGTAGGTGTATTGTTGCTCGTTTAGTTGTTGACATAGTCTGTGGCGGTAGGGCAGGGCGAGGCGATGTTGTTCCATGGCGATTTTTAGGCTGGAAAGCAGCTCTTCTTTGGTTTGCACGGTGAATTTTACGCCTTCCACGTTGGTTAAGCCTTGGTTGCGCATTTCTTCCAGCACGGGTTCGCCTACGCCAGTCTGGTCAACGATGATGCGTTGGATGCCGTGCAGTTTCTGGTTGGCGCGTACCAGGTGCCCGATGACCTGCGTGTAGGGCGTGTCAAGCGGGAACTCGTAAAGGTAGATGAGCTTGAGGATTTCATCTTCCCGTTTGATGACGGCGACTACGCTGTAATCCTGCAGTTTGCCAAAGTCCACGCCTGCATAGTATTCTGCGCTGAAGAAGTCAGCCTCAAGCGTGGGGGTAAACTCGAGACGTAGCGATTGAGCGAGCTCTACGCAGCCGCGGATAAGGGTCTGGGGCAAGTAGCTGTTTAGGGCTTCAACGAACTCTGCTTCGTACTCCATGAGGTACTGCTCTTGGGTCAGGTTCTGGCGCATTTCTTCCAGAAACTCCTTCGTTACCAGCGGGCATTCTTCTGATTTTACTTTGTGGATGCTGTATTTTGGGTTGGTGAATGCGCGGTAGAAGAAGTGGTTTTTGTCCCAGGGTGTGCTGAGGAAAACTGCGTAGCCCTGTGTGGTTGTTAGCATGGGGAAGAGGACTTGGGTTATGACTTTTTCGCTGACCCAGCTGGCTTCGTCGCAGATTATCATGTTGGCGCTGTAGCCGCGGAGGCGGTGTTCGCTGCAGGGTAGGGCGATGATGCGGCTGCCGTTGTCAAAGCAGACCAGCGTGTGGGTGACCCGTGCCAGTTTGCTTCTGAGGCGGGGCGAGGCGTAGACGAAGGTGACGATGCGGTCGAACATTATCATGCTTTGGCGGAGGCTTGGGGCGGTGATGAGCACGGTCATTTTGGGGTTCATGTCGGCGAAATGCAGGGCTTTCATGGCTATGGAGGTGGTTTTGCCTGTTTGCCTGCCCATGCATGCGACGATGCGTTTGCTTTTGTCTTCCAGAAGCCGCGTCTGATACAGGTAAGGTTCTACGCCTAGAACTGTCCGCGCGTACTCTGCGGGTCCAGCGATTTCTACTTCCTGCTGGGCGATGACTTCTTTGATTGCGTGTTCGACGGCTTCAAGTCGGCGGTACGTTCTTGCCTGCTTGTAGCTGCGCCACCTGTGCCGTAAGCTCATCAAGTCTCTGTTCAATTTTGTCCCACTTCTCGTAGCCAGCCAGCAAAGGCGCATAATCCTTCGCCGCCTGGAAAATTATCCGCAGCCGCTCCAACGCGAGCTTGTCTACTTTTTCGGTGCGGCAGATTTGTTCGTAGGCGGTGCTGTAGAGTTTGACGACTTTTTCCAAAGTGAGGGCGTCGGCGGCGGGTTCGACGGGTTCAACGGCGGCGGTGGTTTTGGCGGCGATTAGGGCTTCGATGTTGACTTGTTTGCGTATGGCTTCATATGTTCTGCCGGGCAGTTTGCCGCTGGCGTAGATTTGCTGGGCGCCTTGGCCTTGCTCGATGTATTCGCGTATGATTTTGTTTTCTTCTTCGGTCCAGTGTGTTCCGCCCAAAACGCATGTTCACCTTCACATTAAGCGTTTGTCGTGATGTGTCATGCATGATTTACTGAAGTATAAACATTATCGACAGCAACAAAGCAAACAACCCAAACAAGCCATTCACGTTAAACATAGACCGCGTCTGCTTTGTGATAGCTTTTTATGCGTTAGCTGCGCTAAATAGGCTAATGCCTGAGGGGAAGCTAGTAATCGATGAAGCCAGAAGAGGAAGCTCGCAAGAACATTGACAGATTGCTTGACCTCGCAGGTTGGAAAGTGCAAGATTACAAAGACTTGAACCTCGGCGCTGGAATAGGCGTCGCCGTCAGGGAATACCCTTTGAAAGCTGGTTTTGCCGATTACATGCTTTTTGTCGAGCGCCACGCCGTCGGAGTCATCGAAGCGAAACCTGAAGGCACAACATTAAGCGGCGTTTCAGAGCAGACGGAAAAATACTTGAGAAATTTTCCTGAGAATATTCCCCATCTGGGCGATGTTCTGCCGTTCGCTTACGAGAGTACAGGGACAGAGACCTACTTCAGGGATATTCGTGACCCAGATTATTGTTCGAGGCGAGTTTTCGCCTTTCACAAGCCTGAAACCCTGCATTCGTGGGTACATCAGGAAGATACGCTTCGAGACAAGTTACGGAATATGCCGCCTCTGAAAAAGGAATGTTTACGCGACTGCCAGATAGAGGCAGTTGAGAACTTGGAGTGGTCGCTCAAGGAAACCAGACCGCGAGCGCTTATCCAGATGGCTAGCGGTAGCGGCAAAACCTTTGCCGCGGTAACAGAGGCTTACCGATTAATCAAGTACGCCAATGCCAAACGTATCCTCTTTTTGGTAGACCGCAACAATCTTGGAAAACAGACGCTTAGAGAATTTCAGAACTACATTACCCCAGATGACGGACGCAAATTTACCGAAATATACAACGTCCAAAGGCTAACCTCCAAGAACATTGACGACGTAAGCCGCGTCTGCATCACGACGATTCAGCGGTTGTATGCTATTCTGAGGAATCAGGATTTCGCTGAGGAAAACGAAGAAGCGTCCGCCTTTGAAACCGCCTCAGACCACATGAAGCCAGTTGACGTGGAATATTATCCAATTGTCCCAATTGAAGAGTTTGACTTCATAATTGTCGATGAGTGCCATCGATCAATCTACCACCTTTGGCGCCAAGTGCTGGAGTATTTTGACGCATTCATAGTCGGGTTAACCGCAACTCCTTCTAAACAGACGCTTGGGTTCTTCAATCAGAACCTTGTCATGGAGTACGGTCATGACCGAGCCGTCGCCGACGGCGTCAATGTGCCCTACGAAGTCTACCGAATTCAAACAAAAATCACCCAAGGCGGGAGCAAAGTTGCCGCTGGATACTACGTTGACAAACGGGACAGGCTAACTCGAAAAGTTCGTTGGGAACAACTCGACGACCCTCTTGAATACCAAGCCAACGAATTGGACAGAAGCGTAGTTGCGGAAGACCAGATAAGACTAGTTATCCAAACCTTCAGAGACCGATTGTTCACCGAGATTTTCCCGGGGCGAACCAACGTTCCAAAGACCCTTATCTTTGCCAAAGACGACAGCCATGCGGAGGATATCGTTGGGGTTGTAAGGGAAGAGTTTGGGAAAGGGAATGATTTCTGCAAGAAAATAACCTACAGAACGCAGGAAAACCCTGATTCCCTCATCAAAAGCTTCGCTAACTCGTATGACCCACGTATCGCCGTTACGGTTGACATGATTTCTACAGGCACAGATATTCGTGCTTTGGAATGTTTGCTTTTCATGAGGGACGTACATTCAACCGTCTATTTTGAGCAGATGAAAGGTCGTGGAACCCGAACCATTACCGACACCGACTTGATAGGCGTATCGTCTGACGCGCAGCATAAAACCCATTTCATAATTGTTGATGCTGTTGGCGTTTGTGAAAGCGACAAAACTGATTCGCGCCCCCTTGAACGCAAACGCTCTGTACCCTTCGATAAGTTGCTGCATTCGGTGGCTCAAGGAGTCCATGATGAAGATACATTATCCTCGCTGGCAGGGCGTCTTGCAAGCTTTAACAAAGAAATCGACAACAAACAAAGAGCAGAAATTGAAGCCACAATACCGGGGAAAACTCTTAGGCAAGTCATTAATGAGGTATTGGATGCCGTTGACCCAGACAAGCATTTGGAAAAAGCCAAACAGCTGTTCAAAACTGGCACTCCGACGGCTGGGCAGATAAAGACGGCATCACAAGAAATGGCTAAACAAGCCTGCACGCTTTTTGATGACCCAAAATTCAGGGGCAAAATACTGGAAATCAAGCAACACAACGAGCAAACCATCGATAACGTCAGTAAAGACGTTTTGGTCTACGCTGGAGCAGACATCCAAGCCAAAGTGCGGCTTGCAAACGCTCAAATTAAAAGTTTTCAGGACTTCATCGACGCCAACAAAGATGAACTCACAGCGCTGCAAATCCTCTACAGCAAACCCTACAATCTGAGGCAACTAACCTTTGACCAAGTTAAACAGCTCGCGGAAGCAATAGAAAAGCCACCCTACAATCTAACACCTGAACTGCTTTGGCTTGCCTACCAGCAACTGGAAAAATCAAAAGTCAAAGGAGCAGGACCACAGAAACTCCTCACCAATATTGTTTCTCTTGTCCGCTTCGCCATAGGTTACGCCAACGTTTTGGAGCCTTTCCCTGACGAAGTAGATCGCAACTTCACCGAATGGCTCAACAAACAAGAACAACACGGCAACCACTTCACCCCTGAGCAGAAAGAATGGCTAAACATGATAAAACACCACATAACCACCAGCCTAAACATCAACATAGACGCCTTCGAACTCTCGCCCTTCAACCAGAAAGGCGGAGCAGTCAAAGCCTACCAACTCTTCGGACAACAACTAAACAACATACTAGAAGAACTAAACACGGTGCTATCAAAGTGACCGACTTCAACGAAAACTTGCAGGAAGTTCCTGCAGGCTGGGCAAAGGCACGAATAGGCGATATTTGTGATCTAATAAATGGACGTGCCTTCAAGCCAAGCGAATGGGCATCAAGTGGACTACCAATAATAAGAATCCAAAACCTCAACGACCAAACAGCCGAATTTAACTATTGCGATTTTAATGTTGAGGAAAAATATTTCGTTGAGAATGGACAACTTTTGTTTGCTTGGTCTGGTACGCCAGGGACTTCTTTTGGCGCTCATATATGGAATCGCGGAAGAGCCGTACTGAATCAACACATCTTCAAAGTTAACATAAATGAAAATCATTTAGACAAAAAATTTCTAATGCACTTGTTAAATAATAATGTAAAGGAATATATCGGAAAAGCTCACGGTACCGCTGGATTAGCACACATCACCAAAGGGAAGTTTGAAACATCCCAAATATTGCTCCCGCCTTTCAATGAGCAACGAAGAATCACCAATAAGGTTGAGGAGTTGTTTTCTTTTTTGGATGCTGGCGTCGCCTCGCTGCGTGCGGTGCAGGCGCAGCTTAAGCGTTACCGCCAAGCAGTCCTAAAACACGCGTTCGAAGGCAAACTAACAGAGCAATGGAGAAAAGCGCATAAAGGCCAGATAGAATCAGCACAAGAACTCCTCGAAGAAATTAGAATGGAACAAAACACAAACTCAAGAATAAAAAGCACTCATTTCCCTGAAATAGAAACGTTAAATTTACCAAAGCTTCCTGACAACTGGACTTGGGCTTATGTAGGTGAAGTCACCCGTCTTATCCAGTATGGCTATACTGCGAGCGCAATATCCGACCCTATTGGACCAAAAATGTTGCGAATAACGGATATTCAGGAAAACATGGTGGACTGGAGTACTGTTCCTTACTGTGCAATAGAGGATAGTCTAAAACAGAAGTATCTTTTGAAATATGGTGATTTAGTTTTTGCAAGAACAGGTGCAACAGTTGGCAAAAGCTTTCTAATAAAAGGTGAAATTCCTGAAACCGTTTTTGCGTCATACCTCATCAGAGTAACATTTTCCAATAAAATTACTGAAGAATATGTTTACAACTTCTTCCAATCTCTATTTTATTGGGCACAAATACGCAAAAATCAAGTAGGGATAGGTCAGCCAAATGTTAACTCTCAGGTGCTTTCAAGAATAATATTTCCACTACCGCCTCAGAAGGAACAAAGTAAGATAATCGAAGAAATTGAAATGCTTTTTTCGATAATTTCTCAGCAAGAAAAAAGCGTGAATTTGAGTTTAATTATATCTAACAAACTTCGCCAAAGTATTTTAAAAACAGCCTTTTCAGGTAATCTTGTTTTTCAAGAGCCAAGTGATGAGCCTGCTGAGAAGTTGTTAGAATGTATTAAAGAAGAACGCTTAGGCAATAAATCAAGGAACAACAATCAAGTGGAGTTATCAAAGTATGTCAAGTGAAGCGGCACCTATTGTTCAGAGAGTTTGGAATTATTGTAATGTTCTTAGGGATGATGGGGTTAGTTATGGGGATTATGTTGAGCAGTTGACTTATTTGTTGTTTTTGAAGATGGCTGATGAGCAGACCAAGCCGCCCTTCAACAAGCCCTCATCGATACCCCGGGATTTGGATTGGGCAAGCCTTATCTCAAAAGATGGCACAGAACTGGAAACCCATTACCGCCACTTGTTGGAAGACTTGGGAAAAGAGAAAGGAATGTTGGGCGTCATCTTCCGCAAAGCACAAAACAAAATCCAAGACCCAGCCAAACTCAAACGCCTGCTTGAATTAATCAACGGCGAAACTTGGCTTGGCATGGACATAGATGTGAAAGGCGAAATCTATGAGGGGTTGCTTCAAAAGAACGCGGAAGACGTCAAAGGCGGAGCTGGACAATACTTTACACCCAGACAGCTAATCAAGGCTATGGTTGAGGTTATGCAGCCTAAACCAGGCATGAGGATTAACGACCCAGCATGTGGCACGGGCGGCTTCATTATAGCTGCGCATAACTACCTATCAGCTAACCCTCAGCTTGATTTGGAACAAAAACGTTTCTTGCGTTTCAAAACGTTCACTGGCAAAGACATAGTTGATGGAGTGGTACGCTTATGTGTCATGAACCTATATCTTCACGGTATAGACGGCGAAGTTGACCAACCTTGCCCCATTGAAACGGGCGATTCGCTCATTTCTGACCCGGGCACACGCTTCGATATGGTTTTGACTAATCCGCCGTTTGGCAAGAAAAGCAGCGTTACCCTAACCAACGGGGATGGCAAAGCAGACAAGGAAGCCTTAAGCTATGAGCGGCAGGATTTTTGGGCGACAAGCAGCAACAAGCAACTCAACTTCCTGCAGCATGTTAAGACGCTGCTTGAAATCAACGGCAAAGCAGCCATAGTTGTCCCAGACAACGTGCTTTTTGAAGGCGGAGCAGGGGAGACGGTTAGGCGTAAGATTCTTCATGAATGCGACGTCCACACACTTCTCAGATTGCCAACGGGGATTTTCTACGCTCAGGGTGTAAAAGCAAACGTGCTTTTCTTTGACCGCAAACCCGCCAACGAGACGCCTTGGACACAGAAACTCTGGATATACGACTTGCGAACCAACAAGCACTTCACCCTCAAAACCAACCAGCTAGCCTACAAGGACTTGGAAGACTTCATTAAATGTTATAATCCGCAGAACCGTCATGAACGCGAAGAGTCGGAGCGCTTCAAAGCCTTCACTTACGGGGAGCTAATGCAGCGTGATAAGGTGAACTTGGATATTTTCTGGCTTAAAGATGAGAGCTTAGAGGATACAGCGAATCTTCCAGTTCCTGAGGTTTTGGCAGTTGAGATAGCGGAGAATTTACAGTCTGCGCTGGAACAATTCAATAGCATAATAGATGAGTTGAAACAGGACAGGAACAGCCCCGACACTATAAATTGATAGTAGAATTAGCCTGAAATCCTATCGCAAAGTGATAACTTGTTGAACAATCTCCCACCAAGACTCTTTGCAAACTATCAACAAAGCAGATGCTCAACTAAATGAGTGACGTTGATCCTTAACAAAAAACTTAACTTCTAAATCGTTTAACTGAATAAATATGAACTGGTCAAGAAACTTGGCATTCTTATCATCAAAGACAACCGTTGCAGGAGTACTAGGCTTTCTTCTCAGTTTGTTTGCCACTGAGTTGCTTTTTGCAGTTCCTAAGGGAATGGAACTAGAGGTGGCTGGATTATTGCTCATTCCCGTTATTATTTTAATGATCCAACTAGCAGGTCTTTTTGGTGCACTCAGGAGACGTTGGTGGAATTGGAGACGAATCATAACTCCTCTAACGGTCGGAATTCTTGGAGAGTTTCTTGATGAGTCCAGAAAGGGTCAAGGATGTGAGCTGCAGTTCCAACCAAATGCAGGATGGAAGGAGTTTTTCTCCCGAAAAAACTCGGACTCAAAACACTATGAAATTTATGACATTGACTGGACGGAAATATCGTCAAAATACTCCATTATCGTCAACCCCTTTGGAGAAATGTATCTTGAAAATGATAAACGAAACTTGGCGACCTATGAGAAAATTAAGAACTTTATTGCAGGGGGAGGAATTTTCTGCTGCACTGGCGGTTTTCCATTTTACTATTATTGGGACCCGATTACTGGAAAACCTATTGATACCACGCCCAGAACCAGGACTACCGAGGGAAACAGAATTGAAGATAACCGATACTTCACTGATAGTTTGGTAACACAGGATTTCGGAGCCATAATAACCTCCGACCCTCAACGTGCATCTTTGATTCGCTCGTATCAAATAACGGAAGACATAGACTTTTTTGGGGACCTTTCGAAAGCTGGACATAATGATGTTATTTGGGAGTTCAGAAGTCTAAGCAGTGAAACTCGAGGGGTAATTCCAGGCTTGAGAGTCAATCATGGAAGCGAGGTAAAGTATCCCTTGGCAGCTCTCCCTTTCGGAAAAGGCTATTTGATAGTTACGGGCATGGCGCTTAAACCTGATAAGGTTGAGTTCGATAAGCTAAGTGAAGGCATTACAAATTTCGGTAATGGTATAGCCCGACGCAATAAATCTAAGTGGCAAATAAGATACGAAAAACTCCGTTCCAAACCGGGAAATTTAGAATCTCAGGAAAACATTTCTGGCAAAAAAACAAAAAATGAAAAAAGGACGGTGGCTGTTGCCAAAACATTGGTATACCTAATACTATGCGTAGTCTCTCTAGCAATATCGCTATCTATTTCTTATCTAACAAAAGATTTTATTGAGGAGCACAATGCTTTTTGGAGTATAGCATTGACGCCGCTACTCCGATTTGATTTTTATGGCGCAATAATACCTCTAGTATTGGGCTCTTTCTTCGTCGCAGTCTATTTTGCACTTTCTAGAAGTTCGGTGACAAAATTTGTAAGTTGCTTCTTGTTTTCTTACGTTTTTGCTTTATTCTTTTTCCAGGCCAAGCGAGTGGCAATTGAGTCAATTGGTATAGTTGGAGTTCCGTTTGAATTCGCTTTTGTGGTTGGTTTTCTCGCCGCTTTTGTCACACTCTTTAGTGTAAGTAAGCCAAAAAAGATAGTAATTAACGTCACCAAACGGAATTTTGCTATGGGTCTATTGGTAGCGGGCGCGTTTGGCTTTTTGTCGGTTCTTTGCATGGATCTTACCAATTATCTCGTTATAGGGAACATGTATGTGGGCGCAAAGGGCTTGGCAGATGGAATTCTACTATCTGGTATTTACTCATTGCCAGCATTCACTCTTTTTGCAGCATTCTTAGCTTTCTGTTTGGAGCTTATCAAAGCGCTTGGTGACTTGCATCAAGTAAAGAGAGAATTGAGCGTCAAGCAGTAAATTAAGGAATTATTCCAATTTCATTGAAAACCCAAAGCACCAAGCCGAAAAAACCTATCCCAAAAAGCCAGCCGCCGCGCCCATACGCGACAATAACTTCAACATGCCCTCAACATGGAAAGTCGCATTCCGCCCATAGCAAAGTCGCAATGTTCAAGCAGAAGCCAAGCCTAAACCAAAAAAACAACCCAAAACACAAAGCGAAAAGGCGGAAAGTCGCAACTTTCCACAGGGCAAAAGTCGCAACTTAAAAAATAACTGCAAAACTCAACAAAAAACCTCCAAAAACAACCAAAGAAACCTCAAAAACCGAAACCTGCCAAGACTGAAACCGCAAAATAGGCATGCAATCGTCATTTTTGATGGAAATCAGCTTCAGGTAAACTGCTTGTTTTCTCTTCCTTTATGTGCGATATGTTTTATAGTTAGGAGTCTGAAATCCGTTAGGTATTGGAGGGGGAAAGACACATGAGCGCAAAATGGCGTAGAAGCGCAAAAAACCGTAAATGGCTAGATTTTAACAACCCAACATCTAAAGACGGCAAAACAACAATGATTCGACCTGAACACGCATACCGCATAAAATCCATACCTGTTCCACCAAGCTTTCGACCATCCAAAAACTTCAACGAACGCAAATTCCAAGAACAAAAACCACTCATAGACATATTAGAAGAAAATAACTTCATAACGGTTGTAGCCGAAATCACAGGGTTTAATAAGGATACCCTCAAAATTCATGTGAAAGACCAGAAAATCACGCTGTCGGCAAAATCGAAAGACCGCAGATACTATAAAAGTTTAAATCTGCCGAAGGTAGTGATTCCAGACGTCATGTACACCAAATACAAGAACGGTGTACTCGAAATAAAGTTAAGAAAAGCCGAAACAGCAATAAACAAAGAAGCTGACCAAAATGCCGCATAAACTAAGAAAAATAAGGAAATTTAGAGGCTCAAGAACGGTAGGCTACGGTAGAATAGGCCAGCACCGAGACTCGGGCTCTAAAGGGCACAGAAAAGTTGGGCGACACAAACATTTGTGGAGCTACGTCGTAACCCATGAACCTGACTACTTCGGCAAAAGCGGTTTTACTTCACCCAAAAGCCTTCACACACGCGTAAACCCGATTAACCTCATAAAACTTGAAGAATTAGCGCAAACAAGCCAGCAGGAAAAACCGCAAATTGACCTGACAGCATTAGGCTACACGAAACTTTTAGGTTCAGGGAAAATCACAAGGGCTTTAACCGTACAAGTGCCCTCTTACTCGAAACTAGCGGCGGAAAAAATCAAAAAAGCAGGCGGAGAACTCGTAGGCTCCCCAGTTAACGGAGAGTAAAGCAGCTAAATGCCCGGAAGATTCCTCAGTCTCTTCAAGCCAATCGGAAGGGTCCTTCCCGAAATCAAAAAGCCTGAGAGAAAAGTCAGTTTCAACGAGAAAATCTTCTGGACTGGTCTCACCCTAGTTATCTTCCTTGTTATGTCTCAAATCCCGCTTTACGGGATTTCATCTTCAGTTTCAAGTTCTTTTAGTCAACTTCGAGTTATCTTTGCTTCTAACAATGGAACCCTGATGCAGTTAGGCATCGGACCCATCGTCACAGCTGGCTTGATTCTGCAGCTTCTTGCAGGTTCCTCAATTATCCAATGCGACATGTCAAACTCGGAGGACAGAGGCTTATTCACCTCAGCCAGCAAAGTGTTCAGCATCGTTCTCACAGGCATCCAAGCCGCAGCATACATCATAAGCGGCATGTTCGGTTCCCTTGCAGGATCAACAGCGCTTATCATCTTTTTCCAGCTTCTCGCCGCCGGACTCATGGTTATGCTTATGGATGAGCTTATCCAGAAAGGCTGGGGTCTAGGCAGCGGAATCAGCCTCTTCATCATGGCAGGCGTAGCCCAATCAGTAGTTTGGGACATGTTTTCACCAGCCACAGGATTATTTGTCGGCTCACTCTCAGCTTACATGAGGCACGGCATCTCTCTGGAGACTTGGATAGTTGGTCTTCGTTCAGGCGTTTACCCCTCTTTAATCGGGTTCTTTGCCACCGTCGCAGCGTTCCTAATAGTTATCTATCTTAACGGAGTAAGAATTGAGCTTCCGATGAGTTACGCAGGGTACAAGGGTTTCCGAAGTCGCTACCCAATTAAGCTTCTGTACGTCTCGAACTTGCCAGTTATCTTTGCGTCAGCGTTGTTTGCAAACGTTTACTTCTTCTCACAGCTGCTTTGGAGCCAAATGGGCAGCCCGCCGCCTTCGGCGCACAATCTCTTTTTCACGATAATAGGACAGTTCAACGCGACGGTTAACACATCAACCGGCAGCACCAGCGTTGCACCCGTAAGCGGTCTCTCATACCTTCTTACCGCACCAGCAAACCTCCAGCAAGTTGCCCTTGACCCCATAAGAGCAGCTTGCTACATAGGCATCCTAGTCGCCTTCTGCGCGGTCTTCTCACTGATTTGGCTCGAAGTCGGCGGCTTAGGCCCAGCAAAAGTGGCACAGCAACTCATGGATTCAGGCATGCAGATTCCAGGTTACCGCAGATCAGGAAGACCCATCGAAGCCGTCCTTAAACGCTACATTCCAGTCGTCACGGTGCTCGGAGGCATCATCGTCGGACTTGTAGCTGGAGGCGCGGATTTCTTCGGCACCTTCGGCACGGGAACAGGCATATTGCTGTCAGTAGGCATCATCTACCAGTACTATGAATTGCTAATGCAAGAACGTGCTGCCGAAATGTACCCAGCCTTCAGAAGAATCCTAGGCGAATAGCATAAACGCCGTTGCCTACAAGTTCTTCCTCTATTTTCCTATCTTTAAAACTTTTTCTCGTTTTACGGTTTGATTGTCCAGCCTTTCTTGCTTAGGATTTCATGCACCGCAGGAAGATCCAGCGCGAATTTGATGTGTCGGCAACTGCTGGATTGGCAGTAATCGCACCATACGCTGTCAGGTTTAAAGTACACGTCTATTATTCTGCCGTTTGTCGTCTTGGTGGCTAGGGTTCTGTCTAGAATGCGGACTCCTTCTTCGTCGACGTTGAAGTGCTCCAGCGGCGGCAGTTTAGGTATGGGCTGTGCGGCTTGGAGTTCTTCGAAGCGTTTTCTTATGGCTTCTTTGATGAATTCTGATCGGCTTTTGTATCCTCTTGTTCCGCGTTTGATGATTTGGTCTATTTCTTCCATTAGTTCTCTGGGTAGTCTTACGGTTGTGTAGTCGTCGAAGTTGGGTTCTTCAGAAGACATGTTTTGTCACTGATGATTCATGTGTGAGTAAGGTGGATTTAAATTTTACTGTGTAAAGTTATCGAAGCTGCGGCGGGTTTGCGGTGAGCGTTTGAGTGTTTGCTGTTCGAAATGCCTATATGTGACCCAAGACATGGGTGTGTCAACGGTGACACAAGGATGGCAGACTCAGACTGGGTCACAATCAAACTACCCCGCCCGCTCGCAGAACGGATCGACCAAGTCATAAATGAAACATACGCCTACCCCACCAGAGCCGAACTCGTCAGAGAAGCCGTCAAAAGCTACCTGACCCGCATAGGCGCCTGACTCTCCAGCCGAACTCGTCTTTCGCCGCCTTTGAGTGGCGTCGAGTTGATTCTATGCACAAACGAAACCAAAGAAAAATGCAGGAACGAAAAATCCGCGGCATAATCCTACGCGGCAGCTTCTACGACCGAGCGCTAGGCGAAGCCGTCTCCAAAATGACCCGCCTCGACGTCATGACGCAGCTCGCCGAACCAGTTGAAGTGCATCTTGTTCCAGATGTTGAGAAGGGTGAGGTTTTGATTGATCCGCGGGGTACGGGAAGCCTGCAAGCTCCGGATTCATGTTGAAATCCCATATTTACATTGGAATTTTGTTGTAAATACTAGGTACCCTCTTCGGGTGAGATTATGCGTTATAGGTTAAGTCTTGATAGACGAGTCAATGTGCGTGTCGGCCAGATGCGCCGCACCTTCCACGTTGACACGCAGCACACACGCCGCAAACTCATGATCCAACTGGAAGAGCTGTTTGAAATCGCCAGCAACTACGCCCGCGGCAAAGTCAAGTACGTCGTCGACGAAGAAGGCAAACAGCGCCCCTTAACCATTGCTGAACGCCAGTTCTACGCCCGCATAGCCGCCTACACCGCGCAGATCATCAACTGCATCGCTAAGGGGCTGGATGAACGGCAAATTGACAGGGATTTAGATGCGTTGGAGGCGATGCTTAGGAAAACCGCAGCCGCCGAAGCCAAGGCAAACGCGGCGGGTTTGGATGCTGGGAGCCGTCGAGAAAGTTTGGGGGCGCCTGAATAAGCTCCCACGAGCGCCACTGCGCCTGAAGCTTGCTTGCTTTTCCGCCCATGTTTTTGCTTCGGGCCAATTTTTTGCAAGGTTGCCCTATCCCACTTCGGCTTCAGCAAGCGCATCAGGTTCAGCTGCATAGGTACGGCGACAAAACGCCATCTACCCGCGCTTTTCAGCTCCCATGTGCTTCCCGAAGCCTAAACCTCGACAGCGGCTCCCTCTCTAGTCCATAAGATCGTACGTCAGAAAGGTAGTTGACAAAATCAAAGAGTTGAGAAAAAAATGGAAAAATTGACTTTGGAAATTCCCGTCGTTAATGTGCATTTTGAAGAGCCGAATGCCTCCAAAGAAAACGGCTACGCGGTACGCTTTGAATGCAACTTGGCAAACCCCGCCAGCCTCTACGGCATCCAACCCTGCGCCTTCTCTGCCCCAACCGCCTGGGTTGGCTCCGTCACGTTTTCCCAGCAGCCAAAATCTGAGAGGTGAACACCCATGAAAGTTGTTGATTTGCAATGTCCTACGTGCGGCACCTCCGTGATTCAAAGCCGATGCGAAGAATGCCGAAAGAAACGCATCCGCAACTACAAATGCCAAAAATGCGGCGCCGATGTGCCCAACCCAGAATATGGCGACCTATAAAATCAAGGGGTCTCTATTTTTTCTTTGTTTTATAACGAGCGAAAATGAGAAGTAGAGTTACAACAATTAAGACAGCCACTAATGTAATAATGGCGGCCGTCAGTAAAGAAATTACCGCAGTTGGCTTTTCTTCAGTGGTAATGTTGACCTGCTGCATCAAGGGGTAACGGTCAATGTTATTTTGATCTATCACGTAAGGCGTGTTGCCTATTCCTGAAGCGTCAATTTCGACGGCGTTTGGATATTTTGAATTGTAATCGCTCCAGTAATTGCCGACTTTGCCGTTATCCCATGAAACAATCGTCACCCCATTTGCGCTACCCGAGGCATTCAAACCGTTAATTTCAACTTTAGCGTTTTGAGTGTTATTAACAATATTGTTCTGATAGACTTCGTTACCTGAACCCTGCACGATAGAAACATTATCCGCAATTGGTTCAATTACATCAATCCCAACTGTATTCGCAGAAATGCTATTATCGCGAACAATTGAACTACTGTTGCCCTCGCGAAACTGAATACCAAAACCAAATTCATAATTTGATCCAATTTCTTTAGCTACTTGGTTATTTCCTTTGCAACCAGATATGCAATTACCTTGAATATCCAGATTTGAAGTACCACTAACAACTGTAATCCCGAAAGAGTTGTTGAACAAAATGTTATCGCTTATAACTTCATTTTCACCTTTTACGCTTATTGCAAAGGTGTTATTTGATATTTTGTTTTGAGAAATTAACAGGTTATTGCCCTCTACTCCGATAGCTCCGTAATCATTCATTATGCTGTTTTCAGAAATTACTAAATTATTAGTTGCATGGTCGCTTGCAATTCCGTTGCCAACGTTGCTAATAATATTGTTTTGTGTAATTCTGATCTGATTGCCACCTACTAATTCTATTCCTGCTTCACCACCTGCTAACGTAAATCCTGAAATCGCTACTTTTGAAGCTTCGATTGAAATTGCAGGTGGATAGTTACCGGGATAAAGATATTGTGCATAAAAATTGACTATAGTCTGGTTTTGACCTGCTCCCATTAAAGTTAATGGTTTAGTAATGTCCAATTCGCTCTCATAATAGGTTCCACTTTCCACAAAAACTGTCTGTCCCACACTTGCATTATCAATAGCTTCTTGGATGGTTTGATATTCGTTAGGAACTATAAGTGCGCCTGCGGGCGCAGTGTTGACGGAATTTTGAGGGGTTGCTGTAACGGTTGAATTGAAAAGCGATTGTGCTTTTAGTTCATAAGATGAAAATAATAGAGTAACAATGGCAAGTATTACAACCCATTTATCCCTTGACAGTTCAAGACACCTGCAAGACCTTTAGCGATTTCAAGTATAAAAAAATATGCAATCAATCAATAATCATCATAATTGAATTGAGTATTCTTATTTCCGATCTATCAGGTTTTAAAGTGACACAAATGTACAAACCAAAAAACATAAACAATGTGTGGCAGCGTCTGAGCACGCATTTTCAGTGCTGCAAGGATGTAGTCAACGCACAAACGACCGAAAATGAAACAGTCAATACCATGGGAGGTGGAAATTATGCCAAGTTTTAACAATGAGGTAAAACCTGATCAACAATGCAACCCTTACAATTTCTCTTCTGGTGGATGGGGCGTAACGATTTGGAATCCGAACGGAGATACCAATTCTATAGAATTACTAGCAGGTGACTCTAACTCCAAGACTATTTACTTCACCCTCACGCGACCGCAATGTTTCGGTTTTGGAAATGTCTATGACCCAAACAATAACAAGCCACACAAGGGCCCGGGGACAACACAAGTCTGCAATTTTACATACACTATCCATACAGACGATAATACGCACCCGAATCAAGAGGTTGGACCCATAACAATGTGGCTTAATGGCTATGGCCAAGGGACGCCCCATTATCTCAGTGGTCAAGCAGGTCACGATGTCACAGAAACTCAAGACTTCGCCCCCGCTACCGACAGCAATGGCCAACCGCTTTTGATCGAATTTGGGCAGAATGGAATATTAAATATCACTCCTTCTAATCCCAATGATCCCTTGTGTGCTGGTATCAATTCTATTAAATTCACCAACAACGATCCGTATGGAAGGACAGTCCATGTTAACGGAGCAAGAATTATTCGGGAATACAGCATGCAAGATCTTACCGTTGAAATGGGCAATCAATGCTCTCAGGAAGTTTATCACGCGCCACAGCAAGGCGAAATCCCCAATAGGGTAGATTACCCATGCAACGGAGGAACTAACTATGAACCTTGTGGTCACGTTAGCGCGACAGCGTTTGGTGGTGATAATACCGTTCCTGTTATTGCTCCAGGACAAACCGTTCAATGGACATGGACAAACCCACCAGATCAATATAACGGTTATGTAGGTAAAATGAGTTGCCTTTTCAACTTCAACAATGTAGTTATACCCGGCCAACATCCTGCGGACGACGCTTCAACTGCCGATGTCCAATTTAGCATCAAGGTTAACAGTAGTAATTGGGCTCCTTTTTACCATACAAATATTGCTGGTCACCATATGTTTCACAGCGTGGACTTAGCTACTCATCCTATATTATCTGCCTCTGGCGGCTATAACGATGCTCCAAATGCTATCAACATTTTGTCTCTAACAAATAATCAACCTAACACTGGAGTAAGCTTGGCCTTATGTGATGGATGTGATTCCAATTGTAATTGCTCGGGTAACGGTGGTGGAGGAAATGTGAATATTTATCGTGTTTACCAATCAGTCTGCATATGCAACAGATTCACAGTAACCCCCGTGCAGTCATATGGCGGACAAATCACTCCGACTAATCAAGAAACACCATGGGCTTATGGGACTTCGCGGACCTACACTATAACACCAAACTCAGGCTATGTAACCTCACATGTATATGTTAACAATGTTGATCAGGGACCCGTAAATACTATCACGTTGGGCAGTGTAACGCATGACACTTCAATTATTCCAAGCTTTACCGGCATACCGTACCAGCTAACTGTAAACTGGGATTCTAGTCAAGGAACAGTTTCTTCTCCTGCAAGTGGAACTTACAACTGTGGTGCAGCTATTGCGTTCTCGGCAACGCCTAATAGTGGTTATCGGGTTTTGTGTTGGACTCTATACAACAATGATACCAATCAACTCGTTGAAACGTATATGGGAGCTTATTTCAATTATTCAATGCCGCCCTACGACTTCAGAGCGCAAGCCACGTTTCAACGGACATACACGTTAACTGTTGCTGCACCGCAAGGAGGCGGATCCTCGAATCCTGGGGTTGGCAATTGGCTCTACGATTCTGGCACTAATGTTCAGGTGACGGCTACTCCAACTTATGGAAATGCGTTCAGCTACTGGTTGCTTGACGGAAATAATGCTGGAACCTCCACCACGATAAACATATCAATGACGGCAAACCACTCGATACAGCCTGTCTTCGTCGCGCTACCTTTGGAATTGCTTATTGTAACTGCTGTCGGTTACAATCAATGGGGAGGTTTACAACAATGCAACGTAGGCATCTATTTAGACAACAATTATGTCGGAACGGGATACGTCTCGATAGAAGTGCTCGCGGGTCCACATACGCTTTACGTGGACAATTCCTCTGGTTACTTCATCTGCTTTAACAATGGCAACAACTACGTTTACACTGATCCAGAAACTATACAAGTAACTAATCAAACCGTTTACGTCACCGCGTATTTCTATTGACAATTTCTGACCTTCAATAAGACAGGAGGTGATGTTAGATTGTCACAATCTACTACAGCGGTTGCTTCGAACATTCCTCAGCCCCCCGCCTTGGTGCAGCAAATAGGTTTTTTGCACTTGCGTATAAGCGATTTGGCTTCTCAGCTTAATAATGTTATGAAGGTGATGGCTGACGAGAATGCGGTTCTTAGGAAGGAGAACGCTGACCTGAAAACTCAACTCCAGACAGCAAGTCAACAAACTAGCAGCAGTCAGTAAGCTAGTGGTTTGCCAAATACCCTCTTCTTTTTTCTTTAAATCTTGTTTTCCAAACGTGAACAGCTCGAATTCAATTCATTCTTGCTTGGTGGTGTGGTGTGTGAAGCAGCGGCAGAGACTTAGGCTGCATGGTTTGGATGCTGCGGGGAGTCGCCGAGAAAGTTTGCGGGCGCCTGAATAAAGCTCCCACGAGCGTTGCAATGCCTGAAGCTTGCTTGCTTTTCCGCCCATGTTTTTGCTTCGGGCCATTTTTGCAAGGTTGCCCCCTCCCACTCGCTTCGGCAAGCGCATCTGGATCTGTCGCATAGGCATGGCGAAAAAAACCATCCGCCCACGCTTTTCAGCTCCCATGCACACCCGAAGCCTAAACCTCGAATGCGGCTCCCCCACTCTCAAGAATACTTGCTCAAACAGTTCACGGGTAACGGAAAATCAAAGGAGAAATTGTCACATGGAAGTCTCGGCTGCCAAAGCTTCTTTTAAGAAGGCGAAGAAGCCCCGAAAAAACAAATTTACCTACACCTACGAGTACAGCTGGCAAGAATTTCAGTCAAGTTAAATTTCCGCTTTGGTCCTCGGCAGTCTTGACCTGCGCCAGAAAACTACAACCGCAACGTTCAGCGCGACAATCACCGCCAACAACACGGCAATAACAACCAAAAGCTCATCTGTTTGGCTGAATACAGGGTTTTTGGTTTGATTTGAAGCTGGGGTCGGTGTGTTTGTTGTTTGGCTATGCTCACCGGTCGGTTGGCTTGTTGGGTTTGTCGTCTGAGTAGGGTTAGGCGTCGATATGGGAGCGTTCGGGTCAGGCGAAGCCTCATTGTTAGGCGAAGTTAGAATCGGTGTAAACGTCACGGTGCCAACGTTAAAGTTGTCCTTGTGATCGTAGATCGTCTGGTTAATTACTGAAAGGTCAGTTGTTCCCCACCAGTTGTTTGCGGCGTAAACGTTCGGGGCAGTTGAACTGTAGTTGCCCTGTTGACCTGAGTAAA
The DNA here is from genome assembly GCA_963722095.1 of Candidatus Bathyarchaeota archaeon. GTDB lineage: Archaea > Thermoproteota > Bathyarchaeia > Bathyarchaeales > Bathycorpusculaceae > Bathycorpusculum. The sequence goes on along the minus strand of CAVRJR010000001.1, from coordinate 191,562 downwards.
TGTTGTACTTGCTGTTCTGCTCAAAGTTGTTGTAGGCTATGGTGGGGGCAGGTGAGCCGCTTAAGTTATAAATGTTTATTCCGATACTGCAGGCGGCGATAGTGTTGTTTTCGATAACTGGGTTTGTGTTGCCGTGAACTGTTATGCCGCCGTATTGGATAAGATTATTCTCAACATTAGGCGACCCCGCGCTTAGGACAACTGAACCGCTGATAAAATTGCTCTCAACCACTGGCGACCCTGCGCTTACCGACAAATCGCCGGTGACATGATTGCCGTAAAATAACGCAGAATTTTGTCCCTCAAAAGTGACGGCAGGAAGTTCTGTTTGATAACCTCCAGATTCTGCTGTGAGTGTGTTATTGTAAATGACGGGGGAGCCAGCTTCAATGTCCATACTAGTTACGATAACATTGTTGGAGATTATTGGTGAGCCGCCGTAAACGCCAACAAAGAGCACATTATTATTATCTATTTTCGGGGACGCATTGTCCGTTCCCACAGCATACTCGCCTGTTGTATATTGCAATATCGAGCCGGAGGAAGATTGAGAGTTCCAACCCGGACTTGATGACACAAAACCTATTCTGATATTTCCAAACTCAATTAAGTCCTGATCGGTTCCTTCCGCATGCAACGTGCCGTTTACCTCGAGTAAATGCGTGTCCTCGGGTGAAATATATGAAGTAACACCGACAAATTGGGTCACTTGAGTGCCTGGTTCAATAGTTAACGTTACACCGCTCGCTACTGTTACAGTCCCTGTGAAGTTGTAGGGACTATTTGATGGTGTCCAAGTTGTGTCTTGGCTGATTATGCCACTGACGTTTGTGCACTTCTGAGCATTGCCGATAGGTACATTGCCAACAAAAATAAGCCCAAGAACCACAATAGTCAGCATTAATAGTATGTAGGCAAGTTTCTGCATTTTTTACCCATACATCTTAACATTTGCTTCAGGATAAAAAACTTGTCCTGATTTGAATTATTTCAAGAAAACTTCTAGTAATTCAGTTGGTAAGTATGAACAAACAACATTGTGAGACAGAAATAAATTGGCTAGTGCTTGCCCATTTCTTCAGAAAGGCAAATACTATGTCAGGAATGTCGTCAGCGACCTCAGCATTAAAGCTACTCAATGAGGTGAAAACAAGATGGTAGTCTGTGACAACTATAGCGGTACCTCGCAAGATTCAAGCAGCAGCCAAGTAAGCTGGAACCATGTCATTGGATCTGGTAATAACCGAATATTGTTGATTGGAATTGCTTGTAATTACTCAGGGTACACCGATTATTGCATAAGCTCCGTTACAGTAGGTTCTCAATCAGCAACTCCATTAACACAAACACGAAATGGCAATGTCATGCACGAAGTGTGGTATCTACTTAACCCTACAACGAGTCCTCAACAACCAGGTTATACAACAATAACTGCTACCATGAGAAATTCACAAGGTTTCCATGGAGGTTGTGGTTCAGTTTCTTATTACGGAGTTAATCAATCCACCCCCAGCAGCAATGTCTACACAGGAAATTCAACAACGCCTCAAGTTGAAATAAGCCTTGGAAGTAGTCTTTTCCATCAAACTGTTTTCCAGTCTCTGGGAATTGACTGTGGCGGAAGTCCAACAGGATCGGCTTTCAATTTCATGTCTTGGCTAGATAGAGAGACCTTCTGGGATAATTATCCTGACGCAACCGCATGCATCGAGAGCGTCGGGGGCGATTCTATTGAGTGCTCCGGTGACCGCAACAATTCTTGGAAATTTACGGCGAACGCCGCCCTCAATCAATCCAGCAATTGGGTTTATGTTGCTGTAGCCCTCATTGATCCGGCCAACGCAGACCAAACGATTTCTGGAAATTTAGAAGTTCAGGGAGTCTTAACTATCGACGGACCAAAGGGAAATTGGATTGACATGGGCGTAATTCAAGGCATGGGCGGCGCCCCAATTCTGCAGGTTAACCAATCACTGATGACCAAGAACGACCTTGTCACTTATGGCTTCATAAGCAGTCAAACCGATCCTTCCAAATCGTCAGGCGGAGGCGCTTTCTGTATTGGGCACGGCTGGGTTGGAAGTGGTGCACCGCCAGTTGCGCTATCAGGGCCTTTGATATGTCTGACCGATTCTGGTGTTCCAGTTCAAAGCGGGAGTGGTAGCTTTCCAAGTATGACAAGCGGCGGCATTGGGTCACTTTTTAACCGAACTGACCAACACACGCTGAATATCTATACGGGGAGCGGCAACCCACCTTGGAACGTGGCCGAGACAACTAACTTTTCAGGTAATTACGACACGCTGTTTCTAGTGATGAATAACTTATATACTCCTGCTAACTTGGATTTGGGTAATTTAACCTGCCACTCAGCAGTCGAACCGGGAAGCGACAATTCATGCAGTGTTGGCACTTCGATGAATATGTTCCAGATGATGTACACCCGCGGTTTGATCATCGGCAACAATTCGGCTCCGCAACAGCCAGAATACTTTACTTTCAGCATCGACAGCCTTGGCACTACAATAAACGTGACTTCAGCCGGAGGCGGAGGTACAATAGCACCGGATCCGTCCAAACCGATGAACTTGGGTTCGTCAACCAATGCGTGGAGCAGCATCACCTGCAAAGGCTTAACCATCATGAAACCCGACCTGAGCTCAAATTCAACTTTGAGCTATTGGACAGGCGCAATAGGCACTGGAACACCATTAGGCCACACGTCATCAGCAGGTATCGCGTCAGGCGGCGACTTTTACATCCCACGTTCAATTTGGCTGGCAGGCGATTTAATATTTAACCCGCAAAACCAACAGACAAACACCAAATACGCCTACATGGTGTGGGTAGACATAGACACAATAGCGTTACTCTGCGACAACACGGTTCACGGCTTCAATGCTTCCTACGTTTACAACGGCGTAACCTACCATCTTGGGGCAATGGATTTTGGCGCAGTCTTCACTAACTATCTTCAACCCCTAAACAACACTACGATGCCAAATAACTATGTTACAGTCGGCGGTTCGCTGATTCCCGCTTTAAGCACTTTAGGCGTCGCTGGTATAAGCAACACATGCAACATCGGCGGAACATCTAACCCATGGTACTGGGGATACTTCAACAACCTTACAATCAACAACGCGCTGTATGATTCTGCAGGTCACGGCGGCTCAAGTTACTCCGGTTACTTCTTAAGCTTGAACAGTTCGGGTTATCCTGTTTGGGTTCCGTCATCGTCAACATGGAACGGCGGCACAGTAACCACCCCAATATTAATTTATAAATCTCTTACGAATGGTTCAGGTGTCAACACTTTATTGACCGTGGAAGGCACAGGTTTAAGCAGTATAGGTGACGCTACTGAACTTTTGTTTTCAAATGGTGGGGGGAATTATTGCGGAGCCATTCGTTTAGTAAATACTGGGGCATCGCCTAACTATCTTACGCCACATTTAGAGTTTTATGTTCAAGCACCAAACACTTACACTTATAGCAATCTTGCTTTGGGAATGACTCTTGATGGTTCTGGCGACTTGACGCTTGCAGGTTACCTTGATTTAGCAGGCTGTTACCTCTCCGTAGACAACAACGCCACCCTACGCATAGCGTCGGCGTCCTCGTCAGTTACGATAGGTGCACAGAACTCAAGTTACATTCATTTCATCAGCAACGGCGGCTTGCAATTCTACTTCAACAACGACTTGATTACGACGGGGCATTTTGAGTTTACAACCGGCGCAAACATTACCACTTGGACAACTTCAGGCGGTGGCTATCAAGGCGCAACGCCATCAAGCGGCATCCAAACCTCAGGGGACTTCTACGTTGACGGCAACCAGAATTTGGCGGGTGGCTTGCAATTCAGCGCAAACGTAAATCGTAGTTATGCGGCCTATCTCATTTGGTCGAACTCGGCGGTCCTAACGCTGGGTGCTTCTTACTCTGCTTTTTATCAAGGGTCAGGACACGACGGCTACTCAGGCTACTTTGGAGCTTTAGACTGCGGCGCAGTCTTTTGCAGTTACATTAATCCTATTGGTACGTCGTTGACTCTGACTCTTAACGGAAATACTGTATTAACCAGCGCAGGAATCGCAACAGATAATATTTTACCTCGTTCAGGAGGAAGCGGCTTTTATGTTGGCAACTCAACGTCACCGTGGAACTACGTTTACGCTGAATATGTGTACGAACATAACAGTGGCGGCTCCGGGCACAGTTGTTACGGATTTGACTATTTAGATGATTTGTCCTTTGTTAAAGGTTATAAGGTCATTGATGAAGGCGGAGTGCAAAAGATCGATATGGCGCAGGCCTTTCCGTTTCTGCTTGATGAGAAGGGGTTTACGAGTAACGGTAAGAGATTCGGGTTCACTGTTGGTTGCCTTAAACAGTTGTCTTTGAAAGGTGATGAGCAGGACCTTAAAATTGAGGCATTGCAGACAGAAATTGAGGATTTACGGTTACAGTTGAAGATGTTGAAAGGTGGTGATTAAATGGCACAAAACGTAACAGCAATCCAACAACAACCTGCACCATTAACAGTCGCCGTTGCCACGCCAAAAATTACGCCAAGCGGCGCAGTAATAGCGATTACGATCGAGCAAGTAGCGAACGGATATATTGTTATTCCGATTTCCGCACCATCCAGCGCGTCGCCACCATTCGCAAATTCGAGCATTAATACGAGTCGCACAGTTTATGCAACGTATGCGCTCGCGTGCGCGGCGGGAATGGCGTTGTTCGGCGAAACAACAGCTTAACCGCGCTTTTTTTGCGATAAAAAATCTTTAAGGTGTGCAATTCAACGGCAAAGGAGGCGATCAATTTGGATGAATCTAAGGCTCAAGCGTATTCTCAGGCTTCGCCTGTCATGCAGCAGATTGGCGTGTTAAACCTGCGTATCAACGACATGATGTCTCAGCTCAACACCGTCATGAAAGCTATGATGGATGAGAACGCCTTGCTGCGGAAGGAGAACGCTGACTTAAAAGCGAACCAGCAAACAAGCAGGCAATAGCCAGCGGCTTGCTTAACAACCATTTTTCTTTTTTCTTAAAATTAGAGATTTTCATCTGACATTTCAATTGAATCGGTGAACGCCAAATTGACAAAGACCTCGACCAGCTGGAAGCCATGCTCAAAAAGACGGCTGCGGCTGATGCATGCGCGGGTTTGGATGCTGGGAGCCGCCGAGAAAGTTTGAGGGCGCCTGAATAAAGCTCCCACGAGCGCCACTGCGCCTGAAGCTTGCTTGCTTTTCCGCCCATGTTTTTTGCTTCGGGCCAAGGTTTTGCAAGGTTGCCCCCTCCCACTTCGGCTTCGGCAAGCGCATCTGGATCTGTCGCATTGGCATGGCGGCGAAAACCATCTACCCGCGCTTTTCAGCTCCCATGTGCTTCCCGAAGCCTAAACCTCGACAGCGGCTCCCCTTTCCCCCAAGAATCCTTGCTCAAACATTTAACGGGTAACAGAACGTTGAAGGAGAAATGCACCATGGAAATATCGACCGCCAAAGCTTCCTTTAAAAAGGCTAAGAAGCCCCGAAAAGACAAATTTACTTACACCTACGAGTACTGCTGGCAAGAATCCCCGTCGGTGTAAATTTGCGGGTGAATTTTAGGTTGTTTCAGTTCCCGCTTTGGCTTTTGGCTGTTTTGATCTGCGCCAGAAAACAATAACTGCAACGTTTAACCCGACGATTACTGCTAGCAGCACTGCAATTATGGCCAAAAGGTCGGTTTGGCTGAAGGTTGATGTTTCATTTTTGTTTTGATTTGAGGCTGACGTCGGCGGGTTGGTGGCTGTGGGCTGGCTGGGTTGGTTTGCTGTTTGAGGGTTAGGTGTCGGTATGGGCGCGTTCGGGTCAGGCGCGGCCTGCGCGTTTGGCGCGGTTAAAATCGGCGTGAAGGTTACTGTTCCCATGTTGAAGTTGTCTTTATGATCGTAGATCGTCTGGTTAATGATCGATAAGTCAGTTGTTCCCCACCAATTATCTGCGGCATTGACGTTAGGTGCGGTCGAGCCATAGCTACCCTGTTGACCTAAGTAAATGTTGTACTGGCTGTTCTGCTCAAAATTGTTGTATGCCATTGTCGGCGTTGGTGAACCAGCGTATGCGCCATTTGAATTATAGATGTTTACGCCTATTGTGTCACTAGCAATTGTATTATTTTCAATTATGGGTTGTGAGTTTCCGTAAATGGCAATTCCGATATTGGCGGCATCGATTAAATTCCTTTCAATAACAGGTGTGCCTCCGCCAACGGCTATTCCGCCCTGAGAAAAAGTTTGACCGCTAACGTGGTTATCAGACACGACAGCCCTGCTTGAGCTAAAAAGACCAATAGCATATTGCCCCGAACCCACAAGGGTGTTATTGGTGATTATGGGTGAACCATCATTAACCGTTATTGGATTACTGAGTCTGTTGCTGGAAATTACAGGTGAACCTCCGTTAACAGTTACGCTGCCAAAATCCAGATTTTGCGTTATTTTTGGAGACGCATTACTTACGATAATGCGAAAATCACCTCCACTATATGCGTCTTCGATAATGCTGCCACTGCCAGTTTGCACGTTCCAAGCGCTGCTAGACGGGGTAAAAACAATTGATCCAGTATAAGAACTATCTATGGCCGTGTAGAATTGTATCAATTTGTTTGGATCGCCCTCTGCCTGCAGAGTGCCGTTCACTAGCAATGCGTATCCGTTTAAAAGTACAGAAGTCCCTGGCTCAATTCTGAGCGTCACGCCCTTATCCACAGTCACTGGACCTGTTATGTAATATGGACCGTTTGCTTGTGTCCATGTCGTGTCTGAAACGATGTCCCCAGCGACGGGCGTATAATGTGAACCTATCTGCGCAAATGAATTGCGGGAAATACTAACAAAAAACAACCCGCTAACTAAGATGGTCAGCAATGCAATGCAAAGCGTTCTATTCACATAACCCATAGTTGTCAATTACGATTGGATACAAATTAAGTTTGCGCCGTTTAAGATATTTGTGGTTTTCATCGCTATTTTCAGGTTGAACTTTTCTATTATCAAAAGTGAAATCAAGAGTTCGGTTAGAAGAACATTGGCTCCCAACTTGTAGTAATTTCAAGAAAGAAATCAAAGTGATACAAAATGACCAACAAAGTCAGCAAGCATAGAGAAAGTAAAATGAAAATCGAAAATAGATCAGTTAATGAAGAAGAGGTGAAAGGTTAGAATGAGCATAACATGGAAACAAAGCGCTAATGGGTTTTCATCAACAGGAAACCAAGTCGCCATAACACTTTCTAGTCAGCCGACGCGGCCAGACGTCTTGATAGCTGTAGTAAGCTCTTATAACACCAATGGCGCTTCAAGTGTTGCTAACATATCACAAGAACGCGTGGGTTGGGGTCTAAGACAGCAATACACATCTGGATATGTTGATATTGAGATATGGCTAGGTGTCGTTAGTGCTGGCGCTTCACCAACAGCAATAATAACTCTCAATAGCGCACCAACTGCAGGCATAAGAGCCATAATTATGGAATACTCTGGTGTAAGCTCTCAACCCGACCCAACAAGCAATTATAACACAAATAGCGGCACTACTACAAATACTGGGGCTCTCACGGGAACAGTAAATTCAAATGAACTAGTCGTAGGCGGTGTTTTCGTATTAGGGCAGTCACAGACTACCCCGACAACCAACAGCTTTTCACTCTATGATGGCTCAGCTGATTCTTATGGAAACTCTCTGGCGGCGTTAGGAAACGTTACAACAATTAGTTATAATAACTATAATTCTGGCACAACAATATCTGGCGGGCAAACTGGCACTTGGTATGGTTGCATTGTAGCCTTTCCAGCTTCAACGACAACTGAATATTCTAATGCAACTATTGATAATATGCTGTCTATAAAAGCGGGAAATCAACAACCAGGAAATTACCCTTGCTGGGTTGATCTTTTTACTACTCAAGGCATGGACCCAATTCTGCAAACTACGCAAGGATTTTCAGCGCAAGACATCGAAGCGTATGGCTTCTTGGGGACAAGCAGTGACCCTTGGAAAGCAACGGGAGGAGGAGCAATAATGATGGGTCACGGCTTTGCATCAACAACGGACGAACCGAAATTTATCCTAACAGATACGTTGGGTGACGGTTCGGGAGCCCAAGCAACAATAACAGGTGTCGACAGCCATGGTGCCATAACCAGCATTGCGGTTACTAACTCTGGAAGTGGCTACATTTTTGCTGACGTTTCAGTGGGCGGTTTTGGAGCTATACTTGAGGCCAACATAAGCAACGGACAGGTTGGAAGCATCACGGTTCTGAATGGTGGCCAACACTATTCCAGTGCTGACACCGTCTTGATCACTGGTGATGGCACTCAAGCCTCTGCAACCCTTAGTGTTAGCAATGGGGTAATAACGGCTGTTCCTATCACTGCGCATGGTCAGAATTACACTTGGGCTCAAATCTCCGTCGTGAGCCAATATGGTTCTGGAGCTCGACTTGCTCCGGTAATAGTAAACGGACAAATTCAAAGCATTAACATAGTCCCAGGCTATCCTGGTTCAAGCTATACCACGTCAAGCCCAATTTACATAACGAACAATTCGCATAGCACACTTTATCTAACGCAGACAGATATGGCAACGCCTGCACATTTGGATTTGAACAATTTGACTGCTCATGGCAACATTATACTGACTGGTAATGCCGTTGAGCCAAGCAGCGACAACATATCAAGCGTTGGCACTTCGACAAATTACTTCCAGACCATGTGGACTCGCAACTTGATCATTGGAAACAAATCGGCTCCAAACCAACCAAAATATTTGACTTTCAGTATCAGCGACAGTGGCGATCAGTTAAACCTGACTTCAGCCAGCGGCGGAGCCACGATAGCGCCGGATCCATCGAAAACGACGAATCTGGGTCTGCAGACCAATCCTTGGACTAGCATCTCCTGCAAAGGCATAACCTTCATGAATTCTGACTTGAGCACGAGTTCGGGTTTCAACTATTGGACTTCATCTCCGGTTGGCGAGTTCACGCCTCTAAACGGCATAGCGTCGTCCGGTGACTTGTATACTCCTCGAAGCCTTTGGGTTGCTGGATCAGTAATCTTTAATCCTTCTTCAGGTGCTAATGCATATTTGATTTGGGTTAACAACGGAGTTCTGGGTTTGCTTTCGGACACAAACGTTGGAGTCGGCTCGTTCACTCACAGCTCGCATCCGTATTATCTTGGCGCGTTGGATGCTGGTGCAGTCTATGTAAACTATGTTCAACCTTTAAACATGAACGGTGTTGAAATTACTTCAGGTAACGGCACGGATGGATTTATCAACTTAGCGTTCGGCTCTTCCACATGCTCGCTGCAAATAAACGGCTCTGCAGGCTCAAGCGGTCAAGTCTTAACAAGCCAAGGACCAAATGCGAATCCAATCTGGCAAAACGCAACATGGAACGGCGGCACAGTAACAAATTTAACAGCATTTAAAAATTATCTTGTTGTCGGTAACAGCCAAACGTCCCCGTCAGCTTACAAACTTCAAGTGTTTTCTACATCTAACAACGCGGGTCAGATACAAATTGCTAATTCAACACAAAACGGTGAATCTTCAATAGCATATGCAAACTACGCAACTGCTATGGGCTCAGGAAGCGTTACGTTGAACACGGGAGGAGTTCAGTGGGTAGCTGGGTTGGGTTGTTGGGGTAACAGCCCAGACTTTGTTTGGGGTAACAGTGTCGCAAACGGGGCAGTGGCATATTTAGATACTTCAGGTGACTTGACGCTTGCAGGTTGGCTAAACTGCACCGCGATAGGAGCAAGCAGCAACATAACATGTAACGGTTCATACATCAAGATTAATCCATCAGGCGGCACCACCACCGTCTTAGACCAACGGGTTAACAATGTCGATAAATGTGCATTCGGCTTTAACGGTACAGACAGTTTTGTAGTTGCGTACGCAGGCAACCTGCTGTTACAATCGCAGAATGCAAATGTTAAGACACCCAACAATACACTTGATGATGGCTCAGGCAACATGGGCGTAAGCGGTACTTTAAACGTAAGCGGTGTAGCAACAGTGTCAAGTCTCAAAACGTCAAGTCCCGGTGTTTGCACAACTGGTCCGTGGAGCTTTAACAGCGTTTACGGTACGTGGGCTTCGGACAGAGTCGTTTATTTGTTTACGCAATGTCAAGGCGCGGGTGAAGGATTTTTGGTTAAAATATCGCCGGATCGATCAACTTGGTACACTGTAGCGCAAACAAACGGATATTCAAGTTACGGCGTTGTTTGTGCAACAGTTATTGTGCCTGCGGGTTACTATATTACAGTTAATTCCGTCGGCGGACAAACAAACACTGTTAACGTAACAACCCATTTGCTGTAAACACACCCAAGCCGTCAAGCTTTGATGCCTATGATGACCTTGATTTATTCGCAAAATGACAAAAGGTAACGAGGTTGACCCGGATACTGTTAAACACTTGCAAGATGCAGACGGCTCCTTCGATGCTCACAAAATGGACGGTTGGCACTTAAGCGTTCAGAAAATAATGGGCGGAAATTTGACGAATGACGAAAAGCTCGAAATGCTGCTCAAAGCGTATCGAAACATTAGAAAATCTGCTTAAAGAAAAACAGGCAGCCGCATAATACGATCACGTAACTAACACAACAAATTCAAGGGAACAAGGAGGTGAATTAACATTGACTGAAACCACTGCTCAAACAGCTCCTGAAGCATCGTCAATCGTTCAACAGATCGGAATGTTGAATCTACGCATCAACGATATGATGTCGCAGCTTAACACTGTCATGAAGGCTTTGATGGATGAGAATGCCTTGCTTAGGAAGGAGAACGCTGACTTGAAAGCTAAACAGCAAACAAGCAAGCAATAAGCCAGCGGCTTTCCTAACAACCATTTTTCTATTTTCTTGAAATCCAATTTTTATCGATAACCCAATTGAATTGACTAACGATAAATTGACTGTGACCTTGGTACGTTGGAGGGATGCTAAATGAGGCAAATGTAGCGGACAAGGTTGCGGCGGATGCTGGGCAGTCACCAGGAAAGTCAGAAGGCCCCTGAATCTGCCCCCTCGAGCCTATTTGTGCCTGAAGACCCCATTGTTTTTGCCCAAGAATTTTTCGGGTTTCAGGTCTTACCTTACCAGGCTAGCCTTCTCCGGGATCGGGCAAAACGCATCGTGGTACGGTGGAGCAGGCAAGCAGGAAAAACCACCTGCATCGCCCTGCGCGCGATCTGGTTCGCATGCGCCTACCCGAAGACGTTGACCTTGATTGTGGCTCCCACACTCCGCCAAAGCATGATTATGAGCGACCGCATCCAAGACTTCCTCGGCAGCCTCCCCCAAGAAAAACGGGTCGCGCTCGTTGAGAGGATGCAGCGCACCACTATCAGGTTTCGCAACGGCAGCAAAATCGTTGCTTTGCCCAACAGCCCTCAGTTGCTGAGGGGTTACACGGCAAACCAGGTCATCTGCGATGAAAGCGCGTTTTTCAAAGATGACAAACTTGTCTTCTACAACGTGCTCTACCCCATGCTTAGCACTACGGACGGCACCTTAGTCGCGAGCAGCACGCCTTGGAGCAAAGACAGCGTCTACTACCGCATGTGTCAAGCAGCCGAATTCAGCAAACACACCATAACCTGCGAAGAAGTCGTCAAAGCCGGCTTAATCAAGCAGGGCTTCATCGACGAGATGCGTAGCCAACTGCCGATTGACCGGTTCCAACGTGAGTTCATGGCGGAATTCGTCGAAGACATCGACGCGTGGCTAACGCAGAGCCTAATCGTCAGTTGCATCGACAGCCAACTTGCACCCTACGATTTTATGGCTCAGCCCACGGGCGAATTTTACGTGGGCGTGGATTTGGGGAAGGAGCAGGATTTCAGCGTCGTTTTGGTCGTGGAAAGGCAGGGTTTCCAGTTGCGGGTTGTTCATGTTCACCGTTTCCCCTTGCACACGGAGTACGCCAGCGTCATCGGCTACGTCAAGAGCCTGCAGGACCGCTGGAGAACCATCCGCAGTGTCTACACTGACGTGACAGGCGTCGGAAACTACATAACCGAGGACATGAGCCACAGCGGCATCCAAGGCGTAACCGGCGTCACCTTCACCGTCCAATCCAAAGAGGAAATGGCGACGATCCTTCGGGAAAAAATGCGGAACGGCGAAGTCAAAATCCCCTACGTCCCCGCCAAAAAGCTGGACGACGTGGATTTGACAGCTGAACTTAACGTTGAAAAATTCATGCTTATGAAGACGGGGCACCTGCGTTTCAGCCACCCCGACGGCGGACACGACGACGTCTTCTGGAGCATGGCACTCGCTGTGCTGAGCGCTGTGCAGTCGCCGCTGCCTGGAAAAGGAGCAGCAATGCTACCACACTAAGTTGTGCATTCAAATACGTTGCAGAAAAAAAGAGCAATGGTAAGTCTGAGAAATTGGTTTAGTGCTGTTTTGAAAAACTATTGACCTTATCACTGCTAATTTAAACTGGAATCAAGCACTAGGCTGCAAAAACCCTAACCCTGGTTCAGAACGCAAGTAAGGAAACTGCCAGCCAATAGGTTGCTTGTTACTGTGTGCTAGCACCAACATATTTCTATATACCTCTCGTACTGATATTTAGAGCAGTAATTCATACTGTCCTTTCATAAGTAATATTTAAGAAGGGAGAGTATTCTGAGTTAAGATTAAATAGGAGTTATGTACAATATGCCTCAATCAGAAGGTACGGGGGTTATATCGGAAATGTCTGCAGACATGCGTATACGCAAGGTCAAAGTTCTACAAGGTAGAGCAATGGATGAAGCCATAAAAATGGGTTTGGCATCAGACGATTTAGTCATTCTAACAACAAACGTAAATTCCTTGCCTGAATATCATATTGAGAAAATTGACGGTAATCCTATTTCATATTTGCTCAAACGCGCTAAGACTTAATCTGGTGAATATTCGGGTGCTCAAATGGCTATTTCGGACGACAAATCACCAGATATAGTACTAGTTTTATGTCATTCCTTTTTCCATGAAGCTTTCAGACCGCTTGAGTTGACGCCAAAAGTATACGAGCTTTGGAAGTCATCAACTTTTGTCGCAAGCCTTATAGTGGAGCGTCAAGCTGAACTCCCTGAGGGTGTTCAATTCGCAACAACATCAAAACAAGTCTTTGATAGTTTTTCTGCAAAATTCCTTGGAGAAAAACCTTCCGCAAAGCGAATAGAAACTTTGGAGATTTTGCGCAACTCCCTAGAAGTAATAGAAAAACCTTCCATAACCAAACTAACACTTGATGATGGCGTATTTGTTATCTGTGATACTCTGTATAACCGTTCAAGATATGCGCCTATACTTATTTCGAATGTTCCAAAAAAGATAAAAAAGGCAGAAGAGTTCTACAAAAAGAAAGACCAAAATGCAAGGATACCTTTTCCGATTTTTAACACGATAACTGCTGAGTCTTTCCTTCGCGGTAGGTTTCCAGAATTAAGTAGAATTGTTGACAGTAGACCATGGTAGTACACTTTTTCATTTCTATTTTATGGTCTCATTATTTTTAGTGCGTTTAACGACATAAAGAAACAAACGACAAAACGTGAGTATTTCTCGGCTTAATTCCGGGGCTGTTTTCTCAGGGTCATAATGATTTAAGGTGTATCTATATGAGTTTTGTTGCTGAAAAAATTAGCGAAGGCTTTGAAAAACTGCAGGCGAGGCTGGGCTTCAAAGCTGAGCGTGAGGTGCCGCCTGACGTTGCCAAGCGTCAGATTGTGGAGGAGGTGCCTCTTAGTTGGAAGAAGGATGAGATGCTGTACGGTTACGTTAGCCGCTATATGCTCAAGGGTTCGGGTGTGGGCTTCGTTACGTCGCCGTACACGGCTCTATGGGACCGCGTCTGGGGAGTCACACCTATCGAGGACCTGCCCAAATACAAAGACCTCTACACCTTTACCCCCTATGTCAAGGCAGCCATAGATGTCACCGTCAATTTGGCAATCAGCAACGGGTTCGAACTCAACGGCGGAGACGACGGCGTACGGGAATGGCTCACCGATTGGTTGGACGAACAAAACATCCTCCACACCCTGCGCATTACAGCGACAGACATGCTTGTCTTCGGCAACGCTTACCTGGAGATTTGCCGAGATGAAACCAGCGGCGAAGTCACCTGGCTAAAACCCCTCGACCCCGTCTACATGCGCCCAAGACGCGATGCCTACGGCAACGTTTTCGGCTACATCCAGCTTCTCACTGTGCCGCCTGTGGTTTTCACCGCTCAGGATATGGTGCATTTTATGTGGGGAGCCAAAAGCTGGTGGTATGAGTGGAGCTACGGCACGAGTTTGCTGCGTCCGCTGCTTAAGACTCAGGCGTTGATTGACCAGTTCGAGGATGACATGGCGGTTATCTGCCACACCTACAGCAAACCCATGCTCATCGTCAAAGCGGGCACGGCGGAGCGGCCTTTCAGCGACGCCCAGATCCAGACGCTTATGGAAGCCTTCCGAGACCGCAAAGCAGCAACCGACGTTTTCGTCCGTGGCGACGTCACCGTAGACGTGCTTCCCAGCCTGACAAAGGACGTTAACGTGCAGTTCTGGCTGGACTACCTCTACAAGCAGCGCGAAGCCGTCCTCGGAGTCCCCAAGATTTTTCTCGGAGAAAGCCAAGGAACCAACCGCGCCACAGCCGACGTCGTCATGCAGGAGTACGTTACCCGTCTGCGGATGCTTCAGGAAATCGTGGGCGACGTTTTGGAAACGGTTCTGTTTAAGCAGTTGGTTAAGGATGAGTTCGGGGAAGGCGTCGAAATCCCCAAAGTCGTGTGGCGGCCAATCTGGGACGCAACCGTAGAGGACAAAGCCAAATTCATCAGCGACCTCGTGCAAAACGGCATCATAACTGTGTCGGAAGCGCGCATGCAGCTTGGGTACCCAGCGGAACCCGACGACCAAGGGCTACGGCAGCTTTTGCCCACGCCGAAAAGCGAAGGAGAAAAAATCGTGCAGAAAACCGTCAAAGGCGTAATGGATCAGCTAAACGAAAAACAGCAAAGAGGCGACTAGGCATGCCGGGACTTGAAGAATCAGTGACTATTTGGCGCTATCGTATTGCCGACCCAGATAAGTTCGAAAAATTTCGCGTGAAAGAGCTCGGCAGGGGCGTCAAGATTACGCTTGGAAAAGTTCGGGGCTCGCAAAGGTGGGAAATCCAAAATTACATGTTCGAAAAAACCACCTTCAAAGACGCCCAATCCGTGCGCAAATGGCTTGACGGGCATTTGAAAGCAGAAATCAAGACGCTTCTTGACTTCCGAGCCTGGGACGAGTGGCGGCGCAGATTTGTGAATGCGTACATGCAAATCTCAAACGTCGAATAACCCCTCAAAAGTATCAAATTATATAATGGTGTTTTGGATGAAACAACAGAATAAACAAACCCGAAAAGCTGCCGCAAGAGTGCAGCCCAGTTTGCTTGGCGATTGGCAGAGCTTCCGCGCTTTGCAGGAAGTAGTCTACACTAGCTCAAGGCAAACAGGTGCCCCTGTTTGATTCTTAAGGCTTAGGAAGGTGATTTGGATGGAACTTCGTTATTTTGTGCCTTTTAAGGCTCAGGAAGGCGTCAACGCACAGTATGCGCTGCGCGAGAAGCTTGTCAACATTGAAGGCGTAGCCATCGACACAAGCGTCAACGCGAATAAATGGCAAGTCCCACAGGAAGATCTTGAGTTCATTGCAACAAGTTTAGTTGGGGCTCAGCTAAGGGTTGACCACGCCGAAAGCGCTTTGATGGTTGTAGGCAAGGTTTCTGAGGCTAAGCGGGACGGCGACCGCGTGCTTTTCCGTGCGGAGGTAGGCGAGGAACGGCTAATTGAGAAGATTCTCCGAAACTACGTGACCCACGTGAGCATTCAAGTGGACAGCGACGACGTGGAATGCAGCAAATGCAAAAGACCCACGCGGAAAGAAGGCATGCTGGTGCACCTGTGCCCGGGTGCCTGGGAAATAATCCATAAACCCAAAGTCCGCGAGCTCAGCATCGTGGCAAGCCCCGCCTACAAGGACACCGCGTTTCAACCCGTCGGCTTCTTCGCCGCCATGAACCGCGACCAATGGGACGCCATCGTCAGAGCGGTGACGGATTCACAGTTATCGATGAAAGATGACAAGGATGTGGGTTCTAAGCCTATGAGGCTGCAAGAACCTGAAAACAAATTGTTTGCAAGAGAGGTGAGGCACTTGTCTGAACATAACAGCTCAGATGGGCGCTTCTCCACACAAAGCACAAGGCGTAATTAACATGGCACCAGACGAAGAACAGCCGAAACAAGTAACATACGAAGACTTCATGCAGCAACTACAGGACCTCGAAAAACAAATAACGAACTCAAGCAACTCCGAAGCCGACGTTGAAGCTCTGAAGCGGAAAGTCGCTGAGCTTGAAGACGCAGTGGCGAAGAAAGCCACCAAACGTAGTTTAAGCCGCAAAATAAGCGAGCTTTCAAAGCAGCTTCAGCAAACCCAACAGGACGGCGACGACAACGCGGACGATCAGGAATCGCAAGCCAACGCGACTAGGCATGCAAGCGGCAAAGGCATAGTCGCAGCGGACGAGATGCAGCGTGACGCGCTTGGCAATTACGACTGGTTCAAAGACCTCTTAAAAGCACACAAGAAACTCACGGGTTTCCATTAAAGGTGAATTTGCATGTCTTTAGAAGGAACAACCGCACTCGTAAGCGACCGCTACCTAATCAGCGCGCAAGTTGACACGGGAGCAACCGTCACGGCAGGCCAAGTCGTCTACATAAGCAATCCAGGCTTCATCCCAGCGGTGAAACCCACCGACGGCTTACGCAAAGACGTAGTCGGCGTGGCACTGACCGGCGGCGCAGCAGGCAAAACAATCACGGTTATCTGCAGAGGACTCGTACGGGTCACAGCTTCAGGAAGCATCTCGACGGCTCAGCGGATCGCCAGCGACGCAAGCGGGCAGGTCCAAGCAGTGGCAGCGATGAGTGCACCAGCAGGCGGAGCAACACAATACTACGACACAGCGACCGCGACGGCGTTGCAGACGCAGCTTGACAAAACCGAGCAATGGATCGGCAGAGCCATAACCGCTTCATCAACGTCTGGAACCGTCATCTACGCCTTGATCTACTGCATACCCTAAAAGGTGACGCAAAATGAGTTTCGTTAGAGACGCATTAACATTCGTTGACACAGGAGGCGTCGCGTACCCCGCATTGCACCGCAAAATCGTTGAGCTTTGCATGCCGGCACTTGTCGTCAAGAAGCTGCTCGCCGAGTTTCCGTTGGTTGCTGGCAAAACAGCGACTTTCGTCAAGGAAAACGGCAGCCGAGCAGCCGCGATAAGCCAGGTCGGCGAAGGCGCAGAAATACAGATGGATTTCACCCCGTACAGCACCATCACCATTACGCCGTACAAGAAGGGCTTGCGCGAGCGTATAAGCAGGGAAAACATCGAAGACCTCTACATTCCAGTCATTGAAAACCAGCTTCGCCGCTTAGCCAGACGCATGGCATACACCATAGACAACGATTGCATGACCGTTCTTGACTCCGCCGCAGCAACATCTACTGCTGCCTCAGGCAAAAGCTTAGGCGCAACAGGATCCGAATTCACCATCAGCGGCGGGCTCGGCACAAAAGACATTTTGGCTGGCAAAGCAGCAATCGAAGGCAAAAACTTCATCCCCGACAGCATCCTGCTTAACCCAATCAACGCCAGAGACGTCATGTATCTCCCCCAGTTCTCGCTGTACGCGCAGTATGGCGAGCAGCCGGGTGCAATGCAGAACGGCGTTATCGGCTCAATCTACGGCATGTCACTGTACATAAGCAACGTTGTACCCGCGGGAAACGCATACATTCTTAGCACTGGTCCGAACCTGTCAGCGGCATACTCACCTTTGGGCTTTTTCGTTAAGGCTGCAGACTGATGCAGCCGCGAAGTAAAACGCCCTTTGATGAGTGACGTTGAAATAAAGCAGGAATTCGACTCCGTCGACGTAACCTTGACAACCCGCTACAGCCCCGTTGTCTGCTGTGGAGAAGCAATCTGCAAAGTAACCGGATTGAACACAACCTAAACGCAACTTTCTGAATTGTAAAAACAGTTCACTTGCCCCTATCTTTTAAGTTAGGGTCCGTAAAGCCGGCATTTCAAAGTGATAAAAATAATAAAATTCAAAAAGGAGATTTGAAAAAAATGGAAAAAGCATTTGGAAACGAACAAGCAAATGTAGGCGCATTCGCTCCTGCAGAAGAAAAAGCTAAGTGGCGAGCTCACTGGTCAATCAAAAAGTTCCTCGGTGACTACCCGGGAATGGCGGCGGAAGAGATTGAGGCTGCAGGCGTAGTGCCTTATGAAGTGTTAGAGATCGATGGCAACTGTTTGCTTAACGATGGCATCAACGCTATTATTTTGCCAGCGGTTGTGGGTTCTTTGGCGACTCCGTTGAACGGCACTGATGGATGCATGGGCGTAGGCGACTCAAGCACTGCTGCGGGGCCTACTCAGACAGGTTTGGTGGCAGGTACGAATCATCTTTGGGTTCTATTGTCAGCGACCCCGACGGTTGGTTCAAGCCAGCAATTAGTGGCAAGCGCAACGTTTAGCAGTGCTCAGGCGAATTGGGTGTGGAACGAAATCTGCGTAGGCGTAACTTCGACTCCCGCGTCTTTGCCAGCTAATTCGGCGGCTCCTCCCGCGACGGCGCATGTGCTTAACAGGCTTGTTCAGAACCTCGGAACAAAAGCTTCTGGAACTACTTGGACAGGACAACTGACGGTAACTTTGTCTTAAGGAGTGTATTGAGGCATGGTTAACGTTGGCGACACTTACACGTACAGTGCGACAATAAGCAATAATGCGAGTCTTTCGCTTCAGCAAACTGGCACAGTTGCAGTGGTAGTTCATAACATCAATTATGCTGGCGCGGTCGAGTTACACGCGACTGATGGCACGAACGACGTTAAAATCGACACGGATTCTGCTAACGGTGGCTGGTTAGCCTTCGCATTTCATTGCACCGCAGGATACTGGTATTACGTGAAGAACACAAGCGGCGGGAACCTCGTAATTACTGCTGACGGAATCTACACGCACAGTTGAGGCGAATATGCATGGTTAACGTGAAAACGAATCCTTCAAACATAACTGCTCTAGTTCAATTAGCTCCGAATCTCGGCGTTTCAACAACTGGCTCTCCGCAAATTGATTCGGCAGTACAACAAACAGCTAACGCTGTCGGATGGAATTACGATGAGCCCTCAGGCGTTTTAACAGTGTATTTCAACGCTGTACCCGCGGACGACGGCGCTCAACTTCTTACAAACATTCAGACTGTATATTCAACTGCCGCGTTCGTGACATCATAATGAAACCTTGGGAAATTACGAACAACGCAGGTGCTCAACCAAGCGTTATATTTATCCCTCCTTTATTCAATAATTCAGCTTGTGCTCGTAATGTTGTTTTAGAAGTGATTTTACCATGACGAAGATTACTCCGCGACTCTCGCCGCTTCACGTGCTCAACATCACGTACCAGTCGCCACAGGAAACCTTGCAAGGTACGCCGACAACTTTGCCGACTTCGGAGCCGACTGCTGGAAATGAGCAGGTGTCTTATACCGTGGCTTCAGGTGATTTGCCGACTTTCAGCGGTTCTACGCCGGTGAGCAAAATCTGGATAGCTGCCGTCTACGCTGCTGGAAAAACTGCAACTGCCGCAACGATTAGCTGGCGCATGAAGCGTAACGGGACTAGCGTTGCGACGGGGAGCACGGCAGTAGCTGCAAACACTTACTATACCCTTTCCTCCTTCTTTTCTGGAACTTTAATGGTTGGCATTGCCGTCGGTGACGTTTTAACAATTAGTTTATGGTCAAATCAAGCTGACAGCAACTGGGATTACAATGCCTATCAAATTCAACCATCACGGGCCATAGTGTCAAACGTCACGTTTAAACAAACGCTCTGTCAAGTGGCATTTACTCTGTCTTTAATGACTTTAAGTCTAGGAAATCCGTCTGTACAGGCAACCAGTAATGTGTATTTCCGTATTGGCACTACATCAAGTCCTTATGGAGCAGTATCAGGTAGTCAAACGGTTAATTCATATACAATGCTTACTGGGTGTGGAGTGTTTATAATAGGACAAGGCGACCAAAGTAATAGTAACGGTGGCGCCATAAATGTAAGCGCGACTTACCGACCGTATTATCTTCAGAGTCGCATTCCGACCTCGATTAGCTGGCGTTACCTCTACCCGATGCCGTTTTAGGAGGCAGCGGATGTGTCTATTGCAGTCACTGAATACGGAGAAATCGCATTTGGCAGGTTGACTGAGTACGGTCAACTCGTAGTTTATAGCTGCGTTACAGAGTTTGCTCAAACGATTTTTCCGTCCATGGTCTTGTCTTCGGATGGCGGTTCCGGTGTCGATTCCATGAGCCTGATGTCGGCCGTGCCTTCAAGCGAGTCGGGAAGTGGCTCTGAAGCAGCGTCATTAACTAACTTGGCTGCTGAAGTAGGAGTTGGTTCTGAAATTGCAAGGTTACAGGCGACTTTGCCAGGTGGCGAGTCGGGTTTAGGTGTGGATTCGGCTGGGTTGCACGCAAATGCGCATGGAAGTGATTCAGGGTTAGGCGTTGACGTTGTCATTTTAAATGCGTCCGTTTCGCCTTCTGAGTCGGGCGTTGGCAGTGAAGGCGCCAAGTTAATTATCTATGCAGGCGAAAACGGGGTAGGGTCAGAAGGGGCAACTGTTTCGTTGACGTTTCAGGTTTCGGATTCAGGTGTGGGATCTGATAATGCTCAGCTTAGGGTCTCTATGGTTGACGTTGGGTCCGGCTCCGAAATTGCTACGGTAACTTTATCGGCGAATGATTTGGGCGCCGGTGTTGATTCCGTGAAGCTCCAGGCTGTCATAAGTGCGTTGGAGTCTGCTGCCGGAAGTGATTCTGCTCTTGTCCAGGCTTTGGTGAAGGCTTTGGAGTCTGGTTCGGGTGTGGATCAGGTGAGGGCTGGTCAGATTTATGTTAGTTTGCTTCGTCTTTTGAGTGATGGGGCTCCTGTTACGTTGCGTGGTGACGGGGCGCTTGTTAAAGCACAGTAATTGAGGTTTATGTTATGTTGACTGTTTTTAGAATGAATACTGGCGATTTGCAGCCTATTCTGCAGGCATCGCTTCTGAACCCTGATAGCACAGCTCCTAATTTGACTGGTGCCACGGTTGTTTTTACGTTGAGCCAGCGCGGTGTAACCCTGTTCAGTAAGTCTGCGTCCATCGTCAACCCAACTGGGGGCTTGGTTCAGTATGTTTGGCAGCCTGGAGACACAAATTTTCACGGGAGCTGCAAGGGTATTTTCACGGTTACCTTTCCCTCCAGCCTTGTTCAGACATTCCCAATTGGCGCAGACTTAAGCATCGTTTTTCCCGAGGCTCATCCCCAGTTCGTTACGCTCGACGAGATTGTGGACCATTTGAACCTGACTGGACCTGACAGCAACGGCAACTTCACGGTTTTCGGTCTCTCAGTTTCCGCAGACTCTGTGCAGGCACACATCAATCACGCCAACAAATACCTCTACAGCCTGGTTCCTGGGTTGCAGGTGGCGGCGGATCCAAGGTGGCCAAGCGCTGAACTTGCCGCTTTAGACATTGCCTGCTTAGGCGTTTTAGTGACTATCGTAGGCGGCAGCCTTGTAGGGGCATACGACTACTTCTTAGGCGACATGCGGGTTGCACGCACGGGACCTTACGCTTCAGCGATTAAAGCGGCGATTGAAGGTTACCGTACTAGCGCAGTCTCAAACTTGGCTAATGTGACCTCAGTTGTTTCTGCTGCTGAGGCTTCTGCGGCTGAAAAAGTGCCAAAATATAGGGGCGGGTTGGTTATGCCCTAAAAGCTGCGATAAAGTGTTGGCGGAATTCCTTTAGGCTGTGAGCGTCAGGATAGTTCTGGAAAGCGGTGAACGGTATCGGCTTATCTTCGATGGGTATGACGATGAAATTGTCTCCCAAGCCCTAAGGAAAAACGCGGTCAGTTGACTAAATGAGCTGTGCCGTCGGGACAATAAACCTTCTCGCCAGTTTCGACTCTAGCAAAACGCCTTTTACATTGGGACAGTTGAAGTTCACACCCGTCACAATCACGAGATAGCATCTTGTCACCTCACCCTTCGTTAAACAAATTCTGAAATAGAGTACACTGGTAAGAAATAAGGCTTTTGTACATAGAATATGGTCACTTTTTTGGACACTGACATCAGGAGATGTTTTTCACGATGAGTACACCAAACGACACCTTCGCCGAGAAAATCAGCAACCTGCTCCAGCAGAACTGGGACAGCAACGCCACAGGCTTAGAGGTAGCCGACGTGTTCTGGAGCCACGACAAATTCGACACCATGAATCAGGTTGAGCAGGTCAACCAAAAAGCCATTATTTCAACATACAACCCTCAAAACCCAGTCGCCGTCGAAGTGCTAAGCCCCGAGACAAATATTATTCATGAAACAATCGTGATTGACGTCATTCTTCATGTTGCAGTTCTCGGCGGAACGGACAGATGCATTGCAGTGCGCGAATCAGCGCGGCAGCTTATCCTAAAGATATTGCATACGCACCAAATGCTTCTGCCTGGAGCCAACCTAATGAATGTAGAAGGCGAGTATATGCGTGGAGAACTCCCTCAGATTCAGCGTGAAACTTTCAAGGTAGTTGCAAGTTTTTTTGAGGTTTCACCCCTCTGAATGTTTAGAAAGAGTTAATTCTTCCCCGCTTTTTCTTCTTTTCACGTAACAATCAATGATGGATCACTTGTTCTTAGTCAAAAACCCAGCCAGATTCTTGCCCCCCTCTTAGTCAAAAGTGACGAGTATGAGCGTAGTTGTTGAAGTCTCCGTTCTGCAAGACCTTACCGCTGCCCTACAGAATTATCTGGAGCGGTACCCGTCTGTTGTTGCTTCAGCACTGAAGGTGGTAGCTGATCGCGTTCTGGAAACAAGCAACATCCTCGTGCCAGTGAGAACAGGCTTTTTGAAGTCAACGCTCGGCTATCGGCAAGACAGCAGTTTCCAAGTGACCTTCTTTGCCTCTGCCCCTTACTCCTCATTCGTTGAATTTGGGACTGCCCGAATGCCTGCTCGGCTGTTTCTCACCCAGTCTATTCAGCAGCACGAAGCGGAATTTCCACGGGAAGTATCTTCTGCCTTGGCGCAGTTGCGCGATAATCTCTTCATAATCTGAGTGCCATAGGAGGTGAATTGAAAAATGAGTAGCAATTTTCTATCTGTAGGAATGAACGGCGTGGTCCAAGTTAACGCGGTTGCAGTCGCGAACCTAAAGAACGCCAGTTTTAGCCTAAAAAACGACAACGTTGAAGAATACGCCTGTGGCGGAACAACCCCCAATCAACCAGTACTCTTAGCAGCTACAAATCAGCATGCAGAAATCAAAGCAGAGCAACTCTGGACAGACAACAACGTGCTCACGCTTGCGCAGACTCCTGGAACCGCAATCACCATAATCATTGGACCCAAAGGCACAACGACAGGCAACCCCAAATACACTTTCAGCAACGTGGTGGTAACGCAGTTGGATCTTAAGTGGGATCAAAAAAGCGCAACCAGCAACAGTTTCAGCGCCAAAGGCATCTTGAGTGCAGTAGGCACTTTCTAGTAGGCAAGACTTTGTCCCTCTTACCTTTTTTTGCTAACTTCGAAGCATTCTCCAAAGTTGCGCCAGCGAGACAACGAACCACGCAAGGAAAGATGACCCCAAAATCAAGCAGCCGATCCGCTCGTAAGGAATCAGCGCATCAACCAAGCCAAACCGATTTAAACCAAACATGCCGAACCCGAAAA
The DNA here is from genome assembly GCA_963722095.1 of Candidatus Bathyarchaeota archaeon. Taxonomy (GTDB): domain Archaea; phylum Thermoproteota; class Bathyarchaeia; order Bathyarchaeales; family Bathycorpusculaceae; genus Bathycorpusculum. The sequence goes on along the minus strand of CAVRJR010000001.1, from coordinate 167,617 downwards.
GGTAAAGGCCGCCCGCAAAAAGACCCATCGGTTTTACCGTTGCAGTAAGCAAGGAAACGATCATGCCGAACGAATACTTGTTTGGTGGGCTCTTACGTATTGGATTTGACTCTATCTTTGCCATTTTTTGTCCCCCTCTTAGTTCCTGAAACTTTTTTCAATTATTGAAAAAAATGCTTATAATAATTGTGTATCTCCAAACCTGTTTTTCCGTGTAGACCGTGAAAACGACTTTGAAAACAAGGTTTGGTTTTTCCCGTCAAAATTCATCGAGCTAACCAATTTGTGGTGAAAATCATGAGTGAAAATAGAGAAGAAGTGTTTGACCGTGAAGGATTCGAGCGCATTCAACACGTAGCGCAGGAGTACGAGGCGAAGCTTCGTGAGCGGCTGGGAAAATTCAGCATCGACGACGTTTTGCGGCAAGCCAAGGATTTGCGGAGCGTTTTTGTCGAGGGCTTAGGCGAGGTCCGTTACGTTCTGTTGTCTGAGGCTGACATAAGCGAAATTGCAAAGAAGTACCCCGATGACGCTCGGGAAAGAAACCTGCAGGCTCTGTTTAGGTCCTTGGCTGCCGCCGACCCAGACGTTACGCTTGAAAAACTTAGAGCGTTGCCTTACGATGTTTCACGGGTTCTGCAGGAGACGATTTTGAACGCAAGTTTTTTGCCTCAGAAGAAGACGTCCAAGCCTGGCTTGCCAGCAGCAGCGAACTTCAAAGCATCATCCTAATCTGCCACTACTACCCCGCCTACGACTTGGAGAAGGCAGGGCGGCTTAGCCGTCTTCAAATCCAGATACTTCTCGAAGGAATCAAGCACCTTAGGAGGTGATTTTTGTGAAAAAAGAATGGTGGCAACTTCTTGATTGGAGCGAAATGCATCAAACATATAAGATGCTTTCCTCTGAGATGCAAGAGAAAGTTACCGAGAATGGATATTGGGGCAAAGGGAACGGCAATTTTTCATAAATGCAAATGTTAATCTGATTATTTTCTGTTAATAATTTTTCGCGCATGTTTACATTTCTGTTTAAATGAGATGAGTTAAACCATTGATTCAAAATATCTTGGCGGTATTGAGCCCTTCAGGGGTTAAACTCCAAGTTGTGCTTCCGCCAGTAGGATGTTTTAAGCAATAGCCGAGTCTAGCTAACTCTTTTAACGCTTTTTTCATATCGCCCCTGAGGTGTTTTTTCATCTTACATGTAACCGCTTCTGTAGGTACGTGTGCATGAAGAGAGTAGTTGCATGCGTCTGCGAGTGCCTTAAGAGTAGCTACCTCCATGGCGGTAAGTGTGACCATACTTAGTAGTGTATGAATACACATATATATCACTTATTATTTTTACTTAAGCAGAGGATGTTTACATGTCAATTGTCTCAGCGGAACTATATTGCAGAGTAACAAAAGTAATACCTGATCCCAGCTTTGTTACCTTTGTTGGAAAACTGCAAAAAGCGAAAACAAGAAAAGATAAGGGTTATTACGTCCTACGAACAACCGTACCAAAAGAGGTAGCTGAAAAGACAGGCTCCGAAGCTGGAGATTATTTATTCTTTAAAGTAAAGAAGGCTGAATGGTATCATATGGTAGACTGGGAGAATATGCAAAACACATGGAACATGTTACCAAGCGAAATCAAACAAAAAGTAGCACTGGATGGGGTTTATAGCCCAAGCTTATCGAATCAGCTATTGCAAAATATTGGAGCAACCAATCTTTTCACAGAGCCGTCAAAAATGTTAACAGCAGAGACCAAACAATAGGTGAACTAGAATGCAAGTAACATTTGAACCTTACAATCTGATAACCTTCAAAAGCTATATGCAGTTTGCCACCCCCGAGGAATTTGTTAATTCTATTGCTGACACCAATGCACCAGGAAGTCCTATTCATATCAGAGTAATATGGGCAAACGGCATTCTGTTTCGTTTCTTTAACCAAATTAATTCCGAGGCAATTTCAAAAGAAAACCTGAGTGGACACATAATTCTCGACCACATTGAATTTGCAGTGATGAAAGATTATACCAAAACGATGAAGATCGAAAATAAACCCATGGTGACGGTTGATATCTTAGACGTTAGTAAGCATGTGGTTTTCAATCCTCTGACCGCATGGATCAGGGACAACTTGTTAATCACTAGCAAATAATTTCTCTCCTTTTCCTTTTGCCTCAAGATATTTTTTTTTTACAATCAAATGTATAAGAAACTTGTTTGAACTTGGGGTACTTTTTGTATAAGCAGGATTTTGAAGTCTGTTCAACAGCAGCCTTCAACGCTAAAATACCTATTAAAGTCTGTTAATACTACCCCGTCCCACGTCTAAGGCTAGTCTAGTCGTCTTCAGATTCAGTTGTTGTTGGATGGTATACGGTTTATTCGGAAGATTGAAAATCCATGAGCGCCAATGTCGAGTTTAACATTACAGCGTTTGACCAAGCGTCAAGCGTTTTCGAAGATGTCAGCAACAGCGCCACCTCTTGCTTCACAACGGTGACAACGGGGGCTTCTGAAGCCGCGGAAAGCGTAGAAACCTCTTCGGTATCAATAGCGGATAACCAGGCTGTTTCAACTAGCAGCTTCAAAAACAACGCGTTGGCTATGAATACGGCGGCGCTTTCAGCTGCAAGCTTAGTCACTGGGATAGGAAGCATCGAAAACGCTGAGGTTACCCTTGACCGCGCGCATGTGACTGTTGAGAAGGACACTAACGCCGTTACATCTGCCCAGAACGCATACAACAAAGCAGTCGCCGAATACGGTCCCAACAGCAAAGAGGCTCAAGACGCAGCTGACAAGTTAAAGGCTGCCCAAGACGCGCTATCCGTAGCACAGGAAAGAGTCAGCGAAGCCCAACGCAACATGAACAACACAATCATGATGAGTTCACTGCAAATCATCCCAGGCGTAATCGGCGCCTTCACCAGCCTAAACACTGTTTTTTCAACCTATCCCGCGCTTGCGGGCGCTGTATCAGCTGCTACAGGGGCAGTCAGCACAGCCATGGATTTCTTAGCTGCCAACCCAATCATCCTTGTGGTCGCCGGCGTGGCTGCTCTCGCGGTTGGACTCTATGAAGCCTACGAGCACTTCGCCCCATTCCGAGAGGCAATCAACGCAGTCGGAGGTGTGCTCGGCGGAGCCTTTAAAGCGTCGTTAACTGCTGTTTCAGACGCTTTGAATTTCCTGTGGAATGATGTGTTCAAGCCGTTCGGGGAGTTTCTTGCCGCGGTTTTTGTTGAGGCGTACTTGAAGCCGTTGGAGGCTGCTTGGAGCCTTTTGGGGGCGGGGCTTGGTGCTCTTTGGCATGGGGTTCTTTCGCCAGTTGCAGAATTTTTCAGAGGGGTCTTCGCTGAGGCCATCAGCTTTGTCATGGTTCCCATTGACGCTTTTGAGTCGGCGATAAGTAAGGTGGCAAACGCCGTGAAACCTCTCACCGACATTATCGGCGGTTTGGGCAATGCTCTTAAGAATTTGTGTTTCGCGCATGCGGCTCCAGCGGCTGAAGAATTCAACAGGCAGGTTTCCAGCAGCATTGAGCTTTCAAACAATCTTACGCAGAAGCTGGATCCTCTCAAGCAGGGGTTGATGGGTGTTTCAGGAGGCGCAGGCAACGCGAACCTTGGCGGGTTGGGCGGCGGCACACAGCACATAATGGTTAATCCCACGATAAACATTGGGAAGATCGATCGGACAACGGGGCTGGGGGACGTTATCAACGCGGTCAATCAAGGTACGGCTCAGGCGTTGGCGAGGCGGTTTTGATGAGTTGGCAGATTACGGCTGGGTCGATGACGGTGACTTTTCCCGTGAACCCGCAGAATATCACCGATGAAAACCCGATTGTCGAATCCGATTTTCAAGTGGAGAGCCAGCAGAGCGTTGTTGTCAGCGAGGGCCTTGACGTTCGCACTCTGACGCTTAAAGGCTTCTTCTACGCGTCTGGCCAAACAAAGGCTAATTTAGACACTAACTTTTGTAGTCCGCTGCTGGGTCTAAATCGGAAAGAAGTAGCCCTCAGTTGCCCGACGGCGAGGTACAATGGCAACTGGATTTTGATTGTTAAGAGCCTCGAGGAAAAGGCTGAGGGCAACCTGCAAAGGTACTCTTACACGCTGGTTCTCAAGCAAGGAGCCGCCTTCGTTGTCCTTTAAGCAGTGCTGTCTTGTTAGTTTATTGATTCTCTATTCATATTCTTCAAATACCTAAGACTTGATAAGTTAGATTTGACTGTAATACTAGGGGTAACTGCCTTGGCTACCTACGAAATCTTTCTTGCGATCTGTGCCACCTACGTTTTCTGCGCCTACGTGGCTTACCACTTCAGAAACTAAGCGGCGCTAATTGTCTAACGGTATTGTAATTAAGCCTTTAGTTGCGTCCATGTTTTTCAGATTATTCGAGTTCAGGGTGACAAATCTTGGGTTGGCAGTTTCAGTACTGGAATGGCTCGGTCTGGGTTAATTTCGCGAATGCGCAAATCGACCATATTCTCGAAGAACTCAGCAGCGTCGGCGGTCAAGAAGAACTCGCCTTTGCCTTGCCCAACACCGAGGCGAACCGAGCAATCGTGCAAACTTTGCCTTATGTGCAATGCCTGTTTAACGGCACAATGATTTTTCCGCTCTGCGACCAAGGCGCGGCCATCGGGCAACTGCAATATTCGCCTTCAACCATCGCAATTACGGCTTACAACGCGGTCTTCATCAAGCTCAGCCAAGCTTCCCAGACAATCACGCAAGTCTTCAACAACACGGCGGCCAACGTTATTCTTGCAGCTATCTGCAGTGTGGGCGGGGTTGCTGCAGGTGTCTGTCCAACCTTCAACGTCAGCATCACGTTTAACAACGCTAACTGCTTCAAAGGTGCTCAGAGCCTGGCAAAAGCCTGTGGCATGGATTATTGGGCTGACGCCAACGGCTTTAACATCGGCACACGGGACAGTACCCTCCAGACTCTGGTCTGGATCGACAATAACAGCAAAAGAGGCCTAGACTACAGCAAAACAGTCGATTACGTTGTTGTCAAAGGCGTTGACTCCAGCGGCTTAGCAATTCAAGGCACCGCGGGCACGCCTGGTGGAAGCGTAGCGACTTTCACCGAAAAGAAAGCCTGCGACGTCGCCACGCTTAACAATGTTGCAGCTGCCAAACTTCAGAAACTCAACAACCCCTCCAACGGCAACAGCTTGGAATGCTTGATTACCCAAGTTGCCACATGGCATCCAGGGCAGTATGTCTCAGCGAACCGTCCCGACTTGGATTTAGTCGGCAGCTTCATCATTCAGCGAATCACCAAAAACGCGGTTACCTGCACCGTTGAGGTTGACGCGGCTATGCCTCAAATGGACGTTGACGCACTTGAACAGGATGACTATTCAGGTCCAGGCGGCGACTTGGCGTCTTACGCTGCCCAGCCGACTACTCAAACCCCTGCTAACCTGGTTTTGCAGGGGCTGATTGGGCTCTATCATCTTTGGGAAGGCCAAGGAACCTTCGCTCAGGATTCCGCGCCGAACACAACGCCCAACAATGGCACGATAACCAACGGCACGTGGGTCCAGGGACCGCTTAGCAAGGTTTTGCAGTTTAACGCGACAGGCTATGTTGACTGCATGAGCGGCGCCGACGTCACTTCAGCTGGCACAAACAGCAAGTTCGCTGTCGGCTGCTGGTTCAGCCCCTCAGCTTTGATTGATGGGGCATCGTTGATGGGGAAGGCTAACCACTTCACATTGGGGCTATCGGGCAGTTCGGGCGCTATCCGTTTCGGTGTCTATATCGGGGGTGCCTGGAAATACCTGTCGTCTCCCAGCGGCGTTATCCCTGTTAATGGGCGTTGCTTTGCGATGGGTGTCTATGACGGCGCCAACATGGACCTTTACGTTTCTGACCCTTCAGGAGTCAATCAGCTTCAAACTTACACGCAGGCTCAGACAGGAAGCATAGCCCAATCCACCGCCGACCTCTATCTCGGCTCAAGCTACCGGGGTGTCATCTCAGAATGCATGATTTGGAGCCGTGCCCTTGCCGCTCAGGAGGTGCAGGAGCTATTTTTTCGACCCCTTGTGCGAGTTGTCAACTTAAGCCAAATCGGGCTCTACCTAACCTACGGCTCCAGCGTTAAACCGCAATGCGCTGTTGTGCCGGACTACCTGCTTGGCTCGTTGATTTTAAGCGGAAAAGCCGTCGTTTCTTCAGCAACGGGAACAATGAATAGTTATGAGTCAGGCTACGCGGTTCTTGCGCTTCTGCAGTTTGGCGGCTCAACATACCAAAGTTTGGCTCGGGCGGTTCTTGACTTGTGTGCTACGCTTCAAAACTCCGATGGAAGCTGGTACCAACAATACAACCCGTACTCGCCATACAGCGTTGTGGCTCAAACGTCTGAGGGCACAGACGGCGACTTAAAAGTCGATTCAGGCGCGGCACTGCTTGCATGGGCAATGAGTATCTACGACCAGTCAACCAGCGGCACCAGATACAAAACAAACGTCCAAAACGCCCTAAGCTTCCTTCGGCAACTTCAGTACGCGCACACCGTTGCTCACTCATCGAATTTAATCGCAAACATTATCCTTGACGGGACAACGGACACAACCGCATTACTTGCTGACTGCGCCGAATGCTTGCTCTCGGCTAAACATGCAATGGACGCTTACGGCTCCAATCTCCAAACGTCTGCGGGGTACAGTGTGCAGCAATTCGCCAACGACCTCTACTACAGCATCTGCGTTACCGGGTGGCGTGGTAGCCCAGCGCTTTATTTCGACACTTCCTACCCCTTCGGGCAAAACACAAACGTACCCTTCAATTACCAAGAGAAAATCAGCTACACCCAAGCCCTCTGCAGCTGGGCAGTCTACGAATTCGCCAAAAGCCCATATCAGAACGCAGGCGACTTCAGCGGCGGAATCTGCGAGCCATGCATCGACTACATCATCACTGTTACACGGGGCTCTTGGGGCGGAGAGTACTTTTGCCCCTACACTGGCGCTTCAGGTCAGACGCAGAATGAATTCGCTGGGTACTCAGCCTTGATGTGCATCGCAGCCCAAAAAGTCAACAACACAAAATATTCCTCGCTGACTGCGGGATTGCTTGGTTTCATAAAGTGGCTCACGCTCCCAAACGGGCAAGTATGCGATTTCGTTGACGTGACAGGTAAATTGTGGCGCAGCCAAGCGTCGCCTGAAGTTGAAGGCGGTTTTTTAGTTTTAGACATTGCCCTGGCGTTGCTTGCTGGCGCAGGCACCTAAATTCTTTTCACATCCGTCGCTTGAAGAGGGGAGGTGATTGCATGAGTTATAAAGTTTCATTCAGCCTAAACCATGGAGTAGCCTTAGCATTCGTCGTCGGATTGATCGCAGGTTTAACGTACCTAATCGACCGAAACGCCCCCATCACGGCAAGCATGGTGCTGATGGGAATAGTCATCGGCTTAACCGCAGCCCTACACTACGAACAAGGCGATTCTAATTCACCCGCCAATCAATCGCCAAGCCCGCAGCCGCAGAAGCCTTAGTCTCCTGGCAAGAATCCCAAAAATCCTTCCGTTCCCGTTTTTATTGTAATCTTAAAACTTAATGGTGAGAATTTTGGAGCAAAAAGAGAAAAAGAAAGAACTAAAAAAACAGCTTGAACTGGTGAGCCCCGGCGACCTAGTAGCTGTCGAATGGTGCGATGCTAGTGTCGGAAAAAGCATGGACAGCGGAGCAACCATTGACATTCCCGTCCGAAGCTGGGGTATATTCATCGGCGTCCTAGGACAGAAGGCTAAGCATATCGTGCTTGCCCAGAACAGTTTTCGCTATGCCGACGGCCTCTTCGACCTTGACTACACGGCTATCCCCCTTAGCTGGGCGTTCAATGTTTCAGTCTTGATGAAAGAGCATGTTCCCAAGGAAGCGGCTGGCAAATTGGTCAACAGCTTCATGGTCGGCGGGCACCGAACGCTTAACCGTTCCAAGACTTTCCAGCGAAGAGTGTTCCAGCAAAGGCTGAGTGTTGATGGGCGACCCGATTAGGCGTGCCTTGACAAGCAGGCGACTTGAACGCGGTCGAGTTATAGATGAGGAGCCCGATGAAACGCTTGTTTACGTGGTGAAATTTGGGATTGCCATGACCGTGTGTCTCTCCGCGCTTGAAATCGCTTACATGGCTTTCTTGCATAGCTGGAACAGCGAAGTCTTTAGCGCGATAACAGGCTTAGCAGGCATAATTATCGGTGTTTTTGTTGGAAGAAAAAAGTAAAGCAAAACTTAAGGAAGTTCGCAAGAAACTCAAAAAACGCCAAGTCACAGGCGTAAGAAGATAATTTCGTTCATGCGTACACTCCGTAGCTTGCGTGCGCGCGGTTTGTCTTTTTTTTGTTCATTTTAATTGTTGCCAGCGGAGGCTATGCAGTTTGAGAAGACGTGAACATTTCCGTATAAGACAGTTTCGAAGGACCTACGACAGGGCTGCGGGTAAATTTGCGTTTGACATAAGCTACGAAACCCACACGCAGGTTACCCCGAGAAGCCTTGTTGTGGCTGAAGCGTTCGGGCTTGGCATCGACGAAGCTCAGAAATTCAAGGTTTTAGACACTGAGCTTAAGATCAGCCCAACCGACATCGTCTATATCAGCGGGGACAGTGGGAGCGGAAAAAGCGTTTTGCTGAGGGCGATTAGGGCAGATTTAGGCGGCGAAGCAATCGATTTGTCTGAGGTCGCCGTTGACGTTGATAAGCCTTTGATTGAGACTGTCGGCGCCACGGTTGAGGAAGGCTTGGAACTGCTGAGCAAAGTCGGGTTAAACGACGCTTTCCTGTTCTTGCGCACATACAATCAGCTAAGCGACGGACAAAAGTACCGTTACCGAATTGCCAAACTGATTGAGAGCGGCAAGCAATGGTGGCTTATGGATGAGTTCGCCGCTTGCCTGGACAGGGACACCGCGAAAATCATAGCGTTCAACCTGCAGAAGATCGCTCGGCAGCAGGGCAAGGCGGTGGTTGCAGCTACAACCCATGGCGACTTGTTCGAGGACCTTGCGCCTAACGTGCACGTGCACAAGAGGTTTGGAGAAGAAATCCAAATCAACTACTTCCAAAGCAAACCCGCGGCAGAATGCAGCCTTATAAAAGAAATGAAAGTCGAGGTGGGAACGACTAAGGACTGGCATGAACTGAGCCGTTTCCATTATCGTGGACATCGAACAGCTGCTCCACGGCGAATCTTTCAGGCTAGTCAGGGGCGAAGAGCTTTGCGGCGTCATTGTTTACAGTTATCCACCGCCCCGCTGCTACGGACGACGACTTAGTGCTTCCATTCTGCCGATGGTTGAAATCAACAAGCAACTAAGCATTATTAGCCGAGTTGTTATTCACCCGAAATACCGAACAGTAGGTTTAGTCGTCAAATTGATCCGCGAAACCCTTCCCTTAGCAGGAACGCCCTACGTGGAGCTGATTGCTGTGATGGCGAAGTACTCTCCTTTTGCTGAAAAGGCTGGAATGCAGAAAATAATTCAGCAAGAATCCGCCAGACATCGTTTTGGGAGTCGCAAAAACGCTATCTCAGCTGGGTTTTGATTTGCATCTGTTAGGCAGCGGAACATACGTGAAAGCCAAACTCGACAGCTTAGTTCCCCGAGGAATGCGCCAGCTGAAACAAGCGTTCGCCAAGAACAAGCATTTAAGGTTCAGGCAAGAACTTTCAGCGGCGAGCCCTATGGGAAAACCTCCGAATACCTAGAAAACCTGCATAGTGCAGGCAATGACAAGATTGCGAAGTTCGTCAAGATTGCTGGAGTTTTGATGCAGACCAAAGTTTACTTGTTTTGGAGAAAAATCCTTATCTCTGAGTCGTTCCAGTCGGTTAAGCCTTAAACCGTTGCTAGTTGACTTTGTTTTTGTGCGATAAGCAGATAAGGGTTTCTGCCGATTCAAAACATGGGAAACATACATGTCTATGCTGTACGTGCAACCTAGAATCTGGAAATGCCACGGCATAGCGGAGCACGCAGAGTACTGTTTTGATGATTTCTTGTTTTCGCAAAACGCAGATGGCTGCAACCTTGAACTTGGAACCTTCGCCTACGCTGACTCCCTCGACGGCAACTGGCGCAGCCTGTCAAAGGGCATCAACGTGCCCTTCAACCTTCAAGGGCAAAGTCTCTCTTCACGGCGTATTCCAAGACATCTGCATTCACAGCAGCGACAAAAAAATTGCCAAAGCCTCAAAACAACGAATCCTCAGAAACATGGACATCGCCCAATCCCTTGCCGCCAAGTACGTGGTTTTCCATGCTAACTTCAACCCCTTCGTCTACGGCGAACTCTACAGGAACAATTGGGTTTCCAGAAACGCCGCTTTCTGGAAGGAAGTCTTGGACAAATATGAAGTCACAGTTCTTTTGGAAAATTTCTGGGAACCTTCGCCAGAAATCTTCAACGTGCTATTGCGTGAGGCCAACATGCCTCGCTTGAAAGTCTGCTTAGATACAGGTCACATTAATGCTTACTCCAAAGTCCCGTTCGAGGAATGGGTAAAAAAACTGGCGGGTCAAATTCCGTACCTGCATTTTAGCGATAACATGGGAATTTCAGACGAGCATTTAGCTGTAGGCTGCGGAAAAATAAACTGGAAAGCAATTACCGCCATCCTTAAGGAATACGAGTTAAGCCCAGAGGTTGTACTCGAGACTGAAACGATAAAGAAGACCGCTGAATCTCTTGACTTCCTGGAAAGAAACAGATTTTATCCCTTTGGCCACAAACTTTCCACTCATTGACTCTTTTTTCCCCGTCTGTTTCGGAAAACAATTTGTTTGACTTCGCTATCCTATCTTAGAAGGCAATTTACTGTTTCGCGAGGCAAAAACGGTTATTAATAAGGAAACAAGTAACGCATATCTGAAAGGCAAAAGAACGCGATTGCGAAATACCGAGAGGACTAATGCATGAAATTACTAAGCAAGATGGCCATAGTTCTGCTGTGCGTGCTGTTCGCAGTTTCAGCGTTAAGCCTGTTGAGCGGCGCGGTGTCAGCTGCTGGAGGACTCGGTTGTCAAGCATCGGTTTCAGCCAAGTCTTCCACTGTCGGGCAAGATACATCCTTCACTTTTTCCATAAAAAACACGGGAACAGGCGTCATCGGCAGCGTGAACGTAACTGTTCCCGTAGGCTACATAAACATTAGAAATATTGCCGTGACCCAGCCTCTCTCGCAAAACTGGCAGGCAACGGTACAAACAGGCAAAACCAACTACTACATTCTTCTCTATGGATCCACTCTGGGATTGAGCCCAGGCCAAAGTCTCATCTTCACTTTCAATGCAAAGAAACGCTCTTGTAGAAGGCAGTTACAAATGGATAGTCGGCGTCAACGGAAACATAAATGCAACAGCCGCATATGTTCCACAAACAACGACGATTAATGCCAAAGTTCATCTCCAGTAGTCATAAGTTCAATTATGGATGCACTCTTAATTGTGTTTATTGCGCTGGGTATCGCTTTCATAAACACAGCGTTGAACAGGGTTCTAATCAACTACTTCATAGGCTGGGAACAGTACCGAGTTATGCAGAAAGAAATGAACGAGTACAGGCAAGAAACCATGGCAGCCGCAAGATCTAAAGATAAGAAACAGATGGAAAAACTCAAGAAAAGGCAATCCCAAATTAACAACATGCAGGCAAAAATGATGAAACCTCAGATGGTTCAGCTTGGCGTCTCTTTCCTGTACATTTTCATCTGGATTTTCGTTTTAACACCCACTTATGGGAACACCTCGATGGCGTACTTACCCGGCATCGGAGCTCTTCCAGTAGTCTGGTGGTACCCAATATGCTCGTTTTTCCTTGGGCTCATAGCGTCACGCGTACTCGGCATAATGCCCATTGAACCCTGATGCAGAAAGGTAGGCGGCACAGATGAACAAAGACCCAAAATCACCTTCCGCTGACCAAAAAATAGTTATCTGCATCTCAGGAATGGCTGGCACGGGAAAAAGCACACTTTCAAAGAAGCTTGCAAAAAAATACAATCTTAAATGCTATTCTGGAGGCGACGCTCTTAAAGAACTGGCGAAGGCAGAAGGCTATGACGCTTCACAGGAAGGCTGGTGGGAGAGTCCAGAAGGTTTGAACTTCCTTAACGAACGGGTAAGTGACCCTAAATTCGACAAGGCTGTGGACGCTAAACTCTTGGAATACGCAGGTCAAGGAAACGTTCTTTTGGACAGTTGGACAATGCCTTGGCTGCTGAAAGATGGTGGGTTTAAGATTTGGCTGATGGCTTCGATGGACAAGAGAGCAGCAAGAGTGGCTGATGCGCGACAAAATAACGCTCGGCGAAGCGTTCAAGGTTCTGGAGGAAAAGGAAGCCCGGACGAAGGCGATTTACAGCAAGCTTTACGGTTTTGTTTTAGGTGAAGATTTTTCTCCTTTTGATTTGGTTTTGGACACTGATAATTTGAATGCTGATGAAGTTTTTGGCGTGTCTGTGCAGGGTTATCAGTAACGTTGTTATTCCTGCTCCGGTTCTGACTGAATAGAACTATATTCGCTAACAGAGTTACAGATCGGCTTATACTGACAAACCGACTATAATGCTCCTTTCGTACCGAGTGCCGTCAGCGATAGGAGGAAAGGAGCAGGTGAAAGCACTAAATTATCATCTCTTCTATCGTTCAGCGAGCAATAATCATATGCCTTTCGTCTCCTTCATACTAGCTAATCTTCAATCCACCATCGCTTGCGATTTTTAACGCGCTTTTCATTTCCTGTCATTTTCCAGTTAAGCGGCAGCTTAAACCGAAAATTATGCCTTTTAGCGCTAGGCAACTTCACGGGGTTTTGCTGGAACTCCATGTTCAGCATCTTTCGCAGCTGTCGCAACAGACGTTTTCGGCAAAGTATTCCTCGATGTTTACGCTGTTTTCTTTCCGTTTTTGAGTTCCATATGGATTGTTTCGTTTTGGGCTCTTAGCCTAACCGTTCTGCCGTAACAGGCGTACTGTGAGGTTCTCCGTGTTTTCTTGGTTTTAGAGGTTTTTTTCGTTTTCTTGACAGGGCTGATGCTGGCTTATCTTGTTAGGCACTACATTTTCACAATCACCGTTCTGAGAAGTGCCAACAAGAACAAAAAACCTGAAACCACCGAAGCTTCGGGCTTTGAACCTTCTGTTTCCCTTCTAATTCCAGCGCATAACGAGGAGCAAGTGATTGGGCGGTTGCTTGAACGCGTCACCGAATTAACGTACCCGAAAGATAAGCTGCAAGTTATCGTCGTTGATGATGCTTCATCCGACAGAACTGGGGCAATAGCTGACGATTACAAAGCAAATACCCCTTCATAGAAGTGCTTCATCGAGAAAAAGGAAAAGGCGGCAAAGGAAAAGCGGCGGCTTGCAACGAAGGCTTCAGCAAATCAAACGGCGAAATACTGCTTTGCTTTGACGCTGACTATTACCCGACAAGGGATATTGTTGAGAAGCTTGCCGGCAAATTCGTTGACCCCACAGGTTGGCGCCGTGCAGGGAAGAGTCGTTGTTTTGAATGAACCTCAGAACATTGTTACGCGGCTGGTTGCTTTGGAGCGGATAGGCGGATACCGTGTTGACCAAGAAGCCAGAGATACGTTGAAGTTGATTGCGCAGTACGGTGGAACAGTCGGCGGCTTCAGAAGCAGCTTGCTTAAAAAATGGGCGGCTGGGACGAATCCATCTTGGCAGAAGACACCGACTTGACTCTACGGACTTATCTCGCAGGCTACAAGGTTCGCTACGTAGTTCGACGCTGAATGCTATGAGGAAGCAGTTGACAACTGGAAAGCCTATCGTCACCAAAGACTCAGATGGGCTAAAGGACACATGCAATGCTTCTTCAAACACACAGGAAGCGTTTTCAAAAGCAAAAAACTGAGTCTTAGAGAAAAAATCGACGGTTTGCTCTTGCTCAACGTTTATTTTATGCCAATTCTGGCTTTTTTGTCAATGCTGACGGGTTTGTTGCTGATTTTTTTTGTTTCACCGTTCGTTAACGTTTTGTGGTTGTTTGTTCCTATATGCCTATGCCTGTACAGTTTTGTAGGCAATTTTGCTCCTTTTTTTGAGATAGGCGTTGGTTTGTACTTGGATGAACGCGAAAGAACTCAGTGGCTGATGCCTCTTTTGATTTTTACTTTGTTTTACAACATACCGATTTGCTTCAAGGCTTTGTTTGAAGTTACAGCTTCAAAGATACTTGGAAGAAACAAAAACGTGTGGGTTAAGACGGCTCATTTCGGCAATGGAAACTGTTATATTCAGAATTGAGACATAGCAATCGTTTAAGATGAGTCATGATTGTCGAACAGACTTGGGTTACACTTGCGGTTTATTTGGCAGCTGCATCGATAATGATGTTTACGCTCTTCTTTTTGCCCGCCATCATAGAGCTGAGAACGCCGAAAGATGCTGGACCGAGACCTCTGTTCGATAACACTTTGACGACGGTGACACTTGGCTTGCTGGGGCTCACCCTGTTCGATATCGAGGAAACACAAGAGCTGGCTCATCAATTTCCAACAAAAAACGCGGTTTGTTTACTGTCTATTTCCAACATGGAGTTTTAGTGGCTTTTCTTGAATACTAACCCAGCGTTTCTCCATTGTTCAAGCGCAACCGAGATATTTCCCCTCGGTCCTCCCTGAAGCGAATAGAAAATATAGCATAAGTAATTGCACTGTGTGCAACCACGGTAGCCTCGGCGCAGGTCTTCGAATTCTTGGCTTTTCCACAATTTCGGCAAATCGAACACTGAACCCGCGAAGTCGTGGCTGTGGCATCCTGCAACTCTGCCTAAGGGGTCAATGACGAAGAAGTTTTTAAGCGCCTCGCATTTCCATGTTCTTTTGTCTTCCTGATAGAAGCCTTTTAGCGCTTTAAGCAGCTTCTTCGTCATCAGGATTCTCCTGTTTTTCTTTTTCATTTCAGTTACGGAATCCCAAAGCTTAACCATGGCTTGCTTGTCGGTAACTATGAACTCGTCATTTTCTTTTCCGATCGAAAAAAGCTGTTTTTCGTTTGCCGACGCAACGTACGAGTAAAGGCTGTACCAGACTGGGATTCCTTTTTTAGTGAAGTATTCGGTTATGTCAGTTATTTCGTACAGGTTTTTTTGCGAGATTGTCGGCGTGACGCTGACGTTTACTCCTTCCCTGTGTAGGGTCTCAACGGTTTCCATTGCCCTCTTCCAAGCGCCAGGCACAGTTTTGATGGAGTCGTTTTTCGCTTCGTCCAAGCTATCTATTGAAATAGCGACGAAATCCACGTTTCGGAGGTAATCAATTTTTTTTGCAGCCATGCTTCCGTTGTCGTACACGGTTGTTATGAAGGATTTTGTGGCGTAATCAATTATTTCGCCGATGTCGTCTCTGAGAAGCGGGTTTCCGCCTGAGATAACAAGTTCGGCTATACCCATTTTTTTTAGGATATCTAACCCTTTTTTTATGTCTTCAGCCGCAAGCTCTCCTGTGTCCTTATCTTTCCAGACGTTGCAGCCTGCGCAGCGGTAGTTGCATTTTCTTGTTACTAGCCACTGGGCGTGATGAGGTTTACCTGGTGCAAGGGAACGTGATGCAACTGACACTGCTTTTTTGAGGTCTGGAGTCAAACAATTATCACTGGGTGCATATTGAATGCTTAGTGTAATAAAAGTAGGGTATAAAAACAATTATCCATTATTCAATTTTTCAACCTGCCTTTTTTTCTTGAAGAAACATCGGTTGATGGGTCATTTTTTCCCATATTTCTCAGCGGTTTTTCAAAAAATGACGTGGTGGCTTTCTTGGAAAAGGTCAGGCGCCGATTTTTCCAAAGCAAGGGTTGTGTTAGTTTTTGCGAGGGTTTTTATAAATGATGTGTCTGGTTGTATGCTAGAATCTTTTCACTCTTCTTGGAGTGAACGCTGGCGGGGAGAACTTGGCAAATGGAGCGCAAAGCAACCCAGAAATATTCACGGTGAAAGATAATGTTCCCGTAGCGCAGCCTCCCGTAACCACGGAAGAAGTTTTAACTCTGCCACCAAACGACCTCCTATCTAAACTTGGGACTTCGCAGCAAGGCCTCAGCTCCGAAGAAGCGGAACAAAGAATCAACATTTACGGCACCAACGAACTAGCCCGCAAAATGAAACGCTCTGGCATAGTTAGTTTTCTTCTGCATTTTAAAAGCCCGTTGATTTTGATTCTTTTGGCTGCGGCGGCTTTCGCAGGCGCCACAGGCGACATTCCCGACTTCACCATCATTTTCGTCATCGTATTAATCAGTGTAATCATAGACCATTACCAGGAATCCAAAGCTGAAAACGCCGCGGAACTTCTCAAAGAAAAAGTCAGCACAACCGCGACTGTTGTTCGCGATAACACACGCAAAGAAGTAAAACTTTCCCAGGTTGTTCCTGGCGACATAATTTACCTTTCAGCAGGCGACATAGCTCCTGCAGACGCAAGGATAATCACCGCTAAAGACCTCTTCATCAACCAGAGCTCTTTAACCGGCGAGTCGTTTCCTGTTGAAAAAACAGCCGACAAATTAGCCTCCGTTAATCTTTCGTCTGGTTCCATTACAGAATGGAACAATTACCTGTTTATGGGAACCTCTGTTGTCAGCGGCAGTTCAACCGCTGTGGTCGCGAAAACTGGCGGTTCGACAGAGTACGGGAAAATCGCTAAGAAGCTTGTTGCTAAGCCGCCTGAAACGGAATTTGAACGTGGCGTTAAAGGCTTTAGTTACCTCATCATGCAAGTCACGTTTGTACTAATTATCTTCGTTTTCGTCGTGCTTGCCCTTTTCCATCGCAGCTTGATAGAATCTCTGCTTTTTGCGGCTGCCTTGGCAGTGGGGTTGACGCCTGAGCTTTTGCCGATGATTATCACGATGAACCTTTCGAAGGGCGCTGTGAACATGTCCAAGAAAGGCGTCGTAGTGAAACATTTGCCCTCGATTGAGAACTTTGGCAGCATGAACGTTTTATGCACGGATAAGACTGGAACTTTAACGGAAAACAGCATATCGGTTATCATGCATGTTGATTTTGAAGGAAAAGACGACGACAAAGTTCTCCTTTACTCGTACCTGAACAGCTTTTACCAAACTGGGCTTAAAAGTCCGCTGGACGACGCCATACTTGTTCATAAAGAAATCGACATTGCCGCCTATCAGAAAATCGATGAGGTTCCGTTTGATTTTGTAAGACGACGTGTCTCAGTTGTGGTTGAACAGCAACGGGAAAGAGTTCTAATCGCTAAAGGTGCACCCGAAGAGGTTTTGAAGGTTTCTTCCTACTGCGAAATAGACGGAGTCATCCAGGACATAAGCGAAGAACTTCGGAAAAGAATCGAACAAAAATACTTTGACTTAAGCTCTGAAGGCTTGCGGGTGCTGGGCGTTGCCTACAAGAAAATGAAGGAAGAAAAAGCCATCTACTCAGTCAACGACGAAACCGACATGGTTTTCCTCGGCTTCATCGCTTTCCTCGACCCGCCCAAGCAGACCGCCAAAGAGTCAATTCAACTTCTAGCCAAAGAAGGGATAGAACTAAAAATTGTCACAGGCGACAACGAGCTAGTAACGAGGAAGGTTTGCGAGCAACTTGGCTTCGAAATTAAAGGAGTTGTTCTTGGAACCGAGATTTCCCAGATGCATGATGACGCCTTAGCCCGAGTTGTTGAGCAGGCTAACGTTTTTGCCCGTGTTACTCCAGTGCAGAAAGACAGGATAATCAACCTGTTGAAAAGCAACGGGCACGTCGTCGGCTACATGGGTGACGGCATAAACGATGCTCCTTCCCTCAAAACATCTGACGTCGGCGTCTCCGTTGCCAACGCAGTTGACGTCGCAAAAGAGGCGGCTGACATTATCCTTTTGGAGAACGACTTGACGGTGCTGGCTGAAGGAGTAATTGAAGGCAGGAAAACCTTCGGTAACACCATGAAGTACGTTATGATGGGCATCAGCTCAAACTTTGGGAACATGTTTAGCGTCGCCGGTGCAGCTTTGTTCTTGCCCTTCTTTCCCATGCTGCCAATCCAAATACTGCTCAACAACCTCATGTACACGGCTTCCCAAACCACAATAGCTACTGACAACATTGACGACGAGTACATTGAGCGCCCCAAAAGATGGGACATTTCCTTCATCAGAAACTTCATGGTGGTGGAGGGTCCATTGAGCTCAATTTTTGATTATGCCACGTTCTTTACGATGGCTTTTGTGTTTGGTGTTCCTATCACTGCCGCTGCTGCCGCAGGTCTTGCGCCAAAAACGCTCGCAAACCTGCAATCGCAATTCCAAACTGCATGGTTCGTAGAATCCCTTTGCACGCAAACTTTGGTCGTGTTCGTTATCCGTACGAGGCAGTCGCCGTTCTGGAAAAGCAAACCCGGGAAGTATCTGACTATAAGCTGCCTCTCAGTGGTTGCTTCAGTCTTCATAATACCCTACACGCCGTTGGGTCCAGTGTTCAAATTCGCGCCGCCTCCACCGTTATTCTACGCCTTCCTGGCGCTCTTTATCGTTGTCTACCTGTTCTTGGCCGAATTTGTTAAGAGATGGTTCTACAAGCGTCATGCGTTTAGGATTGAGCAGGTTTTGGTTCCGAAACGAAAAACCCTGTACTTAAGCGCCAACACTAGGCTGGCTATGGATATGGGAGCGGTGGTGTGTCTGCGGCCTGAAAACGAGATTTCAATTGATTCTCTGCTTGAAGATCTGAAGAGCTTAAACTTTCCTGCTGACCCAGACCGTATCTATCAGAACCTTCAGTATCTGCGTCGCGGCGGATTAATCGAGGTTGACTGGCACAGGCGCATGGTAAAGAGGACGGGACCAATCAAAGAATACGTCAACAAGCGGATTGCCTCCAGCGACATCTGGCCCCTGATATTTGACGATTGGCTGAACATAAACAGGGCGATTCAACAGAAATACGGGCACGCTAACCCTGACTTCCAAGACCTCTTGGCGCCAAAGCAACAATAGATCCGCGAATTTTTCAGGAGTTTCTTGTTCCGAGAGTTTGCTTTCTGCCTGCTTTAGAAACATGTTTAAATGAAGCCACAACAGTTTTCGTTAAACAGACGCTTAAAAATGAAGCTAATGAAACGAATCACTGTTTTTCTGCGTTTAGAAGTACTGTTGTGATTTTGCCAGCGTTATTGCAGAGTTTTTGGTCTGACGTGAGTATTGTGCCATTGATTTTTTGTGCTGATGCAACGTAAATTGAGTCGTAGATTGTTAAATTTTTGGCTAACGCAATCTGCATCGATTCGTCTGGGAGGTCACGGGTGATGATGATGTTGAGCCCATCGTACAACTTTAGCAAATTTTTTACTTTTGAAGTTACTTTTTCCTCATCCAGATCTTTGAGAAGTTTGACGTGCTTCCATATGACATTTAAAGCTTCGGTTAATGCGAGGTCAACAGTGTAAAGTGAGTAACCTTTGTCAACGAAACTTTTGACCGTGGCTCTAGCTTGTTTTGAATCCGATTCTTTAAGTATGATTTTTGCTAGTATGTTGGAATCGAGAATTATGTTGGGCGTTCTCTGTCCTCCCTGATTAGCAACGTTGAATCGGCTTGTTTCCCGCCACTTTCTGCTTCCTTTTCGATTTCATCTATTATTTTTATCAATTCTCTCTGCTTGACTCTTTCTTCAAGGAAACATCTGACCTCTCTGCTCCATTCCGAGGGATTCTCATCCATTTTTTCTTTAAGTTTACACGGTATACGAACGGTGAAGGTTGTTGTTGACATATTTGTTTTCACTTGTGTAATCATAATGCGAGACGATACCTAAAAAACTTGTTGTACATAATGTTTACACTCAGAAGACCCGCAATGAGCTGAGGTTGGGTGGCTAGCCCAAACTTCAAGCAAACCATTTTTGAAGGCGGCGGCCTAGCGCATACTTCGACTTTTAACACAAAATTTTCTTGCTGTTTTTTATGCAAGGATTTATCCTTAGCTGTTGGGTCAAGCAAGCTGTTTTTTAGGTTGTTTTGCATACCACCTATGAGTTGACGGTTAGCTTAGCGGCTAAGAAAGGAGTTGATTGGGGTGGATGCGGTAGACGTTGTGCTGTTGACCAAGAACAGCGATAGGAAACTTAAGGAATGCTTAAAATCCGTGTACGGGAACGTGCCAGTTGCCAGACTCATAGCTGTTGACGGCTACTCAACGGATAAAACCTTGGAGATTCTTAACTGGTTCAACGAGAAGTACCACAACGTAAAAATCATCTTGGACAAGGGTAACCGCGCGACTGCTCGCCAGAAAGGCATAGCTGAAGTAGACACTGAGTGGTTTTTGTTTGTTGACAGCGACGTCGTGCTCAGTAAAGACTGGTACAAAAAAGCGAAACAGCACATCAACGCGGACGTAGGCGGAGTTTGGGGAACCGAGGTTTGGTCAACAATCGGAAGCTCAGTAACCATGGGAATTTTCCTGCGGATTACAAGAAAAATTTTTGAAGTTCGCGGCGGAACCCATGACACCCTTATCAAAACAGAATTGGTTAAAGACATTAACATTCCTAAAAAACTCCACGTTTACGAAGACGCCTACATAAAAAATTGGATTGAACAAAAAGGCTACCGCGTCGTCCCATGCTACATCCCCTTTTGCATTCATTACCGACCCCCTAACGTTTGGACATGGAAGGGCAGCATAGGGTTGATGGCTGAAGCCATCACGCTCGGCGACACACGGACTATCTTCAAACTGCTCGCTGCCTACGCGTTCTATTCAGGCTACGCTCTTTATGAGGTTGCCCGGCAAGAGGGAAGGCGCGGTTAAACTTTACCCTTTTTAAGCGCTAAATGCATAGTGCTAACAAAAAACCTAAACGTTGAGGCACATTGATGGATCAAGTTGACGTGGTACTGCTGACAAAAAACAGCGAGCATATGCTGAACCGATGCTTGGCGTCGATTTATGGGAACGTGCCCGTGAAAAACTTGATTGTGATTGACGGCTTCTCAACAGACAGAACCCTGCAAATCCTCGACGGCTTCAACAGGGCGCATGGGAACATCGTTCTTGTTCAAATGGATGGTTCAAGGGCTAAAGCGCGAACCGCAGGCATCCGCCACGTCAGCACCGAGTGGTTCTTGTTTGTTGACAGCGACGCTGTGCTCTGCAAAGACTGGTACAGAAAAGCGCAGGCAGACCAATCCAGCGGGGTCGCAGCGGTCTGGGGTTTGAACGTTGATGTCATCCCCAACGTGAAGGACAAACGGGTTCTTCGGTTGCAGAGCATACTTGCACGGGAATGCTTCAAACTGCGAGGCGGAACCCACGACACCTTGATATTGACCGAGGCGGTGAAGGGCATCAGAGTTCCAGAGCACTTGGTCACCTACGAAGACGCTTACATCATTGGGCACATCAAGAAACAAGGCTACAAGGTGTCAGTCGCGTCTGAAGCCTACTGTCTACACTACAAGCCGCCGACCAGCTGGAACGTGAAAACCGGGTTCTCCCAAGCCATAGTCGAATTCAAATGCGGCTTAGTCTACTCCCACCTGTACGAGTACATGCTCTTCTACCCAGCCTTCCTATTAAACTGGATATTCCAGGTGCCGCTTAACTTCTGGAAAAACTACTTTCAAACCTGACCTAATGCCTATTGGCTCAGCGCAATCCAAAGGTGGTCTGAGGTGGGTCTTGGCAGCATCTTCGGCGAGTCGTCCCAATGAATTAGTAAACGTTTGTTCGGGCTCGGGTTGAATTCGCCGATGACTTCTGCATAAACACGTTCCCTACTCAAGCTGTCAACTATTTTTTCCGCGGCTTCTGGCTCAGCGGCGATGAGCAATGCACCTGAACTGATGAGCTGTAGGGGGTCAATTTCATAATAACGGCAGATTTTGGCTGTTTCAGGCTCAACCGCGATTTTCTCCTGAAAAACTTTTACACCTAAACCTGCAGCATCCGCCAATTCGTGGATGCCGTTTAGGATTCCCCCTTCGGTTGGGTCGTGCATCGCGTGGACTCCGCCTGCCCTGTAAGCGGTTAAAGCGTCTTTTACCACGCTGATTTGGCTGTAGAAGTTTTTCGCATTGTTAAGCATTACCGGATTGAAGACTTTTCTGAGTTGATCCCATCGGTCAGAGGCTAAGATGGCTGTGCCTTCGATTCCAGCGCTCTTGGTTAGAATCAGTTTGTCGCCGCTTTTTGCGCCTGCCGCGGTTACGTATTTACCTTTTTCCGTCAAGCCCATGATGCAGCCGACGACGATGGGGTTTGACAGCCCTGGTGTTGACTCGCAGTGTCCGCCGACGATTGCGATGCCGAGTTCCTTTGCGGCGGCATTCATTTGGGTAGCTATGGTTTGAACGATTTCGCTGTCAGCGTTCTCTGGCAGCATCAGGCAAGAAAAGAAGAAGGCGGGTTCAACCCCGAAGGTTGCGACATCGTTGGCGTTTATGTTAACGGCTTCCCAGCCTATACGTTCAACCGCACCCGTGATGGGATCCATGGAGACAATGGCGTTTTTGCTTCCAAAATCTAAGATGGCGCCGTCTAAACCTGCGGCGGGACCCAAAACAACTTCGCTTCGTTCAGCGCCGAGGTTCTTGAAGACTATTTCCTTGAGGATTTCGACGGGAATTTTTCCAGGCCGGAAGTTTCATAGCTTATCCTCTGTGAAATCTATCTTTTAAGCTGTGGGAAGCTTCGGAGCACGAATCTGGTAATTGGAAGCGCTATTATTAAGCCGATTAGCATTTGACCGATGTTTAGGGGGATTTCCAAAATAGCTGTTGTTTTTCCCAGCACGATTTGCTCATAGAGAAAATACCCAGTGACCATCACTAAACCGCCTAATATGACTGAGACGATTGTCCAGCCATATTGAGGCTCAATATTCAAGCAAGTGAATATTATCAATGCAGCGGCTAATACTCCCAGCACGTACCATAG
Organism: Candidatus Bathyarchaeota archaeon; assembly: GCA_963722095.1. Classification (GTDB taxonomy): domain Archaea; phylum Thermoproteota; class Bathyarchaeia; order Bathyarchaeales; family Bathycorpusculaceae; genus Bathycorpusculum. The sequence continues at coordinate 144,660 of CAVRJR010000001.1, read as the reverse complement.
TTCAAACGGAACAAAAAAACTGATTGTCGGTTGCGTGGGCGTAGGTATGCCCAAATACAAGGAGACATGTCCGCTGAGATATATGGCGCCTATTATAGCAAGCAAAACACCCACTCCTATCCCTAAGGCGGAAGTCAAAATTATCCACTTTGCCTTTGTGATTTGAGTTAGCTTTCTCTTTCCCAAAAAACCAACTATGGTGCCTTCAAGGCCTTTGATGACCAAAGTTCCTGGGGCAAACTGGGGAGCGACCAAGGCGTCTGATATTGCTGAACCTAAGCCTCCAGCTATACCTCCAACGAAGGGACCGAAAACTAAGGCGGAGACGTAAATGATTATTTCGCCTAGGTCAAAGTAGCCTCCTGTGGCAGGTATGCTTATGACAAAGGAGTAAGTTGCTACCATTACGAGTGCGGAGAACACCGCTGTGTATGCAAGTTTAAGCGGTGTTATTCGAAAGTATTGCTTCTGAGCCATCGGTTCCTTAATCCCCATTACTGCATGTTGAAAGTGCCTTTTATGTTCTGCCGTCTGCCGCTAAGCCTTTGTTTTCTTTTGAAGCAAAGAGTTTAGGAGAGGAAAATCTAAATGGAAGTTCATGCAGAATATTGCAAGTGATAAGTCATGAGCGTAAGGGAAGATCCGATTAAACTTCATAAAGACGCTAACGCGTTGATGGAAAACGGCAGCTACGCCGAAGCCCGCGACCTTTTCGTGAAAGTGGCAGAGATGTACTATAAAGGGCAAAACTACTTTGGCTCAGCTGAAATGAACTACAAAGCCGGCGAATGCAGCTTCCAACTAAAAGAATATCAGAAAGCTGCGGAGCTCTTCATGAAATCGGCGGATGTGGCTTTCGGCAAGGGATTTGACCGATACGGAGTTAGTGCGCTTGAACAGGCGCGGGACAGCCAAAAAGCTTTGGGCAACACCAAAGAAGTAGAGGAGCTAAACAAGAAAATCAAGGAATTCAACGATAAACAAAAGGAGCCCGAAGGCGAATCATCGTTCTCCATATTTTCTTGATTGTTTAGAGTCGCCTAAACAGATTTTTTCTCTTTTTTTGATTTCTTCTCTCAATTATTTTTAGCTTAATCTTTTTACAGTGGATAAGGGTTTTTTTGGGTTTATTTTTGAAAGCTCTTTAAGACTTTTCTCTTATCCAAATAGGTGAAGAGAATCACAAGTAAGTATACAAATAAAATTGCTGTTCCGACAGACGCTAGAATGGCGAGTGCTAAAAAGAACCACATCCCCTTAGTTGCGTAATTGTAAAAGTTAACCACAACATTATAAATAAACCCCGCTTCCAAAGCTAACAATCCTATGACGACTAAGCGATCTTTGGTTTTCTGATTTAGTGGCTTTATCTTTCTTCTCTCCTCGAGAACTCTAAGTCTTTTCAGGTAAAGTGGATATTATATTTTGCCACGTTAAGGCTATATATTTTTGATAGGTTCAAATCGGTCGAGTTGCGCCCGTATTATTGGGTCCAAAGAGGCTGTGTTTTCTCTAATTATTTCTTATGCTTGTTCAAATCGAAAAAAACTGAACGGTCGTTTCTTAACATTTTGGTTACTTGTTTGTTTTCCTTTTTCTGATTGTGCCGTTAAAGTTTTGTGCTGTTTCTTCACAGACGCCCGGTTTCCACTTGCATATGCCTTCAATTATCTGTTTAAGATAATATTCGAGTTCTTCATTTGTTAAGTCGCTGGAGCGGTTAACACTGTAAACAATTTCATCTTTTTTTCGGCTTACAGTTACTGACAATAAAACATTGTTATCCAACTGGATTTTCAGCCTCTGCTTCTACTAGACTCAATTTAGATTTAAGCTTTTTACACATTAAGGCATCTTGTCGCAAAAGAAAAAGATAGAGAAATTAACACGATTTACCATTCGTCTCGTTTGCTCATAAATTCTTCTTTTTGGTCTTTTTCGATTTCCCGGTAAACGTCTCTCTCAGGTTCCGAAACAACCTCCACATTCTCGCCTGCAAGTTTTTTCACGATTGGAATTTTTATGTACCTGTCCTGCCTGCGCACGGGAACATAATCTATGGTTACTTCTTTAGCGGCGCATGTGAGTTTTTCTCCAGAATCCCAAAGCTCATACATTTCAGCTCGGATAACATGTTGCCCCGCGATTATTCCCTTCATATCTAGAGCAAATGGGAATTCTAAATCATCCGCTGAAAGTGGACCTTGGGGAATGCGGATGGCGCAACAACGCAGTTTTTGCCCATCAAAATACAGCTCCACAAAAACCTTTGAAAATGCGGTTTTCGAGGGGATCAATCGAAAAATGACTTTGAGTTCTAAATCGTCTTCCTTCGTTTCATTGGCAATCTCAGTTATTACTATCTGCTTATTGTTGTGAGCTTGGGAGCGCTTCTCAGTTGCAGTGGGCAAATTGTCGAATGTTGTTTGTTTTGATTGTTTTATTTCAGCAAGCGTTTTTTCTCTTAAGCGCCCAGTTTTTGTTGATTTTCCCATTTAGCTTGTACGCATCCATGTTTGGTTATTAGTTTTGTGGTTCAGTGTGAGAGGTACTTTGCTGAGTCTTCTCTTCTTTGCAATTCCTGCAAAAAGGCAAATTTAGCTAAACCCCGCGACAATTTAGGGGTGGCGTTTTTTGTCCTCTGTTTGGGCAGCCGCCGCCAGCAGGTTGAACTCCAACTGGCGTGGAGTTTCAACTCTTAAAAGGAGAAAGAGTTGGGGTCTGGGTATGGGCTGTTTTCTGCCAGCGGCGGCTTTTTGTGGTGACTGTTGTTGCTGTGTTTGCTACTACTGCGAGTAGTAACAATATTGTTTGGTATCAACATAAACTCTTAAATCTTTTTCCAAATAACACCCGTTTCCTGCCTGATTCCCAACCTAGCCCAAACAAAGCAAAACAAATCACCTCAAAAAGCGACAGCCGCACAGCAATCGGCTTAGCTGGGGATAAAAGGCAAATATACCACATAAAACAAAATTCACTTTGAGAACAGCAAAAAATGGCGGACAACGAAGCCTTCGCGGAAGAATTCTACAGTCGCCAAGTCACAATGAAAGAACTGGGCGAAAAAGGCCAGCGGCGCCTATGCAAATCCAAAGTTGCAGTCGTCGGCGTAGGCGGGCTAGGCGCAGTTTCCTCGCTCTATTTGGCGTTGGCTGGCGTCGGCTACATCCGCTTAATCGACCAAGACACGATCGAAATGCAGAATCTTCACCGCCAAATCCTCTACACCCCCGCTGACTTGCATTACCCGAAGGCTGAAGTCGCCGCAAGACGCCTGCAAGAACTCAACCCGCTGGTCAAGGCCGAGGCTTTCACCGAGAACGTGAACGCGGGCAATGTGGAGCGGCTTTTGCAGGGCGTGGACTGCGTAGTTGACGGTTTAGACAATATGATGACCCGTTACCTGGTTAACCGTGCCTGCGTAAAACTAAAAATTCCCTACGTTTTCGGGGCAGCAATCGGCATCGAAGGCAACCTTTCAGTTTTTCAGCCGCCGCAAACTGGCTGCTTGGAATGCTTGATGCCTAACCTCTCCGACAACGACCTTTTAACTTGCACCACCCGAGGGGTAATTGGGGCTACGCCGGGAATCATCGGAGCCATGCAAGCCATGGAAACCATAAAGCTTCTTGCCGATGTCGGGCCAACTTTGAAGGGCAAACTGTTGGTCTGTGACTTCAGAGACATGGACTTCACCACCATAGACATATCGAAGAGTACTCGGTGCCCCGTTTGCCACGGCGAATTATCTGCGGTTGCTGGCGGCGAGCGGCTGGTTTGGCTTTGCGGACGCGACACAGCCAACATCAATCCTGAAAAACCGTTAAAACTCAACCTTGAAGAAATCTACCCAGCCGTTAAGCAGCAGTTCAGTGTCCGTTTGAAATCAAGTTTAGCTCTCATGTTCAACTACAATAACTATGAAGTCAGCTTATTCAACGGCGGACGCATGCTAATCAAAAAAGTCTCAAGCGAACAAGAAGCCCTCAGAGTGTACAGGGAAATAATCAGCAAACTCAACGTTTCCTAATCGGGCTGAAGTTTCACCCAAATCTACACAAAATGGAAGCCCATGCTCAATTCAGCCCACAGCACCGCGGAGGCAATTGCGACCTGAGCAATAGATAATGTGGCGCCGATTTTGAGGTATTCTTTTAGGCTAATTTTAACGCCTTTGCGCCGTATCGTTTCCAGCCAAATCACGATCGCCAGCGACCCCAGCGGGAAAAAGTGGGGACCCAGGTTGTTTCCGATGATGTTGCTGAAAATCAGTCCCGTCAAGGCGGAACCAGTCGCTCCGATGTGCTGGATGCTCAGTAAGCCGAGGATTGTCATGGGCCAATTGTTCATGAAGCTTGCTCCGATGGTTACGACCATGCTTGGCGCAAAAATCCCCAGTACGGAGGGCAATTTGCTTGTTGCCAGAAGTGCTGACGCTAACAGGTTTGTGATGCCAGCGGTTTCTAGTCCTTGGACGACTAGGAAAATGCTGAACATGAATAGGACAATGTCCCAGTTGATGTCTTTTGCCAAGCCAACGAGACCTTTCTTCTCGCCGTTCACCGAGCCGTTCCACTTCAACGTAAACCAGTAAACCGCCACCAGAAAAACCGCGCCGCTGCCAATGACTATTGAAACTGGGAACCGATTCAAAGATGTCAGCACGTAGCCAATGTCGATGGCAACCAGCGTCGCCAGACTTATTCGTAGGAGAAGGGGCGAAATGACTGGTTTTCCTGCAGTTAAGGTGTCCACGGCTTCCATGTCATAGGCTTTCGGGATCTGTTTTCGGAAGAACAGGTAAAACAAGAGTAAGCTGCTGAGAATTGTCGCGACTGCAACGGGTCCCATGAAGATTAGGTGGTCGATGAAGCTGTACTTGAAAAAGTCTGCGCTTAAAATGTTGATGGGGTTGCTGGTGATAAGCGGCATTGCGGCTGTATCCGCCATTAAGCCTGCGCTGAAGAGGTACGCAAGCTTCCCCTTCGTGCCGAAGCCTAGGCAAGTTACAACCTCCAAGACGATTGGGGTCAAAATCAGAACTGCGCTGTCATTCGCAAAAAGGATGCTTACCGCCGCGGTGAGCAGGCAAATGTAGACGAAAAGCCGCAGGCCGTTGCCGCCAGCCATCTTAACCACCCGCAGGGCAGCCCACTTAAAGAACCCCATGGCATCCAACGTCACCGACAACGCGACTATGCCGAGGAACGCCAACGCTGCATCCCAAATGTTTAGGAAGGACTGTGCCGCCTGACCCAAACTGACCGTGCCAAGCAGAAGCGACGCCACGGCGCCGATGCCAGCCGCGTAACCCAGCCGCAGACCGAAGGGGCGTTTAATCATCAAAAAAAGCGTCACTACGAAGACGGCTACTGCAGCGACTGTAACGTAATTCGTGTTGGTAGTCACCCTTCAGTTTCTTGTTACCACACCACTACTTTTTGGATATATAAAACATTAAGCTGCCTTGAAGAGTGACTTGCCTGATTGATTATGTTAACTGCGGTTGTTCAAGTCTTCTTTTTCTTAAAACGTATGTTTCTGATGTGCTGCTCATACTCTGGTTCCCAACTGGGGGAAGTTACGCATACTTGCTTTAGATTTCCTCTGTAGTAAAATCTTGTATTTGGCGGAATGATCAAAGCGTCTCCTGCTTGAACATCATAAGATTTGTCTTCGATAAACCAAGTTCCTTTTCCTTCGATGATGTAAAACACAAAAAAGCTTTTTTTATGCAGAAATTCTTCAGCGTGTCCTGTTTCGGTTTCCTGATAAACCACCGCAGCTTGCGCACATTGCCCTTTGTTATTATAAATCCTCATTTTAACCCCATTTTTCTCTACGGTAACCGCATCTTCTTTTCTGTAAATCATACCCTTTTTTCTCCATTCATTGAAATTACTTTTGCCCCGCGTTGTTTAAGAAAGCGTTGCCTTCAGGTATAAAAAATTAGCTTACCTGACAAACAGGAAACCGAAGAGATGTTTTGGAAAATAAACTTGCCATTTAACGCTAAAAAAGCATAAGCAGTTGGGAAACAGATATATTTTAGTCAAGCGTCCTATAGGTGAATACACGACAGCGTAAACAAGATACCCAAAAAATGGTTTTGTGTCCTTACTGTTAACGCAATAAGCCACGCTGAACTCCAAGTTTTTGGTTCAAGTGAAACCTGCCTAAAGTAAATCGGAGATGAATATATGATACATAATGACGCATGCCCGAATTGTAAGTCGACGGCAGAGACCGAACTGCTCATAAAAAACGAGCAAGAGATTTACACAATTTGCAGCACCTGCAAAAGAATCCTTTCTAAATCATGGATCTAAAACTACCGTGAAACCAATAGAGAGTTTTTGGTCCTAAAATTTTTAGGGCTAAATCTTGTTCTTTCATTTTGTTTTTTTGGAATCTAGATAATAGCCTAAATTTCTGCTTAAAATCAAAAGAAAAAATGAAAGAAATAGAGAGAAGCTTATTCTGTCTTCTTCTTTCCCGGTCGCAGCGAGCGGACGGTTTCGCCTGCACGCCACATTTCACTGCTGCCCATTTCTTTGAGTTCGTCAGCGAGTTTTTGGCGGTAGTCTGGTGCTTTGCTCTTTTCCAGCACGATGCGTGTTTCTTCGCCTGCGGCAACTAACTCGTAGAGTGAGTCAAACACTGGTTGGGTCGCTTCGCGGAAACGAGGTCTCCAGCGTAGGGCGCCGATGCGGGCTGTTTCGCTGCAGTTGCAGTACATCCAGTCCATGCCGTTCTCGTCGACTAGGCGGATTAGGCTTTGGGTTAGTTCTTCGATGGTTTCGTTGAAGGCTTCACTTGGGCTGTGACCATGAGCGCGAAGGGTGTTGTATTGTGCTTCCATGATGCCTTCCAAAGCACCCATCAAAACGCCTCGTTCACCTGTAAGGTCGCTGTAAACTTCTTTTTCAAAGGTTGTCGGGAACAGATAGCCTGCGCCGATAGCGATGCCTAACGCCTTCACACGGTCCTGCGCTTTGCCAGTTGCGTCTTGGTGAACGGCGAAGCTGCAGTTTATGCCTGTTCCGTCAACAAAGTTTCTGCGCACAGATGTGCCTGAACCTTTCGGCGCAACGAGGATTACATCGACGTCTGCCGGCGGGATAACGCCTGTTTGTTCTTTGAATACGATGCTGAATCCGTGGCTGAAGTAGATTGCGTCACCTTTCTTGAGCGTTTTTTTGACAGTTGGCCACATCGCTTTTTGCCCTGCGTCGGTTAACAAGAACAGCTTTATGGTTCCTTTCTTGGCGGCTTCTTCCAGTGGGAAGAGGTTTACGCCTGGCTTCCAGCCGTCAGCTATTGCCTTGTCCCATTCTTTTTTGAATACGCCTTCTTTTTCCTGTCCAATGATTACTTTTACGCCGTTGTCTCTCATGTTCAGTGATTGGGCTTGGCCTTGAATGCCGTAGCCAAGTGAGACGACGACTTCGTCTTTTAGGACTTTTTGAGCTTGTTTTACCGTGAATTCTTCACGAGTAATTACGTCTTCTTTGACGCCACCGAAATCCATTTTCACCATTTGTTTTTTCCCTCAAACCAGAGTCCTAAGATGACCGAGTAATTAAGAATTATGTTAGGAATTGCTCTGACAATTATGCTTCAATTCCGCAAACTCTTCGTTCGCTTTTTCATGCAGTTGTTCTATTAAGAGCTAAGATGTGTGTTTTTTCCAATAGTGGATTAGAATTTAATCCAACCAACCAAAAAACTACTGATTCTATCTCCCAATCAATCTCTCATTAACACATAGACATTGCAACAAAGAGACGAAGCAACCGTTTTCCGGTTTAGAAGAATCAAAGCGGGGCTAACACGACCGCACGGGTGCAAGAAAGTGTAAATATGTTAAATGCTATGATTGTCATTAGCTAGTTTTTGAATTATAACTAAATTTGAAATAGCGAGAGATGCACAAATTATTTAAGCTTATAAAAAAATAAAGCAACCCTATTGGGCAGATATTTTCTAAATATCTTCTCAAAACCAAAACCAAAAACAAAATAAATAAGGAGAAAAAAGAAAAGAAATGAACATCTCTAAGAATAAGACTATAGCTATTGCGACCACAATTCTACTCATATTATCAATGACTGCTTCGTTGACACTAATACCAAGCGCTAAAGCACAATCTAGTTCATCAGTAGTTAAGTCATATGCTTACATTGCCGCGTTTCCTAGTCCAGTAGGTATCGGTCAAACAGTAACGGTTGACATGTGGCTAGCTAGAGTAATTCCAGGAGCAGACTTAAGCAATAATATTCGATGGCACGATTTCCAGCTTACAATTACAGCACCTGATGGCACAAACACGACCCAAAGTTGGGCTGCCGTCCTAGACACAACATCAAACCAAGACTATTCTTTCACTCCCTCTCAAACAGGCACGTACACTTTAACTTTCCGCTTTCCAGGACAAACATACACTTGGGGGCCAATTATGAGCTTTTTTGGACCAATGAATTACCAGGGCACTGTTTATGGAAGCGCTTCTGCGGTAACAACAGTCACTGTACAGCAGACACCGCAAAGCTCCTATCCAACAACTCCACTTCCGACGCAGTACTGGACAAGACCGATATACGGCTTGAATCCTAATTGGTACACAGTCTCTTCAAACTGGCTTGGTCAAAGTTCACCTGGCTACTCGAGTGGCTTGGCAGGTGCCAGCGCTCCCGCTGATGCGGTAGGATCACTGACTAGCCACGTGATGTGGACTCAACCGATAGAAATGGGAGGCGTTGTAGGAGGAAACATCTTCTCTGCAGAACAAGGAGCGACATACTTCGAGGGATCCGCATATCAAAACAGGTTCATAAACCCGATAATAGTTGACGGCTATCTGTACTTCACTGAACCAGTATCCTTCTCTGGACCAAGCTCAGGAGCAACGGTCTGCGAAAACCTGCAAACAGGGCAAATCGTTTGGAGCAGCACCAATGTACCCGCCTTGTCCTTTGCCTACATATACAACGTTGAAAGCCCTAACCAACACGGAGTTTATCCACCGATTCTAGTTCAAACCGTTGGCGGATCATTCCTTGGACCCCCAGTGCCTACAAAATGGAACTGTTATGATGGCTTCACAGGCGACTTCATGTTCAGCGTAACTGGCGTTCCCACAGGCACAACGATGCTTGGTCCAGAAGGTGAATACTTGATAGTAAGCTTAGTAAACTTGGGCACCTTGGCGCATCCGAACTACTATATGCAAGAATGGAACTCATCAAGACTATGGGGAAACAACTATTCAGGTTCATCCACATCTCCGCCAGTGATTCCACCGATTAGCGATCAAGGCGACAATCTAACCGCAACCTGGACTGGAGGCATGGTCGGTACGGGATATGCAGCCACCTATGTTCCGAGTATGTATGACTGGAATGTTTCAGTTCCTTCGCTAAACTCACTCACTTCAACGCCAGCAATAGAGAATGCTTACTACAACAACATGGCGATACTCGAGGCTGGAGTTATGCCAAATGCGGGTAACAACCCCTTTGGTCAAGCAAGCTCGACCCCCTACGAGTACATCGGTATAAACCTTAACAAGAACACTGGCAACATTGGAACTTCTCTTTGGACAAACACGGTTAACCAACCATCCGGCGGCCTCACTGTTGGATACGCTGGAGCAGACCCAACAGCAAACGGCGGAAAAGGCGTATTCACTGAATACTGGACAGAAACTATGCAGTTTATAGGATACAGTATGGCAACAGGCAGCAAAATCTGGGGTCCGACAACACAACAGGACGCCTACAACTTCTTCGCAATGGGATACGGCGGCCAAGGACCTACTTTCGCTTACGGCAAAATGTACGAAGGCGGATACGGTGGAGTAGTATACTGCTATGACCTGACAACTGGAAACGTGCTGTGGACCTACGGTAATGGCGGCGAAGGCAACAGTACTAACGGTGGCCTTGACTTTGCTCGTCCATACCCAACTATCGTATCAGCAATCGGCAACGGAGTAGTTTATACCATAACTAGCGAACACACCACCACAAACCCAATCTACAAGGGAGCATTGGCCCGAGCCATAAACGCCACTACAGGAGCAGAAATCTGGACACTTTCCAACGACAATAACGGCGGACCACAAGCATACGCTATCGCAGACGGCTACTGCACTACGTTCAATGGCTACGATGACCAAGTCTACGTTATGGGCAGAGGACCCAGCGCCACTACTGCAAACGCTCAAGCCTTCGGCAGCTCGGTAGTTATTAGCGGTACAGTCACCGACATTTCCGCTGGCACAAAGCAGAACCAGCAAGCAGCTGACTTTCCAAACGGTGTTCCAGTAGCATCTGACTCAAGCATGAAGGATTGGATGGCATATGTTTATCAACAACAGCCTGAACCCACCAACTTCGTCGGCGTCCCAGTTACGATCGCTGTCACTGATTCTAACAACAACTGCTACAACATAGGCACAACCACAACTAACTCGAACGGCTTCTACACCCTAACATGGACACCCACAATACCCGGTAACTTCACAGTAACTGCATCATTCGCAGGCACCAAAGGTTACTGGCCATCATCCACGAACACAGCCTTCTACGCTAGCCCTGTAGCAGCGACTCCAGCGCCAACAGCAACACCGCTAACCGGCTTAGCATCAAACAACACACTCATGTACGGACTCGTAGCTGTAATCATAGTGATAGTCATAATCGGCGCTGCAACAATGCTCATGCTCAGCAGAAAACGACCATAAACTAAAATCGCAAAACAAAACATCCTTCCCTTTTTTTAGTCCCAAAGATCATTCGAGAAAAGATATGGGCGCTGAGAAGTCTTTTTTTTCGTTTCTCATGTGCTTGTGCAGAGTTAAGACTTATAATTATTAGGCATTTTTCTAAGCTTATTAAGAATTATCCCTCAGCCCAAGCTTACCCCTTGCGGCATGAACTGCAGCATCTGCAGAGGCTACTTGGCTTACACGCACGGTGTACCCCGAGTAAGGGGCAAAGTCAGCTACTGCGCAGGCTGCAAGCCCAGAGCCAAAAAAACTACCACAAACGAGGATGCACTAAACTGACAAACAATTCCCCAATTTTCTTGCACGCCAACTACGGGCAAGAAACTAACACGGACAGATTCTAAGCCTGCCTATGTAGCTTTTTTTCGTTCACTTGCTCAAGTTCATTTAGCATTAACGCTTTGATTGTTGGCGTTATCTTTTTTATTAGGCGCAGGTCCTCGGTTATTAGTTGTAGTTCTTTCGTTTTGGCCAGGTAAACATATGAGGCGTCGTAAAATGTGATTTTGAATTGTGCTGAAACCTCCAGTATCGCTTCTTCGTTGGGGGCTATTTGAAGGACTTCCATTATGTTTATGGTGTGTTTGATGGTTTTCATCAGCATTTCTGCTTCATCTTTTGAGATTTTAGCTTGCAAGAGATAGTCTTTCCACACAATGTTTCCAAGTTCATACCTTGCCAGCTCTAGAGTGTAATTTCCCGTCAAAAGATCAATTTTATTTTCCTTAATGGCTCTGAAAATCGCTGAGGCGTCGAACAGGTATTTCATCGGCTGTCCCTGTCTTCTCTGATTCCTTTTACTATCTCTTCCATGTTTACTTTGTCGAGTATCGGCTTCAGCTTGTTTATTTGTTGTTTTAGTTCTTCGATTTCTTTTCTTTTTATTTCATCTTCTATAGCTTTTCGTAAAAGTTTGGATGGTTTAATTTTGAGCTTAATCATTTTTTCTTTAAGCGGCTTAGGAATTTTTGTTGATACTGTTACGCAGTCAGTCAATTTCTCACCGAAAAGTAGTAGTGAAATGTGGTAGAAAAAGTTTGCTTCAAATTTCTTACCGAATTTTTCTACTATCACTTCTACAGATGTCATCGGCTGCTAATGTCTTAGTCCTGAACTGCCATCACAAAATCTCCCTTGGACTAGAGATTCTGTAAAATTCATAGCTAAGAAAAAACGCGACTCAGCAAAAACGTTAAGTCACAAACAACACAGATAGGTATCTATGTCTCAGAAGCCGACTGATGCCGAACTTATTGCTCCCTGCGGTATGAACTGCGGTATATGCAAGGGCTACATCGCCTTCACGCATGGTGTGCCGAGGGTAAGAGGCAAAGTGAGCTACTGCGCAGGCTGCCAGCCGAGAGCCAAAAACTGCTACATCAAAAGAAACTGCAAAAAACTAATCCACCACGAAGTTCAATCCTGCAGCGAATGCGACGCAATGCCCTGCGAAAAACTTGCACACCTCGACAAGCGCTACAGGGAACGCTACGGCATGAGCATGGTTGAAAACCTCAAAATGCTCAAAACCAAAGGCATGGACGAGTTTCTGAAAGAGCAGGCTGAGCGGTTTCGGTGCCCAAGCTGCGGCGGCGTAATTTGCGTTCACGACGGAAAATGCTACGACTGCGGCTACGTGCGGAAAAAGCCGTAGCACTCAATGAGTGCCGTTTTTCAACTGGAAACTGCGTTTTTGTATGTTGAAAAGCGCCATTTTACATGCAAAATGCCAGTCTCGCTTCTATGTTGAAGCATGTTGAATCATAGTTGGAGCCTATTAGGTGCATCTAGTAGACCGGGAGGTAGAAGTTGCATTCAAACACTAGACGGGTGCCAGAGAGGCTGTTTTTGTGTCTATTTGGGTTATCTAGATGTGCCTATTTGGGGTATCTAGAAAACCGTAGGGGGGCTGGGTACGAAAAAAGAAAAACCCGACGAGGGGGGGTATAGTATTTGTAACCAAAACCAACCACAAATATGGAATTCGAATTTGGTCGCATAATCGGCGGGTCTCGCATTTTGGCTATTTATCTTTGCCGTATTTTTCGACGATTTCTTTAATCACGTTCATGTTGCGGGTGGTTGCTTTCACCTTCAGCTTTGACTCCACGAACGGGTTAGGCAACGCTCCTTCTCCGCCGCCGTGAGTTACGCTGAAAACCTCCGTGCCCTTGGCTGAAATAAACTGGGCAGTTGATTTTGGAATTGTTAAAGGCAACTGAGAGGTAAAGGCGGAAGGGGGTGGATTTGCAAGCATCGTTACTAGAAAGCTTGTGCCCTTTTTTCCCTGACCTTTGAATGGGTCCAAGTCAATTATGCCCTTCAGCTGCGGGATTGTGCGAATAAAGACGGCGACGTCATAGCCGAGCATGACTCGAAGCTTCTCCTCAATCCGCTTCTTGAGTTCTTCCACGTCAGTGGTTTTTGCTTCGAAAATCACGTTGCCGCTCTGCCGAAAAGTAAACACATTTTGAAAACCCAACGACTTGAAGGCTTCCTGCAGTTGCTCCTTTTTGACAATGTGTCCGCCGACGTTGATTCCTCTTATGAAAGCGACAAACAAGGTCATGAATGGAACTGGGAACCCAAGTGATAATAAATTTTGCCCTTGGTCAAGCGTTCAGAAGCGTCAGCATTATCGCCTTCGCTGAGTATAAGCGGTTTTCTGACTGTTCAAAAATCATTGACTTCGGGCTCTCGATGGCTTCTGGGCTTATTTCGTACCCGCGGTGAATCGGCATGTCATGCATAATGCAGGCTTTGCTGCCTTTGAGCAGGTCAGCGTTAATTTGGTAGGGCATCATAAGTTTAATCCGCTTCTCTTTTTCCGCTGCGAACTTGGGGTCGGTGAAGAACTCCATGTCAATCCATGTGTCCGTGTAAACGAAATCCGCATCCTTAACCGCTTTCTTCGCGTCCAAGGTTGACTGCCAAAGACCAGTCTTCTTCGCTTCAGCCAGCAAATCGTCGTCCCGCGCGGCTTCGTTAAAAAACGGCGTTACAGTTGTGAGTTTGACTCCTGTTTTGGTGCATCCCTCGATAAGTGAGTTGCAGACGTTGTTGTGGACGCCGATGTAGACAAGTTTGACGCCTTTAAGCGTGCCTTTTTTCTCTTTTATGGTGATTAGGTCCCCGATGATTTCGCTTGGATGATACTTGTCGTCGCAGCCGTTTATGACTGGAACACGAGAAGCAGCAGCCATCTTCAAGAGGTCAGCATGGTAAAGCAGCCTTGCCATGATGATGTCAACGTTCCGCGACAAATAACGGATCTCGTCACCTATGTCGGCTAGCATGAAGTTCGTAGTTCGCCAATCAATGAACAACCCGTGACCGCCCAGCTGGGTAGCTGCAACTTCAAAAGCAACCCTTGTCCGGGTGGATGTCTTCTGAAAAATCAACGCGGCAGACTTTCCGTCAAACGCTTTACGGGACTTCTTCGGGTTCTGCTTGACTTCAATTCCTAAGTCAACAAGCGCGTTCAGGTCTTGGCTTGACAGCTCTTTGAAGTTAATCAGATGCATTTTCTCACTTATACCTTAGGCTGAAACCGACCCAGTAATAATAAGCTTTATGGAAAACCCGCCTCGCAGAACCCCCGCATCCTTAGAAATTCAACAAGTTTTTTAGATGAAGCAAGCCAAGAGATACCCGAGGACTGCACCGATGATTCTACTGGTTCACTCAGCGCGGGACGTCGCAGGCGTCAACATAGCCAAAAGCATACTGCAGCGCTACCCCTTTTCGAGGACAAACCAGACATATCAGGAAAACCCAGTTTACAGGGCAGATGTCGGCGGAAAACAAGTCATGTTCCTGACACTTAAAGAAGGGGCTGTCGATTCGCAGTACCTGCAGGAAGATTTCCCAGATGCGCAGCTGGTCGTCTTCATCTCACGTCACAGCAGCCAAAGCGGCAAGCCTACCCTTTCCGTTCATACGACGGGGAACTTTGGCGAAGCTGAGCTTGGAGGTTTGCCACGCACTGTGTCGGTTGCGCCCGCCGCGGCGATGCAGGTTGCCCTCAAAGAGCTGAGCCGATTGAAGCAGGAAATGAAGCTTGATTATGAAGTTGCGTATGAGGGGACGCATCATGGTCCAACCCTTAATGTGCCTGTTATGTTTGTTGAGTTGGGCAGTTCGGAGCCTCAGTGGGGGGACTTGGAAGCTGCAGGAGCCGTCGGCGAAGCGGCTATGGTTGCGATCGCCAATTTCTCGGCAGCCTCTGGCTCGGCGGTTCTTGGCATAGGCGGACCCCACTACAACCAGAAGTTCACCCGCATGGCGCTTGCGGGCGAAGCAGCGTTTGGACACATGATACCTAAATACGCACTTTCCATGGTTGATTCGGAAATGTTATCTCAGTGCATGAAGAAGACTTTGGAGAAGGTTCCGTTGGCGGTTCTTGACTGGAAAGGCATCCTAAGCCAAGACAAACCCAAGTTGCTGTCCGCTCTGCAAGACGCTGGCTTGCCTTTCAAGAAAGTCTAAAAAATCGTTGCTTTTTAGGAATGTACTCCGAAATATTCAGAAATCGTCATGGATGCTCATGTTACAGCAGAAGTCAAAATTCCGATGATTCGTTAACATTTATCGTTAACCAGGCTCCAAAACGTTTCAAGCTCAATTATAGTCGCAAGATTCGAGTTCCCAGCGGAGGGGTTTCTTGGATCTAAGACTAAACTAACCTTGGGTTCTGCTCCCGAACGAAAGTGGAGAGGGTTCTCTCCGCAGTGATTAATCCAGTGTCTATAAACTAGGATTCTAAAGTGACTTCCCTCTTCAGAGTAAGGGTCACGTGGAAGAGGCAGCCAACGTTGGTCACTCGACCTAGTAGTCGGATACAACTGACTTAACAAAGATTTTATTGGATCAGCAGTTGCTAATCTGCAGGAAACTGTTCTGACAGTAACTCTTTCAGGATCTAAGCCAAGGGTTCTCTGTTTGTTAATTACTTGGGCGAGAATCTCTACTGCGCCGACAAGGTGAAAGAAAAACTCTTGAATCAGTATTTGCCTATCTTCGGGTTTTGCGCCTGCCAAATTTCCGTTGTTAAGCGTCTTCAGCTCATCTAATCTTCGACGAGCAAACAACAGGCTTTCTTTTACAGCATCAGCATTCATGGGTATGCTCCACAGCCATTGATTTACTGCAGAAGTATTATGTTTACTGGTACATATGAAAGCGATAAAACATCCCAACCTTCGATACGCACCAATTAGAAGAAAAACCCTTGACAATGACCACTAAATAACCTGAACCAAAAAAACCTTCACACCTCCCAAATTGGAAAACACGAACCCAAGCAAAACCGTACCTGCCGCCGACTAAACCGCCGCGCCCATAACCGACAATAGCTTTAACATGGAGTCAACATGGAAAGTCGCATTCCGCCCAAGGAAAAGTCGCAACCCTAAAAAAATTATCTTATGTTAGTGGGTGATCTCGGTGTTTGTATTTCCTCTACTAGTTTTGCCACTTGCTCTATGATGTAGCTGTTTATTTCTTGTCCCTTTTTTGCAGAGGCTTCGGCTTGATCCCCTATTGTGCCTGTTGGGAAGTAATTTTCTGGGTGAGCGAGGACTTCGAATCGTGGCGGTTGTGTGAAGCTCTTTTTTCCGACGCCTTTGACCACGCTGGGCTTTATGGCCATTATCCTTGAAGCCTCAATTGCTCCACCATGTCCGTCCTTTTCTGATACAGATTTACCTCTAAGGTCATAGGCGAAATCGTAGTCGGACAGAACCATTATTCTGACTTTTCCCTCAACGTTGGCGGCTTCGTTCTGCAAGACAACCTTTTCTGCTGCGAGTTTCAGTGCTGCCATGTGGAGCGTTCCAGCGTGACCGCTCAGGACAAGAATCTTGCCAAAGCCGTTGCGAACCAGTTCACTGAGGATGTCAAAGGTGATCCTGTACAGCGAGCTGAACTTGATTGAGAGGGTTCCTGGGAAATTGCGGGTTGATGAGCAAACGCCGTATCGTAGCGTGGGCAGAACGAGGCTTTTGGTGCGTTTTGCAACTTCAAGGGCGACAAACTCCGGCTGCAAGCTGTCTGTGCAAAGAGGCAGATACGCGCCGTGTTCCTCGACGCTTCCCACTGGAAAAATCACGACTGCTCCAGACTTCGCAGCCTTCTCAACTTCGCCCATGGTAAGCTCATCAAACCACAGAGGCGCAGATTCAACTGGCGCATCCGCATGAGATTCTGACGTTTTTTCGCGCATGTTCAACTCTCCGAAACCTAGTTAACTATAGCATTTGACGCTTTAAAAAAGCACCCGATAACTGCGGGTTTATGCCAAAAAATTGGAGATGGGAGTTGAACACTCGACCCCCAACTTAGGAAGCTGTTCTCCAAAGAACCCCTCGTAGCTAAGGGCTCTATTTTTGCACAAAAGTCAGTCTATTTCCTAAAATTACATTATAGGAAATACAGTTAAAGTTAATGCTACATCAGAGTTTTCTAAATGCCTTGACGCTTGATTTCAAAACGCCAAATTTCGTCTGCCCAGCCAGCCAAAACAGTTAAGAGCGAAAAAAAGTAATAAAGGTGGGTTTAGTAATGAAAAAAGCCGTTGTCCTCTTGTTGTCCTTTTTGCTTGTGGCCGCCATCTTCCTGCAATATATGCCAAGGGTTCCACAAGTGGCCGCGCAGGAACCGTCGCCTTTAACGGCAACGGCATCGGCAAATCCTACTTCAGGGGCTGCGCCGTTGACCGTGCAATTCTCGGTTGTTGTGAGCGGTGGCACGCCTCCGTATTATTATTTCTGGGAATTTGGCGATAATTCACCTTATAGCTCTGAACAAAATCCAACTCATACTTATACTTCTCCTTTGGTTGTTGGAGGTTATATTTATGATGCTGGTGTGATTGTTTCGGACAGCACCTCGCGCCCCGAAACTGACGTTACTTGTAGCGTTAACATCACTGTCACAGAGTCAACCGAAACCCCAACCACAGCACCAACTGAAACCCCAACCACAACACCGACCACTGCCAACGAGGGAATTACGCTTACGGGTATGCAGGGAAATGTGGTGGTTGAAAGGAACGGAGTAGCGATAACAACTTCATCTCTTCAGCCTGGAGACCAAATCAACACTGGGGACGGTAGCAGTGCAACAATAACCTTCGCTGATGGTTCAAAAGTGGATTTGGGCCCAAATAGTTCTTTTGTGCTCCAATCTATAAGTCAAACCCAATCTTGGGTAACGCTTTTGTTGGGCAAAATTCATGCGTTTATCTCTACTAAATTTAATGTTCGTACCCCAGTGTCCGCGGTGGCTGATCGCGGGACTGAATTTGTTGTGGAAGTAACTGCAAATGGCACCACCACCTTAACTGTCCTTTCCGACGCGTGCGCGTTCTCAGATACGAGCGGGCTGAAGACTGTGTATGTAGGACAAGACCAGACCTCAGTGGTAACTCCGGGAGGTGTGCCCTCGGACCCCGTGGCGATTAATCCAAGTCAGATTGATAAGTGGTGGACGACGCAGTCAAGTTTACCTCTAGCAGCAATCTTTGGAGTAGTAGCTGCCGTAGTAATCGTGGCAATCGTTGCAGTTGTGCTTGTGTTAAGAAGAGCAAAAAAGAAGAACAGCCTTTAAAGACCGAAAGAGTAGAGAGACAATTTTATAACTATCAGTGGCTTCCGAAAATAGGATTTTAGGAAGCAGGTTCGCGTTTGATAACGTCTTTTGCAAACCTTTGCAGGTAATTAAAACCAGTTCGCATATCTTCCAAGTCCAGTCTTTTCTGGACTTTAAACGCAGCGATTATGCTGTTATCCTGCCTAACTATGTCGCTCGCCACAGTCTCGCGGAACAAGTGAGGCCACAAGGTCTCGCTTGTATCGCGCACTATGTTGAAGATTTCCCGGTCGCTCAAATGCCTGTCTGGAATAATAAAGTAATTCCCGAATACGCTCTTGCCCGAAGGCAGCCAAAACTTAGGAATGGGATTTAGTGAAGTCAAGTAATTTAGATATTTTAAGAGGTTTTGAGTCAACGGGTCAGAAAGCGGAAAAGCCTTGATTGACTTCGATTGTTTGGATGTAAAAGTAATTTGAACCTCTGAAATTTGCAAACCACATCTCTTGCAGAAGGCTGAGAGACTGGAGTTTTTGGTGCTACAAGCGGGGCATTTCTTGTGTTTCCGTTTCTTTTTCTCCAGTGAAAATGTAACGGTTAGCAGGTCGTTTTCTACTTTGAAGTTACCAAGAGGGATCCAGGCAATTTCCGTTCTTCGCTTTCCAGACAATCGCAGTAAAGACAGAACAGCTAGAGCTCTCAGTCGGAAATACTCATTGTCAATCGCGTTAGCCTGATCCAATGCCTTGTCTAGCTCAGCATCGTCTATAACTGTTTCGCGGCTTTCCCTGAAGGCGTTGCCTCTCACGCGAGTCAAAACAAAGCCTCCGCTATACTCAAGACAAGTAAAAATGAATTGGCAACAAAAAAAGAAAAAGGGATTAAGAACAGTATAAATTCGCGTGTACATTGGCGGTCCGACGGGATTTGAACCCTCGACTTTCAGCTTAGGAGACTGATGCTCTATCCGTGTTAAGTATCGAGAAGAGTGTTAGAGAGCTATTGTTCTTTAGTCACCAATTTTTTCCGGTCCAGAGCCTCGGCAAGTTTGTCGGCTGTTAAACCTGTAACGTTTAGGTTAGCTGCGGTTCTTAGTTGGCTTTTGATGTAGTGTTCTGCGGCGGCTCAGCTTTCCGTTTGGTGCTCGATTCTCTCTGGTTTGAGGCGCCACCGCCAGCCACCGAGAAAAGGTGCAACCCAAAAAGAAGACCTAAACCTTCCAATCGGAAAACCAAATCCAAGCAAAACCCAACCCGCTCGAAACCCAAACCCGCCCATAACCGACAATGCCGTCAACATGGCGTCAACATCGAAAGTCGCAACCCGCCCATCCCAAATGGGCACCGCAGAGCCCCTTTCAAGCCCCAAACAAAAAAATCAACCCAAAACGCAACGAGCCAAGGCGGAAAGTCTCAACTTTCCACAGGGCAAAAGTCTCAACTTAAATTTTATTCAGAAAAAACCGCAAAAACCCAAAACAAGCCCCGAAACAAAAGAAAAGAACCATGCAGAGGAAACCCTTTTTTTAGGAAACCTTAAAAGCACTGGGGAACTTGTTTTTAAACTCCAAGTCACAGTAACATTTATTATTGAATAATGAAATGTTGAGTGTGCGATAGAAATGGGCATAAAATCTTGGTTAACGCAAGCTGGAAGAACATTAAAGCTCGCCAGCAAGCCTGGACGGGAAGAGCTGTGGCTTTCAATAAAAATCAGTCTCCTCGGCATAGGCTTAGTCGGCGTAATCGGCTACATAATCAAGCTTTTATCATGGGCTCTAGGCAGCTCAGGCGCTTCAACAACCTAAAAGGGAACTGAATCATGGACAAGAAAGAAGAAGAGCAAATGCAAACCAAAATTTTCGTGGTTAAAACAACCACGGGACAGGAGCGAAACGTAGCTCGGCTTATCGCTTCCAAGGTTGAGATGAACCATATTCCCATAAAATCTCTTCTTGTGCCAGATACCTTGAAAGGATACGTGTTTGTTGAGGCTGATGGACCCCATTTGGTGGAAGAAGCCATTTCAGGTTTAAGGCACGTACGCTCAAGGATTCCTGGTCTTGTAAGCTTCGCTGAAATAGAGAGGTACATTGTCCGCAAACCCGTCATGGAAGACCTCGACGAAGACGACGTCGTGGAAATCACAGGCGGACCCTTCAAAGGCATGCGGGCTAAAATCACAAGGCTTGACAAGTCAAAAGGCGAAGTTACCCTCGAACTGCTCGAGGCAACATTCACTTTGCCAATCACAGTACATTCAGATTATGTAAAACTAGTGGAAAAAGCAAAATAACAAAACAAAAAATGGTGAAGAAAAATGAGCGAAAAAAAATCCGTTGAATTGCTCGTAAATGGCGGACAAGCCAATGCAGGTCCACCTCTGGGTCCAGCTCTTGGACCGCTAGGCGTCAACATCATGGCTATTGTCAACAAGATTAACGAGCTTACCAAAGATTACGCTGGAATGAAGGTTCCAGTGAAAATTAGCGTTAACACTGAGGACAAAACTTTCGAGGTTACCGTAGGTACTCCGACTGCTTCGGCTCTTATTGTTGCTGAGTTAAAGGTGGAGAAGGGTTCAGGAACACCTAACACCGTTAAAATAGGCAACCTGTCAATGGAGCAGATGGTGCGCATCGCCAAGATTAAACGTCCCGAGCTTTTAGCGCCGACTTTGAAGAAGGCGACAAAGGAGATGCTTGGCACCTGCATCAGTTTAGGCGTCACTGTTGAAGGCAAAGATCCGCGTGAGGTCCAAAAAGACATCGATGCGGGAAACTACGAACAACTGTTTGGTAACGAATAATGATAAGCGAATATTTTTATAATGGGTTTCCAATCCCTCATTGGCACGAGGCTTAAAAATGCCCCTAGACAACAAAACGATATCGGAAGCTATTAAAAAGGCAAAGACGCAGTCTGGCGAGAAGAAATTCAATCAGACAGTAGATTTGATCTTGGACATTACAGAAATCGATATGAAGTCGCCTGAAGGCAAAATCCAAGAGATTGTTGAGCTTCCACACGAGACGGGTAAACCGAACAGGATCTGTGTTATTGCTTCTGGAGAGTTTGCGCTTAAAGCGAAGAACGCTAATGCGGATTACGTGGTTGAACGCGCCGACTTAGATGCGTTGAACGGGAAGAAGAAGGAGTTGCGTAAGCTTGCAGGTGACTATGACGTTTTCATTTCTGAAGCGCCTTTGATGCAGCTTGTAGGTAGGATTCTTGGTCCAGTTTTGGGTCCGAGAGGTAAGATGCCTATTCCTGTTCCGCCTAACGCTGACATTGCAGCTTTGATTAATAAGCATCGTAAAACGGTGGTTGTGAGGATGCGTAATCAGCCGATTATTCAAGTTTCAGTTGGTTCCCAGCAGATGAAGGATGAAGACCTTGTCGATAATACTATGACGGTTCTTCGTGTTTTGGATGGAAAGCTTAAGCGTGGTCTGAAGAACGTGAAGTACGCTTTCATCAAGACGTCTATGGGTGAGCCAGTGAAAATTAAACCTTAATGAGTTTGAGAAATCATGCCGTCCCAACAAGTGTTAGAGGAAAAGTCAGGCGAAGTAGACGCGATAAAGGACATACTTAAAGAGTACAAGTCCATCGGCATCGCTAGCCTCAAGAAGGTTCGCGCTTCCCAGCTTCAAGAGTTAAAGAAAACCATGCAGGGCAAAGTTTACCTCCGAGTTTTAAAGAACACTCTGATGAAGCTAGCTATCGAAGAAATGGAGCAGGAAGACCTCAAGAAGCTTGAGCAGTTCTTAGACGGATCAAACGTTTACATGTTCACAGACTTGAACCCCTTCAAGCTCGCGTTGCTTCTGGAACGGG
Organism: Candidatus Bathyarchaeota archaeon; assembly: GCA_963722095.1. Classification (GTDB taxonomy): domain Archaea; phylum Thermoproteota; class Bathyarchaeia; order Bathyarchaeales; family Bathycorpusculaceae; genus Bathycorpusculum. Next base: position 122,433 of record CAVRJR010000001.1, on the reverse strand, counting down.
GCAAAGTTAAGTCAACCGCGAAAGCAGGCGACACAGCCGCCATGGACGTAATCGTTCCCACTGGCAACACAGGTCAACCTCCAGGACCCATCATCAGCCAACTTAACTCCGTCGGCTTGCCTACACGTATAGAGTCAGGCAGCGTCTGGGTCAGCAAAGACACGTTGGTCGTCCGCAAAGGCGAAGAAATTAACGAGCGCCTCGCAGGTGTCCTCTCTAAACTGAACATTAAAGCTGTTGAACTCGGCATTTCGATGCGTGCAGTCTTCGACAATGGACTTATCATCGTTGGCGACCAACTCAAAGTTGACGTTGACGCTACAAGGAAAAGCGTTGAACAAAGCAATCGGGAAGCCTTCGCGCTGGCAATGGGCATCAGCTACCCAACCAAAGACACCATTAAACCGCTGCTTCAGTTAGCTCACCAGAAAGCCGTTGCATTAGCCGTTGCAGGAGCAATCCCCACCAAAGACACAATTGGCGACCTGCTGCGGAAAGCCAACGCGGAAATGACAAGCATAAGCGGCGCAGTCGACAAAGCCAAGCCGAAAGCCGCATAAAAACGGCTTCCCAGGTTCCTTTCTGTTTCATTTTTTATTTTCCATCTTTACCTTGGTTTTTTAATGTAACGATGGGGTACCCTCTGTCGGGTAACGGCTTTTTGGCGCGTCCTATGGTGATACGAGTGGACATTAGCCATTTTTGTGATGGAATTTGCTCACAAATACTAGACCCCCTCTTAGGATCTTTGTGAACCCATATTTACGTTGGAATTCTGATGTAAATACTAGCTACCCCTGTAGGGTCGAGCGAGAGGGGTTTGTTTCTGGTTGCTTTTTTGGTTTGGGCTTAAAAACGAGCTTAGAAATGATTTCTTGGAGCAGCAAGCTACATGGTTTTCTGGTTTTTTAACATCAATTTGCTCCCAAAGTGATGCAGGCAAAGCTTTTTTTGCAATCAAACCCATGCCTAAGCAGAGATGCGTATTTGTGGGTGAAGCTGAAAGAGTTTGCATTGTTTCCTGCAGCGTCCTAAAAGACGAACTGCAACGCCTCGTGAAAGAGGGGCGTCTGGATGCAGAGCTGGTTTTCGTCAGCAAATACTTCCATGTCGACTACGACGCGGTAGAAAAGAACCTGCGAAAAGTTCTGGAAACAACCCTGAAGCGTTTCCGCGGCAAAGTGGTGCTGGTTTACGGCGACCTCTGCCTCGGATCAAATGGCGAAATGAAAAAGCTAGCCGACGAATATGGCGTCGTGAAGATTGATGCGGCAAACTGCGTTGATTGCCAGCTTGGCGGAGGCGGAGCGTTCTTTGAAGCTGACCCCGAACATAACTTGATATTTATGGGTCCGGGAATGATCGATTTTTTTAAGGGCATGAAGCAGAAAATGCTGGCGGAAGGGGTTGATGAGGCAACCTTTGCGAATATGTTTAGCGGAATAAAAGGCATCGTGATTTTGGACACCCTCGGCAACGCGGAGGAATGCCGTGAAGAACTTGAAGCGTCAGGTTTTGGGCTGCCGATTCTTGAAATAAGGGAAGTTGGGCTTGAAAACGTGATGCGAGTGGTTTTTGATGCAATCCAACATGCAGCAAGAGCCAAGTGACTCTTTTAGCGCATGAAAGTTGAGTAATTGATTGTTTGGGGCGTTATGGAGTTACCGCAAATGTTAAAGAAGCATCCGCATAATAATGCAACCAGTGGGTGTGGATGTGGCTATGACGCAGACTTTTGCTTCCCAACCTATGAAAAGAGTAGAAGATTGGAAGTCAAGATTAATCGACCTTTCAAGAAGAAACAACCTTCTCTATTTCCATAAAGGCAAGAGGGGAAGCTTACCTCTCACGCAACCTGACATGCAGGCAGCCTTTAACGCGCTAGTTTTGAAAAAGAAAAGATTGGAATTTTGGTTGCCTCCCGAAGAAGCGGAAAAGCCTGAAACTCAGGAAAAACCGAAGGGCAAGGCTAAAACCGCCAAAACCGCGAAAGCCAATGTTAAAGCATCCGTTAAAGAAAACCCAGCCATGCCCGAGGAACCTTCGCGTCCCAAAGCAAACCAGCTGGTCTGCGGAAAAATGGCGCGGGCGGAGCTTGAAAGAAACCTCAAGAGCCTGCAGTGGCGTTCCCTTCTGGATTACCGTGAACGAGGCGTACGCATCTTACATGCGGCTTTCGGCACCCTTAACTGGGTTGATTTAGAAACGAAAGAGCAGGTTCAGTCGCCCCTGATTCTTGTGCCGCTGGAGTTAACCCGAGAAACCATACGTCAACCCTACAGCATCGGCTTGCCGCCCGTGGAAGAAGAAGAGGTTTTGAACCCTGCCTTGCAGGTTAAACTGAAAAACGATTACAAAATTGATTTGCCACCTCTGCCTGAAGAATGGGAAAACCTATCGCTGCAAAACTACTTCGACATGGTCAATCAGGCTGTCGCTGAGCTGGGCTGGAAAGTTGAGCCATCCTTTGACTTGGGGCTTTTCTCCTTCCAAAAACTGGTCATCTACAAAGACTTAGAGGCAAACGCGCCCCTAGTAACGCAGCACCCCATCATTCGGGCAATTGCAGGTATCAAAGAAGACAGCCTCATTTTAGACGGGTTGCCTGAAGAGAAAGATGTTGACAAAATCGAGCCGCCAGACAAAACCTATCAGGTTCTGGACGCCGACAGCAGCCAACGAGTCTCCATCGAATACGCCCTGCGTGGACAAAGCTTCGTAATGAAGGGTCCGCCAGGCACGGGAAAAAGCCAGACCATCGCGAACATCATCGCAGAATGCATCGCCAACGGCAAATCAGTTCTGTTCGTCAGCGACAAAATGGCCGCCCTCGAAGTTGTTTACAAACGGCTTAGCGAAGTTGGGTTGGCGCATTTCTGTCTTGAACTTCACAGCAGCAAAGCCAACAAGCAACAAGTTGTCGCCGAGCTAAAACGTAGCCTTGACGAGAACCTTGTCCCGCGCAAATTGCCGTCCGCCCACGAATTTGAAAAAATGACCTCTTACAGGGAAGCATTGAACGGCTACGTCGCCGCGCTGCATGAGAAGCGACCGTACCTGCAGAGGAGCGCCTATGAGGTTTTAAGTTTAATCTCCAGTCTTGAGCGGGTTCCCTTCGTGCCCGTCGGCTTAACTGACTTGGGGACTCTGACCCCTCAGAAAATGCATGAGTTGGAAGCGCTTGTTTCTCAACTAAGCAAGGTTTGGCAGGTGATTGAAGAACCCGATTTTCCGTGGCTAGGCTACCGTGCTGACGCCTACAATCTGGAGCTCCGCTCTGAAGTTTTGACCTCGCTTGAAGGCATCAACGAAACCCTGAGAGACCTGCAATTTGAAACGGAAGCCTTCTCTTCCAAACTGGGCGTTTTTCCGCCAGAAACCTTTGCACGCATCAAATGGCTTCTGGAAGTAAGCAAGTTCCTAACCGAAAGTCCCAAGCCAGAATCGTACTGGCTGACTAACCCAGACATCGAAAAACTCTACGCCGAAGCCAAAAACCACGCAGAAGAAAGCATCTGGATAAAGAACACCCGAGCAAGCCTCATGGAGCGCTATCAACCCGCCATTTTCAACCTGGTTCTGAACAGGTCAGAACAAATCAAACAGCAGCTTAAAGCACTAAGCAAACTGTTTCCAGCAGTCGGGTTGGAAGAGGGCGAATTTCTGCCTCAACGCGAAAAACTCCTCGCTTTCGTAAAAAACACGGAGGTTGCCGCACGAAAATGGCGTGAAACCTCGCAGGCGCTTGCCCCGATGTTGGGTTTGGACAGTGACGGCTTGACGATTAAGCATATGAAAGACTTGTCTCGCATGACGCTGCTTTGCTTCGCGCAAGATAAGCCTGAGCCGCAGTGGTTTGACGCCAAGTACTTTGAGCAGGTTGAAGAAATCTTGGCTGAGACGAAACGGCTCTACCAAGACTATAGCCTGCTGAAGAGCCGTTTAGACGGTACTTACACGGATGGGTTATACCAGCTTGACCTTGATGGCTTGATTGCACGGTACAGCGAGTACAGCCAGAGCTCTCTTAACCTGTTTAATTCAAGTTACCGCAACGACCAGAAACAAATTGCGCGGGTAAGCAACAACGGCAAAGTTCCGAAATCCGTGTATACAGACCTTCAGGATGCACGCAAAGTCAAGAAGATACGGCAACAGATTGATGAGTCAGCAGACACGATTCGTACCTTGCTGGGGCATTACTACCGCAATTCCAAAGCAGACTTCGCGGGTGCGGAAAAAGCGCTTGAGTTGGCGGCTGAAATCCGCAAGCTTTCATGGGCAACCACGATTCCCGAGAACCTGCTGAAACTTATCACCAACTCCTCTAGCCCGTCGCCTATGATTAAGAACTTGGGTTCTGAGCTTGGGGCTTCGGTTGAGAAGTGGGAGCAGCAAGCCAAGGAGTTAGAGTCGCTTATCCCGACAAGCATGCCTAAGTCAGAGGCTGGAATCGCCTGGACACCCCTGATGCAGGTTGAGGAATGGGCAAACGAAGTAGAAAGGCAGTTGAGTCCTCTTTACGCATTGACGAAGGAAACTCTGGCAGCGTCCAAGCAGGAACCCCAAACCTACAAGCAACTGATGGATGACCTCAAAAACGCCGAAGACATCCGCAAAAAAGAAGCCCAAATCGTAGGCGAAAAGGCGCAGCTTCAAGAGAAATTCGGCTCACGCTTCAACGAGCTTGAAACAAACTGGCAAGACATCGTTGGGGTTCTTGAATGGGTAAAGAAGGTTCAGGCAGCCTTCCTTGGCACTCCAGTTCCACAGGCTTTTGCGCAAATCGCGGCTCAGGGACCAACCGCGGCTCCATCCAGCATTGGGTTAACCGAAAAATACGATGCTTCCCTGAAAGTCCTAAGCGATTTTGAAACCCGTTTCGAAGCGCCGATGAAGTACCAAAACCAGCTTCTCAAGGATTTGGAAATAAAAGTAATCAGCGAACGAATCCAAGCGCTACGAGACCGAGTTGACGACATTCAGGTTTGGGTTGACTTCAAAGACATCAAAAACCGCTTCACCCTCCGCGGTTTAGACCAGTTCTTCAACCACTTGACAGAGGAGAAGCTTCCAGCAGCCGATTTGGTCGATGTTTTCCGAAGAGGAGTCTACCAAGAATGGATCAACAACCTTTACAATGAAGAACCCAACTTGGGCAAGTTCAGATGGGAAAATCATGAACAGTTGATCGCCGACTTCAAGAAACTGGACCAAGACCTCATCAGGCTCAGTTCCAGCATGGTTATCGAACAGGCAAACAGCCGCAAACCCCAAGACATCCTGATTCAAGCAGCCGACACTGAAGCAGCAATTCTTCAAAAGGAAGCGGCAAAGAAGAGGCAACTCATGCCGATTCGAGTGCTATTCCAAAAAATTCCCAACCTGCTGGTCAAACTGAAGCCCTGCTTGCTGATGAGCCCCATAAGCGTAAGCCAATTCCTGTCGCCTGACAGCAAGTTCGACTTGGTTCTCTTCGACGAAGCATCCCAAATTGTTCCCGAAGACGCCATCGGCTCAATTTACCGCGGAAAAACGTTGGTTGTTGCAGGCGATAACAAGCAGTTGCCGCCCACGTCGTTTTTCCAGAAAAACCTGATTGACGATGTCGATTGGGATGAACTCAGCGACGAAGATGTTGAAGTTTTCGACAGTATACTCGACGAGTGTCTCGGCATCGGGTTACCAGTCAAAACCCTGCGGTGGCACTATCGGAGCAAACATGAAGATTTAATCGCGTTCTCGAACCACCGCTTCTACGAAGATACACTTTTAACTTTCCCAGCTGCACAAGCGCAAGTTGACACTTTAGGCGTAAAACTGGTTTATGTTCCAGACGGAATCTACGACCGCGGCGGCAAAAGAAACAACCTAAAAGAAGCAGAAAAAGTAGCAGACCTTGTCTTCGAACACTTCCGCCTCTACCCCAAGAAAACCCTCGGCGTCGTAACCTTCAGCATCGCCCAAATGGAAACCGTGGAAGACGCCATAGACCGCCGATTAAAAGAGCAACCCGACTACGAACCGTTCTTTAAAGAAGACCGTTTGGAAGGCTTCTTCGTCAAAAACTTGGAGAACGTCCAAGGCGACGAACGAGACGTCATCTTCTTCAGCGTCGGCTACGGCTACGACGATGGGAAGCAGATGACGATGAACTTCGGTCCACTCAACAAGCCCGGCGGCGAACGACGCTTAAACGTTGCAGTCACAAGAGCCCGAGAAAAAGTAGTTCTGGTCACCTCGATTAAGGCTACAGACATTGACGCTGAAACAAAAGCGCTGGGCGTGCAAACCCTGCGGTACTATCTTGACTACGCTGAACATGGAACTGAAACGTTAGAATCCGTCAAGGCAAGAGAAGGCGAGTTTGAATCCGCTTTAGATGAGGATGTGGCTGCGGAAATCAAGAAAATGGGCTACGCGGTGGCTCCGCAAGTAGGCTGCAGCGGCTACAGAATAGACATCGGTGTAGTTGACCCAGTGAACCCAGGAAACTTTTTGCTCGGCGTAGAATGCGACGGAGTCTCGTACAAATCAAGCAGCAGCGCACGCGACAGAGACCGCCTCCGCGAACAAGTCCTGCGGCAGCTTGGCTGGCGCATCCACCACGTTTGGTCACCCTCTTGGGTTGCAAGACGCGACTCCGAGGTTCGACGGCTCAAAGACGCTTTGGACCAAGCTAGTAAGCAGCAACTTGATAAGGACACGCAGAAACCGATGATTGAAATCAAAGAGGGGAATGCTCCGCAGACTGACGTGCAGAAAATCGAGTTTGCAGGTGTCGAAAAAATCGGGGTGCCCTACAAAACCTATCCGCTTAGAGCCTCATTTAACCCGTACATCAAAGTCGGCGCGGCTAACGGCACAATGGATTCTAAACAGAAAAACGAGTTCCATTTCCCAGAAAACAGGGAAAACCAAACCAAACTTCTAGCTGAACTTGTCCAAAATGAAGGCCCCGTTCACTTTGACTACGCCGTGGAACGTTTAGCTGCCGCTTGGGGAATCAAACAGGTAACGCCGCAAATTACTCACGCCGTGAAACAAGCCCTCAACAATCTGCTTCGGGAACAAAAAGTGGTGCTAAAAGGCAGCTTCCTTTGGCCTCCGACGCTGAAAGAAACTCCGATAAGGGTTCCCGTGCAGGGGATTCCTGAATCCAAACGCAAACCCGAATACATCGCGCCTGAAGAAGTAGAATCCGCCATGCTGCTGGTCACCAAGTACGCGTTGGGCATCAGCCAAGAATCTTTGATTTGGGAAACAGCAAAGGTGTTCGGGCTTAACCATTCAGCTGAAAGCACAGAAGACGTGTTCTCAGAAATTCTGAGGCGGCTGGTAAGGGACAGAAAACTCGTCTGCAAAGACGACGTCGTTACCGCTGCTTAAGGTTTATTTATTTCTTTGATGAGCGCTGGCAAGTCACTTAATGAAGTTATGATGAAGTTTGCAGAATGATTCTTGAGCTGCTCCAAAGTAGCCGTTCCTGTTGGGATTCCCACGGCGATGGCTTTGAGTTCTTTGGCGCTTTGCATGTTAACAACGCTGTCTCCGACGATGGCGGCTCCTTGTGCCCGAGCATTTAGCGCTTTGAGCGCCAACTCAAACTGCTCCGTATTCGGCTTAACATATTTGACCCTGTCTCGGGAAACCACCGTTTGGAAGTAGTCTTCAATCTTGAAGCGTTGAAGAATGTACCTTGCGGCTTTTTCGCTGTTGGTGGTGCATAAACCCATCTTCAGCTTCATCCCTTTCAGTTCCTTTAGCATCTCAACGGCGCCCGTCTGCAGGCTTGTGGTTGAGGCAGCTTCCATCTCGTATTTTTCAGTGATTGCCAAAGCCTCCGCACGAACCGCTTCAAACACTTGGGCAGAATTTGTTTTGTCGCCGTTTTTGAAGAATATCTCGGATTTCGCCAGCATTTCAAATATGCTTTCGTTTACGGTGAGAACCGATGTGGGGACGCCTGCTCTTATGAGGTGGCTTCTGACTTCGCCACGTAGGGCTTTGAAGTCCAAGTTGAAGTGGGCAAGTGTCCCGTCTAAATCAAATATTACTGCTTCTACAGGCACAGTACTGGCTCCTAGTCAAATCGAAACTGGGTTAACACTTACCCCTTCAGCAATATACTTTGCGGTGTTCCGCAAGACATAGGTATAACATCAACTGAATCCAGAACTCATAAAAGTAAAGAAAAGGAAGAGCCTAAACAGCAAGAGCCACTTCAACAACGGCAGCCATAAGTTAAGTTAGCTTCTTTTTTTGCACGTTTAGCAGTTTTAATCAGTTGATTAATTTGCAAAGTCTTAAATCTTGTTACCATACATAGGAAGAAATGAGGGAAAAAGGCATGGTTAAATCAGCGATTGAAGCGACAAGAAAGTATGTTTTAGGTTCAATTGACGCATATATGAGAGAAGACAAGAATCTTAACTGGATTGTTGGCATAATACGTTCAAGCGGATTGCCTAAGAGCGAACTGCAAAAAATATTTTCGAGCTATAGAGGGAATTATGCATCAAACTCTCGATTCATAGAGCTTGATAATGAAGTCAAACGATTAGGCTACATACAATAAAGAGAAAAATCTAACGCTCAAACAAGCAATAAGTCTTAAATCTGCAATGCATAGAGAATTAGCTAATTGATAACAGAGAAAATAAAGCGAATAAAAACATTTAAACGTTTAAATTGGAGCACGATTCAAAAAGAACGGATAAAATGGCGACTGAAATGTTATTTAAAATCCGTAAAGAGAAAAAGAAATGCTCTGAGTGTGCATCGGCAGTTGATTATATATCTTGGTTCCATGAAAGTGTTAGTAATCGTAAGGATTTAACTATTAAGGAAAAGCAGAAGCTGATGGAAACAGTATTACCAACTGTTGCTCCTAATCTAACCAATTCTGTTTGTATGGAGTATGGAATGTGGATGAAGAACTTCGGACAAACTCATGATGCTTGTAAATACCTCTTGCCAAAAAGTGCTGGGTTAGATTATCGTCAAATGCGACAGGTTGAAGATAGAAGATTGAGAAGAGAGGAAATGAAAATTCAGAACATAACTAATTATGCTATGATTTTTCTTACACTTAGTTTAGTTATTACGGCAATTGTCCAAATTTGGGTTCATTTCTCTTTTTAATCAACTGTTTAATTCGATTTTTTAGAATATTATTTTTAAGCAACTTTGACATAGGGGCTATTTAGTGACCGCAATGTTAAACCAAAAAAAGAGAAAATATAATGCTATACCCACGTTGAACGGGATTCTTTGCGGTAAAATCCATCGCCAAATATCCGCAGAATTTTCACGAAGTTTTAGGTAATCTGAAATGTGAAATCAAAAAGTTACGATTACCTTCAACGCTTTCTCCGCTGCGCTATCAACGGTCTCCAGCGCCTTCTCGAATTCATCAAGCCTAAACCTGTGGGTAATCAGCCCTTTCACATCCACCAGTTTCCTAACGTGCTGTGGGGCTTCTGCGCTAGGTTAATAACTCTAATAGTGCATGCATGTTTGAACGCCTATGGATTTGGAAGAGTACTCAAAAGAGAAGCTTTGGCAGCTGCTTGTTGAATCGGTTCATGCTTCAGTTATGTACCCGACCCATAAGGCTTACACCCGCGGAACCATGATGCCGCAAAAATCAGACATCTCTCCGTCTGAGCTTGCTGAAAGACTTGGCATGCCGCTCGGGGAAGCATTGGTGATTCTCAGCGAGCTAGTGGAAGAGCGGAAAATGCCCGTTTAGTTGCCTGTGTGCTTTTTTTAAGCAGTACGTAGTCTAAAGCGCTTAACCGCCGTTATGTTTAAATATGCATATCGTTTTCCTAAAACGCAGTGAAAAAAATGAAATTTCTAACAAAAATAATCGCAGTGGTCTTAATAGTCATCATCGTGGCAGGCATAGGAACTTACGCAGCTTACACTTACATGCAAAACACGCAAAGCACACCTTCTCCCACTCCAGCCCCAACCTCTACACCGACTCCGACGCCAAGCCCAACAGCATCTCCTACGTCCTCTCCGAGTCCAACAGCCAGTCCTACGCCGTCTCCATCTCCCACGCCGTCACCCACCCCTACCCCCAGCCCTGTAACTTTGACAGTTGCAACAACCACAAGCCTTTATCAATCTGGACTGGAAGATACTCCAGAAACTCTGACGAATGGAACTGTAATCAAAGACGACATAAAAGACACATTCCAAGCTACATATCCATGGATAACCGTCAACTTCATCGCAGTAGGAACCGGCGTTGCCATCACGGACGCAGAGTCAGGCTCAGCAGACATGTTATTAGTCCACTCTCCGTCGCAGGAACTGCCCTTCTTAACTGGCGGTTACGGTGTAGACCGCAAAATTGTGGCGTACAACTTCTTTGTCATAGTTGGACCAGCCAGTGACCCTGCACATATCAGCCAAGACGCCAATAACGTGACAAAAGCCTTAATTGACATCTACACAGCAGCCCAAAATAATGCTGCTCTGCCCGCAAACCAGCAGGTGCTGTGGTTCTCCAGGGACGACAATTCGGGGACAAACACCAAAGAGATTTCCTTGTGGACAGCTGCAGGATACAATTACGCACAACTGCTAACCCAAAACTCCTGGTTTAAAGCTACAGGCACAGGTATGGGTCCAACCCTGCTAGCAGCCAACTACTACGGCAGCATTGGCGGATACACAATTTCAGATACGGGAACCTACTATGCTTACTACGACAAAGGCGATATTCAGTCACAAATCCTAATTCAAGGGCAAAAATCGCTACTTAACGTGTACAGTGCAATAATCGACAACCCACAAAACCCAACCTTGGCCAACACGAAGTTTGATACTTCAATGACTTTTGTCAACTGGCTAGTTTCCGATGCAGGTCAACAGGTAATATCAAACTATGGTGTCGCGAGCTATAAGCAAACATTGTTCAATCCATTTGTACCCTTGGCAAACAACCCATCATCTAACAATACGTTATGGAGTTGGATTTCAAGCTACGCATTCATAAATTCAGTTCCCGTCATCAATGCAAATGGAACTGAATGTCCACCGCAGTACCGATACAATGCAGGCAACCTCTATTCCGCGACATACGACGTGCAACTTGCAAACATGAACCCTGGCTCTTCGTTAAGCTTGGCAAACTATTACTACGCTGACAGCCAAAAACCTGTGACTGCTCAACCGTTAACCTACAACCAAAATAGCGGCAAAATAGTCCAAGAATAACTTATGGAAAAGCTCAAATAAAATTCCCCCCCATTTCTTTTGTGATATGCATGGCTGATATAATCGTAAAAGCCTTTGAGGAAGCCCTTAAACTAATCGCCAGCGGCAACCCTGAAGTCTACGCAACAGTCTACAGGTCAATATACGTTGCCGGTTTAGGAACTTTATTGTCATGCATATGGAGTATTCCAATAGCTGTAGCTTTAGGCTTGTACAATTTTAGGGGAAAATGGTTCATCAAAGGCGTTTTTAACGCCCTGATAGGCATCCCGACGGTTGCGTTGGGCTTGCTTCTGTTCTTGTTGTTTATTAGGAGTGGCGAATTGGGTTCTTTCCACTTGATTTACACTCTTAATGGAATAGCAATCGGCGATGCCATTCTGGTTACTCCTATCATTGTAAGTTTCACAGCTAATGCCCTGGGTACAGCGGACACTCAATTGAGAGATTTAGCTAAAACCTTGGGCGCATCAGGCTTCAGAACTAACCTAACCCTCATACGGGAGACAATCTGGTCAATTGTGCTTTCTGTAACCGCCTCTTTTAACAGAGGCTTTGGAGAGCTCGGGATTGCCACAATCGTAGGGGGAAACTTGCTGGGGGAAACAAGAGTTTTAACCACGGCTATTGCGACCGAAATAGACTTCGGATATTTCGACGTCGCCATGGCATACGCCATATTGCTTATGGCAATAGTGATTGCTTTGGCGTTGACAATTAGCCTCATCGAGCGACTGAGACAAGAAGAGGGCTTATGGGGCAAACTATCACTGTGGAGAGGTTTAGGCGGGGGCTAATACGTGAGCGTCCAGCTTCAGCTAGTAGACATCAAAAAGAGCTATCGAGCCGTTAAAACACTGCATTCAGTGTCGCTGGACTTGCAGGGAGGCAAAATAATCGTTCTTTTAGGCGTTAACGGGGCAGGTAAAACCACGCTTATGCGGATAATGGCTGGCTTAGAAGACCCCGACATGGGAAAACTGCTCTATAACAATCAACCAATCAGCCCAAGCGATCTGCGGAAGATTTCAACTCTGGTTTTCCAGAAAACCGCCATGTTCAGCACCAACGTCTACGACAACCTCGCGTATGGTCTAAGAACACGTCATGTTCCGAAAGAGGAAATTGAGAAAAAGGTTACCGATGCGTTGCAGACTGTGAGGCTGTCAGGTTTCGAAAAGCGAAGGGCAAAAAAAACTTCTGGCGGAGAACAGCAGAGAATCTCGCTTGCCAGAGCGTTCCTGCTTGAGCCACACATAATGCTTCTGGATGAGCCTACCGCCAATTTAGACCCCAACAGTGCAACAATTATTGAGAAGGCAATAATCAGCCAGAAAAGCCCTGAACGCATCATAGTGATGGCTACCCACAATCTGGCTCAAGCAAGAAGAGTAGCGGACGAGATAGTGCACATCTACAACGGCGAAATAGTGGAAGCAGCATCCGCCAACGACTTCTTTGAGAACCCGAAATGCGAGATTTCCAGCAAATTTGTGAAAGGCGAGTTAGAATTTTGATTTCTCAGCATCAGAGCGCTTGAAAGAAAGCCGTGCAAGCAGCTGAATTAGATTTATATGCTAAAGCCAACTAAACATAATGTAGAATGCTTTCTAACAAGAAACATAAGCTCTCATGCAAGGTCTGGTTAGAATACAAAGACCAGCCGTTGATAGGCAAAGGCGGAGCAGAAATTCTAGAAGCCGTTGACAAAGAAAACTCCATTTCAAAAGCTGCCAAAACCCTGGGCATGTCTTACCGTTACGTGTGGAATTACCTGCAGGATATTCAGAAGGCGCTTGAGCAGCCGATAGTTGAAACTTACAAGGGCGGGAAAGCTGGGGGCGGCGGCGCGAAGCTGACGGATTTGGGTCGGAGCTTGCTGGTTGAGTATAAGCAGGCTGAGAGCTACTTGGATAAAGTTTTGTCAAGTTCGGGAACCGTGGAGGTGAAAGGTGTGAAGTTGAGTGCAAGGAACCGTTTTAAAGGGAAAATTGTCGCAGTGGAAAAAGGCGTGATAACCGCTAAAGTGAAGGTTGAAGTGAAAATGCCCGTTACTGTAACCGCCGTCATAACCAAGGATGCAGTTGAGGACTTAGACCTTAAAGTAGGCGACGAAGTAGAAGCAATTGTGAAGTCAACAGAAGTAATGATCGCCAAATAATTCTTCCAAAGATTTTTTGTTCTTTTCTAACCCGAGAGTTATGCCTCAGCGTAAAGGAATCTCGCAAGTACGAGTTTTTGATTGATTTAAGAAAATAGGGCTGGGGCGGAGTTTTTTTTACTCTACCACGTATCTGTAGGTTATGTGTTGGCCTGCGGTGGTGCTTTTTCTCGTGATTCTCAGAACGTCGCTTGGCTTTGCGCCTATGGCTTTGACTGCTGGGTCGCCTGACTTTATCTGCGGTATCTGATAAGGCTTAACTCTGTATTGTGCGAGAAGTTGGGCTTTTTCTTTTTCGCTTAGGATTTCATGCAGCGGCACTAGGGCGTGCTCGAAAATGTCGAAGACCGGGAAAGATTTTGGTAGCAGTTCAACCTGCTTCTTTTTTGCGCCAAGCTTCACCGCGTGGGTGTAGCGTCCTTCCGTGACGACTATGGCGCGGTCAATTTCTTTTTCTTTCAGCACTTTATACAGGGTATTCATTGCGGCTATGCCTACGGTGGCTTCGCCTAAGATGCACCAGATTAGGGCTTTTTCTTTGTCCTGCGGAATATCGATTATGTAGGCTATTGCGCCTTCGTATTTGCCTGTTTCTTTTTCAAGGAGCTTGTATTTTCGAAGTTTTATGAGGACTTCTGCCTTGCGTTCTTCAATTGATCCAAGTTTAGTTGCCAAACTATAAACCTCAAAGATTAGGAATACGGCAAACCATAACTAACTTTAACCCTTAAACTTTTCCCTCAAAACACGGAAACCTAAGGGTTTTTCAAGGTGCCTTTTTGCTGTTTTGTCTGCTGTTTGCTGTGATGTTGGTTTTGTTCTTCTTTTTTGGTTTTTCTTTGCTGGTTTTCTCTAGAAAAATTTAAGTTGCGACTTTTGCCCTGTGGAAAGTTGCGACTTTCAGGTTGGGTTCTTTGCGTTTTGGGTTGTTTTTTTGGTTTGGGGTCTGAATCTTGTTTTGGGTTGCGACTTTGGGATGGGCGGGTTGCGACTTTGTATGTTGACTCGATGTTGCGGTTAATGTCGGTTTTGGGCGCGGCGGTTTTCCTTGGCGGCAGGTTCGGTTTTGCTTTGGTTTTGTTTTTCTGCCAAGTGCGGGGCGAGCCTTCTAAATCCGAGGGGTAGAGGGTTCAAATCCCACCTCCGCACCAACCCAAAGCCTATGAATAATTGCTATGCCCCCCAAAGCACTTTGCCCCCCATAGGATTGAACTAATTTCTTTTTGAGCTTGCCCTCTTTTTGTTTGGACGTCTCCCGTTTCCTCGCCTGAATGTTAACGTCTCATTATTCAAAGAGACGCAAACTTTACCGCTGCCAGGGACAAGTTTATTCTAGCCCTTTTGCTGCTTCATTATATACGGGATCTAAAATCGAGTAACGCTCATTTTCCTCAGTCATAATAAACGAGTCTTTCAAGCGTTTGAGAAGATCATTCAACCCTTTTGGCGGTGCATCGGCATCAAGATCTTTCCATCTTGCTGTGTATGCCGCCACAGTTCTTATGACTTGTGGAGCCCATGCTCCTCTTCCTTCCAGAAGGTGTTGAAATTCTTTACTCGCTACAGCCACAGATTCCACTTTTGCTTCAGCTAGACTCTTGTCGTGAGATTGGCAAGCACAACGGCGTAGACCATAGAAATTTAACCAGCCAGGTAATGTTCCAAGAGTGGACACAACTTCATCTACTTCTTTTTCGTTGAAACTAACACCGCACTGATTCAGGCCCTCACGAAGAAAATTGACGGCAACTTTTTTTTCCCAATGAAGAATGTTTATCTTAACGGGGGTTCTGCCCGCAAGCGCGGTCTTTTCAGGGTTCATAATAACCTTCATCAAGTTTATCTCCGATCCCGTGAAGATGAAGTTGACTCTTTGGCTGGTGTTTCTGATCCTAGACAACATGTTAAGAAAGTGATTCGTGCCACCTCCAACATCTTGTACCTCGTCGAGTATCAATAAGAGTTTCTTGTCTTTGGACAAAAGATCAAAAAGAGTTTCTAAAATGTTGGTGGCATCTTCGCCTTTTCTGAGCTTTATCCCAAATGGTTCAGCCTGAACTTGTTCTACATGGCTAGTGATGAATTTGCCCATTCGTTGTAAAACATCTTTTGGCAGGGCATTTATTATCCTTTCAGAAGCAGTTCTTGTGCCGCGTGCTCCGCGCAGGTCCACGTATGCAGAAGAGAACTCTCCTTGAAGTTCTGACTGGACGACTTGAGCGACGCTCGTTTTGCCTGCCATCCGCAGTCCCATTAAAGCAACCCACGTATTTTGTCGGACCAGCCGAATCACTTGGTTTACTTCATCATTTCTGTCATACAGTTCTTTTCGGCTTTTGCACGGACCTTGTTTAAACGCTATTGCCAATTTACTATGCCCAGCAAAGAACTATGCCCCTCAAAGTATTTTAGCTTTGCCGCCTAGCAACCAAACCGCAAACTTCGACATTGTTGCAAATCACATGGAAAACTCAGCAGCCTCACATTCTCATAGTAATTAGAAACTCCAAAGCAACACCTATCCCGCAGGGGTTCGTGGGTTCAAATCCCACCCCCTGCAACAATGTAAGCAAAACTGTAGACGAGCGTATTTCTGTAGAAACTCGCGTATCCTAATCCGCCCTCATTATTTTTATAAACAAAATTGATGACGAATGTTAACATTTGAATTTTGAGAAACAGCTTTCTTCTCAATAGTTTTTTAAGGCGATATGCCAATAGCTTTCCATTTACTGTAGGCATTTACCTACGGTCGGGAGTTAATCAATATCTACATCAAGGGATGCAAAATCATGAATAAAAAACTGCTAGTGGCCATTTTTGTAATGTGTTTTCTTTTTTCAGTTGTATTCCTTTCCCAAATTGCCTATTGTCAAACATCAACACCGAACTCTTCAACACAGCCAACCCCAACCAAAGCATCAATACTTGGAGGTTCCACTTCCTTATTACTTATCGTTGGAATCATAGCGGTTGTAGCAGTAGTTGTTGGCGTTACGTTTGTATTTGTAACAAAGAAGCGGGTTAGTGAAAAGCGACTCAGTAGTATTTCTTCCCGTGATTTCGAAGCGTGGGTAATTAAGAAATTCAATGGTAAACCAGGCGACCCGTCTTGGGGAGTGAATGGGTTTACCGAGGGAGGTCAACCCCTTTTAATTAAACAATCTGGTCCTGTCAGCTTGGCTGAGGTTGACGCTTTTGTCAAAGTTCTAGTAGATGGAAGAGCACAAAAGGGCACAATTGTAGCATTCGATTTTGATAACAATGCCCCTGAGGGAAAAACAACAGCTATGGATAATGAAATTGAACTTCAGTTACTACCGGTAAATGAACTATTGAATAAGCGCTATGCTGACAGGATTAAAGACCTTGCCCGTTCACAGGTTTCCTTTGAGGTGCCGCCTGCATATATAACAGACGACCAAGTGCCAAAATCAGCAACTTTTTATGAAAGAACGCCAAATGAGCAACAAAAAGAAGGTCTGAAACCTCGGGTCTTTATATCTAACAGCAAAACTCAGGTCTCTGACCAAGTGATGAAAATGTTGGATTTTCTGCATTACGACTATGTAATGGGAGATAAAGAAGAGACAACAGTGCCAATTCCTAACAATAAATTTGGGTTGATGAAAGACTGTGATTGTGCAATAATAAATATCGCTGCCGCTGAACAAGAGAGAAGATACAGCGGACTTTACATTCTTAATTCAAATGTCACCTCTGAAATCGATGCGGCTTATCTGAAGTATAGTATGCAAGTTGTTTTGTTGGTTGAGAGAAAAGTAGAGTTGCCTCCAAATCTTAAGGGTCTAAAAAGAATTGAATATGTCACTGATGATCTATCTTTCAACGCAGCAATGGAACTCAAGGATGCATTGGAAGACTTTAAAAAACTATAGTGTGCTCATCCCTCAAATCAAACTGGACCAAATCTTTCTGTTCCAGGGGTTCAAATCTCGCCTTCCGCACCAATTAAGACCCTGAGTCCTTGACCTTTTCCAGCGATGTGACGCACCCACCTCTATCTTTGTTAGTCAAGAAAGTTTGAGTAACGGGAAGTTTGGTTAGTCAAGGACTGTTGACGAAATACTTTATATTAGCTCCATCTTGAAATTGATTGTAGAAGTCGATAGCATGAAGAAAGCGGTATTACGGTTTACGTTATCATTTCTGCTATTGCTTTCTGTTACTCCATTGCTTGTTATTTCTGCAATAGCTAATCCTATAGCGGCAAATCCAGCATTCCCTCATTCACCCATCACAAGTCTACCTAAAATCAATGTGTCTGCACCAAATAACGATGCGAATTTCACTTCGCCAAAGGTTATGCTTATTTTTAGAATAAACGAACCTGAAGATTGGTTTGAATACGAAACTACTCCCATGCCTGGTTCTATCCCCTCGGGGCTTTATCCATATTGGGGCAACTTGGTTGCTGGAAATATAACATCGGTTTATTATGTGCTTAATGGAGAACGCCAAAATCTTTCCGTGCCTAATATCCCTGCTTTCTCTCCCACAAATGGAAGTTTGCCAATGTACTTAAGCTATTCAATGCCTTTGTATCTAACATCAGGAAAATATTCCGTTCAGATAGGCGTTGAAGCAAACGACTATTACTTGACCTATTACGCTGTTACGCATGGCGGTAACATTTCAACGGTCTCGCTCCAAGCAGTTTCGGATGAGGTGACTTTTGATGTCTCTTTGCCTCAACCATTAATTCTGTCTCCTGAAAATATCATTTATAATGGAAGCAGCGTTCCCTTACAGTTTGCAATAGGTAACTCACCAGTCTCTTGGATTGGATACAGCTTAGACGATAAAGCCAACGTTACTGTAACAGGGAATACAACCTTAACGGGCTTAACTAATGGAAAGCATTACCTGACCGTTTATACGAATGATACTTTAGGAAACAGTTATGCGTCCCAAACCGTTAATTTCTCTGTTGCCTTGGAAAAGCCATTTTTAACAAACACGGTTATACTAGTTACAGCAGTAATTGGGATTGCGATTGCAGTTACGATGATTATTTATTTAAAAGGGCAGTACACCAGACCACGCTTAAAGCCATCAGACACAGGAGAACTAAGATTGGCGCAGCAGTCTTCTTCAAGGTTCACGATCACCCTTGCGTTTTTTAAAGTAAACCCACAGACTAATGCCCACTACAACTATTACTGCTGCTAAAACGACGGCAACGGTTGCTGTTGGAAACGGTTTAGCTATGGTGAAACTGACTGTTTGTGAAACGCCCGTGTTTCCGTACGTGTCGTTGGCGTAAACTGTGATTTTGTGGAGTCCGCTGGAAAGCCCTGTTAATGTAGTGTTGCCCGTTATGGTTACGTATTGTTTTCCGTCAAGACTGTAACCTGCCCAACTAACACTTTTAACAGGCGACAAAACGTCTACAGAGAAAACCAAAGCTATTCTTGATTCATTGTATGTGTGTTTCAGCGGCGATAGAAGTGAGACCTTTGGCGGAGTAGTCTGTGACGCATAAAAAGTGTTGGTGAAAGGTTCCATGAGCGGGTACCGGTCAGTATTATTCGCTCCTACTAAGTATGGTAGATTGCCTATCCCTGAGTTGCCTATTTCCTTGGGGTTATAGCCCTTATAATCGCCCCAGTAGTTGCCGCCAGAAGGATAACCATCATCCCAAACATTAACTGAATTGGAGACTGCAGCCTCTCCTGCTTGAAAACCAATTATGAAGTTATTGTGGTAAATAGTGTTGTTTGCACCATGGTCAAAATTAATCCCTCCTGGGCTGGTACATGCTCCCCACGGATTCGTGGTCTCTGTTATGTTGTTTCCGATAATCAGGTTGTTTGAACTGTACGAAAAATATATTCCCGCTATGTTATTGGCAATGTCGTTTTGGGCAAAAACGTTGTGGCTGCTCCCTTCAACGTCGATCCCAATGTAGGTTTCTTCATTCAACACTAGAGGGCTTCCTATACCTGTTATCGTGTTATTGGTAACTACCACATTTGATGTATCACTTAACAGGATGCCAATGAAAGCACCTGCGAACTCATTACCCTGAGTGATGATGCAGTTTTTCACAGTTACATTTGACACGTCACTCAATGAAAGCCCGTATTCCTTCAGGGAAAACCCAAATACGGTATAACCTGCTCCATCTATTATGGTGTTATTTCTTTGCACCACTATGCTTTCATTCACGTCACTCGCAAGGGTGTAAACATTACCTGCGCGCTGAATGGGCGCCGACGAAGGGCTTACGCTGCCATCAGTATTAATGGTGATATCGCCTTGATATTGAGCCTTAACGGGTCGGATGTTAACTACGCCTAAAGATATCAGGCATATGAGGCACAGAATTGCGGCGGCAGTTTTCTTCATCTAATTACTCACCAACTTTTTCAAGAGCACATAGCTGATAAAAAGGTTCTTGTCAAGGATTCTTGACAACTCGTAGTTTTCCAAGTCCAGATTTCTTGACAAAACTCGCAACGCACTTCTAACTACCGTTTAAGACAAGCTGAAATAAAAAAGAGAAAAATTTTGGGATATGCACGCCGCATATTTATCACGGTCTATAGAATGCTTCCAGAAATACCTTATTTTGCCGTAGTCGGTTGCATTTTAGTTGCTTCCTTGGTTTTGATTTTTGCGAAAGTGAATACTTCCAAAACTAAACGGCGATAGGCGCAAAATGAGTATGTTTTTCACTACACACATATCATTAATTCTAATTTCAGATTAATAGTAAAACGATTAGTATGAGGCGCTCCAAACTAGAAATGTACGTTGATATCCTTTCGGTTCTGGCTCATAAAGGACCATTAAAGCTGACACATGTCATGTATAAAGCAAACGTAAACTGTAATGTCCTAAAAAGTTACCTTGACTTTCTCATAAAACAAGGCTTAGTTGAAGAACGCACAATTAAGAAAGAACGTGTAGTTTACGTTGTTACTCAACGTGGAATAACCGTTCTGAAATACTTTAAAGAACTAAAACAGGCGCTACCAATAGTTGAGGAAGCACGAAACCAAGCAGCAACACCCTATTAAAATCCGAGTTTTCCTTATTTCTTAACTTATGTTTAGGGGATTCGCTTAAATAATTACGCGCATCCCAGTGAATATTGCTATGGAAAACGGCAGTGCGATTATGGAATACATTACGCTTTTTTTTTCATGAAAACTTTGAAGTCTATCATTGCAATAGTCCATACATTCTGGAAATCCCTTTTTTTTCTTTAGCTCCTAATAAACTTCAGATATCTTTGGCCTATTTTTGCGCCCATATCGTAGCTGAAGGCAAGCTGGCTTATCTTGTGTAGGGTTTGCCGTCAACTATGTTTGAGCTGTCGATACTGTTTGGCTCGGAGTTTTGAAGCACCAGGTTGTAGGTGTTGCCGCTTATTTCGTTACTTCTAAAAGCGTTGTAGCTTGAGTTGACAAAAAGAGCTCCCACGTAGTTGCCCGTAACCGTGTTCCCCGTTACTGTGCAGTTGTGGGCGTTTTCAAGCAGCAATCCAGCGCCCGATGTCGAGGAGAGGTAGGCGCTGTTTTCCAGTGTGAACCCGGCTAAGGTCACGTTGTCCGTGTTAATCGTGAAGGTGTTGCCGTTTGTTTGGTCGCTGATTATGGCGGCGTTTTTGTTTTCGCTGGTTAACGTGACGGGTTTGTTCACCGCGACGTTTTCATGGTACGTCCCAGCCTTAACCTGAACGGTGTGGCCCGCGTAGGTTGCGAAGGACGACAGTGCATCTTGGATGGTGTTGTACCCCAAGCTGTCGTTTACGTCTGTAACTGGGTAGAATACGCCGTTTTCAAAGTTCTGCGGCCAATACAGGACTTTATGGTATTTGCTGGAAACCGCGTTTTGGAACTGGGGGTCACTGTAGACGATGTCTAAGCTTGATTTGTCCTTGGCTAGGAGGCTGGTGATGTTGCTGTAGAGTTGCTGTGTCCAAAACGTTGTAGAGTGGTACTGCCATACTGAGTCGGTTGGGCTGCGGAACCCAAATCCGTAGTCCTGCGGAAGCACAACGGCGGTGTCTGCTTTGAGGCTGCCATGTTTAGTGGGGTTCTGCTGGACATAGTTCCAGAAATCCTTCAGTTTGCTGAAATAGTCTGGCGTCAATGTGGTGTTGACGTAGTTTTGGGATGAATCGTAGATGCTCACGCATGAAGCGCCGCAGTTGTAGGCTAGAACCATGTCGCTGTACATCTGGGAAGGCGGTTCCAGATAGGTTCCCCCGTTTTCTGACCCGTTGTACGTCCATGTTATGATGGCGCCCCAAGTTTGATTTTGGGCTGTTGCCGCGCCCCTGACTTGGCTAATCTGGAGGGGTCTGCTGTTGTTCCAGCCGAACTGAGCTAAAACCGTGTTGTACCCGAGCTCATAGTCGAACCAGTACAATCCGTAATCTGAAGTAAACATCGAAGAATTGTAGCGGTGTATGAAACTCGATGTTACAGGCAGGCTTCCGTACGGGTCATGAGTCCACAGCCAGTAGAAGTAGTTGGCATAGTCCATGTAGCTTTTCGCTGGTGACGCCGCTGTTATGTACGGGTTCTTTATGATTTTGGTCATGTCCAGCTGGTTCCCGCCCACCTCATCATAGTAATATATGCCGAGCAAGTGGTCGCCATAACGTTCCTTGGCTGCGGTGAACCATTCGGATGGAATGTAGCCTGTTAGGTTGAGGAAAAACTCCTGGTAATATTCGGGCATGAAGTAAAGTCCTGCCTTGTAGGCGTAGTCACACACCTCGTTAAGCGCCGTCTCATTCTTGATGACTTGCGGTGAAGCGATAATGTACAGGTTAGTGTAGCCCTTAACTTGGTCGATTAGGGCTTCGCATTGCGCAACCGTTGCGTTCCACCCCGTTTCGATCCCCACATAGAAAGGCTTGGACGGCGCAGGGTTTTGTTTTGCGGGTGCAAGAAGGTTGGAAGCTACAAAAAAAGACACAGCGATTATCGCTATAAGAACCGCGGCCAGCCAGATTTTCCTGTGATTCACGAAGTCTGCGTCACCTGAATTACTACGGCGTTCCCCCGCACTTATTTAATTCTATTTAGTTGCATAGTCATCTCGGCACCAGGCAAGTTCCGTATGAAAAACATGCAAAACCTAACTTGAAACGGCGTTTTTATCCTCAATAAGGTACAGAAACATGAATATCATGCTTACCACAAAAGTGATAGCTCCAACTCCGATAAACGTGAAAAACGGCACAAAATTGAGGAATAAGCTGTTGAGCGGAACCTGATCGACGACTATTCTTGCAACGATGTACAGCCAAAAAAGAAAACTGTATGCCCAGAGCGTCAAGAACAAAGCTTTCTTTTTTCTCATAAACTAACCTCTAACTGTGAATGTGTAGACCTGTTAAATCAGTAACCTTTAAACCCTTCACCCAATTTTGCTCATAATCTGAGTTGGTCAGGTCGCCAGACGGCAAGCTCCTCTGTCACTGTCCGCGTAATCTGCTTGTCGCCGACAGACGCTAAAAGTTGCTGAATTATCTTTCGATGAACCTCAATGGGTATGTCTGTATTCGAAGAAGGTGCTCTTTGCAGAAATCTTTCGATTAAGTCGCTGATCTTTGTCGTGACAACCTCATTGCTTACTTCTATGAGCTTGCTCGGAGGCAGTTTTGTCTTGGCGTCGGCTTCGTTTTGCCATCTTCGCGTATGACGGTGCATCGGGTATCCTGCTTCCGCCCTTAATTTGGTATATTGAACCCAAATCTCTGGGTGCGCTGGAGATGTAGCATCTCCAGAAACGTTCGCTGTGTTGCCCCATCCGCTGGGTCTGTTGCCTAGCAAAGTGGCGACTTTTTTGTTTGTTACGCGACCCATCTCCCGTAGAACGGTCAGCCAATCGGGCAGTAAATGGAAAACGTGAATTATTATGGAGCCGTCAAACGCTCCGTCCCTAAACGGCATGTTACAGGCGTCGGCTACGATGAGGTTGTGGAGCCCTTTGAGTTTGGCTTTCAAAATCATTTTATGCGACAGATCAATCCCGACAATGTCAAACCCGCATTCTGAAAGAGGCTTTGCGAATCTGCCCGTGCCTACGCCAACGTCGAGTAATGTGTGGCAATCTTTCAGTTCGCTTGAAAGCGCCTTGAGCTCAGTCTGTGTTGCCGCCTGTCTTGTTTCGTCGTAAATTTCAGAAATACCGTCAAATTCTTCGCCGATAGTCATACCCATTGCCATCACATTTGAAATATTCAATTCGCCTTTGTAATAAGCGTTCTTTCAAAGGTTGATTTGTCTTCAAGGACAGAACCTCCACTTGGTAAAATCCCTAAAATATTCGGGGCAACGGCTATCTGGGAAGCAGCCCAATGTGTTAACCAAGTGTAAGGTATGAGTCAAAACCAAATGTTCTGTTACCAATGTGAACAGACAGCTAAAGGGCAAGGCTGCACTGTAGCAGGCGTCTGCGGAAAAACCGCCGATGTCGCGGCACTTCAAGACTTGCTTGTCTACATGCTCCGCGGACTCGGGCAGCTTTCAACCGAAGCCAAAGCGGCAGGGGTAAAAGACGAAAATGTCAACCTATTCACCGCTGAGGCACTATTCGTCACTTTGACAAACGTCAACTTTGACCCAGAAGCAATAACAGCATACATCAGAAAAACAGCCACGTACCAAGAACAATTACGCAGCAGATTATACGCCATAAAAGGCAAAGTCAACTCACCATTCAATTTGCAGCTCGAAAAAACAACCAATGGCTTAGTACAACAGGGAAAACAATACGGCATAAACTCTGACGCCATCGTTGACCCCGACCTGCATTCGCTTCAGTGGCTTCTGACTTACGGCTTAAAAGGAGTCGCCGCCTACACTTTCCACGCTGCGCTTTTCGGCAAAAAAGACGATAAAGTTTTCGATTTCATCAATCAGGGACTCGCTGCTCCACTTGACAAGTCACTTGGGGCTAACGAATTTGTCGGTTTAGTTTTCAAATGCGGAGAAATCAACGTTCGGGCAATGGAGTTGCTGGATGCGGGAAACACTGAAACCTATGGTCATCCGACTCCGACTAAGGTGCCTTTGGGACACAAGAAAGGCAAAGCCATACTGGTTTCGGGGCATGACCTCATCGATTTAGAGGCGATTCTAAAGCAAAGTGAAGGCAAAGGCATCTATGTTTACACTCATGGCGAAATGCTGCCTACCCACGGCTACCCCGCTCTCAAGAAGTACCCGCATTTCTACGGTCACTACGGAACCGCATGGCAGAACCAGCAGAAAGAGTTCGCTCAGTTCCCAGGCGCCATATTGATGACGACCAACTGCATCCAAAGACCCGTCGAAAGCTACAGAGACAACATCTTCACTTCAGGACCCGTCGGGTACCCAGGCGTCCCCCACATCAGCAGCAGAGACTTCTCGCCTGTAATACAAAAAGCCCTTGACCTGCCAGGATTCCAAGAAGACGCCGAAGGCAAAACCGTCTTGGTCGGTTTCGGCAGAAACGCAGTTCTCAGCGTAGCAGACAAAGTCGTCGCATCAGTCAAGAACGGGCACATCAAACGTTTCATACTGGTCGGCGGATGCGACGGAGCAAAACCAGGCAGAAGCTACTACACGGAGTTCGTGGAAAAAGCACCCAAGAACACCATCATCTTGACGTTGGCATGCGGCAAATTCCGCTTCTTCGACAAAGAACTCGGCGCAATCGACGAAATCCCACGGCTGCTAGACATCGGACAATGCAATGACGCTTACTCAGCCGTCAAGATAGCGCAGGCACTGGCAGACGCGTTCGGCGTGTCAGTCAACGAGTTGCCGCTGTCGCTGGTGCTGTCATGGTATGAACAGAAAGCCGTAGCCATCTTGCTGTCGCTGCTGTATTTGGGCATAAGAAACATCCGCATTGGACCAAGCTTGCCAGCCTTCGTCACGCCGGGCATCCTCAACGTGCTGGTTGAAAAATTCAACATCATGCCAATCAAGACAGCTGACGAAGACCTCAAAGAAATCATGAAATAAATTCCCCCACTTTACACACGATAATTTCAACTCCCGTTACCAGCCTAATAAGTGAGAAATATGGAAAATGGAACAAAGGAATTTCAAGAAACAAATTTAGAAACTGGACTAAATAACCAAGAAGTTCAGGAAAGAATAGCAACCTATGGCTACAATGAGGTACCAGAGAAGAAAATAGGCTTTCTCGGAAGGCTGGGAAAACGTTTCTGGGGAATTGTGCCTTGGATGCTTGAAGCCACAGCTATCATCACTTTGATACTAGGCAAGTATCCACAGGCACTTGTCATAATCTTTCTTCTTTTCTTCAACGCAGGAATGTCTTTGTGGCGTGAAGGTGGAGCAAAAGCAGCGTTGGCTAAACTAAAGCAAAGACTACGAATCCAAAGTCGAGTTAAAAGAGATGGAAAATGGTCCACCATTCCAGCCAGAGAACTTGTTCCAGGAGACCTCGTTAGAGTAAGAATCGGCGACCTCTTGCCAGCCGACATAAAGATTATTGACGGTTCTCTCGGTTTAGACCAGTCTGTACTTACTGGCGAATCCGGAATTGTGGACAAGTTACCCTCGGAAGTAGCATATTCAGGGTCAGCTGTAAAACGCGGCGAAGCTACCGGCATAGTAGATGCCACAGGAACAAAAACCTATTTTGGAAAAACCATTTCCCTGCTTGAACTCGCCAAACCAAAGCTCCACATGGAAGAAGTCACAGTAAAAGTCGCACGCCAACTCGCAATAATAGTCCTCGCATCTCTACTAATCGTCTTTGTATACGCTATATTGACAGGGTTTGAACTCGCAGTGCTGCTCCCCCTTGCGGGAGTGTTGCTCATAGCCTCCGTCCCAGTTGCAATGCCGACGATGTTCACCATAAACATGGCTCTTGGTTCAGCCGTGCTTGCGAAACAAGGCGTCCTAGTAACAAGACTCAGCGCAAGTGAAGATGCCGCCACCATGGATGTGCTATGTGCCGATAAGACAGGCACAATCACCCTGAACAAACTCTTCGTGGAAGACGAAGTACCGCTTAACGGATTCAGCGAACACGACGTTTTACTATACGGAGCGCTCGCGTCAAAAGAAGCCAACCAAGACCCTATTGACATAGCATTCTTAACAGCCGCAACAGCAGCGCACCTTCCGTTAGATGCTTACAAACAAACAGAATTCGTTCCCTTCGACCCCAAAACTAGAATGACAGAATCGACAGTCAATAAAGCTAATGAAAAATTCTTCGTTGGAAAAGGCTCTTTTGACACAATACGCGCTGCCTGCAACGTTCCCGAAGAAGAGGCGACGGCTATGCTCAAGCTTGCTGAGGAGCTTTCTGCTAAAGGGCTAAGAGTGATCGCTGTTGCCAAGGGTGCACATAGAAGTAGACTACAGTTTGTCGGTCTTGCCGGCATCGCCGACAGGATAAGAGAGGACTCGCGTGAGATACTTGACCAGATTCGGGGGTTAGGCGTAGAGGTGAAGATGCTTACGGGCGATTCGCTCCCGATTGCTAAAAACATTGCTCAGCAGATCGGATTAGGAAAAAACGTCACAACAATGTCGAAGATACAAGAAGACGAAACTAAAGCAACACCCATTGACTCAACGATTGAAGACAGCCATGGCATCGCCCAGATTTACCCCGAAGACAAGTTCAGCATAGTCAAGGCCCTTCAACGCATTGGGCACGTCGTGGGAATGACTGGAGATGGCGTAAACGACGCCCCAGCTTTGGGACAAGCAGAGGTAGGAATCGCGGTAAAGAACGCAACAGACATCGCCAAAGATTCTGCAAGCGCCGTCTTAACCGTGGAAGGTCTTGGCGGCATAATATCTATGATCAAAACGTCAAGGACGATTTATCAGAGAATCTACAGTTGGGCATTATTGATGGTTGCCCGAAAAATACACATAGCCGGCTTCATCGTTGTGATGCTGTTTCTGACGCATTCCTTAATGCTATCGATAACGGGAACGGTGCTGCTGGTTTTCCTTGGCGATTTTGTCTCGATGTCCATATCAACGGATAACGTGCGTGCTTCTCTAAAGCCTGACACATTTGACATGCGCCGACTATTCGGAGTTAGCGGATCACTAGGCGTATTGATGATTATTGAAAGTGCAGTCTTTGCTGTGCCCGCCTTATCATACTTTGGACTGATTGGTAATGTTGAGAAAATCTACACTTTCGGGTTTGCCTACCTTAACCTTGCAGGAGTATTCACGCTTATGATTGTTCGCGAGCGAAACCACTTCTGGAAATCGAGACCCAGCAGGTTCCTGAGCGTTACGGTTTTAGCTGTGGTCTTATTTGTGATTGCTATTTCCATCTTCGGTGTCTTGGAGCTTGCACCGCTTGGCTACTTGCCTGTAATTGCAATTCTTGGCTATGCGCTGCTAACGACGTTTCTTATCAACGATCCAATCAAGGTGTACCTGATACGCAAATTCAAAACCGTGCGAGAGTAATCTTTAGAATTTATGGGAGCGTTCCCTTTATTGCGTCAGCCTTTAACTTCAAAGAATCCATCGCATCCTCAAAATCTAAATAAGAAGCCCTCGTCTTTTCAGGGTTTTTAAGAGAACGCGTCATTCTTTCCAATTTATGCAAGTTTTTCTTTCACAGGAAGGATAATCCACGGATCAAACTTCTCGAATAAAGATTATAAATTTGGCTTTTTACTCATGGCCACACCATACCACATGAAAACCTTAGCAATTATGGCCACTACTACGCCAGTGGCAGTTCTTGTCAATACGGTAAGCAAGACCCCCTCTACTCCAGTTACTACGTTCGCACTCGAAAGTTGGACATTCTGGTCGGCGGATGCGACGGCGCAAAACCCGGCAGAAGCTACTACGCTGAATTCGTGGAGAAAGCACCTAAAGACACGGTCATCCTGACGTTGGCATGCGGTAAATTCCGCTTCTTCGACAAGGAACTAGGCACAATCGACGAAATCCCAAGACTACTTGACATAGGACAATGCAACGACGCTTACTCAGCTGTCAAAATCGCTCAAGCATTAGCAGACGCCTTTAACATGCAAATTAATGATTTGCCATTGTCACTGGTGCTGTCATGGTATGAACAGAAAGCCGTAGCCATCTTGCTGTCGCTGCTGTACCTTGGCATAAAAGACATCCGCCTCGGACCAAGCCTACCCGCCTTCATAACGCCAGGCATACTCAACGTGCTAGTTGAAAAATTCAACATCATGCCGATAAAGACGCCAGACGAAGACCTCAAAGAAATCATGAAGTAAACTTCCTTCTTATTTTTTTAGTCTTTTTCCTTGGTAGTCATGGCTTTTTGCTAAGAAAACCGAAGGCGAAAATGGGTAATCAATCACCAATCCTCGGCGTGTGAATCAATAGCCCAATGCAGACCTCTAAGAAAGTATTGTGGACACCGCAATCTAAAATAGGGAGTTTGCATGAAACATCGAGACTGTGAGGTTTCAATAGGAGAAATTAGTTCTTGACTGTTTACTTATCCAGCATCGTTGGAAGCGCAAGCATAGGCGTCTACACAACGGCAAACGAAAAAATAGTGATGATTCCCAGAATGGTTCCCTTGGAGAAAGCCCAAGAAATCGCCGACTGGCTCAACGCTAAGCTCGTTTACACAGCAATAGGCGGCTCGGTGCTGGCGGGCGCCTTGGTTTGTGCGAACTCCAACGGCATGCTACTGCCAAACTACATGCGCGAGGAGGAACTTACCCCGATAAAAGCCGCTTACGATGGAAAAATCACGATTATGGAAACTAAGAAGACCGCTTACGGAAACTTGGTCTTAACCAACGATAAGGGTGCTGTATGTGACCCGCGTTTTAAGGCGCCTGAAATTAAGAAAATCAGCGAAACCCTCGGTGTCGAAGTGGTGCCGACTGAAATCGCGGGACTGCCGTATGTCGGCTCTTTAGCTGTGGCAACCAACAAGGGATTGCTCGCTCACCCGTTGCTGAAGGATGAAGAGAGAAAAATTTTGGAAGATGTCTTCAAGGTTCCAGTTGACGTGGGCACAGTTAACTGCGGTGTCCCCTATGTTGGAACAGGGTTGATTGCTAACTCGCATGCTTCCGTGGCTGGTTCCATGACGACTGGGCCTGAGATGTTCATAATTGAACATGCCTTAGGCACCTTGTAGATCTACATCAGTATTCACTGCGGGTAAAAACAGCGTTTTTTGGCGCAAACAACAGAACTTACGTTAAGTACGTTAAGTTCACAATGAAAATGCCGAAAAATAGGGCTGAGTGAATCAAGTGTTTGTATGGTTGCTTAGGAGAGACGAAAAAGCAACGTTTATTTGCGATTGCGTCTGCTCATGACTGCTTTGAGAGGTTCTTTCTATGGCTAAATGTCCTAACTGCGGCAAAGAGATTGCAAAACCCAAGAAAACCATAGAAAATCACATGTTTAATTTAAAATATTTTGTGTGTGATAAGTGTGAGAAGTCTTTCGTAGAAAGCTACTGACCCTGTTTGTAGGCAGATGTTTAGCAGCCTTCGTAAATGACGAACCCTGCCTTAACCACTATTTATCGGTGAATACGTTTATTATTGGGAACGCAGTGGTTCTTGTGCGGAAAGATGAAAAATGAAGGTTTTCAAAGTTACCGGCCAAATCAGCAAGCCGAAATTAAACACTCCGTTCGTTAGAGAACTGTTAGCTGACAAAAGTGAGCATGCGGTGGAAAAGGTTTACGCCGAAATAGGCAGCAGACACCGTGTTAAAAGATGCCACATTAGAATCATCGATGTCCAAGAAATTTCAGCTGACCAAATTGAAAATCCCATTCTGAAGAAAATAGTCGCGGAACAATAAGGAGAATAAAGCTTTGGCGCAACCAGATAAATCAGAAGAAGAACTAAGACGGCTCAGCATGGAGATGCGGTATCTTGAGCAGACCGCGGAAACCCTGCAGCAACGCATCAGCATGGTTAACGCAGCCATCTCAGACTTAACCTACGCCAGCATGACTCTGGAAGGGATCGAAACGGAAAAAGAAAACACTGAACTTCTGGTTCCCATCGGCGGAAGCGCCTACGTCAAAGCGAAACTCTCGGACACAAACACGGTTATCGTTGGAATGGGCGCTGGGGTTTCCATAGAGAAAACGTTGGCTGAAGCAAAAGTAACCCTTAAAGAACGGTTAGATGAACTGGCGAAAACCATGACTGCCGCCCAGCAGCAGTTCAATCAAGTGGCTGAAAGGATAAACACGGGCAGAGGCAGGCTTGAAACTTTGCTTTCAGGCAGAGAAGGGAAATCTTGAAGCGATGTTTGAGAAGCTCAAGTCGGGTTTTAAAGGCTTAGTAAGCAAGGTTACAACAGCCGAGTTTAAACATGAAAATCTCGCTCCTATTTTGTCAGATTTTAAAATGAGTCTTTGCCAGAACGATGTTGCTTTTCCAGTAGCTGAAAAAATCAGCGAAGACCTTGAAAAGCGCCTTGTCGGCGTCCAAGTTAAACGGTTGGATGACAAGAAAAAAATCGTTGAGGAAAACCTCAGGCAGGTTCTCTTGGAAGTTATGTTGACTGGCGTCAGGATTGATTTGCTGAAGTTGGCTGAGGAGAAGCGCAAGGCGAAAGAGCCGTTCATCTTGATGTTTGTCGGCATCAACGGCACCGGAAAAACCACTACCATAGCCAAGGTCGCCCAGTTTTTCAGTGATAAACGTTATTCGGTGGTGCTTGCTGGCGCTGACACTTACCGCGCTGGCTCAATCGAGCAGTTGGAGGAGCACGCCAAACGTTTAGGGTTACGCATAATCAAAAGCAACTACGGCGGTGACCCAGCAGCAGTCGCCTACGACGCAGTTGCCCATGCTAAGGCTCACGGAATCAACGTTGTCTTGATTGACACGGCGGGCAGAATGCAGACTAACCAGAACCTGATGAACGAACTTATCAAAGTGAAACGTGTCGTATGCCCCGACTTAACCGTGTTAACCGTGGATTCGCTCATCGGCAACGACGCGGTTATGCAAGCGGAAGAATTCAACAAGGCAGTCGGCGTTGACGCAACGATTCTGACGAAGGTCGATGCGGACGTGAAAGGCGGCTCAGCTCTAAGTGTAACGTACGTGACTCAGAAGCCCATCTTGTTCATCGGAGTGGGCCAAACGTACAAGGATCTGGAGCTGTTTAACCCAGAAAAATTCGTCAACATGATTCTGCGTTAGGCTTAGGGTTCTTCCAAGTCGATTAGTTCAAAGCGTATTTTGCTCGGGTAAACCCAGTAGGCTTTAATGAAGTCTTCGATGTTTTGGTTGACGTCTACTGCTTCAAAGAAGTTAACGAAGTCCCCTTCGACGCCTCCAATGTCTTTCGAGGTGTAGACTCTCAAGTTAGCCAAATACTCCTTTTCCACGCTAAGTTCATCCATCGAAATCATTCCAGGCACCTCAACAGCAAACACCAAGTTCGTCAAAACATCTAAAACCGCGATTTTCCGTACGGTTTCATTCTTGGTTTTTACAACAATCAACCGTTTGTCAAAAACCCTGAACTTCCAGTCGCTCTCAATATCCAAAGAAGCCGACATAAAATCACATTTAAAACTAGACGCTTCCGCCCTAAAAAACTTAGAGACATCCAACTATAGCGTTTCTATAGATTATTTGTGAAACTATTAAGAGCCTAAAAAAAGATTGTTTCCTGTGCCGAGAATAGCGCAGAGCGATAAGAGAAAATCAGTGCTTCAGCGAATCGACGTACAACAAGACTCCCATATATAATCCCCAGAAACAGATTCCCAGTTCTACACACTTGTTGGGCACGCGGTTCGCTGGGCAATTCGTTCTTCTTGGCAAAAACTTTTTTTATTGCTGCTTGTTATCTGGTTTTTTCCATTTGGCGGGGTCACGCAAGTTCTGCACGGGCGAATCATCTGTGTAGCCTCGGGATGTTTGGGTTTTCTGCTTGTAGTTTTTCTCGGCTTCTTTGGCTTGGCTTTCTTTCGAGCTGAACTCCACGCTTGCCTCGAGCTTGCGTATTGTTCTGCCGATTCTGCGTTGACCCTTCGTTACTGTACATCTTCCCATTTTTAGTCAATGGTAATTAACAGTTAAAGTTAAAAAACCCTTTTGCAATAGTTTTGTTGGTGACTTTTTTTATGAAATCAAAAGTAAGAACTATAAAACAAAAAGTCGTAATTCCAGCTTCTCCCAAAGAAGTTTACGATGCTTACGTTGACCCGAAAAAACACAGCAAATTTACAGGAAGCAAAGCAACGGGCAAACCGTTGGTCGGCGGCAAATTTACAGCTTGGGACGGATACATTTTCGGAAAATACCTTGAACTTGACGATGGGAAACGTGTAGTTCAAGAATGGGCATCGACCGATTTTCCTGAAGGCTACGGTCCTTCGAAGCTAGAATTGTGTTTCAATAAGGTGCCTGAGGGAACGGAGCTTGTTATGGTGCATTCAGATGTTCCGGAGGAGCAAGCAGACGACACTGCTGACGGCTGGATAGAGTGGTACTGGGACCCGCTGAAAAAATATTTCAGCGGCGAAGCTAAAGCCTAATTGGAAAACGCTTGATTAATGCAACTTTTTCTTTGCTTCTGCTCTTGTTTTAGCTAGGCCTGACACGAAGAAGACTGCCGCCGAAGCCGCAAGCAGCAACGTTAAGGATGAAAAGAGTCCGCTGTAGCCAAGGATTGACGCTAAGATTACGCCGCTTATTATGGGTCCAATAGCTTGCCCTACATCCATCATTGTGTTCAAGAAACCCATCGAGGTGCCAACTAAGCTTGCGGGGTTTACCTCAACCATGATTGGTGAGGTTGACGAAACTACCATGGCAAAGCCTAAGCCGTAGCCTATGGAGACCAGAATGAATACCCAGTACGCAGTGGTAAATGGAATTATGAACAGAAGCGCTCCGCTTAAGAGGCAGCCTATGACAACGGGTATGCGTCGGCTGGTTCTATCTGAGAAGCGCCCCATTACAGGTCTAGACACAATCAAAGAGACGATTTGCACGGTCATGACCAACCCTATCTCAAACGAGTTAAAACCTGCAACATGCTGCATGTACAGCACTAAATAGAATTCTACGACGCCGAAAACGTAGTACTGCACCGACTGAACAAACGTAACGACTAACGTGCCCTTGTTAGTTGCAACCTCAAGCCACCCCCTCAACATCTTCCTAGTTGAAAACTGCGCCTTTGGCGTGTCAGCGAGGACGGTTTTTGTTTCTCGGAGCAAAAGAAGCGCAATTGCAAACGCGACAATGCCTGAGATGCCGACAGCTATGTATAGTGTTGCAAAGTTATTCGGAGTTGTTAAGCCTTGATTCGTCAAGAGTAAAATGTAGCCGCCTAAAGCAGGTGCAAGTCCTCTTCCCACGTAAGTCGCAGCGTTAAAATCGGAAATGCGTTCGCCTTTTTTTGCGGGAAACTGCTCCGCAATTGTGGCTTCAGCAACAGGTACAAAAATCGCGGTTGCAAAGCCATGGTAAAACCTCACGAGCGCAAGTTGCCACCAAACCGTAACCAGCAAGTACAGGAAGGGTGCCGATGCGAAGATGAAAGTTGCAAGTAGGACGAATTTTTTTCTTCCGAAATGGTCTGATAATGAAGCGGCTGGCAAACTAACCAAGATTCCTGGAATGGTTGAGGCTGCTGCAATAAACCCAGTAAGGTCAGCTGGTGTGTTGAGTTTTGAAACAAAAAAGGGTAGAGCTGGGTCTTTTGACATTGTGGAACTTAAAATGGCGAAGGCTCCCATGGTGCATAGAATCAGGAAGTAGGGGTCAGTGAGGGTTTTTCTGGTCTTCGCCAAATGCATGAGCAATCAACAGATTACATTTTGAGTAAGTGGTATTTTGATTTTTCTTTTAACTGCGCAAAGTTGATATATGCTTTTTAGCGCATAGACGCTTAACGGAGACGAGGGCATGACTAAAGCGTTATTCTTGGTTGATAGTTACCTCAAAGAATCCGATGCGCAAGTGGTTGCAGTTAACGAGGGAAAATTCGTTGTTTTAGACCAAACAATCTTTTACGCTAAAGGCGGAGGGCAACCAAACGATACAGGCAAAATAATCAAAGGCTCCGAAGTTTACAACGTGGTTTATGTGGGTAAGTTTTCAGGCGAAATTTCCCATGAAGTTGACCGCGTCGGGCTTCAGGTAGGCGATAAGGTTCATTTAGTGCTGGATTGGGAGCGGCGATACAAGCTTATGCGCAGTCACACCGCCGCCCACGTCGTCGCTTCACTGCTTAATCAGGGCACGGGTGCTCTTATCACGGGCAACCAGCTTGACGTAGACCACATCCGATTCGACTTCAACTTGGAAACTTTTGACCGCCAAGTCTTGGAAGCTTACCTAGAGAAGGCTAACAGGCTTTTCGGCACCGATGTGCAGGTGAAATGGTATGAGTTGCCCCGAGAAGAAGCCATGAAGATTCCCGGCGTAGTTAAGATGGCTGGAGCGTTCCCGCCAGACCTGCCCTCACTAAGAATCGTGGAAATCGTCGGTGTTGACAAACAGGCAGATGGGGGTACACACGTGGGGAACCTGCGGGAAGTCGGACATGTCGAGCTTTTGAAAACAGAGAACAAGGGAAAAAGCAACAGGCGAATCTATTTCAAGCTAAACTAAAAAGCGGATAAACTGGAAAAGGAAAAAGCCCAAGTTGAATTTTAGGCAGATTCGCGTCTTTTTTGGCTGTTCCCAGTCCATAAACGCTTGTTTTTGAGTTAGTTTTATTAGCTGTTGCCGTCGATATTGGCTATAAAAAGAGAGAGGAAAAAATTTGAATAAGAAAATACTGGCGTTAATTGTAGCAGTAATTGTAATCGTTGCAGCCGTTGCAACCGTTGAATTGATTCAACCAGCACCAGCACCTTCAGCTGACGCGCGAAACATTAACATCGCCTTGGTTGCTCCGATATCCAAGTCGCCTGTCGGCACAGACATGCAGAGAGCAGCAGAACTCGCTGTAAACCAGATCAACAAAGCTGGCGGCATCTACGTTTCAGGTTGGCACACCCACGTGAACATTACTTTGGTAACATGCGACACAATTGATGACTCTCCAGCCAACGCGAAAACCGCGATGACCACCTTACAATCCACGACCGCAGTCGACATGTTCATCGGCGGATACGGAAGCGCAGGAACCCTCGCCGACGAAACAGTAGCTACTTCCAACAAGATTCCGTTCATAATCACCGGTGCCTCGAACCAGCTTGTCACTAGAAGGGGACCACAAGGAGACTTCGGAGGTCTTGCTCCAGGCGACACCACCAGAATTACAGATGCGGATCAAATGAGCTATGTATTCCACTATTGCACAACGACCTATCAATACACCAAAACGATAGTTGACTTCTTCGCCACCCAAATGAAGCCTCTGGTAGCACCCGACCGAAACTTTAGCCTTGCAGTACTCTACCGCAATGACGCGTTCGGACAGGGAGTTGACCAAGCAGCTCAATATTGGGTGAAAAATGAAAGCTTGCCGATTAACCTCGTGATACAAAGGTCATATGTTACAACGGAAACCAACTATCAAGCTGACCTTATTGCAGTTCAAAGCGCTAAGCCAGATGCAGTTTTAGTCGTCGATAACCCTGACAAAACACCGTTAATAATTCAGCAGGGATGGAACGATGTTGGGTTGAAGACAGTTTACATTGCAATCGAAAACAATCAGGACCCAACCTTCTACTCAATGCTGGGAGACACTGGCAACGGGCAACTCTTGGAGTCAAAAATGGACCCATTCATGACGCCTTCATACTCGACAGCAGTGCAGTCATATACCCAGAAATTCTACGCGAAATATGGCGTTTACCCAGGCATGATGGGCGCTGACACATACGACGCATTCTTCATCGCTAAAGCAGCAATCGAAAGCGCGGGAACAGTAGACAAAGCTTCAGTGCGAACGGCGCTAGAGAACGTCAACATCAACGACATGAACATCATGACCGCGAACGGCAAAATACAGTTCAGTTCAGGCGTTAACTGGCACGAGATAGCGGCAAATACCTTCGTTGAGCAGCTTGTTTGGAACTCGACTTCGAGCAAGCTTCAGTCGCAGATAGTTTGGGCCCCGTCAGCAATACACAACGTTACTCCCGTAATATTTACTCTGCCAGAAGGCTACAAAGCCGGAAGCTAAAACAAGTTTCCAACCAAACTTTTCTTTTTTATTTTTCTTTACATGTGAAATATTTTAAATAGCTAAGTGCCGTTATTTGAGCAAAAGCCAATCGTCAGAGGGAAAAAGGGAAAAGGGTTCACATGGACATTACCGCAGGAGCAATTCTTTTAACTTTATTCTGGGGTGTCGCGGTTGGCTGCGTTTACATGCTTCTTGCAAGCGGATTAAACATTATCTTCGGTGTCATGAAACTCGTGAACTTCGCGCATGGGCAACTCCTCATGATCGGCGCCTACCTCACATGGACCATATCGGTTTGGTCTGGCTTGAACGCTTACGAAGCAATCCTTGTTTCTATGGCGTTGGTTGCGGTGCTCGGAGTTGCCGTTGAACGTCTCACTTTCCGAAGGGTTCTCGGCGGGGACAAACTAAACGAGATTTTTGTCAGCCTCGGTTTGATCTACATTTTTGAGAATGCCGCGTTGCTTTTTTGGGGCGACCAATCGCAACGTATCACCAGTCCCTTCTCAGGAATGAGCCTGGTTTTTCCCGCTTTCTCCATCACTTATGACCGTATCATCGCCATCTTCGTTGTAGCAACGATTCTGGTTGCCTTCGGATTCTTAGTTTACAGAACAAAGATTGGGTTAGCGATGAGGGCGACAAGTCAACGAAATAGTACAGCGACGCTTATGGGGATAAATACCGAGAGAATTTACATGATAACTTTTGCCTTGGGTTCAGCGATGGCGGCTGCAGCAGGCGGATTATACGGCATAATTTTCTCTTTTAATACGCAAAGCGGCGAAATGATGACTATCATAGCCTTCGCAATCATAATTCTTGGCGGGTTGGGAAGTATAAGAGGGGCAATAGTTGGTGGCTTGCTTTATGGCATCGCGGAACAGATGGCGGCTCTATTTCTTGGAGGGACATGGTCAAGCGCCGTTGCTTTTGCCCTGTTAATCGGTGTCCTAATCATTAGACCTAACGGGTTATTCGGTGAGAAAGGAGAACAAAATGCTTAGTAAACAGAAACTCACCGCGTTCATGCATTCAAAAGGCTTCCTGATTTTGATAGCTTCATTTGCTATTTTAGCGTTAATTCCAGTCTTGGTGCGGAACAGCTTTTTCCTGTTCGTCTTCACACTGATTTTTATCTTTGCGCTTTATGCGGCAAGCTGGAATTTTCTTGCAAATTCAGGACAAGGCTCCCTCGGTCACGCGGTTTTCCTAGGAATCGGCGGCTTCGCGTCAGCAATCATCGGATCAAGACTTTCCCTAATCGCAATAACAGCGCTAAAGGTCGAGGCGGTTCCAATTGGAGCTTTGTCGGTGCTGCTTCAGATTTTTGTCCTTCTCCTCGGCGGTTTGCTTTCAGCAGGCATCGGCTTGCTGATTGGTTTGGCATGCGTCCGACTGAAAGCTTGGTACTTAGCCATGGTCACCTTCGGCTTCTCAGTCATAGCGGATGCGCTTTCAAGCCAATTTGACTCCTTCACCAACGGGATAAACGGGTTCGTGCCCGCCACGTTTGTACCCAGCGGCTTTCCCTTCTACATCCTGGTCATTTCATTCACCGTAGTATCCGTCGGAGTCATGTACGGCATAATGAAGTCTCGAATGGGCTTGGCGTTCCGAGCCATACACGGCAACGAAGCCGAAGCTAAAATGATCGGCATCAACACCGCCAAATACAAGCTCATGGCGTTCACAATCAGCACATTTTTCGCAGGCATCGCTGGAGGATTATACGTCTATTTTATTGGGTTCGTGCAAAATTCTATTTTTTCACCTGAAAACTCGTTTTTGCCGCTTATAATGACTGTCATCGGCGGCTTAGGCACCGTAAGCGGACCCATAATCGGATCAATTTTCTTAACATCCGTAATGCAAATCCTAACCACGCAACCCGTCACACAAGGGTTAAGCAATACGCTGGGGCCATTCTTCCCTAAGGTCGGCTACGTTGGTCCGCCGCTGACCTACCTATTCATCGGTGTCATTCTGATTGTGATTGTTGTTTTCAGTCCGAAAGGGTTAGAATCGCTGTTCCGCAAATTCTACAAATACCTGATTTCGTAGGAAAAGCCTGAAAACTAAAAATCGGTTTCCGTCCTTGTTTTAGTTGGAATTAGTCGTTTTCATTGGAAATACTTTTTGACTTCGTCAAGCGATAGAACGGCAATGTCATTTGCAGCTAACACTTGCTCTGTTTTTTCAATGTTGCTGGTACGCATAATCAAAGCGTTTTTGCCGCCGACATGCACAGCTGAAGAATAGGCGTATTCGATGTTGATGCTTCCGTCGCCCAGAATCTTGGTTATCTTTGACAGGGTATCTTTCTCAGACATGAAGACCGCGGTTACTTCCGTGTTCTTTTTGGATTTGGCTAGGTTAAAGTCGGCGTCCTCCAAGAACTTGGTTGCTTTAACGGGATCTTCAGTAACTAACCTTACTAAGCCGAACTCGCCTGCGTCAGCAATTGATAGGGCGAAAACTTTCAGTTTGTTCCGATCAAGCTGCGACATCACGTCAAAAAGGGAGCCTGGATGGTTATCCAAGAAAACGCTTACTTGAGTTATAGGCAACCGTTACACCCGATACTCAGTAGTGTCAAACAATATTTAACTTTAACCAAACTCTCGCCATTTCACTGCGATAAACCCCTGAAAGAAGTTGCGTTGGAGAGAATCTGCGTTTTTACCAAACCTTATATTTCCATTTTGATTTATTGCTTGCTAATCGGAGACAGCAAATTTGCTAAGGTGCACCGAAGTCTCGAAACAGTTTGGCGGACTTCAAGCATTAAAAAAAGTAGATTTCACAGTGAACAGCGGCGAGATAGCTGGGCTAGTGGGACCTAACGGCTCAGGCAAATCTACGCTTCTAAACTTAATCAGCGGCGTCTACAAACCTGACTCGGGTCAAATTTTCTTTCTAAACGAAGACATCTCGAAGCTTCCTCCGTACAAAATCTGCGCCAAAGGTATCACCAAAACCGCTCAAACAGTCCAATCCTTTCCCGAAATGACCGCGGTCGAAAACGTGTTGACAAGCGTTCTATTCAACGACAAAAAAGCCGAGAAAAAAATCGATGCGAAGGAAAGGGCGAAGGAACTTTTAGAACTTGTTGATTTGGGCAAAGAGAAGTTTGACGTCAAAGCAAAAAACCTCAACGTTGTAGAGCTTAGGCGGATTCAACTTGCTAAAGCGTTGGCGACGAACCCTAAGCTGCTTCTTCTGGATGAGTTGCTTACGGGGTTAACGCCTGCGGAATGCGATGAGGCGACGGTGCTGATTAAGCAGATTAACAAGCAGGGGGTTACGGTTCTTCTGGTTGAACATGTTATGCGGGTTGTCATGGGGCTGTGTGACCGCGTAATCGTGCTTCATCACGGCGAAAAAATCTGCGAAGGAACGCCCCAGCAAGTTTGCAGCGACGATAAAGTGGTGAAGGTTTACTTAGGCAAGAAGTACCAGTTTGGCGAGGAGTAACAGTGTTAGAAACCCAGAATTTATCTTCAGCTTACGGCATGGTGCAGATACTCTACGACGTCACCTTCAAAGTTGAGGAAAAAGAAATCGTCAGCATCATCGGCCCAAACGGCGCTGGAAAAACAACCCTTGTCAAAACAATAATGGGGCTGGTGCCAGCAAAAAGCGGCGCAATCCTCTTCAAAGGAGAAAACATAGCCAAACTCAAACCCTACGACATAGTCAAGAAGGGAATCA
This sequence comes from Candidatus Bathyarchaeota archaeon, assembly GCA_963722095.1. Taxonomy (GTDB): domain Archaea; phylum Thermoproteota; class Bathyarchaeia; order Bathyarchaeales; family Bathycorpusculaceae; genus Bathycorpusculum. The sequence goes on along the minus strand of CAVRJR010000001.1, from coordinate 82,176 downwards.
CTATGATTCCTGAGGGCAGAGAAATTTTTCCACGCATGACCGTTGAAGAAAACATGCGGCTTGGCGCCTACACGATAAATGATAAAGAAAAAATCAAGGAAACCATGGAGAAAGCCTTCCAGATTTTCCCAGTGCTGAAAAAGAAAGAAAAATCGTTAGCCCAAACGCTCAGCGGCGGGGAGCAGCAGATGCTTGTTATCTGCCGAAGCCTAATGTGTAATCCACAAATGTTGATTTTAGATGAGCCCTCTCTGGGTTTGGCGCCGATCATCGTGGAAAAGGTGCTGGACACCATTCGCACAATCAACGATGAAGGCGTAACCATTCTGCTCGTCGAACAAAACATTCAAGACTCACTGGACATCGCAGACAGAGGCTACGTTCTAGAAGAAGGAAAAATCGTTCTGGAAGGAAAAAGCAGAGACCTCCTATCTAACAGCCACATAAAACAGGTTTATCTGGGGCTTTGAAAAAGCGAGGGTGTCGGCTGGCAAATTTTGGAATTGAAAAATCTTAGATCCAGCCTTTTCTTCGGAAAACGGCGATGAGCCCGACTGCTACGCCGATCATTACTACTATCATGATGTAGAACCCGTCGATGTAATTGGATCCTGGTATTGAGAATCCGCGTCCGAAGTTTGTCCCGTAAATTCCCGCTATCAACGTGAGCGGCAGGAAAATGGCTGAAATGATAGTCAGCACCCTGATTATGTTGTTTGTTGTCAATGTTTGAGCGTTGATGATGATGTCGACGATGTCTTGGATTTCTTCTCGGTGTGTATCTACAATTTCCATAAGTGAGATTGTTCTGTCGTAGAGGTCTTCGAAACGCGTCAGCGTAACACTTGAAACTATGGCGAATTCCCCTCTTGCCGTTCTTCCAACAACCTCGCGGAGGGGTCCTATCGCTTGCCTAAGAGCTATGACTTGCTCTCTGGACTTGGCAATGTCCAACCCTAAATGCCTGTTTGTATCCTTCGGTCTCTGCCTAAAACGGCTAGCAGCCTCTTGGCCTAAAACCTGGAGTCTTTCATGAGCCTGGTCAGAAACCAGGAAAAACTCGTTCAAAATTAGATCCAAAAAGATGTACAGTAAAATATCCGTGGATGGCACAAGTGAAAGGGCAAAGTAGCCGTGTGTGCTGATTTTCTTGTAGATTTCGCATGTGATGTTTGAATGACCCTTGTGAACGGAGACAATCCATCTGTCACTTATGGCTAAGGCGATCCATTTTGATTTTGCATCTGGAATAAGCTGGTCGCTGCTTGGGTAACTCACGAAACAGGAAACGCGGTTTTCAACCTCTTCAATCCTTGACCGACGCCCTGGCTCTTCAAACTCCTTCAGGCTAAAATTGTCAAGCACGAAATGGTTTTTTAACTGCTTCATTTCGGCTTCAGATGGGTCTTCGGCGTCAACCCAAACGATGGAATCCGCGTCGATTTTAGCTGGCAAAGCCTCTAAGTTGTCAGAGCGCCATTGGCCGCCTTCGTATTTTCTAAGTTGATTGATAGTTAACATTTTGCCGTTCCAATTAGCTTGTTTCTTAACTTATTCTGTATTGCCCGCTTATTTTAAGAAATTGCTACTCGCCCGCCGCGGCTCATTGCCTGCATAAATTTATGTTCTATTTTGGTGCGCTGTAGGTGGATGTTACGTCTTCGTATTTGTTGTCTTCGAAAGCGTAGACTTTCACGGTTGATCCGATGTATGGTCCCCAACTCCAGCTTGAGCCTAAGTACTTATGCGGTTGGTTCCAAACCTTGTCTGAGGGATCCACGTGAACCCATGTGCCGTTGAAGTAATCTTCAGCCCAGACATGAATGTAGCTCCAACCCTGAGTATCAACAGCCACCACCAGCCTACTCTGGTACCCAAGCGCCAAACAAGCTGAAACATAAACGATGCTCCACTGCACGCAAATGCCTTCGCCCCTGTTCAGAATCTGGAATGGATCCTCAAAAGAGCCCATTGGGTCAGTAGCAAACGTTAGCTTGCTTCCTTCCCAACTGAAAAGGTCGGTTTGGTTATCGCCCCGATTAAGAAGAGCCAACATCATAGTTTTGGTCTGGCTTGAATTCAAACTCTCCATTACTGCGAGGTAATGGTTTGTAAAAGCCGTAAAAGCTGGGTCAGCGGGTGCGGGGGTTGCCTGGTTGTTTGTAGAAGCTTTGTTGTTTGCTGCGGGCCAAAAATGCACAGCGGCAAGCACCGTTACAGCGATAAGCGCGACTGAAACGACGGCTACCCACGTTCGGGTTTGCCTGCGCTTTCTCGGCGGAGGAGCTTTCCTACCAGGGCTCATAGCGCTATAATGCAACTTTTCAACGTAAAAGCGTTACCGTTTGCACCCAGCTTCTTAAAAACGGGCCGAGGGGGAAAAGGGTTTCATCGAAAGCCTTCAAAAGGAATCACGTAAAGTCTGTTCAAAGCGAAAAATTCACTGGTTTATTGTCCCCTTCGCCCGAGACCTGCTCAGCGGCACCGCCAAGGGGTCAAAGAAATGAGCGAAGCGTCAAAGCAACATTCAGAACTGAATGATGGCATGAAGCAAAATACTTCTGGTCAATGGTGAACTAAGGATGGGATGCGCTTTCGAATTTGGGTGTGTTTTGGGAAAAACGGATTAAGTAGGAGATTCAGGTTTATTTGCTAAGTGACCGTCAAGTGAGAACAGTTATGGCTGAGCTTCCATTGGGAGTTGGTAGGGCTGGCTGCTAAAGCTGCTGAGATGGGCAAGGTTTCTGTTAGGGGCGGTTTTCATCTCTTCTGGGGCATCGTCCTATCGACTGTTGTTTCAGCGGTCGGCATGATTGTTTTGGCTAGAGTTTTGCAGCCGCAAGATTATGGTTTGTACACTATCGCCTTGGCTGCGCCAAATTTGATCGGGACATTTCGCGATTGGGGCATGAACTCTGCCATGATCAAGTACACTGCACAGTACAGCGCTGAGGAAAAGCCCGAGCGCGCCAGGAGCATTCTGTGGGCTGGTTTAATTTTTGAGGTTATTTTAGGTCTTGCACTTTCTTTCGTCTCGTTCCTGCTTTCAGGCTTCATTGCTGTTGACATTTTTAAGAGACCCATAACTGCCCTGATCCAAATATCATCTTTGACTATTTTGGCAGGTGCTTTTTTGAATGCTGCTCAGGCGGCATTTGCTGGCAAGGAGCAGATGAAACCCAACAGCGTTACGCTCGTGTCAGGTGCTCTTTTCCGCTCGATTTTGTCTCCGGTGCTTGTGTACATTGGTTTTGGTGTTTCTGGTGCGGTCGTCGGTTATGCCGCGGGTTCGCTTGGCGGAGGCTTGGTTGGTGTTATCTTAATGTTGGCGATCTATAGAAGTCTGAGAAAGGGGAACGTTTTGGCGGAATCCTTGAAAGTTTGGGAAACCATGAAGTTTATGTTTCGTTACGCTTTGCCCCTGTCTTTTTCAAGCATATTCAACGGTTTCTTGGTCCAGTTCTACAATTTCATAATAGCCATCTACGCCTCAAACTTTCTCATAGGCAACTATGCAGTAGCTAACAATTTCACCGTTCTCCTTGCTATTTTTGCAACGCCTATAACAACAATGCTGTTTCCTGTTTTCTCAAAGCTGGATGCTGAGAAGGATAAGGAGACGTTGAAGATTATTTTTAAAAGTTCGGTAAAATATTCTTCGCTTCTCGTAATTCCTCCCACTGTCGCGGTAATCGCTTTGGCTGGTCCTTTTGTTTCCGCCCTTTTTGGAGCGAAATACGCGGATGCTCCTCTGTTTCTTGCTCTGCTCGCAATCACGTACCTGTTAACGGCTTTTGGTCAGTTAAGCGCCTTTAACCTGATTAGCGGTCAAGGACAAACAAGGTTCTACCTTGAACTCGCCATCATCAACACGGTTGCAGGAATTGCCTTGGCGGTTTCGCTTGTTCCGACCTTTGGTGTAATAGGACTGATTATAACCGTGGTATTTGACGGGGTGCCAGGACTCTTCATATCGCTATACTGGATTAAGATACATTACGACGCAACCGTGGATTGGGTTTCATCAGCTAAGATACTGGTTTCGTCGGGGGCGGCAGGAGCCTTAGCGTTTCTTGCCGTTTCGTTTGTGAGTTCAAGCGACTGGCCTAAACTAATACTCGGTTTGCTAGTTTTTGTGGTCGTTTTCTTCTCAAGTCTGATTGCTATCCGAGCCCTTAGGAAATCTGACATCGATGCCCTCAGATTGATGGCTAGCGGGCTAGGTCCCTTAACAGGCATTATCAACAAAATGCTGAACATTCTGGAAAGAATGGTGAGCGCATCCCCTTCATAGATGGGCATTCAGACTTCGTTAGACAATTCCTCTGAACACGCTTTTTCAATTCCATGTTTGCACGCTTGCCCCGCTGTATCAAAGAAACCCAGTTTAGCGTTCCCTGTGACAGAAAAAGACTCTAAAGGCCTGATTGAATTTTGGCTGAGGGCTTTCTTCAGACTCACTAATAGAAGTTCTTATAAACAAAACTAGACAACAGTTAATTCCTGAGGTTCAACTATTGCCAGCTAAAAAACCCGCAAAGAAAGAAGTTAAACCAGTGCCCAAGAAAAAATAAATTACAAAAAATAATCGTCGGATTCAGCCGACGTACCCTTTTTTTAAAATCGCAAACCCAAATCGGCAGCCACGATTTTACGTTGTCATTTCTTGAAGGCTAATCCCGTGAAGTAAGCCACCATCTTCTCGCCGCTCTTAACCGTCACCTGATACAAACCAGTGGTTTTTCCATCCGAAACCCGCTCTGCCTCAGCCGTCAGAACGTCGCCTTCAACGGAGGGTTTCAGAAAGTTGATGCTTACTTGGACCGCGACTGCAACGTTGTCGCCGTAGTTGCATGCGTGTGCGAAGGCGTAGTCTGCCAGCGAGAAGATTGCGCCGCCGTGTGTGAAGCCCAGCGCGTTGGTGTGGTTTTTCTCAACTTTCATCGAAACTTTAGAGTAGCCTTCTCTGGCTTCAACCAGCTGGATCCCCAGCACATCGGCAAAACGATCTTTTCCCCTCATGTTTCTTCACCTATAAACCGTGCTAATACCGAACTAACTTAAATAAAATTAGCTGTATTTGACGTCGCGCTGCCGGTTGTGGAGTTTTAGGAGGGGTTTTCTGTTTGTTTGTTGTACAGTTGGTTTTGGGGTTCTGGAATGATTTGGAATCCAGATTTTTATTGATTATTTTACGTACTGATGTGTTGTTGTGTTCGACAACTGGGGTTTTGTGTATGCTTTGATATGTTTTCGTTATGTGCGAGGGTTTAAGTGGCAGTTTGCTTATATTAAGACGTAAGAAATGTGTCTTGTAAAGACATATTGTACCTCTGTACAACACCACAACAGGAGAAAACTAACAAAATGAACAACAACTACCAAAAAGAAACCCAGACAAAACTCGCCAAAGGACTCTTAGACATGATTGTACTTCAATACCTAGACAAAGAATCCATGCATGGATACCAACTCATCACCAAAATCCGCAAAAACTTCGGCGTTTACTTCGGACCCAGCACAATATACCCGCTCCTAGCGCTGCTCGAGAAAAAAGGCTACGTGAAGAGCACCTGGAACATGACTGCAGAAAGACCGCGAAAAATTTACGAACTCACCAAAGACGGAAAAAGTGTTTTGAACTTCACCGAAAGCTCGCTCACCCTCATCTGCAAAAATCTGACAACAGAGAACAATATCGAAATGAAGATAGCCCCGACAGTATCAGCGAGATAAACTTCTTTAGCGGGCAGAAACCGCTTTTTACAATTCACTAAGAATATTTTGATGATTTCCGTATTCCAATTGGGTTGTTAATTGAAAAAAGAAAGAAGAAAAGTGGATGCCTCTGCCTAAAGTCACGGCGGGCTCTCGACGTTTCTTTCGATTTTTTTCAGCCGCTGAGCCATTTTTTTAGCTTAGCGCAGGTGCCACGTCAACCAAAAATGCCTGAATTTGTTTTGCAGTAACTCACAAAAAACACAAGGTATAAGGTACCGTACTGGGTATCACTGCCGCTAGTAGGAGTCGGTTTTTGTGGAAATACCTAACAAGCAGAACAGGCAGCCAACCCGTTCGAAACCGAAGAAAACTGGCGGTCGCGGAATAGCCCATGCGGTCAGAGAAGAGCAAGACGCCATAATAATCGATTACAGAGTCGAGAAGCCTGCAGCTCCACGCGCACCCGAGGTTCCTTCTTCTCACGACTGGGCAAATCTGCAAGAGGGCTTGAAGTTCCAGGTTGAAGCTGAAAGACAAAGAGCACAGGCCTTAACCTACAGATATCTGACGCCGCCAAAATGAAAAAAGGCATCTTCCCGTTTCCATCGTTTGCTAATAAAAACCGCTAACCATGAAATAACGCTTGCCTGCTTGCCTATTTGGCGCTTCGAGATGTCCCTATTTTGAGCATACAATGAACCGAGGGGGTAAGCTGAGAGAGAAAGAGAACTATCCTATAGGGGTACCCCATTTTTACAACCAAAAACCACCACAAAAAGCCCAGCGAAAGGCAACCCTCAACCCGCTATATACTTTTCGCGGCTAGTAATTTTAAATAAGGGCGGTACCAAACGGTTTGTGATGATTACGTTTGCCTGAAAAAGTTTTAGTTACATCCGCTTGGCCATACATCAACGTGACGCCGCACCTAGGCAACCTCGTGGGTTCCGTCCTGTCCGCCGACGTTACTGCGCGCTACTACAGGCTGAAAGGCGACGACGTATTGATGGTCAGCGGTTCAGACACCCATGGCACACCCATCGAGGTAGAAGCCATAAAACAGGGCATCACGCCTAAAGAGTTAACCGACCGCAACCACGCCCGCGTCGCTGAACTCTTCCGCCGATGGGAAGCCTCATTTGACAATTACACAACCACGGAAAGCCCAGTGCACAGGCAGTTTGTCCAGAAAACGCTGCTTGAAATCCAGAAAAACGGGTACATCTTCGAGCAGGAAACCCAGATGCTTTACTGCGAGCACGACCAACGCTTTTTGCCTGACCGATTCGTCGAAGGCAAATGTCCTTACTGTGGCTGCGAAAAAGCCCGCGGCGACCAATGTGACATGTGCGGTAGGCTGCTCGAGCCCACGATGCTTGTGGAGCCGTACTGCGTAATCTGCAAGAACAAGCCAACGGTCAAAACTACCCGGCACTGGTACATCGACCTCTCAAAACTCGCCCAGCCTCTCACAGAGTACCTGCAGGGCAACCAGCAGCTTCCAAGCAACGTCAAAGCGTTCAGTTTAAACTGGATACGCGAAGGCTTAAAACCCCGAGCCGTCACCCGCGACATTGAATGGGGAATACCCGCGCCTTTCCCAGGGGCAGAAGGCAAAACTGTCTACGTTTGGGTTGACGCCGTTTTAGGCTACGTATCAGCAACCATTGAAGAGTGCCAACGCATGGGTCAGCCCGACAGGTGGCGGGATTTCTGGTTTAACAAGCAAGCCAAAACCCTATACTTCGTCGGCAAAGACAACATCCCCTTCCACACAATAATCCTTCCCGCGCTCCTTTTGGCTTCAGGTCAAGGCTACAACCTGCCATGGAACGTTTCCGCCACAGAATTTCTCCAGTTCAAAGGGCAAAAAGCCTCAAAAAGCCAACGCGTCGGCATCTGGATAGACGAAGCCTTAGAGATGTTCCCAGCGGATTACTGGCGCTTCTTCCTCATCGCGACAAGACCCGAAAGCAAAGACACCAACTTCACCTGGGGCGCCTTCCTCGACAAAATCAACGCAGACCTAAACGACACCTTCGGCAACTTCATCCACCGAACCCTAAGCTTCATCGCATCAAAATTCGACTCCACAATCCCCGCGCCGACAAAACTTGACAAAGACGACCAAGCAATACTGCTGGCAATCAAGGAAAAAGTTGAAGCTGCCGCCCAAGAAATCGAAGCCTCAAAACTTCAATCCGCCGCAAACACGCTAATCGCGTTAAGCCGAATCGGAAACCAATACCTCAACGATAAGGAACCATGGAACCTGATGAAGACAGACAAAGAAAAAGCCGCAACCATCTTCTACGTTGCCGCCCAAGTAGTCAAAGCTGCAACAGTTGTTTCAGCACCCTTCATCCCTGACACGGCAGAACAACTGTGGCAAACACTCAACCTGCCGGGAAGTGTCCAAAAAACCACTTGGAACGAAGCCCTGAACCCCATTGAAGCTGGGCATAAAATAGCCAAACCCAAACCGCTATTCCACAAAATCGAACCTGACGAAACAAAACTCGAAGAACAGTTACAGCAAATACGAGCAAAGCCTCAATCAAACTCTGCTGCCGCGGATTCAGAAGTTGCCCCTCCCAAGTTATCGGAGTTGGCTGGCGTTGACAAGGAATTATTTTCAGGCAGAAAACCCTCTGAGGAACTAAAGAAAATGAGAAGAGAGTGGACAGAGGAATTTGATAAAAGAGTTAAAGACATGTAGATTTTACAAGGAGATGTCAACTAATCCCAGTAAACGCTGACCTTCATGTTCACAGCAACTACTCACGGGATTCGCTGATAACACCCAAAGACCTCGTTTACTACGCCAAAAAACGCGGGTTGACCGCTGTTGCAGTAACCGACCATAACCAGATTGAAGGCAGCCTAAAAATTGCCAGGGAAGTTGACTTTCTGGTTGTTCCAGGCATGGAGGTTTCAAGCGCCGACGGACACATAGTCGCCTTAAACCTCAAAGAGTTGATTCCCAGAGGTTTAAGCGCAGCTGAAACGGTTGACCGAATCCACAGGGCAGGCGGAATAGCTGTTGCAGTTCACCCTTACGCTTGGTTTAAAGGCAGCTTAGCAAGCCACGTGAAGGACGCAAAGTTTGACGCTGTGGAAACCCTGAATGCTTCTGCCTTTCCGTTTAACCGTTGCAAACGTAAAGCAACAGAAATGGCGCAGGAACTTAACCTGCCCCGTGTAGGGGGAACTGACTCGCATTATGGTCCGACGATCGGTTACGGTTGCACGGCGATTGATTCTGAACCCAGCGTTGAGGCGATAGTTAAGGCGATTGTAAAGGGGAACTGTGAGCCTTTTGGGCAGGCGGTGCCGTTGACGCTTACTTTGCAGCGGCAGTATAAACTCATAAAACGCAGAATCTCCCGTGTTTAGCGCGGTTGGTAAAGAATCCTCTTTTCATTTGGTCTTCTGGCTGAGCAAGCGTCGATCTTTCAGTTGTGCGGAAGAATCATGTTATAAGGAAGAAGTGGGGAACTTTTATCTAATAGTCAAATAAAAGAGTGTAAATTAAGGACTTTAAAGAGGGGCGCGAAAATGGTAGACGGAACATACTGGAACAAAAAAATCGAAACCATGCCTGCTCAGGAAATAAAAAAACTTCAGCTCAAAGAACTGAAAGGGCTGGTAAAACATTGTTATGAGAATAGTGCTTTTTACAAGAAGAAACTTGACGGCGCAGGGGTAAAACCTGACGATATACGTTCACTTGACGACCTCACAAAGATTCCTTTCACCATAAAAAACGATTTGAAAGAAAACTACCCGTTCGGGATGGTCGCCGCCAAACCTGAAGAAATCGTGGAGATCCACGCGTCAAGCGGAACAACTGGGAACCCGATTGTTGGAGCATACACCCAACATGACATGGCTGTTTGGCAGGAGCTGATGGCAAGGTCAATCTACACGGCAGGCGGAAGACGTCAAGACACCATCCACATCGCGTATGGCTACGGCTTATTCACAGGCGGCTTAGGCTTCCATTATGGCGCCCAAAAACTGGGAGCGAAAATTGTTCCTGCAAGCGGTGGCATGACACAGCGCCAAATTAAGCTTATGAAGGATTTAGGCGTGACACTTCTGGCTTGTACCCCGAGCTTCGCAGTTTATTTGGCTGAAACTATGGCTCAGGAAGGTGTTGACCCGCGGAAGGATCTTAAGCTGAGGCTTGGGATGTTTGGGGCTGAACCGTGGTCAGACAAGATTAGGGAACGAATAGAAAGTGACTTAGGAATTAAGGCCTTTGACGTGTACGGGTTAACCGAGCTTTGCGGTCCAGGAGTCGCCGTTGAATGCGCCGAGCACAATGGGCTGCATGTTTGGGAGGACAATTTTATCGTGGAAACGATTGATCCTGACACAGGCGAGGTTCTGGCTCCGGGCGAAGAAGGCGAAATAGTCTTCACTGGCTTGACGAAGATGGGGCTTCCGATGCTTAGGTACAGAACCCGAGACATCTCCAAGATAGAAACGGAAAAATGCGGCTGCGGACGTACACACGCAAGGATGATGCGGGTTCACGGCAGGTCAGATGACATGCTTATCATCCGTGGAGTAAACGTGTTTCCGTCGCAGGTCGAGTACGCGGTGATGTGCTTCCAAGAGCTTGCCGCTCAATACCTGATTGTTGTCGATAGACCAGGCGCTTTAGACACGTTTGTTGTTAAGGTTGAATTGTCTGAGAAAGCAGCTAAAGACCCCAAGTTAGATGCGAACGCCCTCAAAAACGGCATCGGAAAACAAATTCACATCGTAACCGGCATCTCCGCTGACGTGGAAATTGTGAAACCCGGCGAGCTACCGAGGACCGAGGGAAAAGCCAAAAGAGTTTTGGATTTGCGTAAAGGCAAAATGTAAAGGACTAAACCTATGACTTCCAAGATTGCTGTAGATAAGCCGGGCCATTTCGCCTTGCTTAACGGCGATGAAGCAGTGGCTAGAGGCGCTGTTGAAGCCTCCGTTAAAGTTGCTGCTTCTTACCCTGGAACGCCAGCTACTGAAATCTTGGAGACCCTTGCTGAAGTCTCAAAAGAATTCGGCATCTACGCCGAGTGGAGCATAAACGAGATTGTAGCCATGGAGGTAGCTGCGGGTGCTTCAATGGCAGGGGTTCGCTCCATTGTTTCTATGAAGCATGTCGGCTTGAATGTTGCCGCAGACGCCGCCATGACGTTGGCGTACACTGGAGTTGAGGGCGGAATGGTAATCGCCGTCTGTGACGACCCAGCGTTGCACAGCAGCCAAAACGAGCAGGACACCCGATATTTCGCGGTCCATTCCAAGTTGCCGTTGCTGGATGCAGGTAACCCGCAGGAAGCCTTGGACATGGCTAGAGAAGCATTTGAGCTGAGTGAAAGGCTGCATTTGCCCATCATTTTGCGTTTGACGACAAGGGTTGCCCATGGGAAGGCACGAGTGAAGCTCGGTCGAATGCATAACCTGAGCCGCAAAGCTGACTTTGACAAGCAGGGTTCAAAGTGGGTGATGGTTCCCGCAAATGCTATTCGCCAGCATAGGGTTTTAGAGGTCAAGATGGCGGAGACAAAAACCCTCGTTAACCACTCAAAGTTTAACGTGATTGAAGACAACGCAAGCGACATCGGAATCATAGGAAGCGGAGTAGGCTACTATTATGCGCGTTCAGTGCTGGACACGAAAAAGTTTTCTTGGTTGAAGCTGGGTTTTGTTCATCCTTTTCCCAGGGAGATTGTTGAGAGATTTGCGCTTAAAGTAAAAAAACTCATAGTTATCGAGGAGCTGCGGCCTTACCTTGAAGAAAACATCCAGCGGCTAGGTCTGCATGTCTTGGGCAAGCTTCAACTGGGCTTGGAGGAGATTGGTGAGTTGACGCCCGATAGTGTGCGCCGAGCCTTCGCAAGTTTAGGATTAACGGAGAAAGCGGAGTCTGAGGAGCCGTTGGTGCTGCAGCCTAGACCGCCCGCGCTTTGTCCAGGCTGCCCTCACAGAGCATTCTATTACGCCCTGAACATGGTGCATCAGCATGTTGACTGCAACAACGACAAATGCGTCGGCTGCGACATCTGCGAGTACGCCTGTTCTTTCGAGAAGGAAGGCGTTTTTAACCCGCTTAAATCGCGGATTCGCTCGGTGAGGCTTGGTCAAACCTTCAACACGGCGATAACCTGTAAAGCCTGCTTCGGAGCCCCATGTATCACGGCTTGTCCCGAAAAGGCTCTGTCGCGGTCAAGCAAAACTGGAGCCATCGTGGTTGACCAGGAAAAATGCAAGGGCTGCGACTGGTGCATCGAAGCTTGCAAGTACGGCGCAGTAACCCTCAACACGCGTACTCATAAAGCCATAATATGCGACACATGCGACGGAGAACCCAAATGCATCCCCTTCTGCCCCGAAGGCGCCCTGAGCTTAACGGGTAAATCAGACGACAAAATCGTCACAGGCGACATCGGCTGCTACACTCTAGGTGTCTTGCCGCCAATCAACACGGTTCAAACGTGCCTGTGCATGGGCGCTGGGATTTCGCAGGCTGCAGGCATGGTTCACGCAGGCGTAAAAGACAAGGTGTTCGCGGTTATCGGTGACTCAACCTTTTTCCATGCGGGCATGCCTGGGTTGATGAACATTGTGTATAACAGGGCGAACGTGTGTGTGGTTATCATGGATAACAGCACGGTTGCGATGACTGGGCATCAGCCGACGCCTGGCTCGGGGAAAACCGCGATGGGTGCGGACTCAAAAATCCTCAGGCTTGAAGAAGTGGCGAGGGGATTGGGAATTGACAAAGTGGTGGTTGTCGACCCCTATGACATCGAGGGCACGATTTCGGCGTTAAGGCGAATCGTCGATTATGATGGTCCGTCAGTCATCATCTCGCAGAGAGCATGTCCTCTGCTGGTTGAAAGAGGCAAGCCGAGGGAAATCACGGAGAAATGCAACGACTGCGAAGTCTGCACGAAAGCTTTCGGTTGCCCAGCCATCTACAAGGTAAACGGGCATGTTGAGATCGATGGGTCGTTGTGCTATGGATGCGGTGTCTGCGAGGTCGTCTGTCCCTTCGACGCGGTTAGGAGGAAAGATTGATGAGGGGTCTTGACACGGTTTTCAGCGGCGTCGGCGGGCAAGGCGTGGTGGTTCTAAGCGACATTTTCTGTGAAGCCGCGATATTGGAAGGCTTTGACGTGGCAAAAGCCGAGATTCACGGAATGGCTCAACGTGGCGGTTCAATCGTGGCTTACGCAAGAATCGCCGATAAAGTTGAGTCGCCGCTGATTGAAACTGGCAAAGCCGATGTTCTGGTGGGTTTCGAGATTCTTGAAGCTGCCCGGGCTTCGCCGATGCTTAAGCGCGGCGGCGACGTGATAGTTAACATGAAGTACATTCAGCCATGCATCTCAGCCTCGACGGTGAAGCCGAAGAAGGTGGATGAGCTGATGCAGATTTTACGGGAAAGGGCAAACGTGCATGAAGTAGACGGGGCAGGCATCGCTGAGAAGCTGGGGAACTTGCTGGTCGTCAACACTATCCTGCTCGGCGCGCTCTCAGCACTTCCCACGGTTCCCGTTAAGGCGGAGTCTTTTAAGCAAGCCATCGCAGGCAGACTAAAAGAAAAATACATCAACCTAAACCTCAAAGCCTTCCAAGCAGGCAGAGACAGCGTCCAACCAACCTGACCCGGCAGGCAAATGGGACGCCATCGTTACCTCGGCTTTTTAATGTAAAGATGAGGTACCCTCCCCCGTTCGAGGCGTGCCCTGAACCCATTTTTGTGATTGATTTCCATCACAAATACTAGCTACCCCTGTAGAGAACTTACTGTTAGACTGTCGAACCCTAATTAGAGTTTTTACGGTTAGACTGTTAGCAACCAAAAGTTTTAGAGGGAGTAAAAAAACTATCGAGATAGTTAAAAATGCCAAATTTTACAAAAGTCAAAAAACATCAAGTAGGCAGGGGAGTATTTTAGGCAATGCTCATACTGCTTTTTTACCTTCTTTCAATTTACGACAAAAAGCCTTCAAGTCAAAATTCTCGATTATTTCATCACGGTTTTGGATGATTTCTCTAACCCCGTTTTCTTGCAACCCTAATGTTTTTGCTGTTTTTGAAATATCTTCATCAGAGTAGCCTTTATCTTTCATATGTGCAATTCGGTATTCTGGTGGGTACTCAGGTTCATTAACTCGTACATTCAGTATCGGAACTTGCTCGTATTTCATAACATATTTACTAAGGAGAACTTCATCAACGTATTTCTTTGCTGCTTCTATATTTGCCCAATACGCTTTAAAAATCCCATCGTAAAGAATATCATGTTCAAGTGTATCGTAATCCCGAAATGCATGTTGATACTGTGGATACTGCATAAGGATGGTATCTACTCGCTTTCTCAACCACAGAACCATTCGTTGTTTCTCTTCCATATCTAAGAGGTTAACTTTGTCTAAGACTAAATCACAGTAATCATATTCGAGAATTATCTCGTCAACCAATTTTATCACTTATTGCTATTTCTACGCCATGCAGATTTAAGACTTATCATCAATGAAAAACTTGCAGAATAAAGAAGAGTACGAAGAGTTAAGCAAGCCAAACTATTGGATTAATGATTTAACTTTTTCAAAGATGTCAACAGGTTTTATCGGAGTACCGCAATATTGACACATTAGCACCTTTCCAGCTTCAGGTATGCTAATCATGCCATTACAATTTGGACACTTGTAAGTTGACATTACTAAACCACCTTTAGACATAACGTCCTTTAAAGAGGAAAAGTCAAGAATAATCTGAACAATCCCTTTTTCTTTGTTCATTTCTCCACTGAGAGCTTTGTCTTTATACTCTTTTGGAGTTAGAAAACTTGTGCATTTCTCTGCTTCATCTCCAACAGGATTCTCCAATTTTAGTTCCAACTTCTTGCAATAATGTGTTGGAAAAGAGTTTACGTTCTGAGAAAAACGAGAAGCATCTAATCCATTCAGAATTCTATAATAAAATGTGCAGTCAACACAAAAACGTCTATCCTTGAACGAGACTGCACAGGTTTCCGCCTCTACAAAATAGCTGTTAAACCCAATTTGCACAGGCACCAGCTTTTTGCCGATTCTTTCGCAGAATTCATCATTGAAGTATTCGCAGTCTTCACAGGTCTTTTTCTGGTCATATTCGTTCTCAAGTTTCCAGTAGCAATCTGCACAACACATTTGCTCATTACCGTTTATGTTTACAGTTAAACCTGAACCAGAAAAGGATTTCTTACAAGCGAAACATTCAGACCGCATGGTTTTCACTTTTGAAATTACATTTCCCATTTTATCCAGTTATCTATTGTTATCAAACTAAATTGGATTTATTCTTTTTAGTATAAGTTCATTATGAATTCATAATCACTTCAGGTCTTTAACTATTGATTTTTACTTCAAGACTAAAGTTTCGAAGCTTTTTTCATGCTATGCAGATTTAAGATTTCTGTGTTACAGCTTGACTTGAAACCTCTTTTCTCAAATTACAAGTGCACGTCAGACAAGATTTCCCAGAATCGAGTATTGACTCTAACCCTAAGCAAAGTTCTGTTAAATCCCCTAAGTGGCGTTGGTAATCGAATTCTATTGTCATATTACCGAGATAGACGAAATGATTTTAAAAAATGAAGCCCCTTATTTTTTCAACATGCAAGTGCTTTTGAGATAATAACGAACACAGTCAAGCGTCTAATAGATAACCACTTAGAAGAGACGGCTCAAGCTCAAGCATTGAGACGAACATATTTTAGGCTAAAGGAAAACTTAGCCGAAGAAACCCCTCAATTATTAACGGAAAACCCCGACTTCATAACCGAAGACGGGTTTCAAGAATGGTTAGACGGTAGGGTAATTAGAGAAAAAGTAGAGACTTGGCGAATAAACGGGGAAGGTTGCATCTATTGTCTCACGGAAGGCTCAGTTTTCAAAAACGGCTCAATGTTTAGTTGCCGTTTATGTCGAAGAAGTTGGCGAAGGCACTAACCATATGGTAAAAAGTAGGTTAGTAGGGTTTAACTGTAAACCCCCCCAATACTTTAGGGGGTTGACTGTTCGAGTGTGCGTTCCCTATAGGGTAAGCGGTTTCTATTCAGGGCTTTTTTTGGGTTGATTTTACGATTTAGGGTTTGAATCCTGCTCGGAGCTAGATTAATCCTTTTACTTTTTCGAAGACGTCTTGGGCGTAGATGGTTTTTCCGCAGTGACTGCACACTGTTTGGTTGCCGCTCTTCGGGAACTCAACCGAGGCTCCGCATTCAGTGCACTTAAGCACCTGCATCATCAAGCCGCCTTTCTCCATGACCGACTTGAGGAACGAGAAGTCCAGCATAACATGAATTTTGTCCTTTTTCTTTTCCGCTTCCATCTCGTCTCGACGCTGTTTAATGGCGGACTCCACCATAGGTCTTATTAGTTCTTGAAAGGCACTTATCAGGCTAAAAGTTTTTTCACCCGCATCGTCAACTATCGAAACCTTCCGCAAAGCTGCCCAGTTTCCGCTATCCCCACTTTCCGCCAGTACACCCTTCACGTTTTCCAAAGGCATGTCCAAGGAGACTTGGTAGCTGATTTGCGGCTTCCAAACGCCTATTTGCCGCCTCTCCAGCCAGATAAGCCTTCGACTAGTAAGCAGAAGAGCACCTGTTTGCAGGATCATTGCCTTTCTGGCAGGGCCCACTTGCGCTGTTTCGTTCTGCATTAAGCGGTTTCCTGACCAATAGTTAAGGACCAGTTCCGACTTGTCAATTATTATGCAGCTTAAAATGGCTGGGTCAACTGATTTTGAAAGGAATTCCCAGTCGATTTTGCCGTCCAGCTTTAGGTTTTGCCAGAAGCTTAGGGCTATGGGTTTGCCGATTTCAACGTACAGCGGCGCGTTGGTGGATTCGACTTTGTAGAGGGCAGCGCCGTTTTTAGGCAACTCATGAAGCGTTAAGCCGATCAACTTCTCTTTTTCCATGTGCAGCTTCCACTTGGCTTGGCATTGAGGGCACCTCGCGTATTTTCCTACCATACCTGAAAGTTCGTACCCGCTTGATGAACTGCATACTGGACACTTGGAAATTTCCTGCTGAATACTCATAGCCATCCGACCTGACTGAAAATACTTAGCGGCGGTTTCACTTATATTAATTGTGAATCACTGAACCGCATTATTTGCAAAAGCCAACGCAGCGGCTCTGCCTTTATGCGTCCCCCTTCAGGACATGTTGATTGTAGAATGGGTACAGTCACATAGCTTTATGAGTTGTTTTTGGCTTACAACGGTGTTCTTTTTAGTTTGGTGTTCTGGAGGTGAATTTTTGGAAGATAAAGGAAAAAAGGAGAATTGGCCAGAGGCTAAAAAGACGGTTGAAGGCAGATGGAAATGTCCCAAGGACAACATGGAATACGACACTAAAGAGGACTATGAAGAGCACTGCAGAGAAGACCACATGTAAAAATAAGCAGGTAAAAACCTGCAGAAAAACTGTGCCTTTTTCTATCCCTAACTTATTTTTTCTGATGGCTCTTGGAACAGCTTCTTTATTGCGCTGATTCTTGCTTTCTGAGCCAGCACGTCGCTTGTGACAAGGGTCAATGCTTCTTCTGGGCACCATTTGACGCATTGGGGTCCGTCGGCTTTGTCTCTGCAGAGGTCGCAGACGTAGACAACTTTGGTGTCGGGATGCAGCATTATGGCGCCGTAGTCGCATGCTTCGATGCACCATCCGCAGCCGTTGCATTTGTCCTTGTCAATAACTATGTTTCCCGTATCCGTTGACTGTGAGAGTGCGTCACGTGGGCAAGCCGCTACGCAAGCGGGGTCTTCGCAGAGTCTGCATGTAACTGACATGTTGGCTAGTTGGTTGATGCGGACAACACGTATGCGTGACTTCAGCGGGTTGAATGCTTTTTCTTTGGTGAATGAGCAGGCGTACTCGCAGATTTGGCAGCCTACGCATTTTTCGGGGTCAACTGAAACGAATTTTCTTTCGTGAAGTCTAACCATTCTTAATCCTCTTTTCCTTCAATTATGCCCGATAAATCTTCTAGTCCAAGCTTGGCAAGCAAGTCTGTGGTGGGTACTCCCTTTAGTGTCCAGCCGCGTGAAACGTAGTAGTCGTCAAGAAGCAAGTCAAGTTCTTCCTGAGTTACAACGGCGCCTTTTGCTGGTCCGTCGTCGGAAATCGGTTGGTTCATAACTTTCCAGGGTAGCGTGTCGTCTTTGCGGCTTAATCCTTCTCGGAGGTTAATTAGCCGTGCAAGATTGTTTATCCGTTCGCCCGCTAAGCTCAGCTCCTGCGGAGTCATCTCGTACCCAGTTATGAGCGTGTAAAGTTTCGCCATGTCAGGCAGCTCCTTGTACAGGGTGCCTCTGGAGTTCTTGCAGATGATGAGTGAATCAATCAGTGTGTAGACATCTTCGGAATCCTTAACGAGTTTGCCTCGGCCTTTTTCAGCTTTAAGGCGGTCAACTTTACCTGAAAGGTCATATGCGTGTGCGCCGCTTCGGTTGTGGTCAGCTCCACGGAAGGAAACTGCAAACCCTAAAGCTGCGGTTTTCAGGCATCGTAAATCGTAGCCTGTGACTTCTAAGCCCTTGATGTTTTGGGCAAGTTTGTCTGAGTCTTTGCCGATTTTCGCTGCAGCTGCTTTAACACCGTCAGCTAAGACCTCGCCGATTCCCTCGCGTCTGCCTATTTTTTCAATAAGCTGCAAGAGTGCTTCTGCGTTGCCAAAGTGAGCGTCACCGCCGAGTTCCTCGTGCGTCAAAATGCCTTTTTCATGGCAATCCATTACGAAGCTAACAGTTACACCCGTGCTTGTCGCGTCTAAGCCATAGTAGTTGCAGAGGTCTGCTGCTTTGATTATTGCGTCAAGTTTTTCGACGCCGCAGTTCGGGCCAAGCGCCCAGATGTTATCGTATTCCATGCGCGCCATGGTTCCCTTGTAGGGTCCTTCATGGACGACGGCTTCATGTTCGCATCGCATCGCGCATGAGTTGCAAGCGATTATTTTCGCGACGTACCGTTCATTGAGGGTTTCGCCGCTTACTCTTTCAGCGTGGTCAAAATATGAGTTGTTGAAGTTGCGTGTAGGCAAGCAGTGTAGCGCGTTTTGAATCATGATGTTTTCTGCCGTGCCTAAGGTGCGGTACTTCTGTGCTGCTGGTCCCTTCATTCTTTCATGGAATTCCTTGACCATCTCAATGAACTCTTCTGGTTTAGCTACAATAATGTCGTTGGTTCCCCGCACAGCGACGGCTTTAAGGTTCTTTGAACCCATGACTGCGCCGAGCCCTGTTCTTCCAGCCGCACGGGTTTTCTCGTTAATTATGCACGCGATTTTGGATAGCTTTTCACCTGCCAAACCAATGGAGGCTACGCGGATGTAGTAGTCGCCAAGTTCATCTTTAATTGCGTCTTCGGTTTCGGAGGGCGACCTTCCCCAGATTTTTTCTGCATCAAGCAGCTGGACTGACTCGTCATCAATCCAAAGGTAAACGGGTTTTTCGGCTTTCCCAACTAAAATTATGGCGTCGTAGCCTGCTCTTTTTATTTCTGCTCCGAAAGTTCCGTGGCTTACTGCTTCGCCAACGAAGCCTGTTTCAGGTGACTTTGAAATGAAGGCGTGTCCGTTTCCGCCAGTTGGAAACATTGTTCCTGAGGCTGGACCGACTGCAAGAACCAGCGGGTTTTCAGGGTCGAACGGGTCAACACCTGCTTTCGAGTTGGCAAGCCAAAGTTTCATGCCTAAACCTATGCCGCCGACGTATTTTTTGGCGGTTTCCTCATCTAGTTTTTCCGCAGTTATTTTGCCTGTGGATAAATTAACGCGTAGAATCTTTCCTGCGTAACCGAGCAACCCATGTTCCTCCGTTAAATTTAGCTAATTACTCCGTTGAACAGTATATTAAGTTAATGGGTTTTATTTTTTGAAATCAATGGCTTAATATGGGTTTCAGTTTCCCGTCATGTACAGGCAGGCATAACGGTTTCCGCGTTGTTGTAAGGTTAAAAGGTGGGTTGGCACGGAAAAAAGATATGAGGCGCCATACTCAATTCAATACATGGTTTCAGTGAAGGGTCAAAAATGAGAGTTAAAGTCCACTATTTGAGCCTGGTTAAAAGCTTCACGAAGACAAGCCAGGACGAACTTGACCTAGCCCAAGATTCGCCGCTTTCGGAGCTGCTCTGCGGAGTCGCCGAGAAATACGGGAAACCCTTCACGCAAGAAGTCTTTGACCCAACCAAGAAAGAGATGAAGCCAACCTTCGTAACCATGGTAAACGGCGTCTTAATGGACCAACTGCAGGGAATTAACACACCGCTGAAAAACGGCGACAACGTAATTATCATGTCGCTAATGACGGGCGGCTAAAAAGCTAAAATCAACTTCTCAAGGGACAAACGTGAACGGCATAGCTAAAGACGAAAAACCCAAAGCCGTCTACTGGCTGGACAACAAGCTTTACCTAAACATCACCAACCGCTGCTCTAACAGCTGCTTCTTCTGCCTCAAAAATTTCAAGCGGGGCGTCGGCGGCTTCAACCTTAAACTCACCGAGGAACCGAGCGTTGACCCGATTACGGGCGAGCTTGAGGGGGTTTTGGGTATGCGGAGCTGGGCTGAAGCGGTTTTCTGCGGTTTCGGGGAGCCTACGGAGCGGCTTGATGTCTTGTTGGCGGTTGCGCGGTGGATTAGGCAGCATCATGGCAGACCGCTGAAGATTCGGGTGAACACGAACGGGCATGGCTGCGTGCTTAACGGGGGCAGGGATGTGGCGGCTGAGTTGAAGGCGGCGGGCGTGGACAGGGTAAGCGTCAGCTTGAACGCTGGAGACAAGGAAACCTATGAGCAGGTTTGCAAGCCGACGTTTGAAGGAGCCTACGAAGCAACAATCGATTTCATAAAGAGAGCCAAGCCAGTTCTGCAGGTTGAAGCCACGGCGGTTAGGATGCCTGAAGTTGACTTAGCGAAGGCAAAGGCGGTTGCGGACAGGCTGGGCGTTGAGTTCAGGGTTAGGGAGTATATTCCCTGCTTTTACTAGCCTGAAATGACTTTAGGAATAAGAGGCGAAGGCGTCTGTTTGGGGTTTTGGGGCGTTTCTTGAGGTTTTGCCGTTGGGTTTCTGTTTTGTGGGGGAAAAGCCGTATAAGCAACTTATGACACGTGTCATATCATACAATGTCTCGCCAAAGAGGCAACATCAAACCACCAATCGTTTCATTCTTGTTTCATTGCTGTTTCACCGAACCATCATATCCTTCCGTGCCCCTATGGTAAGACAGAGGAAGTGTAAAGAAAATGAACATGAAAAAAATAACCGTCCTAATAATTGCGGTAGTGGTTGTATCAGCTTTAGTGGCTACTGGACTTGTCATAATCAACCAAACTGCAAACAAAGCCAGCAACCCAAGCGCGTCAACTGGCACAAAAACCGCCGTATCTATTGACCAAGCGGCAACGGCGGCTCAAACTTACCTGACAAAGATGGGCTACTCCAATTTAGGCGTAAAAATGATGCAGGCGTACTCTAACACGTACTATGCACAAGTGGTCGAGCACAACAATGGAACAGGCGCATTCGAACTATCCGTCAACAAAACAACCGGCGTCGTCACACCGATGCAGGGACCAACCCTGATGTGGAACACCAAGTATGGCGCAACAAGCACAGGAATGATGGGTTACCTGACAACTACAAGTTCCTCAGGCAGCGGCATGATGGGCGGCAGCGGAATGATGACTTGGCTAAGAGGCACACCGACAACCAACATGACAGTCACCATGGAGCAAGCAAAAGCTTACGCGCAACAATACCTCGACGCCAACTACACTGGAGCAGCCGTCGGACAAGTAACAACCTACTACGGGTACTACACCATGCAAGTCATGAAAAACGGCAGCACCCTTGGAATGATGGGCGTCTACGGAACCACAGGGCAAGTCATGTACTACTCGTGGTGCGGAAACTTTATGCAGCAAAAAATATTAGGCTAAATCCAAAAGCGTCAACAAACTTTTTCTTTTTTATTTTACCCAATTTCTTAGTTATTTTGGCCTAAAGCTTCATAAAAAGAGTTTAAAAGAAAAGAAAAAAGGGTTAGAGTTGAGGTTGCTGTTTAGGCTGTTGCGGTTACTGTGTAGGTTTGGAAGCCTTCGCCTGTAAGCTGGATGGTGTAGGAGTTGCCTACTATCGGCGTCATTGTCAATGCGGGTCTATCTCCTAAGTTTAGTCCATGCTGGAAACCGATTACTCCGCTGAAAGTCACTGTGACCGTTTGTCCTGGCTGCAATGCAAGATATCCAGAGGCTGCGTCTCCTGTTCTGTCATCGTGTCCGCCTTGAGGACCTAAGCCTTGGGTTCCATTGCCATTGCCCATTCCACCCATACCGCCCATGTTAGAGCCTGTGTTTTGGCGGTTCATTCCCCTTTGCATGTCCAGCGGCTGCACAATGTTTGCTGCTTGCGTGACTGGCATCGGTCTGGCGTTTCCAGGCATCATAGGTTGCATGCCCATGCCTGGTCCGAGAAGCGGAACCAAAGCGGTGTTGTTGATTTGGAAGGGTATGGTGTCTGGGTTGCGGTTTGGCATTTGGAATTGGTGTGCCCAGTTCAAGGTGGAGGTGAAGTTGCCTTGAAGCATCAAGCCGAAGACTCGGAAAGTTAAGTCTCCGTTATTGGTCAGGGTCACTGAAAGGTTTGTGATGTTGCCGTTAACTGAAAGCGACGCGGCGGTGATTGAAAGGTCTTGGCTGAAGTTTTGAACTACACGTTCATTTCTTGCCTGCCCGTTTTGACCTATCTTCACGATTGTTCCCACTCTGATTTGCGAGCGGTCTAAGCTGCTGACGACTGAAGCGGTTGCGCTTGGAGCAAGCACGAAGTAGTTAACTGGGTTTCCGTTTGCGTTGACTGATTGTATCTCGATGATTGTGGGGTTGAAGTCTACTAGCACACCTGAGAGGGTTTGGTTGACTCTGCTATTGGCAACCGCCATCACCAGGGTGTTTGAAAGGGTAGTGACGTTATATGTTGTGCCGTTGATAACTGTGTTAACATTGGTTATTGTGAACTGGATTTTGTCCACGGTGGTGTTGGTTGGGATGGTTGTGGAAGCGATTGTTTGGCTCATGTTAACTAATGCGAATGAGTTTACAGTTCCTGAGGTTCCTACTGAAAGCCACTCGGAAGTCCCGTTGGTATAAGTTACGTGCAGGGAGATGTCGGAGTACGTGATGTTGAGAACGGTTGTTCCAGCGGGTACAATCGGCGGATCCGTAAGCATAACTGCAAACGAGGATTTGCCTGAAACCTGCTGAGGCATAACGCTTGGGTTAACAATAAAGACAACTGAGATTATTAGTGCGGCTGTAAGTACTGCTGCTAAACCATATTTAGTAGTCCATTTTCGAGTCATTTTTTATCGGAGAAAGGTAGGCAAGTTAGGATAATAACCTACATTTTTTAAAGCATTTTAAAGAGGGTTTAAAGTCCATTAAAAACCGTTGAAAGCACCCGAAACCATGGAGAAAACCGCACTGGCTATGCGGTGAGTCTTCGCCAGAGAATTATGGTTTCATACCAAAACACTGCAACCATGGCGACGCAGACAACTATGAGCCAAAACGTGAATTCCGTGCCCATGAGCGCTTCGAAAGAAAAAACCGC
Source organism: Candidatus Bathyarchaeota archaeon (assembly GCA_963722095.1). Classification (GTDB taxonomy): domain Archaea; phylum Thermoproteota; class Bathyarchaeia; order Bathyarchaeales; family Bathycorpusculaceae; genus Bathycorpusculum. The sequence goes on along the minus strand of CAVRJR010000001.1, from coordinate 58,779 downwards.
TGCCACGATGGTGAATAGGAGTGAGAAGAAGAACAGCTGAGGCACCACGGCGGGTCCGACTTTAGAGTAGCCTTCGAGGACTTTGACTGACGCGTCTTTGACGGCGAAGTATTTTCCCGTCTCATCCTGCTTAACGTAGTTGGCTTCTGCGAGTTTCCCCAGATGATAAGACGCTAAAGAGGCTGACGACAAATCCAAACCCCGCTGAACCTCCCGCAGCTCACTGGGACCATGTTTAAGCAAGTACAAGTACGCTTTCAGCGTATTGCCCCTAATTTCCTGATTATTCGGCATTAAAAGGAAATATTTGAGTAGCGCAATTTAATGATTGCGTCTGGAACCCTTCAAAGAAGCCTGAAAACACCTGCCTCAGCTAAGAGGGATTCTTCTAAAACGCTAAAAATCTATGTTGCATTTCTCAGCTGCTTCCTTAGCAAGCAAGCGGTTTTAGGCAAAGCATATATTTGTTGGCTGTCAACGAATTAAATCAATGGACTACTATGAGGAGTAAAAAATGGTTTCTCTTAGAGCTTTAGCCCCATCTTTAACAAGAATAACAGTTGCAGGCGCCGTGGGCGCCGCGTTGCATGTCGGTCAAGGCGACTGCGACTTAATTGACGCAAAAGCTGTGGAGTTTTCAAGGGCGGTTCTTGCTCAGACAGACGTTGAAGGCGAAGTAATCTGCTGCGAAGGACCCAAAGACCATGCGCCGTCGTTTGAACGCCGCGAAAAAGTCGGAACGGGACTGGGACCCAAAGTTGAATTCATCGTTGACCCAGTTGACGGAACCACCGCAGCCAGCAAAGGCAGAAAAGACGCGATTTCAGCGTTGGCATGTGCACCCGCAGGATGCTTCCAAGTACTGCCCGACGACGGCTACTACTATAAAATCGCCACAGACTACCATGCAATGGGAAAAATATCCATCGACATGACTATCCCAGAACTCGTACGCACAGTGGCAAAGGGAAAAGGTTTACAACTAGCAAACTTCACCGTCATAATGCTTGAACGCGACCGACACAACGAAATCCTTGCCCAACTCAGAAAACTCGGCGTGCGAATCCTGCTTATCCCAGACGGAGACATCGCAGGCGCCGTCGTCTGTTGCCTACCTGACAGCGGAGTCAACATGTTAATTGGCGCAGGCGCGGGACCAGAAGCCACCATAGCCGCGACGGCAGTGAAGATTTTGGGCGGAACCATGCTTGCCAAAGTCTGGCAGGACAAAAAAGACGATTCCGAACGCCTAGACCGCCTGCGGAAGAGTGGCGTTGACATCAACAAGACATACAATCAAGATGAACTTGCGAAAGGCAAAGAACTGGTTTTTGCGGCTTCAGGCGTCACAAAAGGCGAACTCTTAGACGGAGTAAGAATAGTTCCTAACGGCGCAGTTGTTAATTCAATCTGCATGCGGTTGCCAAGCGGAACAATCGAGCGATCTGAAACCACATTGCGGTTCAAGGGTCACCCAGTTTACCAGCAATTCCTCCCCTAAGCGCTTTTTACTAAAAAGCGCCGCTTTTTTCACAAGCATCTTAATATTTGCTGGTTAAATTTTCTTTTTATTAGGTAAACGATGACTTTTGAGGATAAAACCTGCGTGGAAAAGCAGGAGCAAAAAGAGGAACCGCGCGAAAACAAACGTGTAATGGTTACCTTCGCCGTTTTATTAGGCTTAACCATAACCATCGGCGGCTTGCCTAGACCTCATCTTCAAAGGAGTCCCCCTCAACTTCACCATACCCCTCGTCAACGTCAAAGCCAGCTTAAGCATAGTCCTGTACTACGTTGTGGTGCTTTTCGCTTCGATCTACATCGGCGTCGTCGGGCTCAAAGAGCTTTTTGTGGAAAAAAGGTTTTCCGTGGAATTCCTGATGGCGGTGGCAGCTCTCGGCGCGCTGTACCTGCACGCGTTTTTCGAAGCGGCAACGGTGCTGTTTCTTTACTCCATCGCCGAGTACCTTGAAGGCTACATCGAAGACAGGGCACGCCGCACAGTTGAGAAACTTTCAAAGTTCATGCCTGACCACGCAAGAATCCTTGTCAACGGGGCAGAGAAAACCGTGGGCGTCAACGAAGTCGAACCCAACATGACGTTGCTTGTCAGACCAGGCGAACGCATTCCCTTAGACGGCAACATAACCGAAGGTTTTTCGCATGTTGACCAAGCGCTCGTGACTGGGGAATCGGTGCCTGTTTCCAAGAAAATCGATGACTGCGTCTACGCTGGCACCCTGAACATGAGCGGTGTCTTGAAAATCGCGGTCACCAAGAAGGCAAGCGAAACCCTTGTTTCAAGAATCATGGTGCTCGTGGCTCAATCGGGCAAACGGAAAGCCTCGATAGAAAAACTCGTTGACCGATTCGCAAAAATCTACGTCCCCATAATCATCGCCTTAGCCGCCGTAACTGCGGTCGTGCCCACGCTGGTTTTCGGCGCTTCTTTCCACACTTGGCTCTACCGTTCCCTCATCCTCATCGTAGTGTCTTGCCCAAGCGCCTTCATAATATCGGTTCCCGCCACGGTCCTCGTAGCCATAACAATCGCCGCCAGAAGAGGCGTCCTAATCAAAGGCGGAATCTACGTGGAAAAACTCGCCCAAGTCAAACATGTAGTCTTCGACAAAACAGGCACCTTAACGCTGGGAAGACCCGCCGTCCACCAAGTGAGGTTGACGCATAGGACCGAGGAGGAGGCGTTGGCGCTTGCCGCCGCGCTTGACCAGTTCTCAAATCACCCCGTTGCCCGAGCCATCGTGAGGCGAGCAAGAGAGCGAGGCATAGACCTAAGCAAGTACAAAGTCACCGATGTCACCGAAGTCGCAGGCAAAGGCATAATTGGAAACGTCAACGGCAACTTCGTCGCAGTCGGAAACATGGAGCTCATGAAGCAATTCGACTGCAACTGCGAAGAAGCAATGGCAATCGACGAGGCAGACACCCACACCTCAGTCTGCGTCTCCGTCGGGAAAGAAGGGTTCGCCACAGTTTGCGTCGTAGACCAGGTACGGGAAGACGCCCTAAAAGCAGTAAGCGACCTCAAGAAAAAAGGGATAAAAACAGTGATGATGACGGGCGACAGGGCAGAAATCGCCAAGGAAACGGCGGCGGCACTGAAAATCGATGAAGTTTACGCGGAACTGTTTCCCGAAGACAAACTCAGATGCATCGAGGAGATGAAGGGCAAAGATGGGCTCGTGGCGATGGTCGGCGACGGCGTCAACGATGCTCCCGCACTTGCCGCTTCAGACGTCGGCGTAGCCATGGGAGCCGCAGGAGTCGATGTCGCCTTGGAATCCGCCGATGTGGTTCTTGTGAAGGACGAGTTGGCTCAGATTCCATACCTGATTGGGTTAAGCGAAAAAACCATGGGGATAGCTAAACAAAACATCGCAGCGTCACTCGTCATAAAACTCATTTTGGGGGCATTGGGCGTGCTCGGGGTGACGGGTTTGCTTGCAACTGTTATTGCTGGGGATGATGGGGTCACTATGCTTCTTTTGCTTAATTCGCTTCGGCTTGAACGGGTAAAATAGGCTTTTGCCCTGAAAAAGTCGGGTGCAACTTGAAAAATTAATAAGCCGACAAACAGTGACCTAAGGTCATGCCTAAAACCTATCCAAAAACACCGCAGAAAAAGACCAAGTCAAAGACCAAAAATAAGGCTCAACCCACACCCGTAAGCATCACCTCAAGCAAAACCTACTGGATGGTGATGACGCTGCTAATGGTTGTTTTCGGCGGCGCTTACGGATACATGATGAAAGTCGCTGTTGCAGGTATAGGTCTCTTGTTGGCAAGCGTTCTGTTCCTGATAGGTTTCGCGTACTACCTCAAATTTAAGCCCTCAACCTTAACGAAGTCTAGTAGGGCAACCTTTCTTTTTACCGGGGCATTAATTGGCTTCGTGATTTGGGTAGCAGTTGCATTTCTTTCAAACGCAACTGGCTTTTCGGTGCAAATAGAGGATTCGATAGGGGACAACTTTTTTGCCATAACAAGCCTAATAATCTGCTTGACTTCAGGAGCGTTCATAGGCGACCAAATCGGCAAGAACGAAGAAAAAATAAGGCTTTTCTTCGAAAGCAAATTTAGCAAATAGCTTTTGCTTCCCTGTTTTGCTCACAGAACCTTTAAGAGCACAGGGAATTAAGCATTTTCAGATAAGATAAACAAGGATTAGACCCACGTTGAAATTTGGAATAATGACTCGGAACCCTGAAGCATGGAGCAGCACCCAAGTTCGAGAAGCATTAACAAAGCGAGGCATCGCGTACGAATGCTTCACTTTTCCACGGCTCGTCGCAAGGCTCTCATACAGACCCTACTTCAAAGTCAACGGCACCAGCCTGCTGGAAGATTTAGACGGGCTAATTATCCGCCCCATCGGACGCGGCTCGTTGGAGGAGCTGGTTTTCCGAATGGATATGCTCTACAAGCTGGAGCGCAAAGGCTTCTACATGGTGAACCCGCCGACGGCTATCGAGCACTGCGTTGACAAATACGACATTTTGGCGCTCCTTGAGGACATTGGGGTTCCCGTGCCGCGAACTTTAGCCACTGAAAGCGTCAACGAAGCTCTCAAAGCATTCGACGAGTTGGGCGGCGACATCGTTGTCAAGCCGATTTTTGGGTCACGTGGACAAGGCGCAACACGGGTAAACGACGTAGACATCGCCGATACTATCTTCAAAGCCATCACGTTCCACCACGGCGTCATCTACATGCAGGAATTCGTCCCGCACGGGCACTCGGACATACGCGCCTTCGTAATCGGCGACCGAGTAGTCTCATCCATGCGGCGGGTTGCGGAAGGCTGGAAAACCAATTACAGCCGAGGAGCCAAACCTGCCCCAGCCCAAATCAGCAAAGAATTCGAAGACTTAGCCATAAAATCCGCCAAGGCAGTAGGCTGCAAAATCGCGGGAGTAGACATCCTTGAAGGCCCGCAGGGACCACGCATCGTAGATGTTAACAGCCAGCCGGGATGGAAGGGACTCCAAGTGGTTGCCAAAGTCAACATCGCCGAAGAAATCGTAAACTTCGTCCTGTCGGAGCTCAAAGCCTAATTGTGGAAAACTTAATACTTCAATAGTTACAATAACTAACCTGTAGGTGTAACAAAGTGCCTGAAAAAATAATTGAAGCGCCTCAGATAACAGAGGAAGAATACAAGAAATACAGTGGAAAAGACGTGGCAATATACAAAAACAAAATAGTGGCTGCTGGCAGGACCTCAAGTGAGGCGCTAAAGAAGGCACTGAAAAAATGCCCTGACGCTAAGATAGAGGAAATAGTAATTGAGTATATCCAATCAGCGGATGTACTAATACTTTGAAAAAATACGTCTTCAAATATTCGCTCGAACCTCTTGGATCAGGAACAATCAATAGACCGAAAGCCACGGTTTTTCTTTGCGCAAAAACTGAGGAATGGCACACTTTTCGCGTTTACGTTGACAGCGGTGCAGACATATCTTTGTTCAGGAGAACTGACGCTGAACTCTTGGGACTCGGTTTCACTCAAGGGGAGTACCGCCCAATAATCGGTGTGGGAAGAACGCTTATCCCTGCCTACGTGCATACAATCAAAATGAAAATCGGTGACACATCTCTTGACGCAAAAGTTGCGTTCGCCGACTCAGATGAGGTCCCACGGCTACTTGGCAGAATAGATGTGTTCAAAAATTTCAAAATAACTTTCTGCGAAAAAGACCTAGAGGTAATATTTGAAACAACCCTTTAGTTAATCGTAAGAGGCTTCCTCGTGCAGAATATCCCCCAATATGCAATAAACCTAGCCCTTTCAGAAAAACATGAAACCCTTAGAGAATAAGATTATTTGCCGGAAACTATCAGGCTGTACGGGTCGTTGGGGGCTTCGGGAAAAGGCATCTCCTTCCCTAACCGATCGACTATCCGCTCTTTATTTTCCGTAAATTTGCCTAGGAAATGCGCCGTTAACCCGCATTGCCTCAAAGAAGCCGTAACTTTTTCGGTGGCTTGAGCATCGACCGCTGCCAAAACAGTTCCAGCTGAAGACATCGAGAGAACTTGCTCATCGCTAAGGCTAAAGAAGCTTTGCAAAACCATCAACTCCGAGGATTTGGGGATTTTTTCCCAATCAACCCTAAAACCCACCCCCGACGCCTCGGCAAGCTCGTTCAGCGCCGCAACAAAGCCGCCTTCAGTGGCATCATGCATCGCGTGAACAACGCCAGTCTTCGCCAGTTGAAGTGCTTCGCCGACGCAGCTTTGCATACGAACCTGTCGGGAAAGCTTTTCTTGCTTCTCAGCGCCGAACAGTTCCTGCGCCAGCTTCGTTTGGGTCAAGGAGAAGTTGATTATCGTTTCTAAACCCAGAGGTTTAGTGCACAATATGAGGTCGCCTGGCTTGGCGTTTGCAGGTGTAATCAGTTTCTCCAAGTTAGCAGTCCCATAAACTGTCGCAACCCCGACTAAGCCTTGCAGGGTATCGTATGTGCCTGTGTGCCCGCGAACAATCGCGATGTCCAGTTCGTCTGCGGCTCGGCAGGTTTGCTTCATGATTTTTTGGAAAACTTCGGGTTTAGTTTGGAGTGGTCCAAGCAGGTTGATGGTGCAGAATTCTGGTTTAGCGCCTGACAGGGCAACGTCGGAGGCTGCGTAGTTGATTAGCAAAAAGCCGAACCATTCTTCTGGGACACCTGTGCAGGGGTCAGACGCGACAACCAGGTATTTGCCGTTGACTTCATGGACGCCTGAATCGTAGCCAATCAAAGGCGGAATGACTACTCGGGAATCCTTTTTGGTGTAGCCGAGGAGCGTTTTGAGTTCTTTATTTGACAGCTTACCCATTTTTCATAAACCTACCTGTAAATGTCCAATGTCTTGCTTCTCTGCAATAAGCCGATTACCACTGCACAAATTATTATGCTTGGAATCATGTAGCTCCCATTATATGTTATAGAATACCAAACTGGACTCATTCCAGGCGGCGCGTAACTTGCAAAGTAAACCACGCCTGAAACGAAGTGGGAAATGAAGCGCCCTGTCCCCCCGACGACGACTCCCAAGACTGGACCAACAGGCCTTATGTTGCGGAAAAACCCTGCAAGTCCAAGGCATGCAAAAGCCAATGGGTAGTCCAAGATGAACTGGGCTGGGTTAACAACGAACGGTTCGATTGCGAGGTCAACTACTCCGAAGACTGCACCTGCAAATATGCCGATTTTTGGTCCTCTCCGCAGTGCCAGCCAAAAGATGGGCACCATGCCAAGGTTGATTGAGCCGCTTTGTGGAGGCTGAAAGAAGAAGTGGCTGACTAGAGCCAGTGCCCCTGCCATGGCGACAAATATTATTATTTCAGCGAGTATTTTGGTTGAGAAAATATTATTGTTGGGTTTTTCAGTTGAATATTTAGTTTGTGTTTGCGTTTTTTTCCCTCCGCCAGCATTACCTGGTTCAGGTTCTAAGGGTCGACAGCAACTAGCCGTCCTCTCAGCCGGGTCCTATTCCCAGCTCCCCGAGAACTTCTCTTAAGGGGATAATGCTGCTTTGTCGCATATTAGTTTTGCTAAAGCCTTCGTTTTCAGGGTTAATCGAATTTTTTCCTGTGGTCTATTTCTTTTGCTAATGACCTGCTGGGCTTTGAATGATTGGTTGGTAGAAATGTAAAAATTTATTTACTTGTACAATATTTTGGTAATGTATGACAGAACAAATCGAGGACATAATCAAGGTTTCCTCTAAAGGCCAAGTGGTAATCCCCCGAGAAGTTCGCAAGAAACTGGGCGTGAAGGGCGGCGAGAAGCTTTTGGTGCTTACGCGGGATGGGGATATACTGCTTAGAAAAACTGAAAAATTATCCCTTGATGACATAGCTGAGAAAATTGAGAGGGTAACCAAAGAACAGTCTATTGACGTTGACAAGCTTGTGGCTGAGGCAGTTGAGTGGGCAAGAAAGTCAAAGTAGTCTTCGACACGAACGTTTGGATTTCAATCGCCATGGAGAAGATTCTCAAAGACGAGTTTTCCCAAGTAAAGGAAGAGCTAACAGTTTACGTTAGCAAAGATATTCTACTAGAAATTTCTAAAGTTCTCTTATACCCAAAAATATCTGAAGTTTTAAGCAACGCAGGGTTAAATGAAAAAGAAATTCTGCGAGCCATCGAAGCGAACTCGATAATAGTTAAACCTAAGTTAAAACTGCAAATAATAGCAGATGATGCTGAAGACAACAAAATACTAGAATGCGCTTTAGCATGTAAAGCAGACATCATCGTATCAGGAGACAAACACCTTCTTAAATTGGGCAGGTTCAGAAAAACCAGAATTCTAACACCCCGAGAGTTTTTCGATAACATCAAGAGAAATTAGGCAACTTATTACGCGCTCATTTTTTGGTTATTTTTAGCCCTGTTATTATCAATTGTAAGCCCCAGTCGAAAATTTCTGTAGGAGTAAGTTTGCCGTATTCTTTCATTATAGCGCTTAAAAATGCATCATCCTCTGAACTAGTCCCGATGAATTGAACGTCTTGCGGTGGTTCACTTCCTGCCTGCTCTTCAATTACAAAACCCCAAACATAATCGATTGTTGTACCGGCAGCTAGACCCGCATTAAGCTTGCCAAATCCCGCTTTTTCTAAAACTCGAGTAACACCTACCATTATCTTCTCTAAAGTGTAGGCGCGGCCATACGTTGCTCCCGCAACTACGCGTCCTCCGTCTCTATGAGCTATTAGTGCATTACGTAAGCAATGCATTAAATCGGCTAGCCATGTGGGCCAGTTGTTTATGTCAGCGGGTGCGGTGAAGTTGTCGAGTTTTGCGTTTGTGAGGATTGCTTGGGCCATGTCGTCTTTGATGTCTTGTTTGTCTTTGAAGTGCCAGTATAGGGCTGGTGCTTGTACGTTGAGTTTTGCTGCTATGCGTCTTAGGGTTACGTTTTCTAGGCCTTCTGCGTCTAATATTTCTAATGCGGCTTTTATGACGGCGTCAGGTTGTATGTGTGGCGTCTTGGTTTTTCTTGTTTTCATTATCTCTTGATTTAGTGTTAGCGGTTTATATGTTTAACCTTGTTAATTGACTATTTAACAGCGTTAAGTATTTATTTAACTATGTTAAGTTGATTTAACAGTGTTAAATAAAACGGGGATTGAAAAATGCAATCAATCATACACGTAGAAAAATTAACCAAACGCTACCGCAAAACCGAGAAAGCAGCAGTAAACAACATCAGCTTTGATGTATACCCCGGCGAATTCTTCGCGTTCCTCGGACCCAACGGAGCAGGAAAAACAACCACAATATCAATCTTAACCACAACCCTGGCAAAAACAAGCGGAAAAGTAACAATCGAAGGCTACGACATAAACACTAAAGCAAAAGACGTCCGCCAAAACATAGGCATTATTTTCCAGAACCCAAGCTTAGACCTCAACCTATCGGCTGAAGAAAATATCCGTTTACACGTAAACCTTTACGGTGTCTACGCTTACAAACCGCTTTTTCGGCTCATGCCTCAGGGATACCAAAGTCAAGTCCTAGAAATGGCCGATTATATGGGCATACGTGAGGATTTGTTTAAGCCGCTTAAAACCTTCTCAGGTGGAATGAAGCGTAAGTTGGAAATAATTCGGGGTTTGATGACTAAGCCAAAAGTGTTGTTTTTAGATGAGCCAAGCCAGGGATTGGATGCTGTTTCCCGCAGGGACCTTTGGATTTATTTGCGAAAAGTAAGCAAAACCCAAAAAACCACAATATTCCTAACAACGCACTATATTGAAGAAGCTGAAAATGCCGATCGAGTATGCATCGTCAACCACGGTCAAATTGTTTTTATAGGTACGCCGGCAGAGATGAAAAACCGTTTGATGGAAAAATATCTGCTCTTAGATGCGGATAACCGTAGCGCATTATGTTCTCAGCTTGAGCCTTTTAAGCCAGAAACCACTGAAGATGGCAAGTTCAAAGTATACTTTGAACAGCAAACGCCACAGCAAATTCTAAGTCAAATCAAAACGCCCCTGTCTTTGATGGAGCTTCATATGCCTACGCTTGAAGAGGCCTATATGGATTTAATTGAAAACAACATTGAGGAGGTCTCAATTTAATGTTGCCGCTTCAAAAAGAAATCAACGCAACAATAGTTATCGCTGCCCGAGAGGTACTGCGGTTCTTTAAAGATTGGAAAACTTCGCTTGCTTTTAGCCTTATGTTTCCAGTCCTGTTTCTGGGCATACTAGGCGGCAGCATCGCACAAAACTTAGGTGTCGGCCTAGGCTACAATTACCTTCAGTTTGCACTTCTAGGAATGATCGCTGCCACAATTGCGATGAATACAATGATGAGCGTCACATCTCTCGTTGAGGACCGCGAAAATGATTTCACTCAGGAAATCTTTGTGGCTCCAATATCTCGATACTCAATCATTCTCGGCAAAATCATAGGCGGCAGCATCACTAAGCATACTGCAATTGTTTGCTTTTGTTATCGTAGGTTTAGCCATGGGAATAACGCTTGGGCCATCAGCTATTGGCTGGATCCTCTTATTGGCACCGCTTATTTGCATATCAGGTGGAACTCTTGGTGTATTGGTAGCCAGTATATTCAGCAGCAGTCCAAAGACAGCTGATAAAGGAGTAATCATGTTTGTATTCGCTCAGATGTTTCTCTCAGGTGCATTAATACCTGTAAAAAATTCTAGCGGAGTCTTAGGCGCACTGGCACATGCTATGCCCATGACTTACCTGATAGATTTGCTTAGAGGATTAGTCTATAAAGGCACACCGTTCTACAGCCAGATAACCATGTACAATCCCCTGGTTGATCTACTCATAGTGGCTGCGATTTCGATAGCATCTTTTCTGATCGGAACATTCATCTTCGTACGAAGCGAAAGAAACCGATAATGATAAAGAGCTTCAAAAAAAGAAGGGCAAATCCGTAAAATTTCTTTTTTTCCCATTTTTTATAAAACGAACTTTACATCGCGAAAATACCAGCAAAATTTTTGCCGCTCCTTCCGAGTTCAGTATATACGTCGCCCATTGGAATAACCATTAATTCATGGGAAGATGGCTGTTTTGTTGCTTTTTTCTTCATTCGGTGACAATGTATTATTCGTTTAGCATCTCAGCGAGTAAGCGGCGTTCAGCTCGTCTCAAATGAACCGCCAAAGTAGAACTCGCAAGACCAAGTTTTTCTGCAAGTTCATCCACGCTTACTTTTCGGGGTGTATCAAAGTACCCAAGCCTAAAAGCCAAAGAAATAGCTTCTTGCTGCTTTTCAGTCAAGCGACAAGGGTTTGCTGAGGCTCTGGATTTTATGATAAAGGGTTAAAAACATGGGAAAGTGTGCAATAATGGTGTGCAATAAGCATGGAAAAGTGCTCAATAAGGGATTAACTCTAATTTCATGGTAATATTGTTGGTAATACAAAGCATGGGTGAATGGTAATACTTGCACACCTGTTGTATTACCATGCGAAAATGGCTGGAAAAGGTGCTTAAAGGTGCATTCTCGGTGTGCTCTTAGTAAATTGGTGCGTACAAGGTATGCGACGTAAATTGAGGTTTATTTTTAGCGATTTATTGGTGATTTCCCATTGAAAAAAGGGTGGTGCGTACTCGGTGACTGAGAGGTTACTTAGTTTAAGATTTACACCGAGTTTATAATTTACTGTTAGTCACCATTTATGCAGTCACTACCCTATTTTTCCGTTACTCGGTAACAATTAGAAAACAACCTTTTGCTAAGGTGATTGGTGGGAGTCTTTTTTCTTGATTTTAAAAATGCGAGTAACTTCCTAAGTTAATGAGCGTAGTTTCAGGGAGGTTGTAGCCCTCAAGCTTCATACCTTCTCCAGTCACACCATGCGCGATATTTCATAGCTGGCTCACTGGGACTCCCTGACATCCTTCGGTTTATTGAAACCGATTATGTCTTCGGGTGCCGAGCGCCTTTCATGACCTCCATCCGTGAAGGGTCATGTTCCTGCGTCTCTCAATCCGCAGGGAACGCCGCCTTCAAACGGCGTTTTGCCTAGTCTGCTAGAGGACACCAACCCCACCCAAGTTATGGAAAGGTAAGACATATAAGACTTTCCTTTCATTACTTACTAATAGGTGAAACTCATTGGTAAGAAAAACGTTAGGAGCTTGCAAGGTCAGCACAAAAGGACAAGTGACAATTCCGTCTGAGGCGAGAAAGCGTTTTCAATTAACTGTTGGCGACCTAATGCTCTTCGTGGAAGAAGACGGAAAGCTTGTCGTGATAAAAGGGTAATGAATGAAGCAAGTTATTGTTCGACTGAATGAAAGCGAGTTTAAGAAATTGAAAAATAAGGCTGAAAGATTGGAGATGCCAAACCAAAGCCTTGCAAAACACCTAATTCTTTTCGGCTTGACTGACGATAAAACAGCCGAGCACCTGAACCAATTATCAGCTAAACGGCAAGAATTTCTAAAAGAGTTTACAGAAAGTTTGAAATGATAACACACACGCACACACAACCCAAAAAAGAGCTTTACAAAGCATTTTGAAACGATTTTCGGAAAAATGAAGGGCTAATTGTACGCAAATAGTAACAATTAGGCGCTTTCTTCTTAACTACTTTGGCATATGGTCGATTTCTCGAAGGATAAACGTGACTTTTAGCCATTTCTGTTCAAATTTTCCGTAATCTATGGCTTCTCGCATGGTGTTTTCAGCATTAGAAATTTTTATAATAAATTCCCTTGAATCCAAGTCGCGCCAAAGCTCCCATTCTGCCGACTCGACTTTTGACTCGCTCTTAAGGTATTGCTCTACCTCTCTTAGCATGGTTGAAATTATAGACATTGCTTGATTAACTTCATAGTGCTTTAACGTGTAAGTGACGAAGCTCCCTAAATATTGATTGAACTCGTTAATAGCTCCCTTTTTCAAGCTTTGATGCAAGACGGAAAGCCCCAAGTATTCTAATGGCTCATAGTCCGCTATTTTCGGGGGAAAATATCTTCCTCTTTTGCCGTTTCCTTTCGCTATTTCTTGCCTTTCAAGCATACGTTTAAGGTGCATTTTTAGAGTTCTGTCCGAGCGGCAACCTACTTCTTTCAATAGTTGAGTGTAAGAGATTGGTTCTTTGCTACTACCAATAATTGTCTTTATTCTACTTTCGATACGTTGAGATTGCTCCCTTCCCCGCTCTTTAGCTCGTTCGTTCTGCTTTTCCCTTTTTAACCTCAAACGTTCTGTTTCCGCTTTATTCTCTCCACCTGCTAACGGTCTTGGCATATTCATTACCCTTTTCGCTGACTATGGGTATTCAATACCCTTTTATATTCACTCAGCATTATTATAACCTTGCCCTAATTCGCCTGAATTAATCACAATTCAGAACAAAGGGGAAAGAAGTTGAAAGAAATAATGGCTAAACCGAGCTTTCAAATTGAAGAGGAAAAGCAAAAAATTATTGACGAAACAGCAAAGCGCATGGGTATTTCGCGCTCTGATTTTGTCAGGATAGCCATAAACGAAAAGTTATATCGTCTTGGACTTCTCCAATCAGACGGTGGCATTACAAGTCAAAAGCTGTCAGAATCAAATGAAAAAAGGAGTGAAAATTAATGATGAAAAACGAGGCAAAGAAAGTTTCCTCTGACCCACTTGTTGACAAAGTAATCCAAGACTCACGCTGCAATGGCTTTTTTGATTCAGGAGATTTCAGCATTGACAAATTCGCTCAAAACTCAGAATTTCGCGGCTTAAAAAATGACGCTTTTTGGACACGAGCACGCCTTGATATGGTGACGACCGCATTTAGGCAATATGTCAGTTCTCACCCAACAGAACCCGAAAAGATAGATGCATCGCTCCAACGGCTCGCGGCAAAAATAAATGTGAACATCGACCGTTTGCGCCGATGCTATTATGAAGTTCCTGAATCCGAACCTGAAAAGGCTAATGAAGAGCCACCATTCGACGATAAAAAAATGAATCCAGCACTACCTACCGTTTTAGACGTAAGCGGTTTGACAAAAGAAGCTTGGGGAGCACTAACGAATTCAGCAAAAAAGCAAATTCACGACGCGGTTCGGGATGGCAAAACTGACATTGCAAAGAAGCTGGCAGAAACCGCGTTAGCCGCTGTACCTTTGATTCTATAATAGGGTTCAACATGTCAACGTCAAAAATGCTTTCGGAAATTTCAGCCCCATTCGCTCAAAAAATCGAAGCCTACCTAAAACAGCATCAAAAAACCGTCTTAATCTGCGTTGCCGTCGTTGTCGTTATCTGTGTCTTAATTTACATTTCAGGTCGCAACAATTCCAATCATGGCATTGGAGCATTCAACCACAGCCCCGTCAAAAAAGAGGCTCATCCGTGAGCAGCAACCGACAACTTGCAAGCCCAAAACAGAGACGCGGCGAGATAACAACCGATGAGGACATACGACGGTTTTTCAGTCACTTGCAAAAGAACCCAAAACTTAACCAATGGTACGTAAAGCCTTTCAAAGGAATAATCCGAGGCGATAAGCACAACAGCGAATTACCGCACAACGTTGAAGTTGAAATAAAAAATGGCAGTCAATACGCGGATTACATGAACATCTCCAAAAACACGCTTTTAACCATACTTGGCGATTTTCCGAATGGAGTGCCAACAGGTTCTAAATCACTTGTAGATTCAAAGGTAAGCGAGTATGAAAAAACGCTTTGCCATCAGTACCTTGCAAAACACTATAAAAACACCGTAACAGGACAATGGAGCTTACAAGGCAAAGGCGTCGATGCAATGGGGCGCAACCTTTACATGATGTTCGGACAGAAAGACCCAGCGCTTTTCACCTTAGAAACGTTCCAACAAGCAAAAAACGACCCGCGATTCTTTGACGCTCAGGGAAAAATCAAGTTTGCACCACTAAGTGATATTCGATGCATAATGAAGTTTACCGCTTTGCAAATTGAGGATTCCCCGCTATCGCAACGGCACTTTCAATTTCTCGAAGGTGACGAATGGGATACAACGGGAAAAAAGAACATCGGTGGCAAAAAGGAAGATTACTTACAGCCAGAGGAACTAAAAGCCTTTGTTGAGCACATCAATGAAGCCGATACATTGGTGCTTCATAGGTTAGGCTTGGAAGGCGGCGGTAGAATCAGCAGTCAATTGCTAATGGGTAAAACGCTACCAAACGGCTATCGCTGTCAAGCGCTATGGGATTTAAATTGCATAAGCATGTTTGAGCCAAAAGTCGAAGGTTCAAAGACAGGCGGCAAAGTCAAACGCTATTTTACACCCGAAACAATGGCGTTCTTCAAACGATGGATTGACGAAAATAACATAGTCGGCGCGTGGTTTACTCGCTTTCCAACTGAAGAGAGCAATTACGTAAGCTTCAATAGCAGTATAAAACTTGCAGGGTGCAGAGCGGGGATATGGCGTTTCAAAAGAGCAAAACAGGGAGAGCCACTTGCACAAGGCGAAAAAATAGCCCCTGACGGCAGAGTTTACACGCTAAAAGCCTTCAATAACACCAAAAAGGGAACACAGGAATATCGCAGACAGTGGCTAACGGAAGGCAAAATGACGACAAGCCACACAACCGAGAAACACTCATTTGTTAGCCTTGCGGGGCTTCACGGTTTAAGCCTTGATGATTGCGCAGAGCAATGCGGGACCGACCCAACAACCATACGAGACTTCTATCATGGCACTTTAGGGGATAAACTGCGTGCCGTCATATTAGGCGAAAAAACCTTTGAACCGTGGAAAGATTGGATACACCGCTTTGTCGAACCACTGTACACCAACCGCTATAACCAATTGATGAGAGAGCACAAAGCAACCCTTGACATGCAAGTAGCAACCCACGAAGCTGCCATAATGGCAGAGGTCGAATAACCCCCACAAACCCTTTTTATTTTTTTTTGGATTTAATTTGAGGTTATGATGAAATGACGAAAAAAGAACCGATTAAAAACAGTCAAAAACCTATTCAGATAAATCTCGACGCCATCCCCGAAGATTACGAGTTAATGGAGCAAATAAAAACAGAAAAAAACTGCAACAGCCGAAAGGATGCCTTCCACATTATTTGTAATGGCTATAGAGGACTTTCTGACTCGGAGAAAGAAGATTGCCGATACCGTTTCGGAACATTTTGCCTTAAGAATGTTGAAAAACTCAAAAACACCAATACCCCTTACTGCCAAGCATGCCTAAAAGCGCAAAGTCTTTCGAGAGAAGACCAAGAGCGCGAAGACGAAGGAGCAAAGTTAGAACAAGAATTTTATGAGCTATGCAAAATTCCCGAGAAATACCGTGGTGACCCTTTAGAAAAATGGATTCGCTTCATGGACTTTGTAGACGCAAAGGATATGGAAATTGAATACCTTAAGGAACCCCTTGAAGAAAAACTAAAAGACTTAACTCAATTGGAAACATCTACCACCTCTCTTATTGCTGAAAAAATCACGTTGACGCGAGAATTAGACGAATTGAAGAAAGAGCCATTAGCTGAAAAATGCGCTTGGCAAGCAATCAAACTTACTGAAAAAGATGAAGAGATAAAGAAGCTGAAAGCTGACCTCGACCAAAAAGACACAGCCATTCAATACTACATGCTCAATCAAAGGAAGGCAAAATGAGCGTTCAACTGCAAGAAAAGCCTATTTTGGAACTCTATAAAGCACGATTCAATGAAGAATACATTTGCTTGAAATGCAGAAAAATAACCAATGAAAAAACCGAAAATTGCCCTGATTGCGGCGGCGCTATATGCGTCAGAATAACCTCAAAAGTTTTTTAAGCAAACTAACCCTTTCTTTCTTTTATGGCTTCAAAAAAGGCTAATCAGCCTATTGTAATTGAAGATTGCAAAGCGGGTGCTCAGCCAGAAAATCAAGCAAAAGTGTTTTTCTTAGTTAGAACCAAATGCCGAGTTTGTGGTTGCAGGGAAAGAGTTTTCAGCAAGGAAACAGAAACGACCTACTGTTCCGAGTGTGGCAAGCAGATGCCTAAAATTCGAGTCAAATCTAAACTCTTATAAAATCAGTAACGAGCGACTAATTTATTAGCTGAAGAAAAGAATAGACAATCTCATGACAGCATGGATAATCCCGTTATACCTATATTTCGGCGTTTTAGGGTTAACCGCTTTCTTTCTATGCCCACCACTGCGAAAGAAATTATACCTTTTGCCACTACCAAACAAGTTAAGAAAACTAAATTATGAATCTAATCTTCATTATTTAGTAATTTTTCGGCAAGTGTTGTTATTCTTCTTTCCATTCTGCGTTGCACTCGCTATTTTCGGGGTTGCCCCAGCATGGCAACAACTTACAAGCTTGTTCGTGCTCGGATTATCCCTTAACGTTGCATGGATTTCCTATTTACCAATGATGACAAAAGCGAATTTATATATCGATTTTTCGGTTGATGAATTAAAAGATTTAAAGCCAGAAATAACAGTGAAAGCAGAGTCGGAGCATATTATTTATGCTCGAATTTACAACTTAGGCTTTAGCACTTTAAAAAACACACTTGTGCTAATTTATTTTGGACAGGGATTTGAGATAATTCCATACGAGGATGACAGATATAAAAAGTTAGATTTTAGCAAGTATTTCAGCATTCAAGAGGGCAATTGCGGTGTGGCGTTTCCACCAACACATGAGAATTACCAATGTTTATCGCCACAAGAATGGTTCTTGTTTCCAGTAATTATTAAAACGCCAAAATCCCAAATTCAACAAAGCATAGAAATTCAATTATGCTCGGAAAACAGTTGGGGATTGACAAAATGCCAAGTGCCCATTCATGTAATAACAAAGAGCTAAAGTGATATTATGAAGGATAACCAAGAGCAGGTTCTTGTAACTAACAAACACCCTTTTTACCGCGAAAAAGGTCAACGTTGCCCTAATTGCGGAAGTGAACGAGGAACCTTCTCATGGGAAAAAGGAACGCTGAATATTATTTGCGCAGATTGTGGAGCTATTAAACTAACAATACCAGATGCCAAGTAATTAGAAGGGACTGCGAGATAACTGAAAGGGAAGTTAATTTCCTTTTAAGACCTTTGAAAAAGATGCTGATACCCATTTAGCGCCTTCGGCGCAACCCCGATTCTGAAAAATTGGTAAAAAAGATGACCCACTTAAAAAAAATGAACAGGTTTGAGTGCTTCTCAATCCAAACGGCAAACGCTGAAGTGTGCAACAAGGAAGGTCTGGAAACTAAGGATGAAATTTCTTTCTTTAGGAGAAAAAGAAAATGCAAACTCTTCAATTGCAGCTATTTTGAATGTAACCAGAGCCTTCTCAGCCACCATTTTGAGCATCTTCAAATTTAGACTAAAAAAGGGAGGGAAGTTGGGTTTTGTGTATTTTATCTCACGGTTTCCGTTTTTTCAGTATTATCAGCACAAGCGCGCCGACTGTAGCTACTGCAATTATTATTGCGACTATGATTATGAGAGTGACGGCGTAAAGCTGATCCCATGTTACACCCTGTCGCAGCGGTTGTGGAGTACTAGGTGGCGGCGTCGAGGTTGGTGTTGGACTTGGCGTCGGAGTAGGCGTCGGTGTAGGTGTTACCTGAGCGGCTGTTTGTGTGTAGCAGGTGATGTTGAAGTCTCCTGATGCTACATAGAGGTTGCCAGCGTAAGGTACGGGCTCTGTTGGTTCGTTTCCGCAGGCAGCGTACGATTCTTTTGCTCCAGTGGCGGCGTCAATCACGTAGACGTTGAAGGTGTAAGTGACATCGTAGAGATTTCCAGCATACATGGATAATGGATTCTCTGATTCTCTGTTAAGGTATAGGTTCCAAGTGACGTTACCAGAAACTGCATTGAGACAAACGATATCATACCACTCATTGAAGTAAACGTTGCCATCCGCATATAGTACGCCTCCTTCTTGTTCAGTTCCCCATTGTCCAGGTGTTCCTGGGTTGTAGTACGCGTCGTAGGTCCACAGTGTTGTTCCAGACGTTAGATTTATAGCATCAGTACGCTCGTTCATCTGTTGTACAAAGGCAAGGTTGTCTGTTGTATCAACTGTTACTGGCGCAATTATTCCTTCTCCATTATAGTCAATGGCTGTGTATCCGGCAGCTAGGAATGGGTTTTCAACGTATGGAATTGTTATGTTGGCGATTAGTTTTCCTGTTTGTGCGTTAAGTTCATAGAGGAAACCGTCAGGGCAAGATGCACCGGGTAAGATAAAAGCGAGTTCGCCGCTGTAACCTGTGTCAGGTGCAATGTAAACGACGTTGTTAACGATTGTCGGCGTTCCGATTAAAGGCGCGAACATATTGCCCCAACTGTATGACCAAATTGTTGCGCCAGTATTCGCGTTTAAGCAATAGATGTAGTCGTTATCTCCGATGTAAAGGTTGTTTCCTACAAGCATCGGCGACGGCGGACCCTCTGTTCCTACCACTCCGAAGCCGAAGTTAGTAGCAGGTCCTGCGGGTAGTGTTACCTTCCACGCTAAACTGCCTGAAGCAGTGTTTAAGCAGTAGACGTTTCCATCATCAGCTCCTGTGTAGACGTAACCGTTCACGACGGCGGGTGTAGAATATACTGCAGCGTTAGTTGTAAAGTTCCAGATTACGTCGCCGTTGGTGGAATTGAAGGCGTAGATATTCTTGTTTACTGATCCGATGTATCCTATGCCGTTAGCGAACACGGGTGAACTTGCAAATGATGCGCCACTGCCCAGGGGTTTGCTCCATAATACGGTTAAGTTTGTTGGTCCTACACCGCTTGAGTCATGCGCAGCGCTATCCATGTACATTGGCCAGCTCTGCGCTGTTCCATTTCCAATGCACATGACTTCGCCTAGTGTGCCCGTTCCACCAACGAAACTTGAGATTGTTGAGTAAGTGTAAACTCCAGGTGTGGATGATGAGGTCGTGGGTATCACGTAGAGGTTGCCGTAAGCGACGCATTGGGCGTTGTCTGGCGCTCCAGTTGCAATTGGAAGTGACCAAACCTCTGTGCCGTTGTAGGCGTTGAAGCAGTCAAATTCATTGTGCCCGTACGCTCCAGTGTAGGGGTTTCGGTATTCATTGTCTCCCATTTGTGCGTATATGTATCCTCCAGCTACTGTAAAAGTGCCTGAATATGCGACGCCATTGTTTGTGTATGCATTCCAAACCTCCGTTCCTGTTGTAGCGTTTACTGCGTAGAAGTGTCCGTCTTGGTTGTGTCCGTATATCATTCCGTAGCTTGAGCCTAGGCTCCAAGACCAATCGCTATCAGGTGTTCCTGGATTCCATTTCCACATGAATTGCCCTGTCGTGATGTTCCAGGCGTATATCCAGCCATCTTGTGTTCCGAAAGCGAAGACGCCGTCGATAGATGTAGTACCGCAAAACTGGAAAGATGGAACGTAAACTGTCCATAGGTATGCTCCTGTTGTTGCGTTGAATCCGTTGAATGTTTGGTCTGCCATGTCGGTGTAGACTATGACTCCGCTGCCATATACAGGTGAAATGTCAAGCTCGCCTGTCGCAAGCGGGTTTCCCGTATCGTTCCATAGGACCGTTGGTAGTTGGGCAGGATTCTTTAGTTCCCATCCGCATTGGCCGAAGAAGAACATTGGTGCTGGTAAATATTGTGGGTCTGTAACAGGTGCTCCGCCTCCCTGTTCTATTGCTTGTCCATATCCAGCTTCGTCTAGGTTGAATCCTGGCTGAGCCCAAACTAACGTTCCTGTATCAACTGTATAGCAACTTGGCCCTAACAGCATGTAGTTGCCGCCTAAGTATAATGGTTCTCCAAGTTCTCCGCCTGGACTAGGAATTGTGTAAACGATGTTTCCGGTTCCGCCGTCTAACGCAACAAGGTCAGTAGCATTCTGAACGAATACGTAGCCGCCGAAAGCCGTTATATCGCTTTCTATTCCCGCTGTAGTAACGCCAGGAATGTCATCAGTCCACATTATGTTATTCGTTGTTGGACCTGGACCTATAGCTGCAAAGCTTCGACTATCACTTCCCGCAGGTGCGGCGTATATGTCGTTGATTAAGCTTTGGCTAATGGTGCTTCCTGAAGTGCTTTGTCCCTTAGCTGTAGGAATTATAGAGTTCTGTATCATAGCTAACATTGAAATTAATAGCAAAGTACCGATTACTACTGCAATTATCGAATTTTTAGATTTTCGTTTATTTTTCATTTTTTTCACAATCTTTTGTTTTCTTTTGTAATTGAATCGAGTTTTATAGCAGATCGATTCAACTCGTTGCAACTCGGCCAGTTTTCTTAATAATACTATTTGGAAAGTAGGTACTTGCAAAAAGAAAAAAAGGTAAACAAGTCAGAATCCCCAAAAACATATTTACATCTTGCAGTTATAACAGATTGGAGGCTATCAAATTCTTGACGAAGAATTAGTCGAGAAAATTTGCAAACTCGGACTAACCACTAGACAAGCAAAGATATACTTATGCGTTACAACCTCAGGTACGCCCACCATAGCCGAAATATCAGAGAAAACAGGTCTACATCAACAAGACATTTACAGGATCATATCTAAACTTGAAAAAAAAGGTTTAGCGATAAGAACAATAAGCCACCCCATTAGAACAGAAATCATACCTCTTAAGAAAGGACTGGAAAACCTTATCAAAATTCAGCAACAACAAGTCGAAAATCAGAAAAAGAACGCTCAGGAAATCATTGAAATTCTCAAGAAGAGACAGCAACATTTTCCGCAGAGAGAAGAAGGAAAAATCGTGGTAATGCCTGCGGGAAGAACTGCCCAAATGAACAAACTCGATTTGCTTTTTGAGAATACCAAGATATCTTATGATATGTTACTGTCGAAAGAACGTTTTGTATCATTAATACGCGCGCACGCCTATCTTCTGGATGATGTTTCTTCCAAGTTAGAGAAGCATCGAGCAAAAATTCGAATATTGGTAGAAAACGCTGCTGCTGATGAAGACAATAACTTAATCGACATGATTGAAAAGATGAAATGGCCTGCTGTGGATCTGACTATTAAAGCTACAGACTATTATAAGCAAGCGTACTACACCATTGCAGATGATGAACTGTGGTTTCCTCTCGAAACAACCAATGACATTGCCAAATCACTTGTTTCTGATAACAAAAGACTAGTTACCTTTGCCCGAGAGAACTTTGATAAATGTTGGGGAGACCCTAGAACAAGAACCCTCTTTCAACAAGAACGCGATAAAATTTTGCAGAAAAGAGAACGAACCACCAAATCAAAGGTTCAACCTCAAAGTGTTCCTATTGGGCGATGACGAGAAATAAGCAACCAATTAAAATCTTAAGTCAGCGAAAATCTGTATCCGCATTCTAAGGCAAAGGATCTCGATAGCTTTATGCGTGTACCTTAAGTCACCCTGTAAGTTAGCGTGCACTGCAGAGCCAATGCCAGGTGAAAAGCTAGTGAACTTTACAATCGCAGATATGCGAGCGCGCTCACGTAGGGTGGTGGGTCCGCTGGGGTGCGCTTAAAAAATTAAGCGAATCCTTCGCTTCAGAAATAAAAAGCATAAAGCAAACAGCACATTTTTAAACGAAAAAGCGCTTGTCTACCGTTAGATTAGGACAGCGTGGGCTTCGTTTATTCTGGTTTAGGACGTTACCGCACGCTCACCCTAGAAGACGGCGTGCACCCATAAACTTTAATCAGGGTTTGCTGAGGCTCTGGACAGATTTAGGAGAAAAGAAATGCAAAGCTTGCTAAAGGCTATTGCTTTTCGTGAATTGAAACCAGAGCCTACTCAGCCCCAATTTTCTTTCTCCTATGCTTTTAAAGGACTAAAAAGGGGGAAGTGGGTTTTTCGGTTTTTTCTGTCATTGTGTTCGTTTTTTCACTGTTCGGGGGTCAACCCGATAGCTCGTTTTTCTTAATGTTGCAACAGCGATAGAATTGCTATTCGTTTAGCATTTCGGCGAGTAGGCGGCGTTCTGCTCTTCTTAAGTGAACTGCTAAGGTGGAACTTGAAAGGCCAAGCTTTTGTGCAAGTTCGTCTGCGCTTATTTTTCGGGGCGTATCAAAGTAGCCGAGCCTAAACGCGAGGGAAATGGCTTCTTGTTGTTTTTCGGTTAAGCGGCTAATCGGCGAATTAGGCGAGAATTTAGCGTCCGTTAGCGACAGCACCTTATAGTTAACCCCTCGGTTTTCAAGGAACGCTTTAACCTGCTCATTATCCCCGACAAGGGTAACTCTAACTTTTCCATCCCTGACAGCAAAGGGCAACATGGGGTACATTCCGCTTCTGTTAGGTGACCCTGAACTTGGCTGAACCGTTTTTCCCTTGATAAAATAGATGCAAGCGCCTCTATCCTGTTCTAAAAGCTGATATTCAACGTTTAGGTTTTGAAGGAGCGATTTTAAGAGTTCTTCAACTTCCAAAGAGTTATCCTTTGGCTCTAATCTGAATATTGCTGCCGTTTCAGAGGAATCAAATCTTAAAATGTGAAGCACCTCAAATGACTTGATTTTTTTCATAGTTTCAAGCCTGTTTATTAATTCAGTCAATTGAGCTTTTTTGATTAATTCGGAATTGTCACCTGTCTCAGATGTTTTGAGTCTCTCGATTTCTCGATCCTTAATTCTTTTAATTGCTTCGTTGACTGACCATTCTACAACTATTCTGCGCATGTGATTACATTACATCTATTCAACAATTAAAATGTTGCAGCGAATATGCTCGCTATAAGCTTAATCCGTAACGATGTCTACATATCAGAAAACTAAGCGAAGTGAAAAATAAATGGAACCATCGGACATTATTTCGGTCGAAAACCTCGTAGAGGTCTATGCTGACGGCACAAGAGCACTTGAAGGGATCTCTTTTAATGTGAAAGACGGCGAATTTTTCGGGTTTCTGGGGCCGAATGGCGCAGGAAAAAGCACCACAATCAAAATCCTCACCACGCTCCTCAGAAAGACTTCAGGGCACGCGCAAGTAGCTGGTTACGATTTAGAAAAATCGCCAAAGGAAATCCGAAAAGTCATCGGAGTCCTCACACAAGAAACCATAATAGACGTTGACCTAACAGGCAAGGAAAATCTCCGTCTTCAAGGTCGTCTCCAACAAATACATGGTAGCGCCTTAGAGAAACGAGTAGACGAGCTACTAAAAACTGTGCAGCTTGAAGAATTCGCAAACAAACCTGCTGGCCGATATTCAGGCGGCATGAAAAAACGGCTTGACCTCGCCTCTGCCCTAATTCATAAGCCTAAATTACTTTTCCTTGATGAGCCGACGACTGGGCTTGATCCTCAAGCCCGTGCGTCAATATGGGACTACCTGGATGAGCTAAACAGGGAAGAAGGAATTACAATATTTTTGACAACTCAGTACTTGGAGGAGGCAGACAAGCTCTGCCGGCGACTCTCAATAATTGACCACGGGAAGATTGTTGCTGGTGGTTCGCCCGCAGAACTCAAGCAAGCAATCGGACATGACACCATAACACTTTCACTTAAGAACCCAAAAGATTCCTTGTTGAGATCCGAAACGAAAAGGATTTTGCAAGAAATTCCGGGAGTAGTGGATGTTACTGATTCAGACGGCGGTATTGCTGCTCATGCGAAGAACGCAAACGAAATAATAGCTGACGTAGTTACAGCGTTGGACCGCAACAACATTCGCCCGACTTCTTTGAACATGTCCTCTCCAACACTTGATGATGTTTTCCTGCACCATACAGGCAGAAGAATAAGACCCGAAGAACTCGGCAGAAAACCCACCGAACAAATCTTAATGTGAGGTAAACTAAAAATGACACTATTTTATGACATTCAATCCTTGTTCCAAAGAGCTTTAACAAAACTATGGAGAAACCCTAACTCTACTGTTTGTCCACCTCTTCACGCCATTGCTGTTTCTGATCCTTTTCTCGCAGTTACTTCAAAAACTCGGCATTTTTCTAGGACCCACTGGGAGTTACCTTGCTTACCTTACGCCTGGGATATTGGTGTTGAATTTAGTAATTGGTATGCCGTCGGGCCAGTCGATTGTGAGTGATCTTGACTCGGGGTTTCTTCAGAAAGTGCTTTTAACTCCTGCCAGCAGATCGGCAATTTTGCTTGGTCGCTTGATGAGCGACATACTCGTGCTCATGACCCAGTCAGCCATAATAATTGGAGTGGCAATGCTGTTGGGTCTTAGAATCGCAACCGGGGTCGGTGGACTCTTACTCATTTTCGTGACTTTTGCCTTCTTCGGACTTGCTTGGTTTGGGCTTTCACTTGCCTTGGGCTTGAAGACAAAGAACGCAGAAACTCTATCAGCAGTGTCCAATATTATAGCCTTACCACTTATCTTTATTAGCAGTGGTCTCTTTCCCACATCCATCATGCCTCTTTGGGCGCGAACCGTTTCTGACTACAACCCATTGAGTTATGTTTCTAACGTAACAAGGGGCTTAATCGAGGGTGGGTTGACCTGGGGTACGTTTGCCTCTGCTTACGCTGTAATCGGAGTGATTGCGATTGTGACTTTCGGCGCTACTTTGTACCTATTCAGGAAAGTGGTCAGCTAAGAGGATCGAAAAAGGGAAAATGCGGGTAACTTGGAGTGAGTAAAAAATGCTGGAACCGAAAAACTGCGGTATATTTGATGGGAACAAATTTCAATTCTCTTTTTTTGTATTGTTGTTGTAGAACTTACTCTGTATTTGAAACGAGGTAATGTTTTTAGGAGGTATTTTGTTTTTCCTACCGTCAGCTTTAACGGTTAGGCAGCAAAATGAGAACATGAGGCAAAAAACATGAGCGGCAAGGCAAAAAAGAAGGTTGGTTTGATCGGGTGCGGTGCAATCGGCACTGTTTTAGCTGAAGCCATCGAACGCAAACTTGTAGTCTGCGACGAACTGATAGTTTTCGACGTTGATGATTCAAAAGCGCAAAAACTCAAGGACAACCTCAAGTTTCCCGTTACCATCGCGAAAAGCGTGGATGAACTGCTTGCCCTAAAGCCACGGGTGGTTGTGGAGGCTGCGTCGCAGCAGGCTGCTCGGGAGCTTGTGCCCAAAATTGCTGCTTCGGGAGCTGAGGTAATCGTGATGAGTACGGGGGCGCTGCTGGGGTTGGATGTTGATTTGGGCAGGGTTCATGTTCCCTCTGGCGCCGTCGGCGGTTTAGATGCTCTTTCCAGTGCGGCTTTGGCGGGCATCGACGAGGTCACTTTGACTTCGCGCAAAAACCCCAAAGCGCTCGGCAAGGACAACACGGTTGAAGCTGTCGTTTACGAAGGCAGCGCGGAGGAGGCGGCGAAGCTGTTTCCGAGGGAGATGAATGTTGCGGCGACGCTGGCGTTAACTGTCAAGCCAACCAAAGTGAAAGTTCGGGTGGTTTCAGACCCAGCCGTCAAGCGAAACACACATGAAATTCAGGTTCGGTGGCGGTTCGGCGAGATGTTTCTGCGTTTTGCGAACGATCCGCACCCAGATAACCCGCATACCAGCGCGTTGGCGGCGTGGTCAGCCATCAAGCTGCTGCAGAATCTTCTTGAGACCTAAGCGAGCCTTGCTCGTCCCGGATTTTCTGCAGTTTTTTCGTTCTCGCATCCACTCGGCAGGTCGAAAAAGGACGGAAAGGACGGGAGTCAACGGGAAAGAACGGAAAACAACGGGATTAAACGGGAAAAAACGTGACCCGCAAACGCCTCCAGCCCCAAACCAAAAAAACAACCCAAAACACAAACCGCAAAAAAACACGAAACCCCGCAGCCAATCAATCTTATAAGCTGATTGCGCTTATGCAGTATTAGGCTGTGTTCACATGCATGTTTCACTTGCGCTTGTCATAGGGCTTCTGGTAGCCGTCGGAGCCTTCCTTGTCTATGTAGCAGTCGTCGGAGTCTCCTTCATCGGATTAGCCGCAGCAGACGAAGCCGCTCTGGCAGCAACCCTCTTCGCCGTCGCAGCAATCATCATCGTCATATTCGCCGAAGGATTCAAAGCCCAGTTCAAACGGGTAAAAACAGGCAAAGAAGCCTTAATCGGCGCCACAGGCACCGCAACAACCGACCTAAAACCCAAAGGCGAAATCCGCGTCATGGGTGAGTTCTGGGAAGCCACAGCCAAAGACACAACAATAGTGGCAGGCCAAACCGTCGAAGTCATGGGCATGGACGGCATGGCGCTTGTCGTTAAAGCAGCCGAGCAAAAAGCTTAATTCCATAGAGCGCTAAGTAGCTAATTGAGGTTTGAAAAAGATGGATCCACTTTTAATCGGCCTAATCGGCTTCATAGTCTTCATCATAATTGTCTTCCTACTCAGCGGAATCCGAGTGCTAAAAGAATGGGAAAGAATGCCTGTGCTGCGTCTAGGACGCTACATCGGCTTAAAAGGACCAGGAATAGTCTACCTTGTCCCAATCATCGACAGAGCCCCCATGAAAATCTCCACCAGGCTCGACACAATTCAGTTCAGAACAGAATCAACCCTAACCAAAGACAACGTCCCAGTAAACGTAGACTCCGTGCTTTACATGAAGCCCGTGGATCTAGAAAAAGCCGTCCTACAAGTTGAAAACTATTACCAAGCAACACAACTCGCCTCACAAACAACCCTGCGGGAAGTCATCGGCAAACAAAGCCTCAACGAGTTACTCGCAGAACGCGAAAAAGTCGGCGCAACCCTCCGGGAAATCATCGATGAGAAAACGGAGAATTGGGGAATAAAAGTCACCGCGGTCGAAGTCCGAGATGTCATAATACCAAGCAACCTGCAAGATGCCATGTCTCGTCAAGCACAAGCAGAACGGGAACGCATGGCAAGAGTAACCTTAGCGACAGCCGAGTTTGAAGCGTCACAAAAAATGATTGAAGCAGCAAAAGCCTACGAGGCAAGCCCAGACGGGCTAAGACTTAGGTGGATGAACATCCTCTACGAGCTAGGTCAACAATCACAAACAAACACCATAATGCTAATACCAGCATCCATGCCGGAAGCAGGTTGGCCGCCCATCGGAACATACGGCTTCAAAGACCTAACCACAGCACAACAGGAACACGCAAAGAGGAGACCGCCTACGACAAGAACGCAACAGAGGCCTTCCGAACAGCCGACGACACAAGAATAATTATTGAGTAGCTTTCACAGCCTCAACCGTGCGTTTCAGCAACAACGCGGCTGCCTCTTGGCTGGGCCAGCCTCCTAGACCGCAGTCAGGACCCGTAAAAGTCATCCGATCGCCATATTTTTCCTTGGCAACCCTGTACCTTTTCTTTATTGTTTCTTCTGTCTCAACCATCTGTTCAGTTGAAGGTTTCGCGACGCCTTTCTCGTAAAGCTCCGCCAAAATGTCGTCTATATCCGTTCTGGCGACGCCTACCCGAATCTGCTTATCTGCCCGTTCAAGCATGCTTTTCGGGACTGCTTCAATGTTTTTCGGTGAGGCAGCGTACTCGAACGAAAGGACATCGAGGTTTTTTACGCAAAGCAAATCGCCGACCCCAGCCGCCGAATGCAAGTGAATCTGCCGAACTGCGCCTTTGAAATCGAAGGCTTTCTCCAGCACCCCGCAAATCATGTCTGATGGAGCTTGGATGTTGTTGAAGCCGAAGCTTGGCTCATCAATTGAAACCACCGCTGTCTCGATGTACTTGTTGTTTAGGATGCTGTTTTTTGCGAAGCGCCTGATTGTTTCCGCCAAAGAGTCCAGCACGTCTTGGTAGGGGGTTTTTCCAATCTCACGCAAATACTGCTCCATGGGACCAAACATGCAAACTCTCAGCAAGATTTTCTTTCCGTATTCCTCGCTGAGGCTTTTGGCTTGAGCTTCAATAGCGCGCACTTCAGGCAAAAACGCATCCTTCTCATCTACTACAAAAGTGCCTTTTTCCATAACTTTGTGAACGGCGTCGCTGACTTGCCGAAAGCCGTCATAGTGCCAAGGAGAATTAACTACGTCAAGCCCTGTTTCTATTTTCCGTCTAAACGAGTATATTGTGACATCGTAGAAGTTTTTGCGTATAAACTCGTCTTCGCTGATGTCTTTGCCGTTTGTTAGGGCTTCGCGTGCTAAACGATATGCTTTGCTGTATGTTTCCCTGTCAACAGTTGCGGGTAATGGGAAACTGCCTATGTCATCAATTGAAGTGTCCATAAACCATTATTTACAGGGGAAATTCTATTAAAGATAATCCTACCTTTACACCGCTGAAAGGTATGAGTCATGTCTGAATCCACATGCATCTTTTGCCAAATAATCCGCAGAGAAGCACCTGCAAGCATAGTGTACGAAGACGACCAAGTTGTTGCTTTCCTCAGTAACCGCCCAGTGAACGAGGGACACACGCTTGTCGTACCCAAAAAGCATTATGCCAACATCTTCGAAATCTCAGATGAAGAAGCGGCTTACCTCTTTAAGATAGCCAAGAGGATAGCCCAAGCGGTAAAGGAGGCAACAGGCACCGAAGCAATCAGGATAGTGCAGAACAACGGAAAAGACGCTGCCCAAGTCATATTCCACCTGCATGTTCACGTTATCCCGATGAAGTCGCAAAACCAGTTCAGACGAGAAAACGACATTCGGGTTCCTGAACTACTGGAGAAGGATGCAGAAAAAATAAGAGCTATGTTAACTAAGTCAAAAGAGCCGTAAATCGTACAAGAGTTTACAAAAACCTACGTTTTTTCCATGGCATAAATATAAAAGAGGGAAAAACAACATTGCTCATCGTTAAAGCTGAATAACATGACTGAAGAACCAAACGAACCGAACGAACCAAGCACCAACGAATCCCAAACAGAGAAACTTTTAATCGACGACTCCTCAAACTTCCAGTTCCACGCCGCATACATGGTCTACTCCGAAACATTCGACCATGCAGGTGAGGACGCGAGAAAGGAACTCAACCAGAACCTTGAAGATTTAAAATCAGGCAAAATAAACTGCGAAACATTCTACGTTAACATTTCACGGTTCCGCAAAATCGAGCAGATGCCTAGGCAAGGCGGAAAATTCACCGTTACGACCCAGCGTAAGAAAGATTGGCGTATGAAGACGCAGCGGCAGGAAAGAATCAAAAGGCACAAGAAGTAACAAAAGTCTTAACTACATCAGGCTATTTTTCTTGAAACGCACAAAAGCATTGATTTGCCTTTAACCCTAACATTGCAGGATTGAGTTTGATGCCTGAGAAAAAAATAAAGTTAACCGCTAATGTAAGCAGCGCCAACCCGTCAGCCATAAAACCCGTTTTAGAACGAATAGTCGGCAGCAACGGCACCATAAAACCAGCCAGCGACGGGTTCGATGTAAACGCTGAATTCAAAGGCGAGTGCTCCAAAGACCTTAATCGTATGCTGCTTTCGGAGTTGCGTAGAGCAGAGAAGAAAACGAGGCTTCGCTCGGAATGGACCTGTGAAGGAACAGTTGAAAAGTATTTTGATTACGTGCTCAAGCAAACAAGAAAAACTTAAGTCGCCCACTTTTGCTTCAGAAAAGTTATTACCTTCAAAACTTACATATTTGCGATTAAGGAAAAAGGATGGTTACAGTTTCGAACGCCCCTCAGTCACAAGATGCAAGAAAAATTGTCAAAGTTGGGCTAATCCAAACTGCCGCTTCAGACGACGTAGCCGACAACATGAGACGAACTGTTGAAAGAATCGAGCAAGCATCAAAAAGTGGCGCTCAAATTATCTGCCTGCAAGAACTCTACAGAACAAGATACTTCCCGCAAACGGAAAAACAAGATGTAAGCAACTTGGCGGAAACGGTTCCCGGTGAAACTACAAAGATGTTATCTGCGGTGGCGAAGAAGAACAACACAGTTATAATCGCGCCTATTTTTGAGAAGGCTTCAAACGGGAAATACTACAATTCAGCCGTCGTGATTGATGCAGATGGAAAAACGCTGGGTGTTTACCGCAAGACGCATGTGCCGTTTGACCCCATGTTTTACGAAAAAAACTTCTTTGAAGCAGGCGACAGCGGCTACTGCGTATTCAAAACCCGATACGCCCGTGTAGGAGTCCTAATTTGCTATGACCAATGGTTTCCTGAACCTGCAAGAATCAACGCATTGAAAGGTGCAGAAATCCTCTTTTACCCTACAGCAATAGGCTACATCGAAGGCGATGGCTCGTCTGACGGAGACTGGCATGACGCTTGGAAGACAGTGCAGCGTGCGCACGCAATCGAGAACGGCATCCATGTTGCAGCCGCAAATCGGGTGGGCGTTGAAGGGCAACTCAAGTTTTGGGGCGGCTCCTTTGTATGCGACTCTTTCGGCATGATGCTTAAAGAAGCAAGCAACGAGGAAGAGGAAACTTTGGTTGCAGAAGTGGATCTTGCAAAAAACCAGAGGATTCAGGAAGGGTGGGGGTTCCTTCGGAATCGGCGACCTGACACTTACCGAGCACTCATGGAGGAAACCTAAGTCGATGAACCCTGCGAAAACTGCGGCGGCAAAGACACCTCGCGAACTTGGGTACTGCATGCCTGCTGAATGGTCCAAGCATGAAGCCATCTGGCTTGCTTGGCCGCATGACCCCACCACATTTACGTCTGGCGTCGAGAAAGTTGAAGAAACATTCGTTCAAATCATCACCTTACTCCACAAGGATGAGTACGTGAACCTTTTTGTCAAAGACCCGTTCATGAGACAGAAAGTTTCTGGGTTGCTAAAAAGCCGCAACGTTGATTTGAAACGGATAAGATTTTTCGAGTTTGGCTACGCTGACGTGTGGTTCCGCGACTACGGTCCCATCTTCGTCAAGCAGGATAAGGGTTTGGCGATGGTGCATTGGACTTTTAATTCTTGGGGCGAAAAATACGAGGAGCTGATGAAAGACGCGCAAATACCGCATGAGATGAACAAGGTTA
Organism: Candidatus Bathyarchaeota archaeon; assembly: GCA_963722095.1. Lineage (GTDB taxonomy): Archaea > Thermoproteota > Bathyarchaeia > Bathyarchaeales > Bathycorpusculaceae > Bathycorpusculum. The sequence continues at coordinate 26,966 of CAVRJR010000001.1, read as the reverse complement.
TGCGGTTGCGGTGTTTTGAGCCAGGCATCGTTCTGGAAGGCGGCTCCATCGATGTTAACGGGAAAGGAACTCTACTAACCACTGAGCAGTGCCTGTTGAACAAGAACAGGAACGGTTGCCTTAAGAAAGAAGAAATCGAGAAGTTCCTGAAGGACTATTTTGGTGTCTCTCATATAATCTGGTTGAAGAACGGCATTGCTGGCGATGACACCGATGGACACGTTGACGACTTAGCGCGGTTCGTTAACCCGACGACAGTTGTATGCGGCTACGACGATGGGGACGACGAAAACAGTGAAGCGCTAAGGAAGAATTACGAGTTGCTGTGCCAATCAACTGACCAAGACGGCCGAAAACTGAAGGTTATCAAGCTGCCTATGCCGGGAAACGTCTGCTACGATGGGAAGAGGTTGCCTGCAAGCTACACGAACTTTTACATAGGCAACCGAACGGTATTGGTCCCGACTTTTGAAAGTGAAAATGACAAAGTTGCAACTTCTATCCTTCAGAAACTCTTTCTTAAAAGAAAGGTCGTTGGGGTAAACTGTGTTGACTTGATATGCGGGTTCGGCGCAATCCATTGCATCTCGCAACAACAGCCTGCGTAAGAAAAACTCAGACGGCTTCTGTTTAATTTTTGGAATTCAGGAGCTAAAAATCGCAGGTGGACATGAAGGGTGTGGCGTGTTCCGGCTTAAGAGAGTTCTTAACAAGGCAGTTTCGGCTCTGAAATGGCAAAAACCTTGGAGTCCGAACTGTAGATGCGTCAAGGACGTTCCACGGAAGTTTTAAATACTCAGTAGTGGCAAAGGAAGGCTGATTGGACAACAACCTAACACTTGCTGTTCAATCAAAAAACAAAAGGATGAAAAAGAAAATGAAATTGTTAAAAAACAAAATTGCAGCTATAATGATGTCAATTCTTATGATAACGGTAATAGGCGGAGCAATCGCAATGACTCACGGACAGACGTCAGGCAGCATTCTCGTTCCAACGATATCTTTCTGTAACGTTGCACCTAACCCATGCGGTGTCGGGCAAATCGTGACAGTTAACTTCTGGCTAGCAGTACCATTATTCGCTGAACAAGACCCTGTGAACATGACCGTTTATGTGACCCCTCCAAGTGGAACACAAACGTCTCTAGGAACATTCACGGGAGACACAACTGGCGGCACATATACTACCTACACGCCGACGGCAGTAGGCAACTACACATTCCAACTGAAATACGGCGGACAGCAATACGCACCTCCAAATCAGCAATACTACAACGAACCCAGCGTAAGTCAACTAGCAATCCTTATGGTGACAAACGAACCGAGAGGCGGATTACCCGATACACCACTCCCGACAAACTACTGGGAAGCACCAGTTAACTCTGAAAACGTCCAACTCTGGGCGTCCATATCAGGACCATGGATGGGATATGTAGCAAACACATTTGCCGCTACTGGCGGATACAATGCGACAGGCAACTACAACCCATACACACAAGCACCTGCCTCAGCACACATCCTCTGGACAAAACCATGGTGTGTCGGCGGAGTAGTGGGAGGACCATACGGCAACAACGAACAATCCAGCAGCTACTGGACAACCTCACAGTACGACCCCAAATACGCACCAGTTATCATGGACGGAATAGAATACTCAAACTGGTACACAACCCAAACAGGCAGCACGCAAGGAATCATGGCTTTCAATCTATACACTGGACAGACCCTGTGGGTAATCAACACGACACTTACGTTGAAATGCGGCATGATAATCAACTTCCCGACAATTGACCAATACGGATGTGTCGGTCCATACCTCATCGCTGAAAACGGAGGCGGCTTCTTCTCCAGTCCAAACGCGTGGACTATATATGACGCTTTGACAGGTCAACAAGTCGCGACTGTTACAAACGTTCCTGCGTTCAGTCTATTCGGTGCGGATTCCAACGGAAACCTAATCGGATACGTTTTGGCTGAGAACCAGACTTTCAGTTTCGCTACATTCTCGTACGTGACCTATCCTACACTGACTTTGAACATGCCAGTTTGGAGTAACAGCGGCTTCGTCCAATACAACCCAGTAACCTTCAACACCGCAGCCAACGGACCAGAAGTAATAGAAATGTACAATTTCACACAAGCAATCATTGCATCAGGCACAATGTCAGCTTTAGGCGGCTTATTCGACTGGACGATCTCACTGGGCACCACATTCGACTTTAACCGCGGACTACAATGGGCTGTTCTTGAAAACGCGAAGCTTAACGGTCAACTCGTGCAAGGACTCGGCGGCGGACTTGTCGCAGGCGTTAACTGGTTTGGCAACACTATACTCTTACAATCAGGCTTCACTTCAGTCGGAGAGCAAGAAGGCTTTCTAGTTGAAGCAGCATATAATGCACAGACTGGCGCGTTGATGTGGATAACGAACAGAACTGGCGGTGTATTCAACCCATCTTACACAAGAATCAGCAACACACCCACAGGATGCGACGGAATCTACTGCGAACTTAACTATGCCTCATACGAAATCGCTGGATACTCGCTGACAACAGGCACACAGCTATGGATAACCAACCTCAACGTGAAAATGTCTGACGGCTTCATGCCCAACCAATACGATTCTTACGGCTTCTCAACTACACCTGACACAACAACTGGTGTCCTGTACATCTGGGCTTTAGGCGGCGACGTGTGGGCAGTCAACATGACCAACGGCAAAATCCTCTGGGACTGGAGCACATACCAGATTAACGGACCCGCAGGCACAGAATCACCATACGGAACCTACCCACTCTGGGTCTTCTCAGATGAAGCCCTAGCAGGCCAAGGCGCAGACACAATCCTTTACGTCTCTGAAGGACACGAATACAACCCACCGCTGCTTCACGGCGCCTTAGAGATAGCATTGAACGCTAACACTGGGCAACTAGTCTGGAGCAACTTAGGCTTTGACGACACAGGAACAGCAGTAGCATACGGCGTCATGACCACATTCAACAGCTACGATGGACAAATCTACGCGTACGCACAAGGACCAAGCAAAACAACCATCAGCGCACCATCCACAGGCATAACAACAGCAACCCCAATAACCATCACTGGCCACGTCACAGACGTTTCACCAGGCGCATCGCAATCAGCAGTCGCAAAGAACTTCCCCAACGGTCTGCCATGCGTATCTGACGATAGCATGACCGGATTAATGGAAGCCGCTTACGAACAGCAGCCACTACCAAGCAACCTGACAGGCGTACCAGTTAACATCTACGTCTTAGACAGCAACAACAACTACCGCTCAATCGGCACAACAACATCTAACGCGCTAGGCGACTACGGCTTAACATGGACACCTGACATTGCAGGCAACTACACAGTCTACGCAGTCTTCGCAGGCACACACGGATACTATGCATCATCTGCCTCAACATACCTCTATGCGGGTTCACCAGCACCAACAACAGCACCAACAGCAACACCAGCCACAGGCTTAGCCACAAATAACACACTCGAATACGGACTCGTCGCAATCATCATCGTGATAGTCATAATCGGCGCAGTACTCGCACTACTCGTCACAAGAAAACACGCATAAGCAAAAGAATCCAAAACAAAAACCCTCTTTCTTTTTTTTATTTTTGAATCAACTCAGATTACAACTTAGACGATGCTATCCACATTCGTTGGCATAGCAATAATGGGTTGGCGTTTCCCTTTAATTCTCCCAAAAAATTGTGCCTTAGCCCAAAAAAAAAGGCGTGGGTTACTTTAGAGTTGCAAGCTTTGTGGTGTTTACTTTGCGTTTTTCTGCTGTTGTGGCATCGTGACCGGGATAATTGTTGCTTTTGAGAGATTCTCCTGCTCGTTTAGGATTAGCGATATGGCTTTGCCTTCGGGAACAATAATCTTTGTGTTGTTCTGCAAAGACGCCACGATGGTGTCAAGCTGCTTGAAGACGACGGCGCTGTCTTTGAAGTACGTTGTCAACGCTTCATTCCTCAGCTTGGTCGCTTGAGCATCACCCTCAGCTATAGTCACCGTTGCGGTTTTTTGACCTTCAGCTTGAAGAATTGCTGCCTGCTTCTGCCCCTCTGCAACCTGGATCGCAGCGTTTTTCGCTCCGCTCGCCAAAGTAGCTTGGGCTATCGCGGTTTTCTCAGCTGCTTGCCGCTCGTTATCTGCCTTAAGCACGGACTCCATGGATACGATAAGTTCCCTCGGCGGCTCCAAATCCTTGATTTCCGCCCGCACAATTTCAATACCCCACATCTCCGTCTGCTGATCCAACGCCATCTTGAGACTGGTGTTAATTATGGGTCTAGACGTGTTTGCAATCGCCATATCCATGCCGCCAATGATGTCCCTCAAAACTGTACGCGCGAGAGTGTCTATTTGCGCAGAGAAGTTCGCCACGTTGTACTGTGAAGCCTTCACGGAGGTTTCGTCAGGCTTAATCCTGTAGAAGACAACCGCGTCTACACCCATGAAAACCTTGTCTTTCGTTATGACATCTTGGCGCTGAACAGGCGACATACGTTCAGTAATGTTGACTTTTATGATGTGGTCGATGAACGGAAAAAGAAACGTTATCCCGCCCTCGACAAAGCGGTGATACTTGCCAAAACGCTCCACCAAACCCTTATCTATAGGTCTAACAATACGAACCGACAAAACAAGCAAATAAATAACTATCAAAATAACGATTATTGGCAACACTATAGCTAATATTTCCAGTGCGCTCAACCGAAACACCCCTCGCCTGCCTCCATAATCGCACGCAAACCCATTTAAGATTTTCTAAAAACTCCTTCCCAATATGTTTTCTTTCTTGGTATCTCTCCTTTTTCTTTCACTAAATAATGCTCTATGCAAAAGCTTCGCTTTGAATTCGGCGAAAACAGGCAGGATTGCTCATAGATTTTTTTAAAATTCCTTTATTGCAATAAATTTAATAAAGAAATTAGCACATAAAACAGGTCTAGGGAAAGCTTGGTTGATTTGTTTAGCAAATTACTATCATCCAGCTTTACAAAGGATGAAGAAAATTGCTATAGACAATTTTACCTAAAAGCAGACTTAAACATAGCAAAAAAGGGTCTTTTGCTAATTACAATTCCCTTGGCCGCTTTTGCCTTTAACGATTATCAATTTCTTAAGTTATCGAGTGAATTTTTTGGCCTTTTAGCGTTAAGACTAAGCCTTTTGATTTTTAGTGTTTTAGTGGTTATAAGAATAAGCAGAATCGGACATTATCGCTTATATGATAAAACAGTAACGTTATCTGCTCTCATCCTTTTGCTCGGATGTGGTGTTATCAATGCTACGAGACCACAAGAGTTCGTTGCCCAAGTAGCTTTGACAATCACAAGCATTTTTATTCTGTATCTGGTTATCCCTAATCGGTTTTTGTATCAGTCCTTACTGGCAACTGTAGCCATGGTAGGCGAAACAACAATAGTCATTTTATTTTTGAAGCCCTCGAATGTACCGACTCTATACACCTTAGTCTTCAGTTTGGCTTTGACCAACGTTATTGGCGCTTTAACAGCTTGGCAATTGCAGTCTTACAGAAAGAAAAGTTTTAGGGATTTTGTCAAAAATAGAGAGCTGCAAAATACGCTGGAGGAGAATACAAAACACTTGGAGGCTCTTGTAGAAGAGCGCAGTCAGAAGTTAAAGAACTCTGAACGATTAGTTGCCATCGGGACAACTGCAGGAATGGTGGGGCACGATATTCGCAATCCACTGCAAGCAATTACCAGCGATGTCTACTTATTAAAATTGGAATTAGATTCGATGCATGAAGGCGAACGGAAAGAAGGCATTAAAGAAAGCTTGGAGAGTATTCAGACTAACATTGATTATGTTAACAAAATTGTTCAAGATTTGCAAGATTTTGCTAGACCGCTTGTACCAAATGCCCATGAGGTTGAATTAGAGAAGCTATGCCAAGAAGTGCTTGCCGAAAAGGCTATTCCTGAGAACATTGCCGCCTTCTGCCAAGTACAGCCAGAAGCAAAGAACATAGTCACTGACCCTGCATTGCTGAAGCGCATCTTGAGTAATCTTGTGAACAATGCTGTTCAAGCTATGCCGAACGGCGGAGAACTCGGTATACGTGCCTACCGAGAATCAGGCGATACCGTAATTAATGTTCGGGACAACGGCACTGGCATACCTGAGGAGGTTAAACCGAAACTATTCACGCCATTATTCACCACTAAGCCTAAAGGACAAGGCTTTGGCTTAGCGGTCGTTAAACGGATGACTGAAGCATTAGGTGGCACGGTGACATTTGAAAGCCAAGAGGGGAAAGGAACCACTTTCATATTGCGGTTGCCCTATCCGAAGGCGCAACTACACACAGAACCCAAGATGACTTAGAAAACCACCAACTTGACGTTCTGAGCAATCAGGTTGCGGAGCTACTTAGACAGGAAAAATAAGATAAATGCGCCAATGGAGTGGCGGGTCCGGTGGGATTTGAACCCACGACTTTCAGCTTAGAAGTGCAGACAGCCATTAGCAAGCGTTTTAACGTCAACCAATATAGAAATTTCATCTATCAAAAATACTCTAAACAGTACGCTTGCATGCAGTTTCAATATTCGCTAAAGTTTTTTGATTGCTTAGAGAACCCAGCTAAGATGCTTGCCCTAACCTCAACTAAAAGGCGTAATGTGCTTAAAGCGATGATTTGCTTGAGTAAGTATCTGGGTTGCTATGAAGAGTATAAAGCTAAACTCAAGAGCTATGACATTAAATGGAGCAACGAAGATACAGCGTTTAACGGATTCTTAGCTATCTTCTCAAAGAAGCATGATACTCTTGGTCTGTGGATTAAGCAAATTCAGCCTTTCTTGCATGACAATGAGAAGTTATTCGTCAGATTCTTAGCTATAACTGGATTGAGAAAGAATGAAGCAGTAACATCGTTTAATATGATAATAAAATTGTATGCCGAAGGAAAACTTGGCGAATATTATAACTCGGATGTATGTGTCCTTGAGCATTTTAAATACGGCAAAATCTTCTTGCGTGGAACAAAGAATTGCTACGTTAGTTTTGTTTCTAAAGCATTAATTGAGAAAATATGCCAAAGTCAGCCAGTAACCTATGACGCAATAATCTGCCGATTAAGAAGAGCGCAAATCAAACTGAGAATAAAAGAGCTGAGAAGCTACCATAACAGCTACTTATGCAAAAAAGGTATAGTCTCAGAGTTAGTTGATGTCTTAGCTGGTAGAGTCCCTAAGACTGTCTTTGCTCGTCATTACTTGGGAGAAGAAATGAAAGAACTAAGCAGTCAAGTTTTGGAAATAGTTGACAATTTGGAAGACTCACTGGGGATGAATGCGCCTTGTGAAATAGTTCTCCAAGTGAATAGGTGATTAGTAACTTTGCCAAATCATCAAGAACACTGCGAAGACAGCTTAAAGAGATATGGCAAAGGCTTCTCAGAACTGCACACTTGGATGGATGAGCCAAGTTTTCTCTTAGGTGCTAAGCATAGAAAATATCGTCATGACCCCAATGTGACACCTTCAGAAGCAAAAGCAATCTTCGGCGAGTTGGCGGATGCTGCTTGTTTAGACCATATTCGTCTTGACGAGCTGGAATCACGCAAAAACAATACGACTTCTGAAACAAAAAGTGACCACCAAATGGTTGCCTTTACAATTCAGTCACCTGCCGGAGAATGGTATTTTCAAAGCGAAGCGATTAGCATTAGCAAAGATGGCAAAACACACTTTTTCTTGCGTTCAAGCAACTTATCGCAAAAATCAATTAAGACACCAGACGAAGAAGAAAGTGAGGATGAAAATAACGAAGATGAAGAGTGGTGGAGAAATGAGGAAGAACCAGAGGAGGAACTGTAGAGGCTCATTTTTGTTTTATTAAACTGCTTTTTCTATTATCAATCTTTTATTTTCTAAATCAATTTTTACTTTGATTCTCTCATTAGCTTTGAAAGGAAATGCGGTATCTCGTGCGACCTCGATGGGAACATAAACGAAAAATTTGTCATAAGTCTTTCCACCTGTTTGTGTTGGGCGATTAATTAGTTTGCCGTATGCTTCAATCATGTTGTGTACCTGATTTGGTAGCACCGCTTCTAAGACATGACTTTTTTCGAGCACCATTAGGGTATACCTTTAGGGTAGCACAACAAGTTTTAAAAAGGAAACCAACCAACTAAGCATTGATAAGGTTTAAAGGAAGATTGAAATGTTGAATAAATCACGTTTTAGTGTTGTATTAATAGCATTAATGGTTAGTTCGCTGGTTTTATTTAGCGCTATGCATTTCGGAGTGGCGCAGACTACATGGGTTGTTAGTTCTCAAGGAAATGCTGATTTTACAACTATTCAAGCGGCTATAAATGCTGCCAGCCCTGGTGACACAGTTGAAGTCATGAGTGGAACTTACTATGAGCACCTTACAATTGACAAAACTTTGACTCTGCTCGGTGAGAACAGAGAAACAACCATTATCGATGCTGGTGGAGTAAACCCTGCGAGCACTATTATTGTTTCAGCTAACGATGTAACGATAAGTGGATTTACAATACAGCATGCATTAAGCGGAGGCAGAGCAATTTGGGTTGATGGCTACAATGGAACAGTAATTTCAAACAACATAATAACGAATAATGGTGATGGAATCCGTTTATTGAACTCTAATGGTAACTTGGTCGAAGGCAACCTAATTGAGAATAATCCTTACACGTCGCTTGGCTTTGATTGGACATTTAACAATGTGATTTACAACAACACCATTTTGGACAACTATATTGGAGTTGGAGCAGGAGGCGGCGACGCTTCATATGATTGTATTTTCGCCAACAACACAATTTCTGGAAACAGCTATGGCTTCTTAATAGACATCTACGATAGCATATTTTTCCACAACATCATTATTGGAAATACAGTTCAAGCTGAGTTCTATAATTCTGCAGATAGTAACAAGTGGGACGATGGTTCTTCAGTTGGTGGGAACTATTGGAGTGATTATACAGGAACAGGTAACTCGCCATATGTTATCAATGCTAACAACATAGACAATTATCCTTTCATGTCGCCCAGTTTAATTCCACCTACCCCTCAACCAACGTTTCTATTATCGACTCCTTCCCTACGCCAACGCCCACACCTACGCTTGCGCCCTCGCCGCCTTTTGTTACTCCCGAATATAGCATCGGAGGTGCGCTGACTGCGTTATTTGCAGTTTTTGCAGCTCTTGCCCTCTTCAAAATACGCAGAAAACACACCGACAAAACAGCTCCAACTCCATAATCAATCAAAAATTTGCAATCTCTCGACCAGCGAAGTCTGGCAGATTTGTTTCATTTTATGAGGGGAGTGGGGTGTAGTAAATTCGATAGCGAAGCGTTTTCTAAGGGATATTTGTTTGGAAGTGAGATTTTAGTTTTTTAAAATCTGTTTAGGAGCCTTTTTCGCTTCTTCTGCCATTTTGGCGTCTATTTCAGCCCATCTCACTTTTGTGGCTTCCGCTTCGACTAAGTCTTTCTGCTCAATGTGGCGGTGTATATGAACTGAACAATTGTAAATATTTAAGTGAACGCCATATTTTTCAAACATTTCAATCAGTTGCAGATATGTTAAATGCTCGATGTGAAACCCGTATGTGAAAGCTAATCTGAGCCATTCTTCGCTTTGGCAAATTTTGCAATTACGTTGTTTTTTCAAATATTTTTCACCCCCAAAAAATTGTTAAAAAAAAGTGCTTTAGAGACAGATTTTTGCTCTACCAAGATACTCCTAAGCCTAAATCTCAAGTTAGAGATAAATTTCAGTTTTTTGTTTATTGCATTGATTTTTTCGTCTCCAAATATCGTTAAATTGAGCTTATTTTGCTGAAAGGCTTTATTTTTAATGAAATTGTGCTCTGCTTACAATCACTTTTTTTATAATATGTGCATACAGAGCGCAATTCAGCTTAAAACTTCGGGTATTTGAACTTCCAGCAAAGTGTTAAGCTCTAAAATTTCCATGATTTCAGAGTTATTCAAAGCGAACATCTTTTTTCCCGCAAGAATATATTTGTACAAATCCCAATTGTGTTGATAACCATTCATGACGTAACATCTAATCAAGTCATTGATAGTTCTGAAATAGTAGTTTTGAGGAACCGAATTATCAGTCAAGTATTTTCTTACATAGCTTCGAATCTCTTGGTATGTATCATTACTGATGGTTTCAAGCTTAGGCAAGCTAAGATTTAGTCCTTTGAAAAGCAAGTCTGGGTTGTCATCTATAGCGTCTAATTCATCCAATGTTGGGTTGAACAGAATTGGAACGGTTCTGCTGACGAGCATCGCCATGCTTGGTTCTCTATTCATCTTTAGGTTTTTCGCTGTTAAGAAAATCCAGTTTGACCGCAAGTTTTTGAACCATATTCTACCGCCTGCAACTTCATATTCAACTTCCGCACCGATTTTGCTCTTTTCAGGTGTCTTGGGCAATCTTGAAGTTACTCTCGAAGTTTCTTCGGTTTCTAAAACGTCAAGCATACAGCCTATAACATCTGATTTTTCGTTGTTTCCGGTTTTGAATTCGTCTATGATTATAGTTCCGTTTTTGAAATTTCCATTTAAAGGGTAAGTGATTCGTCCTCTTTCGTCGATGCTTCCAGCTATGGCAGGGGCTGTGGCATTTGAGACTTTGTGATATTTATGGGAAGGCTTGGAAGCTAAATATTGCATCATTCTATTCGCTAATGTAGTTTTTACTTCGCCGAATGGGGTAATTTGTGAAATGTGTATGGTTGGTCTGATTTTTAATAGCTCTTCGGAGTTTTTGCGCTTTACTGTTATGAATTCTTTAGCTTCAGCGGACAGCAATGATAGATTGAAAAGTAAGTTTCTGTAATCAATGGAGTCTGCAACCGACGGGATGATTTCTTTCGATACTTCAATTTTCATCGTCAAATTTCTTCACTTCCCTCTTCACAGTTAGTTTTACGCCGTCTGGTGCTTTTTGCACAAAAATGAGCTTAGAATTTTCATTCAAGAACTGCTCGATTTTATGCCATTTATCAACAGTTTCAACGTGGAGTACCACTGCAACATTGGAACTTTCTTTATTTTGGTTCTTCATACTTTTTTCACTTGTTTGATTCTTTACTCGTTAAAAACGAGGGTTTTGGAGTTCTCTTTAGGATCTCTCCAATAGAACTGTGTTTTACTCAGCCGTTGGAAACATGCAGAGTCAAGTCTAATCATAGTGTAACTGTCACCAAGTTTAGTCACCCTCGTTTACATGTCCATTCGTTCTTGAACGGGCATTGTTATTGAAAACTCATAATGATGGATATAAGCTTGTGAAGGAAAGGATGTTGCGTGATTTTACATGGTTTTCATGGAAAACGCTGAAAAGAAAAATTTTTCCTGCACGATTGAGGCGTTTATGTTAAAATTGAGGCAATGTCTGAGTGAAAACATGTTTCATTTCTTAACAAAACTATAACTTTTCTATTATGGTATATTTGGTTATTTCGCTGTTTTCAAAATTTGGGATTAGTTATTATTTGAACACTGATGTTATAACAATAGCGTGAGGAGTTTTTGCGATGTTTGAGAAACCAAACTTAAAGGTTTATTTCAAATCGTCAGAGGGTTATGAAGAGATAGCCAGCAACAGCATTGATTTACTTGTTGGCGATTCACTGAAAATGGGCTTCAACTGGGAAGACTATAAGCAACTTTTCAGTGATATTTACGTTAGAAACGCAAAGCGAGTGCTCAAAGATTCTGGCGTATTTTTGACAAAGATAACTGATTCTTATCATAACGGTGAGGTTTTTCCACGGGGCAAATTGCTGCTTGACTTGTTGCTGCCCGAATACAAACTCTTAGACATTAAAATATGGAAACGCTGTGATTGCAACTTTTGTCAATCACCATTTAGCTATTTTTATGTTTTTGTAAAATCGGATAATAAAATAACAAGAAGACAATTTGAGAAAGACAGAAAATACTTGAGCGGCGTTTGGGATTACCCGCAAAGTGCCGGGGGCAAACTTAACGCTTGGAACGATGACTTGTGCAAATTTGTTATCAAGTGTTTCACTAAAGAAGACGATACAATACTTGACCCATTGGCGGGCACATGTAGGCTTTTAATACATGGCGCCAAAGCTGGGCGCGTTTGTTATGGCTACGAAAAGGAAGCCTCTATGGAAGAAAAAATAATGAAAGTATGGCAAACCGTCAACAGTGAAAAACACACAATTTTAAAGACAGAATAAATAATATCAAAGAACTTTTTCTTCTTTTTATCGGTTGAAAGCCTTTATAAGACCAAATTGCCATTGCTTCTACCAACGGAGCCTGAAATGAAGTGCTTAGCCAAAAAGAAATTGAGTTTCTCCAATCGCCCGAGAGTTTTAGTGCCGATTATTCCTATGTTCTTAGACATAAGATAAAGAGCAAAGTTAAAGCATTGAATGAAGAGTTGGCACTTCTTGAGCGGTCGGGTCTTATTGAATTTAGTAAGATTACGGAAATTAGTAAGAAAACTAAAAGTCAAAAGAAGCAAGAACCGAGCTGTTTTAGCGAAATTAAAGCGGGTCCGGTGGGATTTGAACCCACGACTTTCAGCTTAGAAGGCTGACGCGCTATCCGTACTGCGCCACGGACCCACTTATCGGGCACTGTAATGAAGACGCTTCCAAATATAATTTTACCTATCGCTTTGTGTCTAAAAATAAACTGCTGACTCTTGTCTACAGTTTTTGTCCACATCGCTGGCAGAATGCAGCGTCTGGAAGGTTTGGTGCTCCGCATTTGGAACAGGTTTTCGTTTGCCCTGAAAAGGTCGGGGTAGCTGGAATGTAAACAGGTGGAACCGCTGGCGCCAACGGCGTTTGGATTCTGAAGAAAGCAATTGCCAGAAGCACCCATGCCGCGTCCTGCACGAATCCGCCTAGAATCGAGGAAGTTAACTGGACGGTACTGTAAGATAACGACATGGAATAGGCGATTGCTGCAGATATTGCCGTTACTGCGACTGATACTAGAGCGCCAGCTAGCAGCACTTTGGCGCCCGTTCTAAACAGAGCGACTTTGGATTTGTCTCCCAGCAGATTAAGTGACCGTACGTTAAACAGAATCCAAATCAACCCGACAACGGAGAAAACAGGCAGCAAAGGCAAAATCGACTTCCAGACCGATGAGGACACTTGGGATTGGGAAGCTGCTGAAGACGAAAAAATCGGAAAAAGACTTGAAGCGTTGGCGATAACGACTGCGAAGGCTACAATTAGAGTTAATATCCCGAGGACAATAGTCACGATTATCCCGTTGAGAAGGTATTCGAAAATGCGGGATTCACCGTAATCTTGGGAAAAACCATGCATCGAAACCAAGAACATGATTAAGCCGACGAAAACAAAAATCCCAAGGATGCCACTGACGCCGGCGACTGCAAGGTTAGCCGCGCCTTGGTTCCCAAACACGTACTGGAAAAGACTGACGACTTGGCTGACGACGCCGGTTGCTAGTAGAACAGCGGCGACTCCGCCTGTGGTCCTGTTAGATTCAATGGTCAATTATGACGCCTCTGCCCGACTGCTACATAGTGGCGTTTTAGGGATAAGTTTTTTGCTTCAAAAAGCTTCCGCGTATTTCATGGATGCAAACTGAACCCTCTTAATCGTGTTTTGCAGATTCTAAAATAAATAATGTTGCCGCTAACTTTTCGGCGTGTTAGTGCTTATATGCTTTTGTTGTTGTCGATTGCCTGTAACACAATTTTAATAATGACAAGTTAGCACTACTTATTCAAGCCAAAAAGCAATTTCAAAGGCGTTTTTTATGGAATCAATCTTGGAAAAAATCAGCAAACGAGAAAAACCCAGAGAAGTTTTTAGTTCCCGCGGATTCCTGCCAAGAGTGTACGAGGTAAGGTCGCCCTGCCAGTGGCTAGACCATTGCAACGGCGGAAAGTGCCCAGCATTCACGAAAATCAACGGCAACTTTTACTGCGCACGAGCAAAACAAATCCATAGCTAAAATAGCAAACTTTTCTTTTTTGGGACGTTAACAGCGGGTTTTCTTTGCGCAACAACAAAAACAGCGAGTAAAGAGCATCAGCTTTTCAACATGGCTAATGCATCTTTAACAACTGTAACAGACTTTGCGAAACGCTCCTTTGATTGACTGGATAGTTCCAGCTCGATTATTTTTTCTACGCCCTCTCTGCCTAACACGACTGGCGCCCCGATTGAAACGTCTGAGGCGCCGTATTCTCCGTCAAGGCAAGTTGACACACTCATAACCCTGTTTCGTCCCGTCAAAATCGCGTCAGTCGTTATGGCGATGACGGCGCCGGGAGCATAAATCGTTGAGCCCTTAAGCTTGATTACATCTGCGCCTGAAGATACCGTTAAATGGACGATTTTTTCAATCTGAGCTTCAGTCAGAAAATTTGTTATCGGGATACCCGAAACCGCGGCGTACTCAACCAGCGGAACCATCGAATCGCCGTGTTCACCAATCACCAAGGCACTGGTATCTTCCCTGGAGACCTGCAGTTCATCAGCGATGTAGGTTCTGAAGCGCATGGTGTCAAGGATGTTGCCCATGCCGAAGAGTCGGCTGCGCGGGAAACCTGATTCTTGAAAGGCTACATACGTCATTATGTCAACGGGGTTTGTCACAACCATAAGTTTGCAGTCAGGCGCGTACTTGACAACTTCCCTGACGATAGACCGCATTATCCCCGCGTTAGTGTTCATCAAATCAAAGCGGGTCATGTCGGGTCTTCTGCCAAGCCCCGCCGTCACAATCACAAGGTCGGATCCCTTCATCGCCGAGTAATCGTTGGTTCCTGTGATTTTGCCGTCGAACTCGATAGCTGGCGCAGCCTGCATCATATCCAACGCTTCCCCCTTCGCCTGGCTTTCGTTCGAGTCGATTAGGACGACGTCGCTGATTTTGTACCGTAAAATCTCAAAGGCGGCTGTGCTTCCCACTTTGCCAGCGCCAATTACTGTTATCATAAAAGAAACATGATTTAAGACTGAGATATAACCAGCACGCTCACCCAGAAAACGAGATGACAACTAATCAAAAGACAGAAATCTAACCCGTTTCACTGACATTGTTTCTGGTTGATTGCAGATAGATGTCGGGTTTATTTCACTATTATCACTGTGCATGGAGCAGAATGGGCTACCTTCTCGCTTATGCTGCCGAGTAAACGTTCCCTCATCTTACCTCTACCCCCGTAACCAACAACGATAACGTCAAAACATGCTTCCTTAGCTGTGTTCATGATTTCAAAAGCTGCATCCCCGTCTTTCGCCATAGATGAAACCTTGAAGTTCGGCTTAGCTGCTCTCGCACGGTCCACGTATTTGGCTAAAATCTCGTTTTGAATAGCCCTTAAATCCTTGGGGGCGACAGCCGTGCTGCCGCTTGGGTAAGCAGTCGTCTCTTGAGATGCCGCTGACATCACCGCGGGCTCAGACACATTCAGGATGGTGAGAGATGCACCAATTTTTCGGCAAAATCCAGAGCTAAATCAAACGACCTATCAGAGTTTTCAGAACCATCAACACCCACCAAAATACTCTTTATCAACTAAGAAGCCCCAAGAACTAGTTCTTCTAAACAGCCATTAGACTTTTCCCCGAACCAGAAGTGTCTATTTCGCCTTTAGCTTGATTTCTGTTTGCTATGTGCTCTCGGGTTGCTGCCACCGATTTCTTTAAACATTATAAGTGTAAAGTGCTAATTAGTACGTAAAGTGCATGTGGTGGGGTACCAATAAATAAGCATACTCAAATTCCAATAGCCATGCTTATTATTGCGTTAATGGTTTTGCCAGCGTTCAATTTACCCCATGTAAATGCCCAACCAAGCCAAACCCAAAATTCATGGTCTTCAGTCGCGGCTATGCCGACTGCTCGAGGCGGCATGGGCGTTGCAGTTGTCAACGAAAAAATCTTTGCAATAGGAGGTTTTGACGGCAATTCACCATTGAGCGTTAACGAAGAGTTTACCCCAGCTTTAAACGAGTGGACAACCGAGTCGCCTATGCCCACCGCCCGAAGCGGATTCGCAGTCGCCGTTTACAACGACAAGATTTACTGCATAGGCGGGACTATCGGCGCAATCGGGGACAACAACGAATACGTTGGAAACAACGAAGTATACGACCCCTCAACGGACACATGGCAAACAAAAACTTCCATGCCTACCCCTAGAGCTGACCTAAGTGCAAACGTAGTAAACGGCAAAATCTACCTGACTGGCGGAATGGCGTATTCAAGCAAAAGCCCGTACTACGCTGAAGCTAACATCACTGAGGTTTATGACCCATCCACCAATACTTGGAGCACAACAGTCTCCATGCCACTGTCGGTTTATGGCTACGCTTCAGCAGTAATCAACGGCAAAATTCACGTTATCGGAGGCTCAGAAAGCCCCGTAACCGCCGGAACCGGCGACTTTGTCAATTCCAACCAAGTCTACGATCCTAAAAGCGACAGTTGGAGCCTAGGCGCAAACTTGCCGTTTGACGCAACCTTCGCCGCAGCCGCCGTAACCTCCGGCTTCATGGCGCCTTCCCTGCTGTACCTCATCGGCGGATTCAACGTTGGATCCTTCAGCAACATCGTACAAGTTTATAATGCTGTCAACAACTCATGGAGCAACGGCGCTTCGATGCCTACTGCCCGCGAATACCTAGGTGTCGTCGCCGTAAACGACATTTTATACGCAATCGGTGGATTTGACGGCACAACCTGGCTCAAAACAGTTGAGCAATACACGCCTATAGGTTACGGGACAGCTCCGCCGATAATTCAAATCAACTCGCCCGGCAACGACACCTACTCAAAAGTGACCCTAAGCTACACCGTCAACCGCAACCCCGCTTGGGTTGGCTACAGTTTAGATAACACGGCAAACGTAACCGTAAACGGCGAAACAGAACTGGCGAACCTCACCCAAGGGGAACACAGCATTATCCTCTACGCTAACGACAGCGCCGGCAACATGGGTTTCTCAAACAGGGTTTTCTTCTCCGTCAATTCTCTGCCTCCAGCCATCATAATGATGATGCCTCTCAACCAGTCCTACGGGTTGACAGACCTCCAGTTAACCTTCATTCTAAACCAAAACGCCACTTCCATAGCTTACAGTTTAGATGGGCAAAAAAACATAACCATAGTTGGAAACGTGACGCTAGCCGCTCTATCTAACGGCTCACACCACATAACAATCTACGTCACCGGCATATACGGCTTATCAAACTCAAAAACGGTTTGCTTCAACATCGCACCTTTCCCGACGTTGACAATAGTAGGAATCTCCGCTTCAGTCATCATCATCGTAGCGTCAGTGTACCTTCTTTTGCCCAAAAAGAAACCAGTTAGCAGCAACAAACGCAAACTACCCGTCTGAATGCTAGACTCACGGGAGGTAGCTGGGTTAGTAGCATTTAAGCAACATTTACTTCTTTTTCGCTAGACCCTCAACATTAAGCGTAACTTGGATTTTCCCAATTTTTTGTTTTGCATTTGTAATCGTAATTCTCATTCCAAACCATTGAAAAACACAATAAAAACCAATATTTTCTATATGGAAAGCATCAATTCAACATGCAATTCTGCAAGCCTCTCTTCTATGTTGAACTATGTTGTTTCATGTTTGGAGCCTATTTGAATCATCTAGTAGACCGGGCGGGTAGACGCTGCGAGCAGACACGACGGGAGGGGAGGGTACCCCATCTTTGCAACCAAAAACCAACGTAAAAATGCTCGACATACAGACTCAACCAAAGAGCAACCCAACAGGGGCACCTACTATTTGTAACCAAAACCCAACACAAAAAGCGTCACCACCAAAACGCGCAGACGGAGGAGGGGTCTAGTTTTTGTGGCGAAATCCAGCAACTTTAGAGTTTGATATTTAACCCCTTAGAAAAGTATCCCAACGGCGTCTTAACCCTGTCTCCATACACCTGCTTGAGCAACTTTACATAGTCATTGTTTTGATCCATGAGAAACTCGTATTTTCCAGCAGTCGAATGAATCTGAACTTCGAACTCGTAAACCCCCTGCTCCTCCCTTCTGAATCGCTCCCTAAGCTTGATCTCACTGATCGCGCTATTGCTCAGTTCAAAGTTGCCCAGCGTCTCCGCGAGAATCGCTAAAGGCGGCATAGATAGGTACTTTCGGGAGTAGCCGTACGTTGCCTTAAGCTGGTCACCCCATTGACCAAAGAAACCTTTCCCCTCCGTCTTAGCCTGCTCTCTTGCCTGCTGCACAGCTGCCTTCATCATTTCACTGGTCATTTGAGCTATAATCAAACGTTGACCAGTCAAAACCGCGTTGAACGTGTCCCACCGCCCGAACGATTTCTCCTTCTTGAAAAGAATCACTCCAAAGATCGGTTCAGAACTCACCTCAATTGGCTGTTGAGCCGCTGGAGCTTGGACGGGAGCAGCTTGCGGCGGTGAAGGAGGCGCTGGTGGCGGAGAAAAGCTTTGAGCCTGCACTTGAGGTTGAGCGCTAACCGCCGGTCTGTTTTGGGCGGCGCCACAGTTGCGGCAGAACTTTGCGTCGGGGTTAATTTGTGATCCGCAGTTTTCGCAGAAAGGCATAACGGTTCTCCAACGATTGTCTGATTGTTGCTCAATGAATTTAAAACTATCTTGCTTCTGGGTTTTGCAAAAAGAAGATGTTTGCTTTCGATTCATTTTGTTCACAGTATTCTTACAAAACCTTGTTAGAAGACCAATTCAAAATAATACATGCAGATCTAGCCGCATAAAGGCCGCCCGAACTAAAGTGGGCAATTGCAGCGCCAAACTATGGCGGGTCCGACGGGACTCGCAGTGTTATACGGGAGTAAGTACTACATTTTTCCCTTTTTTTAATTTCTTTTCATTCTTAGCGGATGCCCTAAACTTTAGGAGGGCTATTTCTTGAGCATCACTTTTACTTACCTACGTCAGCCGCTTAATCGCTATACGTTCAAGGCGCCAAAAACTAGGGCGTGGGTAGAAGAGCAGTGCAAAGGCAAGTATGTGCTTAACCTGTTTGCAGGTCCCACACGCTTGATGGGCTGCATTGAAGTCGCCAACGACCTAGACAATTTGCCGTGTACTCTTTTTAGAATGGATGCCCTAGACTGCGCCAAACATCTCAGGGAAAGAGGCGAGTTATTCGATGTTATTTTGCTTGACCCGCCGTATAGTTACCGCAAAAGCATGGAGCTCTACAACGGGCACAAGAATAGTCGTTTCAAGCAGCTGCTCGATGTTCTGCCTGATATTTTGACGCCTCCAGGCTGGGTTATCACTTTTGGCTATCATAGTCGCGTGATGGGTGCTAGCCGTGGCTTTAGGATCCGTGAAATTTGTCTGATCAGTCATGGTGGAGCTCAGCATGATACGATCGCTACGGTTGAGGAGCGAATCCAAGTAACGAAAGGAGAAATCAAAGATGAGTAACAAAGTTAGTTTTGTTCTAAATCGGAATCCGCCCTACATGGATACGACCGTTCCTTATGAGCGGACTAAAGCGGAAATTGAGATTCTACTAAAAAGCTACGGGATAAAGAACATTCGCTGGACCACTCTTGAAGACCAGGATGATACTTTAGAGTTCATCATTGAGGCACAAGTGCAGGGTGTCAAGAAGCAACTAGGCGTCGCTGTTAAACCTCCCCATATTGTTATCAAAAAGAAGCTTCATGGCAAACTCGTCGATACTGAGAACATTAACCAGGAGTACCGGCTTCTGTTCCATTGGATAAAAAGCAAAATTGAGGCGGTCGTTTGGGGTCTTAGCACAATCGAGAAAGAATTTCTCAGCGAGATCTTAATGAAACTGCCCAATGGTCAGCAGTCAACAGTTGGCGACGTGGTCGTAAATTTGATGAGCAAAGATACGCTGCAGAGCTTGCCTTTCTACAGTTCCCGACAGAGCGAACTTACTGGCCGAGTAATTGACGCTGAAGTAATTTTGCCTTCTGAAGATAATTCGGGAGGTTCCTAGATTTGGGTCATTTTCGTATGGGTCCTCGAAATATTCTTCAGCCTTTGCTTGATCAAGCAGCAACGGAGGAGAAAACTTTGGGTTCTTCTGCCAAAAAAACGTTGCTTGAGATTGCAGAATCATTGGTGAAGTACGCGCCGAACTTGTATACGTCGATGAGTGCGCCGAGTTATAGTGTTGAAGAGAAGATTGCTGCTAAGGCGTTGTTGGGTAAGTACGGGCTTGGTAAGTTAGCTAATTTGAGTGCTCGTTACAAGAAAGCTACGCTTGAGTTAATTAAGCAAGAATCTAAGGAGCGGTCTTAGAGGTTTTTTATGGCCAACTTATCTGAGAAGCAGTCACGAATCTTGGAGTATAACAGTTATGCTAGTTATGGTGTTAGCATGCGCAAAGAAGTTTGCAAGCTTCTTGATGAAAATCCCTTGTTAACAGCTAAAATGCTCGCTAAACTGATGAATCTTGACTACAAAAAATATAGGCAAACTCTCACTAATTACCGCAACTTTTGGGTATATAATCATGAAAATGAACAAGGTTCAAAGTGTTCAAGTTTACATTGTTTTAAGGCTAAAGTAAAGTTCGATTTGTCTGTTAGCCAAAAATTAAGAAATGTTATTGATTCCGACGTTGAAAAAAGTCAATTTGGATGGGTTTTGAGTAAGGCTCGGAATCGTTTTTTGGTTTGGAAGGGACGTTTGGGGCGTGCTGTTTGGTTTGAGAGTGGCACTGTTACTTTGCATGTGAAGCGTCCAGGTAATTTAGGGAAGGCCAAGCAGCTTTTTTGCGATGCTTTTGTTAATAGTGGGCTTTTGACAGATGTAAAAGTGTTGAATCCTATTTTGGACCGTATTAGGCCTAAGAGTGGGCATTTTCCTTACAGCAGCGGTGAGCGCTTGCCTTACATGGTTATTCGTGATTTTGAGGAGAGCCATGGAATTGTAATTAAAGTTGGAGATAAAACGCATCCGAACGCCATCGAAGTTATCGCAAGTTTTTCAGATGCCATTGATTTAGCTTTGCAAAAGATAGATAATTTGGCGAAAAATGGAGAAGCTCTGAATAAGATTTCAGATATTTTAAGCAAACTTGGAAATTTTGAAAAACCTGAGGAACCCCAGCTCCTTGATAGTGGCGTGAAAAAATTTGGAGATTACGTAAGATGAGTTCTAGATCTAAAGTAAAAATTGTGTTTCGTCATACGCCTGCTGCAAGTATGGAGTATTGTCAAGTCATCAATGAAGATGTTTCTTACCGCGTTTGTGCGGTTCTTTGCAAGAAACGATTCAAATGTGCTATGAAATGGAAGGGAAAAAAGAAGAAAGAGGTTTCATGATGGGTTCTCATGAGAAAAAACGAGCCAAGAAGCGTCAGAAAAATCGGCGTGAATTCTTAAATGATTTAGGGTTATTTGGTGACAAAAATGAGTGAGAAAAAGACAACTTTGAAAGTTCCTCTTCTTGATGACTTGAAGCTTGAGGATCTTCGGCTTTTGAAGCATCATGAAGGGAATCCTAATCGAATGACTGTTAAGCAAAAAGAGCAGTTATGGCATAGTTTGCAGCGTTATGGTTGGCTGGTTCCAATTATTACCGATGCTGACGGTATTGTTGCTGATGGTGAGCAGCGCGTTGATGTTTGCATTGCACATGGCGAATTTTTTGGTCCTGTTTTGCGTAGGCCTCTTACTGAAGCTGAAAGACTAATTGTTGGCCAAGAACTAAACAAGCTGCGGGGTAAGCATAATCGCGAGGCAGACCGCGCAGAGTACATAAAAATAGATGGTTTGGGTGAGCGATCTGATTTGGAATCGTTGCTTTCTGCTGTGGGCGAAGACCTTTCTAAAATATTGAGTAGTAGCGTAGAGCGAGGCGGCAGTAATATGATTCCTGAGACCTGCGAAATAATTATTCGCGGTTTTAAGGGCAAAAAGTTCGATGAGCAGGCTCAAAAGGCTGCTTGGGAGAAACTTACTGCTGAGGGTTATGACGCGGGGTTGCTGAATCTATAGATGCCGTCTTTTGATTTAGTTTTCAGCTGGCATGCTGGCAATACCTACCGAGAACAAGCAATTACCAGTACATATGATCTTAAAGACGTTAAGCTTGAGAAGCACCTTAAAGGGAACATTCCGATTGAAGGCCTAAACTGGCAGATAGGCTGTATTGTTGGTTCATCTGGAAGCGGAAAAACAAGTATAGCTCGGCATTGTTGGCCAGAGGCTTATTATGCTGATCTTAAAGAAAGATACAAAGAGCCTTGTTTTCTAAATGATTTCCCAGCTGAACTTACTATAAGTGAGCTTGGCGCCGCATTATCAAGTACTGGCTTTAGTGAGCCTCCTGCATGGCTGAAAAGCTATAATGTGTTGAGTCAGGGACAAAAGATGCGTGTTGATATTGCGCATGCACTTTGTTTGCCTCAGCCGCTTGTAGTTTTTGATGAGTTTACTTCAGTGATTGATCGGAATGTTGCTCAAATTGGCTCTTATGCGATAAGCAGGGCAATTCGGCATCATCCAGGTAAGCAGTTCATAGCTGTTACATGCCATTTTGATGTTTTGGATTGGCTTGAACCTGACTGGACCTATAATGTTGATACCGCAGAATTCTTTGATTATACAACTGTAAAAAAAAACGATGCCACCCCCAAATTATTCTCTCAGTTCATAAATGCGGTTTATCCATGTGGCAGGTCTTTAGGGAGCACCATTATTTGAATACTGAACGCCTTGGCGCCGGTGTTCGCTGCTATGTTGCCAAGCTGGGAGATAAGCCCATCGCGTTTATTGCTGTTGCACACGTGCATATGCTTGTTAATTATTTTAGGGTTAGTCGTCTTGTGGTTTTGCCTGATTATCAGGGCATCGGTGTAGGGAAGCGTTTACTGAATTTTGTTGCTGAGCTTTATACATCTCAGCTGCCGGAGATTCCTTTCTATTTGGTTACGAGTAATCCTCAGCTTATCCGAAGTAACTTGGATGGTTGGCGTGTGAAGCGTGTTGGCCATGGCTCAGTGGCAGAAATGATAGCAGGATAAATCGGGAGCTTGTGAAGTCAAATTCCAAGCGACGTCTAAGCGTGTCCCTACAGTATATTTCTGCAAAGAGGCGAAGTTGAATGAAAAAGCACGCTAAACGGGATAAGTTAAACATTATTTATGACGTGCTAGTTTGCTGTAGCATTAATCCTGTGATTTCTTCTGATATTTCTAGGAAGGCTAATGTGAATAATTTTCTTGTTCGTCGGCTCATTGAGGATTTAGTGACATATGGTTTTCTATCTAAACGAACACTCAAGGACAAAACGTGTTATTTTACATCTAATTCTGGTCATGATTACGTTAAGAAATACTCTGATCTGTTAACCATGACTAAGCCTCTATTACATGCTTTAAATAATTCCTAAGTCCAGAGTCGCTAGGAATTCATCAAAATGCTAGTAAGAAAGAGGTTCTCCCGACTAACACCCAATTATCAGAACATATAACAAACAAAAAATAATTTGCGGCTTGTCTTATTCCATGACCCCATTTCCGGTAGTCCTTAGCCCTTATCACAATCTATTCGAGGTCGCGGCTTAGTCAAGCCAGGGCAAGAGGGCATTTTGTCTACATAAGCGCAACTCCGACAAATTTTCGACAACCTGAAATATCGAATAATGTAGTAGCTCAATCCTAAATTCGCAAGTATATAAAACAACAAGATTTTGTAGAAAATTCCAGAAATGCTCAAAACGCTTAATATTCCAAAGCCCAAAGCAAAGCCTAGTATTGTCTTTGTTGCGAAAGAAAAAAACTTATTTTTAATTTTGATAAAACTGATAAGAAGACAGATAGTCATCACTTCTAAATATTGCAGATAGTTAAGGTTTAGAAAAAAAATACCAAAAACAAAGGCGAAACAACAGCTGATATACCCGAAGAAACAGCCCTTGCATATTCTTACATTCGCAATACTGATTGTATGTCCCTGAAATCTTTCGCAGATTGGATGATGAGCTACAAATAGCCAAGAATATGCCTTCATAAATTTTTTGAATTCAAGCATATTTTTTTTTAACAGTAAAGCTTTAATATGCATAGATAACAAACGATTAAGCCAAATAATATATAACTTTGGTGAAACCGTGAAAACATCATTATCACCTACAGACGTAAAACAACGTGCTACTGAAGCTCTTACTCCACAGGGCTATACTATAAGGACTACAAGCGAAACTCAAGTTGTTTATGAAGATGGCAGAGATGTTAATTGGATTGTTTTCGTTTTATTATTGCTTTGCATCATTGTTGGGGCTATCATCTATTACTTTTTAGCCTGCAAAAAACATGAAATAATTGTAAGCATTCGCCCCGATGGCACAGGATCCGAGGTCAACGTGACAAGTACAACGTCTAAATCATCAAACGATGGAAATTCATTCCTAAATACCCTACCTAAATGATCTTTTTTTCTTTGAAAAACATTTTTTCATGGCACTTCAATGAACGCTTGCGTTATAAAATTTCTTTCACTTTTTCTTTTTTATTTCCCACTTATGAATCCGAATATACTCTTCAGTATTAACTTTTGCTAAATAAGCTTAAGGACGCAAATTACCGTGAAACGCAAACAGTCAGTTATCTTGGAAGAGTGCTTGTAATGTTCGACCAGCTCTTGATAGTAGCCTGTCAACCGAAAGTTTACAGCGAGAACAAAAATAACTATCAACCGCAGACTTGACAGCGCCCACCAACGCAACCCAAATTAAGTTCTGCTATAATGACCTTAATATCGAAGAGAGAGGACAGATGGGAAAGCTCCAAAGCGAATTGACATCACTTGGCTTCCAACAAAACAGAGCAACCAGCTGGAGTCGTAAACAAGATATAGTCCAGATAGTTCGTTCTTCTGAAACGCCAAAAGTCAGAGTTATGTGGCGAGAATATTGGAAAGATTTCCTTGCAATTATTTTTGATTACTCTGAAGCAGGCGGTCCGATTTGTATTGTACCTTCACAAGAATTCTTTAACTCGCCTTTTGTTATTCAGAAACGTAAAAAGCAAACTTACGTTACGAATAAGTACTATTGGTCGCAAAGGTTCAAATTTGATGATGAGATGGCTCAATTAGTTCTCAAGTACGAAAACAGATGGGACATCCTTGGCGGACAAAAAGGCGAAGTTATCGGCTGGCATGGCTTTTCGAAAAAGCCTCATCTAACTAAACCACCAGTAATAACGACAAAGGAGCCGCGGGAACCGCCAACAATTATGAAGGAGCCGAGATTAGCCCCGTTAGTACCACTGAAAGCCTTTCAAGACAAATATCTGCTGCAACTATATTGCAACCTAATAGAGGAACTTCGTGAACGCCGTATTGTTTGGACAGGGAATTTAGTTGCGGATTACGGTGAGAAAGTTGTTGCAGATCGTTTGAATCTAAAACTTTCTGTACGTTCAAAAAAAGGTTATGATGCAATCGACGAAAAATCCGGTGCCACATACCAGATTAATATCTAGGCAATTAACTAAACATAATGGCGCAAGTTCAAGACAGCTTGGAGTTATAAGAGATTTAGACCAACAACTTTTTGACTTTTGATCGCCATAATTTTTGATGAATTTATGGAACCAAAAGAAATCTGGCAAATACCTTCATGCGTCATTCAAAAGCACTCAAAATTTTCAGAACGCCAAAATGGTCACATCTTGATTTTAACAGGCGATATTCTGCAGGAAGAAACTGTAAAAAAACTACTTTAAAGTTGGATGCAAGCGGTATAATTAGGACAATGCAAATATGCACTTGTCGTATTGAAAAGTCTAAGGTTTTATAAGCAGGTGCTTGCTGACTTGCTATCAACAGCTATTATCTCGCAAGTTTAGAGGCCTACGGACTAACGCCCTGTCTTAGCCTTTAGCCAAGGCTAAAAATAGATTTGGAGTGTACTATTTTGCCGCATCGAAAATCTCCTAGCGGAGTCGCTAGAAACTTCATTCGATACACTGGCAAGTTTGACCGTTTAAAGAAAGAAAGAATTAACACTGTGACTGATGGCGAAGTTTTAGCTGAGCTTGGAAGGGCTTTTCCTGAAGATCCACCTACTTCGGCAGTTTTCCCCGAGGGCTTCATTGACATTATTGGCTTAGTCTTAGAGGATACACGCGGGGAAGGCGCCATAGATCCTCATGTTAAGCCCGAGCAAGAAACAATTGAAGACTTTATGAAATCTCAAAGGGAAGGTGCACTGCAGTAATGCCAACAATTCAAGAACGTCTCGCAACAATAGAGACCAAGCAGGACTACATCATAAAGCAACTTGACACTATCGTTACCAATCATTTGCCTCACATTTACAAGCGCCTTGAGCAATTGGAAAACTGTAAAGCTATAGATGGAAGCTGGATCCGCTTTGCAAAACCAGTGGCGATTTCACTTATTAGTTCAGCTCTAAGCATAGGCTTGACGTACTATTTTCTCAAAATCTGTTAATCAAAATATCGTGGTGATGTGGAAGCATGGATTTTAAAAAGGAAAAAGCGTGGCTGGAGATTCTTTGCGGGATCGCTGATTTACCTATGGGGCTGCAGGAGATTGTCTTTGTGGATATTGTTGAGTCTGCGAAGAACCGGATTGCTACAATTAAGCGAATTGTGGAGGCGAATCAAAATTGAGGCGTTCTCAAGCGGAGTTGATTTATGCGGTTATTGAAGTGCTACATAGTGAACCCCTAAAAATTACGCACATCATGTACAAAGTTAATATTAACTGCCTGATTTTGCGCAATATCCTGGATATTTTGGTCCAGACGGGTTTGGTTGAAGTGAAGATTACAAGTAAGCCGCCTAAAGGTAAACGTTTGACTTATGCTGCAAATACCCGGTATAGTGAAATGTACGGGTTAACTGAGAAAGGCGTAAAGTTTTACCTTGAAGTTCGCTCATCTACAAGA